>JAYVMW010000001.1:0-72523 GCA_043758755.1 Oxalobacteraceae bacterium
TACTCAACTCAAGAAGGAGCCATCATGGCAAAGAAAATCATTGGTTTTATCAAGCTGCAAGTGCCAGCTGGTAAAGCAAACCCATCCCCACCAATCGGACCAGCTCTGGGTCAACGTGGTCTGAACATCATGGAATTCTGCAAGGCATTCAATGCGCAGACTCAAGGTGTTGAGCCAGGTATGCCAATTCCTGTCGTGATCACTGCATTTGCAGACAAGTCGTTTACATTCGTGATGAAAACGCCCCCTGCAACTTATCTGATCAAAAAAGCAGCTGGCGTGACCAAAGGTTCACCAAAGCCACATACAGATAAAGTCGGCAAGCTCACAAGAAAGCAAGCTGAAGAAATCGCCACAGTCAAACGCGCAGATCTGACCGCCGCAGATATGGACGCAGCAGTGCGTACTATCGCCGGTTCAGCCCGTTCGATGGGCATTACCGTAGAGGGTGTGTAACATGGCTATTTCTAAACGCGCAAAACTGATCAAAGCTAAAGTTGATCGCACTAAAGTCTATCCATTTGCCAATGCTGTTGCATTGCTGCGCGAATGCGCAACTGCCAAGTTCAATGAATCCTTTGACGTGGCAATTCAACTGGGCGTAGATCCTAAAAAATCTGACCAGGTAGTTCGTGGTTCTGTAGTTCTGCCAGCCGGTACAGGTAAGACTGTACGCGTAGCGGTATTTGCAACCGGCGACAAGGCTGAAGCAGCTAAAGCAGCCGGCGCCGACGTAGTTGGTATGGAAGATCTGGCTGAACGTATCAAAGCAGGTGACATGCCATTTGATATCGTGATCGCCTCTCCAGACACCATGCGTGTGGTTGGTACTCTGGGTCAAATCTTGGGACCACGTGGTCTGATGCCAAATCCGAAAGTTGGTACTGTAACTCCTGACGTCGCTACTGCAGTTAAAAATGCAAAAGCCGGTCAGGTTCAATACCGTACTGACAAGGCAGGTATCATCCACAGCACCATCGGTCGTAAATCATTCTCTGATGCAGATCTGAAAGCCAACCTGTTGGCCCTGATCGAAGCATTGCAAAAAGCCAAGCCAGCATCATCCAAAGGCATCTACCTGCGTCGCGTTGCGATGTCATCCACTATGGGTGCTGGTGTGCGTGTTGATCACGCCAATTTGGCTGGGTAATAAATCAAGCCCTCGCACATTCCTGTGTGAGGCCAATCTTTGGGCTGGATGAATTTTCATCCAGACAATCAAAGACCGTTGGGCTGGCAATTAATAGATGTGCCGTTAATTGCCGGTTAATCGTTAAAGCCACGTTAAGTGGCTTTAACGCCCAACGCAGATGGTGGGCCCGAGCAAGTTATGTAGTTACGACGCTGGAAACAGCACAATACTTCTAACTTCGGACGCCGTGTTCGAAACGATGTGAGGGATTTTCCGAGCATCATAATTGGAGGTTGACCGTGAGTCTCAATCTGAATGACAAAAAGGCCGTAGTCGCTGAAGTTTCTGCGAAAGTAGCAACTGCACAGACTATCGTTGTGGCCGAGTATCGTGGCATCCAGGTAGGTCATTTGACGCAATTACGCGCCAAAGCACGTGCCCAGGGCGTATACCTGCGTGTATTGAAAAATACATTAGCTCGTCGCGCTGTTGAAGGTACGGCATTTGCCAGCTTAGGCAATGAAATGACTGGTCCATTGATTTATGCAATTTCTGAAGACGCTGTTGCTGCGGCAAAAGTAACTTTTGATTTCGCAAAAACCAATGACAAGCTGGTTATCAGAGCTGGTAACTATGCAGGTAAATCACTCGATAAAGCGGGTGTAGCTGCATTGGCAAGCATCCCTGCCCGTGAAGTTCTGTTGGCTCAGTTGGCCGGCATAATGAAAGCACCGGTTGCAGGTTTTGCGCGTGGTTTGGCTGCTCTGGCAGCGAAAAAAGATGCAGGTTCACCAGTTGCTGCTGAAGCAGTCGCTGAGTAATCTGAATCAAGTCAAATACCGAATAGATGTAATTACTGTAAAAAATTAGGAGTTTCAAATGGCAATTAGCAAAGATGATATTTTAGAAGCAGTTGGCGCGATGTCCGTAATGGATCTGAACGACCTGGTAAAAGCTTTTGAAGAAAAATTTGGTGTTTCTGCTGCTGCAATGGCAGTTGCTGGTCCAGCTGCAGCAGCTGCTGCTGTTGAAGAGCAAACAGAATTCAACGTAATTCTGACTGAAATTGGCGCGAACAAAGTTGGCGTTATTAAAGCAGTTCGTGAATTGACCGGCTTGGGCTTGAAAGAAGCCAAAGACGTCGTTGATGGCGCACCAAAAGCTGTTAAAGAAGGCGTGTCGAAAGCTGATGCTGATGCAGCGAAGAAGAAATTGGAAGAAGCCGGCGCGAAAGCAGACATCAAGTAATCGCGGATGGTTTTGGCGAATGATTTGTTCGTCAAAAAACAAAGTTGGAATCCTCTCGCAAGAGAGGGTTCCGTTTGTCGTTTTTAATAGTTGACGATGTTGTATTCTGTTGCGAATTGTCAACGACCAGTACGAAGGATAAAGAACTGAAGTTTTATCGCGCGATGAAATTTGACTTCTCTATCTTTCCCTGCCACTCACGGAGTGTTCATGCACTACTCATTTACTGAGAAGAAGCGCATTCGTAAATCTTTTGCGAAACGCGCCAACGTCCACAGTGTTCCTTTCTTGCTGGCTACCCAGCTTGAATCTTATCTGGGCTTTTTACAGGCTGACAAACCAACGTCGGCACGTAAAAATGAAGGTTTGCAGTCTGCCTTTACGTCCATATTCCCTATCGTTTCGCACAATGGTTTTGCGCGTCTCGAATTTTTATCCTATGTGCTGGGCGATCCGGCCTTTGACGTTAAAGAATGTCAACAGCGTGGCCTGACTTACGCTTCACCACTGCGCGCCAAGGTGCGTCTGGTGATCCTGGATAAAGAATCGCCGACCAAGCCGGTCGTCAAAGAAATGAAAGAACAGGAAGTGTACATGGGCGAACTGCCGCTCATGACGACCACCGGTTCCTTCGTTATCAATGGTACTGAACGCGTGATCGTTTCTCAGCTGCATCGTTCGCCTGGTGTGTTCTTTGAACATGACCGCGGCAAGACCCACTCTTCAGGTAAATTGTTATTCTCGGCAAGGATTATTCCTTACCGTGGTTCATGGCTCGATTTCGAATTCGATCCAAAAGACATCCTGTTCTTCCGTGTCGATCGCCGTCGCAAGATGCCTGTCACGATCCTGCTTAAAGCCATCGGCATGAACAATGAGCAGATCCTGGCCAACTTCTTTGTCTTCGACAATTTCGCGCTACATAAAGAAGGCGCGGAGATGGAATTCGTGGCTGACCACCTGCGTGGTGAAGTCGCCCGTTTTGATATTTCAGACAAAGCCGGCAAAGTGCTGGTTGCCAAAGACAAGCGTATCAACAGCCGTCATATTCGTGATATCGAAGCTGCAAAAATCAAACATTTCTCGGTTCCCGAAGATTACCTGCTGGGCCGCGTTCTGGCTAAGAATGTAGTCGATGCTGAAACCGGCGAAATCATTGCCAATGCCAATGATGAATTGACTGAAGATTTGCTGGCCAAACTGCGCGCTGCCAATGTAGCCAACATCCAGACTCTGTACATCAATGAACTGGATCAGGGCGGATACATTTCCAACACGCTGCGTTCAGACGATACTGCAGACCAGATGTCAGCCAAGGTTGCCATCTATCGCATGATGCGTCCTGGCGAACCGCCAACTGAAGATTCAGTTGAAGCGCTGTTCAACGGTCTGTTCTACAACGCTGACCGTTATGATCTGTCAGCAGTAGGTCGCATGAAATTCAACCGTCGTATCGGTCGTGATGAGCTGACCGGCGCGATGACACTGTCCAATGAAGACGTGCTGGCCGTTATCAAGATTCTGGTTGAGCTGCGCAATGGTCGCGGCGAAGTCGATGATATTGATCACCTGGGTAATCGTCGCGTACGTTGCGTCGGTGAACTGGCTGAAAATCAATTCCGTGCCGGTCTGGTGCGTGTTGAGCGCGCAGTCAAAGAACGTCTGGGTCAGGCTGAAGCGGACAATTTAATGCCGCACGATCTGATCAACTCCAAGCCGATCTCTGCAGCGATCCGTGAATTCTTCGGTTCGTCCCAGCTGTCCCAGTTTATGGATCAGACCAACCCGCTGTCAGAAATCACGCACAAACGTCGTATTTCTGCTCTGGGACCTGGTGGTCTGACGCGCGAACGTGCCGGCTTTGAAGTCCGCGACGTACATCCAACCCATTACGGTCGTGTCTGCCCGATTGAGACTCCTGAGGGACCAAACATTGGTTTGATCAACTCGCTGGCTCTGTATGCACGTCTGAATGAATACGGCTTCCTGGAAACACCATACCGTAAAGTTGTCGACAGCAAAATCACGACGCAGATCGATTATCTGTCCGCGATTGAAGAAGGTCGTTACATTATCGCTCAGGCGAATGCGACCATCGACGGCACCGGCAAACTTTCCGACGAACTGGTTTCCTCGCGTCAGGCTGGCGAAACAATTCTGGTCACACCAGAACGCGTTCAGTACATGGACGTGGCAACCGGCCAGGTCGTCTCCGTTGCGGCTTCGCTGATTCCGTTCCTGGAACACGATGATGCGAACCGTGCTTTGATGGGTGCCAACATGCAGCGTCAGGCAGTTCCCTGTCTGCGTCCTGAAAAAGCACTGGTCGGTACTGGTATCGAACGCACCGTTGCGGTCGATTCAGGCACCACAGTTCAGGCACTGCGCGGCGGTAAAGTTGATTACATCGATGCGGGTCGTATCGTGATTCGTGTCAACGATGCCGAAGCAACAGCCGGTGACGTTGGTGTGGATATCTACAACCTGATCAAATACACCCGTTCCAACCAGAACACCAACATCAACCAGCGTCCGATCGTCAAAGTGGGCGACATCGTTGCCAAAGGTGACGTACTGGCCGATGGCGCCTCGACCGATCTGGGCGAGCTGGCTCTGGGTCAGAACATGCTGGTGGCGTTTATGCCATGGAATGGTTATAACTTTGAAGATTCGATTCTGATCTCTGAAAAAGTTGTGGCTGACGACCGCTATACCTCGATCCATATCGAAGAACTGTCGGTGGTGGCACGTGACACCAAATTGGGCGCTGAAGAAATTACCCGCGATATCTCGAATCTGGCTGAAAATCAGCTGGCCCGTCTGGATGAAGCCGGTATTGTCTACATCGGTGCTGAAGTCACCGCTGGCGACACACTGGTCGGTAAAGTGACACCAAAAGGTGAAACACAGCTGACTCCGGAAGAAAAACTGCTGCGCGCCATTTTCGGTGAAAAAGCTTCTGACGTTAAAGATACCTCACTGCGCGTGCCATCCGGCATGGTCGGTACCGTTATCGACGTCCAGGTGTTCACCCGCGAAGGCATCCAGCGCGACAAACGTGCGCAACAGATTATCGACGATGAACTGAAACGCTATCGCCTGGATCTGAATGACCAGATGCGTATTGTTGAAGGCGATGCCTTTGAGCGTCTGGAACGTATGCTGATTGGTAAAGTTGCCAACGGCGGACCGAAGAAAATGGGCAAGGGCACTGTCATTGACAAAGCCTATCTGTCTGATCTGGATCGTCATCACTGGTTCGACATCCGTCTGGCTGAAGATGATGCTGCTGCAGCGCTGGAATCAATCAAAGACTCCATCGCAGAAAAGCGTCACCAGTTTGATCTGGCCTTCGAAGAGAAACGCACCAAGCTGACACAGGGCGATGAATTGCCACCAGGCGTACAGAAAATGGTCAAAGTGTATCTGGCCGTTAAACGTCGTCTGCAACCAGGTGACAAAATGGCGGGTCGTCACGGTAACAAGGGTGTGGTTTCACGCATTGTACCGATTGAAGACATGCCATACATGGCTGACGGTACACCGGCTGACGTGGTACTGAATCCACTGGGCGTTCCTTCACGGATGAACGTGGGTCAGGTTCTGGAAGTGCATCTGGGCTGGGCTGCCAAAGGTCTGGGTCTGCGTATCGGTGAAATGTTGAAAGCCCATACTGCGATTCAGGAACTGCGCAAATTCCTGGCTTCGATCTACAACGAATCCGGCAAAAAAGAAGATCTGGACAAGTTCACTGACAATGAAATCATCGAATTGGCCAACAACCTGAAACACGGTGTGCCGTTTGCTACGCCAGTGTTTGACGGTGCACACGAAAGTGAAATCCGCCGTATGCTGGATCTGGCATATCCGGATGAAATCGCCAAGCAATTAGGTATGACGCCTTCGAAAAACCAGGTGACTCTGTATGACGGTCGCACCGGTGAATCGTTCGAGCGTAATGTCACTGTCGGTTACATGCACGTTCTGAAACTGCACCATCTGGTTGATGACAAGATGCATGCCCGTTCCACAGGTCCTTATTCTCTGGTTACGCAACAGCCACTGGGCGGTAAAGCCCAGTTCGGTGGTCAGCGTTTCGGTGAGATGGAGGTGTGGGCACTGGAAGCTTACGGTGCTTCGTACGTGTTGCAGGAAATGCTGACTGTGAAGTCCGATGACGTCAATGGACGTACCAAAGTGTACGAAAATCTGGTCAAGGGCGATCACGTAATCGATGCCGGCATGCCGGAATCGTTCAACGTTCTGGTCAAGGAAATCCGCTCACTGGGTATCGATATTGATCTCGAAGCCAAGTAAAACGTTTTTAGAAGTTCTGTTGTAAATCTGTCGCCCGAATTCATTTCGGGCGATGGTCGTTAAAGATAGTTTGCAGTGGGTAATGAATTTCGTTCCCGGTATCAATGGAACCAGCGTTGCAAAACCTGGCTCTCCCGTTGATGCGAACAGGGTAAGACGGACCAAGTTGCGCACAAAACTAACCAGCCATTAAGTGTAAATTCAGTACAAATTTACACATGCCAGGAGTGTTAGATGAAATCCCTGCTCGATTTATTTAAGCAAGTTCAGGAAGACGAACAGTTCGACGCGATCAAAATTGGTCTTGCGTCCCCAGAAAAAATCCGTTCATGGTCCTACGGTGAAGTTAAAAAGCCGGAAACCATCAACTATCGTACTTTCAAACCTGAACGCGACGGTTTGTTCTGCGCCAAAATTTTTGGACCTATCAAAGATTACGAATGCCTGTGCGGTAAATACAAACGTCTGAAGCACCGCGGTGTCATCTGCGAAAAGTGCGGCGTTGAAGTTACCCTGACCAAAGTGCGCCGTGAACGCATGGGTCACATTGAACTGGCTTCCCCTACTGCGCACATCTGGTTTTTGAAATCGCTGCCATCCCGTCTGGGTATGGTGCTCGATATGACCCTGCGCGATATCGAACGCGTTCTGTACTTTGAAGCCTACGTGGTGACCGATCCCGGCATGACACCGCTGAAAAAATGCCAGATCATGTCGGAAGACGATTACGCAGCCAAATACGAAGAACACGGTGACGAATTCACCGCATTCATGGGCGCCGAAGGTATCCGTGAACTGCTGCGCTCGATCGATATCGATCGTGACGCTGAAACTTTGCGCGTTGAGCTCAAAGAATCCAAATCCGAAGCCAAGATCAAAAAATACGCCAAGCGTCTGAAAGTGCTGGAAGCATTCCAGCGTTCCGGCATCAAGCCTGACTGGATGATTATGGAAGTGCTGCCGGTTCTGCCGCCAGAACTGCGTCCATTGGTGCCTCTGGATGGCGGCCGTTTTGCCACTTCCGATCTGAACGATCTGTATCGTCGCGTCATTAACCGTAACAACCGTCTGAAGCGCCTGATGGAACTGCGCGCCCCGGAAATCATTACCCGTAATGAAAAACGGATGTTGCAGGAAGCGGTCGACTCATTGCTGGATAACGGTCGTCGCGGTAAAGCCATGACCGGCGCCAACAAGCGTCCGCTGAAATCACTGGCTGAAATGATCAAGGGTAAAGGCGGTCGTTTCCGTCAGAACTTGCTGGGTAAACGTGTGGATTACTCCGGTCGTTCCGTTATCGTGGTCGGTCCTCAGTTAAAACTGCATCAGTGCGGTTTGCCAAAACTGATGGCACTCGAACTGTTCAAACCATTCATTTTCAATAAACTGGAACTGATGGGTCTGGCTACCACCATCAAGGCAGCGAAAAAGCTGGTCGAAATTCAGGAACCTATCGTTTGGGATATTCTGGAAGACGTCATCAGAGAACATCCTGTCATGTTGAACCGTGCGCCAACGCTGCATCGTCTGGGTATCCAGGCGTTTGAGCCGGTCCTGATTGAAGGTAAAGCCATTCAGCTGCACCCGCTGGTCTGCGCCGCATTCAACGCCGACTTCGACGGCGATCAGATGGCGGTTCACGTTCCATTGTCAGTAGAGGCGCAGATGGAAGCGCGTACCCTGATGCTGGCTTCAAACAACATTCTGTTCCCGTCTAACGGCGAACCATCGATTGTTCCTTCCCAGGATATCGTGTTGGGTCTGTACTACGCGACCCGCGAAAAAATCAATGGCAAGAACGAAGGCATGATGTTCCCTGACGTGTCCGAAGCCATCCGCGCTTACGACAACAAGGAAGTCGAACTCACTACCCGTATCACGGTTCGTATTACCGAATATCCAAAGAACCTTGAAACCGGTGACTTCGATAAAACCATCACCCGTTATGAAACCACGGTAGGTCGTGCGATTCTGTCGGAAATTCTGCCTAAGGGCCTGCCATTCAGCGTACTGAACCGCGCCCTGAAAAAGAAAGAAATTTCCAAGCTGATCAACACCTCATTCCGCAAGTGCGGTCTGCGTGCGACAGTGGTATTTGCCGACAAACTCATGCAGTCAGGTTTCCGCCTGGCCACGCGCGCCGGTATCTCGATCTGTATCGACGATATGCTGGTACCGCCGCAAAAAGTAACCCTGATTGCTGCTGCTGAAAAAGAAGTCAAACAGATCGAACAGCAATATGCATCCGGTCTGGTTACAGCGGGCGAACGTTACAACAAGGTTGTCGATATCTGGGGTAAAACCGGTGACGACGTCGGCAAGGCCATGATGGAACGTCTGAAAGTCGAAGACGTCGTCAAGCGTGATGGCACCACCGGCACACAGGAATCGTTCAATGCGATTTACATGATGGCCGACTCCGGTGCGCGCGGATCTGCAGCCCAGATCCGTCAGCTCGCCGGTATGCGCGGACTGATGGCCAAACCGGATGGCTCGATTATCGAAACGCCGATTACCGCGAACTTCCGCGAAGGTCTGAACGTTCTGCAGTACTTTATTTCTACCCACGGTGCGCGTAAAGGTCTGGCCGATACCGCTCTGAAAACAGCGAACTCGGGTTACCTGACCCGTCGTCTGGTTGACGTTACGCAGGATCTGGTTGTAATCGAAGACGATTGCGGCACATCCAATGGCGCGTCCATGAAAGCGCTGGTTGAAGGTGGTGAAGTTATCGAACCGCTGCGAGAACTGATACTGGGTCGCGTTACCGCCAACGATGTCGTCAATCCTGATACACAGGAAACTCTGTATGAAAACGGCACGTTGCTGGGTGAAGACGAAGTGGAAGAAATCGAACGTCTGGGTATCGATGAAGTCAAAGTACGTACACCACTGACCTGCGACACCCGCTACGGTCTGTGCGCCATGTGCTATGGCCGCGATCTGGGCCGTGGCAACATGGTCAATGCCGGTGAAGCAGTCGGTGTGATCGCAGCGCAGTCCATCGGTGAACCTGGTACCCAGTTGACCATGCGTACCTTCCACATCGGTGGTGCCGCGTCGCGTGCTGCAGTTGCCTCAGCAATTGAAGCCAAGTCAAACGGTACGATCCGTTTCACTGCCACAATGCGTTATGTCACCAACGGCAAGGGCGACCTGATCGTGATTTCCCGTTCCGGTGAAGTCCTGATTACTGACGACCACGGTCGTGAACGTGAACGTCATAAAGTGCCTTACGGTGCGACACTGGTCGTCACCGACGGTATGGTTATCAAGGCTGGCGTTCAACTGGCAACCTGGGATCCGCTGACCCGTCCGATCATCACTGAGTACAGTGGCCAGATCAAGTTTGAAAACGTTGAAGAAGGCGTTACCGTTGCCAAACAGGTTGATGAAGTCACCGGCTTGTCAACATTGGTTGCCATCGATGCGAAACGTCGCGGTGTGGCCACCAAACTGTTGCGTCCACAGGTAAAACTGTTGAACGAACAGGGCGCTGAAGTCAAAATTGCCGGCACCGAACACGCCGTGACAATCAGCTTCCAGCCAGGTGCGCTGCTGATGGTTAAAGATGGTCAGCAGGTACACGTTGGTGAAGTTCTGGCGCGTATCCCGACCGAATCACAGAAAACACGTGATATTACCGGGGGTCTGCCACGGGTTGCCGAACTGTTTGAAGCACGTTCACCGAAAGACGCCGGCGTACTGGCCGAAGTCACAGGTACGGTTGCCTTCGGTAAGGAAACCAAAGGCAAGCAACGTCTGGAAATTACCGACCTCGATGGTGAGAAACATGAATTCCTGATCGCCAAAGAGAAACAGGTTCTGGTGCATGACGGCCAGGTCGTCAACAAAGGTGAAATGATTGTTGACGGTCCGCGTGACCCACAAGACATTCTGCGCCTGTTGGGTATCGAGGCGCTGGCACGTTACATCGTTGAAGAAGTACAGGACGTGTACCGTCTGCAGGGTGTGAAGATCAATGACAAGCATATTGAAGTGATTGTGCGTCAGATGCTGCGCCGTGTGACTGTGCAAAACCCAGGCGAAACCAGCTACATCGTTGGTGAACAGGTTGAGCGTTCCGAACTGCTGGATGAAAATGATCGTATCGTTGCCGAAGGCAAGATCCCTGCAACCTATGAAAATATTCTGCTGGGTATTACCAAGGCTTCGTTGTCGACTGATTCATTCATTTCGGCTGCGTCGTTCCAGGAAACCACCCGGGTTCTGACTGAAGCTGCGATCATGGGTAAACAGGACAGCCTGCGCGGTCTGAAAGAAAACGTGATCGTTGGACGTTTGATTCCAGCCGGTACCGGTCTGGCTTACCATCGTGCCCGCAAGCTCAAAGAAACTTGGGAAGCCGATGAACGCACCGCCATGTTGCAGGCAGAAAAAGCGGCATTCAATGCCAACATGGAAGCCAACATGAGCGCCAATGAAGTAGCAGACGGAGAAGCATAATTCCATTTTGGAACTATCCGCGAATTATTCAGCTAATTGTTCAGCTATAATTCAAGCGTCGCCAGTTATCTGGCGGCGCTTTTTTTTACCTGAAATTTTGTAATCCAGTTTGAATCCGCACACCCCAACGAACATCTCAGAGATACAGAATCAGACCACAAGTCTGTAAAACAATATCAATTAACAGGAGCAGGTATGAGCTATTCCATCAAAAAATTCGGGCTGACCGCGATCATGGTCGGGTTGATCAGTGCGCCACTGTATGCAGCAGGCGTCTCAGGTATCGATCTGGCAAACATCGACAATTCGGTGCGGGCTCAGGATGATTTCTTCAAGCATCAAAATGGCCTCTGGTTAAAAAACACCGAGATCCCGGCCGACAAATCGAGCTGGGGTTCATTCAATATTTTGAATGAACAGGTTCAGCCGCAGCTTAAAACAATTATTGACGGTATTGCCAACCCTGCGGGCAACCCGGATGAGCAGAAAATCGGCGATCTGTATGCCAGCTTCATGGACACGGCCACCATCGAATCGTTGGGTATCAAACCGCTCGAACCGATCTTTACACGCATTGATGCACTGAGTGATAAAGCGCAGATTCCGGCACTGATGGCCTATTTCAGCCGGGTCAGCATCGTTTCCCCGTTCGACATTTCAGTCAATCAGGATGACCGTGATTCCACCGTATATGCGGTCGGTCTGGGTCAAAGCGGTCTGGGTATGCCAGATCGTGATTACTATCTGAAGCTGGATGATGCTAAATTATCCAAAGTACGTCTGGCGTACGTCAAACATATTGAAAAAATGCTGGCCATGGCCGGAGACACCAACGCGGCAGCCAGTGCAGAAGCAATTCTGAAACTTGAAACCGCGCTGGCACAGGTACAGTGGACCAAGGTTGAACTGCGTGATCCGATCAAAAACTATAACAAGATCGAACTGGTCAATCTGAATGCCATTACCCCTGGCTTCGATATGTCTGCCTATCTGACAGCAATGGGCGTCGATGGAAAAATCAGCTATGTGCTGGTTGGGCAACCCAGCTATTTCACCGGTTTTGCCAAGGTAGTGCAGGACACGCCGTTAGACGTCTGGAAAACCTATTTCAAATGGCACACGCTGTCCAGCAATGCCAGTATGCTGCCGGTCAGCTTCGCCGATGAAAACTTTGCGTTTTACGGTACAACCATGCAGGGTATTCCTCAGCAAAAAGATCGCTGGAAACGCGCTGTGGATAAAATCAACATGGCCATGGGCGAATCGATGGGCAAATTGTATGCAGCCAAATATTTCCCGGCCGAGTCCAAAGTAAGAATGGAAAAACTGGTTGCCAACCTGATGGTGGCGTACAAACAAAGCATCAACAAACTGGACTGGATGAGCCCGGCTACCAAGAAGCAGGCGCAGCTCAAGTTGTCGACCATGGCCATCAAAATCGGGTATCCGGACAAATGGCGTGATTACTCAGCTCTGGTGATCAGCAAAGATGATTTGATCGGCAACAGCCTGCGCGCCAACGAATTTGAAGCGCAGTACGAAATCAATCTGCTGGGCAAGCCAATCGATCGCGCGCAGTGGGGCATGACACCGCAAACCGTGAACGCACAATACAACCCGCAGTTGAATGACATTACATTCCCGGCCGCGATTCTGCGTGCCCCCTTCTTCAACCCTGACGCCGATGATGCGGTCAATTATGGTGCCATAGGCGCCGTAATCGGCCATGAAATCAGCCACGGCTTTGATGATCAGGGCAGTCAGTACGATGAAAAGGGTAATCTGCGCGACTGGTGGACCAAGCAAGACCATAAAAAGTTTGCTGCCAAAACCACTGCACTGGTCAAACAGTACAATGCGTTCAGCCCGTTGCCTGGCTATTTTGTGAATGGTGAACTGACGCTGGGTGAAAACATTGCCGATAATTCCGGTCTGGCGATTTCCATGAAGGCCTACAAAATTTCACTGAACGGCAAAAAAGCACCGGTCATCGATGGCTATACCGGCGAGCAGCGTTTCTATGCCGGCTTTGCTCAGGTATGGCAGGCCAAGTTGCGTGATGAAACGGTATTGGTACGTATTAAAACCGATCCGCATTCACCACCGGCATTCCGAGCCAACGGTACGGTGCGTAACCAACCTGATTTTTACAGGGCATTTGATGTCAAGGCGGGCGACAAGATGTATCTGGCACCGAAGGATCGCGTGATTATCTGGTAAGTCTTCTGGATTGAGCAGGTTTTAAAAATGCAAAAAGTGTCACTGCACCGGGTATGGCGCAAAATTACCGAACGGCGGCCACTCGACTATATCGGAACCTCGAATTAAGAACAGTGTGTCACTTAAAGTCAAATCTGAGTAACCGAGTTTCTGACGGGAACCTGACAGTACGAGGAGGCAGGGTTTATTGTTAAGTAAGACAACCAGTCTCCGTGGATTACCATTCAGTCCGGTATCGGCAAGGACTGTTTGGCAATTCACGGTGATATGCCCTTTGGCGGCAATTAAACCCCGTGCGCCGGTCAGATCGGAGGCCACAAATGAGGCCCAATCTAAACTGGCCCCGGTGAAGTTGGCATTTTGCATGCTGGCTGAATCAAAGTTCAGGTTGGTCAAATTGAGTCCGGAGAAATCGACATTGTCCAGAATGATCTTCTTCTGATTGAAACGTAAGTCATTCAGCAAGTCGTTCAAAAAATCGGTGTAACCGTGATCTGCCGCATTCGCGAAAATCAGCCGGATAATGTCACGATCACATTGTGGCGAAGTCAGGGCGAGCTTGATTGCGTCCGTGGTTGTTCGGTTGCTCTCGCTGTCTACCGGCTCTCCGTCAGAGCCAAGTATGAGCACTTCAACGGCATTGGAAAACGCAAAATAGCTGTCAATAATATTGATGACGTCGTTGCAAAGGAAGGTGTCCAACGCGCTTTTCAGTGCGACCTGGTGGGGAGTTGTGGGTAACATAAGTAAATTCTTAAATCAAATGGAAAGTTGATTGGTGCGCTGATGTGGGTCCGAATGGTGACCGGTAACCAAAGGCACCTCTTTAAAATAGATGAGTGTTTTGTTGTTGGAAAGCGAATGGTTCGAAGAGTGACATTCGTTGGAGCGCCCAGCAAGGCGAGGATGATAATGAGTCAGGATTAAAATTACATCGCAGGAAGCCCGAATTGAAGGATGGGCTGTGATCAGGTACGTCAACGTTAAAGGTGTACAAAACGCAGCTGGCTATTTGCAATACCGGCACGGATTGGAATTATTTTTCGGTTGCTGGCCGCTCAGAAAGCGATGGCGGACGTTTCAATGGTGCAGCAGGCGCATCGCATCCGCGCTCCTGACCCATGCCTTTTAGAAATGCGCGCCGCACCACGCCAGCCGCAACTGCGGTATTCAACTCCTTTGAGCGCTTCTCCGCGCCGGAAAGTCTGCGTATCCAGCTCCTGAACGGTATGACACCCTGAATGGTGCGTTCAACGGAACCGACCGCTTCATTTTCCGCAAAATCTCCACCCTTTTCCAGATCCGTTTTTGTCTTGGATTCAGTCAGTGTATCCAGATCCGGACCCAGAGCCATATCAAGCAATTGAACCTGTTCGGTTATCCCTTTGCAGGTGCTGTCTTGTGGGACCAGATAGGGATTGCTTACTGCTTCAGTCAGTGCGGCCGGAATATCAGCCTGCATCAGGTTCAAATCGTTCAGTGGTGACACAACAGCATTACCAAGTCGATCCTGGGTAGACTTGGGCGCATTGATCTGGGTGGCCTCATGCGTCACACAGGAGGTCGTGGTCAGGGAGGTCAATGCAAGCAGGACAATCAACAATTTGCCGGGCATGGTTCAGCTCCAGATTGAGTGGTTGTCCAAGGATAGCTGTAATGTCTGAAAATTCAAAATCGAAATTGAGTTCAGACTTTAAACAGGGCAAGAGCAGCAAGCCGCTGTGTCGCGTGATCGACGATCGCAGCAGGATAATTATCCTGAGCAGGTGGGGCGTGAATGTCCTTGTCACTCACATGCGCGAGTTCGGGACAATAGCGGCGAATAAACTGGCCGTGCGGATCAAAGCGCTCCGATTGGGTCGTGGGATTAAAGATGCGGAAATACGGTTGCGCGTCACAGCCGGTGGAAGCAGCCCACTGCCAGCCACCGTTATTGGCAGACAGATCAAAATCGTTTAAATGCGTGGCGAAATAGCGTTCACCCCAGCGCCAGTCAATCAGCAAGTCCTTGACCAGAAAACTGGCCGCAATCATGCGCAGCCGGTTATGCATGAAACCGGTTTGATTGAGCTGCCGCATTGCCGCATCGACCAGCGGAAAGCCGGTCTGGCCGGCACACCAGGCGGCAAAATAATCCGGGTTGTTGGGAAACGGCAGCGTGTCGTATTCGGTTTTGAAAGTATGCGTAACCAGTTCTGGCCGATGCCACAACAGTTGCTGATAAAATTCGCGCCAGATCAATTCGGACAGCCAGGTTTGCGCGCCCTGGGAACCGATCTGGTTGGCGGTGCGCGCCAGTTCGCGGATCGATACGGTACCAAAACGCACATGCACCGACAGATACGACACCCCTTTTCGCGCCGGGAAATCTCTGGCGTCATGATAGCCATCAATGCGATTGCAGAAATCATTGAACAACTGTTCTCCACCATCCATGCCCGGCAATAAATGGTCAACATTGACTTCGTCAAAGCCGAGTTGTGCCAGTTCAGGCATGGGAGAAACCGAGCATGGTTTCAGATGCTGCAAATGCGGCCGTAACTGATAAGAAGCCAGTGCCTGCTCATTCAGGCTGGCCAGCCAGGCCCGTTTATACGGTGTAAATACCTGATACATCCGGCCGGACAGATTCAGAATTTCATCGCGTTCAAAAATCACCTGATCCTTGAACAGATGCAGTGACTTGCCTTCCGAGGACAGATGATCTTCAATCTGTGCGTCGCGCGTGATTGCATCGGGTTCATAGTCGCGATTGGCATACACCGCATTGGCATTGAACTCGTCAGCCAGGCGCGGAATCAGCGCGGTGGCCGAACCGTGTCGCACGATCAGATCGGAACCGAGCGCATTGAGTTCCTGCTTGAGCTGACACAGGCTGGCATGAATAAATGCCACGCGCCGATCGCGCCTGGGCAAACTGTCAAGGATGGCTTTGTCAAAAATGAAGACACATACCACCTGAGCGCCCGACGTCAGCGCATGATACAGGGCAGCATGATCGAACAGGCGCAGATCACGGCGCAGCCAGACCAGTGCAGTGTCGGTCATCGCGTGTTCTTTCCAGTGGGCCGAAAACCCTGGAAGGCCACCTGCAACATGGCCTGTACCACATCGTCATTTTTCATTTTGCTGAATTGCTGCAGATAATCTACTGCCGGGTCGCAGGTGCGCGAATAGTAACTGAACAAGATCACGTCGCTGGGCAGAGAACTGTCGAGTTCGCCGGATTTTTGGGCCGCCTGAACCAGTTTTTCCAGTTGCCCGTTGAGCTTCAGAATGCGCGTCACGTAGCGCATGTTACGCATTAACATGCTGCGCACGCTGGCGTTGGTGGACGGCAGAAACGGCATGCCACCTTCGAGCCGCACGCGCAGCGCCCATTCCAGCAAAGCGGATAATTTCTGAACCGGCGACTGGCCCTGCTCCAGTGCTGCCACAAATTCAATGGCACCATCAATGAGCCGGATCAAGGCTTCCCCGACCAGATCTTCCTTGGATTTGAAGTGCTTATACAGACTGGGTTTGGAAATTCCCACTGCGTTGGCCACGTCATCCATGGTCATCAGGTCAAAACCCTTGTCGCCCAAAATTTTGGTGGTCGCATCCAGCACCGCGCTTTCCCTGAGTTTGAAGGCTTGGTCCTTGAAGCTGATTTTGCTAAAAATACTCATGAGTAAAATAAAGTTACTGGTTAGTAGCTTTTCTGTTTGATTGGTAGTAATATTAGCACACCGTCGATAACAAGCAACGCAAATTTCAAAATAAGGCAACCAAATGCAGCGCAACAGGCAACGAATCGCCGTAATCGGATCAGGAATTTCTGGCTTGGCCAGCGCCTGGTTGCTGTCCCGTGCCCATGACGTGGTTCTGTATGAAGCCGGCAATTATCTGGGCGGTCACACCAATACGGTTGATGTGACGCTCGACGGTTTTGTGCATCCGGTTGATACCGGATTTCTGGTCTATAACAATCAAACCTATCCCAACCTGATTGCCATGCTGGCCGAACTGCAGGTGGGCAGTTATGCAACCGACATGTCGTTTGGCGTGTCGATGGAACAGGGCAAGCTTGAATGGGCCGGCACCAGTCTGGACAGTGTCTTCGCGCAGCGCAGCAATCTGCTTTCGCCGACCTTTCTGAACATGCTTAAAGACATCCTGCGCTTCAACAAGGCGGCACCTGACCATCTGCAGCGGACATTGCAAAGTTGCGCCAGTCTGGGCGAGCTGCTGAAAGAGGAGCGGTATGGCGCCACTTTTTGCGATGCCTATCTGTTGCCTATGGCTGCGGCGATCTGGTCGAGTACCCCGGGCGACATTTTGAAATTCCCGGCCAGCACCTTTATCCGCTTTTGCCTGAATCACTCACTGCTGCAGGTGAATAACCGGCCGCAATGGCAAACGGTGCGCGGCGGCGCGCGTGAATACGTGCGAAAAATAGCTGCCTCATTAACCGATATCCGCCTCAATACTCCGGTCGAATCGGTAGTGCGTTCCGCTGAGGAAGCTCTGGTAATTACACATCAAAGAACCGAGAGATTTGATTCGGTGCTGTTTGCCACGCATGCCCCGGATACAGCCAATATGCTCTTGGATGCCAGCGCGAAGGAACAGGCGCTACTGTCGGCGGTTCGGTATCAACCCAACCAGGCCTGGCTGCATACCGATTTAAGCCTGATGCCGCAGCAGCGCAAGGTCTGGTCGGCGTGGAATTACATCGGAGCGCAGCAGCGCGCCGGGGAGCGTCCGGTATGCGTGAGCTACTGGCTCAATAAACTTCAGCAACTGCCATTTACTACACCGGTCATCGTGACCCTGAATCCGATCCATCCGCCTGACCCGGCCAAGGTACTGCGCAGTTTTCAGTATCAACATCCGGTGTTTGATCAGCCTGCCATTCATGCGCAACAGCAGCTGGAAACCATTCAGGGAAAAAATCGCTGCTGGTTTGCCGGCGCCTGGACCGGTTATGGTTTTCATGAAGACGGTTTGAAATCGGCCTTGCGGATTGCCAGAGATTTTGGTGTAGCACCAGACTGGGCCAGACTGTGAGATCCGCGCCAGCCAAACTGATCCGCGGACAGGTCATGCACGAACGACTGCGACCTGTGCTGCATCGCTTTGTCTATCCGGTGTTTTATGTGCGCCTCAATCTGGCGCGCCTGCAGGAATTGAATTCAGCCTGGTTCGGCGTAAATCGCCGCCGGCTGGCTTCGATAAGAACGCGTGATTACGGGCCGCGCGACGGCAGCGACCTGCAGCAATGGATGCGGACCATTTTGCACAAAGCCGGCATACCGGCAGACGGTGAAATCTGGTTGCAGACCTTTCCGCGCCTGTTTGGATTTGCGTTCAATCCGGTCAGTTTCTGGTACTGCCACGACAATTCGGGCGCGTTGCTGGCGGTGCTGGCTGAAGTTAACAATACCTTCGGGGAATCGCATCGCTATCTGCTAAGCACTGCAGGGGCGATCACGGCACAGACTGAACTGGTCAGCGATAAAAACATGCACGTCTCACCCTTTTGCCAGGTGCAGGGTCAGTACCATTTTAAATTTCGCGAAGCGGAACAGTCTAGTTTTATCACCCTGGATTATTTCGATGAGCAAGGCTTGCTGATTAAAACCGCAGTCGGTGGAAAGTGCGTTGACCTGACTGCGAAGCAAATCAGAAACGCGATCCTGCTACAGCCGTGGCTGACCTGCAGCATCGTCGTCGGCATCCACTGGCAGGCCTTCAGATTATGGTGCAAGGGTGTTGCGTGGTTTTCCAAACCGGCTGCACCAGAACATGAACTCAGCCTTACCTCAAAACCGTCCGGCAATACACAACAGGAGCCGTCATAGTGAAACCAAGATGCCTTACTGAATCACTGCCAGCCAGCGTGCCGGTGGCCGCCAGAATTTTTTTGAAGCTGCTGCAACGCCTGCAATATGGGCATTTGCAACTGATTACGCCGGAAGGCACCCACTACACGTATGGCGACCTGCACCAACCGCCCAGCGCCACTCTGAAAATCCATGACTGGCGCGCCTGTGCCCGCATCATCCGCGCCGGTGATATCGGCTTTGCCGAAGCCATCGAAGCCGGATGGATCGCCAGTCCTGATCTGGTGGCACTGCTGCGTCTGGCCATACGCAACCAGACTGCGCTGCAGCGCGTGGTCAACGGCGGCTCCCTGTCCACGCTGTGGTACCGGTTGCGCCACTTGTTTCGTCCGAATACCCGCAGTGGCAGTCGCAAAAACATTCATGCCCATTACGATATCGGCAATGATTTTTACCGGTTGTGGCTGGATGACAGCATGACTTATTCGAGCGCCGTGTTTGACGGCGACATGACCCAGTCACTGTCGGCTGCCCAGGCCCGCAAGTATCAGCGCATTATTGATGTGATGGATCTGACCGCCGGCGACCATGTGCTGGAGATCGGCTGCGGCTGGGGCGGGTTTGCCGAATACGCAGCGCTCCAGGGTATCAGGATCACGGGTGTGACGATATCACCGTCACAACTGGCCCTCGCCCAGCAACGTCTGGCCAGTCAAAATCTGGCCCATCTGGCGCAGTTAAGCCTGTGCGACTACCGTGATCTGAGCGGCACGTTTGATGCGGTGGTTTCGATCGAAATGTTTGAGGCAGTCGGTCAGCGCTACTGGGCGCAGTTTTTCAACACTGTGGCAGCGCGGTTAAAGCGCGGCGGGCGCGCGGTGGTGCAGTCGATCACCATCGGCCAGAGTGATTTCGAACGCTACAGCAACAGCACCGATTTTATTCAGCAATATATTTTCCCGGGCGGCATGCTGCCCAGCAAAGAACGCTTTGGTCATCAGGCCAAACAGGCTGGGTTGCAGGTCGATCAGGAATTCTGTTTTGGTCCCGATTATGCAGAAACCTTAAGACGCTGGCACCGCGACTGGGACAGCCAGGCCGAGCACATTCGCGCGCAGGGTTTTGATGAACGCTTTATGCGCGTCTGGCGTTTGTATTTTGCCTACTGCGAAGCCGGCTTTGACGAGGGGAAAACCGATGTCGTTCAATTCCTGCTGCACAAGCCTTAAACACGCTGCGAGTGTCGCTGCGATATTTTTTTTGTGTACCGGTGCGGCACAGGCGCGCGACTGGCATGCCGAATTACCGCAGGCCAAAGTGGTTGGACAGGGCGAACTGAGCTGGTTCGGCCTGTCGATCTACAGCGCTGCATTGTGGAGTGAAAAGACGCCCTTCGATAAAAATGCGCCGTTTGCGCTGGAACTGACTTATCACCGTCACATCAACAGTGCGTACTTTGTACAGACCAGCATTGACGAAATTAAACGACTGTCCGATCAACGCTTTTCCGCCGATAAGTTGCAGCATTGGGAAGTTCTCATGTCCAAGGTATTCCCGAACGTGAATGAGGGTGACCAACTTATCGGTATTTTTATTCCGCAGCTGGGCTGCCGCTTTTATGACGCAAACGGCTTGCTGGCGAACATTGACGACCCGGAATTTGCCCGGGCGTTTTTCGCCATCTGGCTGGATCAGCGTAGCAAAGACAGCAGCCTGCGCGAGCATCTGCTGGGCATAAAGTGAGTGGCGACGCGCAGGCATGGCGTTATGCGGCCTATGGATTGCTGGGTATGCCGCTGGCCATGTCGGCCCTGCCGGTGTATGTGCAGATACCGGTGTACTACACCTCTCAGCTGGGCCTGGCTTTGGCCGGTGTCGGCTGGATCATGTTTCTGGCGCGCTTTGTTGATGCCCTGCAGGACCCGTTGCTCGGCTATGTCATTGACCGGCTGCAGGGCCGGCTGCAGCTCTGGTTCGGTCTGGGGGCCGTGACGCTGGCGCTGGCATTTTACGGCCTGTGGTTGCCACCGCAAGGCACCAGCAGCCTGTCACTGTGGCTGGCGTTCATGCTGGTACTGGCGTATATGGCACACAGCATGTTGAACATCGCCTATCTGGCCTGGGGTGCGCGGCTTGGTGATGGCGCCGGTCTGCTCGGGGCCGCGGCCTGGCGTGAGGCGGCCGGCTTGCTGGGCGTGATTGCTGCCAGTGTTGTGCCCAGTCTGATTTTCAGCGTTGCTGCACCGCAGAGCCGGCTGACCTGGTATTGCCTGATCTTTGCGGCGCTGCTGGCGCTTGCCGTGTGGGCGCTGCTGTTTCAGGCGCCGGTCTGGCAACGTAACCGCTGTGTGCCGTTGCGGATTGCTCAGCAGGCAAAATTGGTGGCCGCCAATGGCGCGTTTAAAGCGCTGCTGCTGCCGTATTTTCTCAATGCCGTATCGGTTGCGGTGCCAGCCACGCTGGTGCTGTTTTTTGTCAACGACAGATTGCGGGCCGGGCCGCTAGGCTGGGCGTTTCTTGCCACTTACTTTCTGGCTGCGGCGTTTGGTTTGCCGCGCTGGGTCAGGCTGGCCAGAGCAACCGGCGTAGTGGTGAGCTGGCGCATTGGCATGCTGATGTCGATTGGCGCGTTTGTTGGCGCCGGCTTTTTGGGCAGCGGTGCAGTGTTGCCATTTTTTGCAATCTGCGCCGTCGCCGGTTTTGCGCTTGGTGCGGATCTGGCCCTGCCGCCGGTGCTGCTCGCGCAGGTAATCGCCGCAGATGCGGCGCCGGCAGCGTACTTTGGCATCTGGACTCTGCTGGGAAAGCTGGCTCTGGCACTGTCCGGTCTGACCTTGCCGGTGCTGGCCACCCTGGATTATCACCCTGGGCAACCGGCCGGGGTTGCACTGAACTGGGTGTATGCAGGACTGCCCTGCGCACTGAAAAGTTTCGCCCTGATTTTGTTGTTTCGAACTGCTGACCCAACGAGGAAGTCATGAAAAAATTATTGTTGCTGGCGCTGTGTCTGATGCTGGGCAGTTGCGCAGCACCGAACGTCCTGCACTACCAGAACCTGCAACCGAAATTCGATCTGGAAAAATATTTTCTGGGCAGCACCGATGCGTGGGGCATGTTTCAGAAACGCAGCGGTGAAGTGGTGAAACGCTTTCACGTTGAAATCACCGGCAGTAAACAGGGAGAGCAGTTGCTTCTGGACGAACGCTTCAGTTATGACGACGGCACCCGCCAGCAGCGCGTCTGGACTCTGACCCGTCAGTCCGATGGCAGCTGGCACGGCACGGCACCGGATGTTGTTGGTGTAGCCATTGGCGAGGTATCGGGCAATGCGCTGCACTGGCAATACAATTTACTGTTGCCGGGGGATGACAGCACCTGGGAAATGCATTTTGACGACTGGATGTTCATGATGAATGACACAGTCATGATCAATCGCGCCAGCATGCAGAAATGGGGTATGGAAGCAGGTCAGGTTACGCTGTTCTTTACCAAGCGGTGCCAGTCATGCTGAACGTGCCAATCCGTGACTGGCGCCAACAGCGTGTCTGGGTGATCGGTGCCTCAAGTGGTATCGGTGAAGCCGTTGCCCAGCAATTGTTGGAAGCCGGTGCCACCGTGATTCTGTCGGCACGGCGTACTGACCTGATGATACGCGCCGCCGGGAGCTATCCGGCGGCCTGCATAATTCCACTCGATGTGCTCGATCAATACGCCTGGCAAAACGCCTGGCAACAAATTCAGACCCAGTTGGGTGGCGTGGACCAGATTCTGTTTTGCGCTGCAGAATACCGCCCTGAACGCAGCTGGGAAGTCAATCCAGAAGCCGCTTTGCGCACACTGAAAATCAATCTGGCCAGTGTATATACCGGACTGGCAACCGTGTTGCCGGCCATGATGCAGCGTGGTCAGGGCGGCATTGCCATCGTCTCCAGCGTGGCAGGCTATATGGGATTGCCGAATGCCAGTGTGTATGGTCCCAGCAAAGCGGCTCTGATCAATCTGGCAGAAATTCTGTACACTGACCTGCATCCGCTGGGCATCAACGTGTATTTGATTAACCCCGGTTTTGTGGATACCGGACTGACGCAAAAGAACAGTTTTTACATGCCCGCACTCCAGACTGCACGTCAGGCTTCGGCAGCCATCCTGCGCGGCATGGCGCGCGGTCAGTTTGAAATTCATTTTCCGCGCCGGTTTACCCAATTACTGAAACTGTTGCGCTTATTGCCCTATGGCTTGCGTTTCTTTTTATTGAAGAGATTTATTTCATGACCCGACTCGACGCCCTGCTGGACTGGTACAGCACACTCAGCCCGGCCACGCTGGCGCAGGCTGCCGACCACTACCATTGCGACGCACTATTCAAAGACCCGTTTAATGAAGTCGCGGGCGTTGTGGCGATTGTGGCGGTATTTGAACATATGTTTTCCACAACGGACCATCCGCGTTTCATTCTGCACGACCGAATCATGCAGGGGCAACAGGCCTTCGTGACCTGGACGTTTGAATTTGGACTTAACGGCAAACCCTATTCAATTCGTGGTGCTTCTCACATTAAATTCAATGAACACGGCATGGTGCTGCTGCACCGCGATTATTGGGACGCAGCCGAAGAACTGTTCCAGAAGCTGCCGCTGGTCGGTGCCCCGGTGCGCTGGCTGCGCGCGCGCTTCAAAGTATCTATTTAACAGCTTGAAACATATGAACGAAAGTTAATCGCTATTTGCAGGGGATGTGCTATGACAAGCTAACCCCACGCCAACAACACGATCTGTCACCGGTCGTACCTGACGTGTTTGAGCGATAAAGTGCAGGAACCGTTGCCCTGAGTGCAAGCGGCGCCTGACGACAAATCTCCCGTGCTTATGTTCTGTATAGCTGAGAAAGCGGGAGACAACTTGAAAATTTCACATACGCCACAGTTGCTGGCGAAATCCCTCACGGGCATACGCGGTCTGGATGAGATCACTGAAGGTGGCTTGCCCGAAGGCTGTACCAGTCTGATCTGTGGCAACGCCGGTTGCACCAAGACCATACTCGGCATGGAATTCCTGCTGCATGGCGCGCTCAAATATAACGAGCCCGGCATTTTCGTCTCGTTTGAAGAAACCGATGCTGATCTGACCAGCAATTTTGCTACCATGGGTTACGACCAGGCCGGTGACTACAATCTCGATGGACTGTTCATCCGGCTGGGACAGGCAATTGACGCCATCGGTGCCAAACGGGTTGTGCTTGATAGCATCGAAGTGCTGTTCGGCGGCCTGACCAATACGTCAATTCTGCGTGCCAAACTGCGTCGCCTGTTCCGCTGGCTCAAGGAAAAGGGCGTCACCGCGATTGTGACCGGTGAGCGCGGTGAACGCACCCTGGCGCGCCACGATCTGGGAGAATACATGGCCGACTGCGTGGTGCTGCTCGATCTGCGTGTTGAAGAACAAATCTCGACCCGACGGTTGCGGGTCGTCAAATATCGCGGCAGTTCGATTTTGGTGTCCGGCACGGCTGGCTCCGGCAAAAGCAGTGTTGCGGTCAAATTTGTCGACGCCGCGTGCAGTCGGGGCGAGAGCTGTCTGTACTTTGCCTTTGAAGAGTCGCCCCAGCAAATCATCCGTAACATGCTGTCGATCGGCATCAACCTGTCGCACTGGATAGAACAGGGTTTGCTGCGCTTCCACGCGTCGCGACCTTCGGTGCACGGACGGGAAATGCATCTGATGACCATGCACAAACTGATTCTCGAATTCAATCCGTCCAACGTGGTAGTAGATCCGATCTCGGCGTTGACGGTAGTCGGCTCTGACAAGGAAGCCAAGTCGATGCTCACGCGCCTGATTGATTTTCTCAAGACCAAGAAGGCCACCACCATGCTGACCGGCATGACCCATGTTGGCGATAAGCTCGAGGCCAGCAACGATTCCATTCCCTCGCTGATCGACACCTGGTTAAGCCTGCGTGACATTGAAGATCAGGGTGAACGCAACCGTGGCATGTACATACTGAAGTCGCGCGGCATAGCCCATTCAAATCAGATTCGCGAATTTATTCTCAGTGACATTGCCGACCCTTTGTGAGCACGACCGGCACTGACCTGCTGCAACTTCACTTCAGTCCTTGAATTCAGCAGGTCGCTTGCCCATATTGGCCATCATGGCTTCCTGCAGATCATTGGACATCAGCATGGCGGCATTCCAGGTGGCGATGTATTTCAGGCCGTCTTCCACCGAATGGTCGCGTGCGTAGCTGATCATTTCCTTGGTGCCGCGGATGGCCAGAGGTGACTTCGCGGCGATGTCAGCAGCAATTTCCAGCACACCTGCGCGCAGCGCTTCGCGTGATTCAAACACGCGGTTAACCAGGTGGATGTCACGCGCTTCGGCAGCATCAACCCTGCGACCAGTGTAGGCCAGTTCCCGCGCCATGCCATCGCCAATCAGTTTTGGCAGTCGTTGCAGTGTGCCGACATCGGCGGTCATGCCGATGTCGATTTCCTTGATGGTGAAATACGCGTCGCTCGAGCAATAGCGCATGTCGGCGCAGGTAATCAAATCAATACCGCCGCCCACACAGGCACCATGAACCGCGGCCAGTACCGGTTTGCGACAGCGCTCCAGACTGGTCAGGGTGTCCTGCAGATCCAGAATGATGGAGCGCAGCGCTTCGCGTTTGCGGCCTTCACACTCGTTCTGGATTTGCGCGCCCAGTCCCATCATCATCTGCAGTTCGATACCCGAAGTAAAGGTCTTTCCTTCTGCTTCGAGAATCGCCACCCGCGCCGTTGGGGTGGAGTCCACCCATTCGAACGCAGTGCGAATCTCGCGCCACATCGGCAGATTCATCGCATTTGCTTTCTCGGGGCGGTTGAGCCGAATAATGGCGATGTGGTCAGTCAGGCTGACGGATAAGGTTTCGTAAGTCATGGCTAAACTTTCAGTTCGATTGGGTAAGAATATTTTTTCTGCTGGGCGCTGATCCAATGATTTTAAAAGAATAAGGCACCAGGTCAATTCACTCTGGAGGGCATTGTGCAACACAACCTTTCCGATATCAACTTCATCACTCTGATCTGTCTTTATAAACTGACGCGCACCGTTTATTCGATAGTAAAATGCGATTCATCTCAAACAGGTCATTTTAATTTTTGTAAATCCCGAAATCCGATCAACTCAGGCTGGATAAGGAAATCACAGATGAAAAAAAATCAAAACCCGGCACGCCGATTCATGTTGAAATTGGGAGCCGGAATGGTTCTCGCAGCACTGCCGCTGACCAAGTCGCTGGCTGATGTCTTGTCAGAACTGTCATCGAATGCCATGGTGACTATCGAAGAATTTTCTTCTGACGGCAAAAGCACTGGCGCGCAGCGTGTTGCCAAAATCATCAAAACCGACGCCGAATGGCGCGCCAGTCTGCCCGCCGAGGTCTATGATGTGACGCGCCTCGGTGAACCCGATCATCCCTACACCGGCAGTCTGTGGAATGCGCGCAGTCCCGGCATTTACCGTTGTATCTGCTGTGGCGCGGCACTGTTCGATTCAGACAGCAAATTTGAATCCGGCACCGGCTGGCCGAGTTTCTGGCAGCCGATTTCGGCGTTAAACATCAACCGGGAGCATGACCTGTTTGCCTGCAGCCGCTGTGATGCGCACATCGGAGTTGTGGTTGCCGACGGTCCGGAGCCGACCGGGTTGCGATTTTCAGCCCGCACGCTGGCCCTGAAATTCGAAGCCAGAGCCTGAACTGACACCTGCGAGTCGGCGCGGCAGGTACAATGCGCCATCCTGATTAATCTGATTGAAAAAATTTCATGTTTACTTCTTCCGGCCCGTCCAACAATCCCGAATATCTGACGCTTGAAAGTCAGCTGATCAGCCTGCTCGAAGGCGAACAGGATCTGACTTCCAATGCGGCACAGTTTTCAGCCTTTTTATTTGAAACCATCGCCGACTTGAACTGGGCCGGCGTGTATCTGGTCCGGCCAGCCAAAAACGGCAAGGACCGCGAATTGCTGGTCGGACCATTTCAGGGCAAGGTGGCCTGTGCGCGGATTCCTTTTGGCAAAGGCGTATGCGGCACGGCGGCGCAGGAAAAGCGCACGATCATGGTGGCTGATGTACATGATTTTCCCGGTCATATTGCCTGCGACTCGGCTTCAAACTCCGAGATCGTGATTCCGCTGATTAAAGACGGTGAGCTGGTTGGCGTACTGGATATGGACAGTCCGAGCCTGGGGCGCTTCAATCTTGAAGATCAGTTGGGGCTGGAAATGCTGGCGGCGACTTTTGTGGATGCGACCTGTTTTGACCGGTAGTTCACGGTCCCTCAGAAAGGAATGTGCGCGGCGGAACGACAGCAACCCTTTAATTGTATTAGTTTCGATTTGATCGTCCGTGCTTTGATCGCGCGCGGAGCCACCACACGGGAAATTCAGATGGCATTTGTGATGTCTTGATTACGATTATTTTCAAACCTCTCCCAAATGCCCGCAAGTTCAATTTCCTTTAACTTAAATCAACTCAACGCCAGAAATGCCGATTTCTGCATTGTTCTGTTACCTTCCCTTTGCTATTGTTCAAAAGTGCGGAAGAATAAACAACAGGACGGCCAATGGAACAAGGCTCCATAGACAGCAATCCAGATCAAGACCAACAGCCGGATCACAACGCGCAGATCGAAACTTCACATCGTCCTGCAAAAGGTATTCTTTTATTAAGCCTGGGTGCACTGGGCGTGGTTTATGGTGATATTGGCACGTCACCACTGTATGCGCTCAATCTTATGTTTTTCGGAGTCAGACCGGTTGCCCTGACCAATGCCAATATTCTCGGCGGAATTTCACTGGTGATCTGGGCGCTGAGCGTGGTTGTCTCGCTCAAATATGCCTTGTTTGTTTTGCGCGCAGATAACGATGGTGAAGGCGGCGTGTTTGCCCTGTATGGATTGCTGGATAAATTCAACAAGAGGCGCCTGGCCGGTGTGTCGTGGCTGCTGTTGATCGGTGCCGGATTACTGTTCGGGGATGGTGTGATCACCCCGGCCATCAGCGTGTTGTCAGCCATTGAGGGCATTGGCGTTGCGACACCCGTTTCCAGTCACGCCATCATATTGATTACCCTGATCATCGTTACTTTTGTCTTCAGTTTTCAGTACAAGGGAACGGGCGGCCTTGGCCGGGTCTTTGGCCCGATTATCATCGTCTGGTTTGTGGTACTCGCGTTGCTGGGTCTGCACCAGATACGACTGCATCCTGAAATTTTTCAGGCATTCAATCCAATGTACGGTCTGCAGTTTCTGCTGCACAGTGACTGGTATGCCAGTCTGCTGGTGCTGGGGGCGCTGGTACTGGTGCTGACGGGTGGCGAAGCGATGTATGCCAATATGGGTCATTTTGGCGCCAAGCCGATACGGCTCAGCTGGTTTCTGATGGTTTATCCGGCACTCATACTGAATTACCTCGGTCAGGGGGCTTTTCTGCTGGGTGGTGGGCAGCGTGTCGGGGGCAATCTTTTTTACAGCATGGTCCCGTCTGACTGGCTGTATCCGATGGTGGTGCTGGCGACGATGGCCACCGTAATTGCATCGCAGGCGCTGATTTCCGGTGCATTTTCTTTAGCCTCGCAATCCATCGCACTGGAAGTGCTGCCGCGCCTGAAGGTGAAGCACACCCATCATGATCATGTGGGACAGGTTTATGTGCCTTTCATTAATTGGTCGCTGTATCTGGGTTGTGTAATTCTGGTGATTACTTTTGGTTCCAGTGAAGCGCTGGGTGCGGCGTATGGTCTGGCTGAATCCGGCGTAATGGTGACAACCTCAACGGCGATGTTTTGTATTGCGCGCCGCTATTGGCACTGGAGCGTACTGCGCAGTGCAGCGCTGTTTGGTTGCTTCGGTTTTGTGGAGATCGCATTTCTGGTGGCGAAATCGATCAAATTCATAGAAGGTGGCTTCGTACCCATATTGATCGGCTGCGCCATCTTTATCACCATGGCGACCTGGCGCTGGGGCCGCAAAGCCACTTTCGACGCTTATGCCGCCAATTACACAATACCGATGAGCGCGATGATTCAGCATCATCGCGATCTGCCGTCGTATCTCGAACGCACTTCCATTTTGATGGTGCCAGTGGTTGTGCATTCCAGCAAAGTCAGAACGCCAACCTTGCTGCAGATGATGTGGAAGAGGACCGGCGCGCTGGCGCGCAATATTATTTACGTTCAGGTCAAACATCTGAAAGTGCCGTTCATGCACGGCAACCGGTATTCGGTGCACGTACTGGAACGTAACGAGCGCGGCAGCATTATTCATGTCCAGATGCAGTTTGGATTTATGGAAGATCCCAATGTGGAAATCGCATTACAGGAAATGCTGGAGCACAAAGACATCAACCTGCCCACCAATCTGCGACACTGGGTGGTACATGTAGCAGTTGAAAATCTGATTGCCGACAAGACCATGTCGTGGCTGAGCCGCATGCGGCTGGAGTTTTTTATTCTGTTAAGAACAGCGTGCCGGCCTGCGTATTTTCATTACGGATTGGGCAACAAGGTGGCATTATCCGCCGAAATTTTCCCTATCGATATCAAGTGAAGATTGACTGCCTGAAGCTCGTTGCTGTCCTGAATGGGTATTTACGCCAAAAAGGTGACAACGTGGCTGGTAAAGATTTTGGAAAATTGCATTATTCCTGAATTTCCCCGCGCACGGCATGGGCCAGCATCGGCCAGGTAGTCTGATGCGATTTGCGAAACCAGTCCAGATGACCAATGGCTTTGAGCCCAAACTGTGCCGGTTGCACCACCACGGTGGTGCGCAGGGCATTGGGAAAGGTGCGCATCAGATCAGCCACAGTCGCGCTGGTGGCGATGTCATCATCGGTAGCATAAAAGGAGGTGAAAGGAATGCGGATGTCTGCATGAAAATCCTGTTCTGGTTTTCCGACAACAGCGTTGGTGGCGTAGCCGCCGGCTGCACACCATTGGCCCCACTGTGCGGCAATGCCGGAGGGCAGGTTTTCTCCCAGACCTAATTTTGAATTGGGTGCATATCCGATCAAGCGGATGGCCAGCGGAACGATGCAGCGCAATCCCAGCCAGGCCTTGAATCGGAAGGCCGCGCGCATGCCCTTGAACCAGCCGGTTGAGATGGCTACCCCAACTACCCGTTCGATGTGATTGTGGTTGGGCATGAGTCCAATCATCTGGCCGCCCGCACTGTGGCCCAGCAGTACCGCCTTGTCTGTCCCGGTACGCTGCAGCAGCCAGTCCAGCGCACTCACCAGGTCTTGTTGTCCCCACTCAGCCAGGGTTGCTGTGCTGTCCTGTAATTTACCGTGCAGCGACAGACCTATACCACGGTAATCGAAGACCAGAACATCGTGACCCTGTAGTGAAAGCCAATGCGCAAAACGCAGGTAAAAAAACTGTTTGACGCCGGTGGCCGGGCACAGCAGCACGGGTAATCCGTTAGCAATTGGCTCTGCCCTGAAAAAGTGGCCAATCAGACGTTCGCCGTCGGCGCAGACGATTTCAGCCGATTCAGATTTCATGGTTGGGCCTATTCAGGGATTGTGACAGGTGAAAGTCAGACGCATTATTTCAGGCGCGCGGGTTGATGTTGCTTCAGTCCCGGCCATTCAGGGGTGAGCTGATGCGGAATCTGAAACAGATCCAGCACGCGGCCCACACTGTGGTCAACCATCTCGGCAATGCTGGCCGGATGCTGGTAAAAACTGGGCAGCGGCGGAAAGATAATGCCGCCCATTTCTGTTACCGAGGTCATATTGCGCAGGTGCGCCAGATTGAATGGCGTCTCGCGCACCATCAACACCAGACGACGTCGTTCTTTCAGAGTGACGTCGGCAGCACGTGAGATCAGATTTTCTGACAGGCCGTTGGCCACCGAGGCCAGCGTTTTCATGGAACACGGGGCGATGATCATGCCCGTGGTCTGAAAGGAACCGCTGGCAATCGCTGCGCCAATATCCTTGACGTTGTAGACCACATCGGCCAGCGCTTCGAGCTCCTTCTTCTTCATACCCACTTCCTGCTGCAGGCTCATCAGACCGGCTTCAGAAATCACCAGATGAGTTTCAATGCCGGTCATGTCGCGCAGCACTTCCAGCAGACGCACCGCATACACCACACCGGTGGCACCGGTGACGGCGATGATGAGTCGTTGGGGAGTCAAGGCACTCAGCTCAGAGGTGGTCAGGACTGAATCAGCGATTTCATTTCGCCGGTTTCATACATCTCTCCCATGATGTCGGAGCCGCCAATGAATTCGCCACCGACATAAAGTTGCGGAACGGTTGGCCAGTTGGAAAAATCCTTGATGCCCTGGCGCACATCGGCGTCATCCAGCACATTGACGGTCACGATGTTTTCTGCACCGCAGGCTTTCAGGATCTGAATTGCCTTGCCTGAAAATCCGCATTGCGGAAATTGCGCCGTGCCCTTCATGAACAGCACGATGCGATTGTTAGTGACAGTTTCCTTGATCCAGTTTTGTACGTCGTTCATGGTTTGCTCTCTTCATGCAAAAAATAATGTGGCAATTATATAGATAAAAGTTGCTTCGCGATTCGGTTAAGATTTAGTTAACTTAAAATCAGGAACGCAGTTTCGCAAAGGCTGCTGCCATGGCACTGTTGGCTGGGGCTGCTGCTGCGGGCTGCTTCTGATGCTGTGACATGCGCTTAGCATCATCGCGATCAGCGCGCTGCTGGGGAGTGGTTCCGGGTTGCGGTGCGCTGTCGGTCAGGCGCATGGTGAGCGCAATCCGTTTGCGTTTTTCATCCACTTCCAGCACTTTGACTTTCACGACCTGACCTGCCTTGACGACTGTGTGCGGGTCCTTGACATAAGTGTTCGACAGCGCGGAGATATGTACCAGGCCATCCTGATGCACGCCGATGTCAATAAAGGCGCCAAATGCCGCCACATTGGTGACCACGCCTTCGAGGATCATGTCAGGACGCAGATCGCGGATTTCTTCCACACCTTCCTTGAAGGTTGCGGTGGAAAATTCGCCGCGCGGATCGCGACCCGGTTTTTCCAGTTCTTTCAGGATGTCGGAAATGGTTGGAATACCAAACTTGTCATCCGCATATTTGGCCGGGTTCAGGGTTTTTAACAGTCCGGCGTCACCAATGACGGCTTTCACGTCCTTTTTAATATCGGCAAGAATTTTTTCAACCACCGGGTACGATTCCGGATGCACCGCCGACGCATCCAGAGGCGAGTCGCCATCAACGATACGTAAAAATCCGGCCGCCTGTTCAAAGGTTTTGTCGCCCAGACGCGGCACCTTGCGCAATGCCGCGCGCGAGGCAAAGCGGCCCTGGGTATCACGGTAAGTCACAATGCTTTGTGCTACGCTTTGCGACAGTCCGGATACACGCGCCAGCAGCGGTACCGAAGCGGTATTGACATCCACGCCGACGGCGTTGACGCAGTCTTCTACCACCGCATCGAGCGATCTGGCCAGCTGGCTTTGACTGACATCGTGCTGATACTGTCCGACCCCGATTGATTTCGGATCGATCTTGACCAGTTCGGCAAGCGGATCCTGCAGACGTCGCGCAATCGATACCGCGCCGCGGATTGATACATCGAGATCCGGCAATTCTTTCGAGGCAAATTCAGATGCCGAGTAAACCGAAGCACCGGCTTCCGAGACTACTATCTTTTTGAGTTTGAGTTCCGGGCGCAGTTTGATCAGCTCCTGAGCCAGTTTGTCGGTTTCACGCGACGCTGTGCCGTTGCCGATCGAGATCAGCGACACGTTATGTTTGGCTGCCAGCTGACCAAGCGTATGCAGCGAACCATTCCAGTCATTGCGCGGCTGGTGCGGGTAAATTGTGCTGTACTCCAGCACCTTGCCGGTGGCATCCACAATCGCCACCTTGACGCCGGTACGCAGGCCCGGATCCAGCCCCATTGTGGCGTGTTGTCCGGCCGGTGCGGCCAACAGCAGCGCTTTCAGATTCAGTGCGAAGACATTGATCGCTTCGAGCTCGGCGCGTTCGCGCAACTGGCCCATCAGTTCGCTTTCCAGATGCATGAACACTTTCACGCGCCAGCACCAGCGCACGGTGTCACAAAGCCATTTGTCGGCAGCGCGACCTTGATTGCTGATCTTGAAAAAATTTGCGATGCGACTTTCGCACGGGTTTAATGGCGCATCCCATTTTGGTTTTTCTGCTTCGGTATCAAGCCGCAAAACTACGTTGAGCATTTCTTCCCGCCGTCCGCGCAGAATCGCCAGCGCGCGGTGCGAGGGAATTGTCATGATGCTTTCCGAGTACGCAAAATAATCGGCATATTTGGCACCTTCATCGAGCTTGCCTTCGATCACGACAGATTCAACAATGCCGTGTTCCTGCAGATAGGCGCGGCACTGTTGCAGCAGCGTGGCATCTTCGGCAAACCGCTCCATCAGAATCTGGCGCGCACCATCCAGCGCTGCCTTGACATCGGCTATGCCCGGATTATCGCCGGCTTCGGTTTTAAAGGGTTCTTTCAGATAGCCTGCCGCGACGCTTTCAGGCACCAGTGTCGGGTCCAGCAACAGTGCATCGGCCAGTGGTTCCAGACCGGCTTCGACGGCGATCTGCGCCTTGGTGCGGCGTTTGATTTTGTAGGGCAGATATAAATCTTCCAGCCCGGTTTTGTCTTCGGCATGCATGATGGCGTGCAGTAGTACCGGGGTCATTTTGCCCTGTTCGGTAATTGAATTGACGATGGCTTCGCGGCGCTGTTCCAGTTCGCGCAGATAGGACAGGCGCTGTTCCAGAAGACGCAGCTGAATATCGTCGAGTCCGCCGGTGACTTCTTTGCGGTAACGGGCAATGAACGGCACGGTGGCGCCTTCATCGAGCAGGGTGATGGCAGCGCTGATCTGTTGCGGCTGGGCGGCTAATTCGATGGAAAGGCGTTGTTCGATGGAAGGTAACATGCAATGAGTTCTGATAAAAAATGGCAAGCGCAGATGATACCCCGTTTGGGCAAATGCGCCAGTCTTGACAGTGCTATGGCGAAGGAGTAGCGCTAACTAATTGCATAAAGATGGTAAATAGCCATGATTTCAACCCGGCCTGCATCCCTGGCAGCAGCGGGTTCGAATGAACATTTTTCCATTAGAAAGCATTAATACCTTGACTGGCCTGACCAATGCTCTGTTCGATCACTATTTTCGGTCGGGCAGGCAGAATTGAAATGGGTCCGTTTTTGGACGACACAGATTGAATAATCAAATTTAAATGGAATTTGATATTGAGACCGGAATGTACGCCGACGAATCTGACATGCTGCTTGATTAATTGATATTTGATGGTGGCCTGCGATATCCACACACGAGCGTTTGCGCAAAATTGCTGCACCGCGTTTTTGGTATCTATGGTCAAAAGCAGACAGTTAGAGGCGTTACTCAAATTAGAAAAGGCTAAATGCTGGACAAGCGAAGGGGGAGATGAAAAAATCGGCGTTTGTTGGGGTCGTGGGTCAACTTCAATTCAACGCCAATTTAACGCCAATTAAAATTAAATATAAATTCAAGCGAGGGTGTGACTATGGTTGAAACCTACCAGATTTCGACTCAGGGAGTGATGGAAGGCTATTGCAAGGAGCAGGTAGCCGAACTGCTGATGATTCTGTTCAAACGCAACAAGGAAGAAATTGAGCCGATACTGGATTCCAACGGTTATGTATTAAAGCGAGGCATCAACCTCGCCTCAGCGCTTCGTTACAAGGGAACACTTGAACAGCGTGGCTGCAAATGCAACGTTGAAAAATCGAGCGCGGCGCACAAACCTTCCCCAGATTTTCCAGATACCGTCATGGTGCAGATCGACACTGACTGGGCATTGGTGCATGATACTTTCGGCAACCCGCCAGGTGGCATGAAACTGGTCGAGCCTGTGCCAAGCCCGGTTCCGCGTCAGGCGCAACCTGAAGCGCAGCCGGATAGAAAAGAGCCTGCCGAAGTGCGACCACATGTGGCGACCAATGAAATTGGTACAACGCTCGAGGATGGTCCGTTTTTTGTGCAAACGCCGCAAGGCATGTGCTGCAACTGCGGAACCAAGACTGCCGTTTCAGCCATAGCCACCCCATTTGTAAAAAATCTGTTGTTGTCGACCCGGTCTGAAAGCGGACAGCAGATTGAACTCGATCTGCCGTATTGCCCGACCTGCGCAGACAGTATCGGGAAATATCCAATGAGCAGCGGCCCGAAAGGGCTGATTGGTTTTTGCATCTGGTTATTGATATTTATGTGGCTGGCTTCCACGTTTAATCTCCCACAACAACAGCTGACAATGCGCCTGCTGGCAGTGGCAGCTCCGCTGATTCCAGTCTGGCTGACCTTGCTCTGGATCGGCAAGCCAAAAGCACCGATGACCAGTAAATACACGCCGGTCATCATCAAAGAGTATTCACGCAGAACCCGGCCGCAAGGTCGCGTCATGCTGCTGGCCTGGTTTTACCGGAAACTGAGCCGGCACGATCCGGATAAAATCCAACTTATCTCGATGAAATTTTCCAATCCTGTGTACGCCAAAGCGTTCAGGAAAGCCAACAAGGCCTTTATCCGCAGCGGTTACATCAAGATGCTTTGATCAGCCAGCTTGCCTGTTCATTTGCAACGGGAGCCGGTTAAAAAGCAAAATTGACAACAAATTGACGTCAATCTGGTCTAAACTGCCCTGAACTCTGATCTCAGGAGGTAACCAATATGATTCCCAATTTCATCGGTGTCACCGGATTGCCTCGGGCCGGTTCGACCATGCTGTGTCAGCTGCTGGCCATGCATCCGGATATTTTGTGTGAAGGCCACAGTTCTCCACTGTGCAATACCATACTGGGCATACGGCGCATGATCAGTGACGACTCGTTTTTTCTGTCGCAACTGGATAATTCGTTTGACAGCAGTTACGCTCACTTGCGCACGGCCATGCAGGGTTTTCTGCGCGGCTGGCATCAGGATTGCAACAAGCTGGCCGTGGTCGATAAAAACCGCGCCTGGCTGCATGCCATCGAACTGCTGCTGCATATCGAACCACAGGCCAAACTGATCGTCTGTCTGCGCGATCTGGGGCAGATCTACGGATCAATCGAAACCCAGCATCAAAAGACCATTCTGGTGGACTTCATCGATCATCTGGCCGACTATGACCGCTTTGGTTGCGCCGACATGCTGTTTGCCAAAGACAAGGCTATCGGAGCGCCGTTGATTTCTCTGCACGCCGTGCCTGACCTGCCGCCCAAAGTGCAGGAACATCTTTATTTCCTGCGCTTTGAAGACATGGTGGAACATCCGGTAGCCTGCATGGCGCATCTGTTCAAATGGCTGGGACTACCGGCCTTTGAAATCGATCCGGCCAACCTGAAATTAAGTGTGCGGGAAAGCGACTCGCACTATCACATGAAGTATCTGCACAAACAGTCGGGCAGCATCATCAAACCGGCACGGCATGAGATTCCACCGCGGATCCAGGCGCAGATTGAAAGTGCGTATGCCTGGTTTTATCAGATGTATTATCCGCAGAAGTCGGTTTGATTCCCCCTGCCTTGACCATCGGACCGACGATATTGAATCTCGATCCAAAAGTTGTAAAAGGTTTCTTTTAAAAGTAGAATGCATCCTGTCCGGGAAGGGGAATCACTATGGCAGTCACACTGAAATTGTCCGATGAATTAATTAACATGGCAAAACCGCATGCAACAGCACAGCATCGCTCCGTACCAAAGCAAATCGAGTATTGGGCTCGTCTGGGTAAAGCGGTTGAAGATAACCCTGAACTGCCTTATCAGTTTATTAAAGATACGTTGCTCGCCGTAGCGGAAGCGGAAGCGGGGCAATATTCGGAATATAAATTTGGTGCCTGATGAAATTAAAAATTTTTGCCTCTGCATCTTTCGAGCGGTTTGTTAAAAAACTGCATAAGAAAGATAAAGAAACAGTTGATGAAGCCGTATCTGCAATTGCGGCTGACCCTGGACTTGGCGAGGAAAAAAAGGGAGATCTGTCAGGCGTCTTTGTCTATAAATTTAAAATTAATAAACAGGAAGTGCTGCTTGCATACAGACTGCAACCCAGCAAATTTAAGCCAGAGGAATTAATGTTGCTTTCGCTTGGGTCGCATGAAAATTTTTACAGCAGTCTAAAAAAATAGGCCGAAATTATTTTACATTCGCCCTGAACATTCACATCTCGAAGTCACACTTCCACCAGCAATTTACCCCGATGGTCGTCCGTAAACAAACTGTTCAGCGTGGCCGGCAGTTGCTCAAAACCATGTACCACCGTTTCCTCAAATTTGATTTTTCCTGCCTTGACCAGCGGTGCGACGATGTTGAACATTTCATCCATGCGATGCACATAATCGCGTGCCAGCATGCCCTGGATGGTGGCGCGCTGATACAGCATGTGATGCAGGAAGCGCGGCCCGAGTTCCGGATTATCGAGTCCGCCTGAATACTGGCTGATGGTGCCGCAAATTACAATGCGCGCGCGCCGGTTGATCAGTGGAATGATGGCGTCGGTAATCATGCCGCCGACATTGTCGAAATAGACGTCCACGCCGCCAGTGAGCTTTTTAATTTCTGCGGACAATGAAGCAGCATCGCGATGCGCCTTGTAATCAATGGCCCAATCCAAACCCAATGTGTCGCATAACCAGTCACACTTGCTCTTGCCGCCGGCAATTCCCAAAACCTTGCAACCGTGCAGTTTGGCAAATTGCGCCACCAGCGAACCTACCGCACCGGCTGCACCAGACACCACCACGACTTCACCGGCATGCGGACGACCTGATTCGGTCAGGCCAAACCAGGCGGTGCGACCAGGCATGCCCAATACACCCAGTGCCGTGCTGACCGGTGCCATGGTGGGATCGAGTTTCCTTAGCAGACTGTGATGTACGCGCGCGTGGGTTTGCCAGCCGATCATGCCTTCGACCCAGTCGCCGGCCTGCAGATGTGTTACTGATGAAGCCAGCACGCGCGCGACTACACCTGCGCTTTGCACGGTATTCAACGGGTGCGGCAATTCGTTGTAGGTCGGCTTTAACGACTGGTTGATGCGCATGTACGGATCAACACTGATGTAACGGCTTTCAACCAGCACTTCGCCGGAAGACAGGCTGGTGGGCAGTTCGTCATGGCGTAACTCGTAATGTTCAGGTCCGACCACGCCTTCAGGATGGCGCAGGTAGATCCATTGAGAATTACGGATGGCAGCAGCCGGTGTCGTTGAGTTCATGTTAAGTGCCCGGATTGTTCAGTTTGGCCAGCAGCAAGGCATTCACCTGCGCCGGATTGCCTTTGCCTTTGGTCGCCTTCATGGCCTGACCCACAAGCGCATTGAAGGCCTTCTCTTTGCCGGCGCGGAATTCTTCCACCGATTTCTGGTTGGCCTGCAGTACTTCATCGATAATTTTTTCCAGTGCGTTCGGGTCGGAAATTTGTTTCAGACCTTTGGCATCAATCACGGTATCAGCCAGATTGATGTTGTCGGACGGTTCCTGCCACATCGCGGCAAAAACTTCCTTGGCGATCTTGTTGGAAATCGTGCCGTCGGCAATGCGTTGCAGCAGCACGGCCAGCTGTGAGGCAGAAACCGGAATGGCACCAATATCCATGCCTTCGCGGTTCAGGGTCGAGGCCACGTCGCCCATCATCCAGTTGGCAGCGGGTTTGGCATTGGCCGGTCCGGCATGCTGTACCACGGTTTCAAAATAGGTCGCGACAGCTTTGGACTGGGTCAGTACCATGGCATCATATTCGGACAGACCGAGGTCGTTGATGAAACGGTTGCGCATGGCTGCCGGCAGTTCCGGCATGCCGGCTTTTACCCGCGCTATCCAGGCTGCGTCTATCACCAGCGGCAGCAGATCCGGATCGGGGAAGTAGCGGTAATCCTGCGAATCTTCCTTGCTGCGCATCGAACGGGTCTGCTTTTTGTCAGGATCGTACAGGCGGGTTTCCTGCACTACCACGCCGCCGTCTTCGATCAGTTCAATCTGACGCCGTACTTCGATGTTGATGGCTTCTTCCAGAAAACGGAATGAGTTCAGGTTTTTGATTTCACAGCGCGTACCGAATTCCTTTTGACCGACCGGACGCACCGACACGTTGGCGTCGCAGCGAAATGAACCTTCCTGCATGTTGCCGTCACAAATGCCCAGCCAGGTTACCAGCGAGTGCAGTGCCTTGGCATACGCGACCGCTTCGGTGGCGCTGCGCATGACCGGCTCGGTGACGATTTCCAGCAAAGGGGTGCCGGCGCGGTTCAGATCGATTCCGCTCATGCCCTGATAATCTTCATGCAGCGATTTGCCGGCATCTTCTTCCAAATGGGCACGGGTCAACTCGACCGAGCGGATTTCAGTTTTGCCGTCACGTTCCATGGCAAAGCTGACTGTACCGCCCTGCACCACGGGCAATTCAAACTGGCTGATCTGATAGCCCTTGGGCAGATCCGGATAGAAATAATTTTTGCGCGCAAACACCGAACGCGGCGCGATGGTGGCATTGACGGCCAGACCAAACTGAATGGCTTTTTCGACCGCACCGCGGTTCAGTACCGGCAATACGCCGGGCAACGCCAGATCAACCGGGCTGGCCTGGGTATTCGGCGCGCTGCCAAACTGGATCGAGGAGCCGCTGAAAATTTTTGAATTGGTCGACAGCTGCGCGTGTGTTTCGAAACCGATCACGACTTCCCATTGCATAAAATATCCTCTTAAATAGTCGGTGTCTGTGTATGCCAGTCGGTGGCCAGCTGGTATTGATGCGCCAAGCCGAGCAGTCTGGCTTCACTGAAATAATTGCCGATCAGTTGCAGGCCGACCGGGCGTTTGCCGTTCTTTTCGCCCTGACCAAAACCGCAGGGCAGTGACATGCCGGGCAAGCCCGCCAGGCTGGTTGAGAGCGTGTAAATGTCGGCCAGATAATTGGCGACCGGATCGTCGGTTTTGTCGCCCAGATCCCAGGCCACTGTCGGTGCCACCGGGCCCATAATGACGTCGCACTGTTTGAAGGCGGCCTGAAAATCTTCGGCGATCAGACGGCGGATTTTTTGCGCCTGCAGGTAATACGCATCGTAATAGCCGTGCGACAGCACATAGCTGCCGACCAGAATGCGGCGTTTGACTTCTTCGCCAAAACCTTCGGTGCGCGATTTTTTGTACATGTCGGTCAGGCCGTCATAATGCGCAGCTCGATGGCCGTAACGCACGCCGTCAAAGCGCGACAGATTCGACGATGCCTCAGCAGGTGCGATCACGTAATACACCGGTATCGAAAGTTCGGTTTTTGGTAAAGAAATCTCGACCAGTGTTGCACCCAGTTCTTCAAATTTGGCCAGGGCAGTACGTACTGCCTGTTCGACATCGGCAGACAGGCCGGCTGCAAAATATTCCTTTGGCACACCGATGCGCAAACCTTTGACTGAGGTATTGAGTTCACGCTGAAAATCTTCGTCAGGACGTTGCAGACTGGTTGAATCGCGCTCGTCAAAACCGGCCATGCTGCCCAGCAGCAGCGCGCAGTCAGCAGCACTCTGCGCTATCGGGCCACCCTGATCCAGCGACGACGCGAAGGCAATCATGCCGTAGCGTGACACCCGCCCATACGTGGGTTTGATGCCGGTCACACCGCAAAAAGCGGCAGGCTGGCGGATCGATCCGCCGGTGTCGGTGCCGGTTGCTGCCGGTGCCAGACGTGCGGCAATCGCAGCGGCAGATCCGCCGGAAGAACCGCCCGGCACGGCGCGTTGGTCCCACGGATTTTTGACCGGTCCGAAAAACGAGTTTTCATTGGCCGAACCCATGGCAAATTCATCGCAGTTCAGTTTGCCCAGCGTGACCATACCAACCCGGTTGAATCGTTCCACCACGGTGGCATTAAATGGACTGGTGTAATTGGCCAGCATTTTGGAGCCGGCAGTAGAACGCCAGCCACGCGTTACAAAAATGTCTTTGTGCGCAATCGGAATGCCGGTCAGCGCGTGGGCGCCGCTTTGGGCCAGCATCTGGTCAGCAGACTTTGCCTGAGCCAGTGTCAGGCTTTCATCGACATGGGCAAACGCATTCAGATCGGAAGCGGCGATACGCTGCAAATAATGCTGCGCGAGTTCGACAGCGGAAATCTGCCTGCCGTGCAACAGCGCCGACAATTCAGTTAATGTCTTGGTATGCATAGGGTTTTTCAGGAGCAGGATTTATTCAATGACCTTGGGCACCAGATACAGGTAGTCCTGAGTCGCCGGGGCGCATTGCTGATACTCGGCGCGGTGGTCGGTTTCGGTGACGACATCGTCGCGCAGTCGCAGCGCCAGCTGATCCACCACCAGCGCAAACGGATGGCTGAGCGGTTCAACACCTGTGGTGTCAATGGCCTGCATTTTTTCGACCAGCGCAAAAATGCCGTTCAGTTGTTCCAGTGTTTTGCCGGTCTGTTCCGGCGATAGTTCCAGATGCGCCAAATGCGCAATACGGGTCACATCGGTTTGATTGAGAGACATAATTTTGGACGGCGTGTTGCCGTGATTAGCCTGGTTGGTTCCTTGCATTGACAACGTCAGTTTCAGGCACTGATTTGAATTCAGAATCAGCATCGGAAAATTTGATTTGAAAGGAATAAATGGTTAAAAAGACAAATATAAAAATGGCACAGTGAAAATGCAGTTGTTATTGAACGTAACTGAACCAAATTTACGCAAATTATAAGGTAGAATGCCGGCTTAATGTCCGAGATATGTTGGGCGGCTATCGTTTCAGCGCTCCGGACCGTAATCGCAATGGCAAAACAGGCGCACGATTATTATTCATCTGCCAAGCTTTATACCCCATTTTCTTATTATTAAAAGCGTGGTTCAACGCACAGGAATAACATGTTTGGTTTTTTTCGCAGCTACTTTTCAAATGACCTGGCAATTGATCTAGGTACCGCAAATACTCTCATTTACGTTCGTGGCCAAGGCATCGTGCTCGATGAACCTTCGGTAGTGGCGATCCGTCAGGAAGGCGGACCGAACGGTAAAAAAACCATCCAGGCAGTCGGCAAGGAAGCCAAGCAGATGCTGGGCAAGGTACCTGGCAATATCGAAGCAATCCGGCCGATGAAAGATGGCGTTATCGCCGATTTCACAGTCACCGAGCAGATGTTGAAGCAGTTTATCCGCATGGTGCACGACACCAAATTCTTCAAACCTTCTCCGCGCATCATCATCTGCGTGCCCTGCGGTTCTACCCAGGTGGAGCGTCGCGCCATCCGCGAATCCGCGCTCGGCGCGGGTGCATCCCAGGTTTATCTCATTGAAGAGCCGATGGCAGCTGCTATCGGTGCCGGACTGCCGGTGTCGGAAGCGACCGGTTCGATGGTGGTGGATATCGGTGGCGGTACCACCGAAGTCGGCATCATTTCCCTGGGCGGCATGGTCTACAAAGGTTCGATCCGCGTTGGTGGCGACAAGTTTGATGAAGCCATTGTGAATTACATCCGCCGCAACTACGGCATGCTGATCGGTGAGCAGACTGCGGAAGCCATTAAAAAAACCATCGGTTCGGCTTTCCCTGGTTCGGAAGTGCGCGAAATGGAAGTCAAAGGACGCAATCTGTCTGAAGGCATTCCGCGTTCCTTTACCATTTCCAGCAATGAAATTCTGGAAGCGCTGACCGATCCGCTCAATAACATTGTGTCAGCCGTGAAGAACGCGCTGGAACAGACACCGCCGGAATTGGGCGCCGACATCGCTGAAAAAGGCATGATGCTAACCGGTGGTGGTGCGCTGCTGCGTGATCTGGATCGCCTGCTGATGGAAGAAACGGGACTGCCGGTGATTGTGGCTGAAGATCCGCTGACCTGCGTGGTGCGCGGCTCCGGCATGGCACTGGACCGGATTGAAAAACTGGGATCGATGTTCTCGTACGAGTAGCAGTGAGTCGTGGTGTAATACGTTTTGCTATAACGAGCGTGCGCTGGCAGGCGCACCGTTCCGCAGGCCAGGTGCATGCACCTGGAAAGCCCTGCTGCACCACCCTGCGAAATACAGATTATGCAGGGTGTAATAGCGCAGCGTATTACACCATCTCTAAAACCTGGATCGATAAAAACCAGAGACAAATGGAATACAGCCCACCACCGCTATTCAAACAAGGTGCATCAGCGCGCGTTAAAGTGGTCTTCTTTTCCTTTATTGCCATCATGTTGCTGGTGATTGACGCGCGTTTGCAGTCACTGCAACTGGTGCGTCAGGTAGTCGGCTCTGCCCTGTATCCCCTGCAAATGCTGGCAGTCATGCCGCGCGACATGGTGCGCAATACCGGCGAGTACTTCACCCGGGTCAGCACACTGGAAAATGAAAACGCCGTCCTCAAACGAATCCAGCTGGAACAGTCACTGTCCACACAGCAGGATGCCCAGCTAAAAAACGAAAATGCCCAGTTGCGCAAACTGCTGGCAACCAGTGAAACGGTGCCGGTGAAATCGTTGCTGGCCGAAATTCTGTACGATGCGCGCGACAATTTTACGCGCCGGATCATTCTGAACCGCGGTTTGAAACATGGTGTGGCACTCGGTCAGCCGGTCATCGATAATCAGGGCGTGGTTGGGCAGATAACCCGTGTGTTTCCGCTGACCGCTGAAGTAACACTGCTGACTGACAAGGATCAGGCCATACCGGTGCAGGTGCAGCGCAACGGGTTGCGCAGTGTCGTGTATGGCAAGGGGCAGGTCGGCAATCTGGAATTGCGCGTGCCCAGCAACGCCGATATCAAGCCCGGAGATATTCTGGTTACCTCGGGCATCGACGGTATCTATCCGGCGGGTCTGATGGTGGCGCGCGCCACCCAGATCGACAATAATGCCAGCACCACCTTTGAACGTATTGCCTGTCTGCCGATCGCCGGTTTGGACCGGTATAAGGACGTGCTGATACTGATGGTCGACACCCACATTGAAGCACGACCGGATGATGAAGATGCCAAACCCAGAAAAATAATCCGCCGGGTTACCCGCGACAGCGTTGAGCCAACCGGTAAAGCCAGGGACGAAGCCAAAGCCGCGGAACAGCAAAAGGCCCAGCCATGAACCAGCCACATTACATTTTATTGCCGGTCAGCCCGGTGTTCATCGCATTCAGTCTGCTGCTGGCGTTTCTGTTCAATTTTTTGCCGTGGGGCTCAAACAGCGGTGTGCCGGATCTGGTGGCGCTGACCCTGGTATTTTGGAGCATCCACCAGCCGCGCAAGGTCGGTATTGGCGTGGCGTTTGTGATGGGTTTATTGATGGATGTGCACACCGCAACCCTGCTCGGAGAAAATGCGCTGGCGTATACGCTGCTGTCGTATTTCGCCATCACCATCCACAGGCGCGTGCTGTGGTTCACACCCCTGAATCAGACCCTGCATGTATTTCCCCTGTTTTTATTTTCGCAGATAATCCGGGCCGTGGTGCAGTTGGTGGTGAACGACAAATTTCCCGGCTGGCTGTTTTTTGCTGAAAGCGTCGTGACTGCGGCATTGTGGCCAGTGGCAACCCGGCTGCTGCTTGCCCCGCAGAGAAGGGCAGTGGACCGCGATGATACCCGTCCCATTTAAACTGCGCGCAGTGTATGACTGAATTTAAAAACACCGAACGCGAACTGTATTTTTTCCGGATACGGCTGTTCGCCATTGCCGGTTTTATTCTGGTGTGTTTTACCGCGCTTTTCGCTCGCTTCGTCTGGTTGCAGATCGTCAAGCACGAAGTGTATGCCACTCAGGCCGAGGACAATCGTATCTCGATTGTTCCGGTGGCGCCGAACCGCGGACTGATTCTGGACCGCAACGGTGTGGTATTGGCGCGCAATTTTTCTGCCTACACGCTCGAAATCACCCCTTCCAAAATCAATCAGGATCTGGATGTCGTCATCGACGAGCTGGCACAACTGATTGACATTCAGCCCAAGCATCGCAAGCGCTTCAAAAAGCTCATGGAAGATTCCAAGAGTTTTGAAAGTCTGCCGATCCGCACGCGCTTGACCGATGAAGAAGTGGCGCGGTTTACTGTGCAGCATTTCCGGTTTCCCGGCGTGGAAATTCAGGCCCGTCTGTTCCGTCAGTATCCGCTCGGTGAAACCGCGTCGCACGTGATCGGTTATATCGGACGCATCAGCGCGTCAGACGCCAAACTGCTCGACGAATCTGAATCCGATTCCGACAATTACTACGGCACCGATTACATCGGCAAGGAAGGTCTGGAAAAAAGTTATGAGCGTGTGCTGCATGGCACGACCGGCAGTGAAGAAGTGGAAGTCTCGGCCGGTGGCCGTGCCGTGCGTACGCTGTCGCATTCACCTGCGACCTCCGGCAGCAATTTGATCCTTTCGATTGATATCGAACTGCAGAAAATTGTTGAAGAAGCGTTCGGGGACAAGCGCGGCGCATTTGTGGCCATCGATCCGGAGACCGGCGATGTGCTGGCCTTTGTCTCCAAACCGACTTACGATCCGAACCTGTTTGTAGAGGGTATCGATCAGGTCAATTGGGAAAGTCTGAACAATTCGATCGACAAACCCCTGATCAACCGCGCCCTGACCAGTACCTACCCGCCTGGTTCAACCTACAAGCCTTTCATGGCGCTGGCGGCGCTGGAACTGGGCAAACGCACCACCAGTTATACGCTGTCCGACCCCGGATTTTTTACCCTCGGTGGCCACGTTTTTCATGATGACATCGCCGGCGGGCACGGCATGGTCGACATGTACCGCTCGATCGTCAAGTCCTGCGATACCTATTATTTCATGTTGGCCAATGATCTGGGTGTGGATGCAATCCACGATTTTATGAAGCCGTTCGGATTCGGTTCCGTAACTGGCATCGATCTGGAACATGAACGCACCGGCATTTTACCTTCCACGGACTGGAAACGCAGTTATTACAAAAAAGCGGCACAGCAGAAATGGTATGCCGGTGAAACCATTTCGCTCGGTATTGGACAGGGTTACAACAGCTTCACACCGCTGCAACTGGCGCACGCAGTGGCAACGTTGGCCAACAATGGGGTGGTCATGAAACCGCATCTGGTCAAACTGATCGAAGATCCGCAGACCCATAAACACACGCTGACTGTGCCAAGTGAAAGTTATCGCATTGCGCTGAAACAGGAAAATATCGATTTCATCAAACACGCCATGGCCGGTGTTCCAAAAGAAGGTACAAGTGCGCCGGTGTTTATCAATGCCGGTTATGAATCGGCCGGCAAGACCGGCACGGCGCAGGTGATCGGCATTAAAAAGGGTGAAAAATACAATGCCAACAATGTCGCCATGCGCTTTCGTGACCACGCCCTGTACACCGCGTTTGCGCCGGTGGAGCGGCCCAGAATTGCGATTGCCATGATTGTAGAAAATGGCGGATTCGGTGCAGCCGGTGCGGCACCTATAGCCAAGCTGGCGCTCGACTATTTCCTGCTCGGCAAACACCCGGATGACAAGTCGCGTGAATTAATCAAGAGTATGGAAAGTACCCCGCTGGAACGGGTCGATACGAACCTGATGCAGTCCGAATCTGAAGTCAAGGCCGAAGCCGAATCGGAAGGCGGGCCACCGCCCGGCGCTGCCACTCCACCTTCCAAAGAATAACGGCGAACCATGCGCAGACACCACTCACCCTGGCAATCCATTAAACCGTACCTGATGGTGTTTGACGGACCGCTGGCCATCATCATTTTTCTGATCATGTCGGTGGGGATCGTCACGCTGTATTCGGCCGGGATCGATTTTCCGGGCCGGGTCGAAGATCAGCTGCGCAATATTGTGGTGGCGTTTATCGTGATGTGGATCGCTGCCAATGTGCCGCCGCAAACGCTTATGCGCTTTGCCGTGCCGCTGTACACCGTTGGCGTGAGTCTGTTGATTGCGGTGGCGTTGTTCGGCATCGTCAAAAAGGGCGGCCGACGCTGGATCAATATCGGCTTTGTGGTGCAACCCTCAGAAATCATGAAGATCGCCATGCCGCTGATGCTGGCCTGGTATTTTCAGAAGAAGGAAGGCACGATAGGCTGGAAAGAGTTTTTGGTCGCCGCCGTGCTGCTGGTCATACCGATAGCACTGATCGTGAAGCAGCCGGATCTCGGTACTGCGATTCTGGTACTTGCCGCCGGGTTCGCCGTCATTTTTCTGGCCGGCCTGTCGTGGCGCATCATTGTCGGTGTGCTGGCGTTCAGCGTGGCCTGTATGCCGGTGGTATGGAATCATTTGCATGAATACCAGCGTGAGCGGATTTTCATGCTGATTGATCCGACCACCGATCCGTTGGGTAAGGGCTTTCATATCATTCAGTCGACGATTGCAGTCGGGTCTGGCGGTATCACCGGCAAGGGCTGGTTAAAAGGGACACAGGCGCATCTGGAATTTATTCCGGAACGCACCACAGATTTTATTTTTGCGGTATTCGCCGAAGAGTTCGGACTGATCGGCTGCTGCATACTGCTGGCTCTGTACCTGCTGCTATTTACGCGTGGGCTCATGATTGCGGCCAATGCGCCGACTTTTTTCACGCGGTTGCTGGCTGGCGCCATAACGACCATCTTTTTCACTTACGCGTTTGTGAATATGGGTATGGTGAGCGGCATCCTGCCGGTGGTTGGGGTACCCTTGCCGATGCTCAGTTATGGCGGCACTGCGTTGGTCACGCTGGGTTTTGGCGTGGGCATTCTGATGAGTATTCAGCGGCACCGCAAGCTGGTGCAGAGTTAGTCTGATGAAATCAATCAAGCATCAGCTCGGATTATTGTTGCTGGCTCTTGTTGTGCTGTTGCTGGCAGCATGCGGCAGTGCGCCGCAAAAACCACCGTCCTCAAGGCCTGTCCCAGCCAGCAGTGCTGCCGCTGCTCAGGCCGGACAGCCTGCACCCAGTATGCCAAAGGCCGGTTCCGGTCGTGGTGGGTATTACAAGGATGACGGGCCTGGCGACAACCCGCCTGACGGTCTGGAACTGACCCTGGATGCGGAACCGAAGGTGGAGCCGTATTCGGTCTCAGGCAACAAACCGTATGTGGTATTCGGAAAAACGTATACACCCTTGCTGGCTGACGTACCGTTTTCCCAGCGCGGCATCGGCAGCTGGTATGGTAAAAAATTCCATGGTCAAAAAACTTCGTCGGGCGAACTGTACGATATGTACAAAATGACTGCGGCGCATCCTACCCTGCCGATTCCCTCGTATGCGCGCATTACCAATCTCTCAAATGGAAAACAGGTCATCGTCAAGATCAATGACCGTGGTCCGTTTCACAGCAGCAGGATTGTCGATCTGTCGTATACCGCAGCATTGAAACTGGACTATCTGGGCAAGGGCAGCAGTGAGTTACTGCTTGAACGTCTGCTGCCGGCAGACATTGAAAAAATGGCGGAAAACAAAAAGAATAAACTGGCTCCCGTGCTGGCCAGCGCAGCTGCACCTGCCACACCATCGGCCGTGGTGGAAACCATGCCGGTCGCCACCGCGACGGCGGCAGTGCTGACACCGCTGGCAGCAACGGTGGTAACAAAACCAGACAACGCCGGTCTGGAAGCGCTGCTGGCCAGTCAGTCGGGCAGCGAGGCAAAACCCGATGCCATCACCGTCACGCCACCTGTGACGGCTGCGCCCAATCCGGCCAGCGGTTTCTATCTGCAGTTTGGTGCTTTCGGTTTGCGTTCCAATGCAGAAGCCACCTTTGCTCATTTGCAAAGCAAACTGGCGCAGCTTCCCGCCTTTGAAATTGTGCAGCAGGGCACCCTGTATCGACTGTTCAGCGGGCCGTTTGCCAGTCGCGACGCTGCACTTGCGGCCATTGAGCTCGCGCTCAACAGTGGACTGCCTAAACCCATTATTGTGCAGAGGTGAATGTCATGTCGGAAATCGTGATCAGAAACGCCCAGCAGCATGACTTTGCCAGCATCGTGCAGCTCAATCAAATTGAGGTGCAACATACCAGCAGCATGGATATCGAACGTTTGCGGCACCTCGACCTGCTGGCAGCATACCATCGGGTGGCGCTGGTCGATGGCCAGTTTGCCGGCTTCATGTTTGCCATGCGTGACGGTACGAACTACGTCAACAATAACTTCAACTGGTTTGCCGAACGCCTGAACAATTTTTTATACATAGACCGCATTGTGGTGGGAGCCCAGTTCGCCGGACGCAAAATTGGCAGCGCACTGTATCAGGATCTGATTCACTTTGCCCGGCAGCTCGACATCGAACACATCGTCTGTGAATACAACGTGGAGCCAGCCAATTTACCTTCGCAGGCCTTTCACGATAAATGGGGATTTCAGGAAATGGGCAGTCAGTGGCTGAATGAAAAAACCAAACGCGTATCGTTGCAGGTGCTTACTCTCCCACTGCCAGTCTGACCAGATTTTTTGCAACGGTGCGCTTTCCCTGAATAACGTGGGTAGCGCCGTGTTCCAGAAAATATTTTTCATCTTCGGCAGTATCAGCACGCACAACGGTGATCAGTTTCGGATTGCGCGTTCTGGCATAGACCATCAATTGTCCTGCCACGATGACGTCAGGAATGGTCAGTATCAGATTGCGGGCTTCATCGATTCTTGCCTGTTCCAGTTTCATCGCATTGGCCCGGCCATAGATGACCGTCAAATCCGTATGGTGCGCGTCGTGAATGTTGTCGGTGTGATGTTCGATAATGACGCAGGGCAGATGCAACGCCTGTAATTGTTCACCGACCAATTTCCCCAATTCTCCATAACCGATCAGGATGGTATGACCCTGACGTTTGGGGGGCGGAATATCGTCGTGCGATTCACGTTGTGATATCCAGGGACTTAAGCAGTCCAACCCCCAGAACAGCAGCGGGTTGAACATGATGGAAATGATCGCACCGGCCAGAATCAGATCGCGCCCTTCATTAGGCAATATTCCCAGATCAATCCCCAATGTAGTCAGGATGAACGAGAATTCACCAATCTGCGCCAGACTGGCAGAAATGGTCAGCGCGGTGCTGAATGGTCGTCCAAAACTGCGCACCAGCACCAGTGCCACCAGTGATTTGCCAAACACAATGATGAAGACGGTGGCAAATACCAGCAACGGCGCACGGATCAGGATGGACGGGTCGAACAGCATGCCGACCGAGACAAAAAACAGTACCGAAAACAGATCGCGCAGCGGCAGCGATTCTTCTGCGGCACGATGACTTAAGGGCGATTCGGCCAGCATCATGCCGGCAGAAAAAGCCCCCAGCGCAAAGGACACGCCAAACAGGTAGGTCGAGCCCAGCGCAAATCCGGTCGCTATGGCCAGTGTGCACAGACCGAACAGTTCGCGTGATCCGGTCGCGGCAATTTGCACCAGTATCCAGGGAATGGCGCGCTTGCCGAAAATCAGCATGACCGCGACAAAGGCGACGATTTTGCCGATGGTGATCGACAGAGTAGTGATGATGCCGGCGATGTCCTGGACTGGCCCCGATTGACGCAGTGAGCCCGCCAGCACCGGGATCAGCACCAGCGCCAAAACCATAATGATGTCTTCCACGATCAGCCAGCCGATGGCGATCTGACCGCGCCGGGTGCTTAACAGGTTGTGCTCCTGCAGCGCTGCAAGCAAGACTACGGTGCTGGCGCAGGACAGGGCCAGACCAAAAATCAGACCCTGACCAAGCGGCCAGCCCAAGCTCCAGGTCAGTCCCAGTCCCAGCAGTGTGGCAAACAATATTTGCAGTATCGCGCCCGGAATGGCGATCGATTTCACGGCCAGCAGATCTTTGAGAGAAAAATGCAGGCCGACACCAAACATCAGCAGAATCACCCCGATCTCAGCCAGTTCCTGTGCCAGATGCATGTCCGCAACAAATCCGGGTGTATACGGTCCGACCAGTATGCCTGCCAGCAGATAACCGATCAGGGGTGGCATCTTTAATTTGTTGGCCAATGTGCCAAAAATAAAACCGATGACGATACATCCGACGATGGTGGCAATCAGGGGAGTCTGTTCTATCATGTGCGTCTGGCTGAATCAGGGTTGTGAGCTGGCTTGCATGTTTTCGTTCATGTCGAGTGCCAGTTGATACAGCGCATTTTTCTTTTGACCCGTCAGTTGGGCTGCCAGTTGCGCCGCCTGCTTGACCGAACAGCTCTCCAGCAATATCGACAAAACGCGCCTCGCTTCGATCTGCTCCAGATTCTGATCCGGCGTGGCGCCTTCAAGCACAATTACATATTCCCCCTTTAGCCGGTGCACATTGTCTGCCAGCCAGGCGTTTGCATCAGGTAAATCGCAGCGATGGATTTCCTCAAATAATTTGGTCAGTTCGCGTGCCAGAACAATCTTTCTGCTGGCCGGAAAAAGCGCAGTCAGCGCCGCGACGGTTTCAACGATACGATGCGGTGCTTCATAAAACACCAGCGTGGCCGTGCTGTTGAGCAGCGCTGATAACTGGCTGTCGCGCTGACCGGCCTTGCTGGGTAAAAATCCGACAAAAGTGAACTGATCCTGCAGCAACCCGGCTGCACTCAGTGCCGTAATAACTGCGGATGGGCCCGGCAATGGTACAACCTTGAACCCGGCAGTACGCACGGCATCAACGATGCGCGCGCCAGGGTCGGAAATGGCCGGGGTGCCTGCGTCCGAAATCAGAGCAATGCTTTCACCGCTTTCCAGCCGTTGCACAATTTTTTGCGCGACTTCGTTTTCATTGTGCTGATGTGCTGCGATCAACGGTTTGGACAGACCTAGCTGGTTCAGCAGTTGCGCACTGTTGCGCGTATCCTCACAGGCGATGGCGTCAACGATAGATAAAACATGCAGGGCCCGACAGCTGATGTCAGCAATATTACCGATCGGGGTGGCAACCACATACAGGGACGATGCCGGATAAGATTGTTGAGCAGCATGAGAAAACAGCAGGTTTGTATCAGTCATGCGTAGGCTCATTTGAATTGTGGGAAGAAAAGATTGTGCGCGTATCGGGTGGGCCTGACAAGAAAAATCAGGCAAACAGGAATGAATGGACTCTGGATTGAGTGTCTTTCCAGATCACGCCATTTTGCAATACCGCCAAAAACCAGGTTTGCTCACCCATTGATTTTTTTTGGGCAAAGCCGGCAGGGGTCAACAGGGCTATACAAACACCTGCATCAGGATCGCGCACGGAATGGTAAAAAATAGCGCCAACGCCACCGGCCCTGGCAGTTCTGGCAAAGGCCTGGGTGCAGCTGTAATCATTGGGATGCTGCCAGACAGGCTGGTCAGAATTGAATGGCGCCACGCGAAGATCTATCGCTGCCGTTGAGATGTTTGCCTGTAAAGCAGTATGCGCAACGGGGTCGAGTTTTTTCAGTTGACTGGCCTCTTTCAGGAACCGCCAGCGCCAGTACCCCAACTCCGCCGCAGCGGTTTTTTCTGTTTGCGCGCCATAAAATACACCGGGGTCAGTGATGGCGCGAAAACGCGAACCCGTGCGTTGCGGATAATACCGAAATGGCGTTGCAAGCAGATAATCCAGTCCCTGAGTTGTGTCTGGCTGCCTGGGTTTGCTGGACTCCAGTAACGTTTCAAGGACATCCTGCTCAGCGAGGGTGTCAACGAGTTTCATGGTCGAGGCAATGTGCTGTGCCTCGACCATGCGCCAGACGCTCCCTAGCCACAGATGCGCCTCAGACGATACCGCGTCTTGCGTCCAGATAGTGTACGACACGTACCAATCCTTCTGTTTGGGTTATTAAATCCGCCGGCCGGCCGTTCAAAGCCAGGTTGTCACTGTTGAGCCAGTCCCGGGCTGTTTGTTCGTTTCCAACGATGGAATCAAGCGAACGGAACGCGCGCACAAACAATAGTGCCAACTCCCATTCTTTGCGGCCTTGATCGAGTTGGTATTGCCCGTTGTAAAGCCTGGTCATGGTCGGGGCGCTCAGCCCAAGGATTTTTGCCAGTAACGTGCGCGAAATGTCCAGTTGATCTGCAGCGCGGGTGACCGCCTTACTTAATACGAAAGACTCATCGGGCCGGCCCGCAATTTGACTGGTAAATGCAATCATAATTTACCTCCATCTGTTTCTACAGAAAATATGCTACCATAAATTTTCTATGGAAAGAAAAGCGATAAAAATAATACCTCAAAAAATACCTTGTTCAAGGTCTGGTCAAAATGTGCTTCTCTCGTTAAGCTGTGCTGATAATACGGGAGGAAAGGACATGGTGTTACTGATAATGTGGTGCATCTTACTGGCAGTGTGCTGGCCACTGGCGCTGGTTTTGCTGGTATGCATGCCTGTAATCTGGTTAATTTCATTGCCGTTACGTCTGATCGGCATTTCACTCGATGCATTGTTCGCCTTGATTAAGGCGCTGCTGTTTTTACCGGCCCGTATTCTGGGCGCGAAATAGTTGCAAAATTGCATGCTTTGAATTTTGGTGCTACATTCTGGATCACTTCCCTCAACACTCTGGAGATTTCTTGTGAATACCATGGTTAAAGCGGCGACTTTTAGTGAAGAACTAAAAAACATTCTGAAGGAAGAAGGCAAGGAAAATCTGTTCCCGCGCAACACACTGGAAAAATACCCACACATTGTCGATAAAATTTATCTGCTCTGGCGTGAACCTGAAAACGCCCATCATTATTTCGTCGATCTGATGACGACGCAAAGAGAAAACCGGGCTGGCTTTCCGCTGGAAGTCTATACCGAGCTGTTCGCCCTGGAAAATCATTACACCAAGACCCGTCCGAATGTTCAGAAAAGCGATAATTTCTGGAGCAGTGTGAGGCAGAACGATTAACTTTAGTGAAATGTCAGGAAAAACAGATGGCAGCTTATTTACTGGTCGATACCTTGCTGGAAAATCCTGCTCTGTACGAAGAGTACAAACTCAAAGCCAAACCCATCATAGAAAAGCATGGTGGTGAGTATCTGGCGCGGGGTGGTAACATGAACATCCGGGAAGACGATCTCTGGAAACCACATCGTCTGGTTCTGATCCGTTTTCAGGACGCCCAGAGTGCCAACCGGTGTATGGATTCTGAAGAATACCGGCAAATCCTGCCGATCAGCAAACAATCTGCAAAGCGGACCATGATTGTTCTTGAAGGGTTGTAATCAATGATTTTTGCATTATGAAGAAATTCAGTATTTACCCGGTTAAATCAAGCGCTTTGGGAGCGGGTATTTCATCGATTGGTTTTTCGTTGTTCTGTTGTCTGGTGTGCCTGCCAGTGTCAGCGCAAACGGAACCACAAACTCCTTCTGCTACGGCACTGAATCTTGATTCAGATGTTGTGGCCAAAGAAATGAGCAAGGAACAGCATACCGGCGACGTCAAGCCGGAAGTTTTTTCCAATGCGCAAAGTGCGTTCGAGCTGAGCATCTTAAATTCAGAGAATAGAAAAAAAATATCTGGTATGGTGGAAGCAGGAGCAGGAGCAGGGGTTGGGAGAATTCCTGAACAGCCCTGGCACAAAGCCGAGAACGTTAATTGTGAAAATGCCGCTGTAGCAATTAGCGACGAAATCAGCAAAACGACTCAGATCGGCATATCTGCACAGGTGGATACCTGCCGCGTAAAATAAACGGTTTTATTGCTCGTTGGCAGTCAGCTGCCCGGCACCGGCAGCGGTGTGACCGTCACCTCGACCTGCAACTTCTGCTCACCACCGCCAAGGACGATGCCGCGCATCGGTGTGACGTCGCTGAAATCACGACCAAGACCCAGAGTGATGTGTTCGGTCTGTACCAGACAGCGGTTGGTCGGATCGAAATCTACCCAGCCCAGTGTCGGGCAATACACCGAGACCCAGGCATGCGAGGCATCTGCCCCCACCATTCTTGGCTGCCCTTCCGGTGGATGGGTCAGGATATATCCACTCATGTAACACGCCGGCAATCCGATGGATCGCAGGCAGCCTATCATCAGATGCGCAAAATCCTGACACACGCCGCGCCGCCCAATAAAAACTTCTTCCAGAGGAGTCGAAATTTCAGTGGCCTTGCCGTCAAATTCAAAGTCTTCAAAAATACGCCGGGTCAGATCCATGGCGGCTTCCAGTTGTGGCCGACCGGGAGTAAAACTGATCAGGGCATATTCCTGCAACTGCCTGCTGCAACTGACATGTGGGGACGCAAATAAAAACTGGCAGGCCTGCTGCGTTGCACGGTTTTTACTTTGCAGCAGTGTGTCGCGCAGCAATTCCCACGGCAGGGATGTTTTGAGTTGCTCCATTGCCGGGCGACGCGCCAGTTCGACCGCAAATTCGGACTGCACTATTAATACCTGATGCGGCACGGTAATCGAAAAATGGCGGGTTGCGTTACCAAAGTAATCCTGTCCATCCACACTGTCTGCTACCGCCGGCAGAATGGTGATGTGTTGCGACAGGACATGCTGATAACGGAAATTCAGCGGAGACAAATGCAGATACTGCTGCGACAACGACACCGCACCTTGGTAGGTGTACCTGGTTTCATGCATCACGTGATAGCGTGCGACGGCAACAAAGTCGGCCGGCAATACGGAAATTGGGTCAACCATTATGCCTGCTTCCTGTTGAGTTGTTGCCCTGTATAGCTGAAGAACTGCAGGCTGATCTGCTCCGATATTTTTGCGGCGGCAATCCAGATGCTGGCCAACAGTTCGATTAACTTTTCATTCCCGCAAAACAGATCAGCGTCCTTATCCAGACCCTGTAATTCTCTACTTAATAATGCAAATTTTTCTTCGCCGCAGGCACCGTATGCCACGGTGATCTTTTTCAGGCTCTTCTGGATGCCGTGGATTTGAAACAGGATTGAACGCGGGTTGCTTTCATCCAGCAGCAACAGATCCAGACAGGGCAGCCATTCCGGCTTTGAACGATAACGGGCGCGATAGGTAACGATACTGTCGGATAATTCCAGTAACCAGTCCAAATTGCCGCTGGCATCCATTTTCAGAGCGCGCTGCAAGGCAAAACATTGAAACTGCAAACGCTCCAGGCGGCGTCCCAACGATAAAAAATTCCAGCCCAGATCGCGCGTCATGCCATCTAGTGCAAAACCGGTCAGGGTCATCAGTGAGGTCGTCACATCATCGAGAATTACCATGCCGTCTGACTGGGTAAGTGCGGCCCTGGCATCTTCCTTTTTAGGCAGCATCTGATTCAGTACGCGCCAGTTATCGATCGAAAACCGCTCACTCAGATGATTGGCTGAACTGTGCAACTGTTGTAGTTGTCGGGCCAGACCCGATACATCTGGATCAACGATGGCCCGCAACAAGGTTGCTTCGATCTGCGCGTCAAGCTGGCTTTCTGATTTCACTGTTCCTGGCGCCAGACTGGCCAGCTGCGCGGCAGTTTTTCCCGAACTCTGCGATTGACTCTGGCTGGGCTGGACTGGTTTGTCCGGATCTTCGATGAGTTCATAGCGCGCGCAAACGGTCTTGATGGCTTTCCATTCCGATCCGCGTTCAGTTGGCGCAACACTGGCCAGAAAGTTCAGCGATACGCGCAGCAATCTCGTGATGTTGTCACAGCGATCCGCATAGCGTCCAAACCAGAATAAATTTTCAGCCATGCGACTGGACAGATGGGTGTCATCCCGGACCAGTTCATGACTGGTAATGGTGCGGGCCAGATTACTGCCGTGGGTGTTGGTGTCAGAGCGGGCCTGAACCCAGGTATCCTTGCTGCCGCCACCGCGCTGCATGGTAATGATGCGCGTGTCAGTGCCGGTTGCCGCCCGTGTCAAACCGCCCGGCATGACGACGTAACCATCCGGCGTGGCGGCGGCATACACGCGCAGGCCGATCGAACAGGCATTCAGACTGCCGGCATTGTCGGGTTGCCAGACCGGCGCCTGTGACAGTTTCACCAGTTCCTGCGCGACATAATTGTTTGGATTGTTCTTGATTGCGGCAATGAGCTGGTCACGGTCGGCACCCTTGAGATCCTGGCCGAAAACCGGAAACTGGCGCAGCTGCGGAAAACTGGGTTTAATCACCAGGCGATCCAGTTTCTCGATCACCGAGGACATGGCTGCCGGTTCGCCACACCACCAGGTGGCAACCGAAGGAATGGCCAGTTGTTCTCCCAGCAGTCGTTCACAGACTTTGGGTAAGAATCCCAGCAGTGCGCCGGACTCCAGCAGATTTGATCCCAGACTGTTGGCGATCAGGACATTGCCGAGTTTGGCAGCCAGATTCAATCCGGCCACGCCGAGCGCTGAATCTGCCTTCAGTTCGAGCGGATCACAAAAATCATCATCCACGCGGCGCATGATGACATGCACTCTTTGCAAACCCGACAGATTCTTGAACCAGACTTTTCCATTGCGCACAGTCAGATCATTTCCTTCGACCAGAGGTACCCCGAGATGACGTGCCAGATAGGCCTGTTCGAAATAAGTTTCATTGAACGGGCCCGGCGTGAGCAGCACGATCAGCGGTGGTTCACTGGTTCTGAGCGGCGTGCCGCTTTGGGCTGCGCACTGTCTGCCCCAGCGGGTCAGACTGTCGAGCATGGTGCTGAAAAAATCAGTCAGATGGCGCACGTTTAGGTCGCGCAGCAGATCAGGAAAAGTCCGCGCCATCACGGCACGATTTTCCAATGCATAGCCGGCACCCGATGGCGCCTGAGTCCGGTCACCCACCACCCACCAGCGACCACTCGGCGCGCGCGCCAGGTCAATGGCGTAAAAATGCAGGGCGATATCGTCCAGATGTTTTTTACCGTGGCAGGGCCGCAAAAAACCGTCATGACCATGGATGAGTGGTGCCGGCAGCAGTCCTTCTTTGAGCAGGTTTTGCTCGCCATACACATCAACCAGAATCTTGTTGAGCAACGTGGCGCGCTGAATGACACCGGCTTCAATTTCGGCCCATTCGCTGTGCGGCAGAATAAATGGCAGGCAATTCAGATCCCAGGGGCGCTGAATGCCCTGCAGGTCGGCATAAACGTTGTAGGTCACACCATTTTCACGAACCTGGCGCTGCACCATTTCAAGGCGCTTTGCCATTATTTCGGGAGTTTCACCGGCCAGACTGTCCAGTATGGTGCGCCAATGCGCGCGCGGCAAGCGCGCGGCATTGAGCATTTCATCATAACTGTCTGTTTGGGGACTGTATTTGGCCAGTAAATTGTTTGACATGGTTTGCTGCGTTCATTATTTCAGGTACGAGATGATACGTTTAATGAGCGCGCCAACGCAAATCAAGTGTCATTGGGAAGGCCGGGTTGGGTTGCTCCTTTTGCACCCACATCGGCCCCGGCGTATGTCCGTATGACCAGAATCGCGCAAAACGGCGCGCTTCTGCCGCATTGGCATTGACCGGGGAACTTTCTTCGCTGCGTCCGCCCGGATGCGCAACATGATAAGTGCAACCGCCGATGGCCCGGCCGCTCCAGGTATCGACCAGATCAAAGGTCAGAGGGGCATGTACCGGAATGGTTGGGTGCAAAGCAGACCAGGGGCTCCAGGCCCGGAACCGGACACCGGCCACATATTCTCCCGGAATACCGGTCGGATGCAGGGGCAGCATGCGGCCATTGCAGGCAATCACGTGACGGCTGTCAGTCAGTCCGCGTACCCGCAGTTGCATGCGCTCGACCGATGAATCCACATAGCGCGCCGTGCCTCCGGCACTCATTTCTTCTCCCAGTACGTTCCAGGGTTCAATCGCCTGACGCAATTCCATTTCGACGCCTTCATAGACCACCGTACCAAAGCGCGGAAAGCGGAATTCGATAAATGGATCAAACCAGCGTTCTTCAAACTCGTAACCGGCCGAACGCAGATCTTTCACCACATCGCGGATATCCTGTGCAACAAAATGCGGCAACATCCATTTATCGTGCAATGCGGTTCCCCAGTTCACCAGGCTGGCCTGATACGGCTGGTGCCAGAAGCGCGCCACCAGAGCGCGCAGCAACAGCATCTGCAACAGGCTCATGCGTTCATGTGGCGGCATTTCGAAGGCGCGGAACTCCACCAGGCCAAGCCGCCCGGTCGGGCCGTCGGGCGAATATAACTTGTCAATCGAAAATTCGGAGCGGTGCGTATTGCCGGTCAGGTCAACCAGTAAATTGCGCAGCAGCCGGTCCACCATCCAGGGCTTTTCGCCAGGGTGCATGGTTGGCAGGACCTGATCCATCTGCTGGAAGGCGATGGCCAGTTCGTACAGGTTATCGTCGCGTGCCTCATCAACCCGTGGGGCCTGACTGGTCGGACCGATGAACGTGCCCGAGAACAGATACGACAGCGCCGGATGATTTTGCCAGTAGGTGATCAGGCTTTTGAGGAGATCCGGACGGCGCAGCATCGGGCTGTCTTCGGCCGTGGCGCCGCCCAGCGTGGCGTGATTGCCGCCGCCGGTTCCGGTATGCCGGCCGTCGAGCATGAATTTTTCCGTGCCAAGCCGGGTCAGGCGCGCCTCTTCATACAGGGTTGTGATGTTGTAGACCAGTTCATTCCAGCTCGCTGCCGGATGAATGTTGACTTCAATGACACCCGGGTCGGGCGTGACGCTGAGCATCTTGATGCGCGGATCGCGCGGTGGCGGATAACCTTCGAGCCAGAGCTTTATATTCAATCTTGACGCAGTATTTTCAACCGCATGTACCAGCGTGAGGTAGTCTTCGATGCGTTTGAGTGGCGGCATGAACACATGCAGTCGTCCGTTGCGGACCTCAACACACAGCGCGGTGTGGATCACATCCACCGGTTTCGGTCTGGTTTCCAGCGTTGCCAGACCGGCTTTGGCGGCGCGGGCAGAGATGTGAAGGTGGCGTTTGACAGTCCTGGTCGCCGGAATGGCGGCTCTGGCGGCAAACGGATCAACATCGAATTCGGGTGATTTTTCTTCCGGCATGACCCACGGCAGCGAATTGAGTGGCAGGCGCAGACCCATTGGGGAATCGCCTTCCAGCAGATACAGGTGTTCACGGCGAATCGGCCATGCCGAAGTCTGCCACACGGTTCCCAGCGATTCGCCCGGCTGAAAGTCCTGGGCCCGCAGCGGCAGCACATAGCCGGCCACTTCACCCAGACCGCGCGCCAACAGCCGCGCCAGCGTGCGCCGGTCCGCCGAATCCTTCAGGTTCGACTTGAGCGGATCGAGATTGGCCGGCAGTCCCTGTTCGCGCTGCGCATGCAGAATGACATCTTCATAGGCAGGTATGGCGCTTTTGCCCGGCAGATTCAGCATTCGGACCAGCTTATCCATAAACCGGCCAGCTTCGGCAACACCGTAGCCGTCATTGTGCTTTTCATTAGAAAACAGGCTGTCATCGAGCCAGATCGGCTGACCGTCGACGCGCCAGAAAATATTCAGTGCCCAGCGTGGCAATGGTTCGCCCGGATACCATTTTCCCTGGCCGTAGTGCAGCATGCCGCCGGCGGCAAAATGGTTTTTCAGCCGATGCATGAGCTGTCCGGCCAGTTCACGCTTGTTCTCGCCGTGCGCTGCCGTATTCCATTCCGGACCATCCATGTCATCGATCGAAACAAAAGTGGGTTCACCACCCTGGGTCAGGCGCACATCATTCTTTTTCAGATCGGCATCAACCTGCTGTCCGAGCCGGTCAATTTTCTGCCACTCTTCGTCCGAATAAGGTTTGGTGACGCGCGGGTCTTCATGAATGCGGGTCACCGTCATGGTATGCAAAAACGTCACTTCGGCTTCATCGGTAAATCCGGTGACGGGCGCTGCTGAGGCCGGCATGGCCGTGCATGCCAGCGGAATATGGCCTTCACTGGTCAGCATTCCCGAAGTTGGATCCAGTCCGATCCAGCCGGCGCCAGGAATATACACTTCAGTCCAGGCGTGCAGATCAGTGAAATCCACCTCGGTGCCACTTGGTCCGTCGAGGGACTGCTGATTTGCCTTCAATTGAATCAGATAGCCGGAGACAAAACGTGCGGCCAGCCCCATTTCGCGCAGAATCTGCACCAGCAACCAGCCGGTGTCGCGACACGAGCCCGATTGCATCTGCAAAGTTTCTTCAGGAGTCTGAACGCCCGGTTCCAGACGCAGCAGATAAGCGATCTCCTTTTGCAGGCGTTGATTGACCGAGACCAGAAAATCGTTGGTCAGCAATTTTTCGGACAGAATTTCTTTTTCTGCCAATGCCACCCATTCCGTGACCAATGGCCCCGCTTCTGCTGTCTTCAGATAAGGACTCAGCTCTGAGCGCAACTGCTCCGGGTAGGCAAACGGAAAATATTCAGCATACTTCTCCACAAAAAAATCGAACGGATTGATCACTGTCATGTCTGCGACCAGATCAACCGTAAATTCCAGCACGTTGGTTTTTTCCGGAAATACGTAGCGACCTATGTAATTGCCATACGGATCCTGCTGCCAGTTAATGAAGTGTTTGGCGGGATTGACGCTCAGGGAATACGACAGGATTGGCGTGCGCGCATGCGGTGCCGGGCGCAGTCGCACTTCATGAGGCGATAAATTAATCAGGCGATCGTAGTGATAACTGGTTATATGGTGTAGCGCGATACGGATGGCCATGAAATAGTGCCTTTCAACATTTTGAGCAAAGTGTGCGTGCTGATGCAGCAGATAATTCGACTAAGCAGGATTCATACCCGGCATGAGGTGCGCAAATGATCAGCAATGCAGAACAGTTTCGTTAGTGTCACCACAGCTCGACCGGTCCCGACGAGCTGGCACGGTTCTTGATAGTGACTAATCAAAAAGGGAGGTAACGATGTCCGAATTTTTTAATGAAATGTTTGCAAGTCCTTCCGTGGCGCGCGCGCATTATGGCGACTTCGAACGCTGGTTGTCAGAACAGCCAGCGCACCAGGTTGAACAAAAGCGCTCTGAGGCCGAGCTGATCTTCAGGCGGGTGGGAATTACCTTTGCCGTCACCGGAGACAATGAGGGTAATGAACGGCTGATCCCGTTTGATATCATCCCTCGCATCATTTGCGCCGACGAATGGGCACAGCTCAAAGCCGGACTGATACAGCGGGTCACGGCGCTGAATTTGTTTTTGCATGATATTTATCACGCTCAGCATATTTTAAAAGCCGGCATCATCCCGCCCGAACAGATTTTCAACAACGAACAATACCGTCCGAAAATGCAGGGTATCGATATCCCCCTGTCGACCTATGCACACATCGCCGGGGTTGATATCGTGCGCGCCGGGGCCGGTGAATTTTATGTGCTGGAAGATAATTTGCGGGTTCCGTCAGGCGTGTCGTACATGCTGGAAAACCGCAAGATGATGATGCGACTTTTTCCGGATCTGTTTGCACGGCACAGAATTGCTCCGGTAGCCCACTACCCCGACATGCTGCTCGACACCCTGCGCAGCGCAGCGCCCAATGACATCGACAATCCGACCGTGGTGGTGCTCACGCCGGGCATGTATAACTCGGCCTATTTTGAACATGCCTTCCTGGCACAGCAAATGGGCGTGCATCTGGTGCAGGGCAGTGATCTGTTCGTGGATAACGATGTGGTTTTCATGCGCACTACGCGCGGAGCTGAACGGGTCGATGTGATTTACCGGCGGCTTGACGACGATTATCTCGATCCGCTCGAATTCAGGAGCGATTCCACTCTGGGTGTGCCCGGTCTTTTTTCCGCTTACTGCAAGGGCAACGTGACTCTGGCCAATGCCATCGGCACCGGCGTGGCAGATGACAAGTCCATCTATCCGTATGTGCCCGACATGATCCGGTTCTATCTGTCTGAAGAGCCGATACTGAACAATGTACCGACCTATCAGTGTCGCAAAAAAGAGGATCTGGCGTATACGCTCGATCATCTTGCCGAACTGGTCGTCAAGGAAGTGCATGGTGCCGGTGGTTATGGAATGCTGGTCGGACCGGCGTCAAGCAAGGCCGATATTGACAGCTTCCGCCAGCGCATTCTCGCCAAACCGGATGGTTACATTGCCCAACCTACACTGGCGCTGTCAGCCTGTCCGACTTATGTTGCGCAGGGTATTGCACCACGCCACATTGATTTGCGCCCCTTTGTGTTGTCTGGCAAATCGGTGTCCATTGCTCCTGGCGGACTGACCCGGGTTGCGTTGAAAGAAGGCTCGCTGGTGGTCAATTCGTCACAGGGCGGCGGAACCAAAGACACCTGGATATTGGAGAAATAATATGTTGAGCAGCACTGCAGATCATTTATTCTGGATGGCGCGTTACACCGAACGCGCTGAAAACACGGCACGCATGCTGGACGTCAATCTGGAAAATTCCCTCATGCCGCAAAGTGACAGCGTCATCGAGCAGAGCTGGCTGGCGCAGCTTAAAATCTCCGAGCTGGAGCAGTATTTTTTCAAAAAATACGATGCGCCCACTCAGCAAAACGTGATTGATTTTATGGTGGTTGATGCGGACAATCCTTCGTCGATCGCCAGCTGTCTGAGAGCCGCGCGTGAAAATGCGCGCGCCGTACGCGGCAGCCTGACAACCGAGGTCTGGGAAACTGAAAATTTCACCTGGCTCAATCTGCAGCAGCATCTGAAATCCGGTCTGCACAAATCCAATCCCAGCCAATTTTTTGAATGGGTCAAATTCCGCTCACACCTGTCGCGTGGCGTCACGTTTGGAACCATGCTGCAAGACGAATCATTCAATTTTATCCGGCTCGGCACGTTTCTGGAGCGTGCTGATAATACTGCACGAATACTGGACGTCAAATTTCTGGCTGTGCATGGCGAGAATGGCGCCGGCAACGACAGTCAGGCCGAATTTTATTATTGGGCTGCTCTGCTGCGCTCAGTATCGGCATTTGAAATTTACCGCAAAGTGTATCGGGATGTGATAACGCCATCGCGCGTGGCTGAATTGCTCATGCTGCGCAACAATATGCCGCGTTCGCTGATCGCCTGCGTGCATGGCGTGGTCGGCAATCTGAAAGATGTACGCAACGATATTTCGCTGGCGACGGAACAGTTTGCTCAGAGCCTGTTTTTGGAACTGGAACAGACTTCAATCGAAACGATCCAAAAATTCGGACTGCATGCTTACCTGATCCGCTTTCTTGAAAATATCAATGAATTGGGACTTCGTTTGAGCAATGATTTTTTGGTGCCGGTTGCTCCGGATTTGACGCCGAAAGTGTCGAGTCAACTGCAGTAGCGGCTACCGGGAACCTGCGCGGCAGAAGCGAGTCGGCTGCAATGAGTGGAGAAAGGTCCCACTTTTGTCCCGTTTTTCCGGCTGTAGCTGGGCTACAGTCCTCAAAAGCGGAACGAAATTGGGCTCTTTTCCCACTCATTTCGCTTCGACTCCTTATGCCGCGCAGGCTAGACCAGCACGATGACGTTGTCGCGCAGTTTGTAAATTCCGCCGCTGCAATCCTCCCGGACTTTCCAGGATTGTTTTCCGATCCGGATTTCCACGCCGTCATGGATGGTGGTGCTGACTTTGACACTGGCCTTGTCGAGGAGTTCCAGCTGTTCTTCGAGTACGCCGAGTTCAACGTTCAACCGGTTGATCTCAGTAAGCTGTTGCACCCGTTTGGCATCGACCTTGGCAGCTATGCCGTCCACGTTTTTATGCGGGTTGCGTTCGAAGAAGACAATCAGTTTAACAACCTGGTCGAGTTCGGCCACCTTGCGTGCAATCAGTGATTGCAGATTCAATATCTGTTCATCCAGAAATGGGTCCACACCTACCTGAATGCGCGTTTTGGTGGCAAGGTTGGTGCCCAGAATGTCGCTTTGGACCAGCAGTCCTGCCTGGGCGCGACCGCCGATGATCTGTCCGGCGCGTGAACCGGTTTTGCCGACAATGATTTCATTTTTTGCGATCAGTTCACAATGCCGTGCATTCTGGGTAATCAGGATGGAGTTACCGGCTTCTACATGCGCATTCTCCATGAACTGTGCCTGGACTGATCCGGAGCATTTAATTATGGCTGCGCCGTCGGACAGATTTTGAGTGCCCGCTTTCTTCTCAAGTCGACCTATGACTCCACCCTTGATGGCGACATTGCCGCCGGCAATAATCTCTGCCGATTCGACCATGCCATTGATGATCACATCCCCTGTGACTTTGACGGACATGCCAGTTTTGATATCAGCTTCGACATGCAGGGTGCCGTCAAACAGAATATTCCCGGTACTGAGGTCGACGTTCTTAACGGTGATGACCGGATTGACCATGACACCGTCGGCGACTTCTACCGGTTGTCCGGGGCGGGCGGCCAGCAGCAGGTTGGGGTCATGCTGATCGGGTTTTGCGCCCTGCAGATCCTGACCAAATGTCAGTACGGGCAGCGGTTGCGGAAATACGACTTTCCCCAGGATGTCTTTGCCGTTCCTGCCCTGAATGGGGGGATGCAGGCGCATAAGTGGGTCGTCCGTCTGCACCAGCAACAGATGACTGAAATCCCGGTATTTGATTTTGGCATTCTCACTGATGGCGCCAGATACCTTGTCATGTTGGTTGAACAACACGTCAAACCAGGCTGGCGTGCCATTTTGGGGTGGATCGCCGCGGGCAATCAGCAGTCGGTCGCAAACTCCCTGCCCTAGAGCCGCATTAAGTTCCTCTTTTAAAATGCCGTAGCAGATTCCCTGATCGCGGAGTTCATCCTGCACCTCAACGCCTATCGGTCTGCCACCCTGAGCCGGTTTGAGTGTCAGCCAGGCGCTCATCAGATCTTCAGATAATTTCAGACTGAAGCTTGCATCACGCCGTTCTCCGATGTCCATTTCCACCAGAGAGCCAGCCTTGGCGCATTCCAAGATGAATTGATTGACCGCCCGGTCATCCAGATAGAACTCCGCATAGCCCGCAGTTTGTAAAGCCTGACTAAGCAGGGCAATATCAGGAGTCTGGTCTGTGTTCTCCGGGTTGCATTGGGCGCGTAAAACCCCGTTCTCGGAATTGAGATCAAAGGTAAATGGTGTCGGATGTTGCTGATTTTCCAATTTGATTTGGGTGTTTAATTTACTTAGTAAGTGAAATTTGTACTGAAACTTTATGGTTAAGAGAATTATCTTGATAAGATAGCTGAACTATCTAGAATCCAAAAAAGCATCAATTCAAGCTACATTAATTAAGCAGCAGGTGCGATTCAACTCTCAATTTAGTCGATTATTTCAAATGATCCAGATTGATTTTGCAAACAACCGTTTGATCAATCAATGCCAGAATCCAATTTTTAATGTTATTTATGCAGCATCACCCCGGTCGGCTGCTCTGCTGAAATTGCGGTGAGTGCTGGTTTGAACCATTCCGAATGATAGTGCGTAACGAATAGATTGTCCTTGAGGTTTCGCAATTTATGCAAATAAACACATCTGCCAGTTCCGTGTTCAGATCCTGTTTGGTCGGGGTGGTTTTGTTGTGTCTGGTGGTATTAAGAGCCAATGCCGACGCCGCGCCCTATCCTCGGCTTGAAAACGAGTTATACCTGATCAAGGAACTCGCCGAAACAAAAAAAGCGGATGCGATTGAGCGCCTGATCCAGTTGCGGCAACAACTTACGCCCAATGCCAGTCTGGAGGACCGGCGGGCGGTCTTGAGCAGTCTGATTGAATTGTACCTAAGTGATGACCAGCGTGAACCGGCCCGGTCGCTGATAACCGAATTGAACGCACTTGAAAAAATAACAGCGATTCCAGTTCGCTGGCTCTGGCCATGAATTTTCAGGCCATCATCCTGATTGACGAAGGCAAGCTGGACGAAGCCAAAAAAATGAATGAGCGGGCCCGGCAACTGGCCCAAACCGTCAATTCGAAAATTCTGACCAGAAAAGTCAATGAAATCGCCTCAGCCATTAACAGCGATATGGGCGATTTCAACACGGCTTTGCAGTATCAGCTGATCGTTATGGATCTGTTGAGCAGCAACGACAGGCACGATGACCTCGATCGCATCAATGGGCTAAACCAGTTGGGTTCCATTTATGTAAATTTGAAAGATCCGGCAATGGCACTGGACTATTTTGACAGGGGTGTGGCGATTGCAAAGGCCATTGGCGCTCAACACAAACTGGCAAAACTGACTCTGAATCGCGGCGTGGCGTTTACTGATATGGGAAAAACTGACGAGGCGATCAAGGCATATCTGGAAACGCAGAGCATCGCTCGCAAAATTGCTGACCGGCGCAATGAAACTCTGGCAGTTAATAATTTATCGGATTCCTATTACAGGCTGGGCAATTTCACACAATGTCTGCGTTACGCAAAACAAACTGTTTCTCTGGCAGATCGACTCGGCAATGATGATCTAAAGGCTATGGGCATAACAAATTTGGGGCTGTGCCACATGGGACTGGGGGATGTGAGTCAGGGCGCGAGAGAAGTCAATCAGGGCATTGACGTGCTGCGCAAGGAGGGCGCTAAGACTGATATAGAACTGATTTTGGGCCAGCTGGGCGCTGCCTATGAAAAGGCCGGAATGTTCCGCGAGGCGTATCTGGCGATTGTCGAGCAGTTGAGTCTGTCTGCGGAACTGTTTAAGTCAGACCGAGACCGGGCCGTGTCGGAGATGAAGGCAAAATACGATGCCAGTGAGCGCCAGAAACAGATCGAAGTGCTCGAGCAGAAAAATCAGGTGCGGAGCGCAGAAATAAAAAATAAGAGCCTGCAACGCATTATCGCCATATTGTCGTCGGCGGTTGTTGCTGCGGTGGCAGTCATCGTCCTGTTTCTGTATCGCAAAGTTCGGCAAACCAATCGCAATCTGGAAGAGGCAAATTTAAAACTGGCGCATCAGTCGACACGTGATCCGCTGACCGGACTGTTCAACCGCCGCGCTTTTCATGATGCCATGCAGTTTCGCACCCAGCTGCAAGACCGGCGGCTGGGCGACGCCGACAATCCGCCTCACGCATTTGTCATTTTGGATATCGATCATTTCAAACGAATAAATGATTCGTATGGACATGCCTGCGGCGATGCGGTTCTGGTGGAATTAAGCAGCCGTCTTTCGCTGGTAATGCGGGAAAAGGATATGTTGATGCGTTGGGGCGGTGAAGAGTTTCTGATATTTTTAAGTCACATCCCTGTCGAAATGTTGCCTCAGGTAGTGGAAAGGGTACTGAACAGTGTTGGTCAGAGGCCGGTTGAATATGACAGGTTCATCGTTCCGGTGACGATTTCTGCCGGATATATTTCACTGCCCCTGGGCATGGAAACTGATATTGATCTCAACTGGGAAAAAATGCTGAATCTGGCCGATTCAGCCTTGTATATGGCAAAAACACGCGGGCGAAACCAGGCGGTCGGCATTCAGCTGATCGGCGTCGATAAAGAAGATCTGGAGGAATTGTTGGAAGGTGATTTAGAAAATGCCATCCAGCACGGAAAAGTGTCAATTGAACAAATAGCTGGTCCGATACAACACGAATAAGCGGCTGAGTCCTGATTGTCGCCAATGCGGGCCGAAAAAGCTCGGCCCCTCGATTTCCAATAATCTTATCAGTCAAACCAAAGTTGTCATTCACCAAACCTCGCGACCAGCACTTCAGAAAAATCGGAACAAGAATAATCCGTCAATATTCAATCGATCCGCTGCTTATTAACGATATTGGCCGGATCATTCTCAATCGGCCTTGATAATAATGTTGTTGCATTGGCAGTTTTAATAAATCGTTTGTAGCAATTAAGTGAAATTTGATAAGTAAAATGAATGACTTACGCCAGTAAATCAATGAAAGTGATTGACGTGGTTTCAAAGCACGATTAAACTTGCGAGTTCTCGATTTTGGTGCCGTGAAGTATGGCAGTAATGATCCGCCCACGAAATATAGGTTGATCACGGAACGCCTGACAGAGAAAATCAGCAGTAAAAATAAGGCTACCCGCACACTTTTTTGGTGCGTGAGATAGATCAGTCCCCGGGCAATCGTTTCCGGGCTTTGTATCAGTAATTATTTATGTTGGGTTAGAACGATGCCAACCATCAATCAATTGATTCGCCAGCCACGTGTTTCAGCACGTGTCAAAAGCAAATCGCCGGCGCTTGAAAATAGCCCGCAAAAACGTGGAGTTTGTACTCGCGTTTATACAACAACCCCAAAAAAGCCAAATTCGGCTTTGCGTAAGGTTGCCAAAGTACGCTTAACCAACGGTTTCGAAGTTATTTCGTATATCGGTGGTGAAGGCCATAACCTGCAGGAACATAGCGTGGTTTTACTGCGCGGTGGTCGTGTAAAGGATTTGCCGGGTGTGCGTTACCATATGGTTCGTGGCGCATTGGATACTCAAGGCGTTAAAGACCGTAAACAGGCTCGTTCCAAATATGGTTCGAAGAAAGCTAAAGCTGCCAAGAAGTAATTCTGGTTTGCAAAAGCATTAATAAATATTTAGCTCATTTAGTTTTGTGTCGGTTGTGTAGTTGACCGAGTAAGTGGAGGGCTATGATGGCTCGCCGCGAGATTGCAAAATCTGTTTGCCTTCTCAACTGAAGATCGAAAGGAAAAGAAATGCCACGTCGTCGTGAAGTCCCCAAACGCGATATTTTGCCGGATCCAAAATTCGGTAACGTAGAAGTCGCAAAATTTGTCAACGTCTTGATGTTGTCAGGTAAAAAATCTGTAGCAGAAGGCATCATTTATGGTGCGTTCGATCACATCCAAACCAAATCTGGTAAAGATCCTCTGGAAGTTTTCACTGCCGCTATTGGTAACTGCAAGCCACTGGTTGAGGTTAAATCTCGCCGTGTTGGCGGTGCTAACTACCAGGTTCCGGTTGAGGTGCGTCCAGTGCGTCGTCTGGCTTTGTCGATGCGTTGGTTGCGTGAAGCAGCTAACAAGCGCAGCGAAAAATCCATGCCACAGCGTCTGGCCGGTGAATTGCTGGAAGCCGCCGAAGGCCGTGGCGGTGCAATGAAAAAACGCGATGAAGTTCATCGTATGGCAGAAGCAAACAAAGCATTCTCGCATTTCCGTTTCTAATCGGAATATTGATTGTGCAGTGCTTTTGTAATTGCAGATACTTCGTGAAGTATTGATGAATTAAACCGAGTATCGTGAAAACTGATGCTCGGTTTTGTCCTTTAAAGAATTAGGATCTATTATGGCCCGCAAGACCCCCATTGAACGCTACCGCAATATCGGTATCTCAGCGCACATTGACGCTGGTAAAACAACGACCACTGAACGTGTTTTGTTCTACACCGGTGTCAACCACAAAATTGGTGAAGTGCATGATGGCGCCGCCACCATGGACTGGATGGAGCAGGAACAAGAGCGCGGTATTACTATTACTTCAGCGGCAACGACATGCTTCTGGAAGGGAATGGCTAACAATTTCCCTGAGCATCACATCAACATCATTGATACACCTGGTCACGTTGACTTCACGATTGAAGTTGAGCGGTCCATGCGCGTTCTGGATGGTGCCTGCATGGTTTATTGTGCTGTGGGTGGTGTGCAGCCGCAGTCTGAAACTGTTTGGCGTCAGGCTAACAAATACAAAGTGCCTCGTTTGGCATTTGTTAACAAGATGGATCGTACCGGCGCTAACTTTTTCAAAGTTTACGAACAGATGCGCACCCGCCTGAAAGCAAACCCAGTTTTGATTCAGATCCCTATCGGCGCGGAAGAAAACTTCCAAGGCGTTATTGATCTGGTCAAAATGAAGGCAATCTACTGGGATGAAGCATCTCAGGGTATGAAATTCGACTATCGCGAAATTCCTGCTGAATTAAAAGCGCAGGCAGATGAGTGGCGTGAAAAAATGGTTGAAGTGGCTGCCGAATACACTGAAGAGCTGATGAACAAATACCTCGATGAAGGTGATTTGTCTGAGGAAGAAATCAAAGCCGCGCTGCGCGCTCGTACTATCGCTGCGGAAATCGTGCCGATGATGTGTGGTACTGCGTTTAAAAACAAGGGCGTTCAGGCCATGTTGGATGCGGTTATCGAATTCCTGCCATCACCAGTGGATATTCCTGCGGTGACCGGTCTGGATGAAGACGAAGAGCCAACATCACGCAAAGCTGAAGATAGCGAAAAATTCTCTGCGCTGGCATTCAAGATCATGACTGATCCGTTTGTTGGTCAATTGATTTTCTTCCGCGTTTATTCTGGAACAATGAAGTCGGGCGACACAGTTTATAACCCGAACAAGAATAAGAAAGAACGTATCGGTCGTATTTTGCAGATGCATGCCAATCAACGTGAAGAAATCAAAGAAGTGCACGCAGGCGATATCGCTGCTGCAGTTGGTTTGAAAGAAGCGACTACTGGTGAAACATTGTGCGATCCTTCCTCGATCATCACTCTGGAACGCATGGTATTCCCTGAGCCGGTTATTTCTCAGGCTGTTGAGCCAAAGACCAAGGCTGATCAGGAAAAAATGGGTCTGGCACTGAACCGTCTGGCTCAGGAAGATCCTTCATTCCGCGTTAAAACTGACGAAGAATCAGGTCAGACAATCATCGGCGGTATGGGTGAGTTGCATCTGGAAATTATTGTTGACCGTATGAAGCGTGAATTTGGCGTCGAAGCGACAGTTGGTAAACCACAGGTTGCCTACCGTGAAACTATTCGCAAAACTTGCGAAGAAATCGAAGGTAAATTCGTCAAGCAATCAGGTGGTCGCGGTCAGTATGGTCACGTAGTTCTGAAGATCGAACCGCAAGAGCCAGGCAAAGGTTTTGAATTTGTTGACGCGATCAAAGGCGGTACCGTTCCACGTGAATACATACCTGCAGTTGAAAAAGGTGTGCGTGAAACTTTGACTTCTGGTGTGATGGCTGGTTATCCGGTTGTTGACGTCAAGGTTACTCTGTTCTTCGGTTCGTACCATGATGTTGACTCGAACGAAAACGCGTTCCGTATGGCTGCTTCGATGGCATTCAAAGATGGCTGCCGTAAAGCCAATCCGGTAATTCTGGAGCCGATGATGTCGGTTGAAGTTGAAACTCCTGAAGACTACGCTGGTACGGTTATGGGTGATCTGTCATCCCGTCGCGGTATGGTTCAGGGTATGGATGAAATTCCAGGTGGTGGCGGCAAAATCATTAAAGCTGAAGTTCCGCTGTCTGAAATGTTTGGTTATTCGACATCGTTGCGTTCAGCAACCCAGGGTCGTGCAACTTACACAATGGAATTCAAGCATTACTCCGAAGCTCCTAAAAACGTGATCGACGCTATCGTTAGTGCAAAAGCGAAGTAATCGTTGTAGAATGCCGGGTTCATTGGCATAAAGTTTTTTTATTGCAATGTGTTCGCCCTCAAAAGAGGGTGAACATCTAATTGAGTACTAATCGTTCTTTTTGAAGGAAGAATAAAATGGCAAAAAGTAAGTTTGAGCGGACCAAGCCGCACGTCAACGTTGGAACAATTGGCCACGTTGATCATGGTAAAACCACATTGACAGCAGCGATTGCGACTGTTCTGTCA
>JAYVMW010000002.1:0-13065 GCA_043758755.1 Oxalobacteraceae bacterium
GTTATACCAAAAAACCCCCGTCAGTGTTCTGGCGGGGGTTTTTGCTTTTGGGGGGTAGAAATTCGCTTACATGATCGAACAGACCTCCGCTTCCGGAGGTGCCGCTTCCGGAGGTGCCGCTTCCACGTGGTCCGCTTCCAGAAGTCCCTTTTTGGGCATAAATCCATTTAGAAACAGACAGGTTTTCGGTTCACCGTCTGGTTCGGTTCTTCCAACATCTGAACGCAGATCAGTCCCGGCCAGGGCGGTTATCGTCATTCCGGTTACTTCAGTTTCTATGAAGTTACAGTACTCCATTTTTAAACCGGTGGATGTGGCGTAACACAGTTTTGCATATCTGAATCCTACGTCCTCGAAATGCACATTCGAAAGGTTTGCCCCTGTGCAGTCGCAAAAGATTTCAGCTTTTGAGATATGTGCACCAGTCAGATCAGCATTTCGTAAATTCAAAGTGATGGTTACGTCGTTAAGAACAACGCCACGCAGATCAATTATTCGACCCTCCTCAAGAATTTCGTTGCTGATCTTCTCCAGTTCCTCTTGATAAATTCTCGGGCCATTTCCTGAGCGCTGATTAATCGCCTGGGCTAGATTCTCGAATATTTTGGCTTTGACCGCAGCCGGACAGGTCGCAGACAACAGTGCGGCTTTAATATTGGCGCGCACGTCAGGATTGGTTACGTTGCCGTCTACATCAAACATCAAAAGTTGTGAGGCGAGTGCGACATCGACGTCTTCATAGGTATAGTCTGAAACAATTTTGGCTAAATCAGCGGGCAAAATGGTGTCCAAAGCTTCGCTAATGACTTTATATGTCTGTACTTTAGTGGGTATGGTCGATGGAAATGTTGGGGCAGGGCGAGACAGGGGATGCATATATTCCTTGGCGAGATGGGGATTAATAAAAATTGCGTTCAACACGCTTGAAGTATTTGTTTGGACAGCGACAGATTCGCTGGCGGCGCAGAGTCTAGTTGGATTCAGTTGGGCGGGTAAATTGGGGACATTTGGTATTGACGGATCTTCGATGGTCCAGACGAAAACCTCGAGGGCAATAAAAAAACCGCGCTGACCAACCAGCGCGGTTTTGCTCGTGCAATGACAAACTTAAACGCTCAGTCGTTTTTCCAACTGTGCCTTGGCAGTTTTCAATTCAGATGGCAAATGATATTCCAGTTTTTCAAACAGCTCGGCATGCAGCGTCAATTCAGCCTTCCAGGCCAAATTATCGATTGAGGTAATGGTGTCAAACTGTTGCTGGGTGAATTCCAGACCATCCCAGCTCAGGTCATTAAACCTCGGAGTCAGACCAAAGATATTTTCAGTACCGGCTGCCTTGCCTTCTACCCGTTCAACCATCCACTTCAACACGCGCATGTTATCGCTGTAACCGGGCCAGACAAACTTGCCTTCGTCGTTGGTGCGGAACCAGTTGACGCAATAGATCTTCGGCAATTCAGCCGGGGAAGCCGCAATTTTTTTGCCGATATCGAGCCAATGCTGGAAATAGTCACTCATGTTGTAACCGATGAAAGGCAACATCGCGAATGGATCACGCCGTACAACGCCCATCTGGCCAACCGCTGCCGCAGTGGTTTCAGAGCCCATAGTGGCAGCCATGTACACACCCTCAACCCAGTTACGCGCTTCGGTTACCAGAGGAACGGTCGTCGAGCGACGCCCACCAAAAATGAAGGCTGAAATCGGCACGCCGGCAGGATCATCCCAGGCCGAATCGATAACCGGATTCTGCGTGGCCGGAACGGTAAAGCGTGCATTCGGGTGCGCTGCCTTGCGGCCGGTTTCTTTGGCGATTTCTGGAGTCCAGTCTTTGCCCTGCCAGTCAATCAGATGTGCCGGAGCCTGTTTGGACAGACCTTCCCACCAGACGTCGCCATCGTCAGTGAGTGCCACATTGGTGAAAATGGTGTTGGAACTTAACGAAGCCATGCAGTTGTAATTGGTCTGAATATTGGTGCCGGGAGCGACACCAAAATAGCCGGCTTCCGGATTGATCGCATACAAACGACCATCTTTACCTGGTTTAATCCAGGCGATATCGTCACCGATGGTAGTCACTTTCCAGCCGTTGAGCGAAGCGGGCGGAATCAGCATGGCAAAATTGGTTTTGCCGCAGGCTGAAGGGAATGCCGCCGCGACATAATGCTTTTTGCCTTCCGGGGACTCAACGCCCAGAATCAGCATGTGTTCGGCCAGCCAGCCCTGATCACGGCCCATGTTGGACGCGATCCGCAAGGCAAAACATTTCTTGCCCAACAGCGCATTGCCACCATATCCGGAACCGAAGGACCAGATTTCGCGGGTTTCAGGATAATGAACGATGTATTTGGTGGCGTTGCATGGCCATGCGGCATCCTTCTGCCCGGCGGCCAGCGGTGCGCCTACCGTGTGTACGCAGGGTACGAATTCACCGTCGGTGCCCAACACGTCAAATACCGCTTTACCCATGCGGGTCATGACGTGCATGTTGACGGCAACATAAGGTGAATCCGACAATTCGACACCGATATGCGCGATGGGCGAGCCTATTGGACCCATTGAAAACGGTACCACATACATGGTACGGCCCTGCATGCAGCCAGCGAACAGGTCACCCAGTTTGGCGCGCATTTCAGCCGGGTCCATCCAGTTATTGGTCGGGCCGGCATTTTCTTTTTTGGCTGAGCAGATGAAAGTGCGGTCTTCAACCCGGGCCACATCTGAAGGATCTGAACAGGCCAGGAAGCTGTTCGGTCGTTTTTCCTGATTCAGCTTTTTCATGGTGCCGGAAGCGACCATCTGTTCACACAGTGCGTCGTACTCTTCCTGAGATCCGTCGCACCAGTGGATATTTGCCGGTTTGGTTAGAGCGGCAATTTCAGCGACCCAGTTAATTAATTTTTGTTGCCTGACGTAAGTTGGTACATTTAATGCGATGCTGCCTGATGCTTCGTTCACGGTGAGTCTCCAATGCTAATAAAATTCTGTCTATCGCATCAGAGCGTGCCGGGCACAGGGCGCAGCCACATATTTAGTGTGCAAAGAAGCTGGACGGGTCATCAACAGCGACGAAGCTTTGCATAGAGGGCAACGGATCTGATTGTCATGGCCGGATTAAGGTAATGACATGGTAGAACCGAAGATTGTACTCTCGGAAGGGGGCTAGAGCCAAATAAATTAAGTCAGAAATTACCTTCTTGCCAATATTATTTGATATAAACCAGACGTCATTTTTATCAGAAAGTCCGATAGCTCAGCTATGAATCGGTGCAAGTGATGAAATGAAAGAATCTGTCGCAGATATCAGCGGAATTGATAAAAAGTATCAATAATGACAGCTCTGATGCATGAGGCGTCAGGTCAGCAGGAAAGTGACCCAAGGTCAGGATTTTGGTCGAAGATTACAGATCACTGCTTTTTTCAGCGTCAATTTTCAATGCACTGATGCTGGCCTTGGCGCGTTCCAGCATGGAGATGGCGGCGGGGCCACGCACCAGTGTCACCGCCACTGCCAGTGCATCAATGTAGGTCAGATGCGCCAGTCGTGAGGTCATGGGCGTGTAAATATCCGGATCTTCTTCTACGTCAACCGACAGATGTACGTCGGCCAGTTCGGCCAGGGGAGCATGAGACGCACACAGCACAATGACTTTGGCGCCGGCATTTTTGGCCAACTGCACGCTGCGTATCATGTCGCGCGTGCGCCCGCTGCGAGAAAATGCCACCACGACACTGTCCTTGTTCAACAGGGTGGCCGACTGGGCCTGCAAGTGCGCATCACAAAACACGGTAGTCGGAACACCAAAGCGGAAAAATTTCAGCTGTGCGTCCACGGCCAGTGCGCCGGAGTAGCCCAGACCATAACATTCAATTCTTTTCGCCGCGGCCAGTATCTGCACAGCCGCTTCAAAGGTGGCGGTATTGGCGCCGTTGCGTGCTTCCATCAGGGCCGCTATGGTGCGGTCAAAAACTTTAGGTAACACGTCGCGTACCGAATCGGCCTGATTCACATCCAGATGCAGATAAGGGATGCCGGTGGCCAGACTTTTCGCAAAGGCCAGCTTGAATGCCTTGAAACCGTCAAAGCCCATCGACAGCGAGAAACGCACCACGGTCGGCTCGCTGACATTGCAGGCCTGGGCCAGAACCCGGATCGGCATGGCCACACTGTCATGCGGCTTTTGCAGCAGATATTCCGCTACCTGACGTTCGGCCCGGCTAAGCTCATTGCTGGCCGTGCGCAGTCGTGCCAGCAATCCTCTTTCAGGATGAGGGATGGGGCGGTTCGTCATCATGGACACCAGAACACCTCTACCTGGCAATGTTCGTTGCTCAGCGCCGCAGATAGATAGGCGCCGATCGGGCTGGCCGGTGTGGCCTGTTCCAACACGGCACGTTTTTCCGCGCCGGTAATGACCAGCCAGATTGCATTGGTATTGAGCAGGCGTGAAAACGACAGCGACATGCGCGCCTGCAAAGTTTGTGGATGGTAGGCGGCAACACAATTCACCGCAGGTTCATTGGTCAGCAATTGCGGTGCGTTTGGAAACAGGGAAGCAATGTGACCGTCGCCACCCATACCCAGAATGACCGCGGTAAAAGGCGCTGCACAGGATGTTTTCAGACGATCATTGATTTCGGCCAGTGCGCTTGACGGTGCTGGTTGGCTGTTTTTCAGTGACACCAGACTCCACTTGCCAAATGAGCCGGCAAAGCACTGACGGAACAAGCCTTCATTGCTTTGCGCATCGGCGTCGCTCACCCAGCGTTCATCGGTAGCAATCAACTGGATTCGACCTTGCTTTGAGTCGCGTAGCAACTGGTCGAAGCGACGATACAGTGGCGCCGGAGTAGTACCGCCAGCCAGCGCAAAACTGCAGGTCTGACCCGCGTTCTGCACCAGCTCCAGCCATTTTTGTGCCAGCGTTTCGCTGAGTTCAGCAAAATCGGCAAATTCATTGATGATCAGCATGTCGTTATCCCTGCTCGCAGACAATTAATTATCGACAAATTCTTCACCCCAGCTCGAACCATGCTGCGCTAGCAGATAGCTCGATGCAGTCGGCCCCCAGCTGCCGGCAATATACGACTTCAATCCTTCGCTGTCTTTTTTCCAGCTTTCCAAGATCGGATCGACATAATCCCACGCAGCGGTGAGCTCATCGTCACGCACAAACAGAGTCAGGTCGCCGTGCATGGCATCGAGCAACAGACGTTCGTACGCTTCCACGCGGCGTGAAGTTGAGGCTTCGGCAAAATCAAGATTGAGCATCACGTCCGACAGGTGTATGCCTTCGCCAGGTTCTTTGGCTTTCAAAAACAGTTCGACGCTTTCTTCCGGCTGCAGTGAAATCACCAGACGGTTCGAGCGTGGGCTGCGGTTGCTGCCGCCAAAAATTGAATACGGAATCTGCTTGAAGTTGATCGTTATTTCAGCGCTGCGTGAAGCCATGCGTTTGCCGGTGCGTAAATAGAACGGCACACCGCCCCAGCGCCAGTTGTCGATTTCAGCGCGGATCGCCACAAAGGTTTCGGTGCGTGACTGCGGCGGAACGCCGGGTTCATTCTGATAACCGGCCACCGGCTGACCGTCCACTGCGCCGGCACGGTATTGACCGCGCACGGTCTTTTTACTGACTTCGTCCGGCGTGACTTTGTGCAAGGCCCGCAGCACTTTGACCTTTTCATCGCGAATCGAATCCGGCGCAGAATTGACTGGCGGCTCCATTGCCACGATCGACAGCAGCTGCAACAGGTGATTTTGCACCATGTCGCGCAGCGCTCCGGTGTGATCATAAAAATCGCCGCGTGCTTCCACACCGACCTGCTCGGAAATGGAAATCTGCACATCGTGGATCCAGGTGCGGTTCCAGAGCGGTTCCAGAAACAGGTTGGCAAAACGCAGCGCCAACAGATTTTGCACCATCTCTTTGCCAAGATAGTGATCAATACGGTAAATCTGATTCTCTTTCAGGTGGCTGCGCAGCGACTCGTTGATCTCACGTGCCGACTTACCATCACGCCCCAGCGGTTTTTCCACCACGACGCGCGCCTGTGGTCCGACCAGACTGTGTCGGGAAAGCTGTGCCACGATAGGAATGAAAATATCCGGGCCGGTGGCCAGATAGAACAATGTCGAGTTCTGGTCCGGGTTGGCGATCTTGCCTTTGAGCTGTTCGAAATCGGCATCGACATTGGCGTCGATCTTGGTGTAGAACGTCAGCGCCAGAAATGCCTTGAGTTGTTCGGGTGTGCCGACCGCATCCTTTTTTGCATATTGGGTAATGCTGGCGGTCACGCGAGTGCGGAATTCTTCGTCGGAAATCGGTTCGCGTGCTGCACCATAAAAACGAAAGCCGCCATCAAGACGCCCATTTAAAAAAGCACTGTACAACGCCGGGATGATTTTACGTTTGGCTAAATCGCCTGTGCCGCCAAACAATACAAATGTGGTCATGTTGACTCCTGGTTCATTCATTCGGTCTATTCGAAACACGTCAGTTGCTGCTAATTATGACAGATTTCGATCAAAAATGTAGTTTCGTTACAGAATTATGGCGATATAATGGCACTAAATTTGTAAAAAAGCGAGAAAATGAAAGTTTATTACATTATTTTGTGCTACCGTTAACCTATTCCAACTCGTCAATTCATCATGTCCAAGCCAACAACACCCCTCCATCCGGTCATTCAGAAGGTTACCACCCGGATTACGGAGCGTAGTAAAAATCTGCGCACCGCTTATCTGGCGCGGATCGACCAGTTTCGTGGTCGGCCGACCCGGCGCTCGGCTCTGTCGTGTGCCAATCAGGCGCACGCCAATGCGGCCGCCGACAGCAAAACTAAAATCTGGCTGAATGCAGCGCAAAAGCCGAATATCGGTATCGTCACTGCGTACAACGACATGTTGTCTGCACATCAGCCGTATGCCTCCTACCCGGATCAGATTAAGGAAACGGCCTTAAGATTTGGCGCTACAGCTCAGGTGGCTGGCGGGGTTCCGGCCATGTGTGATGGTGTGACTCAGGGTCGTCCCGGCATGGAACTGTCGCTGTTTTCGCGCGATGTAATTGCGCAGGCGACGGCTGTGGCACTGACGCATGATGCGTTCGATGCGGCAATCTGTCTGGGCATCTGCGACAAAATTGTGCCGGGCCTGCTGATTGGCGCGCTGGCGTTTGGACATCTGCCCACCATTTTTATCCCGGCCGGCCCGATGGGCTCGGGACTGTCCAACAAAGACAAGGCAGCCGTGCGTGAACGTTATGCGCAGGGCAAAGCTACGGAACAGGAACTGCTGGCGGCCGAGAGTGCGGCCTATCACAGCGCCGGCACCTGCACGTTTTATGGCACGGCCAACAGCAATCAGATGCTGCTCGAAGCGATGGGTCTACACATGCCAGGCGCGGCCTTCGTTCATCCCGGCACACCGTTGCGTCATGCACTCACTGACGCGGCAGTGCAGCAGGTGATCAGTCTGTGCGAACAGGGACAGCATTACACGCCGATTGGTCACATCGTCAATGAAAAAGCGATCGTGAATGCAGTCATTGCTTTGCTGGCCACCGGCGGTTCAACCAATCACACCATCCACTGGATATCGGTGGCGCGTGCGGCCGGCATTTTGATCGACTGGCAGGATTTCGATGAACTCTCGGACGTTATTCCATTGCTGACCCGGGTTTATCCAAACGGCAGCGCCGATGTCAATGATTTTGAAGATGCCGGCGGTCCGGCGTTCGTGATTCGCGAATTGCTGTCTGCCGGCCTGATGCATGCCGATGTCAAAACGGTGCTGGGTGATTCCGGATTAACCGCGCATACCCGTGCACCGCGTCTGGAAAATGAATTGCTGGTCTGGCCAGAACTGCCTGCCGCATCCACCAATACCGACGTGGTGCGCCAGGTCGACGATCCGTTTGCATTGACCGGAGGTCTGCGTCTGTTGAAGGGCAATCTGGGGCGTGCCATCATCAAGGCTTCAGCAGTACCTGCGGAAGCCTGGACCATCAGCGCTCCGGCCAAGGTGTTTGAATCACAGGACGCACTGGTCAAGGCCTTCAAGGCCGGACAGCTGAATATGGATTTTGTGGCAGTCGTGATATTCCAGGGCCCGCAGGCCAATGGCATGCCGGAACTGCATCATTTCACGCCGGTTCTGGGCAGCCTGATGTCGGCCGGCTATAAGGTCGCACTGGTGACCGATGGCCGCATGTCCGGCGCATCCGGCAAGGTGCCGGCAGCGTTGCATATCAGCCCGGAAGCAGCCAAGGGTGGTGCACTGGCGCGGGTTCAGGACGGCGACATGGTCGAGCTCGATGTTGCCAACGGAATACTCAACGTACTGGTGCCGGAGCAGGAATTTGCCAACCGTCCATTGCGCATATTGCGTCCCGACGGTCAGGATCACACTACCGATTTTGGCCGGGAATTATTTATCAATCAGCGTCGTTTTGTCACGGCACCCGAACACGGTGCTTCAACCCTTTTTACCGAGACGTAAGCCATGGAAATAAATGTAATCCTGAAACAGTTAAGTCAGTTGCGCGTATTGCCAATCCTGGTTGCAGATGATGTTCAGCAGGCGATACGCTGCGTTGAAACGCTGGCTGAGAATGGACTGACGGCGATAGAAATTACCCTGCGCACTCCAAATGCCATGCAGGTGTTGGCAGCAGTGGTCAAGGCCTGCCCCACCGTGTGTGTTGGAGCCGGCACGATTCTGACCAGAGACCAGCTCAAGGCTGTGCAGGATGCCGGTGCAGCATTCGGTATCAGCCCCGGCATTACTCCGACAATGGCGCGCGCAGCGGCTGACTCAGGTCTGCCGTATTTTCCCGGCGTGGGTGGCGCGAGTGATTTGATGCTCGCACTCGAGCATGGCTTCAATGTTGTGAAATTATTTCCCTCGGATCTGGTTGGCAGCGTCAAAATGGCTAAAGCTCTGGGCGGACCATTCCCTGATGTGAAGTTCTGTCTGACCGGCGGCGTAACGGTCGAAACCACACCGCAACTGCTCCAGCAAGGCAATGTGTTGTGCGTGGGTGGTTCGTGGATGTGCCCGGGAAATCTGATTGCAGCCAATGACTGGGAGGCGATTGCTACTTTGGCCGCTGCGGCGGCGGTTGCAGGGAAATCGTAAATCGGCTTTTATTCAAAATGATTTATTCGTCGCTGCCGGCATATAATTGCCGGCGCGCGAAATTAAAACTGACTTTTGAATAAACCGAACCATTCACAAATACAATGAACCCGCCAGACAACCAACTGCAACAACTGCATGGCAATATTCTGACACCGCAGGGCTGGGTTTTTGGCGCTGTTCAGTTTGATCAGCGGATTCATTCAGTGGTCGGCAACGGCATCAATCCCTCACAGAACACCCACAATTACATCGTTCCGGGTTTTATCGATCTGCACGTTCATGGCGCTGCCGGGCGCGATGTCATGGAAGCCGGTACCGCGACCGAAGCCATTGCGCGCCTGCATGCCCGCCATGGCACCACCAGTCTGCTGGCTACCACCATGACCGCGCCGGACCAGGATCTGGAAATTGCTCTTTCGGGCATCAGCGCGGCCATGCAGATCTCCGGCATGGCGCGCGTGCTCGGAGTGCATCTGGAAGGCCCGTTCATCAATCCGAGCAAGCTAGGTGCGCAACCTGAATACGTACAGCCGGCCAGTCTGGATGTGGTACATCGCCTCAATGCGATTGCGCCAATCCGACTGATTACGCTGGCACCGGAAATCGAAGGCAATCTGGCACTGGTGAAAGCGCTGACCCAAATCGGCATCAAGGTGCAGCTGGGTCACACACTGGGCAGTTATGAAGAAGCGCTGGCTGCTCTGAACGAAGGCGCCAGCGGATTTACCCATCTTTTTAATGCCATGTCCGGACTGGACCATCGCGCACCCGGCATGGTCGGTGCCGCACTGGCCCACGCGAATCATGCCGAAATCATTCCCGATCTGCTGCACGTGCATCCCGGTGCCATCAGGGCAGCATTGCGGTCGATTCCGGGTCTGTATTGCGTGACGGATTCCACGGCAGCAACCGGTATGCCGGATGGTGAATACATGCTGGGACGTCAGAAAGTATTTAAATGCATGGGCGGTGTGCGCACTGCGGACGGAACTCTGGCAGGCAGTACCCTGACCATGGATCAGGCACTGCGCAATCTGGTCAGTCTGGGACTGGATCTGGCCGAAGCATCGCAGCGTGTTTCAGCGCATGCAGCACAATTTCTGGGACTGACTGATCGTGGTTTGGTGCAGCCGGACTGTTATGCCGATCTGGTGGTGCTGGATCGCGAACTCAATATCGTGGATGTCATTGCCGAAGGCCAGAAGATCCGCCGCTGAGATTGAAAGCGGGTAAAAAAAGGGCGCTTCGGTCAGGAAGCGCCCAAAAACTCATCACCTTACAACAACAAGAACTACGACAGCAGACTACAGAAAAACTCCTTTAAGCGTGGTACGCCGACTCACCATGGCTTGAAATATCCAGACCTTCGCGTTCCTCATCTTCAGCAACCCGCAAGCCGATCACCAGATCCACCAGTTTGAAGGCCACCAACGAAACCAGACCAGACCAGATCACGGTAGTCAGTACCGCCTGACCCTGAATCAGTACCTGTGAACCGATACTGTATGGATCGGCCGACATTTTATTGGCGACGTAATCCATAATGCCCTGACCGCCCAGACTTGGTGAAGCAAATACACCGGTCAGCAACGCGCCCAGTATGCCGCCTACGCCATGCACGCCGAACACATCCAGCGAATCATCAGCGCCAAGCAGACGTTTCAAACCGTTGACACCCCACAGGCAGATTACGCCGGCCAGTAATCCGATGGCCAGTGCACCCATCGGGCCCACAAAACCGCACGCTGGTGTGATGGCAACCAGTCCGGCCACGGCTCCGGAAGCGCCACCGAGCATGGAAGGTTTGCCCTTAATCAGCCACTCACCGCCAAGCCAGGACAGCGCTGCCGTGGCAGTTGCCAGCAAGGTATTGATGAAGGCCAGTGCTGCAATATCGCCGGCTTCCAGAGCAGACCCGGCATTGAAACCAAACCAGCCGACCCACAGCAGAGAAGAACCGATCATCGTCATGGTCAGTGAATGCGGCGCCATCGCTTCTTTGCCGTATCCAACCCGTTTGCCGATCATGAATGCACCAACCAGACCGGCAACCGCTGCATTGATATGCACTACAGTACCACCGGCAAAATCCAGAGCGCCGCGCTGTTGCAGAAATCCGCCCTTGACCAGTTCAACCGCTGCACTGGCCGCATCTTTAATGGCATCCGGACCAGTCCAGAACCAGACCATATGCGCAACCGGCAGGTACGAGAAGGTGAACCACAGTGCGACAAATGCCAGCACAGCTGAAAATTTGGCGCGTTCTGCAAAGGCGCCAATAATCAGGGCACAGGTAATTGCCGCGAAGGTACCCTGGAATGCTACATAGACAAATTCAGGTATGACTACGCCTTTGCTGAATGTCGCCGCGGTGGCAAACGTGCTGGTGACCGGATCAAAGATATTGTTGAGGAAAAGGCGGCCGCCCGGTCCGGTCAGAGAACCGATAAATGCATTGCCTTCCGTGAACGCCAGCGAATAACCGTACAGGCACCACAGTACGATAATCAGCGCAAAGACCATGAATACCTGGATCAGAATCGACAACATGTTTTTGGAGCGGACCAGTCCCCCATAAAACAGCGCCAGGCCGGGGATGGTCATCAGAATGACTAGCAAAGTCGAAACCAGCATCCAGGCGGTGTCGCCCTTGTTCGGCACTGGTGCGGCAGCTGCGGGTGCAGCCGCGGCTTCAGTCGCGGCAGCAGCAGGTGTGGCAGCGACTGACGTTGCAACTTCCGCAGTCACGGCGGGTGCTGCAGTCGCAGCCGGTTGTTGTGCTGCGGCATTGCCCAGTAGGCAAACGGTCGCAACGAGGGCCATGACAGCCTGAGTAAATAGATTTTTCATTATCTGTCCTTACAGGGCTGAATTGCCGGTTTCACCGGTACGGATCCGCACTACCTGCTCCAGCGCGTAGACAAAAATTTTGCCGTCACCAATTTTGCCGGTGCGGGCTGCCGCCTCGATGGTTTCCAGCACACGGTCAACGAGGGCATCATCGACTGCTGCTTCAATTTTGGTTTTGGGCAGAAAATCCACGACATATTCCGCGCCGCGATACAGTTCGGTATGACCTTTCTGACGTCCAAAACCTTTGACTTCAGTAACAGTAATGCCTTGAACACCCAACGCTGACAGTGCTTCGCGCACCTCGTCGAGCTTGAATGGCTTGATAATTGCCGTGATCAGTTTCATAGTTGCCTCGCAGTGGTTTAAATTGTTCTGAGTTCTGTTCAGCAAGTCTTGTGCCAGATCAATTCTGGAGGTGGCAGGCCGGAGGGGGCATGTTGCCCTGCCCCTTGATGCACCAAAAAAGACCATTTCAATGCGACTTGCGCAAAATAACGCACCAATACGGTGCCCGCCCAATTAATGTTTAACAGTTAAATTGCGATGAGTTAAGATTCAGCTTCATCACCTTGGAGAGCTTCATGAGCAATATTTTTAACGACCTGCAATCAAAAATTAACGAAGCGCTGGAAAGTTCCCCGGCCAAAGATCTGGAAAAAAACGTCAAGGCGTTCATGAGTCAGGGATTTGCCAAGCTGGATCTGGTGACCCGGGAGGAATTTGATATTCAGTCTCAAGTGCTGGCCAAAACTCGCGAAAAACTGGAAGCACTGGAAAAGCGCGTTGCCGAGCTGGAAGCGAAGCGGGAAGCAAACTGACTCCACTGCAGGTGAAGTGGTGTTGCCAAGGGCAGCAGAATTTATCAAATGAATAATCGTTGATTGCGCCGAACGCAATTATTGATATCATTGACCACAGTACAAGAGCAATAAGCAAACAGGGAATGTGCCGGTTTTTACAGGACCAGCCATGAGTCTAGCCGTATTAAAAAGCCGTGCCCTGTGCGGTATGGAAGCGCCGCAGGTGACGGTGGAAGTGCATCTGGCCAACGGCCTGCCCAGCTTTAC
>JAYVMW010000003.1:0-100094 GCA_043758755.1 Oxalobacteraceae bacterium
ATTCGCCGGTTATATCCGACTTGGAAAGGAACGCCTTCAGCTCGGCGTCGTTCAATATCCCGCTTGAGCGCGTGAACGTGTTGCCGTCCATTGCCGCAAAGTCGTTTGCGCGTTGTTGCATCCACTCGGGGGTTATCTGGGGCGTGTGGATCATTATTGAACTCCCGCGCCACGCGTGGCTACAATTCGGGATTCAATCCAATCTGAGACCTCAGACTCGATCCACGCCACGGCTCTGCCACCGATTTTAATTGGCGCTGGAAACGTGCGCTCTTTAATTCCTTGATAGACGCCCGTCTTTCCCACGCCCGTCATTGCGCAAACTGCTGGAAGGCGCAGTAGCTTGTGTAGCAGGTTGCTAATTTGGGGTTGCGATTGATATTGGATGTTACTCATTTCATAGTCCTTTATAAAGTTGCGGTTTAAATGTCTGCACCTCCTCGGTTCTGGTGGGTGCAGACCGCACTATGACGGACTACGTTGAGCTTGTATAACAAATGCAGTTCTGTGCAGTTTTGTGCAATTCTATGCTGTTTTATTTTTTATAAACCTTCCGATTTGCGCCAAGGTATTAGTTCTTTTTTGATGCACTTCCTCCCCATTTTTGCCCTCCCAAATCATGCATTCGGTGTCTACATCATAACGAATAAGAGGCCTAGTTTTTATCTGTGAGTTGGCTACTTCAATTAACGCTCTATGTATGTCTGCGGTGCTGCTCTTAGCTGTCGCTTTGTTGTGAGCCTTCCGAAGGGCGGCGTCTCTATCGGTTTGTAATTTTTTAGATTCCTGCTGTTTAGGCTCCTGACTTTTATAATATACCTTCAAAATTTTATTAAATTCTCTATGGGCAATTTCCAGTTGTTCAGTCGTGTCGGTTGGTTCAGTTGTCAGTTTTGGAGCGCCTTGATCGTCAAGACTCACGGTATAGCCAAATGTCGATTCATTTTTTTTACTCATGCCGCCATCTTTCCTTTATTTATCGGTGTAACTGTAGCCTTGCCTTTCAAGCCATCTGCATATTCAGCCCACGCTTGCATCATCTTTCGTCGGTCTGCCAGATATTTCGCCTTCTGATAAACGCCTTTAACCCCTTGTGCTGAATGCGACAATTGACGGTCTATGGTGTTTTCATCCCACCCTAGTTCAGCCAACATAGTCGCGGCTGTATGGCGGAAACCGTGTGGCTGAATCATATCGCTGGAATACCCCAAACCCTTTAATGCTTGATTAACGGTGTTCTCGGACAATGGACGTTTTCCACTTCCAACACTAAACACATACGTTCCTTGCCCCGTTAGCGGCTGTATACCATTCCATGGCTACCGCCTCGAAAGTGTTTGCGCCGGCTTTTATTAAGTCCGTCTTTAACGCTTTTTTATGCTCTGCTGGGTCAACCCCTGCCGCAATCAGTTTGCGGGCATCCATACGCTTTTTACGCGCATCCTCAAGGGATATTTCAGGATAGATGCCAAATGTCAGGCGATTGTTCTTGCCGTTGGATTGACGGTAGGCCATGCGCCAATGGTTGGTGCCGTTTGGCGCAATCTCCAGATACATGCCGCCACCGTCAGCAAGCGTATAGACTTTTTCTCGACCTTTGGCGTTTCTGGCCTGTGCGTCAGTCAGAGGTTTTGCGAGTTTCGGCATTTATCATCCAAAGTTAAATTCATGGATGCAAGCATGGATGCAAAAACACCGGAAGTCAACGAACCATACCAAACCCCAGAGAACAAAAAACCCTTGGTCTCCAGAGAGAAGCAAGGGTTAGCTGAACTACTTTGAACTTCTTAAAACGAATTAATGGTGCCGACTGCAGGACTTGAACCCGCCACCCCCTGATTACAAGTCAGGCTAAACGGCCATTTATTACTGTTGATTAACATACCACCAAACGCATAATTTCAAGTTTTTTCTATAAAAATCAGTCATATATCCACATTTCCCAATCCTGTTGTATTTCTTTTCGTTGATTGCTATACTCAAAAATGGAGTACACAGGGAGTACACGGAATGATGAGCGGGGAAATACGATGGCAAAACTGAAATTTACAGCAGGCAGAATTACTGAATTCAGCTCGGCATCCAAAACAATCCCGACGTTCTTTTGGGACTCTGGCGCGCCTGGACTCGGCATGCGGGTAACGCCAGCCGGTGCAAAGTCCTACATATTCCAGGCAAAGCTGAACGGCAAAGTAATACGTATCACTATCGGCACACCTGAAACATGGAAAATCTCTGCGGCTCAATCCGAAGCGCGCCGGCTCAAAGTAATCATCGACAAAGGCGAAGACCCGCGACAGGTCCATGCCGACGAATTGCAGGCCAAGCAAACCGTGCGTGACCAGCATGCAGCCAAGAAAACCGCAAATGAAAAACAGGCACTGCGCGAATCCATAACTATGGGTGACCTCTGGCCAACCTATTTGGCTGAACGCAAATCGAAATGGAGTGACCGTTACTACGATGACCATATGGCGTTTTCGGCCATGGGTGGACTGGATAAAAAACGAGGCAAGGGCAAAACCATTCCGGGCGCACTCGCTGCACTGCTCCCGACTCGACTGACCGACCTGAACAGCGAACGCATAACATCCTGGCTTGAATTTGAAGCACAAACCCGCCCGATAGTCGCAGCCTCATGTTACCGCATGCTGAGAGCGTTTATCCGCTGGGCCGACGAAGAACCAAGTTATAAAGGCATTATCCCGGCCAACTCTTACAGCGCCAGAAAGGTCAAAGATGCATTGCCAAAATCTCAAGCCAAGGAAGGCGACAGTTTGCAGCGTGAACAGCTGCCGGCATGGTTCGCGGCTGTACGGAAAATACCCAACCCGGTTGCCAGCGCCTATTTGCAAGCCCTATTGCTAACCGGTGCACGCCGCGAAGAAATGGCCGCGTTAAAGTGGGCAGATGTTGATTTTCAATGGAAGGGCCTAACCATCCACGACAAGATTGAGGGTATGCGCATCATTCCTTTGACTCCATACCTTGCAAGCTTATTGGATAACCTGCCACGCCGCAGTGAATGGGTTTTCAGTGCACCGGATGCAGAAAGTGGCAGAATCACAGAGCCAAGATATGCCCACTCAACGGCCATCGAGATTGCCGGGTTGCCTCACCTGTCGATTCATGGATTGCGCCGGTCATTCGGTACGCTGTGTGAATGGGTAGAAATGCCAGTCGGTATATCAGCGCAAATCATGGGCCACAAACCCAGCGCCATTGCTGAAAAGCATTACCGGCGCCGGCCATTAGATTTGCTGCGCGTCTGGCACGAAAAAATCGAAGCGTGGATTTTGGAGCAGGCCGGCATCAAATTCGTGCCTGCCCAGCCGGGTTTGCGAGTTGTCACCTCCGCCTGATGTTCATTTCAAATTGGAGTAAATATGGACGATGAGCCAATAGCTGAGAGACTGTCTGCAATCTGGGCCGGATGCGTGCAGCTATTTTTCGGTCTTGTTTTGCTGCAATGGGGATTGTGGATACTATTAATTGGCCTGGCACTTCTCGCATTCGGCCTGTTTTTTGCCTATATATTTTTCAAAGTTATATTTTTCCACTGAATTTAGGCTGTGGATAACTGGCCTGAATTACGCGCCCAATAATCTGCCTATTTTTTAAGCAAAAACGCAATTGCCCGGAAACGCTTATTTGGCGCTGGCTCCCGTAAAGCGGACAAAAAGTTATGCACAATCCGCACTTCGCATAACGGACATTATGTTAAATTGCGGATAAAATTAAAATATTTATCCGCTTTAAGGTAATTTGATATAAAATAAAATCATTGACTCACGCGCACACGAATGGAAAATATGACACCAGAAGAATTTAGCATAGCGTTGAAATCACTTGGCTGGAAACAGTCTGATTTTTGCAAGATGGCTGACGTAGACAAAAACACGCCCAGCCGCTGGATGACCGGCGCCACGCCAATACCTGGCTGGGCCGCGCGATTCTTGGCGATGGCTCAGGAAATCAGACGACTGGCTTCATTGATTGAACCGAAGAAATAACGCCGCCTGACGTTTTCAGGTAATTGTCGGCCTGCGATGTGTTCGCGCACAAAGCAGACCTAACCACAAACCAAACTATTAAGGAGTTTGAATCATGGGTAATAGGAATTTTACTAAACCTTGCGACCTCAATGACGAAATAAATGAGAAATATAGCGCGGCTTTAGCCATCGTTGATTGTGTGCGAGTTCTGACAGCGCTGGAACGAACTCCGATTCTAGATGTTCCAGAGGGAGTCCTTAATACAGGCGCAGGCGTGGCGAGTGGATTTTCAGTTTGCGATGCCAGCATGCCAGACGCACTTTATCAAGCTATGCGTCTAATGCAGGAAATGAAGACTGCCGCCGATTTACTATATGAAATCTCTCGAAACGGACAATCTCCAGTTCGGGCCGCGTAACTTCGACTCTTACTAAAAGCGACCGTCCAAGTTTGCAGCTCACGCACAGCGTTGCTAAATTCCATTAACCTAAATTTCAGAAAATAGGAAAATCATGAATCAGAAAATATCTAATCCAGACACGCACTTGGATACTGTTAAAAATCTCCGTAACGCAATCGAGTTCATGGATTGTGTATCGCAAGGTGCCTTCGCGCAAATTTCGTCAATTGCCAAACTTGCGCTGTCCCGCCTCGAAACGCCGGATGGTTATCAACACTTGGACGATATAGCCAACGCTTTGGCTTTGATATGGTGCAAGGCCGACGACATTCAGAACTGTATCGGTTCCGAAGCGGAGAAAGTCGGCTGTAACTACGTAGATGACGCCCAGCGCAAACGCTGGGATGCTCAGCGTACTTACCGCGAATCTGTTGACGTCTGAAGACAAAGTAAAGCGCCAGACTATCCCGACGGGGAGAAAAGCCGGACACCTTCACCGGCCTGACTGGGAACCTATTTAGTGAAGGTGCCTGAAGGGGCGTCAATGGAATTTATTAGTCTGCATACCGTTCTCAATGGCATTGCAAATAACATCAAGCCGCTTTCTTATACCGCTGAAGAAATAAAATTTAAAGACAGTGCACCATATATTGAGTTTTGGCGCAATGCATATCCAGAAATGGATAGAGAGCGAAGGCTCTCCGAAGCTGCCAGAGATTTAAATATGGCCCTGCAACGTTCAACAAATCCCCCTCAATGGTGGGCGTATGATGATGAACAAGGGTTTTCAGTAGAGGATGAGTCGGTCGCGCCTGAAGGGATGGAGTTACTCAAGAAAGCCACGACTCTGAGCAATAGAAAGCAGGATGCACGCGCTCAACATATATCAGATTGCATGGAGCGCGATTGGGACCCGAATGTGATAGAAATGGCCTTCGATATGGATGCCACATGGCCACCAAGACAATCCTTCTTTCGAGACCATCAAATTGGCTTCGAACTTGGCGCAATTACCAAACTGCTTGAGCTAAAAAAGATTAAACATAGTCCATTCATAAACCCATTCTCAATGTCCCAGCGTGTAGCGTTTGCTGACACCGGTCCGGAAGGAATTATTGCCTGGTGGGACGGGGCCATGAATGCATCGGTACATTTTAAGCGGGTCGCAGTTACCCCAAATCATGCGGCGATGCTACTTTGCCAGTTGGACCCGCTGGACAAGAAGAACCCGAATTGCATTGACCCAGAAGGTCATTCAAACGACCAGACAGGTGCCGGAGAGTTCAACGCGCTTCTATATGCGTTCGAAGACCTAGAGCGTGCGCAACCGCAAAATCGCACCCTTCAAGATTGGGTATGCATTGCCCAACGTGAGAACCGGAAATATCACGATTGGATTGATGACTACTTGCTGGCTCTGGATGTACTGAAAGTGCCAACTGCAGCCGAGCCGCGTTTAACTGAGCAAAAATCAGTTATGGCTGTCACCAAACACAGGTTAAAAAGCCGCGCGCCGGCAATATTGACTGCCGAAATTAATCAAGCGAAGGAAATTGCCCTGAATCCACAAGATGCCCAATGTATATGGGGTGAACTCTGTAAGCTTGCAGAATCTAAAACCGGGGTAATGATTGGTTATTCATCCGATGGCGTCCAATACCGAGGGAAGAAATACCAGAAAGACGGGGTGCCGGACGTATTCACATTACAAAATCTGCGCCACCGCATAAAGCGCGAGAGCGCGCGAGAGAGCGTGAAGCCGCGATAGGGAGCGCAACTATCGGATAAAAAGCCCGTTAGGTAAATCATCAAACCTTCATAAATCAACACGAAGGAAAGATGATGCAAATTGAAACCCAATGCACAGCATTAGTGCGCGAAAATCGCACTGTTATAGATACCAACGCCGCCGCTTTTCATCTCGGCCGCAAGCCTCAAACACTCAGAAAATGGGCGTGTCATGAAGATGGTCCGATTCGGCCAATCCGGATAAATGGCCGATTGGCATGGTCTGTGGCTGATATTCAGCGCATCGTATCCGAAGGGAGCGCTGCATAATGATTAAGCCTGCACCAAACCTTTTTAATAATCTTTGGGTTGCCGCACTTGCCGTGGCAAGCAAAGAAAACCCCTCCACTGACAAACTTAAGAATCTCAACTTTGCAATAAAAGCTATTGAAAATGCCTGCATCATCAATGGTGAATTCAAGTTTGAAAATGTTGGGGTCGCCAAATGAAAAACCCAGAGAGCCGGCAAGCATCCTCTGGGTTTAAGCAATATTCATTTTTACCTGAACCAGAGTTTAATCCAATATTCCCGTCACCTCAATCCTTGGCATACCAGGCATTGTCAAGAATGCTTCAAGGTGAGCGTTTAACCCAGCCAGGGTTCGGCCTGAATTGCTGGCGACTGGCCGCATATATCAAAGACCTTGATTATCTGAATTGGCCGATTGAAAAAGCGGATGTCCCCTGCCCTGCCGGCTTCGGCTCTGGTCGACCAATCAGAGAATACTGGTTATCGACTGAGACAATCCAGAAGGTTTGCAACCTTCCCGCGGTGGATGATGGCAGCCTGAACCGGTACGCCCACTATGAGCAGCTTAAGAATCAATGGGACCAAGACAATCCATCGGCCACAATCCGAGAGCGTGACACGGCAATTAATCAAATCGCAACCAAGCTGGGGATTTGATATGGCGCGCATTCGTTCAATAAAACCGGAGTTTTGGACTTCGGAGCAGGTTGTATCCTGCACACTCACTGCCAGACTGCTTTTCATTGGTATATGGACCTTCTGCGACGACAACGGAATACACCCGGCTTCAGTCACCAGATTAAAGCTGCAGATTTTTCCTGCCGATGCGATTTCCAGCGCTGATTTGCAAAGCCTTATCAATGAGCTGATTCGAGCCGGCCTGCTGACTGAATACCTGGTTGGCAATGACCATTACTGGCAGGTTACCGGCTGGGCTAAACATCAACGAATCGACCGACCTACATACCGGCATCCAGCGCCATCAGATTCACTGGTATTGCAGGAGATTCAGCCACAACTCGACGACAATTCGACGACAATTCGACGAATACTCGACACATCCTCGGCTACGGAGAGGAGTGGAGTGGAGAATACTATGTCGGATAAGTCCGACTGCATTGCTGTCCTCAACTACCTGAACTCAAAAACTGGTAGCCGCTTTCGCTCTGTTCCTGCAAATCTGAAGTTGATTGCTGCCAGACTGAAAGAAGGTGCCACGGTTGAAGACTGCAAGTTGGTCATCGATGCCAAGGTTACGGAATGGTCCGAAGATTCCAAGTTTCAAAAATACCTGCGCCCTGGGACATTGTTCAACGCTACGAACTTTGCGCAGTATGTCGGGCAACTTGGAAGTCAGCCGAAGGGGCAGCAATGGATATGACCTTGCCAGCTGGTGCCAGTCAAATTTTGGCTGTCCGTAAATCCGGGAAACGACCTGCCGACATGGTGATTGTGTCCAACGTTGGCAAATTGCCGTTTGAAAATCCAATTGTGATGGTTGATGGCATTCAAAACTATGACTGGCGCTGGTTGGTTAATCTGCCATTCGTATTTTATGGGTCGGTTGATGCGAACCTATTAACCCACCTTGAAAACGCCTGCAAGGCTCTTAAAGGCCATCTACCTAAATCCTTGCTGATTTGGGATTCAATCAACAACGATGGCTTTTCAGCCTGGTATCTGCCAATTGCCGAAACAATCCATTTGCCGAACTCAATGTGGGAATGGGAGTTCAGCTTTATGGAATGGTCCGATTATCAAAACAAAAAATTTATGGAAACCCAATGAACCTAATCAATGATGACATCGATTTTAGTCAGTATATGGAAGAAACCGAGAACCACAAGGTGCGCCCTGCCGGCGACTTTCTGCAGGAAACCATCGAGGCATTCTATCCACCACCAGGTGCGCCATTACCGCCCAAACCACTTTGGGACAAGGCCAACGGGAAAATAGCATTCCGTCCTGGCGAGGTTTCACTGTGGGCCGGCATCAACGGCCATGGCAAATCAATGATGCTCTCCCAAGTGGCGCTAGACCTTTTAATTCAGGACCAGAAAATTCTTATTCTTTCATTCGAGATGAAGCCGTCGCGCCAGATGCAACGAATGAGCCGCCAAGCCTATGCCGGCGATGTTCCGCCCGTGCCATTCCTGAAACAGTTTCACCAATGGACAGACGGGAAATTATGGATGTATGACCACACTGGAGCCGTACACTGGCAGCAGGTCATGGCCGTTTGCCGGTATGCCAACGAGAAATTCGGAATTACTCATTTCATTATCGACAGTATGATGAAATGCGTTAAGGGTGACGACGACTACAACGCCCAGAAGGACTTTGTAAATGAACTGTGCGGGTTTGCGCAGGCCCGGCAAGCCCATGTTCACCTGGTGCACCATGTCCGCAAGGGTGAGAGCGAAGACAAGGCGCCCGGCAAATTCGATATTAAGGGCGCTGGTGCCATTACCGACCAGGTCGACAATGTTTTCACCGTATGGCGCAACAAACGGGCCGAACGCGAACAAACCCAAGACCCGACAGCCATGCTCAAGTGCGACAAACAGCGGAATGGCGAATGGGAGGGCATGCTGGGATTTTGGTTCCATCCTGATTCGATGCAGTATTTAGAAAAGATTGGCGGCATACCTGTCCGCTACTCGCTCAAGTGAAGGGGTTGTCATGACAAATGACCGTGAGATTGTAATTGCAGCATTGCGTTGGCATGCCGCCCGAGACCGTAGGCTTGAAGCAGGAAGGCAAAAGCGCAACCTAGAGGCCATGGAAGATGGTAGATATTTGCGCGGCCATTATGAATTATCCCTGAGAGTAACCGAGCTCAAGCGACTGGAACTTGCATTGCTTCGCACTTTGGCAAAAGCTTGTGCTATGCAGCGCGCCTATCTTGGACGAGCAGAGAATGCCATAACGGTGCAATTGCTTGAAATGGAAACGATTTAATTCCGACAAATGCGTGTTACTGCCAGCTTAATCCGTTGGCTTTTTTACATTGCAGTATGCCTGGCCATCCCACCTTGAACAGATTCGCGTAAATTCGGATTGGTAAATTCGTCTGCAATCGAATAGAGTGTCAATCATCAAATGAATTCATTTAGGAATTAGGCCAATGACCAAATCAACAAAATCTTTAGACCAGAAATCAGCCGGGGTTCAAATGAAGATTTTGGCTGTCTTTAAAACACTGCTCAAGGTGTTCTCAGTTTTGTTTGCCATTTTTATCTCGTATGCTGTTTATGGAATGTACGCCGAGAAAACAGCTCGCAAAGATGCGCAGGCTTTTTGCAATACCGTCACCATTGGGGGTTCGGTAAATGATTTACTTTCTCGGGCCATCGCAAGCGGCGCTGAGGTCGAGCCAACAAAATGGCACAAGGTAGACGGGCAGCCTGACTGGTTGCCAGTAACGTTCATTGGCTTGCCGCCATTCTCCCGATATTACTGTTCTATAAATGCTGTAGGGGGTAAGGTTACAAAAGCAGAGCCTAGGCACATGGACTGAATTTGAATTAAGAATTTGTGTCCTTGCCTCGAAATAAAATCGGAATGAATATGCCGGCCAGTCATTTGAACGAATACCTAAGACCGTGGAAACTGTTTACGCTTTTTATAGGAATTGCGTTACTTATTGCAGGGTCATTATATGACGTGGCGCCAGACTGGGACATTCCAATCAGTTTGATAATGGCTATTCTTGCCTATCTGACCGCACCGTGGAGCATGCGCGTATTACTGGAGCGGCGATGGAGATATTGGCCCCTTATGTTTTTCTTTACCTGGTTCACCGTAGATGGCTGCTATGCTATTTATTGGCATTTCAAAAATCCGGTTGCACTTGAATTAATGCGTGGGGTCAATTTTCCAGCGTCACTATCTCTTTACGAACTGTGTGGAATTATTTGGCTGTATCAAGGAAGCATCAATCAGCTTTTTATCGAAATACTGGGAAATCTAAAAAAAATCTAAGTAGCCGAACTATCAAGCTAATAGCTGAGGGAGACGTCAGTGGATGATTTAAATCGAATCAAGGCAGCGGCTGCAGATGAACAGCAAATCAAGAACCGCGAAGTACTAAACGCTCATATTCAAAACCAACAGCGGGAAGCAGAAAAAAACAAATCATTGATGGAGCTTTACGAGAGGTTACTTGATTACAAGAAGCATTTATCAAAAGATATTCCAGTTTTTATCAATCGTGGTTATGGTAACAACGGCACTTTATCTGCGTTAACCGTCGCCATTTCGCCTAACAACCCATTATTAAGAAGGCCATTTGTTCAATATCGCATTACAGCCAATGGCGGGACAAATAGTCCATTTCGAATATCAATGGATGTTACCGAGCCATCCTGGATGAATGTGCAAGACAAAAAATCAGTTTTTCATAGTGACGTAGCAACCGGCCAAAACGTGGTCAATATTCTGGACGGGTCTGCAGTGCGATATTTAAACGGGGGTAAAAAATTCAAATACGCATTGCCTGAATGGTATCTTTTGACGGGTGGCGTCATTGGAAGTTTATTGGCGTTCATTTCATTCTTGCTTTGTTTTGTGACAGGCTTGTGGGGAATTCTCCTCGGCCCAATTGCCGCCTTAATTGTCTTTAAATTATCTCAATTTTTGTGGTTGCCGTTTTTATTGGAATTTTTTTATCTATTTCTAAAAAAATAATAATACGCCACGATAAGAACCAATCAATTAAACATCAGAAAATATCACCTGATTGCCAAGTTGTTGTTAGCTGGCCGGCAATTTCGCTCAGGTTTCCGAACGGAATTTTTGACACACAAAATCAATGCCAGCAATACTTGCCGGCTGATTTTCGGCAAAATAAATGAACGGTTTCCGAACAGATTTCCACACTGTTTAGTTCCCACTAGCTCACACCAAAAACAGGCAGCCGCCTACGTTACACTCACTGTTACAGCCTGTGTTACACCGGAAATGGCATTATTCCAAAATGGTAGTCACTCAAAGGATATTCAATCTGGTACGTCAGATTGAAATGGCAACCAAATTGCGAAGCCGGGCTATATGGCCACAAAGTTACTGCGATAGTTACTACGTTTCGTTGGCGGTGTTATTTTTATCGCCACTATTTCAATCAAGGCCACAATGAAAAGTGGGAATCATGAGGGGTTGGGTATTCCGTTCGCCGGGGTACACAGCGGGTACACAGACAACTTCTGACCCCAGAAAACAAAAAGCCCAGTCACATGGACCGGGCTAAGTGCTTGAATTGATTGGTGCCGACTGCAGGACTTGAACCCGCCACCCCCTGATTACAAGTCAGGTGCTCTACCAGATGAGCTAAGTCGGCTTACTTTGAAAGAACGGTATTCTAACCTATTTTATTACCGTAAAGCTAGGTTTTTTTCGCGGTCCTTTCGAATTCGGATCATCACCGGGCTTGCCGCCTTCTTCGTTCGTGACAGCCAGAGTCATTGCCGGCTTTTCGCTTTGCGTTTCGCCCTTGATCTCTTCACTTTCAGCCAGTTCGGCGATCACATCAAAAGCCATGCCCTGACCATTTTCGCTGGCGTAAATCGCTGATACGGCATTGATGGGCACATAAATATCGCGTGACACACCACCAAACCGGGCTTTGAAAGCAATCGCCGCATTATCCATCTGGAGGCCACTGGTTGCTGAAAAGGCGATATTCAAAACAATATCGCCATTGCGCACGAACTCCATCGGAACGCGCACGCCGGCCAAAACCTTGACTGCAATGTGGGGGGTATAACCGTTATCTGTGCACCATTCGTACAACGCACGAATCAGATAAGGTTTGGTAGAGGTGTCGGACATAATTTATTCACTTGACTGGCAATCCGGCCAGACCGGATTGCCAAGAGCTGCATGTTTATCTGCACAATCAACGACGCATTACTTTTTCCGACGGTGTCAATGCTTCAATATAGGCAGGGCGGGAAAATATACGCTCAGCATACTTCATTAACGGTGCTGCTGTTTTGGAAATTTCAATGCCGTAGTGATCCAGACGCCACAACAATGGCGCAATCGCCACATCCAGCATGGAAAATTCTTCGCCCAGCATGTATTTGTTTTTAACAAACAGCGGCGCCAGCGTAGTTAACCGGTCGCGAATTTCGTTACGGGCTTTTTCCAGCGTTTTGCTGTTATTGCCTGACTTGTCGTTTTCCAGCGTATGCACGTGGATGAACAGTTCTTTTTCAAAATTGAACAGCATCAAACGCGCGCGCGAGCGCATTAACGGATCAGCCGGCATGAGTTGCGGATGTGGAAAACGCTCATCAATATATTCATTGATGATGTTGGATTCGTACAAAATCAAATCGCGTTCAACCAGAATCGGGACCTGGCCATAAGGATTCATGGTGGAAATGTCTTCCGGCTTGTTGAACAAATCCACGTCACGGATTTCAAAATCCATGCCTTTTTCGAACAATACCAAACGACAACGTTGTGAGAATGGGCAGGTAGTACCTGAATAGAGAACCATCATTTTTGCAGTTCCTTTAAAACAAATAGGGTGAGGCCTTATTACTGTATTTAAGGCTCACCCTGAAAGTACGAACAGCGTACAACAAATAAGAAAGGCTACGGTAAGCAGCAACTCCACTTATTACTTAATTTACTTAACCTCGTTACTTCACTTCTTTCCAGTAAGAGGCGCTCAGACGCCAGGCCAACAGACTCAGCATGCTCATCCAGATCAGGACCCAAACACCAAGACGTTTGCGGGTACCCTGTTCAGGTTCGCCCATCCAGTTCAGGTAAGCAACCAGATCAGCGACTTCACTGTCGTATTCTGCTGTTGTCAATTTACCTGGAGTAATGGTGGTGAATTTCTTGAATTCAAGGGTTTTCTTGCTGTGATCATGCTCATCTTCGACTTCTTCAAACTCGGCACCGCGCACACCCTGCAATTCCCATAATGCGTGAGGCATGCCGACGTTCGGGAATACCATGTTATTCCAGCCGGTTGGACGTGAATCGTCTTTATAGTAGCTGCGCAGATAGGTATATAACCAGTCCGGACCGGTACCCGATTCAGAAGCCTTGGCACGGGCGATCACCGATAAATCCGGTGGGGCGGCACCAAACCAAGCCTTGGCATCTTTGACAGCCAGACGGGTTGTCATCAGATCACCCACCTTGTCGCTGGCCAGCAGCAGATTGCCGCGAATCTGGTCTTCGGTCAGACCGATGTCTTTCAGACGGCTGTAACGCATCGAACTTGCGGCGTGGCAGTTCAGGCAGTAATTGACAAACACTTTGGCACCGTTTTGCAGTGCTGCCATATTATTGGCGCGATCCGGTGCGTGGTCCAGCGGGTAGCCTTCACCCGCAAGTGCCAAAGCTGGCAGCAATACCAGGGTGGCGATTATATTTTTGATGAATTTCATATCTTCTGTCCCTTTGGATACTAGTGAGGCTTGAAAGTAACGCGTTTAGGTACCGGTTTGAAAGTACCCATTGCACTCCACCAAGGCATTAACAGGAAGAAGGCGAAATACAGTACGGCACATACCTGAGAAACGAGGTTGCGGATTGGCGAAGGTGGTTGAACACCCAGGTAACCCAGCGTCACGAATGCAATACCGAAAATAATCATGACGGTCTTGTGCCAGTTCGGACGATAGCGTATTGATTTGACCGGCGATTGATCCAGCCACGGCATGCCGGCCAGGATCATTACTGATGAGCCGAACAGGACCACGCCCCAGAATTTGGCATCCAGACCAAATGGCATCATGCCAACGATCATGATCAGGCCGATACCGGCAATCGCGGCCTTGACCAGCGACGGCAGCGACGATTTCAGGTAAATCAGAACCACATAAGCAGCAATTCCGCCCTGCACGATGTACAGGAAATCACTGGTAGTGGCACGCAGGATCGAGTAGAACGGGGTGAAATACCAGGTTGGTGCAATGTGCAAAGGCGTCTTCAGTGAATCTGCTGGAAGGAAGTTATTTGATTCCAGGAAATAACCACCCATTTCAGGTGCGAAGAACACCACCGCAGTAAACAACACCAGGAACACAGTCACACCGAAAATGTCGTGGAACGTGTAATACGGGTGCGATGGAACTCCATCTACCGGATGGCCGTCGGCATCGAGGTTTTCCTTGATTTCGATACCGTCCGGATTGTTTGAACCCACTTCATGCAACGCGATCAGATGCGCGACCACCAGGCCCAACAGCACCAGTGGGATGGCAATGACGTGGAATGAAAAGAACCGGTTCAGTGTCGCGTCGGAAACAACATAGTCACCGCGGATCCACAGCGACAGATCTGGGCCAATGACAGGAATGGCACCAAACAGGTTAACAATAACCTGGGCACCCCAATAAGACATCTGGCCCCATGGCAGCAGGTAACCGAAAAACGCTTCGGCCATCAGGCACAGGAAAATGGCAAATCCAAACAGCCAGACCAGTTCACGCGGCTTGCGATAGGAACCGTACATCAGCGCGCGCGCCATGTGCAGGTAAATAATAATGAAGAAGGCCGAGGCACCGGTGGAATGCATATAACGCACCAGCCAGCCCCATGGAACTTCGCGCATGATGTATTCAACTGACGCAAAGGCCATGCCGGCATCTGGTTTGTAATGCATGACCAGGAAAATGCCGGTAACGATCTGGATTACCAGCACCAGCATGGCCAGTGAACCGAAGATGTACCAGAAATTAAAGTTTTTAGGCGCGTAGTACTGGCCCCACTGATCATTCCATAACTTGGTCAATGGAAAGCGTGCATCTACCCAGTTCAGGGCTTTATCAATGACAGGCGCGTCTGCCGGGAGTTTTTTCTCAACAAATGCCATGATTAAGCCTCACCTTTCTCATCTTTACCGATGACAATCTTCGTATCGGAAAGGTACATGTGACGTGGAACGTCCAGATTTTGTGGTGCAGGTTTGTTTTTGAAGACACGGCCAGACAGGTCAAATGTGGAACCGTGGCATGGACACAGGAATCCGCCGGCCCAGTTGTCTGGCAGTGAAGGTTGTGCACCGGGAGTAAATTTCTTGCTTGGCGAACAGCCCAGATGGGAGCAGATACCGACTGCGACAAGCACATCTTCGTGTTCCTTGCGCGCGCGGCTTTGCTTTTCGCAATAGTCCGGCAGGGGCATGGTGTATGGTTTGGTTGAATCGGGATCAGCTACTTCGGACTGAGTTGCTTTCAGTGACTCCATCATTTCCGGAGTCCGCTTCAGAATCCAGACCGGTTTGCCGCGCCATTCAGCGGTGGTCATGTCTCCAGGTTTCAAATTGGAAATATCCACTTCAACCGGTGCTCCCGCTGCCTTGGCGCGTTCAGATGGCTGAAATGTACTTACAAATGCTCCTGTTGCAGACAAACCCACAACACCACCCGCCGCGCACGTTGCGACGAGCAATCCGCGGCGGCCGGAATCGACCTGCTTTTCGTTACCCATACCAACCCCATTCGTCAAAACTTATTTGTTAATAAAATGATCTGTTTCAATCTGGCTTTATCGAGCAATGCTATATATTTATAGGACTTACCCAAAACCGCATTAATATTTAATTCTTAAATGCAATACGATTTTGGGTAAGTCCTATTTACAGGCTCCAGCAACCCGAAATTATAATTGAGCCAGAGCACGAATTAAAGAAAAACCTTAAGATAGATGCAATCAAAACCGGTTTTTGGGCGAAAATCAGCAAATATTATTAATATAAAATTAAATATAAGGCAACTTTTCTTACCTGAATGTCGTTTTGGAAAAATAATAGTCAGTGTGGCAAAAACCGGTCCATCCCCCTTTTTTAACCAATCAAAGGAGTTAGCATGTCGATGATGCAAGAATTCAAATCGTTTATCACACGCGGCAATGTTGTAGATCTGGCAGTGGGTGTGATCGTTGGTGCAGCGTTCAGCAAGATAGTCGATTCGCTGGTGCAGGATATGATCATGCCGATTGTCGGTAAATTTGTCGGCGGACTTGATTTCGCCAATTACTACCTGCCGCTGAATCATCAGGATACGTCGCTGACCCTGGTGGAAGCAAAAAAACTCGGCGCCGTTTTTGCGTACGGAAATTTTTTGACGATTATTCTGAATTTCCTGATTCTGGCTTTCATCATTTTTCAGATGGTCAGACTGGTCAATATCGCCAGAAGAAAAGCCGAAAAAGATGCTGCGCCGGCAGAACCTCCTCCTACACCGGAAGAAGTGCTGCTGCTGCGTGAAATTCGTGATTCCCTGAAGAAATAATCAAACCGGGTTGGGCACATCCACAAAATGGTGAATGATGCCAAACTGATGTGCCACAGCCTGACCCAAAGCGTGAATGCCGTACCGTTCTGTGGCGTGATGTCCACAGGCCAGATACGCCACGCCTGACTCACGCGCCAGATGTACGGTCGGTTCGGATATTTCGCCGGACAGATACACCGATGCCCCGGCCTGTATGGCGTCACTCAGAAAATTCTGCGCCGCACCGGTACACCAGGCAATCCGTCCCACTGGCTGGTCGGGTGAGCCGATCAGCAATGGGGTACGCCCCAGTTTCAGACCCACCCAGTCGCGCAGCTCGCCAACGGTACGCAGATTGAGGTTGATTGCGGTGCCATAGCAGCCCAGACCCTGCTCGGCAAAGTTGCCTTCACAATTCAGTTCCAGCACGTTGGCCAGCTGTGCGTTATTACCCCATTCCGGGTGCAGATCCAACGGCAGGTGATAGGCAAACAGGTTGATGTCGCGCTGGATCAGTTTTTTGATCCGCTGAAATTTCTGTCCGGTCAGACAGGGGTTCTCGCCGCGCCAGAAATAGCCATGATGGACCAGGATACAGTCGGCTTTGAGTTCGATGGCTGCCTCAATGAGGGCCAGACTTGCAGTTACACCACTGACAACGACTTTTATTTGATCAATACCTTCCACCTGCAGACCATTTGGACAATAATCATTTATTTTAGAAATTTGCAGTGCATCGGCTAGAAATTGCGCCAGTTCGCCTCTACTTACCTGATTCACTTTTTGGCTGACCTTATTCATTATTTTTATTGACCTTTCAACTTAGATTATTTATGCGACGACTCTGGCTACTCTTTGCTCAGGCTGCAACGGTCTGCCTGGCGACCCTGCTCATTGTAAACACCTTGAAACCCGAGTGGATCAACAAATTTCCGGGTTCGTTCAAAGGGGCACATCTAACCACAATTCCGATTAATGAAGCACCCGTCAACATCGTCGCGCCGGGCAGTTATCGTGACGCTGCCAAGGTGGCCATGCCTTCGGTGGTGAATATTTTCACCACCAAGGAAATCAGGCAGAGCACCAATCCGTTTTTCAATGACCCGCTGTTCCGCCGTTTCTTTGGTAAACAACCTGATCCGCGCCCGCAAAAACAGTCCAGTCTGGGTTCCGGCGTCATCGTCAGTACCGCCGGTTACATTATTACCAACAACCACGTCGTGAATTCGGCTGATGAAATTGCGGTGGTGTTGTCGGACGGGCGCAAGGCCCTTGCCAAAGTGGTGGGTGCCGATCCGGAAACCGATCTGGCGCTCCTGAAAATCGATTTACCGAATTTGCCAGCCATTACGATGGGCCACATTGAAAGTGCCGGCGTCGGTGATGTCGTACTGGCGATCGGCAATCCGTTTGGTGTCGGGCAAACCATTACCATGGGTATTATTTCGGCACTGGGCCGCAATCACCTCGATATCAATGCGTTTGAAAATTTCATCCAAACCGACGCGGCCATCAATCCCGGCAACTCGGGCGGCGCACTGATCGATACCAACGGCAATTTAATCGGTATTAACAGTGCCATTTTTTCCCAGAACGGCGGTTCGGTGGGTATTGGATTTGCCATCCCAGTGAGCACCGTGAAATCAGTGATGGACGGGATTATCGCGAATGGCCATGTCATTCGCGGCTGGATCGGTGTCGAACCACAGGAAATCACTCCGGACCTGGCGGAAAACTTCGGGGTCAAGGAAAATGAAGGCACGCTGATCGCAGGCGTGATTCGCGGCGGACCTGCTGACAAGGCCGGCGTCAAGCCGGGTGACATCTTGATTCAGGTCAATGACAGCAAAGTCACCGATCGAGTCGCCATGATGAACCTGATTGCGCAACTGCCTCCCGGCAAAACTGCGCGACTGACATTTTTGCGCAAAGGTAAGCCCATCACACTGCAGGTCATGATCGGAGCGCGTGCCCAACCCAAAAACCTGCCCAGTGACGATGACGAAGAAGACGGGCCCAAATAATGCACATCCAAGATCTGACGAATTACCTCTCAGAGCTGACCGATAACAATAACCGCGCCTGGTTTGTCATGAACAAACCGCGCTACGATATTTTGCGCGAAGAATTTCTGGCACTGGTAACGGAGCTGATTACCCAGATCAGTAAATTTGATCCGTTGATACTGGGCTGCGAACCCAAGAAAGCACTGTTTCGTATCAATCGCGACATCCGCTTTGCCAAAGACAAAAGTCCGTACAAAACCCGGTTTTCAGCCGCCATCGTGGCCGGCAATCTGAAAAAGCCCAGTCAGGGCGGCGGACCGGCCTACTACTTTCATATGGATGCCGAGGGTGAGCTGTTTTTTGCTGTGGGTGAATACATGCCGCCGGCTGACAGACTCAAACAGATCCGCACAGCCATTGCAGAACAGGGGACAGGTCTGGTCAAAATCTTAAAAGGAAAAAAACTGCGCGAGGCATTTGGCACACTGCAGGAAGAAGATAAGCTGCAGCGCCCACCCAAAGGATTTGATGCTGATCATCCACAGATTGAACTGATCAAACTCAAACATTTCATGGTCTGGAATCAGGTTTCAATGAAGCAGTTTAAAGCATCACAACAATCGGACCTGGTTTTAAAGACCCTGGTCAGCAATTTCAAGGATGCCTACGCTCTGGTGTGCTGGCTCAGGCAGGCGCGCTGAACAATTGGTTATTTCCACGGTTACGCCCTGCAACTGATTATTCAATGTCAGGCAGGTTGTGGTGCGCAGGCTTATTTAGTGTCAGCCACGGGTTCGGTAGTGATCTTTTTAAACCACGGCGCGATGAACAGTCCGATTTCAAACAACAGACACATGGGCACAGCCAGCAGTAACTGACTGGTGACGTCCGGCGGCGTCACAACGGCGGCGACAACAAACGCGCCGACAATCACGTAGGGACGCACTGCCCTGAGCTTTTCGACAGTGACAAGCCCCATCCTGACCATCACGATCACGATAATCGGTACCTCAAAGGTAACACCGAACGCCAGAAACATGGTCATCACGAAATCAAGGTAGCTTTCAATATCCGGTGCCACGGCAATTGATTTTGGCGCGAACTGGTTCACGAATGAAAAGACCACGCGAAACACGAAGTAGTAGCAAAAGGCCACGCCGGCCATAAATAACGCCGACGAGGAAATCACCAGCGGTGCTATCAATTTCTTTTCATGGGCGTACAGACCCGGGGCAATGAAGGCCCAGATTTGGTACAGCACCCACGGCAGCGAAATCAGCAACGCCAGCACCAGCGTGATTTTTACAGGAATCAGAAAAGGGGTGACCACCCCTGTAGCAATCATATGCGCTCCGGCCGGCAGAGCCTGCATCATCGGAGCGGCCAGAAAATCGAATATTTGCGCGGCAAACGGCATGAGCCCCAAAAATACCAGTATCACGACGATAGCAATGCGCACCAGACGATCGCGCAATTCAATGAGATGGGAAATAAAACTGGTTAAATTGTCGTTTTCGGACGGATCAGGCATAAATCACTTTAGTTGGATACCGACTTGGGCCGATATTTGGCGACACGGGCAGAGGCCGACAACAATCTGGATTTGCCGCCCTGCTGCTGTTTAAACCAACCCGGCAGAGCCGAATTGCGCACCAGTTTTTTGCGCCGGAACTCACGCGCTTTACGTGCGATATTGGCCTGCTCAGGCAACGGTTGATCAGGAGGGTGCTGCCAGATTGAATTGACTTCCTGTTCAACACTGGACATTTCTTTTGCCACGGTCGACTTCAGTTCAGAGGCCGCCTCTTCCATATCTTTTTGCACCTTGCGCAGCTCGTCCATTTCCATTTCGCGGCTGACCTCAGCCTTGACCTGATTCATGTACCTCTGCGCGCGACCCAACAGGGTACCGGCCATCCGCGCAACTTTGGGCAGCTTTTCAGGACCGATGACAATTAACGCCACCGCTCCTATCATCGCCAACTTGGCTAAACCGAGATCAATCATGGCGATTAAAGTGAATAAACACTATTTCTTCTCTTTGGCGTCAACTTCGACTGTGCTGGCGTCGGCTACCTGAGCGGCCGGCTTTTTTTCTTCTTCACCTTTCATGCCGTCCTTAAAACCTTTGACGGCCTTGCCCAGGTCCTCACCGATATTGCCCAGCTTTTTGGTTCCAAAAACCAGCATCACAATCACCAATACGATTAGCCAGTGCCAAATACTGAATGAACCCATCACGACTCCCTTTGTTAACTTCGATCTGTACCGATCACACGTTCTTCCCATTCCAGGGTCTTGGACCACCGATTACGTGGATGTGCAGATGATACACCTCCTGCCCGCCGTCCGGCCCCGAATTGATCAGGGTCTTGTAGCCGCCATACTTGTTGCCGGTGGCATCGTGCCGAACATGAATGTCTTGCTGTTCTGCCAGCACCGGCACCAACGCCAGCATTTTACCCAGTAATGCGGTATCGCCGCCATTACAATCTGACAATGTATCGATATGGCGTTTCGGAATAATCAGCAAATGTACGGGTGCGGCAGGAAAAATGTCCTTGAATACCAGTAACTCGTCGTTTTCAAAGACTTTGTCAGAAGGGATTTCGCCGCTGACAATTTTACAAAACAGGCAGTTATCCATGATTCATTTCTCCAGTTGATCGCGCAAGACATCCTTGCGTGCTGCTTTTTCTTCTATACCGGATATACCCTGACGACGCGTGAGCTCATCCAGCACGGTCTGCGGCGAGATATCAAACTGTGCCAGCATGATCAGCGAATGGAACCACAGATCAGCCGTTTCATAGACCAGACCGGTGGTATCGCCGCTGACGCGCGCATCTTTGGCTGCCATCACGGTTTCGGTCGCTTCCTCGCCGATTTTTTTTAAAATCGCGTCGTCGCCTTTGGCAAACAGCCGTGAAACATAGGATTTCTCAGGATCGCCGCCGCGATTTAATTTGCGTGACTCGATGACATCGGCCAGACGTTGCAGTGTATTGCTCATAAATTTTAACTGGTGTGTTCTTGGGGTTCTTTCAATACCGGATCAACGGTCTGCCACTCGGCCTGTTCGGTATTGAGTTTTTGAAAAAAGCAGGAATGCCGACCGGTGTGGCAGGCAATATCGTCAACCTGCACGATCTTGAGCAGGATGACATCACAGTCACAATCCAGCCGGATTTCCAGCACTTTCTGAATGTGGCCCGATTCTTCGCCTTTGTGCCACAATTTCTTGCGCGAGCGACTCCAGTACACGGCTTCACCCAGATCCACGGTGCGCTCCAGCGCCTCACGATTCATCCAGGCAAACATCAGCACATCATTGCTGCCGGATTGCTGCGCGATCACCGGCACGAGGCCATGTTCATTCCACTGGACCTTGTTTAACCATTTGCTTGCATTTTTCATCGTTACGCCAACCTTACTGGAATACCGCGTGATGACATGTATTGCTTGGCTTCCTGAACGGTATGCTGGCCATAATGAAAAATACTGGCTGCCAGCACCGCATCGGCATGACCAAGCTGGATTCCGTCGGCCAGATCCTGCAGGCTGCCGACACCACCTGAGGCAATCACAGGAATATTGATTGCATCTGACACGGCACGTGTCAGGGCCAGGTCGAAACCTGATTTGGTACCATCCCGGTTCATGCTGGTGAGCAGAATTTCTCCGGCGCCGAGCTGCTCAAGCCGACGTGCCCACTCAACCACATCCAGTCCGGTTTCGGTACGTCCGCCGTGGGTATAGACGTGCCAGACGTTGGGTGAAACCTGTTTGGCATCAATGGCAACCACAATGCATTGCGAACCGTATTTGTGCGCAGCGTCGGCGACCAGTTGCGGATTGACGACTGCCGAGGTATTCATGCTCACCTTGTCGGCACCGGCATTGAGCAGCCGGCGCACATCTTCCACGACCCGCACACCACCGCCTACGGTGAGCGGAATAAATACCTGCGAAGCAACGGCTTCGATAATCGGCAAAATCAGATCGCGGGCGTCCGAGCTGGCCGTGATATCCAGAAACGTGATCTCATCAGCGCCCTGTTCGTCATAGCGTCTGGCAATTTCTACCGGATCCCCTGCGTCGCGCAATTCAGTGAAGTTGATTCCTTTGACTACCCGTCCTGCCGTGACATCCAGACAGGGGATGATGCGTTTGGCCAGAGTCATTCCATCTCGCTTAATTCATCGGCACGTTCCTGAGCCTGGGCCAGATTGAGCGTGCCTTCATAAATAGAACGGCCGCAGATCACGGCTTCGATGCCTTCATCCTGTACAGCGCACAGGGCTTCCACATCGGCCAGCACATGCACGCCGCCTGAGGCAATAATCGGAATGCTGACCGCGCGTGCCAGCTTGACAGTCGCTTCAATGTTTACGCCGCCCATCATGCCGTCGCGTCCGATATCGGTATACACAATCGCTTCCACGCCATAACCTTCAAATTTTTTGGCCAGATCAATGACTTCGTGACCGGACAGTTTGCTCCAGCCGTCCGTGGCTACCTTGCCTTCTTTGGCGTCCAGTCCGACGATGACCTGTCCTGGAAAGGCACTGCAGGCATCGTGCAGAAAGCCGGGGCTTTTTACGGCGGCCGTGCCAATGATAATGTAGCTTAAGCCGTTGTTCAGATAGCGGTCTATGGTATCGAGATCGCGTATCCCGCCGCCGAGCTGAATCGGGATTTCTTCCAGATCATTGTCTTCGGCATATTTCTGCACGGTTTTGATGATGGACCTGACAGCGGATTCATTTTTCGGTTTGCCGGCAAAGGCCCCGTTCAGATCCACCAGATGCAGACGTCTGGCGCCGTGCTTGAGCCAGTGCAAAGCCATCTCGGCCGGATCCTCCGAGAACACCGTGGATTGTTCCATATCACCTTGTTTCAAACGAACACAATGACCGTCTTTTAAGTCGATAGCAGGGATGAGAAGCATGGCATTTATAAATGGTTAGGTATGAAGTTGAGGGTAACGGAAAAGTCGCCGGGATTTGGTTAACTTTAGTTATAGCCTGTTTTTTGACTTCTGTTAAGGATTCCATTGGGCAAAATTTTTGTACAACCGCAAACCCATTGCCTCGCTTTTTTCTGGATGGAATTGAGTAGCAAAAATATTATCACGAGCAACCGCACTTGCAAACGGATCTCCGTAATCGGTCCAGCCAACCACATGCCGAGAAGATTCAGGTTGCGCATAGTAACTGTGTACAAAATAGAAATAACTGTGATCGGGAATGCCGGCCCAGAGCGGATGGCGGAGCGTTTCAGCATCGGGCTCGCTCTGGCGCACTTGATTCCAGCCCATCTGCGGCACTTTATAGCGCGAACCGTCGGCCTGCAATTTTCCGGCCAGCTCAAATCGCACAACTTTGCCTGGCAGCAAACCCAGTCCATCCGTACCACCTTCAGCGCTCCAGTCGAACAGCATCTGCTCTCCGACACACACACCGAACAGTGGTTTGCTGCGCGCTGCATCCATAACAGCCTGATGCAATCCGGATTCACGCAGACAGGACATGCAGTCGGGCATGGCACCCTGCCCCGGCAACACCAGCCGGTCGGCTGTTTCGATATCGGTCACCAGACCAGAAATTTTTACATCGGCATCCGGGGCAGCCGCCCGAAAGGCCTGTGCTACAGAACGCAGATTACCCATTCCATAGTCCACTACGACGATTTTATTCATGACTACAGACTGCCCTTGGTGGAAGGAATCATGCCGGCCGAACGGGAATCGAGTTCCACCGCCATGCGCAGCGCACGGCCAAAGGCTTTGAATACGGTTTCACACTGATGATGGGCATTATCCCCGCGCAGATTATCAATATGCAGGGTAACCAGCGCATGGTTCACAAAGCCCTGAAAAAATTCATGGGTCAGGTCAACATCAAATTCACCAATCATGGCGCGTTTGAAGGGGACATGAAACTCCAGTCCGGGACGTCCCGAACAGTCCAGTACCACACGAGAAAGCGCTTCATCAAGCGGCACATACGCATGCCCATAACGGCGGATACCAGACTTGCTGGCCAACGCCTGGGCAAAAGCCTGTCCCAGCGTAATGCCAACATCTTCCACGGTATGGTGCGCGTCGATATGCAGGTCACCTTTGGCTTCAATATCCAGATCAAACAAACCATGGCGCGCCACCTGATCGAGCATGTGATCCAGAAAGGCAACGCCGGTATGCAGCTTTTGCTGCCCGGTACCGTCCAGATTGATGGCGACGCGAATCTGGGTTTCGTTGGTGTTGCGGACCACTTCGGCACGGCGTGAGACTGGGGCAGCAGGAATAGATTGGGCAGGCATAGGTTGAGTATTAAGTGGGCTAAGAATTCAAATCAAAAGAACAGCGCAAAAAAACGGCGGGCTATTTCAAGGCATCGGACAAGGCGTTCAGGAACAGCTGATTCTCTTGTGGCGTGCTGATCGTGATACGCAGACAGCCGCTGAGCAGACTGTGCATTTTACCCACGTTTTTGACTAAAATTTTATGTTCAAGCAGTTTATTAAATATTTGTTCGGAATTTGGTACACGAATCAATACAAAATTAGCCATCGAAGGGAAAACCTGCACTCCCTCCAGCTGGCACAGGGCGTCGCACACTGTTTTGCGCTGCTCACGAATCTGTCTGGCCTGATCATCGAACACTGGCATATGATCGAGCAAAAATTCGGCAGCGGCAGCCGTGAGGACATTGATGTTGTAGGGTGGACGGACCTTGTCAATTTCAGCCAGAAGAGCGCCAGAAGCGGACATATAACCCAGTCGCAGACCGGCCCAGCCCAGTTTCGACACGGTGCGCATGACAATCAGATTAGCGAATTCGGGCAGGCGCGCCATCATGCTGCCGGGTGCGAATGGTTGATAGGCTTCATCGACCACAACCAGACCAATTTCTGCCATGGCCCCAACCAGCTGAACCAGGTCGCTCTCCTGATACCAGCCACCAGTGGGATTGTTCGGATTGGCCAGATACAGCAATGCCGGCCGGTGTTGACGAATTGCCGCCAGCATAGCCGGCATGTCCAGAGCAAAATCAGGCTGCAGCGGCACACCGATAAACTCCAGCCCGGCCAGTTGCGCGGACACGGCGTACATCACAAAAGTTGGGATGGGCGCCATGACTTTGGCGCCTGGTTTCGCGCAGGCCACCGACAGCATGCTGATCAACTCGTCCGACCCATTGCCAAGCACAACATCAAACCCGTCGGGTACACCAAACTCGCGGCGGATTTTCTGTTTCAGCTTCAGATAGTCTGGTACCGGATACCGGTTCAATGCCGCGTTGGACAGATGGGTGCCCAGTTCAACTCTGAGAGCTGGTGGCAATGGATAGGGATTTTCCATTGCATCCAGTTTCACCATGTTACTTGAATCGGCCACATAGTAAGCCGTCTGGGCCAGCACTTCGGGTCTGACCAGCTTTTGAATCAGATTCATCATTGATCCTTGTTGCCCTGCCGCAGTTCGGCCGAACGCGCGTGCGCCTGCAAACCTTCGCCATACGCCAGTTCGGCAGCTATTTTTCCCAACGTCTGTGCCCCATCGGCGCTGATACAGATCATGCTGCTGCGCTTTTGAAAATCGTACACGCCCAGTGGTGACGAAAAGCGTGCCGTGCGCGAGGTCGGCAGAACGTGATTCGGCCCGGCACAGTAATCACCCAGTGCTTCCGAAGAATAACGTCCCAGAAACAGCGCGCCGCCATGCCGGATCTGCGCGGCCCACTTCTGTGGCTCCAGCGCAGAAATTTCCACATGTTCGGCGGCGATATGATTGGCGATGCGACAGGCTTCTTCCATATCGCGCACTTTGATGAGCGCGCCGCGATTGGTCAGCGAAGTACGAATAATGGCGTGACGCGGCATGTCCGCAAGCATGCGGTCCATGGAAGCCTGCACCCGGTCAATATACGACTGATCCGGGCACAGCAGAATCGATTGGGCCAGCTCATCATGTTCGGCCTGCGAAAACAGATCCATTGCAACCCAGTCTGGATCGGTCGTGCCGTCGCACAGCACCAGAATTTCGGACGGTCCGGCGATCATATCGATACCGACCGTGCCAAATACCCGGCGCTTGGCAGCAGCCACGTAGGCATTGCCTGGTCCAACAATTTTATCCACCGGCGCGATGGTTTGCGTGCCATAAGCCAGTGCGGCTACCGCCTGCGCCCCGCCTATCGTGAAAATGCGATCGACACCTGAGAGCCAAGCTGCGGCCAGCACCAGCGGATTTTTAACACCGTCCGGGGTCGGCACTACCATCACCACTTCGGCAACACCGGCCACCTTGGCAGGAATTGCATTCATTAATACGGAAGACGGATACGCAGCCTTGCCACCCGGCACATAAATGCCGACCCGGTCCAGTGGCGTGACTTTTTGCCCCAGCACAGTGCCATCGGTTTCGGTATAACTGAACCCTTCCGAACCGCAGGACTGTTTCTGAATCTGGTGGTAAGCACGCACACGCTGCGCGGCTGCCTCCAGCGCAGTGCGGCGCTGTGGGCTCAGTGAGTGCAGGGCATCTTGCCACTTCTGCCTGGGAATTTCCAGTTCGGTCATGTGGCCGGCGTGCAGCCGGTCAAACCGGTTGGTCGCTTCCAGCACGGCACTGTCACCGTGCTGTTTCACGGCGGCCAGAATCTGTACTACGGCCTGATCAATTGCGTCATCCTGACTGGCCTCGAACGCCAGCAGTGCGGACAGTTTTTCCTGGAAATCGGTGTCGGTAGAGTTCAACCTGGCGATGTGGATTGCAGACATGGGAAACACTTTTCGGTTCAAGAGAAGTTTTGAGGGAGATTAAACCGGCTTTCCGGAAGCGATTGCAAAGGCCGCCAGTATCGGTTGCAGTAATTCACGTTTGAGTTTCAAGGCGGCCTGATTCACGATCAGGCGCGAGGAAATATCCATAATCTGCTCGACTTCCACCAGATGATTGGCGCGCAGGGTGTTGCCGGTACTGACTAAATCAACAATCGCGTCAGAAAGGCCAACGAGCGGCGCGAGTTCCATTGAGCCGTACAACTTGATCAGATCCACGTGCACACCCTTGGCAGCAAAATGATTGCGGGCAATCTGGGTGTATTTGGTCGCCACCCGCAAGCGCGCGCCCTGCCGCACCGCACTGGCGTAATCAAATCCTTCTGCCACTGCCACCGACATGCGACACATGGCAATCTGCAGATCGACCGGCTGATACAGCCCTTCACCACCATGTTCGATCAACACATCCTTGCCGGCCACGCCAAAATCAGCCGCACCGTACTGCACGTAAGTTGGCACATCCGAGGCGCGCACGATAATCACACGCAGGTCAGGATGGGAAGTCGGCAGTATCAGTTTGCGCGAAGTCTGCGGATCTTCCAGCACGCGGATTCCAGCGGCTTCCAGCAACGGCAGGGTATCGTCGAAAATGCGGCCTTTGGATAAAGCCAGAGTCAGTTGTGCGGTCATAATTTATACGTCAATGAATCAGTTAGGAAACGCGCCGGATATTAGCACCCAGGGCAGACAGTTTGACTTCCATGCGATCGTAACCACGATCCAGATGGTAGATGCGGTCTATCAGGGTTTCGCCTTCAGCGGCCATGGCAGCAATCACCAGACTGGCCGAAGCGCGCAGATCAGTTGCCATTACCGGTGCGCCAACCAGCCGGTCAACGCCGCGTACGATGGCAGTATGCCCTTCAATTTCGATTGAAGCACCCAGACGGTTGAGTTCCTGTACGTGCATGAAGCGGTTTTCAAAAATGGTTTCAGTGACTTGACTGGTGCCTTGTGCGATACAGTTCATGGCCATGAACTGGGCCTGCATGTCGGTTGGAAAACCCGGATATTCGGTGGTGCGGAAACTGACCGACTTGGGACGCGCTGCCATCTGGATGCGGATCGTGTCGGCTCCGGTCGTCAGAATCGCACCGGCTTCACGCAGCTTGTCGAGCGCAACATCAAGAATGTCGACCCGGGTGTTTTTCAGCGTGACGTCACCACCGGTGGCAGCCACGGCGCACAGAAAGGTGGCCGCTTCGACCCGGTCGGAAATAATGGCGTGGGTTGCGCCGTGCAGTTTTTCCAATCCCTGGATCACCAGACGTGAGCTGCCAATACCACTGATTTGCGCACCCATGGCAACCAGCAGATTGGCCAGATCCACCACTTCCGGTTCGCAGGCTGCATTTTCGAGTATGGTTTCGCCTTCGGCCAATGTGGCGGCCATCAGCAGATTTTCAGTACCGGTCACGGTGATCATGTCGGTGACGATGCGAGTGCCTTTGAGTTTTTTTGCTCTGGCATGAATGTAGCCCGCTTCAATTCTGATGTCAGCGCCCATGGCCTGCAGACCCTTGATATGCTGGTCGACCGGACGCGCACCAATGGCGCAACCGCCCGGCAAAGATACCTTGGCCTCACCAAATCGTGCCACCAGCGGGCCGAGCGCGAGAATCGAGGCACGCATGGTTTTGACCATGTCGTACGGCGCTTCCAGATTGCTGATCTGCGCGCCGTTAAGGGTGACATCGCTGCCGGAAATATCCACGCTCAGTCCCATCTGAGAGAGCAGTTTTTCCATGGTGCTGACATCTTTGAGCAATGGCAAATTGGTCAGGTGCACATTATCGGCGGTGAGCAGGCCGGCGCATAAAATTGGCAGCGCGGCATTTTTGGCACCGGAAATCATGACGTCGCCAGTCAGGCGCGCACCACCGGTTATCAGTAATTTATCCATTAAATTCTTCGGGAGTGAGAGTTTTCATCGACAGCGCATGAATTTCTTCACGCATCCGCTCGCCCAGCACCGCATACACGAGCTGATGGCGCTGGATAAGACGTTTGCCGGCAAATGCCGGTGACACGATCGTTGCCTGAAAATGTTGGCCATCACCTTCAACGGTAAGATGGGTACACTGCATTCCGGCAGCGATGTAATTCTTGATTTGTTCTGGAGTGGGTAACACTGTCGTTCCTTTTTACTTCACAAAAAATGCTTGAGGCGGGGCTTGGGTTGTTAACCCCGCAATTTATAACCGCGTTTCAACATCGTTAATGCAATCCCGGCCAACACCAGAAAGAATGCCAGGACGACCAGCAGGCTGTGCAGCGGACTCACGTCGGACTGCCCAAAAAAGCCGTAACGAAAGCCGTCAATCATATAGAAAAACGGGTTAAACCGCGAGACTGTTAACCACATTGGTGGCAGGGAATGAATTGAATAAAACACACCCGATAAAAACGTGGCAGGCATGATCAGAAAATTTTGAAACGCAGCAAGCTGATCAAATTTTTCCGCCCAGATGCCGGCAATCAGGCCCATGGTACCCAGAATAGCTGCGCCCAGCAAAGAAAACAGAATAATCCAGACCGGCGCCTGAAACGACAGATCGGCAAACCAGGCCGTAAAAATGAAAACCCCCAGCCCCACAGTCAGGCCACGAACGATGGCAGCCAGTACATAGGCGCCAAACAGTTCCCAGTAGGAAAGCGGCGGAAGCAGAATAAACACCAGATTGCCGGTGATTTTGGATTGCATCAATGAGGAAGACGAATTAGCAAAGGCATTCTGCAGCACGCTCATCATGACCAGTCCGGGAATCAGGAACGCGGTATATTGCACTCCGGCATATACCTGCACATGGCGGTCCAGCACATGGCCGAAAATCAGCAGATATAACAGCGCCGTCAGGATGGGAGCGGTAATGGTTTGCGTGGCAACTTTCCAGAAACGCAGAATCTCTTTATAGAACAGGGTTTGGAAGCCTATCATTGGTGCGCCCCATCCATTATTTGCAGGAAGACATCTTCCAGATCAGCCTGCTGCAATTGCAGCTCATCGACCACGCAGCCCGACTGACGCAGACAGGCCAGTATCGGTTCAATTTCATCGTTGTGATTAATGCGCAGTGCGGTGTAGGCCGATTCAAGCGGAATCTGTAGCGCCTTTAACGACTCCGGCAATGGGGCGCCCGACAGGCGCAGCTTCATCTGTGATCCGGCCACCTGCCTTAACAGGGCATTGGTCGTGTCGAGCGCTACGACCCGGCCGGCTTTGAGCATGGCAATCCGGCTGCACAGTGCCTGAGCTTCTTCAAGATAATGCGTAGTCAGCACGACAGTATGGCCATCGCGATTCAAACGCCCGATAAATTTCCACAGGGTCTGACGCAATTCAACGTCCACGCCGGCAGTTGGTTCATCCAGCACGATAACCGGTGGTTTATGCACCAGTGCCTGCGCAACCAGCACCCGGCGCTTCATGCCGCCAGACAGGGCGCGCATGTTGGTGTCGGCCTTGTTAGTGAGGTCCAGATTTGCCATGATCTCGTCGATCCAGGCGTCGTTGCGTTTCTGTCCGAAATAACCGAGTTGCATGCGCAGCGTTTCACGTACAGTGAAAAACGGATCAAACACCAATTCCTGCGGCACCACCCCGAGCTGACGACGCGCCTGCCGATAATCACTTTGCACGTCATGCCCCATTACGGTAACGGTACCGGAACTGGGGCGTATCAGACCGGCGATGATGGATATCAGCGTGGTTTTACCGGCCCCGTTGGGGCCGAGCAATCCAAAAAATTCACCAGGTTCAATCGAGAGTGACACCCCATCCAGCGCCTGCAGCGTTGCATAGTTCTTTTTGATATCGGAAATCTGTATGGCCGCCATGGGCTGCTTGCTTTGGTTATGTTGTTGGAAAGCCGGAAATGTTGTTGCGTGGCACGAGGAGGATGATTATAGGTGAAAACAGGAGGCTAGATCGGGGGAAACTGCTTAAATTGGCCGTGAAAGTACGACCTTATTACTATTCCGGCATGCCTTCACATCAATTCTGCAACACCATAAAGTTGGATCAGGTGATTCAGATTCTCAGGAAGGCCCTGAAATTCCAGCCTGACACTGCGCTGCAAAGCATGACGCTTCCAGGCCAGCAGGCAGGCAACCGCGCTGGAATCGATCTGACTGGTTAGCTCAAAGGAAAAAACCGACTGTCCTGCATCGATTGCAGAAATACCGGCTGACAGTTGCTGTGCAGCCGTTTCATGGGTAAATGCAGGTGCGGGAATAAACATTATCAGGATTTTTTTGCGTAATTCAGTGACAGTTTGGCATTTTTGGCGGTCAGGGTTTTGATCAACCCATCGATACCTGATTTGTTAATTTCAGCACTGAAATTGCCTTTGTAGGTTTCAATCAACCAGGCACCGAGCACGTTGATATCATAAATTTTCCAGCCCTCGGCACCCTTGGCCAAACGATAATTGAGTTCAATTACCTGTCCGGCGCGCGGAGTGATGACCTGAGAACGCACTTCGACATCCGTATCGGCAGGGTCAGCGCGAAACGGTTTATATTCGAGCCGCTGATCTTTCACTTGTGACAGGGCTCCGGAATAAGTGAAAATCAGCAGACTCTTGAACTGTTTGACCAGTTCCTGCTGCTGGTCAGGCGTGGCGGCGCGCCAGTTGCGGCCGGCCGCCAGTTCGGTCATGCGCTGAAAATCGATATAGGGCAGCACTTTGGCTTCAACCAGTTTAAGCACTTTTGACTGATCGCCAGACTGGATATCCTTATCGGTTTTCGCGGATTCCAGAACCTCCTGGCTGATCCGCTTGATTAAGGAATCGGGGGCCTCATCGGCAGCGTGCGCCATACCCAGGCACAACATCAGTGCGGCAATAACTGCGGTGCAATTTTTGAACATTTTCATCATGGTTCCAATAATCAGGTTATACAAATAGGTCAGGGCTTCGGTACCGTCGCGTCAACTTTGGCTTTGGCGGCGGCTTCGTCTTCATCGATCTGTCTTTGTGTTTCTTCGTCTTCTTCGCGCAGCTGCTTGTAGTTTTTCCTGGTTTCGATCTGACCGGCAATGCGCTGCAGGTACGCGTCTCGCACAAAAATATATTCATCCAGTGCCGCATCCTGCATCAGGTTGAACGAATCAAGGTATCCGGCACGCTTGTCAACCAGACGCACAAAAGTACCTGTATTACGCACTGAGACCGGTCGCATGTAGGCCCAGGGGTCACCATAATAATCAATATACATGGCAACAGCATCGCGTGTCACCGATGGCCCCAAAAACGGAATCACTACGTAGGGCCCGTTGGGTACACCCCACACACCCAGCGTCTGACCCAAATCGTTTTTGTGTTTGGGCATATTCGCTTCAGAAGCAATGTCCAGCAAACCCAAAAAACCGAAAGTACTGTTGACGCTCACGCGCATGATGTCAGTAAAGCCATCCTGAAAATTACCCTGCAAAAAACTGTTAAAACCAGTCCAGAAGTCATTCAGATTGCCGAAAAAATTGCCTATTCCGGTCTGCATAAAACCCGGTACCGTATCCGAGTACACCTGCGCCACTGGCTTGAACACGGCCTTATCGGCCCTTTCATTAAATTCAAACGTCTTACGGTTCACCTTTTCAAACGGGTCGACCTGCTCCGCAAAACGATTGGCCCTTTCTTTGACGGTATCGACGGTTGAATGGACGGTAGTGCAACCAGATACCAGTCCCAGGCACAGCAGCAGTACCGCGCAACCGGTTAGCGTATGCAATTTCATTTACTGCCATCCTTCCCGTCTGCCGCTTTACTGAATAAAAACTGACTGATAAGGTTTTCCAGAACAATTGCCGATTGGGTCATTTTGATTTTATCGCCGGAGGCCAGCAAATTAACGTCACCACCAGGCTCCAGGCCAACGTATTGTTCACCGAGCAATCCGGAAGTCAGAATTTTGGCTGAACTGTCTTTGGGAAATTTGTAGCGGCTGTCCATGTCCAGACTGACGGAAGCCTGAAATGTCTTGTCATCAAAGGTAATCGCACCGATCCGCCCTACCACCACCCCGGCGCTTTTGACCGGAGCACGTGGCTTGAGTCCACCAATATTGTCAAACTTTGCCGTCACTACATAAGTGTCGGCGGTTGAGATAGAACTCATGTTACCGACCCGCAATGCCAGGAACAGCAGTGCCGCAGCACCCAGCAGCACGAACAGTCCTACCCAGAAATCCAGTGATTTGTTTTGCATTTGTTATTTCCTTCCGCTCTTAACGCTGCGCAGCCCTGATTGGTTGGCAGCGCGAATAATTATGTCTATTTAAACATCAGTGCCGTAAGCACAAAATCCAGCCACAGCACCATCAGTGATGACAGTACCACGGTGCGGGTCGTGGCGCGCGACACGCCCTCAGGTGTGGGTTGCGCCTGATAACCCTGGTAGATGGCAATAAACGTGGCCGCGAAACCGAATACCACACTTTTAATCACGCCATTGCCGATGTCTTCATACAGATCCACGCCGCCCTGCATCTGCGACCAGAACGCACCTTCATCCACTCCGATCAGTTGGACACCGACCAGATAACCACCAAAGATACCCATGGCGGTAAACAGGGTTGCCAGGATCGGCATGGCAATCAGGCCGGCAATGAACCGCGGCGCCAGGACCCGCTGCAATGGATTGACGGCCATCATTTCCATGGCTGCAAGCTGCTCACCGGCTTTCATCAAACCAATTTCAGCGGTCAGCGAAGTGCCAGCCCGTCCTGCAAACAATAAAGCAGTGATAACCGGACCGAGCTCCCGTGCCAGTGACAGCGCTACCAGCAGTCCCAGTGCCGATTCAGATCCGTAACGATTTAACGTGTAATAACCCTGATAAGCCAAAACAAATCCGACAAACAGACCGGATACCAAGATAATGACCAGTGAGTAGTTGCCGATAAAATGGATCTGGGTGGTAATGAGTCGTGGGCGCCGCCACAAGCCCAGACCGCTTATCATCATTGCAAATAAAATACGGAATGCCAGTCCCAACTCAGACAGCCAGACCCGCACTTCATGTCCGGTACGGCTGATCAATCGGTTAATCATGCGCGGCCTCCAGTCCGAGATCCTGCGCCAGCGAAATACCTGGATAATGGAATGGTACCGGTCCGTCCGGTTTGGCCTGCACAAACTGCTGTACATACGGGTGATCAGAAGCCAGCATCTGTTCAGGTGTGCCCTGGGCAACGATGGAACCCTCCGACAGAAAATAGACGTAATCGGCAATAGCAAACGATTCATGCACGTCATGCGAAACCAGAATGGACGTTGATCCCAGCGCATCATTCAACTGGCGGATCAGGTTGGCGGTAACGCCCATCGAGATCGGATCGAGTCCGGCAAACGGTTCATCGTACATAATCAACTGCGGATCAAGGGCAATCGCACGGGCCAGCGCCACCCGTCTGGCCATCCCGCCGGATATTTCCGATGGTTTCAGGTTGGCCGCATTGCGCAATCCGACCGCATTGAGCTTCAATAACACCATATCGTGCAGCAGTGACTCCGGCAATGTGGTGTGTTCGCGCAGCGGGAACGCGACATTTTCAAATACAGTGAGGTCGGTAAACAGGGCGCCATGCTGAAACAGCATGCCCATGCTGCGTCTTTGCCGGTATAAAACTGCGCTGTCCGGCTTACCGATCTCCTCATCCATTAACAATACCTGACCGGCCTTGGGCGCTATCAGGCCGCCTATCAGGCGCAATATGGTGGTTTTTCCGGAGCCGGAGCCCCCCATAACGGCAATAACCTTGTTACGCGGGAACTGCATGGACAGGTCCGACAGGATCGGACGCTCACCATAAGCAAAGTGTAAATTATTGATTTCGACGAGATTAGTCACGGCAAGCTGTGTTTTTAGCAATCCGCCATTGTAGTTCAAAACGCCCCATCCCTGCTCGGAGCGGATAATTCTGAGTATATTTTTATGTAACTGGATGGATACAAAGCAAAACAGGATTTCACTTTGCGTGAAATCCTGTTGATTGTTTTCAGGTCGGCAAAAGCGAACTGCCCATGAGGAATTTGTCCACAGCGTGGGCACATTGCCGGCCTTCCCGGATCGCCCAGACCACCAGTGACTGACCACGTCGCATATCGCCTGCGGCGAATACCTTGGATACGGAACTGGCGTAAGCCTGCGCACCTTCGGTGGTGGCACGGGCATTGCCGCGCGCATCCTGATCGATGCCAAACGCGCCCAGAACCTGCTGTACCGGCGCAACGAAGCCCATCGCCAGCAACACCAGATCAGCCTTGATCTCGAATTCGGAATCAGGCACTTCCTGCATTTTTCCATCACGCCATTCAACCCGCGCTGCGATCAGCTTTTCTACCTTGCCGTTACGACCTTCGAGCCGCTTGGTAGCAATCGACCAGTCGCGCTGACATCCTTCTTCATGCGACGAAGAGGTGCGCAACTTCAACGGCCAGTAGGGCCAGACCATAGACGTATTTTCTTTTTCCGGCGGCATCGGCATGACTTCGAACTGACTGACTGACGCTGCGCCATGCCGGTTCGAGGTACCGACACAATCCGATCCGGTGTCACCGCCACCGATCACCACCACATGTTTGCCGCTGGCCTTGATCTGTTCTTTGACTTTATCACCGGCATTGACTTTATTTTGCTGAGGTAAAAACTCCATCGCAAAATGCACGCCCTTCAATTCGCGCCCTGGCACCGGCAGATCGCGCGGTGACTCGGCACCACCGGCCAGAATCACCGCATCAAACTCTTCCTGCAGTTGTGCCGCACTGATTGTTTCTTTCGACCAGTTCGTGATCTTGTCCGGAAAACTGAGCGCATCACCAATCAGTACGCCGGTTTTAAATACCACGCCTTCAGCCTGCATCTGTTCAACGCGTCGGTCGATGTGCAGCTTTTCGAGCTTGAAGTCAGGAATGCCATACCGCAGCAGACCACCGACCCGATCGTTTTTTTCAAATACCGTCACGGCGTGACCAATCCGCGCCAACTGCTGTGCAGCGGCCAAACCTGCCGGACCTGAGCCCACCACCGCAACTTTTTTACCGGTTGATGCCACAGCCGGCTGCGCTGTGATCCAGCCGTTTTCCCAACCTTTGTCGATGATGAAATGTTCAATCGACTTAATGCCAACCGCATCAGAATTAATGCCCAGCGTGCAGGCCGATTCACAGGGTGCCGGACAGATCCGGCCGGTGAATTCCGGAAAATTATTAGTCGAATGCAGGGTTTCGAGCGCCTGTTGATAATTGCCGCGATACACCAGATCATTCCAGTCCGGAATGATGTTGTTGACCGGGCAGCCGTTATTGCAAAACGGGATGCCGCAATCCATGCAGCGCGCAGCCTGTTTGGTGGCTGCGGCATCATCGAGATGCATCAAAAATTCTTTGTAATGCTTGACCCGCGTACCTGGTGCCTCGGCGGCTTCCTGCAGTCGCGCATATTCCATAAACCCTGTGACTTTTCCCATGTCGATTCCTCTGTTTTTAAGCTGCCAGTGGCGTAGCTGTTAATTTTTTGGCGGACTGCATCTCACTCAAGGCGCGCTGATATTCCAGCGGGAACACCTTGATGAATCTGGCACGCGAACGCGCCCAGTCGTCGAGCAGATTGCGCGCTCTGGTGCTGCCGGTATGTTTGAAATGCCGTTCAATCAGGTTGCGCAGAATCGCTTCATCGGTTTCGCCATCGGCACCGCGCACGACACTGTGCAGGATCACATCGCTTTGCTTACGCTGTTCCGCGTCAGAAAGCAGTGGCTCAAGTGTAACCATGGCCATGTTGCACTTGCTGGCAAAGTCGCCGTTCTCGTCATAAACATAAGCAATACCACCGGACATGCCGGCCGCAAAATTTCTGCCGGTTTCACCCAGCACCACGACGGTACCACCGGTCATGTATTCGCAACCGTGGTCACCCGTGCCTTCAACGACGGCGGTAGCGCCGGAATTACGCACCGCAAAGCGTTCACCGGCCACACCGTTGATGAAGGCTTCACCGGCAATCGCACCATACAGCACGGTGTTACCGCAAATAATATTGTCCACCGCACGGCCGCGGAATTCGGTATTCGGACGCAGAATCACCCGCCCGCCCGACAAACCTTTACCGACATAATCATTGCCCTCGCCCACCAGATCCAGCGTAATGCCCTGTACCAGGAAAGCAGCAAAAGACTGCCCGGCGGTGCCCTGCAGCTGGATATGAATGGTGTCGTCAACCAGCCCGTCGTTACCGAACTTGCTCGCCACCAGTCCGGACAGCATGGTGCCAACAGTACGATTAACATTTTTGACCGGAGATATAAAGGACACTTTTTCTTTGGTGTTGAGTGCGATCTGGGCCTGCGCTATCAGTTTGTGATCCAGCGCCTTGTCCAGTCCGTGATCCTGCTCACCCACATGTCTGACCGGTCCATCCTTGACTACCTGATGGAAAATATTGGCAAAATCCAGCCCCTTGGCTTTCCAGTGGGATATGGCTTTCGATTTATCCAGCAGATCGACCCGACCGATCATTTCATCGTAAGTCCGCATACCGAGCTGGGCCATGATCTGGCGCACTTCCTCAGCAACAAAGAAGAAATAATTCACGACGTATTCCGGCTTGCCGGAAAACTTGGCGCGCAATACCGGATCCTGGGTGGCAACGCCGACCGGGCAGGTGTTGAGATGGCATTTGCGCATCATGATGCAGCCTTCCACTACCAGCGGCGCTGTCGCAAAACCGATTTCATCAGCACCCAGCAATGCGGCAATTGCCACGTCACGTCCGGTTTTCATCTGACCATCTGCCTGCACCCGCACCCGACCGCGCAAACCGTTCAATACCAGCGTCTGCTGGGTTTCGGACAGACCCAGTTCCCACGGCGTACCGGCGTGTTTGACTGACGAAACCGGAGAAGCACCGGTGCCGCCATCATGACCTGCGATCACCAGATGATCGGCCTTGGCCTTGCTGACGCCGGCAGCGATGGTACCGACACCAATTCTTGAAACCAGCTTGACTGAAATCGATGCTCTCGGATTGGCATTTTTCAAATCATGAATCAACTGCGCCAGATCTTCAATCGAATAAATATCATGGTGCGGCGGCGGCGAAATCAGCCCGACACCCGGTACCGAGAAGCGCAGTTTGGCAATATATTCAGACACTTTATGTCCGGGCAACTGGCCGCCTTCGCCAGGCTTCGCACCTTGCGCCATCTTGATCTGGATCTGATCGGCCGAATTCAGATATTCGGCGGTGACACCGAAACGTCCCGAAGCAACCTGCTTGATGCGTGAGCGCATCGAGTCGCCATCCTGCAGCGGGATATCCACTTTGATCTGTTCACTGCCCAGAATTGAAGCCAGCGTTTCACCCTGTTTGATGGGAATACCTTTGAGTTCCTGCTGATAGCGTACCGGATCTTCTCCGCCTTCACCGGTATTCGACTTGCCGCCGATCCGGTTCATGGCAACGGCCAGCGTGGCATGCGCTTCAGTACTGATCGAACCGAGCGACATCGCGCCGGTCGCAAAGCGTTTGACGATTTCCTTGGCCGACTCAACCTGATCCAGCGGTATCGCCTTGGAAGGGTCAATTCTAAATTCAAACAGGCCGCGCAGTGTCATATGGCGCTTGGACTGATCGTTGATGATCTGCGCGTATTCCTTGTACGAATTGAAGTTGTTGCTGCGGGTTGAATGCTGCAGCTTGGCAATCGCATCCGGGGTCCACATGTGTTCTTCGCCACGAATCCGGAACGCATACTCGCCGCCGGCATCGAGCGCATTGGCCAGTACCGGATCAGCGCTGAAAGCCTGCTGATGCAGCATCAGCGCTTCTTTGGCAACTTCAAACACGCCGATGCCTTCCACGTTCGACGAAGTGCCACGGAAGTATTTATCTACCAGGGAGTTGTTCAGACCGATGGCTTCAAAAATCTGCGCACCGCAATACGACATGTAGGTCGAAATACCCATTTTCGACATGACTTTCATCAGGCCTTTGCCGATCGCCTTGGTGTAGTTATAGATGGCATCGTCGGCGGTCATGTTCAGCTGCGCAGCCATTTGCTCCAGAGTCTGCATGGCCAGATACGGATGCACGGCTTCTGCGCCATAACCTGCCAGCAGCGCAAAGTGATGGGTTTCGCGCGCCGATCCGGTATCCACGACCAGACCGGTGGTGGTACGCAGCCCGCGGCTGACCAGATGCTGGTGCACGGTGGAGGTTGCCAGCAAAGCCGGAATGGCGACACTGTCGGCATCCATGTTGCGGTCTGAAATGATGATGATGTTGTGCCCCGACTTCACTGCATCGACTACTTCGGCACAGATCGAGGCCAGACGTGCTTCAATACCTTCCTTGCCCCAGGCTACCGGGTAACAGATATTGAGATCGTAGGATTTGAATTTGCCGCCAGTATATTCACTGATGTTTTTCAGGCGTGCCATGTCGGCAAAGTTCAGCACCGGCTGTGACACTTCCAGACGCATCGGCGGATTGACGTTATTGGTATCGAGCAGATTTGGTTTGGGGCCGATAAACGACACCAGTGACATCACCAACGCTTCGCGGATCGGATCGATTGGCGGGTTGGTCACCTGAGCAAAAAGCTGCTTGAAATAGTTATACAGCGGTTTGTTTTTGTTCGATGTCACTGCCAGCGGTGAATCATTACCCATCGAGCCGGTGGCTTCTTCGGCGTTTTGCGCCATTGGTGTCAAGATGACTTTAATGTCTTCCTGCGTGTAGCCAAAGGCTTGCTGGCTATCTAAAAGATTCACGTCTGACGCCGGCAGCACCGGCGCATGGGGCAGCTTGGACAGACGGATCCGTACTGAATTGATCCACTGCTTGTATGGTTTGGCATTGGCGTAGGTATTTTTGATTTCCTGGTCATCGATGATGCGTCCGGCATCCAGATCAATCAGAAACATCTTGCCTGGCTGCAGGCGCCATTTTTTGATGATCTTCGATTCAGGAATCGGCAATGTGCCCGACTCAGATGCCATGACTACCAGGTCGTCGTCGGTAATGATGTAACGCGCCGGACGCAGACCGTTGCGATCCAGTGTGCCGCCGATCTGGCGCCCGTCGGTGAAAGCCATGGCGGCCGGACCGTCCCAGGGTTCCATCATCGCAGCATGGTATTCATAGAAAGCGCGCCGGTTATCATCCATCATGGCGTGATTTTCCCAGGCTTCCGGAATCATCATCATCATTGCCTGCGCAATCGGGTAACCGGCCATCACCAGCAATTCCAGCGCATTGTCGAAGCACGCGGTATCGGACTGACCTTCAAAAATCAGCGGATACAGTTTTTGCAGATCATTGCCCAGCACAGCCGAACTCATGACGCCTTCGCGCGCGCGCATCCAGTTGAAATTGCCTTTGACGGTGTTGATTTCGCCGTTGTGAGCAATCATCCGGTACGGGTGAGCCAGCGGCCATTCCGGGAATGTATTGGTAGAAAAACGCTGATGTACCAGTGCTAACGCTGACACGAAACGGGAATCCTGCAGATCCTTGTAATACACGCCGACCTGCGTGGCCAGCAGCAGACCTTTGTAGACAATGGTACGTGCCGACATGGACGGCACAAAATATTCTTTGCCGTGCATTAAATGCAGCGCTTCAATGGCGTGCACGGCGGATTTACGGATGACGTACAGTTTGCGTTCCAGCGCATCGGTAACCATGATGTCCGGTCCGCGTCCAATAAAAATCTGACGGATCACCGGTTCTTTGGCGCGCACGGTCGGTGACATCGGCATGTCCTTGTCGACCGGCACATCGCGCCAGCCCAGCACGATCTGACCTTCGATCCGTACTGAACGTTCAATTTCCTGCTCGCAGGCCAGACGCGAAGCATGTTCTTTGGGCAGAAACACCATCCCGACACCATACTCGCCGGGTGGTGGCAGCGTAATGTCCTGTTTCGCCATTTCTTCACGATAATACTGATCAGGAATCTGCACCAATATACCGGCGCCATCGCCCATGAGTTCATCTTCCCCGACCGCACCGCGGTGATCCAGATTTTGCAGAATCAGCAAACCCTGCTCCACAATCATGTGACTTTTCTGCCCTTTAATATGGGCTACAAAGCCTACACCACAGGCATCATGTTCGTTACTTGGATCGTACAGACCTTGCGCTTGCATCGTTTTTCTCCACAAATGGAATACGGGGAGAGCAAAGAATAATGCAGTGCAATAGATTATTCAACAAAATAAAATAGGGTCGGAGCAAAATTAAACAGAATTAAATTTTATTTTATTTAAATTAGGGACAGAGTAAATTTATTCAAGCTTGGCGCAAAGCCTGTAACGACGACTCTCTGACTCTGCTTTGCTTACTGTTCGAATTAAAGATTCGGTTTTTTGGCAGACTTGGCCGGAGCAAGTCTGGGCCGACCGCGTTTAAGCGGCGCGATGCGGCGACTGGCGTGTTTTTCCAGATGCTCCTTGAATCTGGTTGAGCCGAGCGGCCAACCTTTCAGAGTGGCCTGTGTGAAATCGTCCGTCTCTTTTGAAGTGAGTGCCTGCTCCATTAATTCTTTATACGCAGCCTCACGCTGAAAAGGTGTGTTACCCAAATTCCAATACAGGGGATGATCGGTTATCAGGGGATCAACCAGTGCGCCGGTATGATGCAGATAACTCGAATCACGGAAGTTTGCAAGGCTTGCAACCAGTCCCAGGCGCACCGGACAGGATTCAATATACCGACTGCACAGCATGAAATAATCGTCTGAATCAATAATGAGCGACTTGAACCTGCCCTGCCAGAGCGTGCCTTCACGCTGGTAACGACGGTTAAAATAAGGGACATAGTGGCGCCCGAGCCACTGCATCATCTTGCCCAACCCCTCATTGGTTGCTGGTGTTACCAATAAATGAAACTGGGTCGGCAGCAACACATAGGCATGAATTGCCACTTCAAATTTGCGGGCAGCACTTTGCAGGGCACCCCGAAATACCGCAATGTCCTCGGCGTCCTGGAAGATTAGCCGATTATCATTGCCGCGCTGCAATATGTGGTGTTGGTGATTTGCAACTGCAATTCGGGGTAAACGTGCCATGAAGTGATTTTACTTAACCGGATTTCCGGGTTCGGGTGGTGGTTGCCTTGGCTTTTGCCCGGCTGGCAGTTTTTGGTTTGGCAGCAGGCTGGGGCGACTTCTTGGCCGGTGCCTTTACCGTTGCCGCCTTCACGATGTCTTCCGACACGGTACGGGCAGCATCAAAATTGGCCGCGCTTTTTTCCAGCGCGGTACCCAGAGCATGTTTGAACTGTTCCTGAACACCTTGCCACCAGGCGGCCGACTGGGCAATCAGAGGCGATACTTCATCGGCACTTTCTTGAGAATTGTCTGTGCTTTCTGTGGCAGAGGTTTTCGCTGCTGCAGCACCGGGATTCATGCTGTTTGCCATGGTGGTACTGAGTGAATGCAGCGTGGCAATGGTGGCACGCTGCACTTCCAGCGCCTGTATGGTACCGCGCAACATTTGCATATTCACATTCAGCCAGGTTTCCACGGTTTTCAGTTCCTGAATGCGCTTGTCCAAATCTTCAACAGACATGGACGGTGCCATGGACGGCATACCCGGAATTGTCATGCCCGGTGCGGCCATGCCGGGCACGCCCATCTGACCCCACAATTTTTTGACGAAATTCAAACTGTCGTTAAACGCATCCCCTGCAGCATTTGATTCGGTCATGACTGGTTCTCCATAATCAGTAAAGTGTCCTATCTTGCCCTTGCTTGTCGAGTGGGTCAAGATAGAATCACTGAACCTTGACAATAAACAGTCGGTTACGCGCGATCCACGATCGCCAGCCTAAAAACGATTACACTAACCCCTTTGCATTTAACGTGACGCTTTCATTTTGAACCAGAGCCGCGCCATTCCCATCATCATTACCATTGCAGCCCATTTCATGTTGCTGCAATTTTTCAGTTCGGCACACCGAAAGCTGCCGATACCGGAAACCATCGTACCAATTCAACTGGTCAATGCGCCGGTTCTCGCGCACTTTGTCGCCAAGCCACCGGTGCATCACAGTACCAAACTGCCACCCAGGCCAGCTGAACCGGCCGAACAGAACAGCAGCACTGCATCACTGCTGGCAACTTCTGCAGTTCCGGTACTGGAACCGGTGCCGGTGACGATCAGCACCTCCGATCTGCCGGCACTGACCCTGCCGCCAGAACCGACTCTTCAGCCCGCACTGTCGACCCTGCCGCCGCCGTCTGCCAATTATCTGCTGGATGTGGTGCGTACCGAACCCAACGTGGCCAATCCCTATTATGGTTCGGGTGAGATTCAATGGTCACATGACGATAAAACTTACACGCTCAGGCTGGAAGTCGGCGTGGACATTTTATTTACCAGGATTCGTCTGTACAGCGTGGATAGCGCAGGCAGCATTGCCGAGACCGGGGTCAAACCCAAAATGATGACCGAATCACGACGCGGCAGATCGGCCACTGCGACCCATTTCAATTATGATGTCAACACCATCAGCTTTTCAGCCAGTACCGCTACCGTGCCGATGACCGAAGGCGCGCAGGACCGCGCCACGGTGCTGATGCAATTGGCCAGCATAGGCAATGCCGACCCCGGCCAATTCCAGAACGGCCGGGAAATTACCATCCAGGTAGCAGAGGACAAGGAAGCCAACCCGTTTCAATTTATTGTGCAAAACCGCGAAACCATCGATACCCGGCTGGGGCATTTTGACACCTGGCATATTGTCCGACCACCGCGAGCCGGCTTTTATTCTTCCCGTCTCGATATCTGGGTGGCGCCGGAATTGAACTGGCTGCCGGTACAGATTCGCAATACCGAAAGCAACGGTGCCATCACCACTCAGACCATCCGAAAAATCATCAACGGAATCCAACAATGAAATCAATTCTATTTGCCACGTTTTTTATCACCGCCAGCAGCATGTTCTGGTCCGATGCTGCTGTTTGCGCAGAACATCCCAGCAATAAATATCCGACCAACATGGCGCCGTCTGCGCTGCTGCATTACACAATCAAGGCTGAGCGCAGCGCTCTGACACTGTCGGGCGAAGCCACTGTCAACTGGCAACTCGCCGGTGACAAATCGGCCCCGACCTATTCGGTAACTACCGAAACGCGCGCAGCGATTTTCGGAAAAATACTCGACGCCAACAGCCACGGCCTGATCGACAGTTATGGTCTGGCGCCGCTGCAGTATGACGAAAAACCGCGCACCAAGCCCGGTACGCACACCCGCTTTGACCGGGAAACCAAACAGATTACTTTTTCCAGTTCAGAAGATAACTATCCGATTCTGGGCGGGGAACAGGACCGTACCAGCATAGTCTGGCAACTGGTCAGTATGGCGCGCGCTGCGCCGAACAAATTCACGCCAAAATCCGAATGGGTGTTTTTTGTGGCCGGTCGGCGCGATGCAGAAAAATGGACCTTTACTGTAGAAGAAAAAGTGACGCTGGCTACGCCCTTGGGTAATATACCAACCATCCATGTGGTGAAGGCGCCGCCTCCCGATTCCAAAGACCAGCGTCTTGACATCTGGCTGGCACCCGGCATGGAATGGTATCCGGTCCGGCTCAAATTCAGCGATGCCGACGGCGACACCATCGACCAGCAACTTGATCAGGTCAAAACCAATTCACAAATCAAAGCAACAGAAAGCAAGCCATGAATTCATCCGCATTAGTTCTGTTTTCCGGTGGTCAGGACTCCACCACCTGTCTGGCCTGGGCGCTGGAAAATTATGAAAGGGTTGAAACGGTGGGATTTGATTACCGTCAACGCCACGACATTGAGCTGACGGTACGTCCAACCCTGCGCGAAAAAATCGTGCGCATACACCCGCACTGGGCTGCACGCCTCGGTCCTGACCACATGCTGGATCTGTCGCTGATTTCCTCGCTGTCGGAAACGGCGATGACCTCGGAAATTGAAATTGTCACCCAACAAAACGGCTTGCCGAATACGTTTGTTCCGGGACGCAACATCATGTTTTTAACGGTCGCCGCCACACTTGCCTATCGGCGCGGACTGAACGTGATTGTGGGCGGGATGTGTGAAACCGATTTTTCCGGCTACCCGGACTGCCGCGACGACACCATCAAAGCACTGCAAGTGGCCTTGAATCTGGGTATGGACAGCCGCTTTAATCTGGCAACGCCGCTGATGTGGCTGGACAAGGCAGCGACCTGGCAACTGGCCCAAAATCTAGGTGGCACTGCGCTGCTGGATTTAATCCGCAATGACACGCACACCTGTTATATGGGCGAACGCGGCAGGCGCCATGAATGGGGTTATGGTTGCGAAACCTGCCCGGCCTGTGTCTTGCGTGCCAAGGGCTATGAAAAATTCAAAGCGGCTCGGCATCCATAAATTTTCGGAGTTCAAATAAAAACCGGGCGATTGCTGAAATCCGGTTTTTTTATGGGTGCAGATTCAGTGCCCATGCCAGTAACCATGCCCATAACCATGCCCGTAACCGTAACCGCGCCCATACCTACCAATGCCTATGCCTAAGGCGAATCCACCAAACCATGGATTGATGAAGAAAGGTGAATAATAAGGGTAGGGATTATAGACAGGAGGGTAATATGGGTCATAGCTGTAGGCCGGTGGCGGAGCCTGTACGTACACCACCGATGGTGTCGTCGATTGAAGATAAACTGGAGCCGGGGAAACTGCCTGCGCCTGCGCTACGGAAGTTGCAGGAGCCTGCGCTGGCGCTACAGCAGTTGCAGGTGGAGCATAATTACTTGGTTGCATGCCAACGTACTGGCCATTGACATAGGTGGGCAAAACTGACGATGTCATCCGGTAACCTAGCGGCTGCGGTGGTGCCACAACACAGGCACTGAGCATGGCAGCCATGGTTGCAATCAGCGCGCTTTTCATCAGATTCGTTTTCATTTTGACCTCCAGAAACAATACTTATCCTAAACAGGATAACTGGCATTATTGATCAATTGCATTCTGTAAAGGGTATCCGTTTGTAACGCAACCAGATCAGGATAGGTACTTTGTTGCGACAGATCAAAAACCATCAAACTTATCCCTGCCACAGCTTCCACATGCCCCACATCGCCTCCTCCACATTCCTGGCCAAACCCGACGCATCGAACAGCGGCGACGCCAGCACCTGCCGGCGCAGTCCGGATCTCAATTTGGCAAGTCGTTCCAGATCGGACGAGAAGGAGATCGCTTTGTTCACATAATCAGCGGCATCGGCTGCAATCCATTCAGAAAGGCCGGCATTATGGGCAATGCTCTGGCCATGATGGGAAAGGAATCGATCACCACCACGTTTAGTGATAAATGGCACCCCCATCCACAATCCTTCAATACTTGTGGTTCCGCCGGGATAGGGGAACGGGTCGAGCGCCATGTCGACGCGATGATAGGTTGCCAAATAATCGGCCCGAGAAGACGAACCCTCCAGGATCAATCGCTCGGCGCTGATGCCATGGGCGGCAAAGCGTTGAACAGTCACCTCGCGCGCCGGCGCACTGCCAAGCTGGGCATATTTCAAAAACAGTTTCGAGCCGGGCACTGCGTGGAGTATCTCGGCCCAGACCGCCACCACCGCATCATTGATTTTTAAAAGATTGTTGAAACAACCGAACGTAATGTGGCCACTCGATCGTGCTGGCAGGGTCGAAATTTCCAGAACAACATCCAGCTCAGTAAAGCATGTGTAGTAATGTGGCAATTGCCAGATTTTCTCTACGAAATGGTCGGATTCACCGATCGGCGTGACATGGGGATCTCCCAAAATGTAATCAATTTCCGAGATGCCCGTGCTGGCAAAGTACCCCAGCCATGTGACTTGTATTGGCGCAGGTTTCCAGGAAAATATCGGCAGGCGGTTGTGCTGGGTGTGGCCGGAAAGATCAATGAGTATATGAACGCCGTCGCTATGTATCAATCTTGCAGCGGCTTCATCGCTCAGGTCTGCGATGAGTTTCCAATCTGTGAAATTGGGCCTGATACGTTCAGTGAGCGCATCGGTCTTGCGACCAGTCGAGTAAGCAATTAACTCAAGTGACCTTGGATCAATCCTGGCCAGCACGCTCTCGAGGAAATATCCCACCGGATGGTTTTTAAAATCTCCCGAAACCAGTCCGACGCGCAGGCGCTCTGGCTGCCGGGCACAAGTCCACTCCACAAAAGGGGTGCTCACATGGCTTCGCACAACCTGACCAAATTGGCAGGCGTGGGTGAGGTAATCAACAGGCGTATGGTCAGAGGTAAAATTCAATATATACAATAAGTTATTGTATGCCTTGATAAAATTCGCATTGCGCTGCAAGGCACCTCGATAATAGGTTTCCGCTTCCGCCAGCCGGCCCTGATCCTTGAGCGTGTTTCCAACGTTGTAATGGGCATCGGCACTGTCCGGCGCAATTTCCAGCGTCCGCCGACCCACCGCCTCGGCCTCGTTCAGGTGCCCAAGTTCGTAGAGAGTATTGGCGAGATTGTTATGCGCCTCAACAAAATGTGGACTGAGTAAAATTGCCTTCAGATAGAGCGCTCGGGCCTCTTCCAGTCGTCCCATCGACTTGAACAGATTAGCCAGATTGTAGTGTGCCTCAGCATAATTCGGATTGAGCGTTATGGCCTGTCGGTAGCCTGCCTCAGCGTCGGCTGGTCGCCGCAAATCCTGAAGCAGATTTCCCAGACTGTTATGCGTCTGAAAAATAGTCGGGTCGGCCTGCAGCGACTTGCGAAAGCTTTGTTCCGCATCTTGAAAACGACCCAGGGCCTTTTGGACATTCCCCAGATTGGTATGTGCGGCAGCAAAACTTTGATGAAACCGTATCGCTTGTCTATAACTGGCTTCAGCTTCATCCAGACGCTTCATGTCTTCAAGTACATTGCCCAGATTATTATGCGCCTGCGCATAATCAGGTTTGATGGCAAGTGCCTGGCCAAAGCTTGCTTCGGCATCCGCAAGCCTACCAACGCTGGTGTAGGAATTTCCAAGATTTAAAAGGGTCTCCGCATCGCGCGGCATGAGTTGCGCCGCCTTTTGAAATGCGCTCAGCGAGTCAACCGTTCGTCCCGTATGACAGAAGGCCACACCCAGTGCTTTCCAACCAACGCCGCTGAGCGGAAACTGCGTTGTCATCGATTGCGCAAGAATCGCCGCCTCCGCAAATCGCCCCGCAGAGAACAGGTGAACCAGCGCATTAATCTCCTGGGGGCTGGGGCTCTGCACCTGCTTCGGAAGCGGTTTGCGCGTCACATTATTGCGTTTGCCCGGTTTAGCTTGAGATTTGGACATGTCGCGTGCTTATTTCCCAATACAAAACCGCGAAAAAATCACTCCCAGCAAATCGTCCGAACTGAACGCGCCGGTAATACTGTTCAGGCTGTCCTGCGCCAGCCGCAATTCTTCGGCAAACAGATCCAGCGCCTGATCAGTCTGTGCCGCATGTGAAGCAGCCTGGTCCAGATGTTCACGTGCCTGATGCAGCGCAAACAGATGACGCTCGCGCGCCAGATACACCGATTCACCGGTTTGCTGCCATCCTGCCAGGCGCAGCAGTTCACTGCGCAGAAAATCCAGGCCCTGATGCTCATTGACCGACAGATATATGTGGGTCGCTTCAGGAGCGACATCAATCATGGCGTGGTGCCCGGACAGATCAATTTTGTTCCATACACAGATAATGGGAATATCTTCCGGGAAGCGTTGCGCGATGGCTTCATCTTCTTTGGTCGGACCGCGTCCGGCGTCCAGCATATGAATGATCACGTCGGCCTTGGCGACTTCATCCCAGGTGCGCTGGATGCCGAGACGCTCAACGACGTCGCTGTCACTTTCACCAAACGCATCGCGGATTCCGGCGGTATCAATCACATTCAGCGGTACACCATTGATGTGGATGGTTTGCACCACCTTGTCACGGGTCGTGCCGGCAATCGGCGTCACGATGGCAACTTCATCACCGGCCAGTGCATTCAGTAGCGATGACTTGCCTACATTCGGCTGCCCGGCCAGTACCACACTCAATCCATCGCGCAGTATGGCACCCTGCGAGGCCTGCTCAATGACTTTGCCCAAGGACTGCTGAATCCGTTCAAGCTGACCGCGCGCATCCGACTTTTCCAGAAAGTCGATTTCCTCCTCCGGAAAATCCAGCGTCGCTTCGACCAGCATGCGCAACTGCACCACCTGATCCACCAGTGCATGAATAACTTTGGAAAACACCCCGGACAAAGACTGACCGGCGGATTTGACGGCAGCTTCAGAAGCAGCCTCGATCAGGTCAGCCACGGCCTCTGCCTGGGCCAGATCGAGCTTGTCATTTAAAAATGCCCGCTGGGTAAATTCTCCCGGCTCGGCCAGCCTGAGCCCCAACTCCTTGCCAGCCTCAATGCAGCGTGCCAGCAACATCTGCAGTACCACCGGGCCGCCATGCCCCTGCAGTTCCAGCACGTCCTGACCGGTATAGGAATGTGGCGCCTTGAAGTACAGCGCCAGTCCCTGATCGATGACCGATCCGTCCGCATCCAGAAAAGGCAGATAGGTAGCGTGCCGCGGGGTTAAATCGACAGTGGGGAACAGCGCCTTCAGCAACAAGGTCAGGTCGGCTCCGGAAACGCGGACAACGCCAATTCCGCCGCGTCCGGGAGCGGTGGCAATGGCAGCAATAGGGGATGATTGGATATTCATGATCTGCGTCAGGTTAAACTACGGATGAGGGCCAGTGTATGTGGAGAATGGAGGCAACGGAAGGCAAGAAATAAAAAAGCCTGCAAATACGCAGGCTTTTTGCAACTCTGCTGCAACAATATTACTTTGCCACTGCCAGATTTTTGGTGATCACCCATTGTTGAGCGATTGACAAAACGTTGTTCACGACCCAGTACAGCACCAGTCCGGACGGGAAGAAGAAGAACATCACCGAAAACACCAATGGCATGATCATCATCATTTTGGCCTGCATCGGATCAGCCGGTGCCGGGTTCAGTTTGGTCTGAATGAACATGGATACCGCCATCAAGACCGGCAGCAACAGGAACGGATCAGGCGTGGACAGATCGTGGATCCAGCCCAGCCACGGTGCGTTGCGCAATTCCACGCTGGCCAGTACCACCGAATACAGGGCCATAAACACCGGGGTCTGAATCAGAATCGGCAGACAGCCTCCCAGCGGATTCACCTTTTCGGTTTTGTACAGTTCCATCATGGCCTGATTCATTTTTTGCGGGTCGTCTTTGTGACGTTCGCGAATCGCGGTCATTTTCGGGGTCAGCAGCTTCATCTTGCCCATGCTGCGAAACGATGCAGCCGACAGAGGGAAAAACGCCAGCTTGATGATCAGAGTCAGCACGATAATGGTCCAGCCCCAGTTGCCCAGAATGTTATGGATTTCATTCATGAGCCAGAACACCGGCTTGGCAACAATCGAAGTCCAGCCATAGTCTTTGTTCAGAGCAAAGCCGGGGGCTACTTTTTCAAGTATCGATGTCACCAACGGACCGGAATAAATCTGCGCATTCAGCGTTTCCGACGCGCCAGGAGCCAGCGCTGCCATTGGCACCATGCTGCCGACTGCGTACAGGTTGGTGTCGACTTTTCTGGTGAACATTTCGCGCTGCACTTTTTCTTCTGGAATAATGCCGGTCACAAAATAATGCTGAATCATGGCAACCCAGCCGTTGTCAGCCTTGTCGATCTGAAGCTTGGAACCTTTTTCGATTTTTTCAAAGGTCAGTGTCTGGAATTTTTCCTGTTCGGTATAGATCGCAGGTCCGATAAAGGTGCTGTAAAAACGCGATTCGCCATCCAGCTTGCCGCCATCACGCACCAGTTGCATGTACACGGTCGGCGTCACTGGGGCTGCCGACGCGTTGATGATCTGGTGGGTCATGTCGATCGAATACGAACCTTTTTTGAACGTGTAGGTTTTAACCAGCTTCACGCCACTCTGTTCGGCTTCCAGTACCAATTTGACCTGACCGGACGCATCCAGTGTGCGCAATCCTGGTTGGGCGGCAAACAGCGAATTATGGCCTGGCAGGGCGAGGTGACTGGCGGTTAAATCCATCAGTCCACTCTGTGCCAGATAGGTGCGCTTTTCGCTGCGGTCAAACAGAACTACGTTCGGCGCTTCAGCGTGAGGCACGCTCATACCGAACAGAGCTTTGAATCCGCTGCCAAATGACGTATCCGTATCTTCCTTCTGATTCAACAGCTCCAGATGACGCAACTCGCCGCCAACGGTGTCAATTTCCGCCTTGTACAGATCGGTAATGATGGTAACGACTTCGCCTTTGACCGGTACTGCCAAGGTTGTTGAAGGCAACGCACCTGCCGCATTTGGAACTGCAGTATTACCGCCAACCGGCAGACTGTTCGGTCCGGTTTTCGACGCATCGATTTTGGCAACCTGGGTCGTGTTCGGGAAAAACATGGAGGGTCGGCCATTAAATGTCTGCCAGCGCTCCCAGAGCAGCAACAGCGACATCAGAAACACGATCCACAGGACAATACGCTTATTCATAAATGCGATCCAATTGACTTATTCGGTTGTAAAGTGAGGTTGATTCGAGGGTGGCGCTGCGTCGTTAATTGCTGCGCCATTTACAGGGCGCGCCAATTTTAATCCAGATTGACTGCTCTCATCACAACGTTGTTCAGTATTAATGGTGATTTCAGGTACCAGGTCCACGCCGCCTTCATGCCAGGGATGGCATTTGCACAGTCTTTTCCCGGTCAGCGCGCAGCCTTTGAGCACACCGTGACGACGGATGGCGATATCCGCATAGGCTGAGCAGCTCGGATAAAAACGACAGTTTTGGCCCAGAAACGGCCTGATGGTGAGTCTGTAAGCGCGCAACAAAAACAGAAAGAATGATTTCATCCTGCAACTCCACTGTCGGATTGCCTGACCCGCTCTGAGTCAACTGCAACAAGCACCCTGTTCAGCCTGGACGGAATGGCAAACAGCGCCATTACTTCGCTGTGGAGAACTGCCTGCATTTCAGCACTGCGCGCGGATTCAGCTTTTTTGCCTAACGATGCCGATAAACGCACCACGCAATCGAGCCCCAGACTTTGCAGCAACTCGGATTGCCGGAACGCTTCCCGCACTGCCCTTTTCACCGCATTCCTGGTCACTGCTCTGGGTGCCAGTCGCTTGGCTGCGACAACACCCAAGCGTGCAAACGGCAGGGAATTGGGACGCGCATACAAAACCAGATGCGGAGTCTTAAAGACGGGCTTCAAACGAAAAACGGATGAAAACTCATCCGTTTTAACGATACGACGTGTGCGTTCAAAATTGCCAGTCATGATTTAAGTAATCTGAAGCGTAGTTGTATACAGGTAGTAGGGGTAGACGAGTCACTTTGCACCACCGACACTGCTTTTGACTGACCATTCAGACTAACTGAACCGTCAGGTCGATTACTTTTTGCAGACTGTCGATTAAACGACTGCCAGACGCTTGCGGCCTTTGGCACGACGTGCGTTCAGAACGGCGCGGCCGCCACGGGTAGCCATACGGGCACGGAAGCCATGAGTGCGCTTGCGACGTATAACGGAAGGTTGGTAAGTACGTTTCATGTTGGTCTCGCTAATCTAGCAAAAAAATCGGTTCAAATTTGAAAACTGGGGGAGGTAAGGTCCTACTAAAACTGCGGTGGCCGGTGCTTTCTCAGGCCACTTCATCGTCCCGTTTATTGGTCAGATGGCAGAGAACCTGAGATTAGACAGCATTTGCCCCTTGATTGTCAAGGAAAAAACCTGAAAATCTTCACAGTCTCGAGAACCCATTGTCATAAGCTTATTTTGTCGTTTAAGCATCTTGCGCGAAATTTGCCACAACAAAAATCCCGTTGATTATTTTGCGCCGGATTTATCCGATGTTATTTCGAATTCGAGGCAGTTAACAAATAGTGCTAATTGACTAATAATTAGCCAATCGCAAATGTTTGAATTGTTTCAACAGGCACAAAACAACGTCGAAAAAAATAAGCTTCCAGCCTGTGGATAACTTATCCTGTCGCGGTTAGAATAGCGCTTTGGTAGTTGAGTTGGGCGGTTGAAATTACTAACCAAAATGGTCATGACAAATTAATCGTGCAGCAAACGCTGAATCTGCGCTCCGTATTTGTCCTGTGCCTGTGCCAGTTAAGGCATCCTGCCTCACGAGGCAGAATAATTAAAATACTCAAGTCGCTGCAACACACTCACATATAAAGATTCATGAAAAATTTCTGGCAGGCTTGTTCAGCTCAATTAGAGCAGGAATTAACTCCTCAACAATTTAGCGCCTGGATCAAACCACTTACCCCGTTAGACTACGCGGAAGGCAAGTTGCGCATCTGCGCGCCCAACCGTTTCAAGCTGGATTGGGTTAAAACCCAGTTCGCCGGCCGCATTACCGAACTGGCATCACAATTACTCGAAGAGCACATCGACGTGCAGTTCATTCTGGACCCGAACCTCAACAGCGCAAGAAAATCGGCCAATGACGCACAAGGTACGCAGGTGAATGGCCAAAAACCGGGAAACAGCCACGGATCAAATCCGGCCGAACCCAGAGCAAACGAAGAACCGCGCCCGACCACCATTGTAGAAACACCCAAACGCGACCAGAGCCGTATCAATAATGCGCTTACGTTTGACAGTTTCGTCACCGGTAAAGCCAATCAACTGGCGCGCGCAGCCGCAATTCAGGTCGCCAATAATCCTGGCGTTTCCTACAATCCGCTGTTTTTGTATGGCGGTGTCGGACTGGGTAAAACCCACTTGATCCACGCCATCGGCAACCAGATTCTGATCGACAACCCGAATGCCAAAATCCGCTACATCCACGCTGAACAATATGTGCGCGATGTGGTCACCGCTTACCAGCGCAAGGGTTTTGACGAATTCAAACGCTACTACCATTCGCTGGATTTACTGCTGATCGATGATATTCAATTCTTCGCCGGCAAGAACCGCACCCAGGAAGAATTCTTTTACGCCTTCGAAGCATTGATCGCGGCAAAAAAACAGATCATCATCACCAGCGACACTTACCCGAAACAGATCACCGGCATGGATGACCGCCTGATTTCGCGCTTTGATTCCGGCCTGACCGTGGCCATCGAACCACCGGAACTGGAAATGCGCGTGGCGATTCTGCTGAAAAAAGCCAAACAGGAAGGCGTGATGTTTTCCGATGACGTGGCCTTCTTTGTGGCCAAGCATCTGCGTTCCAACGTGCGCGAACTGGAAGGTGCGCTGCGCAAAATTCTGGCTTACTCGCGCTTTCACGGCAAAGACATCACCATAGACGTCGTCAAAGAAGCACTCAAAGATTTGCTGTCGGTACAGAACCGCCAGATTTCAGTCGAGAATATCCAGAAGACCGTGGCCGACTTTTTCAATATCAAAGTCGCCGACATGTATTCCAAACGTCGCCCGGCCAACATTGCCAGGCCGCGTCAGATTGCCATGTATCTGGCCAAAGAATTGACGCAAAAAAGTTTGCCCGAAATTGGCGAACTGTTCGGTGGACGTGACCACACCACCGTCTTGCATGCAGTACGCAAGATCGCCGCGGATCGCAGCAAAAATCCGGAATGCAATCATGAATTACACGTGTTAGAGCAAACCTTGAAAGGCTAAAAATGAAGTACTCAGTTTTACCTTTTTTCATTGAAATCAACTAGAGGAAAGTCCTATGCAATTGGTTAAAACCCATCGAGACACTCTGCTGCGTCCCTTGCAAATCGTGAGTGGTATTGTCGAGCGTCGGCACACTTTGCCGATTCTGGCCAATATCCTCATACGCAAGAACGGCGCAGCTGTATCCTTTCTCTCCACCGATATTGAAGTGCAAATCACCACCAATGCCGAAATCGGCTCGGGCAGTGAATCTGCTGCTACCACGGTGGCCGCCCGCAAACTGCTCGATATTCTGCGCGCCCTGCCTGAAGGCGAAGTCTCGCTGACCCTGGCCAACAAGCGCATGACCGTGCAATCCGGCAAATCGCGCTTTAACCTGCAGACTCTGGCCGCCGAAGAATTCCCGACGGTAGCCGTGTCTGACCAGTTCAACACCAGCGTCAACCTGCCGCAAAAAACCCTGAAACACCTGTTTAACATGGTGCATTTCTCAATGGCGCAGCAGGATATCCGCTATTACCTGAACGGCCTGTTACTGGTGGTGGACGGCAAAAACGTGATTGCCGTGGCAACCGACGGTCACCGTCTGGCGTACTGCCAGGTCGAGACTGACCAGGAATTTGCGCGTCAGGAAGTCATCATTCCGCGCAAGACCATTATGGAACTGCAGCGCCTGCTGGAAGACACCGATGAAAAGGTGCAAATCAATATCGCCAACAATCAGATCAAACTGAACTTCGCCGATATCGAACTGATTTCCAAACTGGTGGAAGGCAAGTTCCCTGATTTCAATCGTGTCGTACCCAAGGGTTACAGCAACAATTTCTCCATCGGCCGCGAGTCGCTGCTGAAATCGTTGCAGCGCGCTGCCATCATGACCAGCGATAAATTCAAAGGTATCCGCTGCGTGATTACCCCGGGCAGCATGAAGATCAGTTCCACCAATGCCGACCAGGAAGAAGCGACCGAAGAAATTGAAATTGACTACGCTGGCGACAGTGTCGATATCGGCTTCAACGTCACTTACCTGCTTGATGTACTGAACAACCTGAAATGCGACCAGATCAACATCGCACTCGGTGATTCAACCTCGTCAGCACTCATTAGCGTGCCGGGTCAGGAAGATTTTAAATACGTTGTCATGCCAATGCGGATATAAAGTTATTTTTTAAATCTGCATTATCAGTACCAGTAATTCATTTGTAGAAACAAACATATAACAAAGGTAGCCATGTCCGAGTTTTCGCCTGAATCCAATCAAGAACAGTATCAATCCAAGCCAGATAACAGCCAGTATGGCGCTTCGTCCATCCAGATTCTGGAAGGCCTGGAGGCCGTCAGAAAACGGCCCGGTATGTACATTGGCGACACCTCGGACGGCACCGGCCTGCACCATCTGGTTTTCGAAGTGCTGGATAACTCGATCGATGAATCGCTGGCCGGTCACTGTACCGAAATTCACGTCACCATCCATGCCGACAATTCGATTTCCGTCACCGATAACGGCCGCGGTATTCCAACCGGTATCAAATGGGATGACAAGCATGATCCAAAACGCAGCGCAGCCGAGATCGTCATGACCGAACTGCATGCCGGCGGCAAGTTTGATCAGAACTCGTACAAGGTCTCCGGCGGTCTGCACGGTGTGGGCGTGTCCTGCGTGAACGGGTTGTCCAAACTGTTGAAGCTCACCATCCGGCGCGACGGCAAATTGTATGCCATGGACTTTGTGCGCGGCGTTCCGCAAAACCGTGAAATTGAAACCAAGGACGGCGTTGCTTATTCACCGATCAAAGTCATGGGTGACTCTGACAAGCGCGGTACCGAAGTCCATTTCTGGGCTGATGAAGAAATTTTCACGCATGTCGAATTCCATTACGAAATTCTGGCCAAGCGGATTCGTGAACTGTCCTTCCTGAACAACGGCGTGCGCATTCGCCTGTCCGACCAGCGTACCGGCAAGGAAGAAATATTTGCGTTCGAAGGCGGCACACGCGGCTTCGTTGAATACATCAACAAAAGCAAATCGGTTCTGCACCCGACCATTTTCCAGGCAACCGGCGAGCGCATGTCGGACCAGAACACCAACATCACTGTGGATGTGTCGATGCAGTGGAACGACGCCTACAACGAACAGGTGCTGTGCTTCACCAATAACATTCCGCAACGCGACGGTGGCACCCACTTAACCGGTCTGCGCGCGGCCATGACCCGTGTGATCAACAAGTACATCGACGAAAACGATTACGCCAAAAAAGCCAAGGTCGAAGTAACCGGTGACGATATGCGCGAAGGGTTGACCTGCGTGCTGTCGGTAAAAGTACCGGAACCAAAGTTCAGCTCGCAAACCAAGGACAAACTGGTTTCCTCTGAAGTGCGCGGCCCGGTCGAAGAAATCGTCGCCAAAACCCTCTCCGACTATCTGCAGGAACGCCCGAACGACGCCAAGATCATTTGCGGCAAAATCGTGGAAGCCTCGCGTGCCCGTGAAGCGGCCCGCAAGGCACGCGAACTGACCCGCCGCAAAGGTGTCATGGATGGCCTGGGCCTGTCTGCCAAACTGGCCGACTGCCAGGAAAAAGATCCGGCCCTGTGCGAACTGTATGTAGTCGAAGGAGATTCTGCGGGCGGTTCTGCCAAGCAGGGACGCGACCGCAAGTTTCAGGCGATTCTGCCACTGCGCGGTAAAGTGCTGAACGTGGAAAAAGCCCGTTTCGAAAAAATGCTCTCCAGCGAACAGATCACCACGCTCATCGCCACACTGGGCACCAGTATCGGCCCGGATGAATTCAATATTGAAAAACTGCGCTATCACCGCATCATCATCATGACCGATGCCGACGTCGACGGCGCCCACATCCGCACCCTGCTGCTGACCCTGTTTTACCGTCAGATGCCGGAACTGGTGGAGCGCGGTCACATCTACATTGCGCAACCGCCGCTGTACAAGGTCAAGACCGGGCGTGACGAACGGTATCTGAAAGACGATGCCGAAGAAGCGACTTACATGATGACCGTGGCACTGAATAACGCCGCACTGATTCCTGCAACGGGCGCTGAGCCAATACAGGGTGAAGCACTGGCCGAGCTGGTACGTCAGTACAATCTGGCCAACGCTATCATGATGCGTTTAACCCGCATGATCGACCGCGCCGCACTCACTGCCATCATGACCGGTGTCACCCTGCAGATGGACAATGCTGCCAATGCCGCCATTTCTGCCCAGGCGCTGACTGCGGCAATGAATGATCCTGCGGTACATGCGGTCGTGACCAGCGATGAACTGTCTGAACGCTTCAGCCTGCGCATTGAGCGCATGTATCACGGCAACGTGAAAGTCAGTTCGATCGATGCCGACTTCATTGACAGCAATGATTACCGTGTGCTGACCAATGCTGCTGCGACCTTTAAGGGTCTGGTCGGTGAAGGTGCCTTCATCCGTCGCGGTGAAGGCGAGCGCGTCAAGGAATCCAGCGTGGCCGATTTCCACGCAGCGATGTTGTGGCTGCGTGATGAAGCCGAGCGTAACGTATCCAAGCAGCGCTATAAAGGTCTGGGTGAAATGAATCCTGAGCAGTTGTGGGAAACCACGATGGATCCGAAAGTGCGCCGTTTGCTCAAGGTGCAGATTGAAGATGCGATTGCTGCGGATCAGATCTTTACTACCTTGATGGGTGATGAAGTCGAACCGCGCCGGGCGTTTATTGAATCGAATGCGCTGCGGGCTGGGAATATTGATATTTAAAGTTGTCGGGTGTGTAGGATCCAAGAATAGTTGCAACTTGTCCAGGTAGTTGCAACATATTTATTCCTTGAATGAGCGACGCAGCCAGATTCGTAGGTAAATGGGCTGTTCGTCTTTCTAGCTCATCTCATGGATCAATTACAATTCGTCGTCGAGTCGGGTGGGCCATTGCCACTTGAAGAAATATCAAAGCCCATATTTTTGCCTTCTGTTTTTAAAGGCTGGTTCGGTGCCCTCAAGGATTTGAACGACGCGAGCCTTTATTTCAGGAGACTCGATCCCCCCGGAAATATAGTCGAAAGTGCTGGTCGCCTTGTCGCAAGTGGCGCAGATGATTTGCTCGGCGTCGCAGACAACTGCGAGATTGGGGTTGTGAGTCACCATAATCACTTGTCGACGCTGCTTGGCCGCCTTGATGCATTTGACCAGCACTTTGTATATCGTCTGGTTGTCGAGATTTTCTTCCGGTTGATCAATCACGATAGGAATGTCGTCCTTGTCGACTAGCAGGTAGAAGACGAGCAGCAGCAGACCGCGCTCGCCAGGGGAAAGTTGACTGATTTCTTGATCGTCGTAAGTCAGCGAGTAACGTGGGACGAGATAAGCCATGCCAAAAAGATAGTCGAAAATTTCTTGAGCATCGACACCCTTGCGTAGTTGGTCTATGATTTTTGATTCGCGCCCGGTGCTTTGCTCCCGACGATCAAAATGTAGCATGTCATCGATCTTTTCTAAGAATTTTATCGTAGCATCCGCGTAGCCGAAATTCGTTTCTTTGAGCAGCCCGCGCATGAGTTGATTGCTCTCGTCGATGCCGGCGAAGCTTCCCTTAGCTTGGCGATTGATTCGCGCCAAGAAATTTTCTTGGAAACCAGCCTCTTCAATTCTAACGTCGAAATCCAGGGGGAGCGGCATGTCCATTTGCGCGGCGGATTTAACGAATGCTTGGACGGGCTCATACAAACGCCGACATTCCTCCATGGTGCTGGCGATCTGTTCATGGACTTGCTTGGCCAATTTGAAACGCGTGATCCGCAGTTCTTCGAGTTTCGCCGGCAGGGATCACTGGCAAAGCTCGGTGAAATATAAGAGTGTCCTCATATTTAACAAATATTTCGGTGTCAGGTCTGACAATCGTACAATTTCTGAATTCATGTCCGTTTGTCGGGCCTGACACCAAGCGCGTGACACCAAGCGCGCTGCGATGCGATTCTATATTTTCTTGGCGGCCTCATGGGCACTGGCCACCATTGGTATTTCACAGGGCAAACCAACATCAACATGGCACTGTCGGCGCTGTTTTTCCAAAAATATTGCAACGTCAGCGTTTTTTACAGGAACTTTACATCGCATTGTGATCTAATATCCACGCTAGCCACAACTTGGGACAAGTCATCAACACACAAGACGACATTAAGCAATTCAGAAATGTGCAACGCTCGGAACTTCTGGGGCGACGGGCTGCTGTTCCGGTTGACCTGCGTCGTCAATGGAATTCTTCAATAACTGATTTTCTGATCAAGGGCTTTCCGTTATTGCAAAGAATGACTCTGGGGTTGTACTGGCCCTATAAAGGTGAATTTGATCCCAGATTTGCAGTACGTGAATTCCGCAAAGGCGGCGCTGTTTCTGCCCTTCCGGTCGTGATTCAAAAAGGAAAACCGTTACAGTTCCGCGAATGGTGGCCTGGCGTTCGCGTAGTAAATGGTGTGTTTAACCTGCCAATTCCTGAAGGTACAGCGCTGCTTCAACCGAAAGCCCTGCTAATACCGCCGGTGGGTTTTGATCTGAAAGGATACAGGTTAGGTTATGGAGGCGGCTATTTTGATCGAACGCTCGCCGAAATGACTGTTCAGCCGCTCAAGATTGGCGTAGCGTTTGAGCTCTCCAGAATGACAACGATTCACCCTCAACCCCATGACATTCCGATGGATTTCATCGTAACCGAAACAGCGATTCATTATGTTAGCCTGTCCGGTCTGATTGCACTGCGCGATCCCAAAGAAGCAACTCAGCTTGCAGAACAGATCATTCGCCAGCGAGGACTTGCATGACGTGCAGAGATACCACCGTAGAGATTTGAATCTGAAAAGCATTTCTGTGCAATCATTGTTTTGGCCAGAGTCGCAATCGGCGGGAAAGCATCTACGCACCTGGCGACATAAGCCAGATCATCAATGTCCTGTGCACTTACTAACAGGATGCTCAAGCGTTATCCGGAATTAACTTCCGCCACGCCATCCGAAATTGATGCAATGGCCGTCCCAAACCTGATCCGCACCGCAAATAAACGTTTTGTTGAAGAACCCAGGTGCAACTTCCCGGGCCCCCAACCATCGCCTTAATACATATGCTGCCCACCATTGATAGCAATGTTTGCCCCAGTCACAAACGCCGCTTCATCCCCTGCAAGATAGGCAACCAGGCCAGCAACCTCTTCCGGTTTGCCCAGGCGTCCCATAGGGATTTGAGGAATAATCTTCGTTTCCAGTACTTCGGTTGCAATCGCCATAACCATTTTCGTACCGATATAGCCCGGCGAGATTGTATTCACCGTAACGCCTTTACGCGCAATTTCCAACGCCAGTGATTTGGTAAAGCCGTGCATGCCGGCCTTGGCAGCGGCATAGTTGGTCTGCCCGAAAGCACCTTTTTGACCATTGACCGACGAGATGTTGATAATGCGTCCCCAGCCGCGCTCAACCATGCCATCGCACACCGGCTTGGTCATGTTAAACACCGAGTCCAGATTGGTCCGCATCACCAGATCCCAATTGGTTTTATCCATTTTCTTGAACGTGGTGTCACGCGTGATACCGGCATTGTTGACCAGTACATCGACAGGGCCAATTTCTTTTTCGATCAGCGTGACACATTCGCGGGCCGACTCATAATCCGCCACATCACACGGATAAGCGTGAAAGTGGTAACCCAACTCGCGCATTGATGCCAGCCAGTCTCCTGATTTGGTATTGCCGGGCGAATAGGTCGTTACGACCTGATAACCTAAAGCCGCCAGTTTGATGCACACGGCTTCACCTAAACCGCCCATACCGCCTGTCACTAATGCAATTCTAGCCATGCTGCTGTCTCCTCGTTTCTTTGGATTATGTTGTGATTAAAAGCGCTCTTACTGCGTTACTTCCCCTTGCCTGTGCTGGTTCCGCATGCTGCCAGAGCTCCATTCTGTTCCGACTGCATGCAGAAAACCAAATACCGCCGACTTAAATGCGTTCGAAAATCACCGCAATACCCTGGCCGCCACCGATACACATGGTGACCAGCGCATACTTGCCACCCGTGCGCTGCAATTCATAAATCGCTTTGGTCGCAATGAAGGCGCCGGAGCAACCTACTGGATGACCAAGAGCAATCGCGCCACCGTTCGGATTGGTCTTGGCCGGATCAAGTTCCAGACCCTTACTGACCGCAATCGCCTGCGCCGCAAACGCTTCGTTTGCTTCAATGACGTCCATCTGGTCCATTTTTAAACCGGCTTTTTTGAGCGCCAGTTTGGATGCCGGAATCGGACCTTCACCCATAATTTCATTCGGCACGCCGGAGATCGCGTAAGAAACCAGACGGGCAATCGGTTTTTGACCTGCCTTGGCAGCCACATCCGCAGCAGCCAGTACAAAGAAGGCCGCGCCATCGTTAATGCCTGACGCATTGCCGGCGGTAACCGTGCCATCTTTTTTAAAGGCCGGTTTCATTTTGGCCAATGATTCCATCGTGGTGTTGGCCTTGCCATGCTCGTCCGTATCAAAAACAACTTCCCCTTTGCGGGTTTGCTGGATGACCGGGACGATCTGTGATTTGAAACGACCTTCAGCAATGGCGATGGCAGCGCGGCGTTGCGATTCGACTGCGAAAGCGTCCTGCTCTTCTCTGGAAATATTCCATTTGGTGGCAAGATTTTCTGCTGTGATACCCATGTGGCCAACACCGAACGGGTCAGTCAGCACGGCAACCATCATATCAATCGCCTTGGTGTCACCCATGCGGGCACCGGTGCGCAGGGCCGGCAATAAATAGCCGCCGCGCGACATCACTTCGACGCCACCACCAATTCCGTAGTCAAAGTCGCCGAGCATGATGTTCTGGGCTGCAGTAACAATGCCCTGCAGACCGGAGGAACACAGACGGCTGACCTGCATGGCGATGGAATCCATCGGCAGACCGGCCTGGATTGAGGCCACGCGAGAAACGTAAGCGTAGCGCGAATCGGTAGGAATGCAATTTCCAACCACAGCGTTACCAATCAGTTTTGGATCAACGCCAGAACGGGCAATGGCTTCTTTCATCACGATACCGGCCAGTTCTGCCGGTTCGATATTGGCAAGAGAACCACCGAAAGCGCCAATTGCGGAACGGGCTGCACTGAGAACGACAACATCTTTACTCATGTTAAAACTCCTTGTAATAATCGATTATTCGCCAAACCGGCGATCCTGAATAAAATCCTGTTAATAAAACTGATGGCCTGTAGCTGTTGATTCCAAAGTGGTTGCTGCGGCTGCACCGGGTCATTGCCGCGGTGTCGATTACACCACTACATACCAAAAAGTCTATAAGTTCAAATTTTTTCAACTGACCAATGATAAACGCAACCAGACAGGCAGTGATGATGTTCGTGCAGGCTTCCGTTACATTGAACGATCAACCATTAACAAAACGATCACTGCCGGGATTTTTGGGCACTGACAGGCTATCCCTGACCATTATTCTGCCAACTTCAATACTCACTTAATTATTGATTTTCGTGCTTTGTCGCAGGTCAAATATTGTGCAGCTCGCGTGCCATACGTTGCAGGAATCACATGAATATGAACAATTCGCAGCCTTTTCCTGTGCTAGCGCTTGAGCTTGTATCCTGTCCTGAATATCCAATTGATGATCGCTACGCAGATAAACAGGAACACCAGTGCCATGCCTACGCTGATTCCCACCGGTATGTCCGCATTGCCAAAAAAGCTCCAGCGAAATCCACTGATCAAATAGACCACCGGATTGAACAAGGCAACGGTCTGCCAACCCGCGGGTAGCATATTGATCGAATAAAAACTGCCGCCCAAAAACGACAGCGGCGTGACGATCAGCAAGGGAATGATTTGCAGCTTCTCAAATCCATCGGCCCAGATGCCAATGATGAAGCCGAACATGGAAAAGGTGACCGCGGTCAGTACCAGAAACCCGATCATGAATAACGGATGGGCAATCTCAAACGCGACAAAAAAACGCGCCGTGATCAGGATCAGCGTACCGAGTATGATCGACTTGCTCGCGGCGGCACCCACATAGCCAGCCACGATTTCCAGCGCCGAGATCGGCGCCGACAATACTTCGTAGATCGTCCCGGAAAACTGCGGCATATAAATGCCGAACGACGCATTGGCAATGCTTTGCGTCATCAACGACATCATCACCAGGCCGGGAATAATGAACGCACCGTAGCTCACGCCGTCCACCTTCATCATATGGTTGCCAATGGCCGCGCCGAACACCACGAAGTACAGCACAGTCGAAATCACCGGCGCTGCGATGCTCTGCATCAGAGTGCGGCGGGTGCGGGCCATTTCAAAGTTATAAATGGCGCGAATCGCGTAAATATTCATTGTCATGTCTTTACTAGGTTGATAAATATGTCTTCCAGCGAACTCTGACTCGATTGCAGGTCCTTGAAGTCAATGCCATGCTCGTTGAGGCGTCGCAGCAGCGCAGCAATACCGGACTGTTCGCTTTGTGCGTCGAACGTATAAGTCAGTTCATTTCCGTCTGCGGCAAGGTGCAGTCCCGGTTCGGCCAGATCCGGCGGCAGGCTGGCCAGCGCATGTTGCAGCTGAATCTTCAGCTGTCTTGTGCCGAGCTTGGCCATCAGTTTCACCTTGTCTTCCACCAGTATGATTTCACCCTTGTGGATCACGCCGATTCGATCGGCCATGTCCTCGGCTTCCTCGATGTAATGCGTGGTCAGAATGATGGTCACGCCATTGTCGCGCAGACCGCGCACCATTTGCCACATGTCACGGCGCAGCGCCACGTCGACACCGGCGGTCGGTTCGTCGAGGAACAGGATTGTCGGTTCGTGCGACAGAGCCTTGGCTATCATCACGCGGCGCTTCATTCCGCCTGACAATTCCCGGATTTTTGCATCCTTCTTGTCCCACAGCGACAAATCGCGCAATACCTTTTCAATATGCTGCCGGTTCGGCGCTTTGCCAAAAATACCACGACTGAAATTCACCGTCGCCCATACTGTTTCAAAAGAATCGGTGGCGATTTCCTGCGGCACCAGGCCTATGGTCGAGCGTGCAGCCCGATAGTTGCGCACCACATCATGGCCGTCGGCCGTAACCGTACCGGCGCTGGCGTTGACAATGCCGCAGATGATGTTGATCAGGGTGGTCTTGCCGGCGCCGTTGGGGCCGAGCAGGGCGAAGATATCGCCGCGCGGAATCTCCAGGTCAATTTTTTTGAGCGCCTGGAAACCCGATGCGTAGGTTTTGTTCAGACCCTTAACTGAGATGACAGAGTTCAATGGGTTCCTTCAATGCATATTTAAATGCAATATGGATTGTTCGTGGGTTTTTTTCTTCGATACGCGGGTGCCACACTTTATCCTAAAAACCGCATTCAGGAAAAGTGAACTTTGTTTGATTGAAATGATCAATTTGGAAATTAATTAGCCGGGCACCGGACGGCGCTCGTCATTATTTTCGCCACAATGGAAATGCAGCTCAACTGCGGAACGCGTCAAAATCATGTATCGCAGTGATGGATCATCCAACCGGAATTTCATGTTCAGAGCAATGAAGCCAACACCAAGGGAAAAATTAACCTGTTCCGCAAGAGCCTTGGGAGATTGCACGGCCCATGCATCTGGTGCGAGGCATATCAGAAGATAAGGGTTTGCCAAACAACCTTCAGCATATAGAATCAGCTACCAATTAAATGAAATTTCGATCACTAACCCTATGATTCAAAACAGGAAGCGCGCATGCAACCTCAGATAAAAATCGGCTTGATCGGCTATGGTTATGCCGGAACAACGTTTCACGCTCCCCTGATTGCATACAGCGGCAGTGCCGAGCTCACCGCCATCGCTACAACTCAAACCGGTCGGGCCAGTGCCGATTATCCAGATGCCCTGATTGTTTCCGATATTGACCAACTGCTGGCCATCGATGCGCTCGATTGCATCGTCATCGCAACGCCCAACGATACCCACTTCGAGCTTGCGCACCGGGTTCTGGAATCTGGCCGGCATGTGGTTGTGGACAAACCTGTCACGTTAAGTTGTGCCGATGCCAGAACATTGGCGGACCTGGCCGTGAAAAAAAATGTGCTGTTTGCGCCGTTTCACAACCGCCGCTGGGATGGCGACTTCCTGACATTGCAAACCTTGATTGAGTCCCAAAAATTGGGGCGCATTACCCAATTTGAATCGCATTTTGATCGCTTTCGCCCGGACGTACCGCAGCGCTGGCGCGAAGACAGTTCACGCGGCGGTGGCCTGCTGTTTGATCTGGGGTCGCATTTGCTTGATCAGGCACTCGTGCTGTTCGGCATGCCTGTAACCATCAGCGCAACGCTGAAACAACATCGCGATCACGCCATTGCACCTGACTATGTTCATCTGCAACTCGGCTATTTGGATAAGGAAATCCTGCTGCACGCAAGCGCACTGGCAGCGCTTGTTCCGGCACGTTTTATTGTGCACGGTACCAAGGGTAGTTACCTTAAAACAGGACTCGATGTGCAGGAAGATCAATTAAAAGCCGGACTGCGGCCCGGGAATGAATCCTTCGGAAAAAATCCTTCAGGGTTATTGTGTGAAGTGCAGGGCAGTCATTCTTCAGACACCGCGCTGCCGACCCAGGATGGCGCCTATGTCGAGTTTTATCGCGCATTGGCGCAATCGATTTTGAATGGCGCGTCATTCCCGGTCAGTGCACACGATGGTGTCAATGTCATGCTGTTGATTGAACTTGCCATGCAAAGTGCTGCGGACGGACAGCGAAAAAACATTGATGTACGCTCAGTTTCCCGATGAGCTTGTTGTTTGAATCTGAACAGTTACATTCAACATATTATTGATATCGGAAGCACTTGCCCGCGCTCCCGGTCAACAAGAAAAAATAGTGCACTGATCACGTACTGCTTTTCGTCGGGATCAGTGCTCCTTGACCAGCGACCGACTCCGGAGATCACGCCTGATCCTGCGCGGTAATGCCTTCAAGATGTTTGCGCATCCTGCGCAAACTCAGCGCAACACCGATTGCAATCACCGGGATGGAAATTGCAGTGGCATACTCGGGCGACACCCCACCCCAAATCTTGCTGGCACCTTCAGTGAGATACCGCACCAACTGACATCCGTAGTAAGTGATGGCAATTACTGACAGCCCTTCAACCGTTTCCTGCAGCAGCAGTTGCAGGCGCGCGCGATGGTTCATCTGGGTCAGGACAAGCTGATTCTGACGCTTCAATGCCAGATCAATGCGCGTGCGTAACAGCTGGGAATTTCTGGCCACCCGCGCCGACAGATCATCCTGCCTGCGCGCCATGGCGGCACAGGTATTGACCGGCGGCAGCAGCCGGCGCTGCATCAGTTCAAAGAGGGTCGGAAAACCTTCCACGCGCTGTTCTCGCAGTTCGCTGATGCGCTGCATGACAATCGCTTCATAGGCGCGCGTGGCGCTGAAACGAAAGGTGGTGCGGGCCACGGAGTGTTCGACTTCGGCGGCCAGCTGAATCAGTTCATCCAGTACCGCACATTCTTCATCACTGGAGCGCGAACTGCAGATGTGATCCATCATGTCCGCCAGTTGCTCCTCGGCGCCACGCAGACGAATGGTGATGGCTTTGGCGACCGGCAAACCCAACAGCGCAGTAACCCGATAGGTTTCTATCTCCCACAAACGCTGCACGGTGCGGCCAGCCTGACGCGGGGTAAGGCCATCATCGATGAGCAGAAAACTGGAAGCGCCATCCACAATTTTAAAATCGGTAAAAATCCAGCCCTTGCCATCGACCACGCGCGTGACAACGGTCTGATTGCCGGGTGTCGATACTTCGGCAATTCTTTGTTGCGGCGTGAGGACTTGTGCCGATTGCAGTTCAATATTGGTCGCCACCAGAAGCTGGCCAGGAATGGACGCAATCCAGTTGTCGGGCAGTTCGTCCAGTGCGGATTCTCTGCTGGCCGCAATGTGCGGCAGTGGCTGAAAAAATGTGTAGCTGGAAAATTCGGTATGCAGCTCATAGCGCATGCAGACAGCACCGCGTTGATACCAGCGGTAGGCATCGGTTGATTCAAAGACTTCCCAGCTTTCATCGGCGTTGAACCGGTCCAGATGTTCCAGGTCCCCCGTATAGCTGGCACTGTCATGAAGAAACACCAGATGCGAAATGAACGTGGGGCCGTTCAGAGGAATCGGAGGTCGGGCATGAAACTCAGCGTCCAGACGCCTGCGTTCCGGGTGTTCGGTCACTCCGGGAAAATTGTCGGAATGAGGCAATTCAACTAAAGATTTTTTCACCAGGGGTTCCTTTTTATTTATCGACGACATCGGGCGTTGTTATTGATCGCTGAGGTTGGTAGGTATCATATAGTGAAATCCGTATTGAAACACAATGCCGCGAAAGTAATTTTTTTCCATAATCACCCGTCCGGGGAACGGACGCCATCGCATAGCGACAAAATAATGACGGCGAATATGAAACGGATTTTGAATCTGATTGATGTCCGTCTGGAAGATCACATCATCGTGGCCGGCACGCAGACACGGTCGTTGGGCAGGCATGGCGATATTTGAAATTATTTACGTTGCGCAGCCCTGCTCTTTTGCCTTTGTTCCTGTACCAATAAACTGCGGTTTTAGCTTCAGTGCAAACACCTATAGTCAACCCGGTGCTTAAAAGGAAAGAATATGCCTCGGAATTTTCCGCAATCGATCCCGAAATTTCATTCCAATTTTTTAATCCACACCTGGAGCATTTCCATGATTCCCATTTCAAGTTCCTCATGTTCTTCCTCGTCTTCATCGAGCTCATCTTCAACAACCTTATCGACACCCATTTTGTCGCCCGAGCGGTTGGCACAACGGATCTACGCAACCCTCACCGACAAAAGAAATGACGATGAGACCGTGGCCAACTATTTGTTCAACGCCTATCGCAACGGTGTCACTAAGCCCATTTACGATGTCGTCAAAAACGTCACCCGACGCGATGGTGCCCACGCAATCAAAATCAGCGACGGCGTCAAAGAATTGTTGGCCGAACGCGGCGTCACACTGGTACAGACCGAAGCCGGTACCATCAGTATGCACAAGGAGTTGATCATCTCGCATGATGACGACAAGGGCGCCTCTGGCAACAAGGCTGGCCACATTGAATTCAGCCAGAGAAATGAGGGTGCTATTTCTGAAGCCTTGCGTTACGGCAGTACTGATCTGAAGGCGACGATAATCAGACAGGCCGTACAGCGAAGTCAGGAAGCATTTCTTAATCAGCTCGTGCCGCGATTTTTTCTTTCTGGCGTCAATCTCAGCGGGCTGGATTTACGCAGACTGAATCTGGATGAAGCGGTTCTGGCAAACGCAATTCTGTCGAAAACCAATCTGGCCAACGTGGATCTGTCCAACGCCAATTTGAATGGTGTCAATCTCGATGGTGCCAATTTGGATGGAGCAGTTTTATTCCGCACCAGCTATTGTCATGGGAGCGCCAGGGGCGCCAGTTTTACCAAGGCCAACCTCGAAGAACTGAGCGCGGATGGTACAGATTTTACTGAAGCACAATTCACCGGTGCGGTTTGCCGGTACACCCGCTTCGTTGCCGGTACACTGAGTGGGGCGGATATGCGCGGCGCTGTAGCACTGGATGATGCACACTTTTCTGGAGCAACAACTACCGACACCGCGTTTCCGACCGGGTTTGTAATCCGGCCCCTGCAATTCACCATCGAGAGAACTACCGAAATCCATCCGTCAACGAACCAAGAAAGCTGATCACATCCGCAATTTCATCGGGTGTCAGTGCTGGTTCTGAACCCGGTTTGCGGTTGTACGGCACTTCCGATGTGTTCACATTGCGCGAATAGGCAAGCGGCAGATCGTTAAACTTGACCGGACTGCCATTGACGCTTAGCGGATACCATTCTTCCGGATTGGTATCGCGTCGCACATAGAACCCCAGCACATCGGTCAAATTGGTAAAGCGTCCATTATGAAAAAACACCTTGCGTGTTGCCACATTGCGCAAGGTCGGCACCTTGAAGGCGCCGCACAGGTCGTGGCGTGCGGTCAGATCGAGCCGGTCGGGACCGCACAGGCCCATATCGAAATAGGCCGGGTCAGCAGTGGCCGGGATTGCGGGATTGCGCGGCACGCCCAGATTGTCAAACGTAAAGTCGGTGAACAATGGTGCTGCGCCATCAGGGCTTTTGTTACTGAGATGGCAGGCGGCGCAATTTCCCTTTAACGGATTGTTGAACAACGCCAGTCCACGCAATTCGGCGTCATTCAGTTTGACTTTGCCGGCCAGGAACTGGTCGTATTTGGAATCATACGGATGGAACTCACGGTCTTCGATCTGGTAGAGCTGCAGACTGTAGGTCATGCGTTCGAAAGCCTGTTCCGGATTGTTGAACACGGCGTCGCCATAGACCTGACGAAACTGCTCGGCATAGGCGGTCCGTTTCATTTTTTCAACCACGCTGTTCTGGTCCGCATTGGCCATTTCATGCGGCGCCAAAAAAGGTCGGGCCGCCTGAATTGCGAGCGTATTGGCCCGGCCGTCTCGGGTGAACCCGCCGGTTGGAGTACCGTCCGCAGCAAAATAAAAAACTGGCGTCAGGTTCAGATAGCGCAGGGATGGTACAGCCCGAAAACCCGGTACATCCAGATTGGCACCACCGAGCTGCACTGCCAGGTTATTGGTCTGCGCGTGATAGTTGGCAGGGTCATGGCAGCTCGCACATGACATTTTTCCGGATGCCGACAGGCTTTGATCCATAAATATTTTTTGGCCGAGACTGGCCTCTGGACTCAGTGGCGCATTGTTCAGATTGTTATCTGTTGAACCACCACTGCAGGCAGCAATGAGCAATAAAACGCCTGTTCCAAATAAACCCCTGCCGCTTTTTCCAAATTTCATTGTCAGATTATCATTTTACGTAAATGAGAAGCATTATCATTTAAATCGATACTGACGTCAATTTGAATTTGCCCTGCACTGGAATTTATCGAGGCCCGCGCATTGCCAGCAATGACAGCCAGCGCTCAACGCCTTTGACATCACTTCTGCAACAGGCATAGTCCGACACGGTGCGTGCGGCGCGGTCCAGCAGCTGTATGTCGGCTTCGTGCTGGCGGGCGACGTGGGGATCTTCCAGAAACAGGATGCGGCGACACTGGCGGTTCAGAATCAGTTCGGCAATTTGTGCGTCGCCACCGAGCGGGCCACTGCGGTACGGCGTTACCCAGTTTTTGCCAGCCTGCTCGCCTTTGATTTTTTGCGCCAGCTTGTTGAGCAGTCCGCCGGTGGTGCCGGTTGCGCAGCGCATTTTAAAACGGTCCAGCACATCAAAATGGCGCTCGGCCAAGTCCAGCATCTGCTCCTTCAAGGCGTCATGCGCGATTAACGCAATGCTTTCCTGCTCAAAATTGAACAGCGCATCCAGACTCGGATCGGGTTGCGCGCCCAACGCAACGGCTTCCAGTTCCAGCCATTCACGTGCGCCGGCCAGGGTAGATAAAAAAGGTTTGCCGTGAATGATGCACTGCCGCTTCAAGGCCAGCGCTTCCGGAAAATTTGACGATGGATCAACCGGGTCAATCAGATAAATAATGGCGTCCAGTGCTTTGGCCGGATCGGTTTCAACCACACGCGACACCAGCATCATCAAGCCGCCTTCCCGTCCATAGGGAAATCGTTCAATGTTTGGGTAAGCGGACAGCAATCCGTGACTCTGGATCGTATCCAGCGTTCTGCCGACCACTATCAACTGTGGCTTCAAATGGTCTTCGATTGCGGCGCGTGAACCGCGCAGCAGCTGCACCAATGCCGAATCTGCAGCATCCTGATGGGCCCGGTTTGCAGCCAGCCCAATTCGGATTGGTTGGGAAGTTGGATTCATGACACCTTTCAATTTGGATTATTTAATTTGCGTGTTCAGATTTTCAGGATGTAATTCGTTTTCCCATTTTGCAATGACAGCCGAAGAAATGGAATTGCCCACCGCATTGGTCGCAGAACGCCCCATATCCAGGAAACGGTCCACGCCCAAGATCAGCAACATGCCTTCTACCGGCAGATTGAATTGCGACAGCGTACCGGCAATCACTACCAGCGAAGCTGCGGGAATCCCGGCCATGCCTTTGGATGTCAGCATCAGCGTAAACAACATGGCAATCTGGGTGGCCAGCGGTAAATGAATATTGTAAAACTGGGCGATGAACAGCGACGCAAAGGTGCAATACATCATCGAGCCGTCCAGATTGAAGGAATACCCGAGCGGCATGACAAAACTGGATATTTTTCGGCTCACACCAAACTTATCCAGTGCTTCCAGAATTTTGGGATAGGCCGCTTCCGAGGAGGCAGTAGCAAAAGACAGAAAGAACGCTTCTTTAATATATTTCAGTAATTCAAAAACCCGTTTTCCCAAAAACAGATAACCGGCTAAAACGAGCAGCGCCCACAAAACAATGAGCGCCACATAAAACGAGCCCATGAATTTTCCATAAGTGACCAGCAATCCCAATCCTTTGTCTGCCACCGCCGATGAGATCGCGGCAAAGACCGCAATTGGCGCCGTTTTCATGACGACCCCGGTCATCTTGATCATCGCATCGGACAATTGCTGTATGAGCGAAACCATGCCGGCGGCTTTTTCTTCCATCGACCCTAAGGCGATGCCGAAGAACACCGAGAAAAATACGATCTGCAACAGTTTATTGTTGGCTGTGGCGTCAACAAATGAAGTGGGAATGACTTGGGACTTAACGAACGAGACAAAGCCTGAATCATGCACGCCTTTGGTAAAGTCATCCAGCCGGCTTTTGCCTGCGGCGATCTGATCTGCAGTGAGTGCAGAAAAACCGCTGTCGACGCCAGGATGAAACAGGGTTGCAAACAACAACCCTAAAAACAGCGAGATGATGGAGGCAGTGACAAACCAGGACAGGGCCTTCAAACCGACTCGGCCGACCCCGGCCCCGCCACCCATCTGGGCAATGCCCACGGTCAGAGTGGCAAACACCAGCGGTGCAATAATCATTTTGATGGCGCGCAAAAATAAATCTGACAGCAATCCGATATACGACATATCAACATCCAGAATTTTTTGATTGACCAGATAGCCAAACAGGATGCCGAGGACCATTGCAATGAGGATGTACAGGGCCAGTCGCGCGCTACCCTTGCTGGAATTATTTTCAGTGCTTGTCGCCATTATTTTTCTCGCTTAGTGTTTGTGAAAACAGATTGATCAAAGACAGGGCTTGCCTTGCCACAGATTCGCGTGAGGATATAGATAACGGATTATTATCGCTATACCCTTAAACCGCAATCGGAATGAACAACTTGTCATATAAGGAGAAACATGCATGGGACGCCAGGCGCGTCCCATGCATGACTGTTTTAAGCGGCCAGACTTGGGTAATCGGTGTACCCGACTTTGGAATCGGGCAAACCATAACCATAAAACGTTTCAGGATGGTAAGGGTTTAACGGCGCATCCAGTAACAGTCGACGTGGCAGATCCGGATTGGCAATGAAGTCCTTACCGAACGACACCGCATCTGCGGCGCCAGATTGCACTGCTTCGATTGCCGTGGCCCGGTTAAATCCTTCGTTGGCAATGAGCACGCCGCCAAACCGTTTTTTCAGTTCCAGGCTCAGGCGATTGTCGCCCAGAGATTCGCGCGTAAAAATAAACGCGATGCCACGCTTGCCCAACTGTTCAGCCACATACCCAAATGTTGCCAAAGGGTTGCTGTCACCCATTGAATGCGCATCGCCGCGTGGTGCCAGATGCATGCCGACCCGTCCTGCGCCCCATACCGATATGACTGCATCGGTGACTTCCAGCATCAGTCGGGCCCGATTTTCTATCGAACCACCATAGGCATCGGTACGGTGATTACTGCCGTCTTGCAGAAACTGATCGAGCAGGTAGCCATTTGCGCCATGAATTTCGACGCCATCGAATCCGGCCCGTTGTGCATTTTCGGCGCCTTTGCGGTAAGCCTCAACGATGCCGGCAATTTCTTCCGTTTCGAGCGCACGCGGCACGACAAAATCTTGCTTGGGACGCAGCAGACTGACATGTCCTTGTGGTGCGATAGCGCTTGGCGCAACGGGCAATGCACCATCCAGGTAGGCCGGATGGGAAATACGCCCGACGTGCCACAGTTGAAGAAGGATCCGGCCACCGGCTGCATGAACGGCGGCAGTAATGTGTTTCCAGCCCTGCACCTGTTCGTCAGACCAGATGCCGGGTGTATCGGGATAACCCACCCCCATTGGTGTAACCGAAGTTGCTTCAGTCAATATCAGACCGGCACTGGCACGCTGTGCATAATATTCTGCCATCAGGGCATTGGGTACTCGGCCAGCATCGGCACGGCAACGTGTCAGCGGCGCCAGCACGATACGGTTGGGGAGATGCAGGTCGCCTGCAATCAGGGGTTGAAATAAAATACTCACATCAGGTCCTTTAAAATGAATTACAGCTCGTTGTTGATTTGCTTCTTGAATTTATTGATAAGTGCTTCATTGCGGGAATAAAAAATCCATTGCCCCACTTTACGTGCCGTGATCAGCCCGGCTTTTTGCAAAGTGGCCAGATGTGCAGAGATCGTTGACTGGGAGAGATTGGCCTTTTCAAATATCTTGCCGGCACAGATGCCCAGTTCGAATGAATGCTCCTGGCTGGCGAACGACTTTTGCGGATTCTTCAGCCATGCCAATATCTCCCTGCGCAATGGGTGTGCCAGCGCTTTGATGATATTGTCCACATCGGGTTCCGGTTGTTTTGCCATGGCAGTTACCAACTATTTAAATTTCGAAGTTTATCGAATCTTATTTCGTTGTTTAGCGAAATAAGGTTTGCAGTATATCAAAACATTTCATCCTGTGCTGATCCAACTAATTTTTGTAAAAACAATCAAGTAACGATCTGTCCGTGGCTGTTAATTCAGCAATTTCATATCAAAATAAAAAGCACTCTGGATTTTCAGGTATCTCCTGTATTGGACCGAAGACCAAAATCCGGCGCGCATTGAAGTATCATTTTTTTCATTTATCAAATACAATGCTGCGCCCAATACCAATACGGCTTGACTTGATTGACTGAGGGAATGAAAGTGGTTATACATGAATTATCCGGTTTCCAGAATGGGAAATCGAATCAGCAAAAGCATGAAGAGACGGACATGGAACACAATATTCTGCTGACTACCATCAGGGGACCGATCGATTACGCGACGGTCAAGGCAGTCGCTCAGGTACGCGCCAGATGTTTTGATGAACTGGCCGTTACCAAAATAGCTTCAATCGTCATTTTTCAGGACAGCATGAGGGTCACGCCGGACGCTCTGGAATTATTTTCTCAAGTCATCAAAAATCACAAAACGCAATCCGGTAAAACTCTTTTCATCGGCTATGTGGCGGCACCCGATATTGAAGATCGCACGGTAACCTGCAACCTTATTCAGGCGATTCTCAGCCAAAATAATGTGGGTTGGCAGGCATTTGAAAAATTGGAAGATGCTCGGGCATGGGCCAGTGCCATGGTCCGTGGCAATCAGGCTCATTTGGCCAAATCGCGAGAACGCGCAATCAGTGCAAACTGAAAACCGGCACGACAATGTCGGTCAGCCCACTCTGCTTACGGTTTCAAAGCCCACGGAAAAACTTCCTGGGTTTCGTCTTCCGCCACCGAGTCCTGCTGTTCTATCCACTGCTTCCTGCCATGTTCTACCCACTTGGAAAATTTCATTTCCTTGCGTTTTAACACCGCCAGATATTTCTGGTTAGCCTTGATGTCAAGTTCCACGTCACCCAGGTTTTCCAGAGCAATGGTATGTTCCAGCGTAATCTGCGCCCGCCGGTGCAGCAAAATCGCCTGCTGTTTGCGCTGCTGGTAAATATCGGCTCTGGTAACGGATGCTTCCTGGATTTGCAGCATGATCAAAGCCTGTTCCAGAGAGCGTAATTCCGCATTGCACAAACTGATCTGCTCTTTCAGTTCGCTGTACTGAGTGGCAAGTTGGGCTTTGATGCGTTGCGCGTTCTGTGTTTTCTTTTCGCACAGATTGATGAGGCGCCGACCTTTAAGAAATTGCCGCATGCATTTGCTCCAGAGTGACTTTCATTGTGGTGGCTTCTTCCAAACCCTGACGCAACAGCTTGTTGAGTTTCGGCCGGCAGGCAAACGCGTGATCGTTTTCCTGATTTTCACCTCGCTTGTATTCACCCAGATCCAGATATATCTGCATTTCTTCCAAGGTACTGAGCGTGGTACGCACTTTGGTTGCCAGTTTCTGATGCGCGTCCGTCGTAACCTTGGTAAACACCCGGCTGGCACTGCGCAGAATATCTATGGCAGGGTAGTGTCCCTGGCTGGCCAGTTTTTTGGACAGATAAATATGCCCGTCCAGAATTGACCTGACTTCATCACCAATCGGATCGATTTCATCTTCGCTCTCCAGCAATACGGTATAAAACGCGGTAATGCTGCCGTCGAGTGTTTTACCGGGACGCTCGAGCAATTTGGGTAAAGCATCGAACACCGAGGCCGGATACGTAATAATCCCAATGGGGAAATTCTGAATGGCTTGTTGAAATGATTGTCAATACTCTGGGCACCACACAAACCGCTGGTGCCTCTGCATCGGTCAGCACCCAGGAAAGATTAACTTAAATTTAGCTGAAAGAATTTTAATAATGGATGACCTCTACCCACTCCCCGGCAACACAGACGATATCGCTACTGAAGAATCTGCCAATGAATATGCCCGATCAATCATCAATGACATGCTGAACGGTGCTTCTCTGAAAGATATCTACGGCATTCCGGAAAACATCATGCAGGCCATTTATGCCCACGCTTACGACCTGTATGAAAAAGGCCGCATTGATGATGCCAAAGTTTTCTTTCAATTTTTGTGTACCCATGACATGTACAACTCTGACTACAGTCTGGGCATGGGCGCTGTCCACCAGCAGGAAAAGGATTACCAGAAAGCCGGCCAGATGTATGCCCTGTCTTTCGCACTCGACGCCAAAAACGTGCGCGCCATGCTTTATGCGGGTCAGTGCAATCTGTTTTTGAAGAACAAACCGGAAGCCGCACAGTGCTTTACCTGTGTGATCGACAGCGAGGCACCAACTGCATTAAAAACTCAGGCACGGGCCTACCTCGCAGCACTGCAAACCTCTCAAGCGAAAGGAGCAGTACATGCATAGTATTTCAGACAATCGCCAGATCGGGCAGCTCACACTGCAAGATATCTCGATCCTGTCGAGTAATATCGATACAGAAGACTTAATCCCGCCGATCGCCGACGGTCAGGGTGTGGCTGACCATGTGGATATTAACCAGAAAGACCCCAACGTCAAATCCGGTGCGGTGACATTGTCGGAACCGGTGGTCGATCCGACTCAGCCTCCCGCCACTTTTTATGAAATCGTTGCAACCCTGAAGCAACATCTGCAAACCTCTGCCTTGGCATCTCTGGACACAACACAGGCGTTGAATCAGCAAATGGGCGAAGCGCGTCTTGCCGAACTGAATAAGGCGGTCGACGACGTGAATGTGGCCAAAGGCAATCTGTTGAAGGGCAATCAGGATCTGACGGAAAAAAATCAACAACTGGCCGATGCCCAAGGCAACCTTGCCGGCAAAACCAGCCAGCTTGAACTGGCACAGACCAGGCTGAATAAAGATCAGGCTTATCTGCAAGGTGTGGAAACCGATATGCAAAAATATCCGGATAACCCGCAGGTCAAAGGCAAGTATGAAGTAGCCAAGGCGCTGGTGGCACAGAGCCAGCAGTATCTGAGCACAGCGCAGGACGAGAATGCCGCCGCATCGCAGGCAGTCACTCAGGCAGCAGCAGGCGCAGTTGCAGCTGCCCAATATGCCGTTGACGCCCAGAACCAAGTCAATACCGCCACTGATACTCTGAACAATACTTCCGGGCCCGATCCGCAAGCTGCAACTGCGCTGGTGCAGGAAACCAAAACTGCGCTGCAGGTCCTGACGGAATGCATGGCGAAGCTGACTGTCCTGCTCAATAAATACAACGAACAAAAGCTGGACAACGATCTGCGCCTGTTTCAGGCCCAGCAAAAAAGGCTGCAGGACGAATGCATGGCCGCGCAGGCAAAATATGACACGGCAGTTGAAAAGGCCGCGCATGCGCAAAAATGGAAAAAATTGGCTGCAAAAATAGCCAGCGTAGTTTTCCTTGCCGTCAGCGCCGTGGCTGCGGTAGCCAGCTTTGGAACCTTGAGCGGCCTGGTCGCACTGGCCACAGTCGCTGTCTCTGCCGTTGATATCGGGCTCGATGCAAAGGGCAAACAAACACTCAGCAGCATGATGACCGATCCCGTGATGAACAAGCTCGTGGGCGCAATTGCTGAATCGATCAGAAAACACCATCCAGAATTATCCGAAGAACAGGTTCAGCTGCGGGCCGGCATTGCTGCAATGGCCGTAATCATCATTACGGTTGCAGTGGGTTCCGTGGCAGCCAAAGCCGGCGTCAATGCGATTGCAGCCAGAAACCCTGGCTTTCAAAACCTGTTAGACGGTTTTGCCAGACTCGGTTCCGCAGGTCCGAGTATCGACAGGGCCAGGCTGGTCATGGGTTACGTTGAGTCCAGTACGGCAGTCGTGAACAGCGGTCTGCAGATGGGCAGCGGCATCATCGAAGGCACGGCTTTGAAAGACGCAGCAGAACAGGAGTCTGTCGCCACCATTTTGAATGCGGTGCTGGCCGTGGTAAAAAACATGATAGAGGGTACCGTTGATGAATTCTGCAAATCCAACCTGTCATTTAATCTTTACAAACATCTCTCAGAGTGGATTTCCGCCAATCAGAGCACTGCTGCTGGCATCGGCAGCAATATGCGGGCTTAATTTCCTGCTTACCTTTTAAGGAACTTACTATGAACACCATTCAAACCACCACCGTTTCAACCCATATACCGTCACACCACGCTGCTGACTCGGTGCAGAAAACCGCAACAATTGAGGACACACCCCAGGCTGGCAAGGTTAAGGCCGACCACGCCGCTCACAGCAGTGGTCAAAGCACAACGACTGGCATCGAGTTACCGAGACCGGAAGTAGCCGCCAGCGCTGAAACTGCCGATCAGATTATGTCAGCGTTGCAACCGCTGACCACACAGGCTTCATCGGATTCAACCCCAGCGGCGGCACAAATTTTAAGCGTTATCATTCCTGCGTCACTGCTGGAAGCCATTCAGCGTGACGGCGACAGTCTTTCACCTGAAACCGCTGCTGAACTGGGGAAATTCCTGAGCCAGTTCGATCTCGACAAACTGGCCGAGACATTGCAGCAATATGGTATCGAGCTCAGCCCGGAAGATACCGCCCGCATTACCGAACTGTTGAGCCATGTCGAGGCGCCAACCGGAGACAACTTTTATGGTGTTCCACAGCATGTCGATGCGGTCATGAATGCGCTGTCCGATTTAATGGCCATGCTGCTTCAGATTATTCAGGCCGCACTCAAACAGAAAACAGATTCCGCCGGAAGGGCCTTCAAAGCCAGCGAGGATGCGGCTACTGAACAAAGTGACAGGGGTCAGTCGCAATTTATAGGTGCGATGGTATCCGGGACGGTATCGACTGTCGTTGCAATAGGTGGAGCATATCAAAGTGGTAAAGGACACAAAGACGAATTTGATGCCATTGAACTGCGAAATGGTCCTGGAGCCGGCGGCCCTGGTTCCGCGCAGGCACGACTTCAGGCAGATGGAATTGCGGCTACTGGAAGATCTCGGCAAGAATGGGGCAGAATGATACACACGAATTTGAGCGGTGCCGCCAGCGGCGCGGTTAAAGGCGGTTACGATGCTCAGGTAGCGACTCACGATAGTGCAAACACCGTTGATAACGCCGCCTCTCAGGTTCACCACAGCATGATGGAACAGCAAACCCAGGAGGTCAGTTCCGGTTCATCCATGCTTGCCAAACTCATGGACCTGCTGAGTCAGTACCGGAATAGCCAGGTGAGTGCTATCGATACCATCGTATCCAACACCCGTCGCGGCTGATTTTCCACTGACCGGCATTTCCGCTTCAATCCAATTAACACGGAACAATTATGCAACCAACAGATATTTCACAATTCACAGCCATCGCTGCCAAACTGCATCAGATACGCGATGCAATGGCTGATGCCAATGCTGCCATGACCGGGTCCGACAGCAAGTACAACCAGGCCTATGAGCGACTGCAGACACTGCTGGCCGAATTCAAAGCCGACCCCGGCAACACCATGAAATCAAAAAGCATGTTGCGCGCCGCGGACACGTATCAGACCTCGATCGATTTGATGCTGTACAAAACGCGCACCCTGATGGAAAAGGCCAAAGACGCAGGCGTTGACACTTCCTCGCTGCAAAGAAAGTACGGCAAAGTCATCAAAGAGTTGATTTCCTAAGCCCGGCCAGACAACTCCACAACTATTGAAAGGGAAATGCCATGTTACGAATAGATACCCCACCACCCGGTTATTTGACACCATCACCTCCGGCGGTTACAAACAATGATTCCAAAGCAGCGGATGATGCCAAAGCAGCAAATGATCCCAAAGCAGCAGATGATGTCAAAGCCGCCGACCCTGCTGCGCCTGCTGCCCCTGCTGCCCCGACCACCCCGACCGCCGCTGCAGAGGATACCAGCACCGGTTCTGGCCTGGACTATATCGACGACCTGCCACCACTGATTGCAGCCATGCAGACAAACTATATCGGTGTCTATGTGAATGCGATGCAAAAATATACCGATTTCATGGGCGAAGTTGCCAAGTTAAAAAGCATGATTTCCAGTGCCGCGAGCGCCTCATCAGACAGCACCAAAACCAAGTTCGATGCAAAAACCATTGATGATCAAATAGCGCTGATCATGCGCGAATTTTCAGGTCCGGACAGCGCCTTGTTTACCAGCCAACAAACCGGTGAAGCGGGTAAAGCCGAGTGCCAAAAATGGGCCGAGGAATTTGGACTGACTCTGGACCAGGTGCTGGTCAGGGATGACAGCGGAAAATATCGTATTCAGGTCGATTTGCAACCACTGAGAAACATCCAGACGTCAATTGATTTTAGTGGCGAAATAAAGGACAACCTTTTTGCGGGGATGATTGCCGGGTTGGATATGCAGGTACAGGCAATGAACACTACCGTGCAAAAACTGACAGAAAAATTCAGCAACGCCAATGGCGTCATGAACGATATGATGAAAATGTTGTCCGACATCCTTGCCGAGCTGCAGCGGATTCTGGCGCAAATGATGAGCTAGCTTCGCGCTGGCGTGACGCTGTTAATGCGGCGAAGGTCAAACCAGTCTGGTTTGACCTTCGCCGCATTTTTTCAACAATACAAAATTATTTCGCCGCCACAGTCAGCGGCACACTCAACTGACTGCTTAATCCGGCAGCGTCAGTCACCTTCACCAGCAAGGTGTAGTTACCCAGCACCGGACTCGCCCAGCTGGCAGTCATGGTTAAACCGTTGACCGCAAACGACACACCCATTGGCACACCTGAGATGGATATGTTCAGCGAGCTTACTCCCGGGTCAGTAATGGTGATGGTTCCTGTCGATGCAGTACCGTCTTTGCCGACAAATCCTGAGGCAACAAAGCCACTGATACCGCCGCCGGTACTGGCCCAGGTGATTTCGAAACGCGAGTCGGAGCCACTGTAAGTTAATGAAGTTCCGGCAACCGCAAGCACATGGGGAGAAACGGATGGCCATTCAACGCCACTGCCTGAATCGCCGGTGGCGGCCAGATAGGTCATGTTCGCTGCGGCAAGGGTCGATTCGAGTGAGCTGGTCCGGCTTCCTTCAGAGGCACCAAAGCTCATCGAGACGGGACCGGGGCCCATGTTGTTGGCCAGAGTCACGGCAGCGAGCAAACTGGTGGTTGAGGCGTCTGGTGCTTCAATCAGAACAATCCGTGCCAGCGGTGCGGTGGCATGCGCCCACGGCACGTCGAGTGCAATTTCGGTAGCCCAACCCGAATCGTAGGCAGGAGCCGTTGCAGTCATCGTGCCACTGGTCGTGCTGTACACCATCGACAACTGCATTACCCGGCGCAGGCAACAGAACCGGTGCCACATGGAACGACGGCGCGGCCACAGTCTGACCCGAATCGGCCGGCACTTCCAGTCTGAAGGTGGAGATGGCGCTGGCGATGTTGGCACTGACTACGGGTGCAGCAGTGTTCGACGAACTGCCTCCACACCCATACAGCACCGCCTTGTGCCAAGCATTAAACCCAAAAGTGGGCGGGACGATCTGGATGTGAAGTTCATAACTCGCTCCTAAATGAGCGAGGGCAGCAATGCCGGCATAGCTGCTCGAAATGCTGGTACTTCGGATTGGCAACCCCGCTACCATAAAGTTTTGCACGCTTTAGGCCGGAGGCTTTGCGTCCCCGCTTTTCAACGGGTTTGCCCTCAGTAATCAATTATTTAGTACTAATTTATACAAGGAAATATTTCATTACGAAAATTAATATACGCGCTTTTTACCGATTGAAAAAGCGCTTTTACACTACTATTGCATCTTATTTGCCGCTCCTGTGACCCACCTCACACTGCTTATTTTTTAAGCATTGTCGAGACGATCGTTTGTATTGACGTTCAATTCACATGGCGTCAAAACATAGCAAAAACACACCTTAGATCCGCGGACTCGGAAACAAAACGTGACCCAGAAAAATTTTTATAGCTATTTCGCAAATTTTTCCACAATCACGAGTAAAATCCCTTGTCGTTTTATTTTCAAAACTCCTGTTTTAAAAATCGGAATAGTCGCTTTCTGACTGTTGGCAGCAACCGAATCACCTAAGTGTTTTAACTTTAAAGGAACTAAGATGTTGATCAAATCTCGCGTTGTGCTCGGCAGCGCTCTGGCATTACTGGCACTGACTGCATGTACACCAAAAGAAGCCGATAAAGCCGCCCCTGGCGCTGCTTCTGCCACCAAAGATGTCGTCGCTGCGACCGTCAATGGCACACCAATCAGCAAAAATGAAGTTGATCTGGTTTTGAAACAGCAACGCGGCATGCCCGACACACCTGAAACCCGCAAAATGATCATCGACAATATCGCGATTCAATTGCTGGTAGCACAGGAAGCGGTAAAAAAAGGTCTGGATAAAACACCGGAAACCATGAACGAAATCGAGATGGCCAAACAATCGGTACTGGCTCAGGCTTACGTTCAGGATTACATCAAAACCAACGTCATCCCTGACGATCAAATCAATGCCGAATACGAAAAACTGAAAGCCCAGGCTTCCGGCAATCAATTCAAGGCACGTCATATTCTGGTGAAAACCGAAGACGAAGCCAAAGCAATTATCGTCAAACTGAAAAAAGATCCAAAATCATTTGATGCACTGGCCAAGGCACAATCCCTGGACCCAGGTTCCAAAGCCAAAGGCGGCGATCTGGGCTGGTTTGATGCACACAGCATGGTGCCTGAGTTCAGCGCGGCAGTGGCCAAACTGGAAAAAGGCAAGTTCACTGAAGAGCCAGTCAAATCCCAGTTCGGTTATCACGTGATCATGCTGGATGACACCCGTCCAAGCACCAACACCGTCCCACCGCTGGAACAGGTCAAGGCTGGCCTGTCGCAACAACTGCAACAGCAGAATCTGAAAAAAATGCTGGATGAGATGAAAGCGAAAGCCAAGATTGATATCGTGGCTGATGCGTCTGCTTCGGCACCTGCGGCGACTATGGCTCCGGCTGCGCCGGCAGCACCTGCGGCTGAACCTGAAAAGAAATAAGCTGATTTAATTACTGGCTGGTCTTTTTAAAACCCCCGTCACTTTCAGGTGGCGGGGGTTTTTTCTTGGAGTTATACCTGCACTACCTGTAATTCATCGTCTGGTGGGGCATCACCGATTGGAGGAGCACATTTGCCACCATGCAATAGACACGTAATAAAACTCACTGTTGCAGGTCGGTTGGGTTTCTCCCTGCATGCGTGTACTAAGCCGGTAGATATAAAGCACAGCTCGTAGGGTGCAATGACATTGCACCGTTGTCAGCGTAGTCCGAGATGTCAGAATGCTGTTGCAAGGAGAGTGCGCTGACAGGTGCTCACCGTTTGCAGACAAGGAGCAGCGCACCTAGAATTCCCAGGTCCACCCCAGTACATGAGCATATTTGATGGCTGTGCGTGAATCAACCATAAAAAAATCGCCGACATTTTTAACATGTCGGCGATTTTTCTATTTACCCAAAATTACTTGCGCGGAGGACCTTTCTTCTTGGCCGCAGGCGCAGCAGCCTTTTCAGAATTAATCAACCCACCACCCACATGACTGATATTCAATTTCTGTCCTGCCACCTTCACCGCTTTCAAATTATCCAGAATATGTTGCGGCATTCCTTCCGGTAAATCCAGCACGCTGTGGGTATCAAAAATATCGATGCGGCCGATGTGTTTCGGATCCAGGCTGGCCTGCTCAGCGATGGTGTTCACCAGCAGGCTGGGCGTTACCTCGTGCGCACGTCCGACTTCGATGCGATAACTCTGCACGGAAAATTTGCTCTTGGTGTTGCCCTTGTCTTTTTTGGATTTCGCCTTGGCTTCGACTGCGGGTGCCACAACCACAGCGGGTTTTTCCAGCGGCTTCACAACCGGTGCCGGCGCTTCTCGCTTCTTGTCACTGCGCGCCACACTGCGTTCACGCACCGGTGCTGATGGCGCAGGTGCCGACACTTCTGCAGGCTGGCCATCCACTGTGATTTTCAGTTGCTGACCTGCTACCCAGACCGCTTTCAAATGTTGCATGACGTCTTTGGGCAAATCGCTGGGCAGATCGAGTATGCTGAAGCCATCGTAAATTTCAATGCGGCCGATTTTTTTAGAATCGATATTGGCTTCATTGGCGATTGCACCGACGATGTTGCCCGGCTTGACGCCATGATCATGCCCGACTTCGATCCGGTAGCTTTGCATGCCGGGTTCAGATTCACGCACACGACGTTCGCGCTCTGGTCGGGCCGGCCGATCCGAGCGTTCCCGTTTCGGGCGCTCTGAACGTTCGAAACGGTCACTGCGTTCACCACGATCCCGGGCCGGACGATCGTCGGAGCGCATGGTTTCCATTTTTGGTTCACGCTTGTTTTTATCTAGCAGCAGCGGCACATCGCCGCGTGCAATTTTGGCCAGCGCGGCTGCAATTTCAATCGCAGGCACATTGTGTTCACGTTCGTAATCTTCGATGATGGCCTGGAATTCATCCAGTTCACCTTCTGCAATCGTGGTGCTGATCTGGTCTTTAAAGCGCGCAATGCGCACATCGTTGACCGCCTGAATACTCGGCAATTCCAGTGGTGACACCGGTTGACGGGTAGAACGTTCGATGATTTTCAGCAGACCTTTTTCACGCGGGGTGATAAACAGAATCGCTTCACCACTGCGTCCGGCACGGCCGGTACGGCCGATGCGGTGGGTATAGCTTTCCGGATCATGCGGCACGTCGTAATTGATGACGTGGCTGATACGCTCGACGTCAAGTCCGCGTGCGGCCACATCGGTGGCAACCAGAATGTCGATCTTGCCATCCTTGAGCTGCTGAATGGTGCGTTCACGCTGGGCCTGCTGAATATCGCCATTGATGGCGGCGGCGGAAAAACCGCGCGCCTGCAATCGGCCGGCCAATTCTTCCGTACCGAGTTTGGTGCGCGCGAAAATAATCATGCCGTCAAAATTTTCCGCTTCCAGAATACGGGTCAGCGCATCCAGTTTGTGCATGCCGCTCACCAGCCAGTAACGTTGACGGATATTGTCGGCCGTGCCGGTTTTGGCGGCGACCGTAATTTCTTCCGGTGACTTCATATAAGTCTGCGCGATGCGTTTTATGGCCGACGGCATGGTGGCGGAAAACAGCGTGGTCTGCCGCGACTCCGGGGTTTCCTGCAAAATCCGCTCTACGTCATCAATAAAGCCCATGCGCAGCATTTCATCAGCTTCATCCAGCACCAGGGTTTTCAGTTTGGATAAATCCAGCGAGCCTTTGTCCAGATGGTCAATAACGCGACCCGGGGTACCCACCACCACATGCACGCCACGGCGCAGGGCCGACAGTTGCGGGCCATAGCTTTGTCCGCCATAAATCGGTAGTACATGAAAGCCGGGAATATGTGCCGCATAGGTCTGAAAGGCTTCGGCCACCTGAATGGCCAGTTCACGGGTTGGTGCCAGCACCAGCGCCTGCGGTACGGTCTGTGTGATATCAATGCGCGACAGGATCGGCAAGGCAAAGGCGGCGGTCTTGCCGGTTCCGGTTTGGGCCTGACCGAGTACATCGCGGTTGGACAGCAGCAGCGGAATGGTGGCGGCCTGGATCGGGGAAGGTGTTTCGTAGCCGATGTCGTGCAGCACGCGCAGCAGGGCGTCACTGAGGTTCAAATCGGAAAAACTGGGCAATATTGGTTCAGACATGGCGATACTCGCAGGTTCGGTGAAATTCGATTGCGTCGCGGTATGCGAACACACGGGGGGCGTAGTGTACTCTTTTGTTGCCTGTATTGAAATGGCAGCACCTGAAATAGGCGCAACCCATCATTGGTTATAGCCTGTAATTCCGGCTTTTCAAGCGCATTTTGAGTCCGACCGGCACCATGGTAAATGACAACTTTTCCCGGGGCGCCTTGCCTTGTGGTGCGCTGATATTCTCGATATCAAAACGGGTCAGTAACATGGTCATGGCGATTTTCATTTCCAGCAGTGCCAGGTAGCGTCCCGGGCAGATGCGCGGACCAGCACCGAACGGCATGGAAATGCGTTTCACGGAATTGATCGATTGTCCTGCTGCACCGTTATCGAGCCAGCGTTCCGGCTTGAAGGTCGCTGCTTCCGGTATGTACTGATCGTCAACGCTGTCGCGCCGCATCAGCGTAAATATCAGCGTATGGACCGGCACTTCGACATCGCCGATTACAGTGTCCTTCAGGGCCTGCAGGGCAATAAACGGCGCCACCGGTTTTAAACGCATGGATTCGTTGATGCAGGCATCCAGATAATCCAGCCCAGCCAACTGTTCCATGTCGTATTGACTATGCAGGGCGGATTTGCCGCGCACTTCCATCTGCAATTTCTGCATGATTTGCGGATGATCCCACAACAACGATAGCAGCCACGCCAGCGAGTTGGCCGTGGTATCTTCGCCAGCCAGCAACATGGTGAGCACATTGCCAGCCACGTCGTTGTCATTCAGTCCGCTGTCGCCCTGATCTGCAGCGTTGATCATCGCTTCGAGCAAATTGCTTGGGTGCTCGCGCAATTCCGGCCGGTCCTGCATCCGCTTGCGGGCCCGTACCACAAAGCCATCGATTGCCGCATTAATCTCCACGATGCTGCGGTCCAGTGCCCGGTCAGCCGGAAGCCGGATGTAACGCCATAACTGCAGCGGTGAAATCAGCCTTTTGAACAGCATGGGGAATAGTTTATCCAAATGATCCTGAATGATATCGTCGGCCGATTCCAGTGTATTTACTTCCTGGCCGAATGCCAGACCGGTGATGGTATCGACCGTAAAGCGCATCAGTTCGGCGGTCAGATCGATGTCGGTACCGGCCGATTTTTTCCAGCGTGATTCCAGACGGTCTGCCACCTTGCACAGGCTGGGGAAATACGCTTTGACGTGAGAAGGGTCAAACGCGGCCATGACCATGCGGCGCTGTTTTCGCCATACCTCACCTTCGGCACCGAACAGACCCATTTTTAAGTGCATGCTGGTCCAGACATCGGTCAGGCGTTTGGTGCGGTCAAAGCCGTCAGGACGTTCACGCAAGGCCAGGGCCACCGCCTGATGATCGGATACGATCAGGTAACTTCTGCTGCCAACCTTGATTCGGTAATAATGACCAAGTTCGCGGCTCCAATGTTCCATCTGCTGATGAAAAATGTCCGGTTTGATTTGAAATGTGTGACCAATCAGCGGCCAGGCTCGCGGGCTGGGAAGTTCAGACAATTTACGCAGTGTCCCCGGGGTGGCTGCGGATTGTTCTGACGCTACTGTCGCTTCGTCTACGCGCATATGTGCTCCGGTATTTTTGGGTTTAATTCACACCGCGACCCTGATCATCCGCTACTTATATCATATCGGTAAGCCGCGCGCACCCTGCAATCCGCCGGTGTGCAGCACCATCACACTTTGATCCGGATGAATGGCGCCGGACTGAATCAGACTCTTCAATGCGAAAAAAACTTTGCCAGTATAAACGGGTTCAACCGGCATCCGCCATTGCGCCATGAATTCATTGCAGAACTGCCGCAGTTCGGGACTGACTTTGGCATAGCCGCCATGATGAAAATCAGTGTGCAAAACGTAGTTCTGATAATCCGGATAACCGGCCTGTTCGAGCAGACGGCTTACTTCACCTCTGAGGTAACCTGCATCCTGCAACACCGCTATGCCGATAACCAGGCTGCGTCCCTTCAACCCGGCCAACAGACCTGCCAGAGTGGCAGCCGTGCCGCAGGCCACCAGCACGACATCAGGTATAAACGGCAATTCATCAATCAGCTCAGCCACACCCGGTAATGCCGCCGGGTCACTGCCACCTTCTGGCAGCCAGTACTGCTCTAAGCCAGGTGCGATCAGCGTGTGCCAGTGCATGGGATCGGCACGCAGACTGCGGTAGTTGACGCGGTCTACAAACTGAATCTGCATGCCTCGTTCCCGACAGTCGTCCAGCATGGCACTGTGCATACCTTCGTGAGCCCGGATCAGGGCAAGACTTTGCCAGCCCAATGCCTGGGCGGCGTAAGCGGTGGCATGAACGTGGTTGGACCAGAGCCCTCCCATAGTGACCAAATGCGGAATGTGGCCGGCCTGCCGGCTGGTTTGCGTTATGTTCAATATGGGATATTTGAGCTTGCGGTATTTATTTCCTGACACGACAGGATGCACCAGGTCGTCGCGTTTCACCCATACCGGCCTGCCAAACAGGGTTGAATGTTCCAGCAGCTGACATGGCGTAGGCAACGTCAGGGTCGAGTCAAAACTGCTCATGCTGGCCATCCTGCGGTACGGACAGCATCTTCCAGGTAACGCCCAGTGGTACGTCGGATTTCAAGGCTACCAGTTGGCACGACATGGCCAGAATCGCAGCATCTTTGCGCAGATTTTCACCCAACGTGTTTTTAAGTATGCCGGCACCGCTCATGATGGCGTCGATTGAGCCATACGCCTGCAATAATTTTGCTGCGGTTTTCATGCCCACCTTGCTCACGCCCGGTATGCCGTCAGTGGCGTCGCCCATCAGGGCCAGCAACTGTTCGAGCTGCTCGGGCGGCACACCGAATTTGTTTTTAACCCAGAACGCGTCATGCCATTCATTCTTGAAATGATCCCAGATGTCTGCGCCGTGCTGGATCAGCACATGCAGATCTTTGTCAGTTGATACGACGATCGCTTCGCCTCGCCCTTCGCCGAGCCAGCGCAGCACCGCTGTGGCAATGACGTCATCGGCTTCTACTTCGGGCAGGCACAGGACTTTGATGTGGAATTTTTCCAGCTCGGCGTACAGCGACGTCAGGCTGAATCTGAGCGCGTCGGGCATGGGTGCGCGATGTTCACGGTAGCGGCTGTATAGCTGATGACGCCAGGTTGGTCCGCCAAAATCAAATGCGGCAACAACATGACTGGGTGCATGTTCATGCATGAGTTTGTGAAATGCAGACAGGGAAAAGCGCAACGCAGTTTCTGCCTTTTCGGGCGAATCCGGTTCGGGACTGGCTTCATAAATACGACGCACGATATTGAGTCCGTCGATGGCGAGCAGTTTAGCCATGCTGAAAGGTGAAGTGATGGTAGAGCTGCATTATACGCAGCTCATTTTCAACCGGGAACCGTCAATGCTGATTTGTTGTGTTGCCGGATCAGTGGGATGGCACCTAACAATATCGTTCCAATTGCAATCGCGGTCGTGATCCAGTCGAAGGTCATGGCGGACAATACCGCAGCCCACCAGAAAGCCAGGGCAGAAATAATCGGCAGGATCAGCATGGTGACCGCGTTGAACACCGACTTCAGGCAGGATTTTCTGAAATACCATGCGCAGGCCATGCCGGCCAGTCCGTAATAATAAGCCGCCTGTACGCCGATGATATTCACGGACGCTTTCATGACCGTCGAAATATTTTCTGAGGTCAGAGACGAGATCAGCAGGATCATGCCAATGGCGGCGATTAAAAACGTGGCCCAGTGTGGTGTCAACCATGTGGCATGAACGGTTGACCAGCGTTTGTGCAGGATGCCATCACGGGACTGTGCGAACATGGTGCGGGAAAATTGCAGCATGGAAGTTTCAAGATTGCCGATAGTTGACAACATCAATGCCAGCACGGCCAGATAGCTCCATGGCGCCGGAAACAGTTTGTTGGCTACGTCAAACACAATGTTGGTGCTCGAGCGGGTGATTTCGTCATCACTCAGTACGGTCAGGGTTACCGCAGCAAATGCGGTAAATGCCGCAATAATTGCGATCATCGCTGCGATTGCGCCCAGCCCGGGAGATTTATTGGTGTTGCTGGTTTCTTCTGCCAGATTCAGTGAGACGTCCCATCCCCAAAAAAAGAATAGCGCGATGATCGCGCCATTGGCAAATGAAGTCGGGCTGAAGGCGAAGGGCGAAAATTCATGCCAGGTCAGCGTGTGCAACGCCTTGGGCCCAAATTCGATGATCGCGGCCATGGCAATGATGAACAGGATGATCAATTCAATCACCGTCATGATGGTCTGCACCCGCCCGGTCAGCTTGACTCCCTTGACCACCACCATGGTGATCACCAGCAGCCAGGCAATGGCACAGGCTGTGACTGCGATTTGTGATTCGGCCAGCTTCGGTGAAATCAATAACAGCGTTGCCGATCCGGCCGGCAGCGTGGCAGACACCATGAATATGGCCGATGAGACGATGACCGCCCAGCCGGCAAAAAATCCCAGCTTTTTACCGAAAATCTCACTGACCCAGGCATATGAAGCGCCTGCGTGCGGGGAATGGGTATTCAAATGCATGTAGGCAAAAACGATGCCGAGTACCAAAAGGCCGCAATACACCAGACTGGCCGGTGCCAGTATGCCGACCGCGCCGATCAGGGTGACCATGGTGGCTGAGATGCTGAATGTAGGCGCTGAACCGGCAATGCCGATGGCAATTGAATGCACCAACCCGAGCGAATTTTTTTTTAATTCCACTGACATCTTAAGTCCCTGAGCTGAATATATTTTTATGTGTAAACAAGGGACGTGCAGCTGACTTTTTATGACTTACTGTCAAATCAACGTTGTGTTCTCCCCTTTCTCTGGATTAGATATCATTTCCAAGATGCAAGTCAAATATATTTAGTCAGCTAAACCTGCGTAAAACTGCAAGCAACTATGTATGTGTAAATTTGAGCAATGAACCCTCAAACTGATCCACATTTTCAAACCCGATTACCCGACCGGCTTCGTTCGATTCCTTGTCGAAAAATATCATTCCCGGTGGCCCAAACAGGTTAAAGCGCTTCAGTAATTGTTTGTCATCATCTGTGTTTGCGGTGACGTCGGCCTGCAGCAAAATCATCCCCTTAAGCCTGGTATCGATACGCTTATCGGTAAAGGTCAGTTTTTCCATTTCCTTGCACGACACACACCAGTCAGCATAAAAATCCAGCATCACTGCTTTGCCCTGCAGCTTCGCCTGTGTCAGAGCCTGCTCCAGTTCCTGACTGGACTTGATGCGTTCAAAGCTGACGTGATTCTCGTTCTGGTTACCGACCAGATGTGAAAGTGGCGCAAAGACATCTCTACCACCGGTTGCCACCCCGATAAATTCCGTGAAGCCCAAAACAAACAATATTGATGCTGCAGTTTTGGGGAATGTGCCGATATGTTTGGTCAGGAACCAGGCGTAACCGACCAACAAGACTGACCACCCCATCATTTGTAACCATGTCGGCAATACCGGTGCAACCAGCCATAATGCCATTGCCAGCATCATGACCCCAAATAACTGCTTAACCGATTCCATCCATTTACCGGCTTTTGGCAGGAAGGTCCCGGCCGACAGACCTACCAGAATTAACGGCACACTCATACCCATGGCCATGGAAAACAATGCTGCACCGCCAATAAGAACATTGCGGGTCTGGCTGATATACAGCAAAGCACTGGCAAGTGGCGCAGCTACACAGGGGCCGACGATCAGTGCCGAGATGGCTCCCATGACAAACACGCCCACCAATTTGCCATGACGCTGACGTGCAGAAATATGGGACAGACTGTTCTGCAGACTGAGCGGCATTTGCAGATGATAAACATTAAACATGGACAGAGACATGGCAACCAGCAGCAGGCCGAAGGAACCCAATACCCATGGATTTTGCAGAGCAGCGGCCAGCCCCTCTCCCAACAGGCCAGCGGCGACGCCCAGTGCGGTATACACAATGGCCATGCCAAGCGCATAACTGAGTGACAGGACAAAACCGCGATGCCTGCCCACTTCAGCACCTTCCCCGACTATGATCGAGGAAAGGATAGGCACCATCGGCAACACGCAGGGGGTAAATGCCAAACCAAGGCCCAACAATAAAAAGAGCGGCATGATGAGAATCAGTCGGCCGCTTTGTAGTGAGGTTTTTAAATGATCTGTTTCATCATTCGCAGAGCTGATCGGCGGCGATTTGGCCCCGGGGATAAATCCGCCACTGTCGAATTTTTGTTTTGAATCCATCGGCGCGTAACATAAACCCTGGTCTGAACAGCCTTGACCGCGTGAGGTCAGTGTCCAGTCTGGCTGTTTGGGGTCTACAGACAGTATTGGTATCTGGATGGTGATTATTTTGCGATAGGTTTCGACATTCTTTTGAAAAGTTTCATCAAAATGAATTAAGCCTGCCGGAAAAATCGGACTTCCAAGCTTGACGCCGGTTGCTTCGAATTTAAAGCGTTCCCGGTACATGTAATAGCCATCGGCGATCTTGTAGGTAACTTCAATTTTATCGGCGCTGATCTGTTTGCTGCTGAATTGAAATGCCTGCTCAGGCTCTAAAAAATTGGCCTCGGCCCACACACTGTTTATGCCGAAAAACAGGACAAGACTGAGGAACAGTTGATATGCTGGTTTGCAAAAAGACATGCGGGCACCGTATTGAAATAAATATGTTGCTACTATAGACCAAAAAAAAGCCAGGCGTACCTGGCTTTTTCTTCAAACTGATTTACTCGGCAGTGACGACTTCAGCTGCTTCGGTGATTTCTGGACGATCAACCAGTTCAACGTAGGCCATCGGTGCATTGTCACCAACGCGGAAGCCCATTTTCAGAATACGCAGGTAGCCACCATTGCGGTTTGCATAACGAGGTCCCAGTTCAGCAAACAGCTTTTGAACGATTTCGCGGTCACGCAGGCGGGAAAATGCCAGGCGCTTGTTTGCCAGTGTGTCTGTTTTACCCAAAGTCAGCATCGGTTCTACAACGCGACGTAATTCTTTTGCTTTTGGCAATGTGGTTTTGATTGCTTCATGTTTCAGTAAAGATACTGTCATGTTGCGTAACATCGCTAAACGATGTGATGAAGTGCGATTGAGCTTACGTAAGCCGTGACGATGACGCATGATATTTCCTTAGTTAGTTTTGTTGCCCAGTTCTTCTATCACCAGCGGACTGTTACGGTCGAATCGGGAGCAAGCGTCACGCGCTCTCGATTTGACTGTAACAGTTCGCTATTGTGCGGACCGGTACATAGTTAAAAAATCAGGTATCCGGGCTTGAATACCTGCGGGTGTAAATTACTTCTCTAAACCGGCTGGCGGCCAATTTTCCAGTTTCATGCCTAATGACAGGCCACGGGAAGCCAGAACTTCTTTGATTTCATTCAACGATTTACGGCCCAGATTCGGTGTCTTCAACAATTCATTTTCAGTACGCTGGATCAGATCGCCAATGTAGTAAATGTTTTCTGCTTTGAGGCAGTTTGCTGAACGCACTGTCAGTTCCAGATCATCAACCGGACGCAACAAGATAGGATCAACCATAGGAGCACGGGATGGTGCTTCTGCAGCGGCTTCAGTGCCTTCCAGAGCTGCGAATACATTCAGCTGATCAACCAGAACACGGGCTGACTGACGGATCGCTTCTTCAGGAGTGATGACACCATTGGTTTCAATGGTAATGATCAGCTTGTCCAGATCGGTACGTTGTTCAACGCGGGCAGATTCAACGGAATAGGATACGCGACGCACCGGTGAGAATGAAGCATCCAGAATGATACGGCCGATAGTACGGTTGGCATCTTCGGACAGGCGACGAACGTTACCTGGTACATATCCACGACCTTTTTCCACCTTGATCTGCATATCCAGCTTGCCACCGGCAGTCAGATTGGCGATGACGTGACCTGAATTGATCAATTCAACATCGTGGGGCAGATCGATATCTGATGCCAGTACCGGACCTTCGCCTTCTTTTTTCAGAATCAGGGTGACTTCATCGCGATTGTGCAGTTTGAATACGATCCCTTTCAGGTTCAACAGGATATCAACGATATCTTCCTGTACACCATCCAGAGTTGAATATTCATGTACCACACCGGCGATAGTTACTTCAGTTGCAGCGTAACCTGTCATTGACGACAGCAGAACACGGCGCAGGGCGTTACCCAAAGTATGTCCGTATCCGCGTTCGAAAGGCTCCATGACAACTTTTGCGATACCGTCGGCCAGCATCTCTACGTCGATAATACGGGGTTTTAACAAACTGTTTTGCATGAAATGTCCTTTTCAATACCCTCGGCTCATTACACCGATAAGGCTGACGGCATGTCGATAAAAAGCCCTTTGAATACTCAAAGGGCTACGGGAACACTAAGATTAACGTGAATACAATTCAACGATTAATGATTCGTTGACATCGGCTGCGATGTCGCTGCGATCTGGCGCAGATTTGAATGTGCCTTCCATTTTCTTGGCATCAACCGCTACCCATGAAGGCATACCGATCTGATCAGCCAAAGACAGCGCTTCAACGATACGAACCTGCTTTTTGGATTTGTCGCGAACTGCGATCACATCACCAGGTTTAACTTGATACGAAGCGATATTGACTACGTTTGCGTTGACAGTAAATGCCTTGTGGCTCACCAGCTGACGCGCTTCAGCGCGGGTTGAACCGAAACCCATACGATAACAAACGTTATCCAGACGGCATTCCAGCAATTTCAGCAATGTTTCACCGGTATTGCCCTTGCGGCGATCGGCTTCCGCGAAGTAGCGGCGGAACTGGCGTTCCAGAATGCCGTACATGCGTTTAACTTTTTGTTTTTCACGCAATTGATTACCGAAGTCAGAGGTACGTGCGCCTGATTTAGCACCGTGTTGACCTGGTTTTACATCTAATTTGCATTTTGAATCTAACGAGCGACGAGCGCTTTTCAAGAACAGGTCAGTGCCTTCGCGGCGTGACAATTTTGCTTTTGGTCCAATATAACGTGCCACAATAATTCCTTTAGTAGATGACGCTGGGCAGACAATTCTGCAGCGCTAGTCTGGACTGCATGCTTCCAGACGGTGGGCTTAACAACAAAACCCGCTTAATTTTTGCGGGTCGTATTCTAACTCATTTGAGCCAGAATGGCGGTGCTAAATATGACTAAGCTGCCAGTCGCAGTTAATACCTGAACAAACCGACAACTCAAGCCTATTAGATACGACGGCGCTTAGGAGGACGGCAACCGTTATGCGGTACTGGAGTAACGTCCTGGATCAAGGAGATCTTGATACCCAGATTGTTCAACGCACGAACTGAAGATTCACGGCCAGGACCAGGTCCCTTGATGCGAACTTCCAGATTCTTGACGCCGCATTCAACAGCAACTTTACCAGCTGCTTCGGCTGCAACCTGCGCTGCAAACGGTGTTGATTTACGTGAACCTTTAAAACCGGCACCACCTGCAGTCGCCCAAGAAAGTGCATTTCCCTGACGGTCTGTAATTGTGATGATGGTGTTATTAAAGGACGCGTGTACATGAGCGATACCTTCAGCAACGTTCTTTTTAACTTTTTTACGAGCGCGCGCTGCGGCTGCGTTATTTGGTGCTTTTGCCATAATTGTTTCCTTGAACCCGTTAGATTAGTAATGGTAGTAACTAAAACTATCGCGGATTATTTTTTCAACGATTGTGCTGCTTTACGTGGTCCCTTACGGGTACGGGCATTAGTACGTGTGCGTTGTCCACGGCAAGGCAAGCCTTTACGGTGACGCATGCCACGATAACAACCCAGATCCATCAATCGCTTGATGCTCATGGAGACTTCACGACGAAGATCACCTTCAACGATGAATTTTGCAATTTCATCGCGAAGCTTTTCTAATTCGTTATCGTCCAGATCCTTGACCTTTTTATTGGTCAATACACCCGTTGCTGCGCAGATTGCCTCTGAGCGTGGACGTCCAATACCATAGATTGCTGTTAAGCCGATTACGGTATGCTGATGATTTGGGATATTTACCCCTGAGATACGTGCCATTCGTTATTCCTCGATCAATAACGTTAAATTAACCTTGACGCTGTTTATGACGCGGTTCTGTGCAAATAACACGAACCACGCCTTTGCGCTTGATGATCTTGCAATTGCGGCATATCCGCTTAACTGATGCGAGAACTTTCATTTTATTGCCCTCTTTCCTAATACTGCTTGATTTACCAAGCTAAGTTTTACTAATACATTTACTTAAAGGTACCTACTTGGTACGGAACACAATACGCGCCCGACTCAAATCATAAGGTGTCAATTCTACTGTCACCTTGTCACCTGGGAGAATACGGATATAGTTCATACGCATTTTTCCAGAAATATGACCTAATACTACGTGCCCGTTTTCAAGCTTTACTCTAAATGTAGCATTCGGTAGATTCTCTAGAATCTCGCCCTGCATCTGAATTACGTCGTCTTTTGCCATTCTTGTCTAGGTTTCCTCACGTTACCGCGAAGAAACTCCGCCTTTGAAGTTTGCTTTACGAAGTAATGAATCATATTGCTGCGACATCACATAGTTCTGAACTTGAGCCATGAAATCCATTGTGACTACAACGATAATTAATAACGATGTGCCACCGAACGAAAACGGAACCTTGTATTTTGCAATCAAAATCTCAGGCAGTAAACATACTGCAGTGATGTAGACCGCGCCAGCCAATGTCAACCGCATTAATATCTTGTCGATATAACGAGCAGTCTGATCACCAGGGCGAATACCAGGCACGAAAGCGCCACTTTTCTTCAAATTGTCTGCAGTTTCTTTGCTGTTAAATACCAGCGCAGTATAGAAAAAGCAGAAAAATATAATTGCAACAGCATACAACAACATATGAATTGGTTCACCAGGGCCCAACGATAATGACAGATCTTTTAAAAACCGCATTACCCCCGAGTTATCACCCGTAGTAACAAACCAGCCAGTAATCGTTGCTGGAAACAGGATAATCGATGAAGCAAAGATAGGAGGAATTACACCTGCCATATTTAACTTTAAAGGCAAATGACTGCTTTGCCCACCGTATATCTTGTTACCCACTTGGCGCTTGGCATAATTCACCAAAATCTTCCGCTGCCCACGTTCTACAAACACCACAACGAAAGTCACACCAGCTGCCAGGACGCAAATCATCAAAGCGATAAACGGGTTCATCGAACCGGTACGAACCAGCTCAAGCAAACTACCGACCGCATTTGGTAAGCCAGAAGCGATACCAGCGAAAATAATGATTGAAATACCGTTACCTAAACCACGTTCAGTAATCTGCTCACCCAACCACATCAAAAACATGGTGCCGGTTACCAGAGTAACTGCCGTTGTGAATCGAAATGCCATTCCAGGATCGATTACCAAGTTTGCCTGATGCTCTAAGGCTACCGCAATTCCCAGCGCCTGAAACGTTGCCAGTACCAAGGTACCGTACCTGGTATATTGTGTAATCTTCCTACGACCCGATTCGCCTTCTTTTTTTAACGATTCTAGCGGCGGGTAAACAATCGACATCAGCTGCATGATGATCGAAGCCGAAATATACGGCATGATACCTAATGCGAACACAGTAAACCGTGACAAAGCGCCGCCAGAAAACATATTAAACATACCCAAAATACCGCCTGAGTTTTGTTTAAATAGTTGTTCTAGCTGTGCTGGATCGATGCCTGGAACTGGAATGTGCGCACCGATTCTATATACGACTAATGCTGCCAGTAAAAACCATAGTCTTCCCCAAGGAAAACCACTGGCACCGCCTTTAGCTAGCTGAGGTGTTGTCGCCAATTATTGCTCCAGTTTGGATTAAGCGACTGTTCCGCCAGCAGCTTCAATTGCAGCTTTGGCACCTTTGGTCACGATCAAGCCGTTCAATGTCACTTTTTTAGTGATTGAACCAGACAGGATTACGCGAACCACTTTAGCTAACTGAGAGACAATTCCTGCTTGCTTGAGCGCTAGAATATCGATTTCGGCGATAGGCAACGATTCGAGCTGGGACAAACGAACTTCAGCTTTATACGGTGTAGCAAGAGATTTAAAACCACGTTTTGGCAAACGACGTTGCAAAGGCATTTGACCGCCTTCGAAACCCACTTTATGAAAACCACCAGTACGGGATTTTTGACCTTTGTGACCACGGCCAGCTGTTTTACCTAAGCCTGAGCCGATACCACGACCAACACGACGTTTGTAGTGTTTCGCGCCATCTGCAGGCTGAATATTATTCAATTCCATAATTTGCTCCGATCGTAAACCTTGCGGCTTACGATACAACCTTCACAAGATACGAGACTTTGTTGATCATGCCGCGCACAGCTGGTGTGTCTTCTAATTCACGAACTGAATTAACCCGACGCAGACCCAGACCACGCACAGTCGCCCGGTGTGATTCGCGTGTGCCAATCAGACCCATAACCAACTTAACTTTTAATGTTTTTGTCATTTCGTTCACCTTAGCCGAGAATTTCTTCAACGGATTTGCCGCGCTTGGCTGCAATTTCCGATGGAGTACTCATCTTGGACAAACCATCCAAGGTAGCACGAACCATATTGTACGGATTAGTTGAGCCGTTAGACTTAGCAACCACATCCGTAATTCCCATTACTTCGAAAATTGCGCGCATTGGGCCGCCAGCAATAACACCGGTACCACTTTTAGCAGGCATGATCATCACTTTGGATGCGCCGTGCTGACCAGTTACCGTGTGCTGCAAAGTACCGTTTTTCAACGTAACTTTGATCAATTTGCGACGTGCTTCTTCCATTGCTTTTTGTACCGCAACAGGAACCTCTTTCGATTTTCCTTTGCCCATGCCGATACGGCCATCGCCGTCACCAACAACGGTCAACGCTGCAAAGCCCATGATACGACCACCCTTAACCACTTTGGTTACGCGGTTGATCGCGATCATTTTTTCGCGCATTCCATCATCTGGTTTGTCAGATGCTGTTTTCGCTTGCATTTTTGCCATGACGTATTTTCCTTAGAACTTCAAGCCAGCTTCACGGGCAGCTTCTGCAAGCGCCTTGATGCGACCGTGGTAACGGAAACCGGAGCGATCAAATGCAACTTCGGTAACCCCTGCTTTTATTGCTGCTTCAGCGACACGCTTACCAACTAAAGTAGCAGCTGCTACGTTGCCACCATTGCCAGACGCTGCTGCCAATTCGGCACGAACAGTTGCTTCCAAACTTGAAGCGGATGCCAATACTTTTGCATCTGGTCCAATGATGTTGGCATAGATGTGCAAATTCGTACGATGCACAGCCAGGCGGTTCACTTTTAATTCTGCGATCTTGGCACGGGTTTGACGTGCGCGGCGCAGACGTGATTGTTTCTTGTCCATCGTCAAC
>JAYVMW010000004.1:0-188171 GCA_043758755.1 Oxalobacteraceae bacterium
GATGACCAAGTAAATGCTGCAACTCGACAAGCGACAAACCAGCTCTAAGCATTTTGCAAGCGAATGTGTGACGCAGTGTGTGTAAGCAAACATCATCAAAAGCTAAACGTTCGCAAGCAGCATGAAAAATCATATTGCTGTGTTTTATTGCAGCAGCTCGTTCCGGAAACAAAAAGCCATTGCCAGTGCGTCCGTGTAAAGCAATGCCCTGCATCGGCAATTCAGCAGCGGCAATACGTCGCAATACCAGTTCACGTAGTGCGTTGCTCATTGTCAGTGTAGTGTCGGTGCCGCCTTTGCTGCGATGGATAGTAATAGTGTTATTGGGCAAGTCAATTTGAGACAGTTTTAAGCTGGCTATTTCCCGATCACGTGCGCCAGTGTGAAGTAGTGCAAGTACAAAGTCATACTGCTCCTGTGCGTAACGTTTGCGGGTATAAATTGCATTGGCGGGATTTAATTCAGCAAGCAACTTAGCAACTTCGTCATCGCTCAAAAAACGTATGCGACCAGTTTGACCTTTTAACTGTTTGATTTTTGGACCAGCAGTAAACCCAGATTTGATGCAAAAGTTCTGTAATGCGTTCCAATACAATATTGCCGTGTTGACAGTGCTGATTGCGTAGTTGTATTGATGAACTGCGTTGTATGCAACAAGCTGAACGTCTGACGTTTTAAGCGAATGCAGCGTTGATTTGAACAGCGTGTTAAACAAAGCAAATTTATTGCCAGCATTGACAACGCCAGCGGTACCTTTGCGACTTGCTAAAAACGCTGCTACAGCTTTTTCGGTTGTGATCGGCGTGCGTTTTGCAACGACAACTTCCGAGTGCATTTCTGCCACCCACTGTGCTTCTAATTGTTCTGCCACACGCTTATTTTTAGTTCTTGTTGATTTTGCAATCATTTGCCCGCCAACTTGCGTTCTAACGTGATAAATGTCGCCTCTTTTTATTAGTGCCATAAAGTCTCCTTACTTTAAACACCTATTTAGGTGTTTTGTAAGCAGTGTGCTGATTTTCTTGTTATAAAGCTACCGAAATAGTTTATTTTTGGCAATTATTTTTGTACAGTTTTTGTCACACCTCGGCGCACTTTTTACTACTTTGTGGTTGAAAGTCCATGTTTAAAAGCTATATAAATCAACAGCTTGCAAGCGATAGTATAAAAAAGTACACAGTCAAATTTTACACATAGTAAGACCCCTTGTAAGTGCTTGATTTGTAAAGGTTCTTTGTGCCACGCAAAGTATGTAATATACTGCCTGCTTTCCTCCGACCATCACTTTCTGCAGTTGACTCAGATGCACCCTCAGCGGTTGCCCCTCTGATGCGCAGAAATCTTACTCAATACCATGACCGAAACGAAGTTAGTAACTGACGCAGAAATCGCTGCCGAACCCCTCAAAAATTCTGATGTTGCCATCACTGTAGACGACACTGTGCGCTTTACCGATTTCGGCTTGTCCGACGACATTCTGCGCGCCCTGACCGACCAGGGTTATGTGCATCCCACACCGATTCAGGAAGCTGCCATTCCGGTAGTGCTGATGGGGCGCGATGTGATGGGTGCAGCGCAAACCGGTACCGGTAAAACTGCCGGTTTTTCTCTGCCTATCATTCAGTTATTGCTGGCGCACGCCAGCAACAGCGCCTCGCCAGCCCGCCATCCGGTGCGCGCATTAATACTCACGCCAACCCGCGAACTGGCCGATCAGGTGGCTGATAACGTCAAGGCTTATTCCAGACATACCCCGTTAAGAAGCGTTGTGGTTTTTGGTGGCGTTGATATCGCTCCGCAAACGGCCGCGTTGCGCGCCGGTGTTGAAATCGTGATTGCCACCCCGGGACGGCTGCTGGACCATGTGCAACAAAAAACCATCAATCTGTCGCAGGTGCAGATCCTGGTGATGGATGAAGCGGATCGCATGCTCGACATGGGTTTCCTGCCGGATCTGCAGCGCATCATCAATCTGCTGCCCAAGCAGCGTCAGAGCCTGATGTTCTCCGCGACCTTTTCGCAGGAAATCAAAAAACTGGCTGCCACCTTTTTGCGCAATCCGCAAACCATCGAAGTCGCGCGCAGCAATGCCACGGCTGAAAACGTCACCCAGATTCTGTATCAGGTACCTGAAGATGAAAAACGCGATGCAGTCAGTTTCATCATCCGCGAACGCAATCTGAAACAGGTCATCGTTTTTTCCAATACCAAAATCGGTGCGTCGCGTCTGGCGGTGCATCTGGCCAAAACCGGTGTGAAAGCCTCCGCGATTCACGGCGACAAATCCCAGCAGGAACGCATGGCGGCGCTGGAAGCCTTCAAGCGTGGCGAAATCGAAGTGCTGGTGGCCACCGACGTGGCAGCGCGCGGTCTGGATATTGCCGAACTGCCGTGCGTGATCAATTATGATCTGCCGCACAGTGCTGAAGATTATGTGCATCGTATCGGTCGTACCGGTCGTGCCGGGGCCAAGGGTGATGCGATTTCACTGGCTGCGGAAAAAGATGACCGCTATCTGGCGGATATTGAAAAGCTGATCAAGCAGAAAATCACCAAGGTGCATCTGGCCGGATTTGTGGCCGGCAAGGTCGCTGATTCACATGGTTCGCGTGAGCCACGTGAACCACGCAGTGCCAGTTACGATGACGTCAAACATAACCGGCGTACTACGCAAAAACCGTATTCGCCAAACACGCCTAAAGTGGACCCGTGGTTTTTGCAGCCGTATCAGCCTACGGCTTCCACGCTGTCAGACAAGCCGGCTCCGGCTAAGGCTGGTTCCGGCAAGGCGGCTCCGAAACGCGCTGCGTTGTTGGGTGGGACTTCGAAGTCCTGAATCGGTTAAGCTGGCCACTTACCCAGCTTACGAAGCCGGCAATTCCTCTTTAGACATCTTCCTGCAATGCGGACAGGATTTGCCCGGAATGTAATACGGTGACAACTGCTCGCGCGGTGTCACCACGGCGCGGCACGCATAACACTGCTCGGTATCAGTGGCTTCCAGTTGCGGATTGAGCGCAGTGCGGTAATCAAACACAAAACAGTCGCCATGATAATGTGCGCCGCCGACTTCTTCGAAGTACTTCAATATCCCGCCTTCCAGCTGATACACATGCTCATACCCGACATTCTGCATATGAATCGCAGCCTTTTCGCAGCGAATACCGCCGGTGCAAAACGTGACCACGGTTTTATCGTTGAGCGACTCTTTGTTGGCCGCAATAACTTCCGGAAATTCAGTGAATTTTTTAATCCGGAAATCAACCGTGTTATCAAAGCTGCCTACATCCACTTCAAAATCATTGCGGGTATCAACCATGACCACCGGACGGCCTTGGTCGTCATGTCCCTGATCCAGCCAGCGTTTTAAATCAGCCGGTTTCACAAACGGAGCGCGCCCCTCTTCCGGACGGATCAGGGGCATCCTCATGGTGATGGTTTCGGCTTTCAGTTTTACCAGCAGTTTGGTAAAGGGCTGTGAGTCGGAAAAACTTTCCTTTGCAACGACATCCGCAAAGCGCGGATCAGCGTGCAGGAAATCCATGAAGCCATCGATTTCATGGCGCAGTCCGGCCAGGAACAGATTAATGCCTTCCGGCGTCAACAGAATGGTGCCCTTCAGATTGAGCTGTTTGCATATCGATAAATAGCCTTCACGCTGTTCGGCAGTATCGTCGAAGGTGATGAATTTATAGGCAGAGATGTTGACGTATTGGGGATTTGGGGACGGCATAGGATCTTAAAAAACAGCAAGTGAATTTGAAAATTGGACTTTATGACATCGTTTTTTTGATGATAAGTCCTTGATTAGGCGGCATTATAACCGCATTGCCGGATATGCAGAAATCGCGCAGAAAAGACTATTTGCTCATGTAAAATAGCGCCCTATGACAACTCCGCAATTTATCCATCTTCGTTTACATACTGAATACTCCATCGTCGATGGACTGGTTCGGATCGACGATGCAATCCAGACCGCCGCCAAAGATTTGCAACCTGCGCTGGCCATTACCGATTTATCCAACCTGTTCGGGATGGTCAAGTTTTACAAGGCCGCACGCGGCAAGGGCGTCAAGCCCGTCATCGGTTGCGATGTGTGGATCACCAACGATGAGCAGCGCGATAAACCCAGCCGGCTTTTACTGTTCGCCAAAACCCATGCCGGCTACTTGCAACTGTGTGAACTGCTCTCGCAATCGTGGCTGCTGAACCAGTATCTGGGCCGCGCAGAAATTCGTCCTGAATGGCTTTCGGCGCTTCCTCCGGGTGGATTGATTGCACTGTCCGGCGCACACTTTGGCGACATCGGCATGGCGCTTGAAAACGGCAATCTGGAGGCGGCGCGTCGCTGTGCCAGGCACTGGGCCAACGTGTTTCCGGATCATTTCTATATCGAGATTCAGCGTGCCAACCAGCCGAATATGGTCGCGCAGGTTAATCAGGCCGTCTCGTTGGCCGCGGAGCTGCAGTTGCCGGTCGTGGCCACTCATCCGGTGCAGTTTATTGACCCGTCCGAATTCACCGCACACGAAGCGCGCACCTGTATCGCCGAAGGCGAAATTCTCGCCAACGGCCGGCGCGCCCGGCGTTTTTCTGAAGATAACTATTTCAAATCCCAGGCCGAGATGGCCGAGCTGTTTGCCGATCTGCCCGGTGCGCTGGCCAATTCGGTTGAAATCGCCAAGCGCTGCAATCTGACACTGGAACTGGGTAAACCCAAGCTGCCGGCATTTCCGACCCCGGATGGTATGACGCTCAATGATTTTCTGGTGGTTGAAGCGCAAAAAGGTTTGCAGGAACGCATGCTACTGCTGTATCCCGACCCGGCGGCGCGGGAAAAGGAAATGGCGCGTTATGAAGCGCGTCTGAAGTTCGAGACCGATACCATCATCAAAATGGGTTTCCCGGGTTACTTCCTGATCGTGGCGGAATTTATTTTGTGGGCCAAAAATAATGGCGTGCCGGTTGGACCGGGACGCGGTTCCGGTGCCGGTTCTCTGGTGGCGTATTCGTTAAAAATTACCGATCTGGACCCGCTGGCCTACAACCTGCTGTTCGAGCGTTTTCTGAATCCGGAACGGGTCTCCATGCCCGATTTCGATATCGACTTCTGCCAGGAAGGGCGCGACCGCGTGATTCAGCACGTCAAAGATCTGTACGGCAAAGAGGCTGTTTCACAGATCGCCACGTTCGGTACCATGGCCGCCAAGGGCGCCATTCGCGACGTGGGCCGGGTGCTGGATTTCGGTTACAACTTCTGCGACGGTATTTCGAAACTGATTCCATTCAAGCCGGGCAAACAGGTCACCATAGCCGAAGCGATCAAGGAAGAACCGCAGCTGTCTGAGCGGCTGGAAAATGAAGATGAAGTGCGCCAGTTGCTGGATCTGGCGCAGCAGGTCGAAGGCATCACCAGGAATATCGGCATGCATGCCGGTGGTGTGCTGATTGCACCGGGCAAGCTGACTGATTTCTGCCCTTTGTATACCCAGGGTGGCGACACCGGTGTGGTGTCGCAATACGACAAGGATGACGTGGAAGCAGTCGGGTTGGTCAAGTTCGACTTTTTGGGTCTGACCACGCTGACCATTCTGGACTGGGCGGTACGTTACATCAAAATGCTCGACCCGGCCATGCAGGATTTCAATCTCGAAACCCTGCCGCTCAATGACAAGGCGTCCTACACGCTGCTGACCAAAGCCAAAACCGTGGCCGTGTTTCAGCTGGAAAGCCGCGGCATGCAGGGCATGCTGAAAGATGCGCGGCCGGATCGCTTTGAAGACATTATTGCGCTTGTGGCGCTGTACCGTCCGGGTCCGATGGATCTGATTCCCGACTTTTGCAAACGGAAGCACGGCGAAAAGTTTGATTACCCTGACCCGCGTACCGAAGGCATTCTGTCTGAAACCTACGGCATCATGGTGTATCAGGAACAGGTTATGCAGATGGCGCAGGTGGTGGGTGGCTACTCGCTGGGTGGCGCCGATTTGCTGCGGCGTGCCATGGGTAAGAAAAAAGCCGAAGAGATGGCCGAGCATCGGCAGATTTTCCGCAATGGCGCGGCCAAAGACGGCCTGTCGGAACAGAAGGCCGATGAGATTTTCGATCTGATGGAAAAATTCGCCGGCTACGGTTTTAACAAATCGCATGCGGCGGCCTATGCCTTGCTGGCGTATCACACGGCGTACCTGAAAGCACATCACCCGGCCGCGTTCATGGCAGCCAATCTTTCGCTGGCCATGGATGATACCGACAAGGTAAAAATTCTGGTCGAAGATGCGCTTGACATCTGCAATCTGACGCTGTTGCCGCCGGACGTGAATTTTTCCGATTACCGGTTTACACCGGTCGGCAATGCGACTGATCCAACCAAACCGGCCAGTAAAATCCGCTACGGTCTGGGCGCGGTCAAGGGTTCCGGGCAAAATGCGATTGAAAACATTATCGCCGCCAGAAAAGACGGCCCGTTCCTGGATCTGTTTGACTTTACCAAGCGCGTCGATAAACGTCAGGTGAACCGTCGCACCATTGAGTCGCTGATCCGGGCCGGTGCCTTTGACTGTTTCAACGTCGATCGTGGCGTGTTGCTGGCGTCAGTTGGACTTGCGATAGAAAACGCCGAGCAGGCCGAGGCAGCGCGCAATCAGGTCAGCCTGTTTGACGATGACGCGGCCATGTCCGGCTCGCCCGATTATGTCAAGGTGCCGGTCTGGAGCGAAAAGCGCAAGCTGGCCGAAGAAAAACTCGCGCTCGGGTTTTATCTGTCCGGACATCTGTTCTCGATTTACGCGCCGGAAGTGCGTCAGTTTATCCGCACGCCATTGGCCAAGCTGGAAACCTCGCGCGATGTGCGCCTGATGGCCGGCATTATTTCCGGCGTGCGTTCCCAGTTGACCCAGCGTGGCCGAATTCTGATCGTCACGCTCGACGACAATACCGGTACCCAGGAGGTGACGGTGTATGGTGAACTGGCCGAGCAGTACAAGCAGTATTTCAAGGAAGATGAATTTCTGGCCGTGTCGGGCAAGGTGTCGGAAGACCGTTTCAACGGCGGTCTGCGCGTGACGGCAGAAAAAGTGATGGACATTGCGGCAGCGCGCATTCAGTTTGCTCAGGCGTTGCGTATCGATATCCGAAATGCCGTGGATGTGAAGCAGTTGCAGACCGCGCTGGATGGTCACCGAAATCCGCAGGGCTGTCCGCTGGTGGTGCAATACCAGGGTGCCACGGCAGCTGCCGAATTGCGCTTTGCTGATGACTGGCGCGTCAATCCGGACGACGAGCTGCAACAAAAACTTGTTGATATGTTTTCGCCGCAGCAGGTGGCGGTGTTGTACGGCTAATTTATTCTTAAAAAATTTATGAACATCAATCCCTATTTCGTCCGTCTGAAAAATGCCGTCGTACCCTACAAGGGGCGCCTTGGTATGGCACTGGTCGGCATGATAGGCGCAGCCCTGACCGAGCCGATGTTTCCCTATCTGCTCAAGGTGCTGATCGACAGTGGTTTTTCAGAACAGCGCTCGCTGCCGATCTGGATGGTCCCGGTTGGTATCATCGGCATTTTTGTGTTTCGCGGCATTTTTACTTTCTGCACCCAGTACTACATGTTCTGGGTTGCCAACAAGCTGCTGTCGGATTTGCGTGCACAGATGTTCCAGCGCACTCTGGATGTGGCTATTGGTTTTTATCACAATGAATCCAGCGGCCGGCTGATCAATTCCATCATGTACGAAGTGCAGCAGGTGGTGGATATGGTCAAGAGTTCGATCAACACGCTGGTGCGCGACTCCATCACCATTGTCGCTCTGCTGTGTTATCTGGTCTACCAGAACTGGCAGTTGACGATACTGGCGTTGTTTGTGGTGCCGTCCATGGCCTATGTGGTGCGCCTGACCAGCAAGCGATTGCGGTTGCTGAACAAAAATCAGCTGCAGCTCAACAATGAACTGACCCAGGTGGTGGAAGAAGCCACCCGTGCCAGCCAGGTGATACGCATCTTTGGCGCACAGCGTTATGAGCAGAACCGCTTCCATGCCAAAAGCGAAAAGCTGCGCGGCTATGCGCAACGTGTCACGGTCGCCTCCGGCATTGCGACACCCGTGACGCAACTGGTTGCCGCACTGGCTGTGTCGATGGTGATTATCGTGGCCATGCGACCGTCGTTGCTGCCGTTCCATTCCAACCAGTTTACTGCCGGTGATTTTGCCAGCTACATCACCTGTATGTTGCTGCTGCTGTCGCCTTTAAAGCGGCTGTCCGATCTGAACGGCCCGTTGCAGCGCGGCCTGATTGCCTCGGAATCGATATTTGATCTGATTGATACGCCGCCCGAACCGTCAACCGGTGTCGAACTCAAGGCGCGTGCCAGAGGTGATCTGGAATTTGTCGGCATCGAATTTTCTTATGCAGGACGGGATCAGAAAATCCTCAAAGGCATCAACTTCAGCGTCAGGGCCGGTGAAACTGTGGCGCTGGTGGGCATGTCGGGTGGCGGCAAAACCTCGCTGGTGAATCTGGTAGCGCGTTTTTATGCGCCGACCAAAGGGGTGATCAGACTCGATGGCATCGATCTGGCCGATTTGTCGCTGACCAGCCTGCGCGAGCAGATTGCCATGGTCGGTCAGAACGTGGTGCTGTTCGACGATTCAATTGCCGCAAACATTGCTTACGGTGACAACAATCCCGATCCGGCCAGGATCGCTGCCGCCGTCAAGGCGGCGAACCTGACGGATGTGATCGAGAATCTGCCGCTGGGTCTGAAATCGGAAATCGGCGACAACGGTTCACGTCTGTCCGGCGGTCAGCGCCAGCGTCTGGCCATTGCGCGCGCCATCTATAAAAACGCGCCGATCCTGATTCTGGATGAAGCCACCTCGGCGCTCGATACCGAATCAGAACGCGCCGTCCAGCAGGCCCTGGAAACCCTGATGCAGGGCCGCACCACGCTGGTTATCGCGCACCGTCTGTCCACCGTCGAACATGCCGACCGGATCGTGGTGATGAGCCATGGTGAAATCAGCGAGATGGGCACGCATGCCGAGCTGATCCAGAAAAACGGCACGTATGCGAATCTGCATCAGTTGCAGTTCAAGCCGGAGCCGTCTTAATTCAGAACCAGTGAAAAGCTGACCGGCGCGGCGCTGGATAACACCGTCAGCCCCATTATTTTGCGTAATGCCTCCACGCCGTTGTTGAGTCCAAAATCGGCCGCATTGATAATTACCGGTGCTCTCGTTTCCACCCTTAACTGATTGCCGGTCAGTTTGGTCACACGTACTTTTGCCATGACTGGCTGGGTCTGCCCGCACAGCGTAATCTTCCCCTTCAAATCCATTTCCCTGCTCGAGCCGAGCGACAGACTGTTGATTTCAGTCAGACTGACTTTGCCGGTATAGGTGGCGATCGGATAGGAAATGGTATTGAACAGAATATCCCTGAGACGCTGATCCCGGATCTCGATACCGGTATCGACGCTGCCGGGTTCGATATTGACTGTGACATTGCCGCTGTCGTCTACCGTACCGTTGACCTTTTTAAAAGTCTGCACTTCCTGAATTGCAGCAGTGCCTGCTGAACCGGCTTTGGTGGTGACGAAATACAACTCGGAACGTTGATTATTGATTTTCCATTCGGCCATGGCCGGCCTGCTCAGAAACAGACTGCAGAAGATGGTCAGAGCAAACAGGGCAGGGGTGGCATTACGGTTCATTTTCATGGGGAGGGTCCTTGTCAGGTGAGGATTACGGTTGGTTTTCAATCTGAATATAATCAGACTGGCACTGTTATTTAAATGGAAAAAATAAAAGGCAACACATCGTATCTGGATTGATATGGCTCCAGCCAATTGATATTTTTTAAATTTTAATTAAGAAAATTTATTGAATCGCTGAAATTGTGTTCAGAACTTAAAAACGAAATCGATTCAATTTAAAAAAATTGGTTTGCCAAATCCTGACCATTTCAGTTGGGCAGTGTTGATGGTGTCATCAGTACCGTAACAGGAGCAACCTCCGTCGCATCCCGATTGGTCGCCACCAGTTTTCCGCCATCCCACTGCACAAAATGGTAGCCGCGTTTAATCAGTTCATCGAGCAGCATCGGCAGGGCCAACACGGTTTTGGGATGGATGTCATGCATCAGAATAATGCCGCGACCGGCGTGATCCAGTTCCAGCAGAATGCGGTGCACGATCGATTCCGGTACCGGGTCGGACCAGTCCAGCGAATCAATATTCCACAGCACTGAACGCAAGCCGCGTTCTCCGACTTCGCCCAGTATCATCGCATTGCGTGCGCCGTAGGGGGCACGAAACATATGGGTGCGCCGGGTGTCGTCGGTAATGACCAGATTCAGCAGTGCCTGGGTTTTGTCGATTTCCTGCTCGACTGCGGCCTGATCGAGCTTGGGTAAAAACGGATGGGTGAAACTATGGTTGCCGATGGCATGACCGGCACCCAGGATATCTTTTTCAATGTCTTCATTTTTGGTCAGTTCGGCGTGGCCGTCAGTGACCGTGCCCAGATTCTGCCCGAGCTGAAAGAAAATCGCCTTGAGCCGATAGCGCTCCAGTATCGCCAGAATTTCTCTGGTGTAGACCGGATGCGGGCCGTCATCAAAGGTCAGCAGCACCGTGCCTTTTTCCAGTTGCAGCCCCTGCCATTCATTCTCGCGTGCCAATGCCACGGTCTCATCAGCCTTGCTGGAAGGGGTGGCCTGCTGTTCCGGGGTGGGGAGGGCGCTTTTGAGTTCATCCAGCACGGATGCAGCCGGATATTGCTGTTCAATTTCGGAGCTATACGCAGCCCAGGCCGGACGCGCAGCTTTGGTGATGTGGGGCTGGCTTAATGCATCGTTTAATTCCAGTCCATATTTGTTATGGGCCACTGCCAGCTCCTTTAACAGGATGCGCACCTGTCTGGCCTGCGGGGCAGTCAGCCGGGCTTTTTTTGCCAGCTCGGTCAGTATCCCGCGCACCGAGAATAAATCGGCGTCTTTCCATACCGGGTTGGCGCAGGCGGCCAGAAAATCATCCATGTCAGCGGGTTGAGCGGTTTGTGAAAGCAGGTGTTCGGTGAGGTTATTGGCCAGACGTTGATCTTCTATAAACAGAAATTCACCGGCGCGGATTGCTTCCTGATGCTGTTGATGGTTGACCCCGGCGCTGGTGCTGTAGGTTTGCAGGGACAGGATGCGCCGGTGGTTGTCGATCAGAGTCTGTACGTCGGTCCGGATTGAGACCGGTGCGGTCGTTTCTGCAGCGGCGATGCCTGCGTGGAGCGCAAAAATGAACCAGGTACAGGTGATTATTTTGGCAATGGAGTGCGTCGGATATTGAAAAAGCATGAATTGGACTGGTTGGACTGCTGGCACTGGCCGGTTGGAAAGTGTGCCAATGATAACGAGAAATCGGATGGATTGAAAACAGTTTTGATGTCCCAGCTTAACGAATTCTGTGTGAGCCGGTGGCCCGTCAATGCGTTCGGCCGACCCGCCTCTCGATCAATGGAGAGATCTGGAATGTAATTGCGCTCTTCCTGATGGTATTTTTCCACGAGTAACAGATTGTCGGGTTCCTCGAATAAGTCATGGCTGGCTGAATCTGTGTTGCTTTGGCTGGCGCTGGCGATTGATGGTGCGTTGCGCTCGCGCAGGTCCGACAGGGTCTGAACAGGTGAAGAATTCCGCTCGCCAAACCATTGATAACAATGGGAGATGGACTCAAGAATGGTGCACGGCAAACCAATTGCTGCCATGCCGGCTGATTCTGCAATATGCGCCGCGGCATCCTGCTCTGGCGGTTTTTCATTCAGCGACAAACGCATACTGATCAGCCACAAAATGATACCGGCTGCGGCAATCGCGATACCGATACCGCCCACCCATGATGATCCCACTCCCGCTCCGATCAGCAGTGTTACCAGCCATGGACATCCCAGTGCTGCGCCGGCGCCGGCTCCTGTCAGTGCCCCTGCAATGTTTTTCATGATCGGGCTGGCTACAAATTTTTTACAGCATTTGGTAAATTTATTGAGAAAAGTTGGTTCAGGCGGTTTGTGCGCACCAGCAGCATTTGTTCCGAAGTACGATTTAAGGCAGGTACCAATGATGAGCGGAATTCCCAGTACGGCCCAGCCTATCGATTCTGCAATATGGGCAGAAAAACTCTGACCAGCCGGTCTGACACTTTCGTGTGCAGAATACATCGTACTTGAGGTCCATAAAGTGATGCCGATTACGATGATCAAGATACCTATGCCGCCAAAGCCGATAGTTGCCAAACCGATTGGAATCAAGGCCGCTCCGATGGCTTTCAGTGCAGGGCTGGCACCAAAATTTCCTTTGCCCCACAGAGTTGATCGGGTGAGTATGTCTGGACCTGGTGGATTTGTGCCGGTGGAAGGTGAGGAATTGGGTGCTTCGTTTAGTGCGGCAGAACGATGAAACGAAGTGGGTAAAGTTGAGGTGTTGCAGATCATATAAAAACCATTAGGCAAAATCAATTAATAGTGCAAGACGAAACAGTGTCGTCACCGATAGGGCGCAGATTTGAGCCTCGATGGTAGTTGAGTAATTGCTGGTATTTAAGTGTCGACATCCCCTATCTGCATCTGAAACCATTCAGGTGAAGTGAGTTTTTTTGTCAGGATGATCCAATTTTGTCTGAAACTGCTGAATTAGCTGATTCCAATGTCGCAGGTTGCTGCATTCTTTGGGTCGTATCGACAACAGGGGTGGTGGCAAGACGCTGGCTCAGAAAGGGAGGGGAGTTAAGTGCTGCAACGCGCACGGGTGGATTCTCAGGTAATACGCCAGAACTTCGGACACAGGATAATCTGGGACGGGGGTTGCTATGGAGACTTTTGATTATGGAAGCGTCATATAGAGCCTTGGTAATTACTGGGTCTAGTCGCAACCGGTTTTCGGCCACTATTTCGGCCTCTGTTCTTGCACTCTGTGAGCAGGAACTGTTGCTGATCATCAACGCGGACGAGCTGCTGCCTGAATCGACATCAGATTGAACGCTATTGCGCCAGTGATCTGTAAATATGTATGCCTTGCTTTGCCTTTCACGTTCTTTCGCCATAACCAGATCGAATTTGGAGGGAGGTTGAGGATCCTGTCTTGTTAAGGTTGCAAAGCCTTGTGCTGTGGTTGCCGGAGGATTGCGGTCTTGTTCCGGTTCTGGCCTGTGGCCCGACACCGGTTTCGGCACAAAATTGAGCCCGTCCGGATCAGCACCACAACAGCACGATTGGAAGAAATTAAGAACGTGAGTGACGATGACATACGCTATTCCGACGACGCCCATGAGTGCCGAAAATCCAGCTTCGAGTACAGGATTAGTGCAGGCCCCTGGTTCTTTTGCCGACAATACGGTACTGACAGTCCACAGAATGAGACCGGCCCCGATCAGGGCGATTCCCAAACCTCCCATCCACGAAGTGCCCACACCCAATCCGATTAAAAACCCTGTCACCCATGGACATCCCCAGAGCGCCCCTGCTCCGGTACCAATCATGCCCAGGGCGGCAATGTTTTTCATCACTTCGCTGGCGGCAATAGTCCTGCAGCATATTGCAAACCGGTTCAGCAGCGTCGGATTGTCAGGCGCGCCGCGTCCGGGATCTGGATTGGCATTATTTCGAACCTGGTTAGTGGAAGAGCGTAACGGAGACTTGGGAAGAGGATGGGTCATTTAGAGTCCAATAACATGCAGAATCAGCAAACCCCAGTGCGTAAATTCAACAACATGCATTGTAAAAAGGGCGCTCTGGTACCAGTGGCGATAGTAATTTAATCGTTGCTGACCGTGGATCGAGGTTTTTACTTAGATCGCGCCAAAAACGATTACTCAGGCAATGCCGGATTCAGGGCCAGTCGCGTTTATGCAACTGACTTACCCGATTGACCTGATTTGCAGCGGATTGGATTGAATAGTCGCAAGACATGAATTAGTCTGGTTAAAGCGCGTGCGTCGGCAAGGGGAAGAATACACAATGTGCCGGTGACGTTGACCAACCCGAAATATAAAAACAGTGGCGCAGTCATGTCCCAATTTACGCTCGATCATTATCTGAAGCGCATAGGCTTTCAGGGTGAAGCCAGTGCCACGCTGGCGTGCGTGACGAAAATGATGCGCTGTCAGTTGCAAAGCGTACCGTTTGAGAATCTCGATATTCAGGCCGGCAAAATCATTTCACTGGACCATGATGATATTGCCGAAAAAATTCTGCACCGGCAGCGCGGCGGCTATTGTTTTGAAGTGAATGGTCTGTTTGCCATGGCGCTTGATGCCCTGCAGATTCGGTATTTTTTTATCGCCGCCAGTCCCCTGACCCATCACAATGTCAGGAAACCCAAAACCCATATGGCGCTAGTTGTGCAATTCGACGACGGGCAATGGCTGTGCGATTGCGGCTACGGTGGTTATGGACTGCGTGAGCCAGTCAGAATTGACCTGCTCGACACCGAAATCAGGCAGGATGATGATGCGTTCATGTTAAACCGGTTGGGAGAGCAGGAAATCGTATTGAAATCCAAAGTGCAGGGAGTCTGGGAAGCGCAGTATGCGTTTGATCTGATGCCGCAAGACTGGACCGATTTTGCCGGGGCCAATCATTACAATTCCACCCACCACGATTCGTTGTTTGTCAGGAAGTTGCTGGTGGTGCTGTGCACGTTGACCGGGCGCAAAATCCTGTTCGGCAGTGCGCTGAAAATTGTCGAAAACGCGCAGCAGATAAAGCACCATGTCACGCCGGAAAATCGTCAGGAAATTCTGCGGCGTGAGTTTGGTCTGGTGGAGTAAAGATTGACTGCTATTTTCCCAGCGCGGTATTACGGATCGCCTCCAGCGTCGCACCCGGGGTAATCAAATTCCCGTCATATCGCAATTCAATCAGGGCAGGCAGTTTTTTGTCACGCGCAAATGCCAGTGCACGTTGCAGTGCCGGACCGAATTCTTCGGTTTTGGTCACGATCTCACCTGAACCACCATAAGCTCTGGCCAGCGCGGCGAAGTCCGGGTTGTGCAGTTCGGTACCGACCTGCCGGTTCGGGAATTCACGTTCCTGATGCATGCGTATCGTGCCGTACATGCCATTATTAAACAAAATCACCACCACACCCGCGCCGTACTGCGCGGCGGTGGCCAGTTCCTGACCGTTCATCATGAATTCACCATCGCCGGCAAAGGTGATCACGGTGCGCTGCGGATGGACGAGTTTGGCGGCAATGCCGGACGGCACGCTGTAGCCCATGGCGCCGGAAGTCGGGGCCAGCTGGGTGCGCATAGGACCGTAGCGATAGTAGCGGTGCGCCCAGGTAGTGTGATTGCCGGCGCCATTGGTGATGATGGTGTCGGACGGCACCTGTTTGCTGATTTCCTGAACTACCTTCCATAAATTGAGCGGCTGGCCTTTATCTTTGAAAATGGGCGCTTCGGTCTGGTTGGCCAGGTACTCGGCGCGCGCCGTTTCAACACTGCCCTGCCAGTTGCCCAACGCAGGCATGGCCCAGAGTGCTTCGGCAATTTGCGGCATGCCACTGTTGATCATCATGTCGGCCTGATACACCCGACCCAGTTCCAGCGCATCGGCATGAATATGAATCAGGCTCTGTCTGGGTACCGGCGCCTCCAGAATGCTGTAGCCGCCGGTCGTCATTTCACCCAGACGCGGGCCGACGGCGATAACCAGATCAGACTGCTTGATACGTTCGGCCAGTTTCGGGTTGATGCCGATACCGACATCGCCGATGTAATTGGCATGATGATTGTCGAACAAATCCTGAAAGCGGAACGCACAGGCCACCGGCAGATTCTGCTTTTCGGCAAAACGCTGAATCTGGTTGCAGGCGGTTTTATTCCAACCGCCGCCGCCCAGGATTACTATCGGACGTTCGGCGCGCGCCAGACGGATGCCAAGTTCGTCAATCTGCTGATGGCTCGCGGATGCCTGCACCGGCTGGTAACGACGCATGGCGGGGATGGCGCTGCTGGCCACCTTTTGCGACAGCATGTCTTCCGGCAGTGCCAGCACCACCGGTCCGGGGCGGCCACTGGTGGCGATCTGAAAGGCGCGCGCCACGTATTCATGCACGCGGTCGGCACGGTCGATCTGCGCGACCCATTTTGCCATCTGGCCATACATGCGCCGGTAATCGATTTCCTGAAACGCTTCGCGCTCGACAAAGTCGTTCCCCACCTGGCCGATAAACAAAATCATCGGCGTTGAATCCTGGTAGGCGGTATGGACACCGATTGAAGCATTGGTGGCACCGGGTCCGCGCGTGACGAAGCAGATGCCGGGTTTGCCGGTCAGTTTGCCGTAGGCTTCGGCCATGTAAGCCGAGCCGCCTTCCTGGCGGTTGATGATGAAGCGAATCGGCGCATTATTGTGCGCAGTGTTGCTTTTATGTTCGTGCAGCGCATCCAGAACCGGCAGATAGCTCTCGCCCGGCACACCGAAAATCGTATCAACGCCGTGGATCTGCAGGGCATCGACTATGAGTTGGCCGCCACTGCGGTGGCCGCCAGAGCGGAGTGAAGAATGGAGGCTTGTCAAAGTGGACATGTATAGATGACTTGTGGAGGAAAGTCGTTACCCTACCAGAAATTACCGGTTTATTCAGCTAAAAAGGGGAAGTGTGGTGTTAGAATCCAGCCCGAAGCAGGCCAGACAGCCGCTGGTTTTGGCAATTTGCATGCAAATTGTCCAAAACGGGAGGAAGGTCCGGACTCCACAGAGCAGGGTGACGGTTAACGGCCGTCCGTTGAAAGTCGCGAGCGCTGTTTGCTTAAGATATAAGACGAGGAACAGGGCCACAGAGACGAGCGTATTCAGTTACGGTGAAACGCGGTAACCTCCACCCGGAGCAATTTCAAATAGGCACGCATTGAGGCGGCTCGCGGAGCGTGCGGGTAGAAAGCTTGAGCCCTGGAGTAATCCAGGGCCTAGAGGAATGGCTGTCATAACACGAACCGGCAACGGCAAGTGTCGTAACAGAATCCGGCCTATCGGCTTGCTTCACTTTATTCAGATATCACACCCTTAATCTGTTCCGTTGATTTCGTTGATTAAATTATCAAAGTCTGCCACTGGATCGATTGACCTGACCGGGTTGAGATTGATGGTAGTTTCTGGCTGCGGTGCCGAATCGCTGTCATCATCATTTGCGGTTTCGATCCAGGCGGTAACGTGATCATCAAGGTCGACAGTGATGCGGTAGCCGGCTCCACCGGCACCGAAATTTTCCTGACTGCCTGCACATGATTTCAACCAACTCATGACGATGAATGCCGCGGCGCCGAAGCCGGAAGCCAACGTTCCGAGGGCTTTCAGTATTGCAGTGCCGGCATTGTTTATAGAATTCCTGATGGATTCAGTGCATTTGTGCACGCGTTCGGTGAACCGGTTCAGAAGGCCAGGCCGTGGAGTGAATGAAGCGCCCGGTTTCTGTGTTGATTCCGTGCCAGCCTGGCTTGTGATTTCGACTTTTGACAGGCCAGCATGATCAGGTGTTCGGAGAGTATAAATTGCCATAGTTTTGTATCCTGAAAAAATAAAAGATCTGCAAGACTATCTTTCGTTAATTTTTAAAAACAGTAGGGATTGCCACATTTCGAAGTGCACAGCAGCTGGCGCGCTCACCCATCGATATCCAGAATGTGAAACCGGTGTCTGGGCTCACTGATAAAAGTTTCGACAAATGCTTCGATCACGCCCACCCCCAACGCTGCTCCCATCAGGATTACACCCGGAACATAATAACCCTTGGAGTACAGCAAAATGCCGGAGCCGGTCAGCGCGACGGCACTCCATTTCAGAATTTTGGGATAACGTTCGATGACCGGTGGCACGATAAGCGTAAGGTTGATCAGCGGGGGCAGATTGATGGTGACCGCTGTGAGATGGGCCGGTTGCGGCGGATTGGCGCGTGACTGTGCCGGTGCCGGCATTCTGTCAGCCTGCGATCGATGTTGAATGCGATCCATATTTTAGATGGCACCGTGCGACAGTGCCAGGTACACGCTGAACGACACCAGAGCCGGAACCACTGCATCCTTGAATGCCTTTCTGATACTTTCCCGACGCTGAGTCGACAGCATCGACGCCTGTCCAACTGCCCCGCTCAGAAATGAAAGAATACCCAGACCGATCAACAGTCCTTCACTCTTCTTGGGATGCGGATTATTCATCATGTGCCGGCAGATATTGGCCGTCAATCCGGTACTGAACATAGCCGAGCCTGTGACCCGTGCGGCATACAGCGTGTCATGGACTATGCCGGTGCAGCGCGACAGTCGGTCCGGATCAGGTGCGGCGGGCCCTGTCAGATCGTCAACCTGTATGCCGGTGGAAGGATTCAGTGGTACTGCTTCACTGCGTTGATACCGGATATCGCTTTGGCCGGTTTTGGTTGGAGTTAATGTGTTCATAGCTGGGTTCCCCATGGTTCTCTCGGACTGAATCTCGGTCCCTTGCCGGGCATTAAATAGGTCGGAGCTGTTGTCGTCTCCCATTCGGATTGACCGGAAATCGTCGCTTCGTATTTATCATCAGGGCCGTCCAAAACCGGGTCCCATTCCGGGGCAATCTGCTGCTCGATCTGTTCGGCATCAAACTCCTGCGGCGATTTTTTGGAGCACATGTAGATACTGAATTGGATAAGTGCCAATGGTATACCTGCAACGCCATAACCGACAGATTGGGAAAGATGTTTCACGAGCGGTTCATATCTGGGTTTGTTATAGGTCGAGACGATGGTGCTGATGACAAACAGGCAGGCGCCGCCAGCGGCCACTGCCGGTGCCCAATCCCCAAACCAGTCGTTATCCAGTCCCAGACAGTCTATCCGTGACCCGAGGGCGAGCATGGGGCCTGCCACCCCTTTGGTCAGCGGGTGACCTGCCATTTTGCCGAAGCAGGATCGGGCCATCCATTTCAGAGTGGCACTGCATGGCTGCCGGGTGCCGGTTTGGGTTGATGGCGGTGGATTGCCACCCATCAGGTTGAAATCCGGGTTATCTCCGGTTTCCGTTGGCAGGTACGGGATTTTGCCTTTGAGAAATTGCATGCAGACCTCCAACTGTCAGGATTCGCGATGTAGCGAGTTTAAAAAGTGAATCTGGCCGGCGATAGTAGGCTGGTAATTTTTATAAGTACATCGAGGTTATTGCTTATTTACTTTTTAAATACTACAAAAATACAAAGCTTAAAAACCCGTTTTAAATTTGCTCAGACAGTTATAAATTTTTTCATTTAAGCAACGTAACTTTGTATTTAAGATGACCCGCAAAGGCCCAAGACCACCGTAAAACCATGTGTACTGCTAATGCTTCACTTTCACAACCCGATCTAAGTTATTAATTTTATGTGATATTCCAATTTGACGATGCATGAACAATCGCAGCTAAGTCGTTGACTTCATTATGAAAATTCGGTTTTTTTCGGTTTATTTCGCTTGACCGCAGGAAATGCTTACTCTAAAGTGGGCGCAAGTGTGAAAAAGTGTCTATTAGTGGGATATTTGAGGTTAAAAAATACCCCGCGCATTTTTTCAATTCAACTACCCAAGGAGTTCCACTGTGTTTCAAGGCGCGTCAGCTCTGACTCTCGATGCAAAAGGACGGATGTCAATTCCGGCCCGGCATCGTGACGCCCTGTTAGTGCAGTGCGAAGGGCGCGTCACGCTGACCCGTCATCCGCATGGCTGTCTGCTGCTGTTTCCGCGCCCGACCTGGGAATCGCATCGTGACGAAATCGCCAAATGGCCGATGTCGGCCCGTTCCTGGCAGCGTATTTTTCTGGGTAATGCCTGCGATGTGGAAATGGATGGGGCCGGTCGGATTCTGGTGGCGCCGGAACTGCGCAGCGCGGTCGAACTGGCTCGGGATGTCATGATGCTGGGCATGGGTACCCACTTCGAAGTCTGGGATGCCCAGAAACTGGCCGCCAGCGAGGCCGAGGCAATTGCTACCGGGATGCCGGACGTATTGAGTAATTTCTCTTTCTGATGGGGGACCAGCATGACCACGCCCCCCAATCCTATAACTGATTCAGCTTCAAATTCACCAACAGCAGATCAAGCAGATGCCGGCCAGGAATTCCGGCACAGCACGGTACTGCTGCATGAGGCGGTGGATGCGTTGCAACCGTTCAAGGCCGATGGTATTTATATTGACGGCACTTTCGGGCGCGGCGGCCACAGCCGCCTGCTGCTGTCGCAACTGCCGGCCACAGCCCGCCTGATCGCATTCGACAAAGACCTGCAGGCTATCGCCAATGCAGGTCAGATCAATGACCCGCGTTTTTCGATCGTACACAACAGTTTTGCCACGCTGCAGGCTGAACTGGCCCAGCGCGGTATCACACACGTCGATGGCGTGCTGCTCGATCTGGGCATTTCTTCACCACAGGTGGATGACGCCACGCGCGGCTTCAGTTTTCGCGCAGACGGTCCGCTCGACATGCGCATGGATACCACGCGCGGCATTTCCGCCGCTACCTGGCTGGAAACAGCGACGGAAAAAAATATAGAGGAGGTTATAAGAAATTATGGGGAAGAACGGTTTGCTTTTCAGATTGCAAAGGCGATTGCAGCTCGCCGGCTCACAGCACCAGTTTCAAGCACACGAGAGCTTGCCGAACTCGTGGCAGGTGCCGTCAAAACGCGTGAAAAAGGTAAGGATCCGGCCACTCGCACCTTCCAGGCTATCCGGATTTTCATCAATCAGGAACTTGAAGACCTTGAAAGCGGCCTGACTCAGGCCTTTGATCTGCTCGCGACCGACGGCAAACTGGTTGTGATCAGTTTTCATTCGCTCGAAGACCGCATCGTCAAACAGTTTATGGCAGCCAGAGTGGTAGTGAAACAGCCGGACCGGCGCCTGCCGATCCGTTCTGCCGATTTGCCGCAACCACTGATGAAGCTGCTCGGTCGTATCAAGCCCAGTGATGCCGAGGTGGCCGCCAATCCGCGTGCGCGTTCGGCCATCATGCGCGTGGCGCAGCGCCTGGCACAGGATGCCAGCGGGGCTGTGCAATGAGCGGGCGTCTGAATGTGGTGTTGTTAATTGCGCTGCTGGGCTGCGCGCTGGTGCTGGTGAAAACCCAGTATCAGGCGCGCCACCTGTTTATTGAAGTGGAACGTTCGCAGACTGAAGCAAGACAGCTCGAAGTGGAGTGGTCGCAACTGCAGCTGGATCAGTCTAATCTGGGCAAGCATGAACGCATACAGGCCAGTGCAATCAAAGATCTGAACATGGTGCCGGTCACTGCGGAACGCACCCAATACTTAACCATCAACGGCAAGAACAATGAGCAGTAACAGGAGCAAAAACGTGGGCACAAATGCACGCCAGTCAGCTCGTCCTCGCAAGGCCAACGCCAAGGGAGTACCGTTTTCGCAGAATCCGGTGCTGGCGATGAAGCTGTCGGCCTGGCGCTCGCGTCTGGTGATGTTTGTGCTGTTCGTCAGTTTTGTGGCGCTGGTGGGTCGCGCGTTCTGGCTGCAGGCCATGAGCACCGACTTTTTGCAAAAGCAGGGCGAATCGCGTTATGCGCGCACTCTGGAGCTACCTGCCACACGCGGCAAAATTACCGATCGCAACGGACTGGTGCTGGCGTCGTCGATTCCGGTCAAGGCCATCTGGGCGATTCCGGAAGACGTGTTGGCCGAACCGAAGGAAAAAATTCAGCAACTGGCCAGCCTGCTGGAAATGAGTGAAGCCGAGCTGCGCAAGAAACTCGATTCAGACCGCCAGTTTGTGTACTTGAAACGTCAGGTTGAACAGTCTGCCTCCGACAAAATCGAGGCGCTCAAAATCAACGGTGTGGAAACCCGGCGCGAATACAAACGGTATTACCCGGAAGGCGACACCATGGCGCATGTGGTTGGCTTCACCAATGTGGAAGATGCCGGTCAGGAAGGCATGGAGCTGGCCGATCAGTCCGAGCTGGCCGGCAAGCTCGGTTCGCGGCGCGTCATCAAGGACCGTCTCGGCCATATTGTGGAAGACCTGCGCGCCATCAATGAACCGCACGACGGCAAGGAACTGACACTGTCGATCGACAGCAAAATTCAGTATCTGGCCTACGCGCAGTTAAAAGAGACGCTGGCCAAATTCAAGGCCAAGGCCGGTGGTGTGGTAGTGGTGGACGTACAGACCGGCGAAATTCTGGCGTTGGCCAATCTGCCTTCCTACAATCCGAATGACCGTTCCGTGCTGACCGGCGCACAGCTGCGCAACCGGGTCATGACTGACGCCTACGAACCCGGTTCGGTGATGAAGCCGTTTACGGTGTCGCTGGCGCTGGAAACCAACCGGGTCCGGCCGGAAACCGTATTTCAGACCGGCCGTGAAATGTCGGTTGGCCCGGCTTTCATTCATGATGCGCATGAAAGCAGCGCGCTGACCGTGGCGCAGATTATTGAAAAGTCTTCGAATATCGGCACCGCCAAAATAGCGCTGATGATGCCGGCGCAGGAAATGTGGGAATTGTTTACCAAGGTCGGTTTCGGCCAGGCGCCCAAATTTGATTTCCCTGGCACTGCCACCGGACGCATGCGCAATTTCAAAACCTGGCGTCCGATTGAACAGGCCACCATGGCATATGGCCAGGGTATTACTGCCTCCACGATTCAGCTGGCACATGCCTATACCGTTTTTGCACGGGACGGCGAACTGATTCCGCTCAGCCTGAAAAAACTCGACCAGCCGCCGGTCGGGGAGCGCATCTTTTCCGTCAACACCGCACAAACCATGCGCATGATGCTCGAAACCGTCACCGGACCGGAAGGCAGTGCCATCAAGGCGCGCGTTCCCGGCTACCGGGTGGCCGGCAAAACCGGCACCGCCTACAAGGTCGAACACGGTCTGTACGTAAAAAAATACATTGCCTCATTCTGTGGTTTTGCCCCGGTATCCAACCCGCGCATTATTGTTGCAGTCATGGTAGATGAGCCTGATCCGTCGGGGCCGCATTTCGGCGGGCTGGTGGCTGCTCCGCTGTTTTCAAGTATCACCGCCAACGCCTTGCGTACCCTCAACGTGCCGCCTGACACCACTGTCACGAGCGTGCTTCCCGATAACGGCATGGGAGACATCATGTGATGGAAAATACTTCAATTACCTACATCGTGGACTGGCTGCGCGCACTGCCTCCCGCACAGCATCTGGTTACCGACTCGCGCAAGGTGCAGCCGAGCGACGTATTTTTTGCGTACCCGGTTGGCAAGAATGACGGACGCAACTACATTCAACATGCTATCGCGCAGGGTGCCAAAGCGATCATTTATGAAGCCGCCGATTTTGTCTGGGATGAAAGTCTGACTGTGCCGCATCTGGCTGTTGCAGATCTGTTGTGGCAATCCGGCTATATTGCCAGCAGCTACCTGTATCATCCTGATGCTGCATTGTTCGCCGTGGCTGTAACCGGGACCAATGGAAAGACTTCCTGCACCAACTGGATTGCCCGCGCCCTGTCGCTGACCGGAACAAAGTCTTGCGTGATCGGCACGCTCGGCATTGCCACCGTCAGCAGAGGCATGGTCGGCGAATTTGACGAAACCGGATTTACCACGCCGGACGCGATTCAGCTGCATCAGAAAATTGCGCGGCAAAACGAAGCGGGCTGTGCCGCGCTTGCCATCGAAGCGTCGTCGATCGGACTGGAACAGGGACGCATGAACGGCATGCATATCGATGTTGCCGTGTTCACCAACCTGACTCGCGACCATCTCGATTTTCACGGTGACATGGAAAACTATGAAGCCGCCAAAACGAAACTGTTTGCCTGGCCAGATTTGAAAGCAGCCGTGCTGAATCTGGATGATGAAGCCGGCGTTCGGCTGGCACACTATTGCCAGACCCGTGCAACCCGGGTGATCGGATATACGCTCGATGAGTCCGGCCAGAACCATCTGTTTCCGGTGCTTAAGGCCACAGGTGTGCGCAACACTCAGGGCGGCACCAGCTTTCAGGTAGATTCCCCATTTGGCAGCGGGGTGATCAAGTCGCAAATGATCGGTCGCTTCAATGTCAGCAATGTGCTGGCGGTGCTGGCGACGTTGCTGGTACACGGCCTGAGTTTCAGTGATGCCGTGATGGCAATTGAACAGCTGACTCCGGTGCCTGGCAGAATGGAACAGTTAAGCGCCCCGGGACGGGTACTGGTAATCGTCGATTACGCACACACGCCCGACGCGCTGGAAAAAACATTGATCAATCTGCAGGAAGTCGCGCGTGAGCGCCAGGGCCGGTTGTGGTGCGTATTCGGTTGCGGCGGCGACCGTGATCCGGGCAAACGTCCGGTCATGGGAAAAATTGCCGAGCTGGCTGATGAAATTGTCGTTACCAGTGACAATCCACGCAGCGAAGACCCGCTGCAGATACTGGACCAGATTGCAGCGGGCTTTACACCGGGCCGAACATCGGCCCCGTTTCTGGAAACGGATCGTGCCAAGGCGATCCTGTTTGCCATCAAGAACGCAGCCAAACAGGATGTGGTGCTGATCGCCGGAAAAGGTCACGAAGCGTATCAGGAAATCAAGGGCAAGAAACTGATGTTTTACGATATCGATCACGCCAATATTGCACTGGCTGATCTGGCCAGCAAGGGCTCACCATGAGAATGACTCTGGCGCAGTTGTCAGCCTGCCTGATCCCAAGTGTTCAGCGTCAGGCAAGTCCTGATCTGGTGTTTGAAGGTGTGGTCACCGACAGCCGCAAGGTAACGCGCGGTTGCCTGTTTGTGGCGCTGGTGGGTGAGAAATTTGACGCGCACGATTTTCTGAACGACGTGGTCAGACAGGGTGCAGCTGCCGTAGTGGTGCAGCGGGCACCGGATGCGCTGGCTATTCCTGCTCTGGTTGTGCCTGACACACGCATTGCGCTAGGACAGATCGCAACTTGCTGGCGTTCGCAGTTCAGCCTGCCCGTCATTGGCGTGACCGGCAGCAACGGCAAGACTACTGTCAAAGAAATGATTGCATCGATTCTGACATCGGCTTACGGGACCGAAGGATCAATGGCCACACAGGGTAATCTGAACAACGAAATCGGCGTACCGCTGACACTGTTCCGGATGACCGCTCAGCACCGCGCTGCAGTCATCGAACTGGGCATGAACCACCCCGGCGAAATCGCCCAGTTGAGCGCGATCGCCCGGCCTACCGTGGGTCTGGTGAATAACGCGCAGCGCGAACATCAGGAATTTATGCAAAGCGTGGAAGCGGTTGCGCAGGAAAATGGCGCGGTAATTACCGGTTTGCCCGCTGATGGTGTAGCGGTGTTTCCGTCCGGTGATGAATACGCACCGTTGTGGCGTGCTTATGCAGGACAGCGCAAAGTGCTTGCTTTTGGTCTGGAAGACGACCCGGCACAGGTGGATATTGCCGGCCGGTTTGTGGCCAACGACTTTGGCAGCCAGCTCACTGTATATATCGGTAAGGATGTTCTGAACATTCAGCTCGCAGCCGCAGGTGTACACAATGTACTCAATGCGCTGGCTGCCACGGCGGCCACGCACGCCATTGGCTGCAGTCATGCGGCGATTGTGGACGGTCTGCAGCATTTCAAACCGGTATCCGGTCGTCTGCAAAAAAAGCGCGCCGACAATGGCGCCGTGATCATTGATGATACCTACAACGCCAATCCGGATTCGGTGCGCGCGGCCATTCATGTGCTCGCGCAGGCAGGCGGTGAAAAAATACTGGTATTGGGCGACATGGGTGAAGTCGGTACTGACGGTCCGGCTTACCACGTGGAAATCGGCGCGTATGCCAAACAGCACGGGATTCAAAAACTGCTGACGCTGGGTCAGTTGGCGCAACACAGCAGTTCGGCGTTTGGCAGTGGCGCAGCGCATTTCGAGCAGATTGACGCGTTGCACAAGCACCTGGATGGGTTGCTGACAGAAGCATCCACGGTGCTGGTCAAAGGTTCACGTTTCATGAAAATGGAACGGGTAGTGGCACATTTAATGCATACAGAAAGATAACAATATGCTGCTTTGGTTAGCACAATATTTTCAACAGGATGTCGGTGTCTTCCGGGTCTTTAACTTTATTACGTTTCGGGCCGTGTTTGCCACGCTGACGTCGATCTCGATCGGGCTGATCGCCGGACCAGGTGTGATCCGCATGTTAACTCGTTTGAAAGTTGGCCAGGCGGTGCGCAGCGATGGACCGCAAACTCATCTGATTAAATCCGGTACGCCGACCATGGGTGGCGTGCTGCTGCTGATTTCAATTGGCGTATCTGTCTTGTTGTGGGCTGATCTGTCCAATCGTTTTGTCTGGGTGGTGCTGGTGGTGACACTGGGCTTTGGCGCAATCGGTTGGGTCGATGACTATCGCAAGGTGGTGTTCCGCGACCCCAAGGGAATGGCCTCGGGTGAAAAATATTTCTGGCAATCGGTGATTGGACTGTTTGCGGCGATCTATCTGGCGTTTTCGGTATCGGCACCGTCCAGCAGTCAGTCCCTGACCATTTTCATGAACTGGGTGGAATCCGGATTCAGTCTGGACCTGCCCAACAAGGCCGATCTGATTGTGCCATTTTTCAAAACCATCAGTTATCCGCTCGGGGTGTGGGGCTTTATTGCGCTGACCTATTTTGTGATCGTCGGCACCAGCAATGCGGTGAATCTGACTGATGGTCTGGACGGACTGGCGATCATGCCGACCGTGATGGTCGGTAGCGCGCTGGGCGTGTTTGCGTATGTCACCGGCAGTGCGGCTTACTCGAAATATTTATTCCTGCCGCACATTCCCGGCGCGGGCGAATTGCTGATTTTCTGTGGTGCCATGGCCGGTGCCGGTCTGGCCTTTTTATGGTTTAACGCCTATCCGGCCCAGGTCTTCATGGGTGATGTCGGCGCGCTGGCGCTCGGCGGCGCGCTGGGCACGATTGCCGTTATCGTGCGCCAGGAAATTGTACTGTTCATGATGGGTGGTGTGTTTGTGGTCGAAACCGTGTCAGTGATTCTGCAGGTCGGATATTTCAAATTCACGAAAAAGCGCTTCGGTGCCGGAAAACGACTGTTTCTGATGGCGCCGCTGCATCACCATTTTGAACAGAAGGGCTGGAAAGAAACACAGGTGGTGGTGCGGTTCTGGATTATCACCATGATGCTGGTGCTGTTTGGTCTGTCAACTTTGAAATTACGCTAATGAATTACGTCGATAAAAAAGTACTGATACTGGGACTCGGTGAATCGGGTCTGGCTGCTACGCACTGGCTGGTGCGCGGCGGAGCAGTACTGCGCGTCGCAGATACCCGTGCAGCGCCGCAACGTCTGCCGCAATTGATGGAACTGGCACCGGAGTGCGAATTTGTGGCCGGCGCATTTACGGCAGGGCTGCTCGACGGCATCGATTTCATCGTGGTCAGTCCCGGTTTGTCGGACCTGCTGGAACTGGCCGAGCTCGCGCCACTGGCTAAAGAGCGCGCCATTCCGGTCTGGAGTGAAGTCGAACTGTTTGCGCAAAGCCTGCAGGAACTGCGTGCAGCACAGGAATATCAGCCCAAAGTGATTGCCATCACCGGCACCAATGGCAAGACCACTGTTACCAGTCTGGTCGGACTGCTGGTAGAACGGGCCGGTAAAAGCGTCAGAATTGCCGGCAATATCAGCCCCTCGGTGTTGGACGTATTAAGAGAGTGTGTCGAGAACGGCACACTGCCGGAAGTCTGGGTGCTGGAACTGTCCAGTTTTCAGTTGCACAGCACGTACAGTTTGGAGGCCGATGCGGCAACAGTACTCAATGTGACGCAGGATCACCTCGACTGGCATGGCAGCATGGCGGCCTACGCGGCCGACAAGGCCAGAATTTTTGCAGCGAAAACCGTACAGGTGCTGAACCGCGATGACAGTCTGGTGATGCAGATGCAGAACCTCTCGTCTGACATGGTGACGTTCGGCATGTCAGTGCCGAAGCGCATTAATGAATTTGGTTTGTCCAGTGAACATGATATGAGCTGGTTATGTATGACGACACCGGTTGATGATGACGTGCCGGTACCAAAACGCCGCGCCAAAAATCAGCCAGTTCCGGAAGTTGAAGTATCTCTGACGCGACTGATGCCGGCAGATGCCCTGAAAATTCGCGGCAGACACAATGCCGCCAATGCGCTGGCCGCACTGGCGCTGTGCCGGGCAATTCAGTTGCCGTTGGCGCCGCTGCTGCACGGTCTGCGCGACTATCAGGGTGAACCGCACCGGGTGGAACTGATTGCCACCATCGCTGATGTGGAATATTACGACGACAGCAAAGGCACCAATGTTGGTGCTACCGCTGCAGCACTGAACGGACTGGGCAGCACACATAACAAAATAATGCTCATTGCCGGTGGTGTCGGTAAAGGTCAGGACTTCACGCCCCTGCAGGATCCGGTCGGCCGTTTTGTGGGTACGCTGTGCCTGATTGGTCAGGCCACCAATGAAATCGCCGCAGCGCTGCACGACACAGGTGTCAACATTATTCGCTGTGCTTCAATGGATGAGGCGGTGCAGCAGGCCTGCGAACATGCCGGCAGCGGTGACAAGGTATTGCTGTCGCCGGCCTGCGCGAGCTTTGACATGTTTAAAAATTATGCGCAGCGCGCTCAGGTATATATCGATGCGGTAAAAGAAATCGGCTTTGCACGGGGTGAAATATGAAGGAGCCAATAGCGTGAAAGCCATCCTGTCCGCACTCTGGTCGCAACCGTCTGGCTATCGTTCGCAGATGCTCGACTACGACCAGATGCTGGTGTGGGTGACGATGTTGCTGATGCTGTTTGGCATGGTGATGGTGTATTCGGCCTCGATCTCGCTGCCGGATTCTCCGAAATACGCAGGCTACAGCAACAACCATTTTCTGGTGCGTCAGGCGCTGTTCATCGGCCTGTCGATGGCGGTTGGTTTTGGCGTGTTTCATATCAGGGTGGAAATCTGGCAAAAATATGCACCTTACCTGTTTGTATTTACGCTGGTGCTGCTGGTGGCAGTGCTGATTCCGGGTTTGGGCAAGGGTGTCAATGGTGCGCGGCGCTGGCTGTCGCTCAAGGTATTCAACATTCAGCCCTCTGAGCTGATGAAGCTGATTGTGGTGCTGTACGCAGCCGACTACACCGTGCGCAAGCAGGAATATATGCACCGCCTGTCAAAAGGATTTTTTCCGATGGCCATGGCTATCGGGTTTATCGGCTTGCTGCTGTTGCTCGAACCGGATCTGGGTGCCTTTGGTGTCATCGTCTGCATCGCCATGGGCATTCTGTTTTTGGGTGGCATCAATGGCATCTGGTTTGGCGGGATTGCCGCGCTGCTGGTGGGTGTGTTCAGTCTGGTTATTACACTGTCGAAGTGGCGCCGTGACCGGATCTTTGCTTATCTGGATCCGTTTCAGGAAGATCATGCCATCGGCAAGGCCTACCAGTTGACCCACTCGCTGATCGCCTTTGGACGCGGCGAAATTTTTGGTGTGGGGCTCGGTGGCAGCGTGGAAAAACTGCATTACCTGCCGGAAGCGCATACCGATTTTCTGTTGGCCGTAATTGGTGAAGAACTGGGCTTTGTCGGTGTGATCGTGGTGGTGTATCTGTTTTACTGGCTGGTGAAACGTGCTTTTGATATTGGCCGTCAGTCCATCGTACTGGATCTGACCTTTGCCGGACTGACTGCCAAAGGAATCGGCATCTGGATCGGCGTGCAGGCATTTATCAATATGGGCGTGAATATGGGATTGCTGCCAACCAAAGGATTGACGTTGCCGCTGATGAGTTACGGCGGCTCGGGCGTGCTGATCAACTGTATCGGTCTGGCGATTCTGCTGCGCATCGATTATGAAAATCGTGCGCTCATGCGGGGAGGACGGCACTGATGACTGCACCGGCAAAACACCTCATGATCATGGCGGCCGGCACCGGCGGTCATATCTTTCCGGGACTGGCGATTGCCAATGCCATGCAGGAGCGCGGCTGGACTGTCAGCTGGCTGGGAACCTCGCATGGCATGGAAGGCGAGATCGTCAAACAGGCCGGAATCGACATGGATGTGCTGAATTTTTCCGGCATGCGCGGCAAGGGATTGATGCATTCAGTCGCGGGTCTGTTCAGGCTGTTGCAGAGTTTTACGCTTTGTCATGGTTTTATGAAACAGCGCAAACCGGATGTGGTGTTGGGTATGGGCGGATATGTCACGGTGCCGGGCGGCCTGATGGCGCGCTTTTTTGGCATTCCGTTGGTACTGGTCAATGCCGACGCCGCGCTGCTGCTGTCAAATAAAATGCTGAGCCGTTTCGCCCAGAAAGTGCTGTTCGGATTCCCTGCTGATTTCGGCGCGGCTGCCTCCAAGGCACAGCTGACCGGCAACCCGGTACGCGACGAAATTGCCCGCTTGCCGGGACCGGCAAAACGCTTCGAGGGTCGCACCGGTCCGTTGCATATTCTGGTGGTGGGCGGTTCGCTGGGTGCAAAGGTGTTGAATGAAATCGTGCCTGCGGCACTGGCTTCGCTGCCGGCTGAAGCACGCCCGGTGGTTACCCACCAGTCCGGCAAACAGCACATTGCCAGTCTGAAGATTGCGTATAAAAAGGCCGGGATCAAGGCCGAGGTGCTGCCGTTTATTGATGACATGGGCCGGCGCTACGCCGAGGCCGATCTGGTGATCTGCCGGGCCGGTGCCATTACCGTGTCGGAGCTGACAGCCGCCGGTGTGGCCAGTATTCTGGTGCCGTTCATGGCGTCGTCGACTACCCATCAGACCGATAATGCGCAATGGATGGCAAAACAGAAAGCGGCAATTCATCTGCCACAAAATGAATTGACCGTGCAAAAACTGGCCAAGATGCTGTTTATCATGACCCGCGACGAATGCCATGAGCTCGCCGATGCGGCCTATCTGCTCGGACAGCGTAATGCCAATGCGGTGATCGCGCAGGTGCTGGAACAGATGGCTGAACAACACCAACGCAGCAATAATAAAAGCAACAAGAAAGGCCTGGAATGAAACATAAAGTGAAGCACGTGCATTTCGTCGGTATTGGCGGCTCGGGTATGAGTGGCATAGCCGAGGTGCTGCACAACCTCGGATACCTCGTTTCCGGTTCAGACCTGTCCAGCAACGCGGCATCGCAACGACTGGCCAGCCTGGGTGTACAGATCACGCAGGGCCATGATGCCAACAACATTCTGGGCGCTGACGCGATCGTGACATCGACCGCAGTCAGTGCCGACAATCCGGAAGTCATGGCAGCGCGCGCTGCGCACATTCCTGTCGTACCGCGCGCCATGATGCTGGCCGAACTGATGCGTCTTAAAAGTGGCATCGCGATTGCCGGCACGCACGGCAAAACCACCACCACCAGTCTGGTGGCAAGTGTGCTGGGTCAGGCAGGACTGGATCCGACCTTTGTGATCGGTGGTCTGCTCAACAGTGCCGGTGCCAATGCCAAACTGGGCAGTGGTGATTTCATCGTGGTCGAAGCCGACGAATCGGATGCGTCGTTTCTGAATCTGTCGCCCATGATTTCGGTGATTACCAATATCGATTTCGATCACATGGATACCTACGGCCATGATTTTGCGCGCTTAAAACAGGCGTTTATCGAATTTACCCAACGTCTGCCATTTTACGGTGTAGCGGTGCTGTGTCTGGATGATCCGCATGTACGTGAAATCATACCGTTCATTTCCAAGCCGATAGTGACTTACGGTTTTGATCCGGAAGCCGAAGTGCGCGCCGTGAATGCCCGAGCCGTCGGTGGCATCATGCAGTTTACCGTAGTGCAGAAAGACTATGCCGACATGGATATCAGCCTGAATCAGCCCGGCATGCACAATGTGCAGAATGCCTGCGCCGCTGTCGCGATCGCTCGCGAACTAAGTGTGTCGAATCTGGATATACAAAAAGCGTTGAGTGAGTTTCATGGCGTGGGCCGGCGTTTTACCCGCTACGGTGAAATAGCGCTACCCCGTGCTGACGGAACATCGGGCGGACATTTTGCGCTGGTAGATGACTATGGTCACCATCCGGTAGAAATGGCCGCCACCATTGCCGCGGCGCGCGGCGCGTTTCCGGGTCGGCGGCTGGTGCTGGCGTTTCAGCCACATCGTTATACCCGGACCCGTGATCTGTTCGAGGATTTCGTGCGGGTGATGTCTTCGGCCGACGTCGTGGTGCTGGCTGAAGTATATGCCGCCGGTGAAGCGCCGATAGTCGCTGCCGATGGCCGCTCTTTAGCCCGGGCGTTACGTGTGCTGGGCAAGGTTGATCCTGTGTTTGTGGAAAATATTGCTGACTTCCCGGGCACGCTGATCGGCGTACTGAAAGATGGTGATGTGGTCATTAACATGGGAGCCGGTTCGATCAACGGCGTACCGGGAAAAATAATTAAAGATTTGAACGCTGCAGGGAAATCATGACAAATAAAATACAGAGTCTGGGAAAAGTCGGTGTGCTGTTCGGTGGACGCTCTGCTGAACGTGAAGTGTCCATCATGACCGGTACCGGCGTGCTGGCGGCGCTGCAGGGGTTAGGAGTGGACGCACACGCATTTGATCCGGGCGTGCAAAGTCTGTCGGAACTGGCCGCGCAAAAATTCGACCGGGTATTTATTGCATTGCATGGTCGCTACGGTGAAGACGGTTCGCTGCAGGGCGCACTTGAGCAGCTGGGTATTCCGTATACCGGCTCCGGTGTACTGGCTTCAGCGCTGGCTATGGACAAAGCCATGACCAAACGGATCTGGATGGCATCCGGTATTTCAACACCGAAATTCATGATGCTGGCCTCCGACAGTGATTGGGCCGCGGTTGCCGCTTATCTGGAATTGCCGCTGATTGTGAAGCCGGCGCACGAAGGCTCGACCATGGGGCTGACCAAGGTAACCGACGCCGCGCAATTGCAGCAGGCCTTCGAACTGGCTGCGCGTTTTGACGATGCGGTCATAGCCGAACAGTTTATCGATGGTGTCGAAGTGACGTGTGCATTGCTGGGTAAAGATGCACAAACCCGCGCGCTGCCGCTGATCCGGATTGTGGCACCGGACGCAAATTACGATTATCAGAATAAATACTTCACTGACGACACACAATATTTTTGTCCGTCGGGTTTGCCGTCAGATCAGGAAAAGTCAATCCAGGACATGGTGGTGGCGTCGTGCCGCGCTCTCGGTTGCCGCGGCTGGGGACGTGCAGACGTGATGATACGCAGTTCCGATAATCAGCCGTTTTTGCTGGAAATGAATACCTCGCCAGGCATGACCTCGCATTCTCTGGTGCCGATGGCGGCCAGAGAAGCAGGTTTGAGCTATGCAGAGTTGTGTCTGGAAATTCTGGGGATGGCCGAACTGGAGTTGCATGCCTCGGCCGACTGGAAGCCTTGACAGAAAAAGGGAAGAACAACGCGCATGTGGCAAGACATCAAAATTTTAAACGCAGCAGCCAATGTGCTTTTCGGGCTGGGCGCGTCGTTGCTGTTTCTGGCCGGTGTCTGGGTGCTGATGAATCGTCCGATGTTTACCCTGGGCGTGATTCAGGTTGAAGGTGTGAACAATGCAGTGTTAAAGCACGTGAATTCGCAGATTATTCGCAGTACCGCTTTGTTTGGAATCAAGGGGAATTTTTTCACGGCCAATCTGGACAGCATACGTCATGCGTTCGAAATGGTGCCCTGGGTGAGAAAAGCGACGGTGCGGCGTGAATGGCCCAATCGCTTGATTGTCACCCTTGAGGAACACAGTCCGCTGGGTACCTGGGGTGAAGACGGTCAGATTTTGTCGGTCAAGGGCGAAGTGTTTACCGCCAATCTGGCCGAGGTGGAAGAAGAATCAAAGCTGCTTGAATTCAGCGGGCCGAATGGCAGTGAGAAAGACGTGTTGTCGCATTACCTGATGTTTAAGGAACGGTTTGAAACGCTGGGTCTGGCGCCGGCCGCGGTGGATTACAGCAAGCGCTATGCCTGGCTGGTCAGGCTCGACAATGGCATCAAGGTGCAACTGGGCAGGGAAGAGAGCAGGGCAGTATTGCAGGAACGGGTCGATCGTCTGATCAAGGTTTATCCGGAACTGTCCAGCCGCCTGCCGGGAAAAATTGAAAGTGTGGACCTGCGTTATTCGAATGGTTTGGCGTTGCAAACCAGCGGGCCGGACTTGAGCGTAGCAACCAAACAGAAAAAGAAGTAATCGAAAATACGTGGGAAACCTGGGATATCTATGACTAAAGACGCAAAAAATTTAATTGTTGGCCTCGATATCGGCACCTCGAAAGTCGTTGCCGTGGTGGCTGAAGTCATGCCGGACGGCCGCCATGAAGTAATTGGTCTGGGTCAGCATGAATCGAAAGGTCTGAAAAAAGGCGTGGTGGTGAATATTGAAGCCACCGTCGAATCGATTCAGCGGGCTCTGGAAGAAGCCGAGCTGATGGCCGACTGCAAAATCAGAAACGTATATACCGGCATTGCAGGCAGTCATATCCGCTCGATCAATTCGCGCGGCATGGTTGCCATCAAGGACAAGGAGGTTACCGCAGCTGACGTGTCGCGCGTGATCGAAACTGCCAAGGCCATCAATATCTCGACCGATCAGCAATTGCTGCATACCGTGCCGCAAGAGTTCATTGTCGACAATCAGGATGACGTGCGCGAGCCGATCGGTATGAGCGGTATCCGTCTGGAAGTCAAAGTGCATATCGTCACCGGTTCGGTTTCGGCAGTACAGAACATCGTGAAATGCGTGCGGCGCTGCGGTCTGGAAGTGGCCGATCTGATTCTGCAGCCGATGGCGTCAGCCGATGCGGTACTGACTCTGGATGAAAAAGAACTCGGTGTGGTACTCATCGATATCGGCGGCGGCACCACTGATGTGGCGGTATTTTCCGAAGGAGCAATCCGCCATACCGTAACAATCCCGATTGCCGGTGACCAGATCACCAACGATATTGCCATGGCGCTGCGCACCCCGACTGCCGAAGCGGAGGAAATCAAGATCCGTTATGGCGTGGCCAAGCAGACGCTGGCCGATCCGGCCCAGACACTGGAAGTGCCGGGACTGGGCGACCGCGAGCCGCGCTCGATGTCGCGCCAGGCGCTGGCCGCCGTGATTGAGCCGCGTGTGGAAGAACTGTTTGCGTTTGTGCAGCAGGTGATCCGCGAATCCGGTTACGAAGAAGTGCTGTCTTCCGGCGTGGTGCTCACCGGTGGCACTAGCATGATGCCCGGCATGGTGGAGCTGGCTGAAGACATATTTCTCAAGCCGACCCGCATCGGCATGCCGGAGTATCACGGCCAGTTATCGGACGTGGTGCGCTCGCCGCGTTACGCCACTGTTTTGGGTTTATTGCTGGAAGCGAAGAAGCAGTATTTGCGCGGCCATCTGGTATCGCGTCAGGAAGGATCGGCCAAAGCAGTTTGGCAAAGAATGAAAGAGTGGTTTTTCGGAACTTTTTAACAGCTGAAATGTAATTATTCTCTGTGAAAAAAAGAGTCGTCAATTTATAATGCTGTGCAACCTGCAGTGTTCAGTTGTTAGTCATGACAAATCGAGATGTGCTGTGATGATTATCGACTGGGAGCTGCCAACCTGGGAGGAAGTTTAAGATGGAATTTGAGATGATCGATAACGCGACACAAGGGACTATCATCAAGGTAGTCGGAGTTGGCGGTGCTGGTGGCAATGCAGTTCAGCACATGATTAACAAGGGTGTATGCGGCGTGGAGTTCATTGCGGCCAACACCGATGCACAGGCCCTGGCTCAATCCAAGGCACACAATGTGATCCAGATCGGTGAAACCGGGTTGGGCGCTGGTATGAAACCTGACGTCGGCCGTGCGCTGGCTGAAGAATCAAGAGTGCGCATTGAAGATGCGCTGCGCGGCGCGCACATGGTGTTTATCGCCGCCGGCATGGGTGGCGGTACCGGTACGGGCGCAGCGCCAATTGTTGCGCAGATCGCCAGGGAACTGGGCGCGCTGACGGTGGCCGTGGTTTCCAAACCATTCTCTTACGAAGGTCAGAAATGCATGGACATCGCTGATGCAGGTCTGGACGCGCTCTCAGTGCACGTCGATTCACTCATCATCATTCTCAATGAAAAGCTGGAAGAAATTTACGAAGACGACAGCATGCTGGAATGGATGCAGCACGCCGATGACGTTCTCAACAATGCCGTAGCCGGTATTGCCGAAATTATCAACGTGCCAGGCCATATCAACGTCGACTTCAATGACGTCAAAACCATCATGAGCGAACAGGGCAAGGCCATGATGGGTACGGCTACTGCATCAGGTATCGATCGGGCCCGCATTGCGGCTGAGCAGGCAGTTGCTTCGCCGCTGCTCGATGGCATTGACCTGTCCGGTGCACGCGGTGTGCTGGTCAACGTTACGGCCAGTCGCAGTCTGAAAGGTAAGGAAATCCGTGAAGTCATGGCCGCAGTGCGTGCCTTTGCCGCACCGGATGCGTCGATTGCACAGGGCATTGCGTACGATGACAATATGGGTGACGACATCCGTGTCACCGTGGTCGCAACCGGTCTGGGTCGCGGTAAAAAACCAATGACACTGGTGCAGCCGCAGCAGATGCTGCGCACCGGCACCCATAATGAGCCGGCCGCGATGAACATGGCACCAGGCATGGGCAGTGGCACCTTAAATCCGGGGACTATGGGCCACACGCATTCAACTGGCGTGGCAGCACACGGCTTTGACAGTGCCAAGGGCCCGGCAGTCTGGCGTCGTGAATCGGCATCGGAAACAGTCCGTGCTCTGGAAAAAAATGGCATGGAAACCTACGACATTCCGGCATTTTTGCGCAAGCAGGCTGACTGACCGGCGTTTTGTAATTCGAAAATGGCAGGCACTCAGCAAAGAAATTGACTCTCAGGCATACTGCGCCTGAGCTGTATTCGCCGCAAACAGCCATGTTTGCGGCGTTTTTCTTTGTACGTCCTGTGAATCAACCTGAGGAGAGAAAACATGTCCAATCCACAAATCAAAATCGGTGACAAATTGCCCGCCGGGAATCTGTCTGAATATATTGAAGTCGAAACCGGTACCTGCAGCATGGGACCAAATACCTTTAAAGTCGAAGAAATCACCAAAGGTAAAACCATCGCCATATTTGGTTTGCCCGGTGCTTACACACCAACCTGCTCGGCACAGCACGTGCCCGGCTATGTTGCACTGTCCGACAAACTCAAAGCCGCCGGCGTTGATGAAATCTGGTGCATCTCGGTCAACGATGCGTTTGTCATGGGTGCCTGGGGACGTGACCAGAAAGCCACCGGCATTGTGCGCATGATGGCAGACGGTAATGCCGACTACAGCCGCGCACTGGGACTTGATGCCGATTTCACCAAGCACGGCATGGGACATCGCTCCCAGCGCTATTCCATGCTGGTAGTGGATGGCACGGTCAAACAGTTAAATATTGAGCTGCCTGGCAAATTTGAAGCGTCCAAAGCTGAAACCCTGCTGGCGCAGTTGACCAAGTAAGATCGCTTGGTTGGGCAGATGAGGTGTTTGCCCAACCTGCTCGACTGGCAGTCGAGTAATTAATTGATAACGCATTCTGAGACGGGCTTGATGAAACCGGTGATGAAATCGGGATATCGAAGTAAAATGCATGCACAATTTCCTGCCTGATTCCAATCTCATGTTAAAACAACGAACCATTAAAACCAGTGTCAAAACAATTGGCGTTGGTCTGCATTCCGGCACTCAGGTCAAGCTGACCTTTCAACCGGCTCCGATTGACACCGGGATCATCTTCCGCCGTATCGATTTCGATCCGCCAATTGAGTTTCAGGCTTCCGCGACCATCGTCGGCGACACCAGAATGGCATCGACACTGACCCACGAAAAGGCAAAAATTTCAACGGTAGAACACGTCATGTCCGCCTGTGCCGGACTGGGAATCGATAATCTGTATATCGATGTCAGCGCCGAAGAAATCCCCATCATGGATGGATCTTCGGCCTCCTTTGTGTATCTGTTGCAGCAAGCCGGCAAACAGGAACAGGACGCACCCAAAAAATTCATCCGGGTTTTAAAACCGGTTGAAGTGCGTGAGGGCAGCGGCAAGAATGAAAAATGGGCGCGCCTCGACCCCTATCACGGCTACAAATTAAAATTTTTTATTGAGTTCAATCATCCCGCTGTTGATGGCACCAACCAGACTGCCGAAGTAGATTTCAGCGCCATTTCTTATGGCAGGGACGTGGCCAGGGCACGCACTTTTGGTTTCATGCAGGATGTGGAAAGCCTGCGCGGCATCGGATTGGCACGGGGTGGTTCATTTGAAAACGCCATCGTGCTCGATGAATTCCGCATACTGAATTCGGACGGACTGCGCTATGACGATGAATTTGTGCGCCACAAAATTCTGGATGCAATCGGCGACCTGTACCTGATCGGACATCCGCTTTTGGCCAGTTACAGCGCGCACAAGTCCGGTCACGGATTGAATAATCTGCTGTTGCGTGCGCTGCTGAACCAACCAGATGCTTACGAGATCGTCACCTTTGACAGTATGGAAGTCGCGCCGCATTCTTATCTGAAGCAAATGGCAGAACAGTGGGCACCCAATTAACGTTTTCTGCTGATCAGATTTCTCAATGCTTCCAGCAGACCGTCATTGTGTCTGGACCCCGCCAGATTTTTTTCCAGCTCACCAAATGCCTTTAAAGCAGTGCCGGACAGTTGGCACTGCTTTTCTACGGGTTCTTTTTCCAAAGTCGGGTTGACTTGTACTTTGATGCGGATTGCGTTAATCTGCCACCCTGCTTTTTGCAATGCAGTCTGCAGTTTCGGAAGCAGCTGTTTCAGTTTGGAAGCCAGTGCCGAATTGGGTGCGGCAACGGTGAGCTGATCGGCGTCCAGATGCAGTACCTGGCAATATAAAAATAACTGCGGCAGTGCAGCCACACATTCTTTTTGCAGCGCTGTGATATTGGTAATGGTTGGCCACAAGTGGGCAATTTGACTGCGCAACAACGAATTGACTTCCACGCTCTGACTTTTCTTGTTAGATTTTTTGACAATGAAATTTGTTCTGCCATTTGAACCTGGTGGATAATTTGTATGATTCGATGATGTCATGCTTGGCCCTTTGAGCAGCGCTCTGGAGTATTGATGCAAATTATTGTAATGCACCCGCGGTTTACGCGAGCGAAATCAATCAAAATAACGCAAAAGCATGTGGTTTTGTCATTGATCGGATTGACAGTATTACTGCTCGTGTGCAGCTTTTTATTTTCCATGTTGTGCCTGCGTCTGGCCGGTTACTCAGAAACCGTGCGCAATCTGCTGCCCCCCGAATTTGCCGTCCTGGACAATACGTCTCAGGAAAAATACATGAAGCAGAATCTGGCCAAGATGGCGATCAAACTCGGCGAAATGCAGGCGCAAATCATGCAGCTCGATGCGCTCGGCGAACGCGTGCAGGGCCTGTCCGGTGTCAAGCCGGAAGAATTCAATTTCAAAGCGGTGCCGCCACGTGGCGGGATGGAACCTTCAGCCGATTCACGTTTGCTCAACATGTCAGAATTTCAGACTGCGCTCGACGCGCTGTCGATTGACCTGAACCGGCGTTCGGATTATCTGAATGTGGTTGAAACGACATTGATGGAATATAAAGTCAAATCGCGCCTGTTACCCACTTCCCAACCGGTCAACGTCCCGTTCAATTCATCCACTTTCGGATGGCGGCTCGATCCGTTTACGGGCCAGAATGCTTTTCATGAAGGCATAGATTTCCCGGCTCCGGTTGGTACTCACATCGTCGCGGCAGCAGGCGGAGTGGTGATTACGGCGGAATATCATCCTCAATTCGGCAATATGCTGGAAATCGATCACGGCAATGATTTGGTCACCCGTTATGCGCATTGTTCGCGGATTCTGAACAAGGTCGGCGACATCGTTAAACGCGGTCAGTATGTGGCTGACATCGGGACTTCGGGCCGATCGACCGGTTCGCATCTGCATTTCGAGGTGCTGCTCAAAGGTCGTCCGCAGAACCCGAATAAATTTTTGTCAGCCGGCGCCAGTCAGGCCAGCGCTGCCAATCTGATCCGGCCGAATTAGTATCTTCAGCACCATTCCAACGTTACAATAGCGCTTTCCATTTTTATTCACTTGCCTTATTCGCAAGTCCAAAGCTATGACAGCAGTCCGCACCCGTTTTGCCCCCAGTCCTACCGGCTACCTGCATTTAGGCGGGGCCCGCACCGCGCTTTTTTCATGGGCCTATGCGCGTCATTTTGGCGGTACGTTTGTATTGCGCATTGAAGATACCGATCTGGAGCGCTCAACGCCGGCGGCCGTGCAGGCGATCCTGGAAGGTATGGAATGGCTCAATCTGCAGCACGATGAAGGTCCGTTTTATCAGATGAAACGCATGGATCGTTACAGCGCAGTACTGGCTGACATGCTCAAAGCCGGAACGGCCTATCACTGTTATTCATCACCCGAAGAAGTGGAAGCGATGCGTGAAAAGCAGCGCGCGCTCGGTGACAAGCCGCGTTACGACGGCACCTGGCGTCCCGAGCCTGGCAAGACTTTGCCGGCCATTCCTGCTGAGCGCAAACCGGTGATCCGTTTCAAAAATCCGCTCGACGGTGAAGTCAGTTGGGAAGATGTGGTGAAGGGAAAAATTACCATCGCCAATCGCGAAATGGATGATCTGGTCATTGCCCGTCCGGACGGCACACCGACCTATAATTTTTGCGTGGCAGTCGATGACTGGGACATGCAGATCACCCACGTTATCCGCGGCGATGATCACGTCAACAATACGCCGCGTCAAATTAACATTCTCACTGCGCTGGGCGCCACGTTACCGAAATACGGTCACGTGCCGATGATACTGGGTGCCGATGGTGAAAAGCTCTCCAAGCGCCATGGCGCTGTCAGTGTGATGGATTATCCGGCGCAAGGTTATTTGCCCGAAGCGATGCTGAATTATCTGGCGCGTTTGGGCTGGAGTCACGGCGACGATGAAATTTTCAGCATGGAGCAGATGTGCAGCTGGTTCAATCTGGATCATCTGTCCAAATCGCCGGCCCAATTCAATCCGGAGAAACTGGCCTGGATCAACAATCATTACATCAAACTGGCCGACAATGAGCGTCTGGCCGCACTGGTCAGACCCGCCATGCCGGACGCAGAATTTGAAGGAGCCCCCGCTCTGGAAGCCGTGATTGCGCTGCTTAAAGAGCGTGCCAATACCACGGTTGAGCTTGCCAACAGTGCCATGCTGTTTTACCGCCAGCCCAAGCCTGACGATGAACTGCTTAAACAGCATCTGACCGATGCCGTACGTCCGGCACTGCAGTCGTTTGTTGAACAGTGCGCTGCGGTGACCTGGAGCAAAGCTGACCTTTCGGCACTGATGAAAGCCACACTTGCAGCTCACGGATTAAAAATGCCGCAACTGGCCATGCCGTTACGTTTGCTGTTGACCGGTCAGCTGCAAACGCCTTCCATCGATGCGGTGCTTGAACTGTTTGGTCGCGAGGTTGTGATCGCCCGCCTGGGCGCTTATTGATTCGGTTGTTGATCCTGCTCAGAAACTGTTTCGCTGTTTCGATTAGATTGAAATTGCAGAACTAATCGAAACAGCGAAAGGGTAGATATGAAACCGAAAATGATAAGAGAAGTGGCCGGCGATATTTTATTGAGTAAGGCCGAGTTGATCGGGCACGGGATTGCAACACATGATTCATTTGACAGCGGACTGGCTCTGACGCTGCGCGAGGCGTTTCCATCCCTGGTAAGGGATTACCGTCACTTTATCCACAATAATCCGCTTAAGGCTGGGCAGATCTGGGTCTGGACTGGCGTCGATGGCGCAGGCGCTACCCGTCGCGTCGCCAATCTGATCACGCAGGACATGCAGGACGATGGCAAAACCGCGCGTCCTGACAAGGCAACGCTGGAGCACGTTGTCCATGCCTTGAAGGCGCTGGCGAAATATATCAAGGCAGAAGATGTGCGCAGTGTGGCATTGCCTTGTCTGGCCACCGGTGTGGGTGGTTTGAGCTGGGCCGACGTCAAGCCGCTGATTGAGGCGCATTTGGGTGACACGGGCATACCTGTGTTGCTGTATGAAGTGTTTCATCAGGGTGTGAAAGCGGACGAAAAATTGGGTTAAATTCAAGTATCTCCAGACCCGGTCTGAATTAAATTGATTTTTAACGAGTTACAGGCAAGGTATCGCTTGTAACTCGCAACAAGTTTTGCTATAGTCTCGGTTCTTCGCAAAACGGGGGTGTAGCTCAGTTGGTAGAGCGCTTGCATGGCATGCAAGAGGTAAGCGGTTCGATCCCGCTCATCTCCACCAGATTTCCAAAATGTTATTGATGTGGCGATGGGCAAACACATTGATAATCTGTCTGACTGCTTTGGCAGAAAAATGCAGAATTGAGAAATAAAATCTTGCCGAGATTCAAAACTCATCATATAATCTCGGTCTTGCTTGGAAGCCGGTTTAAAAAAATACCTCTTGAAAGCAGTTAAGAGTGCAGTAAAAACCGGCCAGCGGACAGAACATGTCCCCATCGTCTAGAGGCCTAGGACATCACCCTTTCACGGTGAGTACAGGGGTTCGAATCCCCTTGGGGACGCCAGTAAAATAAACAGACCCGTATGCAATTTGCATCCGGGTCTTTTTATTGGCAGAAAGAGCGAAGCACTGCTTCGCGGTTGAGGGGATTCGAAGGGTGTCGCATGCAGGCGACACCGCGGCCCGCAGAATGTGGGCGAATCCCCTTGGGGACGCCAGTAAAATAAACAGACCCGTATGCAATTTGCATCCGGGTCTTTTTATTGGCAGAAAGAGCGAAGCACTGCACCAAACGCTTTCGGATTAAATCACACTACGGCACGGTCGAATTACTGGCTGTCATTGTCTTCAGGTTGCTGATTGGTTGTATGTTAAAAAAGTTCATATCGACCTCCGGCAAGTTGTTGGCTGGATCATAGTAATGCATGATTATATTAAGCACTAAATTTAGCACTATCGACCTTGCCGGTAATAGATTTGATAGTCACCGGGGGGATTGCTTCCGGCTGACCATGTTCGCCCTCTCTACTTCTGTTTTCCCCAATGGGTAACAATTTTATCGGCGATCATAATCACGCCTCGCCGAAAGCGGCGCAATCCCGACTTCCTGTTCAACACCCCCCACAAATAAGGAAAAACTCAACCATGATCAGCAACAGCCACCAAGTTTACGGAACACTAAACGCACGCCAGAGTGAGGTGCACCTGTCACTCGAACCAATTGTATGCACCGACGTACGGAACCTCATAACCAGCTACATGGCAGAACCGTCTGCGGTACTTGTTTCAACACCACTGGACAGTGACACAGAGGGAGTACTGGACAATGATAAAAATCGCGTGATCCTGGAGGATATTGAACTCGCACTGGAATCTGCCGATTTCGATCCGGCAGCAAAGCGAGCCATCTTCACGAATGCACTGTCACATGGCTATGCAGCAAAGATAAATGAAGTCATGAACGCAATCAGGTCGAACGGTGGTCAAATCAATTTGGATAACGTGGACTTGAGTGGTTTGAATTTGAGTGACTTTGATCTTGAAGGCATTTCAGCAGTAAATGCAAATTTGTCTGACAGCACAGTAACGAAATTGAATGGCGCAATTCTTGTCAATACAAAAATCGTTCGTACGTGTCTGGCGGGTGCCAACCTGAACGGTGCAACAGTGTCCAATATTTGTGTTTCCAGCTCCAATCTCAACAATGCGAGCATGCTTGGCACAATATTCAACGATTTCAATATCTATAAATCGCATGTGGTCGGCATTAAAACCGATGATGCAGAACTTCAGGCACTGCTGGCCTGTATGGATTTCAAATTAACCGACACCAGTTATTCAACTCTTCAAAAATAGCGAATCCAGACCCTACAGCGCAGGTTCCTGGGTCACTTCATCCAGAACCTGTTGCGTGGCTCTCAGAAGTGCCAGGCAGTCACTTTCCGATCCGATGCTAATGCGCAGGTAGTTCTCAATCCGTGCGTTGCCGAAATGCCTGACCAGCACGCCGCGCTGGCGCAACCCGGCCATGAGTGTTGCCGCAGGATGTGTCGGGTGCGCGGCAAAAACAAAGTTGGCCAGGGAGGGCAGGATCGTCAGTCCAAGGCGTTCCAGCCCGGCGCTGACAAATTGGCGCAGCCGAATGATTTCAGCATTTGAGTTCAGAAAATATTTTTCATCACTCAACGATGCAAGCGCTGCAGCCATTGAAAGCGTCGACAGCGGATACGAGTTAAAGCTGTTTTTGACCCGATTCAAGCCTGTGATCAGTTCGGCGCTGCCCAATGCGTAGCCAACCCGTATACCGGCCAGACCGCGTGACTTTGAAAAGGTGCGAACCACCAGCAGATTGGGGCAGCGCGCCAGCAGTGACACGGCACTGTCGCAGCCGAAATCCACATAGGCTTCGTCGATGACCACCACGCGCTGCGCATGCAAAGTCAGCAGATATTCGATATCAGCAATGGAAATGGCGATGCCGGTCGGTGCGTTTGGGTTGGCCAAAATCACGCCGCCACAAGGCCGGGCGTAATCCCGCACGTTGATGCGAAATTCTGCATCGAGCGGGATGTCGATGTGCGCAACGTTATACAGAAGACAGTAGGCACGATAAAAGCCGTAGGAAATATCGGGCATCAAGATCGGCAAGTCCTGCTTGAGCAGCGCGCAAAAAATATGCGCCAGTACTTCATCGGAACCATTGCCCACGAAGATATTGTCGATTGCCACTCCGTGCTCGTGCGCCAGTGCCTCACGTAATGCGACGGCGTCGGGATCAGGGTAGAGTCGCAAATTTTCCACGCTGCAGGAGCCAATCGCCTGGGCTACACCCGGAGCCGGGCCAAATGGGTTTTCGTTGGTATTCAATTTAACCAGGCCTGCCAGCTTGGGCTGTTCGCCAGGTGTGTATGGTTTCAGATCGCCTGCAATCCGACTCCAGAACTTGCTCATGAGGGTTCCTTTTATATGGGATCAACCTGCACTGACAATGCCAGCAGTCAGGCCTGAGAATGGTTGCGAAATTGATAAGTCATTGAATATATTCATGTTAATGGTACATGTTAACGTAAGTTTACTTATTGACATTGCGATAATTATAATGGAGTTAAGCGGAAATTAAGGGGAAATACCTATGGCTACGAAAATAAATAGAAGCTGGGTAAATTTAATAGCGCTAACCGGGCTGCTGGTATTGAGTGGCTGTGGTAACAATGGTGCTGGCGATGCTGCCAGTCCCACTTCAACAGTTGGCGCTACAACACCTGGTGTGGTAACGCTAACACGTTGCGCCATTCAACGTCCAGTTTGCCGCTCTTGTCATAAAACGCTTTGCACATTTCTCTGGATGGCCATGGACCCAACAGAACTTCGAGGCCTGTGAACGCCATCTTTCCGGTGCCAGTGCCGGTGGGTTTGGGCGATGCAGCTCGCACGGCACCGCAATCCGGAATCATTGCGCCTGTGGCCAACCATTCCACCACACCGGCCTTGTGAAACTCGGCCAATTGCGCAGCAGACCAGGCCAGTGCGGTTTGTGAAGATACCTGGCGCGTCAGCAGTGAGCGATACAGAATTGAAATTGACTGGAACTGCGTTTGCGTCAACGACATCAATTGCGCTTTGCTGAGCACACCTTTGTGAAACAGCTGCACCAGCCGGGGATCATGCAGCACGCGGATGCCGGCTTCCGACATCCGGCTCACCTCGGACAATTTGATGGCGCCTGACCTGAACAGCGGCAACAGCGAGACGCAATAGAATAAATTGATTTCGTTCTCAGCCAGTTCCAGCGCCTTCGGCAGATCAATCCGGCCGCATTCCACATGTTCGGCAAACAGCGGGTTTTTGAGAGCCTCGCGCTGCGCCGGCGACAGCGTGTGGCCGGCCATCTCCTTTGCAATCAGCTGCTGCTGGAGTGCGATAAATTCTTCAGCCTTTGCCACGCTTAGCCCCTGAACCTGACCAATACGCCGGGTCAGTGGGTCATGAATTTTTTTTGCAGCCAGATACTCCAGACCAGCCCTGTCGGTGGGAATATAACGATCAAGGCGATTCATTGGATTGCGGTATAAATAGGCGGGATGATTTGCCTTGGGGCCGGTGGGCACCAGTGTTGCACTGTAGATGGTTTCGCCGTCAGAGGTGCACTTTTGCAATGTGTCTATTTCCCATTCGGGGCCATTCAGTGGGCGAGTTGAATTTTCGGATGAATTGACCGGGCCGGGCCACGAATGGCCGGGCCACGATAGGCCGGGCCCCAGTGGGCGCAGTTTTGCTGTATACCGGGCCCAGTCCATTCTGCCATTCAAACAGCCGGCCGGCTCAATCTGCAATGAGCCCGTGATGATGCTCCATTTGATCGAATCCGGATACGACAGTCCATTGGGTTCGGAATGCCAGAACAGCCGCCTGGGCTTCATCCTGGATTCATAAAACTTCAACACCGCCTGACGGTGCTTCTGACTGGCCCGCATCAGCAGCAGCATGTCTGTCTCGATGAGCCATTCCAGCATTTCTTCAGCGCGTTTGGTGGGTAAGCTGTCCAGCAGCCTGAAGTTACTGCTTGCTGGTTCCGAAGCCGGTTGCTCCATGGCAGGAAGTTCAGTTTTAGCCATGGTTCGAGTTGTCTGTTCATAATGACGTTTGTGCGGATTGGGCACAGCAGGGATGGAAAACATGGTGACCTCGTGTGATTGATAAGAGCAACGCACTGTTTATGCCCGGTCAATTGCTCTCTGGGCTGCGCGGAATTTTCACATAATCACAACTGGTTTGGCACCTCGGTTTCTACCACAGTGGACGCCGGGGGGGGGCGGCGCCCGCCGCTTGTGCTCAGTCCGCACGATCCCTGACAAGGCGCTCAGATCCCATGTCGATAGCCATGCTCATGTAGCTTCGCGCTCTGGAACCGTATTCAGAGTCAGGCACAGGACTGAACATGGCATGACAGTTACTGATGCCTTTGAAATCCCAATTGTCACAACGAAGTTCGTAAAACCGATCAAAATCCACTTCAAAATTTTTATCAGTCCATTTTTTGAGAAATGCTTCATGCTCCACCAACCCCATTGTGTGCATGAAGCTTGCAAATGAAGTCATCGTATCCTCGTCATCCGCACCATTGCTGCCGCAAAATCCTTGTCCCCAGGCCGGCGCCTCCAGCCATACATCGAGGGCCAGTTTGGCATAACGCTCAACAGCTTCGCCAGTGATGGCGCATTTCGATTGCACCAGACTCCAGATTTCCCTGCATTGATCAATAATTTCCGGACAGCCCAGGCGCCACGACCACGACAACATGAAACCTGACTGGTTATCCAGAAACATCTCTGCCAGATCCAGGTATTCTTTGGCATCGAGATGTTCTGCCAGATCAATGAAAATCTGATTGAAGGCCCGCGCGACTGCCACGGCTTCCCCTCCCGAGAGGCCATCCGCGAAAGTGTTAAACAGCTCATCGTTTTCATCCTTGAGCCCGGTATCCAGAAATTCGGCAATTTTTTCCAGCGGCATCAAATGGATGATCTTTCCAAAGCGCGTAATCCAATCCGGATTTCCTCCGTAGCCTTCGCCAAAAATAATATCGCGCACAATGGCAGAGGGTATTCGGCTCATAAACAGTGCCACGTCGGTGAGTGGTACACCCACTTCCCCGGGGCTTTGATCTCCGTGGCGAATTGCTGCGGACCGGGACAGCAGTGGTCTTACAGACAGGATGGATTTTTGGAACGAGTCGAGCGACTTGCCGACCCGTTTATAAGCGGCAATCCATGCAAGGTCCGATTGTCGTTCTGCATCAAGGAATGCCTTGCGCAGCTCGGCTGCTGGCCACACACTGACCAACTTGATCACGTCTGAAGCCGGCATCTGGTTTGTTTGCGGTAATTTTGATAATTCAAGGCGGGTACTGGCTGGCCCTGGTTTCAGCAGTGCGGAGAATGAGCCCGAGTCCCGCGGTACATCGAATGAGAAAGACGAAAGAGTTGAAGACGACGAAGATGATGAAGATGAAGATGAAGATGATACCCAATGGAATTCAGGGGCTTCCTGGAACATTTCTGTGCTGGTTCTAACGGGCATATCGTCAAGCGTGGTTGCGGCGCTTAAGGGGTTTTGGCCCCCGGTTTTTGCGCGCCGCAAGGCGCTTACCAGACTGATCCGACCTCTGGCCAGATCTTCCAGCAGGTCAGCCTTGCGTAAGTCTGTTATCTGTTCAGTGGTCAGCGCCAGCGCTTCGTGTGAGGTTATTCTGCGGGTTTGCAACAGTCGATACAAAATCAGCAGGGAACGGTATTGGGTTGGCGTTAACGTTACCACCTGCTGCTCACTGAGTAAGCCATTGCGCAGCAACTTCACGAAACGTGGATCATGCAGCAACTGAATTCCGGACTCGGTGGTCCGCACGACCGTGGATAAATCGATCGCTCCGGCCCTGAACAGCGGCAACAGTGACAGGCAATAAAACAACGGCGGCTTTTCATTGTCAGCCAGTTGCAGTGCCGTGCGCAGGTCAAGGCGGCCGCATTCCACGTGTTCTGCAAACAGCGGATTTTTGAGTGCCTCTGTCTGTTGGGGAGACAGTCGCTCACTGCCAAGCTCCGCCGCAATCCGTTGACGTTGCACTTTGATAAATTCTTCGGCCTGCGCCACGGGCATTGCACGCCTGCTACTGATGTCCGCCGTCAGTGGATAATAAATGTTTTTTGCAGCGAGATAGCCCCGTCCTGTCTCATCAGCGGGAATGTGACGGTCGCGCCGGTTCAGCGGATCGCGAAACAGATACACCGGATGATCGGCTTCAGCGCCGATGGTCTTGAGCGTGCCGCTGTAAGCGTGCGCACCTGAACCGGTAGCGAGTAGCTGGATTGTTTGGATTTTCCAGCGCGGCGCCGACAGTGGTCGATAACCATCCAGAGACGAATTGCCTGATCCGGCACAACAGGGTTGCAGGTGTGCGGTTTCCGTTCTGACGGGCTCGGAGCCAAGGCCCCGAAAGCCATCTGACCGATGTGAACCAGGGATGATGGTCCAGTGCGCCGAACGATCCCCTCGAAATGGATGTGAAATTGGAACCGAATCGGGTGACATGGGCAGTGCAGGCTTGAGTCGGGACAGGTAGGAAGCCATCACATTGATCTTGTGTTGTCGTCCGACTGCCATCAGTTGCAAAGCAGCTGTTTCGTCCAGCCATTCGATCATGTGTTGAGACACAGCGGTGGTCAACGTGTTCAACAGACTGATGCCGGGAGGCCGCAGTGGCTCAGACCCACGTTGGTGCTTTGCACCACGGGGTGTTTCAGCATTGGTACGCTTTGGATCATGTGATTCTGTGCGGTGCCGTTTGTGTGAGTTGTGGACAACCGGTATGGTTGACATTGAAAAGTCCATGGTGATCCTCAAAAGTTGCGATGAATAATTGAATTTCCTGATTTTTCAGTGGCGCTGGTGCTAATTGCTGACAACAGGCAGGGGCGGAATGGAAAACATGCTGGTCTGTGATGGTCGATATGAGCAAATAACTGTTCTGGCGCTGAGCGGCGGCAAGTCTCACATAATTTCGACTGGATTGGTACCTCGGTTTCTACCACATTTGTATTGTACGGAACTGTGCCGTACAATGACAAAACCTTCCTCTTCCGTATCAGGGATTCACCATGACACCAGATCTCGTCGAATCACCCCAGTTGAACCGCACGGCCCGTGTCGAAGCACGTGTCACCGATGAGCAAAAAAGTCTGTTGCAACGCGCCGCGGCTCTGGTAGGCCGTTCGGTAAGTGACTTTATAGTCAGTTCTGCGCAGGAAGCTGCATTGCGAACCATCCATGAATATGAACTTGTCCGTCTTACCGCTGACGAGCGCAAGGTGTTTGTCAGCGCATTGCTCAATCCACCAGCGCCAGGCGCGCGGCTGAAAAAAGCCGCCAAAGCGTACCGGGATAAACGGGGTGCGAAGTGAGGGTAGTCGATTTTCATTTTGAGGTTCAGGCACTCTGCGGCAAACACGGGCGCTCTACGTTTTCGAGCGGCATTGAACCACTGGATGCCTATTTACGCAGACAGGCAGGTCAGGATGCCAAACGACATGTCGCTGCACCATTTGTTTTGATTGAGCCACCATCCGATGAGGTGCTGGGCTATTACACACTGTCATCTTCTGCCGTTGATCTGAGTGATTTGCCCGACGAATTGGCCAAAAAACTGCCGCGCTACGCTGATTTGCCGGTAATTTTAATGGGGCGACTGACGGTAGATTCAAGACTTTGGGGCAGGGGACTTGGTGAATTTTTATTGATGGATGCATTGCGCCAGACCGCGCACAACCCGATCGCCGCAATGGCATTGATTGTTGATGCCAAAGATCAAAAAGCCAAATCGTTTTATCAACATTTTGATTTTATTCCGCTGCAAAAAAAGCCGATGCGTCTGTTTCTGCCCATGACGACAATCAAAAAACTGTTTCCGGTGTAACCGATAAAAATGATACTTAATTACATCTGGATCGCTTTTTTTCTGGCCGGCTTTGCTGCTGCGCTGGTGCAATGGATTTTCGTGGGCGACGTTGAGGTCTTCAAGCGCATTATCGACGGCACCTTTGAGTCGGCACGCACCGGCGTGATGGACATTGCCCTGCCGCTGGCCGGCGTCATGACGTTGTGGCTGGGGATCATGAAAATCGGTGAGAAGGCCGGCGCGGTCGAGCTGATTGCAAAAATTATCGGACCGTTTTTTGCGCGGATCTTTCCGGGTGTACCCAAAAATCATCCTGCCAACGGCCACATGGTGATGAACTTTTCTGCCAATCTGCTCGGGCTGGATAATGCGGCCACGCCGTTCGGCCTGAAAGCGATGGAAAGCCTGCAAACACTGAATCCCGATAAAGACACGGCCAGCGATGCACAGATCATGTTCCTGGTGCTGCATACTTCCGGGCTGACCCTGATTCCGCTGGCCATCATGGCGCAACGTGCCGTGCTGGGTGCGCATGATCCTTCCGATATTTTTATTCCGTGCATGATTGCCACTTACGTCGCTACCGTGGTCGGACTTGTTTCGGTGGCGCTGCGGCAGCGGATTAATCTGCTGGATCGGGTTGTGGTGGGCTGGCTTGGCGGGCTGAGCACCCTGATCGGCGCACTGGTCTGGTATTTAAGTCACTGCCTCACACGTACTGAACTGGAAACTTTTTCCAAAGTGAGCAGTAATCTGATCCTGCTGTCGATTATTGTGGCGTTTATCATCGGTGCCATGCTCAAAAAGGTGAACGTGTACGAAGCCTTTATCGAAGGCGCCAAGGGTGGCATGACTACGGTGCTGACCATCATTCCGTATCTGGTTGGCATGCTGGTGGCGATCGGTGTATTACGCAATTCCGGCGTGCTCGATCTGATCGTGGCGGGCTTTGACCGGGTGTTTGTACTGTTCGGTATCAATACGGATTTTACGCCGGCACTGCCGACTGCTTTAATGAAGCCCCTGTCCAGCAACGGCTCACGCGCCATGATGGTGGATCTCATGAAGACCCATGGTGCGGATTCATTTGTTGGCCGTCTGGCCTGTGTGTTTCAGGGTTCTGCCGATACCACTTTTTATATTGTCGCGCTGTATTTTGGTTCGGTCGGGATACGCAAAACCCGGTACGCCATTTCCATGGGGCTGCTTGCGGATCTGGCCGGCGTGGTTGCTGCCATTTTTGTTTCTTATCTGTTTTTTGGTGGGGCGTAGTGTGGTGATGCAGGCGCCTCTGCGCCCCCCCTACGTACTGCAATCATCTTCAGAAGACGAGCCGCTTAAACTACCCCTGCTGAACGTATCAGACTGAAGCATCAGCAGCAACTCCTCGACCTGCTGGGACGTAACACTGCGCAATAGTTTCACAAACCGATGATCGACCAGCTGCTCAATCTCGACGCGTTTTAAGTTTGCAAACTGTTTTGGTGTGATGATTTTGTCTTTTAACAGGTTGCGGACCGTTGGGCTGTATTCCAGAAATGCCAGGTGAACTGCGTTAAAGTGATCGGTAATATCAACAGGCTCAATAATACGGTCACCGAGAAGTTCGCAGAGATTTTGTTTGCTCAGTTTGATCAGCAAATGTTCTGGCAATGACAATGCCCATTGTGCCGTGACCACACGTTTGTCAATTTGCTCAACCAATACGTAGGGCAGTTTTCTATATGCCTTCTGCTGAGCTTCAGTCAGGCCAGCAGTAGATGAAGTAGATGAGGTCCTGAAGCTACTGCTGCTACTGCTAATGCTGCTGCTACTGCTGCTACTACTGCTGCTGAGGCCTGAAGAGCCAGAGCGAAATCCCTGCAGCAGATCCAGTACAGTCAGATTTCCCTCTTTCAGCTCCTTTCGATTTTCGAAGTGACTTAATTTCATTTGAAATGTCGGATCAATCAGTGTTGCGAGTTGATCCATATTCAATGCCGAAAATTGGTCGGTACTGATAATGGAATCATTTAAATTGGAGCGGATCATTGCACTGCGTTCCAGAGCAGATAGATGATTGTCGTCGAAGTTTTTTGCGATATCTGCAGGTTTAATGATGTCATCGGCAAGCAGCTCACAGATGTTTGGGTGGGCCAGACTCATTTGCCGTCGGTCTGGCAGCGCCAATGCCCATTGCGCCGTGACCACGCCGCGTTTAACCTGCTCCACCAGTCCGTGGGGCAATTTTCTGAATGCCTGCTGCTGTGCGAATGTGAGGTCAGTGGTGCGTGAAGTGCTGCCTGTGCTGCCTGTGCTGCCTGATATGCTGATCATGCTGTTTCTCCGGAAAGTATTGACCAGTTTGGCCCGTGGTTTGCTCTGTCAGCCGCAAGTCGTCATTGGAGTTTTTTTGAAACTTGGCAGCCGGTCGGCACTGTACTGATTTTCATTTGATGTGGAAATAGGTGTTTCCATCCGATTTGATCCGTTCTGGTAGTCCGTCAAGTTGACTGGCTACCAGGAACGTCGCTTCACAATTTTTGCCAGATTGGACTGCTGTTGCTGAGTAAAGTTCGGCCTGAAAGAAAATTAATGCAATCAGGCCGGATACGACCGGGCGGTGGCCTGCAGACTTTTTCCATAGATGTCGGCATGGTTCATCATGTCATTGCGCAGGCTGGTGTAGATCTGGTCCAGCGTGGTAAAACTGATGAAGGCTTCACAGCCATCCAGCACCAGCATGACATGGTCCCCAACCTGCATAAACCTGATCTCTTTCTGGCTGTCATTCACATGTACTGAAATAACCATCGAATCGGTTAAACGGATTTTGCCCGGTTGCGGTTTTAATCCGCCCAGAATGGCACCACTGACAGCAACAAATTCACTGACTTTTGACCTGGGCTTGTAATGATTGGCAAGCCTTTGGGCACCATAAGTCAGTCCATAGCAGACAAATTGCAGCACCTTTTTGGCGGTTGCTGCATTTAATTTTTTTTGATTTTTGCTTTTTCGTTTCCTGAGGAAAAGTTCAGTGAGTATTGAAAACATGGTTTGGTCGTTGAAGTTGCAGGCGTAGGTATTGAGCTCTTGTGGAAATTACTCTATTGATTAATGACGCCCTTTAATTTAAAAACGTCGGTTTAATTTAAGAGAGTAATGATGAATCGAATGTTCCATTCAGTCAAATCCGGCGTAATCGCCTGTTTGTTATTGGTTGTCGGGTGCAGTGGCGACGGCGTTAAAACATCCGAAACGGCCCAGCAGTGTTTTGAAAATACCGGGCATCAGTTCAATGAGGTGTTGGCCTGTTACCGTGCCGAACAGGCCAGACGCGCTCTGGATTATGTCGCCGGTGAAATCACAGAATTCTCAGGTGTTCAAAAGCGCAGTTATGTGCTGACCTCGCAGGACTGGTCGCCAAATGGCCTGGTGCAACCCGCCATGTGGCAACACGAGGTCACTATTTATGTACCCATTGACGCCTTGTCGGGCCGGGCGTTGCTGGTTGCAAATAATGGCATCAATAACGCCGCAGCAAATGCCGGTGCTAAGCCTGCCTCAGATTTCAGCGAAGCCATGGCACTTTCCATTGCGCGCAAAACCAGAACCATTGTGGTTTCGGTCAGCAACATTCCCAATCAATATCTCACTTATCTGGATGATGGTGCCGCGCGCCGTGAAGACAGCAGTGTGGCACACAGCTGGCAACTATTTTCGCAGTCACCCCCCTTCATGTCTGTGCATGTGCCGATGATGGAGAGTCTGGTGAAGAGCATGGATCTTGCGGTGCGGGAATTGCGGCCCTGGCATATTCGGACCTTCATCGCCACGGGTGCCTCAAAGCGCGCCTGGGCCGTCTGGCTGACAGCGCTCGCCGACCCCAGAATTGATGCCATTGCACCGTTCGTGGCTGATATCCTGGCCATGGACAAGGTGCTCGATCACACCGCTCAAAGCTATGGTGGCAACTGGCCGGTGGCGTTTGGCGATTATGTGCGCGAGGGTATTACCGAGCAGCGCAAAACCGAACAGTTTGCGCAACTGGAACAGATTGAAGACCCGCTACTTTATTTGCGCAGTGCTTATGCTGAACGACTCGCCATTCCAAAATATCTCATCAATGCCAGCGGCGATGATTTTTTTGTGCCGGATAACACCCGCTATTATCTGGATCAGTTGCCGGGCGTCACAGCGTTGCGGGTTGTACCAAACTCGGATCACGGCGGTATTAAAAATTATCTGGAGACTTCACTGGTGACGTTGGTCAATCGTTTGCAGCATGCAGCAGCGCTGCCTGTGATGACGCTGCGGCACACCGGTGCCGGTGTCATGCAGGTCGGCTTTTCTGAAACGCCTGTGACGGTGCGGCAATGGGTCGCGAGCGATCCGGTCTCGCGCGACTTCCGTTATGCGTGTGGAATCCGCTACGAAGCAACAGCGCTGGAGCCATCGCAAAAGGTGACGGTTGCTCTCGCTGCGCCTGAACAGGGATGGAGCTCATCTTTTGTTGAGGCGCAATTCGCGGACGGATTTGTGATGACTACGCCGGTCAGCATATTGCCGGATACCTATCCGCACGCAGCACCACCCGAGTACGGCCCGGCCTGTAAAACCATCCCGGCACAGGCTCAGAATTGAGAGATTGTTATTTCGCTTAAGCGAAATTACCTATTGTTCGCCGCGCCGAAAATTGAGAGCATGCGCCGGGTTGAATGTTTGGAAAAGTTATCGTTGCTGAATTCAACGAACCGTTCAGCACCAGCGGAATTGATGTAAGCACGGCTCGGTGGTTGATTCAACCGATGCTGCGCGGGACTCAAAGGCAAAAAGCGATTCGGACGGGGGTTCGACTCCCCCCACCTCCACCAAATGGTTCTGGTAAAAAGGTGAGAAGCATTTGGTGGGGGTGACCTGGTTTCGACGGGTCGACAAGTAACCGGAGATACATCACGTCAGGCGTCTGACGTAAATAGCGCAAAACTTATAAACGCTAAATCCGTTTATGCCAAAGAATTCGTCGCGGACCTTAAAGACCGTGTCGGAGCCAATGGCAACTGCTATCAACAGGCGGCCTAAGGGTCGTTTCTTGTAGCCGAGTATCCGGTCCCTTCGCAAGAAGGCTTGGGAACAGAAAGACCGGGCGATCACCGTCGTTTGCAGCGTGAGTGAACCGCCGAAATCATCAGGAATCCGGTATTTCCTTAATCGGCTACCGTAGAGGGGGCAACCTGTAAGACTGGGGGCCATCAAATCAGGCCTTTCCATCTCAGTCCACACAATCAGAAATCTGGCACCTGCTCGATTATGTGTCCAGATCCGGTTGCTCGTTTTATCGCAAATGAAAGGAACCTGGAAAAACGTAGGGTGCAATAACATTGCACCATTGCGGACTGTACTAGGAATGGTGCAATGATATTGCACCCTACGAACTGGTTTAAATGCACCCTCCTTCTGTCAGGGTTGCAGTCTGCCACGCTGACCCGGCGCGTAAATTTCTTCCATCTGCCCCTGTTGCTGTGCCTGGGTAAATAACACCGGTTTGGTTTTTTCTTCGACAAACAAAGCTAACTGATCAGCGAAATGCGATGAACTTTCATCCAGTGTGGCAGAACCAAACTGGTGCACGCTTTCCGATTTCAGATGACCGTTTTTGTCCCAGCTGACGAACATAATGAAGGTGTCGCCGGCCACGCCGCTCAGGCGTCCATTCTTGCCGGCTTCGCCCCAGACCGAACGATAGGTGTCGCGCGCGCCGTCTATGCCCAGACTGCGGTTGCCGCGGTCAATGCGATTGACTTCCCCCCAGGCCGGATCAAGCCGGCCAAAGTTTTTCTGCAACTGTTCGGCTGCCTTGCGCAAACCTTCAACGGGTGGCATCAGTTGTTTGTCCTCATTGGACAGAACCTGATACACAGTGAGCAGCGAGAGCGCGGCCTGACGGCTGTTGCGGTCGGCACTGCCGTTCCATTGTTTCAGCACCTCCTGAGCCGGCTTGAGTTCAGGCTGACTGGCCATGTCCATGGTTTTAAGCTGATTGAGCATCTGCATGGCAGCTGACCGTTCGCTGTACTGCACATCGTATTTATAACGGTGAAAGGCTTTGTCATCAATGGACAGATCGGTGCCCACGGTTTCTTCGACCCGCAGCGCGCGGTTGTTCATGCGGGTTTCCAGACCCATGGTGGGAGAAAAATTTTCAGGCAACAGTTGATCGCCCTGGGCGCTGGCATCGAACGGGGTATTGTTTGAATTGAAGACATATCCCGATTTCGGGTCCCAGATCTGCGGTATCTTTGAGGCCGGCAGGTAGCTCGTCCAGATCAGGTCGGACTGGTCGCCCGGCATATCCGCCTTCCACTCCACGCCTTCCTTGCGCTGTGGATAGCGGCCATTGTAGATGTAGCCTATGTGTCCTTTTTCGTCGGCATAAATGTAGTTCAGGCTGGGCAGGGCGTTCATATTGACTGCCGCGCGCCACTGCGCCAGATTCTCCGCCTTGTTTTCACGGAAGTACTGCACCGACTGACTGATGTCACCCATGCCGGCATAACGCACTGCAAACACGCCGTGATCCGTGCGAAATACCGGGCCGTGTACCGAATGCAGCAGCGGTTGGTGAAAGGTCCAGATCAAAGGGCCGAACAGCTTGACGCGGATCGCCGCATCGCCGATCTCAAAATTGCGCCACACCCCGTCGAGCCGATACTGATCCGGATTGGCCGGATTGATGGTCAGGCGGTAGGTGTCGATCAGATGGGGCGCATTGACGGTATGAGCCCAGCCCAGATGCTCGTTGTGACCGTGCAGCATGAACGGCGAACCCGGAAAAAATCCGCCGGCCACATGCCAGCCTTCACCACTTTCCAGCACCGCTTCATACCAGGCCACCGGGCCGGTGTAGGGTTGATGCGAGTTGATCAGCAAGCGGGTTGCGCCGTCAGAAGAGCGCGACGGTGCTACTGCCAGACCGTTGGAACCCTGCGGCGGCTTTTTGTCAGACGCGGTACTGGCCGTAATGCGCTGCAGTTCCTTGTCCAGTCCAAAGAAAAACGGCAGCTTGAAAATAAAACCGGCTGCCACACCCCGGCCGGTGTAAGGCAGCAGACCGTGCGCCTCTGTGGTGGCCGGATGCAGCGCGGCATAATAATTCAGTCCGTCCGCATAGGCTTGCATGACAGCGCGTACATCTTGCGGCAATTCGGTTTCATAGCGGGTTTTCAGGGGTTCCCAGACCTGCAGCAGCCGAACCAGATAGTCAGTCGTTGCTGCCGAGGGACCTTTGACCGCAGCCAGTGTGCCACGCGTGGCCAGCGTCACATCCTGTATGGTGGGGTAGTCGTCTTCGGCATGCGCATAAGCCAGCCCGAATGCCACGTCCACGTCACGCGGGCCGGAAATGTGCGGCACACCAAAGTGGTCGCGCGCAATCTTTGCGTGGTACGTGGCAGCTTTCTGGATAAACTGCGCAGCGTCAGGCTCGGTGGGCAGATGCATCCGGTCCCAGCTGATTGCCGCACCGCATGCCAGCAGTGCCAGACCGACGAGTATCAGGATGCCTTTGCCCAGCCACTTTGCTATGGCTCTGTTTGTATTCACTGGATTATCCCCTGATGTTATGAATTTTTATCCGGTGGATTCTAACCCATGGGGTAAAATGCGGGCTCGCTTTTTGGCTTCATTTGACAAGGATACAAGGCATGGAAACATCAACCAAGCTGGTCATGTTTGACCTGGACGGCACACTGATTGAAACCGGCGCCGAGATCGCCGGCGCCGTCAATGCCACGCTGGCCGGGTTTGATTTCGCAGCGGTGACGCAGACGCAGGTCAATGGCTGGATCGGGCAGGGCACCACCGAATTGTTGATTTTGGCGTTGGCCTCGGTCAGTGCCACATCGGAGCTGGAGGTTCGCAACAGTGAATTGCTGAGCCTGGTTAAGAAGCAGTTCGCCGAAGAGTACCTGCTGTACTGCGGTACCTGCAGCACGCTGTACCCACAGGTGCGCGAAGTGTTGACGGAATTGAAATCCCGCGGCGTAAAACTGGCCGTGGTGACCAACAAGGAAATGCGCTACACCCGGGTGGTGCTTGCCGCGCACGGGCTGGATGGTCTGTTTGACATGGTTATAGGCGGCGACAGTCTACCGGTCAAAAAGCCGGATCCGGCCGGATTACTGCATTGCCTTCAGCACTTTGAGCTTGAACCCGGACAGGCTTTATTTGTCGGCGATTCTTCCATCGATGCAGCTGCTGCAAAACATGCCGGCGTGCCAGTCTGGCTGCTGCCATACGGCTACAACATGAATCAGGATGTGCATGACTGTGAGCCAGACCGGGTTATTGATGACTTTTCGGCACTGTTAGACGGTATTTCCGACGGAATATAGCTGCTATAATTTCGACCCATTCTCGCATTGCCGCATTGGCATATTCCACCATGCAATCCAGCCAGGTCCAATTTTCCATACTGTCACATGCAGCCTGGGCTCCGGGTCTGACTGCGCCGTCGGCATGGGCCGAGTGGGCCGCAGCGCCTTTTGTGATTCAGGGCAGTGACGAGCCGTTGGTCAAAGACATGCCGGCCATGCTGCGCCGGCGGGCCGGCTTTCTGGGCAAGATGGCGCTCGAAGTGGCGTATCAGTGTCTGGATGGCCGGCACAATATTCCCACGGTATTCTGTTCGCGCCATGGTGATGCCGCGCGCGCGCTGACGCTGTTGAACAATGTGATTGATGCCGAACCGATGTCGCCAACCAGTTTCGGACTGGCCGTACATAACGCTGTCGCCGGCCTGTTTTCGATTGCGCGTGCCGATCAGGCCAGTCATATCGCACTGGCTGCCGGTTGCAGTAGCGTCGAACATGGTGTGATTGAAGCCTGCAGTCTGTTGGCCGACGGTGCCGAAATGGTGCTGCTGGTGGTCAGTGACAACTGCCTGCCCGATGTATACCGGCCGTATCTGGACTGTGCGGAACAGCCGCATGCCTGGGCCTGGCTGATGGTGCCGGCTTCGCAACAGGTCATGGAATTGAGCTGGTCCAAAGCAGAGTCTGCAACTGTTGACGTCACTTCGATGCCTGCTTCTTTGGGCGTGCTGAAATTTTTCGTCAGTCAGGAGCAGGAATTCCGCCACGCTGCGCAGCAGCGCCTGTGGTGCTGGAGCCGGCATGGCTGAGCGGTTGTTTTATCATTGGCGTGTGCTTGCCACCGGGTTCTGTTTTGCGCTGTTTGGGCTGTGTGGCGTATTGCTTGGCTTTGTGATTTTTCCGCTGCTGCATCTGTTTATCTGGAACCGGCAGCGCCGGATCAGGGTTGCAAGAGCGACGATACGGACCGCGTTCCAGCTGTTTATCGGACTCATGCAACAGCTCGGCATTTTGCGTTATGAATTGATCGGTATGGAGCGTCTGGAACGCGCCGGTTTGCTGATACTGGCCAATCATCCAAGTCTGATCGATACCGTGTTTCTGATGGCGCTGACCGGAAATGCAGTGGGTGTGCTGAAAGCCGAATTGAAGAACAATGTTTTTATGCGTGGCGTGGCCAGCGCCGCCGGATATATTTTTAATGATCAGGGTTATGCGCTGATTGATGCGTGCATCGGCGCGTTGGGCGCAGGCAGCAATCTGATTATATTTCCGGAGGGCACCCGTACTCCGCTGGTGGGGGCGATGCAAATGAAGCGTGGCGCCGCCAATATTGCGCTGCGCGCGCACAGCAACATCACACCGGTGATTATCAGTTGTGAGCCCAGAATGCTGCCCAAGGGACAACCGTGGTGGCAGGTTCCATCCAGAACCGCCAGTTTCAGAATTGAAGTAAAAGAAGATATCGATATTACGCGTTTTAAAAATGAATCCGCCAATGATGCCGTGGCCGCACGCCATCTGACTGCTTTTTTGCAAAACTATTTTACTGAGGAAGTCCAACGCCATGCCTGAACTCGAACTCGAAATCGAAGTTAAAAGCCTGATTATCGAATTGCTGCAACTGGAAGATATTCAGCCGGCCGATATTGATACCGATGCGCCGTTATTTGTGGAAGGTCTGGGATTGGATTCGATCGATGCGCTGGAACTGGGCGTGGCCCTGCAAAAGCGCTACGGTATCAAGCTGTCGGCCGATTCGGAAGATACCCGTCGTCATTTCGCCTCGGTGCGTGCCCTGGCCGCACTGATAGCATCCAGCAGAACCAAATAAAGAAAGCACAACAATGATTAACATCAGCGCAATGAGCCGACAGCAGCAGTTTGAATGGGTAGCTGATCTGCTGACCCAGATGTTCGAGCTCGACCGCTCCAGCCTGACTCTGCAGTCGACTCTGTATGAAGACCTCGATATTGACAGCATCGATGCAGTCGATCTGGCCGTCAAACTCAAACAGCTGACCGGCAAACGCCTGGCGCCGGAAGTATTCAAAGATATCCGTACGATCGACGATATCGTCAATGCCCTGTCCAGCCTGTCGGCAGAGCACTAGTACTGGTCAGGCCGGACTCATGACTCACTCCTTACTTCAACTGGCCAGCGTCGACTCGGCGGGACCGGTCGGAGTGCGTGCCGGTGTTGCGGTGAGCCGTTCCGGATTTGTCGCGCGTATTCACAGTTGGCACAATACCCTGCAGGCACATACCGGTCGTCAGTTCGCGCTGTATCTGGACGACAGTATTGAATTTGCTGCCGCACTGTTCGGCGCCTGGCATGCCGGAAAAACGGTCTGGCTGTGTGCCGACACGCTACCGGCCAGCCTGACTGCGTTGCGCAGCCAGGTTGATGGATTTATTGGCAGTTTTCCTGCTGCCTGCAATCCGGTTGTTGCGCCTGACAGTGCATCGGCCGCAGGAACTCTGACTGCTCTGGAAGGCGATTTTGTCGGGCTGGTAGTCCATACTTCGGGCAGCACCGGCGCAGCGCAGGCCATTCCAAAAAAGCTCGCGCAGCTGGCTGGCGAAGTTGCTACGCTGGAGCAGATGTTTGGCAGCCGGCTTGGCAATGCCAGCGTGATTGCCACCGTGTCACACCATCACATTTATGGTTTGCTGTTCAGGGTGTTGTGGCCGCTGTTCTCCGGTCGAATCATGCATGCCGAAACCCTCCAATACCCGGAACAGCTGCTGCCTTATCTGGAAAGCTGCGTGCTCATCGCCAGTCCGGCCCATTTAAAACGCCTGCCACAGCATCTCGACTGGCCAGCAGCGCAACTGGTGTTCTGTTCCGGTGGCGTGCTGCCGGCACAGGCGGCACTGTCCTGCGCCGCGCTGCTGGGGCAGGCTCCGGTTGAAGTGTATGGCAGCTCCGAGACCGGCGGGATCGCATGGCGCCAGCGTAAAGAACTGTTTGACGATGCCTGGCAGGCCTTGCCCGGGGTGGAATGGCGCGCGGCCAGCAACGATTTGATTGAAGTGCGCTCAGCGCATTTATATACCGATCACTGGTTGACCCTGGCGGACCGTATTGAGCCGCTCCCGGACGGCCGGTTCAGACTCAACGGACGCAGCGACCGTATCGTTAAAATAGAAGAGAAGCGCATTTCGCTCGATGCGCTGGAACAACGCCTGATTGCGTCGCAGCTGGTTGAGGAAGCCCGGGTGCTGCCGCTTCCTGCCGCGCAGGGCCAGCGCGAGCATCTCGGTGCGCTGCTGGTTTTGTCGCAGCAGGGCCGCGCGGTTCTGGAACAGCAGGGCAAGCTGTTCCTGACGCGTCAGCTCAAGGCTGCATTGCAGGAGCAGGTCGAAAGCGTTGCGCTGCCGCGCCGCTGGCGGTTTGTGGATCAGATGCCCTTCAATGCACAGGGCAAAACAACTCAGGCCATGGTGCTGGCGCTGTTTGATGAAAATGACGCGCAACCGGTCACGGCACCCCAGACCATACTGAAACAGCATGACAGCACGCACGCCGAACTGGAAGTGCGCTGGCCGCATCGGCTGCATTATTTTGCCGGGCATTTCCCGAACGCGCCGGTGCTGCCCGGCGTGGCGCAGGTGCAATGGGCAATACAGCTGGCCCGGCAACTGTTTGATATCCCGGCGGGATTTCACGGCATGCACGGCCTGAAGTTTCAGCAAGTGATTTTTCCGGATGATGTCACGCGCCTGATTCTGAAATACGATGCGCACAAAGCCAGTCTGAATTTTTCATTCAGTTCGGGTAACAGGCAGCATTCCAGCGGACGGATTCTGTTCGGACCCGGAGTCACTCATGCACACTGACAGCCAGCTTCAATGTTGTGTGGTCATTCCGGTTTATGATCATGAGCATGCCATCGGCGCGGTGCTGGCCGGGGTGCTGCAGCATGGCGTGCACTGCATTCTGGTCGATGACGGCAGTGCTGCCGGGTGTGCTGCCAGGGTGGATGAACTGGCGCGGGAGTTTCCAGATCAGGTCACGCTGTTGCGTCTGCCCTTCAATCAGGGCAAAGGTGCCGCGGTCATGGCCGGGTTTGCCTTGGCAGCGCAGCAGGGGTGTACCCATGCGCTGCAGATCGATGCCGATGGTCAGCACTGCACTGACGATATACCGAAATTCTTGCAGGCAGCCAGTGCGCATCCCGAGGCCGTAATTGCCGGTTGCCCCGAATTTGATGCCTCGGTGCCCAGAGAGCGTCTGTATGCGCGCTACCTGACCCATGTCCTGGTCTGGCTCAATACTCTGTCGTTCGACATCCGCGATTCGATGTGCGGCTTTCGCCTGTATCCGCTGGCTGCGGTCATGAAGCTGGCAGCAGGGCAGCGTATCGGCAGTCACATGAATTTTGATACCGACATTCTGGTGCGGCTGTACTGGCAGGGACTGGAGGTGGTCAATCTGCCGACTCCGGTCACTTACCCGAGTGACGGCGTGTCGCATTTCCGGCTCTGGATGGACAACGTGCTGATCACGCGCATGCATGCGGTACTGTTTTTTGGCATGCTGCTGCGCGTGCCCAGACTGCTGGCACGTAAAGTCAGGGCCGGCAGCCGATGAAATCCGGTCGATCCAACCGGCACTGGGCCGCTGCCAATGAATTCGGCTTTGCTGCCGGCATGAAGTTGCTGTTGTGGATCTACCGGCTGTTTGGGCGCTGGCCGTTCCGGCTGGTCTTGTATCCGGTGTTGACCTGGTATGTGCTGACCAAACCGGGGGCGCGACGGGCTTCGCAAAATTATTTGTTGCACGTGAATCAAAAGCAGCCAATTGGCACCGGTATAGTGAATGTCATTCATCACTTCGCTGCCTTCGCCGAAATGATGCTGGATAAATTATTGTTGTGGAACGGTCAGTTCAAAGCCGATGCCGTGCATTTTTTCGGGACCGAACCGATACGTCAGTTGATCGATGAAAAACGCGGCGCAGTGCTGATCTGCTCGCATTTAGGCAATGTTGACTTGTGCCGGATGCTGTCGGCCTCGCACACTGATCTGAAATTGACGATACTGGTGCATACCAAACATGCCAGGGTCTTCAACCAGTTGCTGGCTTCGATCAATCCGGCCTCGCAGATGAATCTGCTGCAGGTGACCGAAATCACCCCGGCCACGGCCATGCTGCTCTCAGAGCGGGTCGCGCAGGGCGAGTTTGTGGTAATTGCCGGTGACCGCGTTCCGGTGTCGCCAAACCCGCGCGTGGTGATGGCGGAATTTCTGGGAGAAGCTGCGCCTTTTCCGGTCGGGCCGTATGTATTGGCAAGTGTATTGCAGTGTCCGGTGTATATGCTGTTTACGATGCGGCGCGCAGATCATCACGAAGTTCACTTCAGCCTGTTGCGCGAAACACTGCGGCTGAGCCGCAAGGGGCGCGACGCGATGCTGGAACAGCTGGCAGCGGATTATGCTCGACAGCTCGAGCAGCATTGTCTGTCGGCACCGCTGCAATGGTTTAATTTTTATGATTACTGGCACTTAACCGAATTCGCCGAAATGGAGTAACACCGATGCAACGAGAAGTACCCAAAACCATCACCGTTGATCAGTCGTGGTTGCAGATCACCGATATCGTGGCGCTCTCGCGCGGCAGCGCGCAACTCACTTTGTCGCAACAGCCGGAATTTATCAGTGCGATTGAACGCGGTGCCGAATTTCTGGACCGGCTGCTCGCTGAAGACGGCATCATCTACGGCGTGACTACCGGTTACGGCGACTCCTGCACCGTGGCGGTTCCGCCGGAACTGGTGGCAGAACTGCCGCATCATCTGTACACCTACCACGGTTGCGGACTGGGTCAGCACTTCAGCCCAGAACAGACCCGCGCCATCCTGGCGGTGCGCCTGACTTCGCTGTGCAAGGGTTATTCGGGTGTGAGTATGGCACTGCTGGAACAGATTGCCCGCCTGCTCAGGGAAGATATTCTGCCGCTGATTCCTTCTGAAGGTTCGGTCGGCGCCAGTGGTGATCTGACACCGCTGTCGTATCTGGCAGCCGCCCTGTGCGGTGAACGCGAAGTACTGTACGGGCAGCAGCTCATGCCGACGGCGCAGGCCTTTGTGCAGACCGGCATTACACCACTGCGGCTGCGCCCCAAGGAAGGGCTGGCAATCATGAACGGCACGGCCGTCATGACCGCACTGGCCTGTCTGGCCTATGACCGCGCGGCTTATCTCGCGCGCCTGTGCACCCGCATCACCGCCATGGCTTCAGTGGCGCTGGACGGCAATCCGCAGCATTTTGATGCCACCCTGTTTTCCGTCAAACCGCATCCCGGCATGCAACAGATTGCGGCGTGGCTGCGTGCTGATCTGGGCGTCGGGTCGGTTGAACGCAACGGCAAGCGGCTGCAGGATCGGTATTCGATCCGCTGCGCACCGCACGTCATCGGCGTGCTGGCCGACACCCTGCCGCTGTTTGGCAGCATGATAGAAAACGAACTCAACAGTGCCAACGACAATCCGATCATCGACGCCGAAGGCGAGCACGTGCTGCACGGCGGACATTTTTATGGCGGACATATTGCCTTCGTCATGGACAGCATGAAAAACACCGTGGCCAATCTGGCTGACTTGCTGGACCGGCAAATGGCGCTGCTGGTCGATACGCGCTACAACCATGATCTGCCGGCCAATCTGTCCGGTGCCAGCGCTACGCGTGCCACCATCAACCATGGCCTGAAGGCGTTGCAGATCAGCGCTTCGGCCTGGACTGCCGAAGCCCTGAAACTGACCATGCCGGCGTCGGTGTTTTCACGCTCGACCGAATGCCACAATCAGGACAAGGTCAGCATGGGCACCATCGCTGCGCGCGACTGTCTGCGCGTGCTGGAGCTGACCGAGCAGGTGGTCGCGGCCTTGCTGATCACGGTGCGCCAGGGCGTGTGGCTGCGTCTGAACCAGAATCCCGCTTTGCACCTGCAGGCCGGACTAGAGGATATGCAAAACCAGTTAAGCGCCGATATCCCGGTTATCATCGAAGACCGGCGACTCGAACCGGACCTGCGCTGCCTGCTCGAGCGCATCCGCACCCAGCACTGGAAACTGTATGACTGAAGGCGCAACGAAAATCAAAAAGCCGGGTCCGTGGCGTGCCGAGGCCGAAGTGGTCGTGCAGTTTTACGACCTCGATCCGATGCAGGTGGTCTGGCATGGCAATTACGTGCGTTATCTGGAAATAGTGCGCTGCGCACTGCTGGACCAGATCGACTATAACTATGCAGCGATGCAACTGTCTGGCTATGCCTGGCCGGTGATTGACCTGCACATCCGCTACGCCGGTCCGGCCCAGTTCAGCCAGCGATTGACCTTGCGCGCCGAGATCGTGGAATGGGAACACCGCCTCAAAATCAAATATGACATTCTGGATGCACAGACCGGACGGCGCCTGACCCGTGCCAGCACCACCCAGGTCGCAGTGGAGCTCGCCACCGGTGGCATGTGTTTTGTGTCCCCGCCGGTTCTGTTGAAAAAATTGGGAGTAGCAACGTGATCAGACTTTTATTCACCGCAGCATTATTCATGTGGAGCACGGCGCACGCCGAAGTTCCCTCACTGGCTGCGCAGATTCAGGCGCTGCTGGCCAAACCTGCCACGTTGTGCGGTCACTTTGAGCAGACCAAGAATCTCTCCGGCATGAAAAAACCGCTGCTCTCTAACGGCCGCTTTTGCGTGGTGAATGGCAAGGGCGTGCTGTGGCGCACCCTGCAACCGTTCCCGTCCACCTTGCGCCTGACCCGCGATGAAATTGTGAATTTTCAGGGCGACCGGGTTGCCATGCGACTTGATGCCGGCAAGGAGCCGACCGTGCGCATGATCAACAGCGTACTGTTTGCCCTGCTGTCCGGTGACCTCAGTGGTCTGGATGCCCTGTTTGTGGTGGAGGGCAAGGTGAGCGGCTCAAGCTGGCATGTGGCGCTGACTGCGCGCCAACCAGGTCTGGCCAAAGCGATTGGCGCGATCAGTCTGGATGGTGCGGCTTACGTCAATACCATCCATATGGATGAAGCCAGCGGTGACAAAACCACGATCCAGTTTTCTTCAATCCAGACCGGTGACGCAGCGCTGCAGCCGGCCGAAGCAGCCATGTTCTGATGAAAAATCACCTCGCTGCACTGTGGCTTCTGGTGGTGTGTGTGCTGCTCGGACACAATGCCTGGCTGTGGCTGGGCCAGCGCATCACGCCGGACACCGACATCATGGCCCTGCTGCCGGTACAGCAGCGCGATCCGGTGCTGCAACTTTCCTTTAATCACATGGTAGATGCGGCCCAGCAGCGCGTGATTGTGCTGATCGGCGCTGCCAACTGGTCTGATGCAAAACGCGCAGCCGACGCCTATTCTTCCGTACTGGCCGGCAGGCCCGAAGTCCTCACCGCCGCAGTCGTGACTGACCAGACCCAGCAGGACTGGCTGGCGTTATTTCAACAACACAGTCTGGTACTGATGACGTCTGCTGCACAAAAGCAGGTGCAGCAGGAATCCGAAAAATTCTGGGCCGACACGGCACTGCGCCAGTTATACAGCCCGTTTTCCGGCCCGCACCTGGGTGCCTGGCGCGACGATCCGTACGGACTGTTTGCCGGCTGGGTACAGGAGCGCGCCCAGGAAACACCGGTGCGCCCGCGTGACGGTTATCTGTCAGTGAGCACTGCAGACGGTGCACTTCAGTACGTACTGTTGTCGCTGACCGTGCGCGCTCCGGTGTTCGGCATGAGCACGCAGCGCACCGTGACCGCGTTGCTTGACCAGGCGCACGCACAGACTTTGAAGGCAGTACCAAAGGCCGACATCGTGACAGCCGGTGTGGTGCTGCATGCTGCGGCAGCTGGACTGCAGGCCACCGGTGAAATCTGGACCATCGGACTGGGTTCGCTGCTTGGCATGATTCTTTTGATGTGGATTACTTTTCATACCTTCAAGCCCATCGCGCTGATTCTGCTGTCGATTGCGATTGGCTCTCTGGGTTCCCTGTCGGTGTGCTGGCTGCTGTTCGGACACATTCATTTGCTCACTCTGGTGTTTGGCGCCAGCCTGATCGGGGTGGCGCAGGATTACGGTATCTTCTTTCTCGCGCACCGTTTGTACGCCAGTGCACAGCTCAGCTCGGCCGGGCTTCTCAAACGTCTGCTGCCGTCACTGGCGCTCACGCTGGTTGCCGCCGTGATCGGATATATGGGGCTGGCTTTTACCCCGTTCCCGGGCTTGCGCAACATGGCGGTGTTTTCCGCCATCGGTCTGATTTTTGCGTGGCTGACCGTGGTGTGCTGGTTTCCGCAACTGGTCAATCCGACCAGTCTGAAGAGTGGTCGCGCTGTACAGTTGTATGAAACATCTTTGCAGCGCTGGCCGGTCTGGCGCAACACGCCGGTAGCCTGGCTGGCGCTGCTGATTGTGGGGGGCATCACCGTCACCGGCATTGCCAGACTGAATGCCAACGATGACATTCGCCTGCTGCAGAATTCGCCGAGGCAACTCATCAGGGATCAGATCAGCATGAGCCGGCTGCTGGATGCGCCAACGCCGGTGCAGTTTTATCTGGTGCGTGCCGACTCCGAACAGCAATTGCTGGAACGGGAAGAAACACTGAAACTGAACCTGGATGTGCTGATTGAACAAAAAAAGCTGAGCGGTTATCAGGCCGTATCGAATTGGGTGCCGTCGGCGCGCACCCAACAACTGCGGGTGCAGTTGATCCATCAAAAACTGTTGAATGCCCCGTTGCAGGACGTCTCGCAGCAGATCGGTGCGGAGCCAGACTGGGTCGCTCAGACCCGTCTTCATCTGGAGCAGTTTGGCAGCATGTTGACCGTCGATCAGTTTCTGGCCGCACCGGCCGGTGAACCATGGCGCCATCTGTGGCTGGGTAAAACTGTCAACGGCTATGCCAGCATAGTGGCGCTGCGCGGTCTGGCGCAAAAGGATATTGAAGCGGTGCGCCATGCCGGAAATGGTCAGAGCGGCGTGCAGTGGGTCGACAAGGTGGCAGAAATTTCCGGCGTGCTGGGACAGTACCGGCTGTATATGGGTTGGGTGGTGGTATGCTCGACGCTGGTAATTTTTGGATTGCTGTCGCTGCGCTATGGCCGCTCGGCCTGGCGCGTGTTGCTTCCCAGCGTGCTGGCCAGTCTGATGACACTCGCACTGCTGGGACTGACCAGCCAGCCCGTGCAATTGTTCCATGTACTGGCGTTCATGCTGCTGCTGGGCGTGGGTATCGATTACGGAATATTCATGCAGGAGACGGTCAGTACCAATGTCGCTCCGGCCTGGATGGCAACCGGGTTGTCGGCCGCGGATACCCTGCTGTCGTTCGGTTTGCTGGCACTGTCCAAAACGCCTGCGCTGCAAGCCTTTGGTTTGACGATGTTGTCCGGCATTACATTGGTCTGGTTGACGGTGCCACTCTTCAGGAAAGCAGCAAGCCATGGAAACAACTGAAATTTTAATTATCGGTGCCGGTCCGTCCGGTGCACTCGCTGCTGCGTTGTTGCGCCAGCAGGCACGCAAGGTGCTGGTGATCGAGCGCGAACTGTTTCCGCGCTTTTCGATCGGTGAGAGCCTGCTGCCGCAAAGCATGACGTATCTGGAACAGGCCGGCATGCTGCAGGCGGTGGTAGAGCAGGGTTTCCAGTTTAAAAACGGTGCTGCCTTCATGCGTGACGGGCAGTACACCGAATTCGATTTCCGCGACAAGCACTCGCCGGGTTGGGATTCCACGTACCAGGTACAGCGCAGTGTCTTTGATCAGGTGCTGGCCAATGAGGCTGAGCGCTTTGGTGCTGAAATTCGCTACCGGCATGAAGTCACGGCGGTGGATCTGGATCATGTGCGTCCGGTCGTGACGGTGCAACATCCGGATGGACACAGTTATCAGGTAGAGGCGCAATTCATTCTGGACGCCAGCGGCTTTGGCCGCATACTGCCGCGTTTGCTGAAGCTGGAAACACCGTCCAACTTTCCGGTGCGCGGCGCGATTTTTACCCATATTCAGGATGGTATGGGTTCTGAATTTGACCGCAACAAAATCCGCATTACGGTGCATCCGCGGCATTGCGATGTCTGGTTCTGGACCATTCCATTTTCGGCTGGGCGCTGTTCGCTGGGCGTGGTTGCCGAAACGTCATTTCTTGAACAGTATCAGGGCACCGATCAGGAACGGCTGCAGGCCATCGTTGCCGAAGAGCCGTCGCTGCACAAATTGCTGGAAAACGCGCTCTGGGATACGCCGGCGCGTCATGTTACCGGCTATTCCGCTAACGTCGCCGCGCTGGCCGGCGACGGTTATGCGCTGCTTGGCAATGCCGGTGAATTTCTCGATCCGGTGTTTTCTTCCGGCGTGACCATCGCCTTCAAATCGGCCAGCCTGGCCTGTGCCGTGCTGCAGCGTCAGTTTGCCGGAGAGGCGGTGGACTGGCAGCGCGACTACAGCAATCCGTTGAAACGTGGCGTGGATACGTTTCGCGCCTTTGTCGAATCGTGGTATGCCGGCGGATTTCAGACCATTATATTTTTCCCCGATCAGCAGCCCGGTATCCGGCGCATGATTTCCTCGATCCTGGCCGGTTATGCCTGGGATTTGACCAATCCGCTGGTCAAGGAAACGACGCGCCGGCTGGCGGCACTGGAATCCCTATGCTCGTAAATTCGTTCACGAGATTCGTTGTGCTGTCGATTGTGTTACTGCTGAGCGCCTGTGCCACAACGCCACCGGTTGCACGATTGGGCCTGCAACTGGCACCGGCAGAACTGGGTGAGTCGATCGCCTTGCAGCAGCATCTGACCATTGAACGCAATGGCCGAACCGATGAAATGGATGCGGCACTGGAAGTGGATGGCGCTCAGTTGCAGCTGGTCGGTCTGGCGCTGGGGCAGCGCGTGCTGAGTCTGACTTATGACGGCAAAGCCATGACTTCCTGGCGCCACTTCATGCTGCCGCAGCAGGTCAGGGCCGAAGATATTCTGGAGGACATGCAACTGACACTGTGGCCGCTGGCATCGATACAGAAGGCATTGCCGGCAGGCTGGCGCATTGTGGATCAGGAGCTGCGCCGTTCACTGTATCTGGATGATACGTTGATCTGCGTGATCACCTACAGCGCCATGCCGCGCTGGAGTGGTACGGTGCAGCTGGATAATCTGCGTTATCACTATCGAATCACAATACAGTCGCTCAATAATCAGTAGCGCAGCTGTTTACTGATTCGGCTTCACCTGCTGCTTCGACAGCAGCACAACCAGATAAACCAGCACCAGGTTGAAGCCGATACTGATCATCCCGAGCCGTTCATAGCCCAGCAGTTTCCCATCCTGCATGGTCATCAATGTTCCGCCCAGCGTGACCACCAGCCCGCCGACGCATTCCTGCAGTGCGAACGACAGGCTCATCATGCCGCCGCGCATGCCGGGGATGATGTGCGCAGTGGTGAGCTGATTGCACAGACTCCAGCGCGATACGCTGCACGCATAAAAACATACGGCAATCAGCGTCGCGCGCACCACATCGGCATTGTTCAGATGCGTCAGCAGCCACTGCAGCGGAATGGTCAGTGCGATCAGGCCAAACAGTACGCGCTGCAGATTCCATTTTTCAACCAGCAGGCTCATGGCAAAGTTGGTGCTGACCACGGCGATGCCGGCCAACAGGTAAAACCGGGCAATGTCGGACGGTGTCATGCGCAGCGTATAAGTAAAATACGGCGCGATGAACGGCACCAGCATCCAGCCACAACCCATGACCACGCTCATGAGCAACAGGCCCAGCTGATGCGGGCGGTGCTGCAGCATGCGCACCAGTTGCTTCCATGGCGCCGGACCGGGATGGGCCTGCAGCACCGGAATCTGCCAGCGGATCAGAATCAGCGTCACCAGCAGCATCAAAGCAATCAGGTAGTAAATGCTGTGCCAACCCAGATGCGCTTCAACGAACACCAGCGCCGGCAGGCCGAGCCCCAGACAGGCAGAATAACCGCCGATCACAAACGCATACGCACGCGGTTGCCGCTGCGGCTCGAACAGGTCCGCCACCATGGCGTAGGACTGACTGGCTGCGGTGGCACCCAGCATGCCGGCCAGTGCGCGCACCACCAGCAGCATCCAGTACTGATTGATCTGCGTGGTGAGCAGCGCGCACAGCATGAGCCCGCCCACCATGATTTCAGTCACCAGACGCCGCTCAAAGCGGTCGATGAAGCCGGCCATCAGAAAGCCGCTGATCCCGGCAGTCACGCTGCCGGCTGAAACCAGCAGTGCATAGCTGGCCGGCGACAGCGCCAGATCGCGCATGAGCGAACCGCCAATGGCATTGAGTGCCATCCAGTCCAGGCCGCAGGCGAATTCAATCAGCGCCAGGGCGAGTACGGCGATCATCGGGTGTTTGGGTTGGTGGGGCATTGGTTGAGGGTTTAAGGGGCGTGAGTGTTGATGTTAATTAATCAATTTCGTGTGGCAGTAACAGCACGGTTAATGGTGCGATCGATAGTATAATGACCGACCTTTTAAAGCAACGAACCAGCCATGTTCGCATTACTTTTCATTTCCGATTTACGCAGTCCTGCCAGCAGTGCAAAACAATGTGCGGTGCGCCACCCCGACCTGTTGCGCCAGAATCAGAAAACGCTGGAATCACCCAAACCAAATCCGTTACATTCATGACTACTGGCACCATCCATGTATTACCTTAACCAGTGCGGCATAGTCTGCGCAATCGGCGAGACGATCGGTGCCGTTAAAAAAAACCTGTTGGAGCTGTCGCGCTCCGGCGTGCAGCCAACCGATCAATGGTCACCGGGCCGCATGCTGGCTCTGGGTGCCGTCAGCCCGGATCTGGCGCTGCCGTCCATGGCGCACCAACCGCTGCAGCAGCGCAGTCGCAACAATCAACTGGCGAGCGCAGCACTGGCGCAAATTCGTGCGGAAGTGGATGCGGCAATCGCACGATTCGGCGCACAGCGCATCGGTGTCGTGATCGGCACCAGCACGTCCGGCATGGCCGACACTGAAACTGCCATGCGCGGGTACCGCCAGCACGGCGCCTTGCCCGGGGAATTCCATTACGCACATCTCGAACTCGGTTCAGTCGCGCAGATGCTCTCTGAAGAGCTTGGCGTGACCGGCCCGGCTTATGTGCATTCCAGCGCCTGCTGCTCCAGTGCCAAGGCATTTGCCAGCGCCGCACGCCTGATCAAAATGGGGTTGTGCGACGCAGTGATTTGCGGGGGCGTCGATACCTTGTGTGAATTTACCGTGGCCGGCTTTTCCGCGCTCGAATCGGTCAGCCAGACGCGGTGCAACCCGCTCAGTGCCAACCGTAACGGCATTAATATCGGCGAAGGTGCCGCGCTGTTTTTAATGTCTTCCAGTCCGGCCAGTGTCGCTCTGTGTGGCTGGGGCGAATCGTCCGACGGGTATCACATGTCGGCACCGGACCCGAACGGCGCAGGCGCTGTAAGCGCCATCAGTCAGGCACTGCAGCGCGCCGGGATCCGGCCTGACCAGATTGATTATGTGAATCTGCACGGCACGGCTACCGTGCAAAACGATGCCATGGAAGCGCGCGTGATTGCCGACCTGTTCGGCGCGCAGGTCAGTGTGAGCTCGACCAAACCGTTTACCGGTCATGCGCTCGGCGCAGCATCCGCCATTGAAGCCGCGCTGTGCTGGCTGGCCATGCAGGATGACAATACCGAAGGGTACCTGCCACCACATCTGTGGGATGGCGTGCAGGATCCGGCTCTGCCGGTGTTAAACGTGGTTAACTCTGGCTATCGTTTAAACCGCCCATTAAAATGGGCGCTGAGTAATTCGTTCGCTTTTGGCGGTTCCAATGCAGCACTGGTGTTTGGAAAAATAACATGACCGGGTTTCCTGCAATTACCGAGCTGATTCCACACCGTTATGACATGGTGCTGCTGGACCGGGTGCTGTCGGTGCAGCAGGAAACGTTATGTGCCGAAACGCTGGTCACCGATTCGGGTCCGTTCTTTGATGCGCAAAGCGGGGAAGTGGGAGCTTGGCTGGGTATTGAATACATGGCGCAGGCGATTGCGGCCTTTGAGGGCTATGCAGCGCTGCAGTGTGGCCAGAAAGTCAAGGTCGGCTTTTTGCTGGGTTCGCGTCATTATGAAAGTTACTGTTCCGGGTTTGCACCGGGTACCGTGCTGCATATCGAAGTGCATCGGGTTCTGCTGCATGATAACGGCCTGGGCGCTTTTGAATGCCGCATTTCCGATGCTGCCAATGACAGCTTGCTGGCCAAGGCGACGGTAACCGTATTCAAGCCCGATAACGTGCAGAATTTTTTAAAGAACCAAGAATAAAAAGCTGAAAGCAGGCATGGATGAATAATTTAAACAAAACAGTGTTGGTCACCGGCTCCTCACGTGGCATCGGACGCGCGATTGCACTGCGCCTGGCGCAGGATGGCTACGACATCGTGCTGCACTGCAAAAGCCGGCGCGCCGACGCCGAGCTGGTTGCGCAGGATATCCTTGCGCTCGGCCGCCAGTGCCGGGTGCTGCAGTTTGATATCGGCGAACGTGAAGGAACGGCACAATTGCTGCTGGACGATGTCGTTCAACACGGCTGTTATTATGGCGTGGTCTGTAACGCCGGCGTGGCGCGCGACAATGTGTTTCCGGCTATGTCGGGTGAAGACTGGGACATTGTGCTGTCGACCAATCTGGACGGATTTTATAATGTGCTCAATCCGCTTATTATGCCGCTGGTGCGCACCAAAAAGCCGGCGCGCATCGTCACGCTGGCTTCGGTTTCCGGACTGATCGGCAATCGCGGTCAGGTCAATTACAGCGCGGCCAAGGCCGGCATTATTGGCGCAACCAAGGCGCTCGCCATTGAGCTGGCCAGCCGCGCCATTACCGTCAACTGTGTCGCACCCGGACTGATTGAAACTGATATGGTGGCTGACGTGCCGCTGGATGAGGCGCTCAAACTGATTCCGGCAAAACGGGTGGGCAGGCCCGAAGAAGTCGCTGCCGTGGTGAGTTTTCTGATGCAGCCGGATGCCGCGTATGTAACGCGCCAGGTCATCTCGGTCAATGGAGGAATGGCGTGAGCAACAATTTTTCAAAACGCCGGGTTGTGGTGACCGGGATGGCCGGCATCAGTCCGTCCGGCTGTGACTGGGCCAGTGTGCGTGAGAGTCTGCTGCGCTACAAAAATGCCGTCGTCACAATACCTGAGTGGTCTGACTATGAAGGTCTCAACACCCGGCTCGGGGCACCGGCAGCAGCCTTTGAACTGTCTGACAAATACAATCGCAAATCAATGCGCAGCATGGGGCGGATTTCGGTCATGGCCACCCGCGCTTCCGAACTGGCGCTGCTGGATGCGGGACTGCTCGACAGCGAGCTTGTCAAAAGCGGGCAGATGGGTGTTTCCTACGGCTCTTCAGCCGGCACGCCCAGTGCGATCGGTGATTTCGGACGCATGATGGAAGAACGCAGTACCAGAGGTATCAACGCCACCACCTACATCAAAATGATGGCGCATACCGCACCGGTAAATATTGCGGTATTTTTCGGCATCACCGGGCGCATTATCACCACCTCCAGCGCTTGTACCTCGGGCTCTCAGGGCATCGGTTATGCCTATGAAGCCATCAGCAGCGGGCGGGCGCTGGCCATGATCGCCGGCGGTGCTGAAGAATTGTGCGCCACCGAGGCCGCCGTGTTCGACACCCTGTTTGCCACCAGCGTCAAAAATGACACGCCAGAAGCCACGCCGCGCCCGTTTGATGTGCAGCGTGACGGTCTGGTGATCGGCGAAGGTGCCTGCACCCTGATTCTGGAAGATCTGGATCATGCCCGGCAGCGCGGCGCACGCATTTATGCCGAACTGGTTGGTTACGGTACCAACTGCGATGGCTGTCATGTCACTCAGCCGAATTCCGCCACCATGAAAATCGCCATGCAGCTGGCTCTGCAGGATGCCGCACTGGCACCTTCCGACATCGGTTACATCAATGCCCACGGCACCGGCACGCTGCAGGGCGACATTGCCGAAACGCACGCCACCGCGCAGTTATTCGGCAACCGTACTCCGATCAGTTCGCTCAAAAGTTATATGGGCCATACGCTCGGCGCCTGCGGCGCGCTGGAAGCCTGGATCAGCATACAGATGATGCGCGAGGGCTGGTTTGCACCGACTCTCAATCTGGAGCAGGTGGATCCCGAATGCGGCGACCTGAATTACATTCAGGGTGAGGCAAGAAAATTGCAGTGTGATTACGTGATGAGTAATAATTTTGCATTCGGCGGAATTAACACGTCATTGATTTTCAAAAAAATGGATTGATGTGAAGCAGGCGTCTGTTCGTCACATTGCGCATATCAGTCTGATTGACCTCAATACAGTCAGTGATGCCTCGCTGACGCCTTTTCTGGACTGGCTCAATCCGCCGGATCTGTCGCGCTACGAACGCTTTCAAAAGGCATTGCGCAAACGCCAGTTTCTGGTTGGCCGGGTCTTGTTGCGCTGGTCGCTGATGCAGTTGCTGGACCTTCCCGTGCACAGCATCAAACTGACTGAGCGGGCTCAAAATGCGCCGCTGCTGCAGATCGATGAGGTTGAATTCCTGCCGGAATTCAGCCTGTCACATACCGGCAACTGGGTGGCCTGCGCGTGCAGCACAACAACGCGCCTGGGGCTGGATATTGAAATGCTCAATGCCCGGCGCGATCTGCCGGCCATCGCCCGGCACAGCTTTCAGGACGATGAGCTGCAGTGGATGCAGCGGGCGCCCGATCTGACGCAGGCATTCTATTTTCTGTGGAGCCGCAGGGAAGCGCGCTACAAGCTCACGCAAAGCTTTGTCAGCGCAGTTGGGGAGCACTGTTATGCAGTGCCGCATTCCGACCTGTCCATGGTATTGATGTCTCAGGAGGCTCTGGTTGAAGAACCGGACTGGTCCGAGCTGGATTGGCACAAAATCAACAGATGATCGTGAATTGCCAGTTCTCGGCTCAGACGGATTCTCTTCAGATCTGGCGTCAAATTAACTGCATTAACAAAATTTAATTTTCGCTTCAAATTGAACAGGGCCGCATCCGGCGCAGCTTTGAGTCGGTATGGGCATGCCGGTCAGTGGCATTGATGATATTTGCATGGTTATCTGAGTAAACTTATCCTAAATTATCTGTACCGTCTCAGGCTCACCCGGAACAGCATGACTACAAATTCAAACCTGCATAAAAGTAGCCTGTTTAACAACGCCACGCGCCAGATTGCGGTGGCGTTTGTCTGTGCGGTCCTCTATCTGCAGGGCTTTGGTTTTAGCGCAGGCGCTTTCCTGCCGGTCTGCATGCCCTCCTGTGGACTGGCACTGGGTGCGATTCTCCTGAACCAAAAAAAATATCTGGCCGGCATGGCTGTCGGTGTCGCGTTTGCCCAGATAGTATATGCGCCAACTTCATTCGCGCTTGCGCTGATCCTGATAACCGGCTGCCTGCTGCAATCATTTCTGGGTGTCTGGTTATTATCTAAATACAAAAAATTTGAACTCAAATTGGAAGTGCCGCAGAGCTTTCTGGCATTGTGTCTGGTCTGTCTGGTTATGCCTGCGGTCAGTGCGCCGCTGTTGCTGGGTGGGCACTGGTTGCAGTTGATTGAACTTGATGTACCGGTACTGAGCAGAGTTAACCAGTACTGGATGGGTGAAAGCGTCACCTCCATTTTGATGACGTCTCTGATGCTGGTCTGGAGGTCGGAGCCGGATAACTGGAAAAACTCAGGACGAGTTCTGGAAGCACTGGCGCACTTTGCGGTTTATTTTTTATGCGGGCAAATCATTTTCTATGACTGGTTTCATGGATTGCTCGGCGTCATAAACCGTGGCTACTGGCTGTTTCCGCTGATTGTCGTTGTCGCCGTCCGGATAGGCCGGCATGGCGTCATCGCGCTGACTATCACGACGGTGTTGCAGGCACTGGCCGGCGCGTCGGCGGGAAAAGGTTTTTTTAGCAATGACATTCAGCAATCCCATTTGATCAATTTGTGGAATTACAGTCTGGCTCTGGCAATGGTAGGCATGACTTTTTCGATCATTCTGAAAAACCGGCTGAACATTGAACTCAGTTTGCGCAAAGGTAAAGAGCAGCTCAGAGAGGCGCAAAAGCTGGCGGCAATTGCTGACTGGAGCTGGGATGTACAAAACGATGTGCATTTCTGGTCGCCTGGCGTTTTTGAATGTTATGGGCGCGATCCGGCGTTGGGCCCGGCAGTCTATCCGGACGTTAAACAGTACTTCACTGCAGAAAGCTGGGCCCGGCTGGCAGCGGCAGTGGACGAATGCCTCCATGCCGGCAGGGGTTATGAATGCGATGCGGAAGTGGTACGGCCTGATGGTTCGCACCGCTGGATTACTGCGCGCGGTGAGGTGGTACGTGACGGGCAGAACCACGTCGTCAACATGTTTGGCACCGTGCAGGATATCACTGCGAGCAAGCAGGCACAGCTGAAATTAATTGCCAGCGAATCGAATTTCCGCACTCTGTTTGAGAATACACCAACGGCCATGCTGATTATCAATTCCATTAATGGACAGATATTGCAGGTCAACGACGTTGCGGTGCGGTTATGGGGTTATGAGCCGGAAGAATTCTTAAAACTGACCATAATTGATATCACATACACCGGTGATGCGCTTGCCTCTCGGGATCGAATCGCATCGTTGGCCAAGGGCGAGTTTGAAAGTTATTCCTGTTTTGAAAAGCGCTACGTCAGAAAAAATGGCAGTGTTTTCTGGGCTGAAGTATGTGTTGCAGTTGTCATGGATGAGTTCGGAAAACCACTCTATAACATTGGCAGTATCATCGACATCACCGAACGCAAGCAGATCGAACAGCAGCTCAGCCAGTTATCGATGACGGTGGAACAAAGTCCCGAAAGTATTGTCATCACGGATATCCATGCCAACATTGAATACGTCAATGAATCCTACCTGCGCAAAAGCGGCTACAGCAGGGAAGAACTGATCGGCCAGAATTCACGCATGCTGCAGTCCGGCAGTACACCCCAAAGTACTTATGCAGCAATGTGGCAGGCGCTGTCCCGGGGCGAAACATGGGAAGGGGAATTCATTAACCGCAGCAAGGATGGTTATGAATATACCGAGCACGCCATTATCAACCCGATCCGTCAGGCCGATGGCAGCATCACCCATTACGTGGCAGTAAAGGAAGATATCACCGAAAAACTCCGCTCCAAACTGCAGCTGCACCGGTTGGCGTATTACGATGAAGTCACCGAGCTGCCGAATTTTCTGATGATGCAGGAACACATCGATCAAGCTCTGACGCAAACCAGAAAAATTGAATCGTACGGCGCGTTGATCATCTTGAATATCGACCGCTTTCAGACCGTGCATGATGCCAACGGACAGGTGGTGAGCAACCTGCTGCTGAAATCCTTTGGAGAACGGCTGGTGCAAACCCTGTACGCCTCTGATGTGGTTGCGCGCATTTCCGGAGACGAATTCTGCATACTTCTACCCGATCTGGATAATTCGCTGCAGCAGGCGGCCTTGCTGGCCATGCAGATTTCCAGAAAAGTCCATCACTGCATGGTCAAAAGTTTTCATGTCGGCGGCAGAGCAGTGGTGCTGACCGCCTGTCATGGCATTGCGGTATTTACCGGTGTGGATGATGATAACCCGCAGGAAATTGTACGGCGTGCCAGCACCGCCATGCACCATGCCAAATCGCGCGGCTATGAACAGAGCGTATTCTTTGAAAACGCGCTCGATCAGGTGGTGCATAAACGGTTTGCCCTGGAGGGTGAGTTGCGACAAGCTATCAGCGCCAATGAGTTGGGCATCTATCTGCAATCTCAGGTTGACTCCAGGGGTATCGTGCAGGGCGCTGAAGCGCTGATCCGCTGGCAACACCCGCGTCAGGGATTGATCAGCCCGGCCCATTTCATCGGCATCGCAGAAGAGTCCAATCTGATCATTGATATCGATAACTGGGTACTGAATCGGGTTTGCCAGCGTCTGGCCAGCCTGACCGATTTGCCGATCCGGATTTCGGTCAATATCAGCGTGCGTCATTTTAATCAGATTGATTTTGCAGCGCAGGTGCGCCAGATTCTGGCGCAAACCGGTGCCGATCCGCAACGGCTGACCCTGGAAATTACCGAAGGCATCGTGATCGACAATCTGGAAGATGTCATCATCAAAATGAAGGAACTCGGAGCGCTCGGTATCCATTTTTCCATGGACGATTTCGGCACCGGCTATTCATCGCTGTCGTATCTGAAACGGTTGCCGATTAACGAACTGAAAATCGATAAAAGCTTTATCCAGGAAGTGACTTCCGATCCCAATGATGCCGCCATGGTGGAAGGGATACTGGCCGTGACCAGACATCTGAACCTCAGAGTGGTGGCTGAAGGCGTGGAAACGCTGGAACAGGCTGCCTTTCTGAATCAGCGCGCCCAGATTCTGCATCAGGGTTATCTGTACAGCGTGCCGGAACCGATGGAGTCGTGGCTGGCTAGCAATGCTGTTCCACTGACTGCCAATTCATAAAAATAGTTTAGACAAGCTTTGATTGCGTGTCGGCAGCTGGAGTACAATCCTGAGCTGGTCTGCGATGCGCGCGGACGCAAAAAGCAGCAGCGGGAAAATATAAATTATTAAATTGAACAATTACACTTTCGCCCTGTTTTTTCAGGGTCTGCTTGCCTTTGGGATAGCGTCGGCACAGGAACTCGTACCGGAAACTTCTCCCGTGCTGGTCGGTGATCTGGGTTTCGGCAGCATTCATTCACCGTCACCGGCGCGCTCGAGCACTTCTGAAAATCGCCTGATCCCCTACATCAATGCCGAATACGGTCGTTTTTTCGGACGCATCGATACCTTCGGCATCGATGTCGTTCCGGTTGCATATGGCAACCTTGAACTGGTCACGCGTTCAATCGACGACGGGTATACGCCGGCAACCACTTATGGAAATTTGGAGCGTCGCCGACCCTCAGTGCCTGTCGGTCTGGGAACACTGCAAACCCTGCCGGCTGGTGCGGTGCTGTTCAACGTGTATCACGATGTGAATCAATCGAAGGGTAACCTGGCGGATCTGCTGTTTGCCGAAGAACTGGATACCGACTATTTTTCGTTCTATCCGCAGATCGGCGCCGAATACCGCTCCGGCAATTATGTTGACTACTATTTCGGGCTGTCACCGGAAGAGGCTGCGCAGGTTAAATTGCACAGTTATCGGCCGGGCAGTGCCACCAATCTGTTTGTCGACCTGTTTGCTGAAATAAAAATCACCGGCCACTGGTATGTCAACGCCAATTTCCGCAAAACCTGGTTTGATCAATCAATTACGGCCAGTCCGCTGGTCAATCGTCATTTCACCTCGGCCGGGTTCATTGCGCTGAGTTATCGCTTCGAATAGACTGATTTCTCAGCCATTGAATTCTTTGACAATCAATGCCGCGTTGCTGCCACCAAAGGCGAACGAATTGGACATGGCTGCTGTGATATGCTGATTGCTGCGCCCCTGCAGCGCGACATAATCGAGATCACACATCGGGTCAGGCTCAGCCAGAAATGCGGTAGGCGGAATCGAGCTGGAACGCAGAGCCTGTACCGTGAGTACAAATTCGAGCGCTGCCGCAGCGCCCAGTGCATGGCCGTGCACTGCTTTGGTCGAACTGATCATCAGGTTGTTGGCATGGTAGCCAAACACCCGTTTGATCGAATCCGTTTCAGTCAGGTCACCGGCCGGTGTTCCTGCTCCGTGGGCATTGATGTAACCAATATCTGACCTGGCCAGACCTGATGAAGACAGCGCCATTTCCATGGCCCGTGCCTGTCCTGCCGGATTGGGGTTGGTCATGTGAGTGGCATCATTGCTCGATCCGTAACCGGCCAGCTCGGCCAGTATCGTTGCACCGCGTTGCTGCGCAGACGACAGCGATTCAAGCATCACGGCAGCACCGGCTTCGCCCAGCACAAGACCACTGCGATTGGCCGCGAACGGCTGACACGACTGCTCCGGATGGGCCGGATCGGCCTTGGCCAGTACCCTCATGGACTCCCAGGCTGTAACAATACCAAAAGTCAGCAGCGCTTCTGAACCGCCGGCCAGAATGCGCCTAGCGTAACCATGACGGATGTGGCGGTACGCTTCACCGATGGCCTGAGCTGACGACACACAGGCACTGCTGTAGGTATTGACCGTGCCGCCAAAGCCGCATTTCATGGCAATCTGGGCTGCTGGCGAGTTGTTCATGCACGCAATAATGGACAGCGGTCGAACCTGGCTTTTACCCTCAATGAATAAATCGGCATAAGCATTTTCCAGCGTCTGTGCACCACCGACGCCGGTACCCCAAAACACGCCACTGCTGTCAAGAAAGGCCGATTCCTGGGTGATGCCGGACTGCCGTACCGCCTCATTGGCGGCAATCCAGCCGAGCATGGCAAAGCGATCGAACAAAGACAGTTCGGCGCGCTTGAGCAGTTCCGGCAACTGGAAATTGATCTGGGCCGCCACACAGTTTTCAATTTTTCTGTTGAATGACAATTTGAGGTAGTCAATGCCGGATTTGCCGGAGTAAGCCTGTTCAAAGTTTTTGTCTGCACCTATGCCCAGCGCAGAAATTGCACCCAGTCCGGTAATGACAACGCGTTCCATTATGCGTGCTGCTCCGCGGCCAGTTTGATATATTTATCAATATGGTTGACGATATCCTGTACCGTCACCAGATTGGGGCGTTCATCACCCAGGCTGATTTTAAATTCTTCTTCCAGATCAAAAATCAGTTCCATAATCGTCAGCGAATCGGCTCCGAGGGATTCCAGTTTTGTTTCAGGTTGAATTACGTCGATATCGACTTCGAGCCGTTCGGCCAGTAATTTTGCTGTAGTGTCAAAAGTAGTCATGGTTTGTGTATTAAAAATTAAAATTAAAATTAAAATTCAGGTTCAGGCCGACTTGAGTGACGCGTCGGCCGAGTATGCAAAATGCTGAAAAAACGCAATGGTTTCAGCAGCGACTTTTTCCTTTTCGTTATCCAGAGTAATGATGTGATAACTGTCAGTGAGAATGACTTTTCTTTTGTACGCAGACCCGATACCCGTTTCAACCAGGGCCGCACTTCTGGTGCTGGCAACATCGTCTTCTTCGGCATGCATGATCAGGGCTGGCGCTGTTACACGATTCAGGTTCTTTTTGACATCCCTGATCAATCGGTGCGCCTGGAATATGCCTTCCGCCGACAAATGGGACGCACCGGCTGCCGAGGAACTTTTCACGGTCATTTCCCGTTCTATCCAGGTGCGCAGATTTTTGTTTTTCAGGCCAAACGGATAGCGCTCCTTATAAGTGTATAAATAACGCAGCGGCGTGTAGTAGGCCAGCGGCAGCAAGAAACTGTATTTGGGCAGGCTCCAACCGTCGTAATACAGCGTGGTGGCCAGCAGTGACAGGGCGGCGATGTCATCACCACGGTCCATGGCAAGACGAAGCGCCAGTACCGCACCGATGCACAGTCCCACTACCGAAACCGATTCATGGGTTTTTTTGAGTGCGTCAAATTGCTGCTTGACCTCTTCATACCATTGTTCGCTGGTGGTGGTTCTGAACGAACTGCTCTGGCCACTGGAATAGCCATAACCAGGTATGAGCGGGATAACAACGGTGTAGCCGGCTTTCTGCAATTTTTTGCCGACAAACTGCATTTCCAGCGGGTTGCCAAGCAAGCCATGGAGTGCCAGAACTGCATGCGATCCACCGGGGAGTTCCAAGGATTTCATAGGTTAATTCCTGTACTTATTTCAATAGTTGGGATAATTCGGAATCCGCACCGTATCGGCGTCATAGTTGCCTTTCTCAGCTTCGGTGTGACAGGCGTCGCAGCGACTCAAGGACTTCACCTGCATGTTGCCTTTGATTATTGTATCCGGAATGCCATGATGTTTGCGACTGATATAGCGCACCTCGGTAATGCGTAACGGAGTGTCAGCATCCCTGGTGGAGGCGGTAATCGATCTGGCCCGCTTGAACCAGGACTTCTCGGCCGAATTGGCAATTGCATAATCAGACACTTCCTGCAGGGTTTCTTTGTCGAGATCAGCGACTTCGCCGAAATGATTGTGCAGGCCGGCCGGAGTGAGCAATTTTTCCCATGACTTGGCCGGCAACAGGCCCGGCTGGTAGGCCATATGACAGGAAGAGCATTCGGTTTTGTAGGTTTTGTTATCTACCGGCCTGACACCATCCATGTGATTCAGACTGATCAGCCATTCAGGCAACGTGTCACCTGCCATTACATGACCGCTGACTGAACTCAGCGTGACCAGCATCAACGCGGTTGAAATCCATTTTAGAAACGTCATTTATTTTCCTGGTTAGCACTCATTAAATATTTCAAGATGTCGCCTTTTTCCTGCGCGGTGCATTCACGCGCCCAGGCCCACTCGCAGTTTCGTTTAAACCATTTGTCCATTTTCTTGATGTCAGTGAAGCGTTCCGGATTGACTGTGGATGACATCGGTTCAATGATTTTTTGTGTCGTGGCATGCTGCCCTGATTTTTTCGGGTCGGTACCGTGGCAGGTAATGCAGGCGCGTTTTTCCCCGTCCTTGTTCACTGTCACGGTGTTCCAGTTTTTTTTGCCCTGCTCGGCAGAAAAATTGCCGGCGCCTTCTGTTTTGAATTGTGCAAATTCGGCGTCGCTGGCCGGACTGGCATTGGCTGGCAATGCAGACAGGCAGCACAGGTTCAGCAGCAGCGCAGTTCTGATTACTGTCTTGTTCACCATGCCATTTTTACTCCGATTAGCATGATCACTGCACCGGCTTCAGCCTGGGCCGAATGACTTTTCGCCGGGGCCTTGTTGATGGCATCCGCCATGATCAGTGCGCCTGCGCCTGCCAGCAGCCAGTGCTGGGTGTCGGGATCAGACAGGCCATCTTCAAACAGATGCATGTCCTTCCAGTGAAACAGTAAACCGGTAGCGACCGTTGCCAGTGCCAGTGCGCCGGTTGTGCGCCCCAGCGTCTGGTGTACACCGTGGGTGGGAACCGGCTTGTTGGAACAGTTGGTCTCACAGGAATTGGGCGCGGTCAGCGCGGTTGCCATGGAAGAAACCAGCGTTGCAATACCAAGATACTTATGCGCCTTGTTGGTGGTCAGCCAGGGTTCTTTAAAATCATCGGCTGCGCTGCCCGGTGGCAGGGTGGTATTCAACGGTGTGGGTACCGCGCTATCCAATGGGTTGGCCTTGTCTTCAGTAGCGGTGTTCATCGCAACATAGGTATCGGCCAGCACAGTCTGTGAGTAAGAAATGCCGGACAGAGCGGTTAATATAAAAAATGCAGCGAGCCTGAATAAATGGTGCATGAACGTCCTTGTGAATTTGAACTGTCTGTAAAGTAGTTGAACCCGTTATTAATCGATGTTCTTTTTGCCGGTCACCATCGCTTTGACGAGGTTTTCCCGGTGCTGGATGCTGCCTGAAACCACCCCGAGCAGATGCAGGCCAACCAGCGCTATCCCGATATTGACCAGCCAGCCATGCAGGTGACGAATCAGGTAGCTGGTCTGGTCATCGATCTGGCTGGTAAAGGCAACCAGTGGTCCATCAAAATCAATGCAGGCCAGACTCAGCAGTCCGGTCAAATAAACCAGGCTCAGCAGGCCCAGCAGGGCAAACACCATGAGTGCTCCGGCCGGATTGTGTCCCGCATAGTGACGCGGCGATCCGTTGACCAAAGTGCGCAGATACTGCAATGTCTCTTTGCGGTTAAACATGAACGAGGTAAAGCGGGCATACCTGCTGCCACCCAATCCCCACACCAGTCGTATCAGCAGAGTGCCGGTCAGGAAATAACCGATCAGGACATGCACATGGCCGATCCGATATGTTGCACACAGATAGGCCGCTACAACCCCGAACACCAAAGTCCAGTGAAATACTCTGATCACGCCATCCCAGACCATAATTTGCTGATCGGACAGCGGCGGGTTGTCAGTTCTGTTCTGTTGCATGTGTTCTGATTGGCGTGGTTTTGAAAAATGGTCAGAAAAATAATTAACCGCAAAATGTTGGGCTCAGACCATTAGTTAGCAATTCTGATGCCATGTCGGGCGGCGCGCTCAATGGAGCAAATGCCGGTCAATTTGCAGGGGAAAGCGCCAAGTATTCCGGAATTCGGCACCAGGATCGGGCCCGGCGTTTAGGGACAGTGCAAATGTTGCGAACAATGTTTGCAGTCAGGGTGCAGAAATGTGCGAGGGCAGTGAATTACTGTTTCTGGCACTGGTAGCCGTTTTCGAGCTGCATGACGACGATAATCCGATGATCAACCGCGCAATGGGATACGTAACCGATTGCGCCCGGCGTAATTGAAACAAAACGGATCACAGCTTCTTCAGATACAAAAACGTGGGGAGGCAAAACACCATGGAAATACATGTCACTCCAGTAGTCGTCCAGCTCTTCCGGACTGTGCTTCAACACCTGCGCCGAGAACGCGCGGCGCAGCGGATGATTCACCGGCAGGTTGAGCGCCTGAATACGTTGACCATCGTCCCAGAACTGTTTTTTGGATTTGAAAATCAGGCCAAGTTCGTCATGGGTGAGCCTGGTCGGACCTGAGCCGGGTGCCATGATGACGGCAATTCCCGGTTCCGCCCCTACAGCGGGCCACACCAATATCAGCCATCCGGACAGGAGGAGCAGGCTGAGTGGCTTAAACAGACGCATGGTGCAGTTCAGAACAGGACACTGACCGAGGACAGAAATCCTGAGTCATTGATCGGCTGGTTAATGCCGTGGATGAGTTCCGCTTTGAGAGAAACGGCGCGACTGTAGCGATAATTGATGCCCAGCACGCCAAGTCTGGTGGCATTCAGAGCGGGTCCATTACTGACAGATTCGATACGGCCAACGGCAAACAGCCTGCCATAGACGGGTGCTACGGCCTGGAGAAATCCGCCTTTGATATTGTATTGCGAGCCCAGACTGGAAAATCGCCAGGCACCTTCTGCGCTGATTTCAATGCCGTTGGATGACCAGATAAAGTCTGCCCCCAGTAACTGCTCATTGGCAGCTGATGCGCCGGTAATCTCATAGCTGGCATAGGACAACCCCATTTGCAGGCTGTCATTGACAGGCAGATTCAGTCGCGCACCATAGGCTTCATTGAACTGCCCTTCTGCCGAATCCGGTTTTATGTCGGTGCCGACCGATGAGTACACCATGTAGTCGGCCGGCATTCCCGCGATGGAAATATTACCCAGAGCCATACCACCGGAAATATGTTCTGGAAATACATTGACCGTGATCAGTGGGCGCGAAGTGGTCCAGACCAGCGGGTCGGCATGAATCTGATTCCATCTGCCTACGGGCGTCAGAAATTTTCCGGCGCGAACAGTGAAGCCATCATTGATGGTGTAGTCAAAGTAGAGTCGTTCAATGGACAGGTAATTCTGGCCATTGTCCTGCGCCTGGTCGTCAGCTGACAGCGGGTTCTGGTTATCTATTTCAGAAAAAAACTTGAGGTGGGATTCATTTTGCCACCATACAAACATGCTCAAATGACTTAATGATGTCTGGGAATTTCCCGGCCCCGAATTTTGCAGATCCTGGTATTGCAGCGAGGTATAGCCGCCGACGGTGAAGCCGCTTTCGCCGAACCGGTATCCCTGGCCCAGTTGGTAATCCGGTTTTGAATCTGGCTGGATGTCGTCCGCAGCAAAGACCGGACTGGTTGCTGTTAACAATATCGCCACACACATCAAAAACATATTTTTTGTGTAAACCTTTATGGACACATACGCTGCCATTACGCTTCCCTCTCTATATAAGCCATCATATACTACACGGGTGACTATTCAAAAAACATTACTTCGTGCCTTTCTCGTCATCGGGCTGGTGCCGGCCATGGTGTTGGCTGGTCTGGCCTTTTTGACGGCAAGAGATGCAATGCAATCTGAAATTGAGCATGGCCTTGCTGCTCAGGCCGATGCAATTTCGTCCAATATCAACCGAATCATGTTTGAACGACTTCAGAATGCTGCAACCTGGAGCACGCTGGAAGTCATGCAGGATATGCAGGTGCATGACGTCGACAAGCGTTTAAGCAATTTTCTGGCCAAGCTCAAAAGCGGTTATGGTGGCGTTTATGAAAATATGAAAGTAATAGACCGGCACAGAATTATTGTCAGCAGCAGTGATCCGGGAGAAATGGGCACAGCGGCCGGTTCGGAAGCGACCTGGCAAACCATCAATCTGGCCGGCGTCAACTTAACACTGGAAGCACCGAGAAACATCAGATCGTCAAGTGGGGCCATGCACTCCACATTGACGATCAGTGCGCCGGTCATTTCCCCATTCAGCGCAGAGCCGCTGGGTGAACTGGCGCTTGATTTTGACTGGGACCAGATCAATGCCCTGCTGGATAATGCCGCCTCCAATCTGCGCATGGTGGCTCTGGTGGATTCACAGGGTAAAATATTTGCCGCATCGCGCAGCCTCAGACAGGCTGGCCTGCTCAACGGTCATGCGCTGGCCGGCTGGAACCTGACTTCAACCAATTTTGGTGCAGTGGTCCGCAGCGGCCTTCCGGTGTCTGAGTCTGCGGTGGTGGTGGGAGTCGGTCATCCTGTGGGTTTTGCCGGATTTAACGGTGTAGGTTTAACCACGCTGGTTATTCAGCCCGAGAGCGAAGCACTCTCTCCGGTACGCCGCATTGCCCTGATTTCCTTTGCCATGCTGGCCGGCATCGTACTGCTGACCTTTGGAATCGCCAACAAAGTCAGTTCATTGCTCGCCAAGCCGATTACTGCGTTGACTGCTTTTACAAGACACTACAAACTGGGGCAGAAGTCGCTGACTGACCAGACGCTGGTTGCCAGAGCGGAAGGTGAACTGGGCGAACTGGAACTGGCTTTTATTCAGATGGTGCAGGACATCGATCTGGCGCAGCGTGATCTGGTCAGAGCCTCCAAGCTGGCCATGGTCGGTGAAATGGCATCCATCATTATCCATGAGGTTCGTACCCCACTGGGGATCATCAAATCATCGGCACAGATGTTAAAGCGTGAAAGCGCGCTGTCTGCTGAAGGCCTGGAGCTAACCGGTTTTATTGAAAGTGAAACCGAACGGCTTAACCGGCTGGTATCTTCCATGCTCGACAGCGCCCGTCCGCGCGGACTCAACAAGAGCCCAACCGATCTGCATGTGCTGCTGCATCAAAGCGGCATCCTGCTCGGGGCCCAGCTTGGAAAAGCACAAATTGAAATCAGTGAAGTGTTCCACGCCCAGGACCCGGTAGTCGATTGTGATGCCGAGCAGATTACCCAGGTGCTGCTGAACCTGATTTCAAATGCTCTGCAGATTTTGCCAGCTGGTGGAAAAATTCAACTCGCCACGTATCAGGTACCGGACAATAACAAAGACGCACAATCCGATTCGATTTGCATTGAAGTGTCCGATAATGGCCCTGGCATTGCACCGGAAGACAGAAAACGCATTTTTGATGCCTTTTTCTGTCGTCGTGATGGCGGAATCGGCTTGGGCCTTGCTATTGTTCAGCAGATTATCCTGGCACACCATGGCCAGATTGAAGTAAGTCAAAGCAACCTTGGCGGCGCCTGCTTTACCATCCGGTTGCCGCGCAGCGCGCCAGTCTCCGATCAACCTGATCTGAATGAAAAATCAAAATGAATCAACGTTACGTACTGGTGGTCGATGATGAACCACACATGCGCCGGGTCCTTGAAATCATGCTGCAAAAAGCCGGGCATCTGGTTGTGGCCGCAGAAAATGGCCGGCAGGCACTGGAGATTCTGGGCAGCAAACCGGTTGATCTTGTGATTACCGATATTCGCATGCCGGAAATGAATGGCATTGAATTGCTGGCCCATTTGCGCAGCTCCGGTAATGAAGTGCCGGTCATTGTCATTACCGCCCATGGTTCGATTGAGTCTGCCGTGGAAGCAATGAAGTACGGCGCTTCCGACTATATTCTGCGACCGTTCGATATTGATGCGCTTGAACTGATAATTGAGCGTCTGCTCAACGAGGCCAAGGTAATTCGCCAGAATAATTTCATGCGCGAAGAACTCAATCGTGGCTGGGACACGTTTATTGGCACCAGCACTGCGATGCAAAGCGTTTATGAACAGATCCGTCAGGTAGCGCCAACCAAGGTCTCCGTAATGATTGCCGGTGAAACCGGGACCGGCAAGGAGCTGGCCGCGCGCGCCATCCATAACGCTTCCGCTCGCGCAGACAAGTTGTTTGTGGCGATCAACTGCGCGGCCATTCCTGCAGAGATGCTGGAAGCTGAACTGTTCGGCTATGAAAAGGGCGCATTTACCGGCGCAGCGAAAGAGCGGGTCGGTAAATTTGAACTGGCTGATGGCGGAACAATTTTTCTGGATGAAATTACCGAGATGCCGCTGGCACTGCAGGCCAAGCTGCTGCGCTTTTTGCAGGATAACCGCCTGGAACGGCTGGGTAGCAACCGCCAGATTCAGCTCGATATCAGGGTCATTGCAGCCACAAATCGCAATGCCCGCCAGGCCATCAGTGCCGGTAACCTGCGTGAAGATCTTTACTACCGGCTCAGTGTATTTCCCATCAACCTGCCGCCTTTGCGCGACAGAAAGGAAGATATTCGTGATCTGGCTTTGCATTTTGTTGCCAAACACAGCGCGCGCGCAAGCGATCCGATTTCCGATTCGCTCATTGCGCACCTGAACAGTTATCACTGGCCAGGCAATGTGCGCGAACTGGAAAATATGATGGAACGGGCCCTGATACTGTGTGGTACCGGCCCGCTTAAGCCGGAACACTTTCCGGTCGAAATCGAACCCAAATCCGCCGCGCCGCACAATTCACCGTCCCACACTGCCGATCTGCCGGCCCACCCGGGTTCATTGGTTGATGCGGTTGAAAGTTTTGAATCCAGACTGATCGCGCAGGCACTCGAGCAGGTGCAGGGTAACAAGCCCAAGGCGGCCGCCCTGCTGGAAATCAGTGAAAGAACGCTGTGGTACAAATTAAAAAAATATTGGCCTGAATGAGATCGCAAAACTCAATGCCACAGCCAGTCCCAAAACCCGGGCAGCTGCTGTTTGACTGACCCGTCCTGCACCGTGCGTGCCAGCGCGGCGCGTTCAACCTCATCGCGCTGCGTATAGAAGGCCAGGTTCGCAGTCGGCATGCCGGTTTCGCGCGCCACGTCCAAAAGTATCTGCAAATACTCTTCAACGTGGTTGGAGGTGTAGGTATTGACGTCGTGGAATGTGACGATAACCGGCGTGACGCCATCCACTGTCGGCAGTGCTCCGGCCAGCCAGCGCCCTTTGAGTTCGGTGAGCTGTGTTAACAGATTGCTGTGCTTGTGAAAGCTGAAATTCACGCCCCAGATTTTGCCGTCATTGGCCGACAGGTCGGTCAGCAGCATATGCAGGCCGTGCTGCTGATAGCCGGCGAAAGTGCGCTGGTCATAACTCCAGAACGGCGGCCGCACCAGTGTCGGCGCGACGCCGGTGATGGCGACGAGATCGGCCATGCCGTTCTGCAGTGCGCTGTCAAATTCTTCCTGAGTCAGAAAGCGGTGATTGGCATGATGGGCAGTCGCGGTGTGGAATGCCAGCAGATGGCCTTCATTCCATTCGCGCCGCAGCAGCGCTTTGCCGCGTTCGGTACCGCCACCGTTCACTGCACGGGTCTGGGTAAAAAAGATCACCTTGATACCGGGTTGCACGGCATTGTGGGCCAGTACCTCGAGCACCTGCTCGGTCGCATTGTTGTAGATTGCAGCGCTCGGTCCGTCATCAAACGTGAGCAGAAAACGGATTGGTGCCGGTGCGCTGCTGTCTGCGCGCACCGGTGCCGACAGAAAAAAAACAGCAGCGAGAATAAAAAAAACGCTGCGAAAAATCGGCAGCGTTTTAATTTGAATCAACAGCATCAATACGGTTTAGTTACGAACTACTTTTTTGAATTCGTAAGTACGTGTATCGATTTCGATCATGTCATCCTGAGAAACGAACAGTGGAACCATGACGGTCATCTGATGTTCTTCAATGGCATTTTCCAGTTTGGCTTCTTTTAACACGTTGCCGGAAGTATTGCCTTTGACAGCTGGCTCGGAGTAAATGATTTTACGTACGATGGTGGTAGGCAGTTCAACGGAAATGGCTTTGCCGTCGTAGAACACGGCTTCACATTGCATGCCGTCTTTTAAGAAATTGAGCGCGTCGCCCAGATTTTCGCCTTCGATTTCATACTGTTCGTAGTCGGCATCCATGAATACATACAATGGATCGGCGAAGTAGGAATAAGTCACTTCTTTTTTGTCCAGTACTACCACGTCAAACTTGTCGTCGCCGCGGAATACGTTTTCCTGCGGGCTGTTGGTCAGCAGGTTTTTCATTTTCCATTTGTAGGTGAAGCCCGTGCGGCTTGAACCGTTAACATCGGAGCGGAGTACGATCATTGGCTTGCCATCAACCATAATGATGTTGCCAACACGAATTTCTTTTGCAAATTTCATAGCGAATATAAATTTAAAAGGTTGATCACTGCTGGTCTGGAGACATCAGGTGTTGCCGGACCGATGTGACGGGTAGGGATTGCTTCAAAAATGAACCCCGCATTATAGCCTGCTTTCAGGTCAATTCAGGCGGGTTTCTGAGCAACCGATGCAGCAAATTGCATTAAATTCGCAGCCAGATCCCCATTTGTTAGTAATTTGCTTTGCCATTCCAGTGCCATGTTGGCAATTTTCTGCCGGCCAGTTACAAAGTCCTGCCACAGCGCTGCGAAATCAGGGGTAATCGGTCCGGCTTCGTTCCAGGCCAGACTGAGGCCATTCTGACTGGTTTCTGCAAAACCGGAGCGCTGCAAAAACGCGTTCAGTTTGACATGATGCAGGTTCTTGTCCTGCGGGTAGATATGCCAGACAAACGGTCGTCCTGCCCATTGCGCGCGCACGAATGAATCTTCACCGCGTACAAAATTCACGTTGCACAACCAGAGCAGCCGGTCGTAGTCAGGCTGCGGTAAAAAGGGAATGACACGCACGGTCAGCGCACCGTGGGTTACTCTGACCCCGGCACGGGTCTGGTTTCCGGTAAAAGCCTGCACCTGCTGTGGTGCGACGCCCTGCGGTACCAGACAGGTGATGGGTGTCGGACTGTTTTGCCAGGCGCGGAACAATTCGGTGACCGGCGCATGCGGATAGCAGAACAGCGACACCTTTTGGGCAGCCTGTTCCTCTGGCGACAGGCCAAGTCCATTCAGAAATTCGCGCGCCTGAGCCGGGTTCTGCCGGTAATGGTCGCGTTCCTGCAGCAGTCCAGACTCCAGCAGCAGTCCGCCGGTTTTTGCGGTGAAACCGGGATAATAAAAATATTTGGTCAGCGTAAATTGCGGCGAGGGCAGCGTATGGCAACTTTCGACCCAGTCTTCGGCACACAGCCCTTCCAGATTGATCCAGACCGGGCGACGAATTTTCATGGCTGCGATATATGCAGCGGGCAACTCACAGCCGAAAAATTCAATCACAATATCGGCGACCTGCTCTGATGTGCAATCGACGTCCTGGTCGTTCCAATGGATCACACGTATCTGTTGTACCAGCTGTTGGCTTTGGCCTGGGTCCACTTCGGGGCAGATGCGTTGAAAGCTGGCCAGGTCATCAACCCACAGGGTTACTTCAACCTGATGTTCCAGTGTCAGCTGACGGGCGAGTCGGTAGCAGATGCCGATGTCGCCAAAGTTATCGACGACCTTGCAGAATAGTGCAAGTGTAATCGGACGGTGAGACAGATCAGCCATGATCAGACCGGCCCCGGAACGCGTCCGGTCTGCACCAGCGGTGCGGCCAGCTGACAGTGGCCGTGCTGATCATCAAAAAATATGTGTGGCGCAAAGGCCGCCAGCACCTTTGATTTTTCCACGCCACCCATGAAAAAGGTTTCGTCGATCTGCACATCCCAGGCACGCAGGGTGCGTATTACCCGTTCATGCGCCGGCGAGGCGCGTGCCGTGACCAGTGCGGTGCGAACCGGCGTGAGACCATCGGCGGTTGTGAAATTTGATTGAATAAACGCCAGTGCTTTTAACACCGGTGCAAACGGACCGGCTGCCAGTGGATTACTGGCGTTGTCGCGTTCGTGCCGTTCAAAGGCTTCCACGCCCTGGGTCTGATAGATGCGTTCTGATTCATCGGAAAAAATGACCGCGTCACCGTCAAAGGCAATCCGGATCTGATCTGGGTTCATGGTGCCCTGATCGGGCTTTTGATACAGCAATGCGGCCGCGACCCCCGCACCGGCGGCGCTTTCCACATCCTGTTCATGCAGTGACAGAAACAGGCTGATGTGGAATGCCTTCAGGTAGGGGGACAGTGCCGAGCCGCCGGTCAGTGCGGCCCGGGTGATGTCGAGGTCGTAGTGTTTGATCGAATTGAAAATGCGCAGCGAGGTTTCGGAGGAATTGCGCGACATGATCACCACTTCAACCAGTCGCTTATCTGGTGTGAGTTCATTGAGTTTGAGCAGTGCGCGCACCAGGTCAAACCCGGCGCCCGGCTTCAATTCGGCGTTCTCATTTTGCAACTGGTGCAGCCGGTAACTGGGCAGCCCCTGTTGTTGATATATTTTTTCTTCGATTTCAAGGTCAAACAGCGCGCGCGACGAAATGCCGATGACCAGCACATTTTCCAGAGAGACGGGCATGGGTGTGGGGCCTGATTTTTTATGTTGGTGTGATTATAAACAGTGCCTGTGAACGGCGGTCGAATAATTTACTTTAATGACATTGTTGTCAGTATGTCGGTGTTCTATTATTGTATGAAGCCGATGCAATCGCAACCGATCAGTTTCGATGTTAAATTGTTACACCCGCAGGGAGTCAAGTTGTCAATTCAAAGCGCACCGGAAAATCGGCAGGATTCAGAGCAGCACCAGGTGCTGGCTCTGTTTCCCGAGTCTGCGGCCCGAGCGCTGGGCTGGTTGATGTGGGTCTGCGTATTGGGTTTTGCCGCATCGTTGTTATACAGTTATTATTCCGGCGAATTTCGCGACATCGTCAGGAATCTGATTATCGGCATTATCGTGCTGCTGGCTTGTTATCGTGAATTCAGGGCCGGTCGGATAGTGCGCGGCCTGATTTTCCAGTGCTGGGGACTGTGGGGCTTCGCAATTTATCTGGGAATTAACGTTGATGGTATTCGCACGCCGATATTGCTGGTCGTGCCATCGCTGGTGATGACGGTGGCCTGGGTACAGGGCAAGCGGGCAATGCAGGTGATGCTGGTTTTATCCATGCTGCAGGCCGTGCTGCTGGTCGTGGCAGACCATTACCATTTTTTGCCGGCCCACCACTCCCGCACCCCCGGCCAGATTTTGCTGGTATATATTGTTGTGGTCAGTGTCAGCGGTGTTGTTGCAATTGTGCTGGCAGATAATTTCAAACGCCTGATCGATCGGGGTGGACAGCTAACCAGCGAATTGCGCTACCGGGTCATGGAACTGAAGACATCCGAACTGGCACTCAAAGAGCTCAATGACCGGTTGGAACAGCGCGTAGAAGAACGCACCGCCCAACTTGAGGACGCGAATAAAGAACTTCAGAAAACCGTCAACCGGCTTGAGTTGGCTCAGGCTGGACTGGTGAATGCCGAAAAACTGGCGTCACTGGGTTCCATGGCGGCCGGTATTTCGCACGAACTGAATACGCCGATCGGCAATGTACTGATGATTGCCACCAGCATGGAAAAACAGTATCAGGACATGCAGGAAAAAACGCTGCATGGCGGGGTAAAACGAACGGAGTTTGAAGACTTTTTAAAAGCCGGTCATGCAATGTCAGTGCTGGCGGTGCGCTCCACCAACCGTGCCGTGGATCTGGTTTCCAGTTTCAAGCAGGTGGCCGCTGACCAGACCTCGGAACAGCGACGCATTTTTGACCTGCAAGTCGTCATTCAAGACAATATTGCCACCCTGTGGCCATCGATTAAAAATCAGACACGCCAGGTGCAGATTGAAAACCAGGTGCCGGCGCATATTGTCTGTGACAGTTTCCCGGGGCCACTCGGGCAGGTTATCATCAATCTGGCACAGAATGCGATACTGCACGGATTTGACGGCGCGGCACAGGGACGCATCACCATTGAGGCAGTCGATCAGAATGAGATGGTCACTCTGACCGTCAGCGACAACGGTATCGGCATTGCGCCGCATACTCTGGCGCATATTTTCGACCCGTTTTTCACCACCAAACTGGGTCAAGGCGGTTCTGGCCTTGGTTTGACCATTTCTTATCGGATTGTTACTTCTGTGTTGGGCGGTAATCTGTTTGCCACTTCTACATTTGGAAGCGGTGCGCAATTTACGCTGGTCTTTCCAAAAAATGCGCCGTTCAAGTTCTGAAAGCCCGCGCATCTGATTGTAGTTTTGCTTTGATCATTTACAATTAGTCTGCTATTTTCTGAGTCCAAAATAAGGCCTGACAGTGAAGCAAAAACCAACTTTGATCAACAATGCTTTCAAGCATCCGCCGAGTAGAGACGCACTGGTTGGCTTTTCTGATAAAAGCGTCACAATCATGAAGCTCATGCTCACCGCAGTAATTTTTGCTTCGGTCATTGCGATCATCTACGGATTTTTGTCCGGACACAGCGAAAAGCTTCTGGCGAGCGTTGCACTGACTCTGGTTGTGGTGAGTGCATGTTATTGGGAACTCAGCAAGGCACGCGTTGCACGGGCTGTGAATATTTTTTGCTGGGGTTTCTGGCTGTATGCCTGCATGTTTTCGTTTCAGGTCGCCGGCATTCATACGCCGAGTCTTTTTTTGATTCCGCCCGTTATCATGATCGTGGGCTGGTCGCAGGGCAGAATGGCGGTCCTGGTGATGTTGGTGCTGACCACCCTGTTCTTTATTTCGTATGTGGTTGCTGAAAACTATCACTGGATCTCAGATACAGTACACCGCACGGCCATGTCGATGTTCATCACCTACATGTGCATCATCGTCAATGCCGGCATTATTTCTCTGGTGATTGCAGAGAATTTTACCAGGCTGGTACAAAACTCGAAAAAGCTGACCAGAGATCTGCAGCGGCGTCTTAATGAATTGAAGCTGTCCGACGACGCGCTGCGCAATTTGAATAACCGGCTTGAACAGCGCGTGATCGAAAGGACGGCGCTGTATGATGCTACCAACCAGTCTTTGCAGAATACGGTGGCGCGGCTGGAACTGGCGCAAAAAGAACTGGTGCAGTCCGAAAAACTGGCGTCGCTGGGTTCGCTGGTGGCAGGCATATCTCATGAACTCAATACCCCGGTTGGCAATGCGCTGACCATGACGACCAGTCTGGAAAATTTGTTCCAGCAGATCGGTGAATCGGTCAGTTCCGGCAAGATCAGACGCGCCGAACTCGATGAGTTGATCCAGACCGGAATTGAAATGGCGGCGCTGGCAACCAGATCAACCCGGCGCGCCGTGGACCTGATGGCCAGTTTCAAACAGGTCGCTGTCGACCAGACCTCCGAAAAGCGCCGCAATTTCAATCTGTACAATGTCATTGAAGATAATCTGGCAACCCTGCTGCCAAACATCAAGAAGCTGCACAAAACCATACGCATCGCCAATCAGGTCGGCACGCATATCCAGTGTGACAGTTACCCCGGACCGCTGGGGCAGATCATCATCAATCTGACCCAGAATGCAATTCTGCACGGGTTTGACGGCAGAGACGTCGGCACAGTAACGATTGCAGTTGAAGAGAAGGATGACATGATTGTATTGACCCTCACCGATGACGGGGTCGGTATGGAACCGTCAGTGATGGTTCACGTATTTGATCCGTTTTTTACCACCAAGCTGGGCCGGGGCGGTTCCGGAATCGGGCTGTCGGTTTCGTACCGGATTGCCACCTCCATTTTGGGCGGCAATCTCAGCGTGGTTTCTGCACCAGGCAAGGGTGCCAGCTTTACACTCAGCATGCCCAAAGTCGCGCCGTTCAAATTTTAATTTTTTATTTCGGCGTCGTAGTGCTGAAAGAATTGATTGAACTTGGCCGGGTCGCTTTTGAGCCGGATCAGTTCCGTGTTATAGGCTTGCATCAGCGCATGGATATCGTGGTATGCCGGACTGCTCCAGGTTGAGTTTTTGGAGAACGTATTCGGGTAAGGCTTGCTGAAGATGACCCAGTCATAGGTGGTGATGGTATCGAGCTGCATGACGCGGGTCATGTACCTGCTCAGGATCAGTGGAAACGGAAACAGTTGTATCCGTCCGGCAGCCAGTTTTTTCAGATTGGTTGCTGCATCACTGGCCGGATCCAGCTGGTGGTTGAATTCCATATTTTCCCGGTGCGGCGAGGGGAATGCTTTCCAGAAATCAGGATGATAAATGTTGTTTTGAATGATGCCCACAGAAAGACCGGTTCGGGTCACATCCTCCAGATTTTTAAGCGGGTATCTGGCCTTGTTGGCTTTGGTCGTCATGAAAACGAAATCGGCATCCCATACTGCGGTTTTGGGCCAGTCCAGATATGCAGCCCGCTCGGAGCTGTAGGAAAAATGCAGGCCGACATCGGCCTGCCCGTTGTTCAGCATGTTCAGTGCGCGCGCTACCGGAACCAGCTTTATTGTGTAGCGCACACCCAGCCTATCAAATACCGCTTTGGCTATATCAACATCAAATCCGGTGATCTGGCCCGCTTCGATAAAGCTGGCCGGTGCGTAATTTTCCGATACGATAACCAACTCTCGCTGTGCAGCATCACAGTGTTGCTGAAGAAGGAAAAGGAAGATGTAAAAGAATATTTTCATTATCTGATCAGGAAATAGTTTAATTTTTTGCCGCACTGGACTTTTGCGGGTCAAAATAATAGGCAACCCGTTTGCGCGGGCTCAGGTAAGCATAGATTTCCTGTGGCAACGCATCGGGTTTGATGCTGGATTTGACTTCCAGTTCTGATTCCGTGGACAGGTCAATAATGATGGCTTCATTCTTGGGTACACTCGGATCATAAATCAGGATGGTGGGACGCAAAGGCTTGCCGGAATTAACCGCAATTACCATGCCATACGAGCCGTCATTGAGTTTGACTACCGTGCCAGGCGGGTAGACGCCCATGCAGCGGATAAACATGTTCAGTACCGACGTGTCAAATAATTTGCGCTGATGGGCAAACATCAGCACCAAAGCGTCATAGGGTGAGAGCGAGTCGGCCGGATTGGGGTGGTTCAGATGGTTGTCGTAGGCATTCACAACGCAGACTATGCGCGACAGCAGCGAAATTTTATCGGTCGTGACATGCGTCGGATAGCCGCTGCCGTCGGCACATTCGTGGTGCTGCAGAATGATGTCGAGCGCGCCCTTGGGAAGGCCGATTTTCTCGCCGATTTTGTAACCGTAAGCGCAATGTTGCTGGAGCAGATTTTGTTCGGATTTGGACAGTTCGTGGCGTGCGTTGACGATCCGGTCCGGAATTTCAACCTTGCCGATGTCATGGAACAGGCAACCCATGCCAAGGACTTTGATATCGTCCGGCGCAAACTGCAATTCTTTGGCCAGCATCATCGATAAAATGGCCACGTTGAGCGAATGATAGTACGCTTCTTCGCCGGCGATTTTATCGTTCATCAGATGGATGGCAATTTCTTTTTCAGCCAGCATTGATTCCATCATCTGTTGAGTCAGCTGATCTGCGCTTTTGTACGCTTCTTCGGGGCGGGAAAACAGATTGCGGTTAATGTTTTTAATCGCGGTTGCCGACTTCTGATATTCCTTTTCACAGCGGCTGATCGATTCGCGTTCCGCCACCAGTTTTTCGATACGCAGTTTCTTTGCGTTGATGAAGGCCCGTTCTTCCGGAGTCGGCTCGGCAATGTCCGGTTTGGCTTCCGGCGCAGCATCGGCTAGCGGCAGCGGCCTGCATTCACACAGCGTCGTTTCAATGCGTATGGTTTTGATGCCCAGCGCCTTGATGGCTTTGATCTGTTCACCATTCTTGATACGGAAGCTGTTGCGCGCAAAAGAATGTTCCAACCAGTGCACATCCAGCATGACGTACAGGCCAACACACAACTGATCTACGGAAATTGTTTTTATGCTCATTTTAGCGCTGCGGAATTCGAATTCATGGCTTTATATTAGCAGTCCATTGCAAAAATCAAAGCCTTCTTTTAGATAGTTAAGCAAATGGCAATGCTGATCGCGCAGATTTCCAAGGTAATTGAATCGCCATCATTCAGGGGTATGATCTGTCAGTTTTGTACTCAATTTGGCTTTCATTTAACGAAAAAGGAAATCATCATGCCTTTCAAAATTGGACTGCTCGCGGCTATTTTAGGCGCATGCGCTGCAACGGTGTCGGCAGCCGACTATAAAATTGTCGATACCATCGTCGTCAAGGGCGCTGCGCGCTGGGATTATCTGTATGTCGATGGGGCAGGGCATCGTCTGTACGTTACACATGGCACCCAGACTGAAGTCATCGACACCCACACTGATAAACTGATTGGCACCATCCCTGACACCCAGGGTGTGCACGGGGTGGCGATTGCAACCGACCTGGGCGTGGGCTTTACCAGCAATGGCGCATCCGGTACGGTGGGTATCTTCGATCTGAACAGTTTGAAAAACACCGGGTCGGTCAAAGTCGGAACCAACCCGGATGCCATCGTGTATGACCCTGCCAGTCATAAAGTGGTTACGTTTAACGGCAAATCTGCCGACGCCAGCATTATTGATGCCAAAACCATGCAGGTGGTCGCGACCGTGGCGGTGGGCGGCAAACCTGAATTTGCCGTCGTCGCTGCAAACGGCAAGGTTTATTTCAATATCGAAGATACGGCGCAAATCGCAGCAATCAACCTGAGCACCAACAAAATGGAGCAGCCGCATTCGCTCAAGCCTTGTGAAGAGCCCACCGGACTGGCGATCGATGATAAACAGCGCCTGTATTCGGTGTGTTCGAATAATCTGATGATGGTGTCAGGCACTGCCGGCAAAATTATCGCCCAGTTGAAAATCGGCAGCGGACCGGACGGCGTGGCGGTGCTGGACGATCAGGCGTTCAGCGCCAACGGTCAGGATGGGTCTTTGACCGCAGTGGGGCAAGTCAATGGCAGATTCGTCAGCATGGCAACCATACCGACCCAGACCGGCGCGCGCACGATTGCGGCAGACCCGGCCACGCATCGCCTGTATTTACCCACTGCTGATTTTCTGCCGGCAACGGGTCAGGAAAGACGTCAGGGCGCTGTCGACACGTTCCGTGTTCTGGTGCTCGAAAAAAAGTCGGCTACATTTTATTCAGCGCAGCCCGCAATTCAGCCCTGAAATTCGGATGGGCAATGGCAATGAGTTCTTCGGCACGCTGTCGGTATGATTTGCCGCGCAGTTGTGCCACACCGAATTCGGTTACCACATAATTCACATCATTCTTGCTGGTCGAAATATGGGTGCCGCTTGACAGGGCCGGAACGATGCGGGAAATGGTGTCGTTCTTGGCCGTAGAGGGCAGCACGATGAACGACTTGCCGCCGCGCGATATATTTGCCGCGCGCACAAAGTCGGCCTGTCCGCCAGTACCGGAATAAGGCAAGTTGCCCAGACTTTCCGAGCCACACTGTCCGAGCAGATCAATTTGCAGACTGGCATTGATGGTCATTAAATTGTCGTTCAGTCCGGCGATGTTGGGGTCATTGGTAATATTCACCGGATGCATTTCCAGCATCGGATTGTGGTGCATGAAGCGATACAGTTTTTGCGAACCAAGCGCAAAGGTAGCCATCATTTTCCCCGGGTGAAAATTCTTTTTCTGGTTGGTCACGGCACCGGCTTCGACCAGTGACAGTATCCCGTCCCCAATCATTTCGGTATGGATGCCCAGATCGTGTTTTTCACTCAGCTGGATCACTACTGCGTCCGGAATTGCCCCATACCCGATCTGCAGCGTGGCGCCGTCATTGATCATTTCTGCGACATATTTTCCTATGGCGGCCTGCACCGGTCCGATGACCGGCAGTCCGACTTCCAGAAGCGGGTCGTTACTTTCAACAATCGCGCTGACCTGCGAAATGTGCACATGACATTCGCCATGGGCAAACGGCACGTTGGGATTCACCTCCAGAACAATGCTGCGCGCTTTGGCTACAGCAGCCATGGTGTAATCGGTGCCCAGACTCAGGGAAAAGTAGCCGTATTCATCCATGGGTGAAGCGATCGACAACACCACATCGGCCGCAATATTGCCCTGCTCGATCATGCGTGGAATTTCACCAAAATAATTTGGAATGAAATCGACCCAGCCGGCCTGTCCGCCAGGCCGTGACGCCGGTCCGTAAAAAAATGAGACATGGCGCACATGCTCCACGGTGTCGGGGTCGAAGTAACTGTATTTGCGCAGCGCCAGAATCTGCGCCACTTTGACATCATGAAACGAGCTGCGCTGCTCGGACAGCGCAGTCAGCAGGTGGGGAGGTTCACCCACGCCGGTGGGAACGATGATGAAATCACCGTTGCGTATCTGTTTTATTGCATCCTGGGGTGTAACAAGTTTTCCCTGATAGGCATCGCGCAGAGTCTGACTCATGGCTGTCTCGCTTTTTAATAATAATGGGGCAGCTTAAGTGATTTGGGCATTGTTGTGTGTTGAGATAGATCAGATTTGGCTAATTTTTTGCTCCTGTCATTGTAAAAAAAGAAATTAAAGGGGTGAGAAACATCGCCAGCACAACAACCAGCATCACTGCGGTACCCAGCCAGCCCAGAATCTGCAGCCGGGTTGATATGACAAATCGGCCCATGATTTCGGGTCGCACCGCCATCATCATCATCAAGGCCATGATCAGGTCATCGTCAGCCGCGCCGGTGAACAGGCCGGGCCCGAGTTTTTTCAGCCAGGATGTCGGTTGAACGACAAGCGTTTCATTTTTGTCCGGCATTTTTTTAAGAGTGAGTGCGCGATGTCGCACCTTAAGATATCTATAAAACCACCACGTTAAATTTGATTTGATTGATATCAAAAGTGAACGGCCTGGCGGCTTGTGACAAAAGTTTTGCACAAATTATTGTGGCGACGCCTCATTTGTCACTGATTTGACACATTCAATTCCTATGCTGAATAAGGAAATTTACTTGCACGGGCAGGTAATCTGATTTTTGAGAGCATAAATGAATAACACATTAAAGTCGCGTTTAAGTTTTGTGATCGGATTGATCACTCTGTTGGCAATCGGTATCGGCATACTTGGTTTGGTTGGCATGGGAAAAGCCAATGAGGGATTAAAAAGCGTCTATGAATACCGCACGGTTGCGCTGGAACAGATATCGCGCATTGACCGTTTGCTGGTGCAAAGCCAGCTAGCGCTGGTCGAAGCAATTCAGGATTCGATGGCCGCCACCATCAAGGTCAAAAGCGCGTTGATCGAGAAAAACATTGCGGAAATGGACCAGACCTGGGCGGTCTATTCGAAATCGGAACACTCCGAAGCCGAGCGCAGGCTGGCCGAGACCTTTCATGCGGACCGTGAAAAAATGATTAACGACGGCTTGCGTAAAACCATGAAAGCCATGAATGACGGTGATCTGGCACTGGCCGGAGAATTGGCGGACCAGGTGCAGACGCTTGCCATTCCCTTGCGCAAAAGTGTAGACGCACTCCGAAAAATTCAGGTTGATGAAGCCGGCAACGAATATGAAATGGCGAATTCGCGCTATGCAGTTCTGCGCGTACTGGTGACCGTGGCAATTATTCTTGGCGGACTGGCTGCCGCTACGGCCGGCTTTTTTTTAATCCGGAATGTTTACGCGCAGCTTGGTGGCGAGCCCAGTTATGCCCATCATATCGTGCACAGCATTGCCGCCGGTGATTTGACTGTCGATGTGCAGTTGGAGTCTGGCGACCGAACAAGTCTGTTGTTTGCAATGAAATGCATGCAAAAAACACTGTTCGAGACGATGAGTGAAATCAGAAATTCAACCGACACAATTACTACCGCATCCGAGGAAATTTCAACGGGAAATATGGATCTTTCTTCCCGCACCGAGAATCAGGCCAGTTCGCTGGAAGAAACTTCTGCCTCCCTGGCAGATCTGACCAACAGCGTCAAAACCAATGCTGAAAACACGATGCTGGCCAATCAGCTGGCCCATTCGGCGTCGGAAGTGGCACAAAAAGGCAGTGGTACGGTATTGCAGATTGTCGACACCATGGGCTCGATCAATGCTTCAGCCAAAAAAATCACCGACATCATCAGCGTGATCGATGGCATCGCGTTTCAGACCAATATTCTGGCGCTCAATGCTGCCGTAGAAGCCGCGCGTGCCGGTGAACAGGGCCGCGGTTTTGCGGTAGTTGCCAGTGAGGTGCGCAACTTGGCGCAGCGTTCTGCTGCCGCCGCGCGGGAAATCAAGGAATTGATCAGTCAGTCGGTAGAAGAAGTCAATCACGGCAGCGCTATCGTATCCAGCGCAGGTGCAACCATGGATGAGTTGGTGGGAAGCGTGAAACGGGTCACCGATATCATGTTGATCATCAGCGCAGCCAATGCAGCGCAGCGCGATGATATCAGTCAGGTCGCCAGTGCCATCACGCAGATTGATGATGTCACGCAGCAGAATTCGGCACTGGTTGAACAGGCTGCGGCGGCTTCCGAATCGCTCAGGCAGCAATCGATTGTCCTGAGTGAACTGGTCCGGTCTTTTAAACTCGATGACGCGACGCCGGTACAACGTTCATTGATCTCGTTTCAGCGTGGCTGAATTTCTGCTGGGCAAATTCTTGCGGAGATTGCCCATTCAAACTGATTCGTCAACAGGTGACGAATGTTCAGAATTAACGAATTGTCACGAAGCAGTAATACGCCGCTCATAGTATGCCGTGACCACTTCGTTGAAGTGGCGTATCCAAAAGAATATCCCGCCTCATCAATCTTTCACCTGAAGGACATCTCAAATGAAGACATTACTGAAACTCGGCGCGTGTGGCCTGCTGGCCGCATCCCATATCGCTATGGCCGGTGAGGGCCAGGCACCCACTGGCATACCGCATCTGGATCACGTGTTTCTGATCATGATGGAAAACCACGGCGCTTCCCAAATTCTGAATAATCCCAACGCGCCGTTTATCAATCAACTCGCCGCATCGGCCAATCTGGCCACCAACTATTTTGCCGTTGGCCATCCAAGCCTGACCAATTATCTGGAGGTGGTCGGCGGTTCCAATTTCGGAGTGCGCAGTGATAATTCTCCGAGCTGGCACGACGCTTCCTGCTCGCCAAATCTGTCGACCGGAATCGCTGCAACCGACAACCCGGCCACATCCAAAATTTGTCCAATCGGCGGAGTCGGAACGGATGCTGCCACGCCTGCTGTTGATACCACTAACGAAACCCAGGGTTTGCCAGGCGAGAACAATATCGACGGTATTCTGTCGCTGCCGGCAGCAAAATTTACGGTTGGAAAAACAATTGCAGATCAGCTGGTGGAATCCGGCCTTTCCTACAAGAGTTATCAGGAAAATTTGCCGCTTGAAGGCGCTGATAATGTCAACTTCAGCGACGGCTTCTATACCGATACCACCAATTTCAGTGCCATCAGCCCGACTCTGAATCCACCTCTGTCACAAGCGGGCGTGGTTGCCCTGTATGCAGTCAAGCACAATCCGTTTGTGTATTTCCGCAATGTGCAATCCGGACAGAATCCCAGAAACAGTCTGAATAACACGGTAGCTTTCGACGGCGCACACGGTTTGTATGCAGACCTCGGATCAGGCCATGTTCCACATTTTTCATTTATCGCACCGAATCAATGCAATGACCAGCATGGTCGCGGTAATGCCGGCGCATTTTGCAATTACGATCCGGCTGCGGATGGATCTCAGGCCAGCCTGAATCCGGCGCTGATTGCGCGTGGTGACATCACAGTGAAACGGCTGGTCACCGCGATTAAGCAATCACAGGTATGGCACGAAGGCCGCAATGTCATCATTGTGATGTGGGACGAAAATGATTACAGCATCGCACCCAATATCAATAAAGTGGCTGTGATTGTTGACACGAATTACGGTGCGCGCGGTGTGCAAAGTGCCAATTATTACAATCATTTCTCCATGCTCAAGTCGATTGAAGCGGGATTTCATCTGCCGTGCCTGAATCATGCATGTGATGTCAATGTGTCTGTCATGGCGGATCTGTTTGGCGGTAAATAAGGACTGCCTGGTTGGCTATGTCAGTGCCAGATTGAGCAGTCTCAGAGCGGCGAGCACCTGCTCATCCGACAGGTTGAGCAGGTTGTCGCCCACATACCATTCAAAGTACGACTGATTCGGCAGCGCGGCGTGCACGGCACGGTTAAACAGCCAGATGCCGTGTTGTTGGGCGACCTGATTGCGGATTTCGATGGCACGTTTGGCGCTGACCGGCAGATACAGATGGAACAGGTTGGATTGCGGCACCCCAGGGTTGATCTGTATGGCTGGAAACTGCCTGACCAGTTCGGCCAGCTGCAAGGCACGCGCCAGATACGCCGGCATCGCAGCCAGGCGCTGGTCGAACTGCATGGCGGCTGAAATGACATAGGGAGAGCGGTGCATGACGTTGCCACCCATGCGCTGCATCCAGATTTTGGCTCTGCCGGTCAATTCTTTTGCGCCCAGCAGCATCGCACCACCCAAACCACCGATGCCTTTATAGAACGAGACATAGACAGAATGGAAGCCGTTGGTAATTTCCACCAGCGCACGGTCATAAGCAGCCTGCGCTTCCCAGAGCCGGGCACCATCCAGATGCAGATGGATATGCTTTTCCTGACATACTTTTTTGATGTGTTGCAGTTCGTGCCAGTCCGGCAGTTGACCGCCGATTTCCCGCATCGGCAGTTCCAGCAGTACCGCACCCAGCCGGTCCGGAATGCGCTCCAGATCGGCAGCGCCCCAGATTCGCTGCGGGTCACCGATCTGCACGACTGTGAAGTGGTCGAGCAACTGGTAATTGCTGTTTTCATGTTTCAGAATGTGCGCACTGGCATGCATGCCAGCCAGCCGGCTGCCACGGTCCATCGTGGCCAGACGCAGCGCCACGGATTGTGCCAGCGTGCCGGTGGTGCAGAATACGCCTGATTCAAAACCGGTCAGGGTGGCGATTTTGTGTTCAAAACTTTGAATGAATTCACCGTCGCCATAGGTGTCGTGATCGACGTGATGCGCGTTGCAGTATGCCGACATTGCGGCGAATTGTTCGGCCGGACCAGGCTGCCGGTGTCCAGTCAGTGTGGTATGGCAGTTGCGGCGCAACTGGTTGAGTTCGTGTTCGGTCATGATGAATTTACTCCTTGTTCAGCATCAGCTTTACCCAGTCATGGGCTTCATCAACCGTGGTAAAAATTTCGAAATTCAGGTCAGCTATTTCATACACATGCCGATAGTGGGCCGCCATCAGGGTCCGGCCTTCAACACTGTGGTCCATTACGAACGCAGTCGCGGATGGCTTTTTTATCTTGCCCTTTTTGTCGGCCAGATAGCTCGACAGCGCATCGATGGTGTCAGGTGAACACAGCGCACTGTGGTGAAAAGTGTAGATCTGTGCCCAATGTTCTTTGGCGCTGAGGATTTCCAGCAAGTCGTACTGTATCTGCTTGAGGGCATAAATGATCTCGGCATTGAATGGGCCGGTCGCCTCGTTGATCAGAACGTTGTTTTCAATGCGCGATTCGACGCTGCCATGCTGATTAAATTGGGAGACTTTGGCGTCGTCGGTGTTGCGTTTCGTTTTATTCATGATGGTGTTTGTTCGTGACTATCTCAGTCGGCATGGAATGTGCAGGGTGAAGGTGGTTCCGGAATTCAGTTCAGAGTGCACCGTAATGGTTCCGCCCAGTATCGCAGTGGCAATCCGGTGCGAGATATGCAGGCCTATGCCTGAGCCGCCCTGATTGAGTCGGGTAGTGAAAAAAGGTTCGAAGATTTTTGCCAGATTGGCCGCAGGAATGCCGGCCCCGTCGTCACTGAAGATGAGCGTGACTGATTTTGGTTTGCTTTCGGTGTTGAGTTCATCGACGCCAGCACGGATAGTGATGCAGCCGTGATCCCTTCCTTCGAATCCATGCCAGATGCTGTTTTGCACCAGGTTGATGATAATCTGTTCCAGCGGTCCCGGATAACTGTCCATCTGTATCCCGGGTGGTACCTCGACGACAAACTTCCACGGATCGTGCCGGTAACTCGGCGCCAGGCTGGTCATGGTTTCATGCACGATGGTGGCCAGATCAAATACCCGCCGGCGCTCGGAGGTCTGGTCGATGGCAACCTGTTTGAAGGTAGCCAGCAGGTTCAGGGAGCGGTCGACCGAGCGGCTGGCCAGTGCGGCAATTTCACCGCTATCTCTGATGAATGCTTCGATTTCGCTGCGTTTTAAATTGCCGGCCATGTACAGCTTGTTCACTTCATTGATGCGATCCATCAGCGTCGACAGCGCCAGTCTGGAATTACCCAGCGGGGCATTCATTTCATGCGATACCCCGGCCACCATGGCCCCCAGCGCCGACAGCTTTTCGGACTGAATCAGATTGTCCTGCATGGAACGCATCTGCGTCATGGCCGACATCAGACTGGTTTCTCTTTCTTTCATGTGCTGATAATGCCGGATCCGATTGAGCAGGATATTGTCATCGAGCGGTTTGGTCAGATAATCAACTGCGCCAACGGCATAACCGCGCTGGATGAATTCTTCGGATTTGTACACGGCGGTGAGAAAGATGATCGGAATTTCCCGGGTGCGTTCGGTCATCTGCAAATGACGCGCTGTTTCATAGCCATCCATGCCCGGCATCTGCACGTCAAGCAACACCAGGTTGAAGTCGTACTCGATACACAGCATCAGCGCTGCGGAGCCGGAGGCGGCTTCCATCACTTCAATATCAGGCACACGGGACAGCAGATCTTTCAACAGAAAACGATTGTTTTCATTGTCATCAACAACAAGTATTAAAAAACGATCAACCATTGTTTTCTCCATTGTTCAGACGGTACACATGACTTCCCGTAGCATACGGTATAAACCCTGCCGCGCGGGCCAAATGATGCAAGCCATCCTGCGGACCCAGCACCAGAAACCCGTCGCGGTGCAGCGAGCGTGCAAAACGTTCAAGTATTTTGCTCTGCAGTTCGGGCTTGAAATAAATCATGACATTTCTGCAAATGATGAGCTGAAATTCATTAAAAATACCTTCATCCACCAGTGAATGACGGTGAAACAGTGCCGAGTTGCGTATCGGTCCAGACACCGCAGCATAGTGCGATTTTTTTTCCAGATAGTGGTCCAGATGTGCCGGTCCGCCGCTCTGTTCATAATTGGCCTGACTGGTTTCGTGCCCTTTAAGTGGGAACAATCCGGCTTTGGCCACCTCGATCAGGTAGGCATTGAAATCGGTTGCAAACAGGCGGCAGCGGTTCAGCAGACCCAGTTCCTGCAGCAGGATGGCCAGCGAATACGGTTCTTCACCGGTGGCGCAACCGGCTGACCAGAGTTTGATGACCGGAAAACTTTCCAGATACGGAAAGATTTGTTCCCGCATCAGCCTGAATTGGTCCGGATGACGGAAAAAAGTGCTGACGCCGACCGAGACTTCCGACACCATACGGTTAAACGTGGCCGTGTCAGAAAAGACCGCGCGCTGAAAATCGAGGAAACTGTTCAGGCCGAATTTGCCCATCATGTTCTGCAGACGGCGTTTCAGAGAGTCAGTCTGATAACCGCGAAAATCATAGGCATACTGATGCAGAATCGCGCTGACAAACAGGGCGAGGTGCTGATCGCTGATATCGTTTTTTTCGGTAATGACACATGCCGCAGCAATGCTGGCAATCGCCGGCAATTTTAGAATGTGGTCGAATTTTCCGGCTTCGATGGCCGCCTCCGGCAGCACGCTGGCATTGCCGCATTCTTCACCGTTTTCAATGATGACGCAGGCACCGGCCTGCTTCAGAACCGCACACCCGTTCACGCCGTCCTGCCCGAAGCCGCACAGCAGAACTGCCATCAGCGTGTCCCGGTATTCAGAGGCGAGCGACTCAAACAACACGTCGATTGACGGACGGGCAAACTGAATTGCGCGGTCACGGGTCAGATACACCAGCCCGTGGGCAATTTTCATGTGGTGGCCAGGCGGCGCAACGTAAATGGTCTGGGGCTGCACCGCCATTAAATGCTGGGGCATGATGACTTTATAGTCAGTACGGACCTGGAGCAGATTGTCGAGCAGGTTGACCTGATTTTCCAGGACGTGCTGCGCAATGAAGACCGCAATGTTCCCGGTTGGCAGCTGTTCAACGATACTTAAAATTTTATCCAGACTGTTGGCAGAGCCGGCCAGTGCCAGAGCAGCAAACCGGTTCGGATTGTTGCGCACGACTTTGACTGGCACCGGATGCGCTGGCAGATCCAGTCGCAGCATGGTCTGGGTCAGCAGATAGTGATAGGTAATGATTTTTAATGCAATGCCACGATCCAGACAGTCGGTCAGGGCGGCGATGATTTCCGGCGGCAGCGTATCGGCATCGTAAAAATCGATCTGCGCTTTTTGCTCTTTGTCAGTCTGATCCAGAACCTCAGTGAGTCTGGCGCGATCTTCAGCCTGTTCCAGTCGACCCAGAACACCGATGCGCAGCAGTTTTTCTGTGGATTGAACGGTTATTTTCATTAAGGCTCTGGTTCATGTCGAATCGCGGTTGCGGCGGTGTGGCGTTTTAAACAGTCAAAATCCAGCTTCTTTTTGGTGGCGCAAAGCCAAAATAATCACAGACTCATTCAAAAGCCGGTAACGTATGACGTAACCGCTGTCACCAAAATCAATTTGTTGCAGCAGCGCTTCTGCCGCGCAGGCTCCCAGGTACGCTGCAAATCACGGATTGCTTTCGGCGTAAATATTATTTGTGGCATACCGGAACAGGAAATTCGTTGTCAGTGCCCCAAGTGTTGTGCCATGGCAGAGGTTTTACCTTATCATACTTTTTTTGAATTTAGAAATGATCAATCAGCCCGCAGGTTGGGATGAAATCCCGGCCTGCGCAGGTTTACAGGCTTGCCGCCAGCTCCGCGCCTTCCTTGATAGCACGTTTGGCATCCAGTTCAGCAGCCAGTTTCGCCCCTCCGATTTTATGAAAACGCGGTCCGGTGGTTGGCGCTGCCGTTTTTTTCGGATCGGCTGCGGCCGGCATGAGCTCAGCCAGGCAATCCTGCCCGGCACACAGAATGACATTGTCCACATCCAGGATGCGTGGATCACCCCCCACGGTGATATGCAGACCGGCGTCATCAATTTTCAGGTATTCCACGCCGCCCATCATTTTCACGTTATTGCGAATCAATGCAGCGCGATGTACCCACCCGGAAGTTTTCCCCAGACCGGCGCCGACTTTACTGGCCTTGCGCTGCAACAGATACACTTGACGGAATGGCTGTGTTGCCACAGGTGTGGCGGCCAGACCGCCATTGATTTTGGCCTGCAGATCGACGCCCCAGTCATCACACCAGTGCTCCACGCTGATCGGCAGACTGATGCGCGGATCGTGAATCAGAAATTCTGCGACGTCAAAGCCGATACCGCCAGCACCGATGATGGCAACCTTGTTGCCGACCGGTTTTTTGTTTTGCAGTACATCGATATAGGACAGCACCTTGGGATGATTCACGCCTTCGATCTTCGGTGTGCGCGGCACGATGCCGGTCGCAACAATGATTTCATCGAAACCCTGCGCGAGCAGTTCATCACGCGTGACGCGATGATTCAGTTTCAGTTTGACGCCGGTGACTTCGATTCTGCGCGCAAAATAGCGCAGCGTTTCGGCAAATTCTTCCTTGCCGGGGACCTGCACGGCGATCCTGAACTGTCCGCCGACACTGTCGCTGCTGTCGAACAGAGTAACGTCGTGCCCGCATTCGGCGGCTACGGTCGAGGCAGACAGACCGGCCGGTCCGCTGCCGACCACGGCCACTTTTTTGACATGGCTTTTTTTAATGTATTGCAGTTCGGTTTCATGCGCGGCGCGCGGATTGACCAGACAGCTGGCGCGCCGGTTGGAAAACGTGTGATCCAGACAAGCCTGATTGCAGCCGATGCAGGTGTTGATTTCGTCACTGCGGTTGGCGGCAACCTTGTTGACAAAATCGGCGTCGGCCAGAAACGGGCGTGCCATCGATACCATGTCGGCGTCGCCACTGGCGATAATGTCTTCGGCCATGTCGGGTGTGTTGATGCGGTTGGATGCAACTATCGGCACTTTTACCGCAGCCTTCAGTCGTGCGACCACCGAACGGAACGCCGCGCGCGGCACCGATGTCACGATGGTCGGTACTCGTGCTTCATGCCAGCCGATGCCGGTATTGAAAATGGTGACACCGACCGCTTCGAGTGCCTGCGCAATCTGCACCACTTCTTCCCAGCTGTTGCCGCCTTCAACCAGATCGAGGATGGAATGGCGGTACATGATGATGAATTTTTCACCGACTTCGGCGCGGATCTGCCGGACGATTTCAACCGGCAAGCGCATGCGGTTTTCGATCGAACCGCCCCATTGGTCAGTGCGCTGGTTGACCCGCGCGCAGATGAATTGATTCAGCAGGTAACCTTCGCTGCCCATAATTTCCACACCATCATAGCCGGCGGTCTGGGCCAGTTTTGCGCAGCGCACATAGTCGGCGATGGTTTTCAGTATGCCGGCTTCGGTCAGCTCACGCGGCTTAAATTTGGAAATCGGTGATTTCTGGTCGGATGCCGACACCACAAATGGGTGATAACCATAACGTCCGGCATGCAGAATCTGCATGACGATTTTACCGTCTTCCCTGTGTACCGCCTTGGTAATTTTCTGGTGATTGACAACATCCAGCAGACTGTTCATGGTGCCACCGAATGGCAGCAGCCAGCCGCTGCGGTTCGGTGAAATGCCGCCGGTAACGATTAAACCGACCCCGCCTCGCGCGCGCTCGGCGAAGTACGCCGCCAGTTTCGGATAATGATAAAAACGGTCCTCCAGACCGGTATGCATCGATCCCATGATGACGCGGTTTTTCAAAGTGGTGAAACCTAAATCCAGAGGCGCGAGTAAGTGCGAATGAGATGTCATGGCAGGAATCAATGTTGGTTGGAAGTGGAGAGCATACACATCACGAAGGCTGGAGGCCAGTGTTTGCTGTAGGCGCGAAATACTAAATGATGCAAACTTCCAACCAAACTGGGCAGAATCATGTTCAATTTACTAACTGAGCGGTTGGTGCTGCGGACACTCGACCTGAAACAGCTGGTGGTCTGACAGGCGCATGGCACTCAGTTTGCCGCCCCAGACACAGCCGGTATCGAGTCCGATCAGGTTCGCTTGCTGTTGCAACCCGATGGCCGACCAGTGACCAAATACGACGATATCGGATTCGGTCTTTCTGGGATGGCTGAACCAAGGGGCAAAGCCCGGTGGTGTTTTGTTCAGTCCTTCCTTGCTGTCGAACTCCATCTCATCTTGTGCGGTGCAAAAACGCAGACGGGTCAATACGTTGACGATGCAGCGCAATCGGTCCATGCCCTTCAGGTCCGGACTCCAGCGACTGGGCTGGTTGCCGTACATGACACGCAGGAATTCGAGAAAATCCGGCCCGCGCAATACCTGTTCAACTTCGCCGGCATAATCCAGCGTCTGTGCCACACTCCAGCTCGGCAGCACCCCGGCATGCACGATCAGATGTTTATGCAGCTGCACCGCCATTGGCCGGTTGCGCAGCCAGTCGAGCAAGGTGTCGCGATCGGGTGCATCCAGAATCGGGCGCAGGTAGGTATCGTTATTGGCCCGGCGCACCCCATACGCGATGCCGAGCAGATTCAGGTCATGGTTGCCCAGCACGCTGTCGGCACGCGGCCCCAATGCCATCAGACGGCGCATCGTCGACAGCGATTGCGGACCGCGATTGACCAGATCGCCGGCAATAAACAGACAGGCATCCGGGTCCTGCTTCAGGATCTGGGCATACAGTTCATCGAGCTGGTCGCAGCAGCCCTGCAAATCGCCAACCACATACAGATGCGTTGCATCGGTCATTGGCCGGCACCCAATTTTTTGGCCAGAGCGGCACCGTCGACGGCGTTTTTCTGCGCCTCACGCCGCGCGTCAAAACTGACGGGCCAGCCATGTAAATGAGGTTCAACAATTTCTGCCACGGCGCGCAGCCAGAGTGGATCTTCGTTCAGGCACGGTATGTAATGAAAATTTTTGCCGCCGTTGAGCAGGAAGGCAGCGCGCACTTCCATGTTGATTTCTTCGAGCGTTTCCAGGCAATCGCTGGTAAATCCCGGGCAGATCACGTCGACACGCTGCAAGCCCTTTTTTGCCAACGCCTCGATGGTGGGCTGTGTGTAGGGTTGCAGCCATTCGGCTTTGCCGAAACGCGATTGAAACGTCACTGTGTATTCGCCCTCGGCCAGTCCGAGGCTTTGCACCAGCAGTCGCGCCGTCTTGTGGCATTCGCAATGGTAAGGATCGCCCAGCATCAGGGTGCGTTTGGGAACGCCGTGAAAGCTCAGAACCAGATGCGTGGAGCGGCCGTTGGCTTCCCAGTGTTTCAGAATCGAATTTTTTAACGCGGCGATATAGGCGGGATGGTCGTGATAATGTTTGATCAGACGCAGATCGGGAATGTTGCGCACTTTTTTATAGACGTCGAACACCGCGTCAAAGATCGACGCGGTGGTGGTCGCAGAATATTGCGGATAGGCCGGCAATATTAAAATTCTGTCGTAACCGTTGTCGTGCAAACCGCCCAACACTGCCGGTACGGATGGTTGCCCATAACGCATGGCACTGACCACATCGACCTGATGATTTCGTTCGCCCAGATAACCTTTCAACAGCACTGCCTGCTGCTCGGTGTGCACTTTCAGGGGAGAACCTTCGCTGGTCCAGATCGCTGCATATTTGGCTGCGGATTTTCCGGAGCGAAACGGCAAGATGATGCAGTTTAAGATCAGCCACCAGATCAGCCTGGGAATTTCTACCACACGGGTATCGGATAAAAATTCACGCAGATAGGGGCGCACCGCTGCGGCCGTCGGTGCTTCTGGTGTGCCCAGATTGACCAGTACTACGGCAGTCTTGGCGGGTTGATCGTGCCGGTGTGGCTTGGATTGATTAATCATGAGGGCGTCGGTAGGTTGAGCAATTAATTCGTCAGCAATTCTCTGGCGTGTTTGCGGGTGGTGGCGGTAATTTCCAGACCACCCATCATGCGCGCAATTTCTTCAACGCGGGCTTTGTGGTCCAGTAAATCAATTTGCGAGATGGTACCTGTGCTGCCGGTGATCTTGCTGACCTGGAAATGTTGGTCGGCCTGGGATGCAACCTGCGCCAGATGGGTCACGCACAATACCTGGGCCTGCTGGCCGAGCCGCTTCAATAGTCGGCCAACTACTTCCGCCACCGCGCCACCGATGCCGCTGTCGACTTCATCGAAAATCAGCGTCGGTGTGGAGGTGGATGCAGAGGCTATGACTGAAATGGCCAGCGCAATACGGGCCAGTTCGCCGCCCGACGCGACTTTGGCCAGCGGCCGTGCTGCCACACCGGCGTGACCGGCGACCATGAATTCAATGTGTTCCATGCCATGCACGGCTGGCTCGATGGGACTGAGCTCAATTCTGAAACTGCCGCCGGCCATGCTGAGATCCTGCATGGCCTGGGTCACGGCGCTGCCGAGCTGTTGGGCCGCCACGGTGCGCGCCTTGCCAAGTTGCGTTGCGGTGTTCTGATATTCTTTGAGCGCGGCCTGTTCCATGGCCTGCAATGATTCTAGGTCGGTGGCGTCGCCCATCATCGCCAGTTGCGCAGACAGATTGGGCAGCAGGTCGGGCAGCTGCTCGGGAGTGACGTTAAATCTGCGTGCGCCGGAATGCAGCGCTTCGACGCGCTGTTCCACTTCGTGCAATCGTTGCGGATCAAGATCGACCCGGCTTAAATAATCGTTGAGCGCCGAAGTGGCTTCCTGAAGATGAATGCGGGCCGGTTCCAGGTTGTCGACAATGACCTGCAGGCCGCTATCAAAACCGGTCAGTTTATCGAGGCGCTGACTGACAGTGGCCAGCTGCGACAGGATGGGGGTATCCGATTCGGAGATGACATCCAGCGCAAACTGCGCTCCTTCAATCAGATTGGCTGCATGGGCCAGCCGGCTGTGTTCATTGGTGATGTCCTGCCATTCACCGGGTTGCGCGTTGAGTTTGTCGAGCTCGCCGACCTGCCATTCCAGACGTTCGCGTTCCTGCAGAATCTGTCTGGCGCTGGTTTCAAACTGCATGCGCTGCTGCTTGAGTGCGTGCCAGGATTTGTATAGTTTGCCGACCTGCGCAACCTGATCATGCAGCTGCGCCTGGCTGTCGAGAATCTCGCGCTGCGCGTCCGTTTGCAGCAGCGACTGATGCGCATGCTGGCCATGAATGTCAACCAAAAGGGCGCCGAGTTCGCGCAACTGGGCCGCGGTAGCGGTGACACCGTTGATCCAGGCTTTGGAACGGCCGGCATTGTCGATTACGCGGCGCAATAAAATCATGCCGTCTTCGATGTCGATATCCTGAGTGGCCAGATACGCGTCGCACAGAGCATTGGAAGAGAACTCGGCACAGATGTCGGCCTTGGCGGCACTTTCCCGTACCATGCTGGCATCGCCCCGGCCTCCCAGAGTCAGACTTAGTGCGTCGATCAATATGGATTTGCCGGCGCCAGTTTCGCCGGTCAGCACAGAAAATCCGGCAGAAAATTCAAGTTCGAGATGTTCAACGATGACAAAATCATGGATGGTCAGAGTGCGTAGCATGGCGGGTTACTTGCAGTTGAGGTTGAATAAGTCTGGGTCGGGTTTGACACGGCGGGCCTATTTTAAATCAGAACAGCGATTCGGGGCTTTAGTGGAGCTGTCCATTCACGGTCGGATATTCATTCCAGTGCATTTTTTCGCGCAGGGTGTGGAAGTAGTTCCAGTCTTTGGGGTGCAGAAATGAAATCTGGTGGCGGGAACGCTGAATGTGGATCTGGTCACCGACGGCCAGATTGGAAAACGACTGGTTGTCAAAGTTAACACTGGCTTCGCGCACGGCTGAAATTTCAACAATGATTTTGCTGCTGTCGGCAACCACGATAGGGCGGTTGGACAGTGCATGCGGTGCAATCGGTACAAAGATAATGCCGGCAACGTTCGGATGCAGCAGCGGTCCTCCGGCGGACAGGGCATAGGCAGTGGAACCGGTAGGTGTGGAAATGATCAGGCCGTCTGAGCGCTGGTTGTACATGAAGTTGTCGTCGACCGTGACTTTCAGTTCCACCATGCCGGCACCGGCGTCGCGCGCCACCACGATGTCATTGAAGGCTAGCCCGTTACTGATTTCCTTGCCGTCCCGGATCACTGCACCTTCGAGCAAAGTGCGGTGTTCCAGTTGATGTTGGCCGGCCAGCATTTCCGCCAGCGCGTCGTGCATCTGCTCGAACGGTATATCTGTCATGAAGCCGAGTCGCCCCTGATTGATGCCGATCAGCGGTACCCGGTACGGTGCCAGCTGGCGTGCTATGCCCAGCATGGTGCCGTCGCCGCCAAGTACGATTGCCAGATCGGCATTCTGTCCGATCTGGTCCGGCTGCATAACGGCAAACCCGGTCATGCCCAGATGTTCAGCGGTTTCCTGTTCCAGCACCACGGTATGTCCTGCGTCGGTCAGAAAGTGGGCCAGACCGAGCAGATCTCGCGCAATTCCCGGGGCCTGGTACTTTCCAACCAGAGCGATGGTTTTGAATTTGGTCGTTGCAGGCGGATTCTTGTTGGTCATGTCGGGGCAGCATGAATTAAATAAAGGCAAATTAAATCATAGTTCAGTCCCACGCTGAATAATTAAGTGAAGCGGATTTGATATATAAACGTATGATTTTGGAAACTAGTGTGCAAAATGTGATTTTGGTTCCCCATGTCGCAATCGCAACATAACAAAAAGAAAAGGGCGTAGCCTGCCCAATCAGATGATTCACGACCCTGTTTTGAATTAAAATGCACGTATGCAACTCGATAATCGTGCCCAAACTCTACTCAAGGCGTTGGTGGAACGCTACATCGCCGACGGCGTGCCGGTGGGTTCGCGCGCGCTGTCAAAAATATCGGGCCTTGATCTGTCGCCGGCCACGATCCGCAATGTCATGGCTGACCTGGAGGAAATGGGATTTGTCTCCAGTCCGCATACCTCGGCAGGCAGAATTCCGACACCGCGCGGCTACCGGGTTTTTGTTGATACGCTGTTGACTGTCCAGCAGGATGACATCAGCTCGCTGGCGGCGAAAATGCAGGTGCTGGACGGCCATAATCCGCAGCAGAAAATCATTGCCAACGCAGCCCAGATGCTGTCGTCGCTGTCCCAGTTTGCCGGTGTCGTGATGACACCGCGCGCCGACTCGACCTTTCAGCAGATCGAATTTCTGCGCTTGTCCGAAAAACGGATTCTGCTGGTTATTGTTGCACCCAACGGAGATGTGCAAAACCGGTTGTTGCTGACGGAAGTCGATTACACGCCGTCACAGCTGATCCAGGCCGGCAATTACATCAATCATCATTTTTCGGGCATGGCAATTTCCGATGTGCGGCAAAAACTTCAGGGTGAACTTAGCCAGCTGCACAGCGAATTGAGCACGCTGATGAAGGCTGCCGTGCAGGCCGGCAGCGATGCCATGCAGGACGCCGGCGAAGCGGTCGTGATTTCCGGAGAACGCAATTTGTTGAATGTGGATGAACTGTCTTCCAACATGAAATCGCTGCGCCAGCTGTTTGATCTGTTTGAACAGAAGACCGGACTGATCAATCTGCTCGATATGTCCAGCCGCGCTTCCGGCGTGCAGATTTTCATCGGCGGCGAGTCGCAGCTCGTTCCCATGGACGACATGAGTATCGTTACTTCCACCTACCACGTCAACGGCAAGGTGGTCGGCACGCTCGGTGTAATTGGCCCGACCCGCATGGCGTATGAACGCGTGATTCCGATTGTCGACATTACTTCCAAACTGCTGTCTAATGCGCTCAGTTACTCCTGACCTTTATTCTTGGCTCTTTCCTGATCTGGTTTGCGCATGCAACAACACACCTTTCTCTGGCACGATTACGAAACTTTTGGCGCCAATACGCGGCGCGACCGGCCGGCTCAGTTTGCTGCGATCCGTACTGACGCTGATCTGAATGAAATCGGTGCACCGCTCATGTGGTACTGCCAGCCCGCGCCGGACTTTCTGCCCGAACCGGCAGCCTGCCTGATTACCGGCATCACGCCCCAGCACTGCCTGCAGCACGGCATTCCTGAATATCAGTTTGCGCAGCAGATCAATCAGGAATTTTCCAAGCCAAACACCATAGGCGTGGGTTACAACACGATACGCTTTGACGATGAAATTACCCGCTTTATGCTGTGGCGCAATCTGCTTGATCCGTACGCGCGCGAATGGCAAAACCAGTGCGGTCGCTGGGACATCCTGGACATGCTGCGCACCACTTATGCGCTGCGCCCGGAGGGGATAATCTGGCCGAAAAATGACGAAGGTAAGGTGAGTTTCAGGCTGGAGCATCTGTGTGCTGCAAATGGTATCGCGCATGAGTCGGCGCATGATGCGCTGTCGGATGTGCGTGCCACGATCGCTTTGGCGCGGCTGGTCCGGCAGGCGCAGCCCAAGCTGTTTGAGTTCTGTTTTTCGCTGCACAAAAAAGACCGCGTCATCGCAGAAATCGGTTTGCCGGAGCAGCGCCCGTTTTTGCATGTGACCGGCATGGTGCCGGTAGAAAAAGGCTGCCTGAGCGTAGTCTGGCCGCTGGCACCGCATCCCACCAATAAAAATGAGCTGATCGTGTGGAATCTGGAGCATGATCCGCGTGAACTGCTGGGGTTGGACGTGGCAACGATACGAGCGCGCCTGTTTTCAAAAGCCGATCAGTTGCCCGAGGGCGTAGGTCGTTTGCCGGTCAAGAGTATTCATATCAACAAATCGCCCATCGTCATCAGAAACCTGAAAACACTGGACCCTGCCAAGGCGCAGGAGTGGGGCATTTCGATTGAAACTGCGATGAAACATGCAGAATATGCGTTGGCTCTGCCAGATATGAATGCCATTTGGGAACTGGTGTATCAGCGTGAACATGGCACCGAGCTGGATGTGGATCAGGATTTGTATAACGGCTTTATCGGGAACAATGACCGCCGGCTGTTGCAGACTTTGACTGGTTATTCCGGCGAAAAACTGGCCAGGGCTGCGCCACAGTTTCAGGATGAACGCCTCGATGAATTATTGTTCCGCTATCGCGCCAGAAATTTCCCTGAATCGCTCAACGAGGCAGAAGCCGTGCGTTGGGAGCAGTTGCGAGCCAGCCGGTTTTTTGAAGGTAGTGCCTTTGCGCTGAGTCTGGATGATTTTTTTGCCGAGATCGATCGCTTGGGAGAGTATGCTAGTGAACATGACCAGGAAATTCTGGCAGCCTTATACGAGTATGCCGAGCAGATTGTTCCTGATCAGGATTAACTCAGGTTGGGGCAATCTTTTTTGATGCAGTTGCCGTAAATGGCCAGTGAATGTTCAGCAATCGTGAAACCGCGCTGGCTGGCAATCAGGTTCTGGCGTTGTTCAATTTCGGCATCATAAAACTCTTCTACCTTGCCGCATTTTAAACACACCAGATGGTCATGGTGGGACCCTTCGTTGAGTTCAAATACGGCCTTGCCGGTTTCAAAATGATTGCGGTGCAGGATTTCTGCCTGTTCGAACTGGGTCAGCACCCGATATACGGTGGCTAGTCCAACGTCCATATTTTCATTCAATAGGATTTTATAAACATCTTCAGCAGAAAGATGACGCACCGGGCTGTTTTGAAAAATTTCCAGAATTTTCAGTCGCGGCAAAGTGGCTTTGAGACCGCTGGATTTGAGATTCGGCGTATTGGGCATATTTATTGGGCATTTCTTTGTTAAATTCTGACTATCTGCTTTATCATATAATGTTTTCGTCCGGTTGCTCAATGAATTAAGGCTATTTATGCGAATGTTGCAAATTTGTAATGCAAAAAACTTTCTGCTCTCTTGCGGTTTTGTGGTGCTATCCGGATGTGTCACTCAAAATCCGGCCATTGAAGGAATTCCGGTAAATGCAGACGTAGCGCCCAAGTCGGCTTCGGAAGCGCCAGGAAATGATCTGGCGAATGCACAGCCGGCATCAGATTTAAGTACTAAAACTGTCACCGTTGAAGGTTTTGATAAATTTCTTGGCATATTCACCCCATACCGCATCACAATTCAGCAGGGCAATTTCATTTCCCAGGAAATGGCTGACCAGGTCAAGCTGGGTATGACACGAGAACAGGTGCGTTTTCTGTTGGGTACGGCTCTCATTACCGACATGTTCCATGCAGATCGCTGGGACTATATTTTCCGTCTGTTAAAGCCGAGTGGAGAGCAGACCACTTCACGCGTGACCATATTTTTTGAAAAAAGTCTGGTGGCAAAAATCGAACGTGGCCAGCTGCCAAACGAGCAGGAATATCTCAAGCGCATTACTGACGCTGCCATCAAGGACGGGATTGAGCACGTCGACATTAAAACTGACAAACCAAAAGCCAAAGAAGAGTAATCCGGTATGACAACACCTTTGAAAATAGCGGTAGCCGGCGCCTCCGGCCGTATGGGTCGCATGCTGATTGAAGCGATCAGCGAAGCCCCCGATCTGCAACTTTGCGGCGCTCTGGATGTAGCGGGCAGTCCGGCGCAAGGACAGGACGCGTCGGCATTTTCCGGCAAACTGGCCGGAGTTCTGATTACTTCCGATTTGGCAAAAGGTTTGGGGCAGGCGGATTGCTTGATCGATTTCACCCGGCCTGAAGGCACGTTGAAGCATCTTGAATACTGCGCACAACATGGCGTAAAAATGATTATTGGTACTACCGGTTTTGATGAAGACGGCAAGGCAGCCATTGCCCGTGCCGCGCAAAAGATCGGTATCGTATTTTCACCCAACATGAGTGTCGGCGTGAACGTAACGATGAAATTGCTGGAGCTGGCCGCCAAAAGTTTTTCAGAGGGCTACGATATCGAAATCATCGAAGCGCATCATCGCCACAAGGTTGATGCGCCCTCCGGTACCGCGCTGAAAATGGGTGAAGTCATCGCTACGGCAATTGGACGCGACCTGAAGGATGTGGCGGTGTATGCGCGTGAAGGTGTGACCGGAGCACGTGATCCATCCACGATAGGTTTTTCCGCGATCCGCGGCGGCGACATCGTCGGCGACCATACGGTTCTGTTTGCCGGGATCGGTGAACGCATCGAAATTACCCATAAATCTTCATCGCGTGTGACATACGTCAACGGCAGTCTGCGTGCCGCCCGATTTTTGCAAAACCGGCACAGCGGTCTGTTTGACATGAATGACGTACTGAATTTGAAATGAACGAAAACAAAAGTAGAGTTGAAAACAAGATGCAAGAAAAATACAGCCCAACCGAAGTAGAACTGCAGGCGCAAACCCACTGGCAGAATACCGAAGCGTTTCGCACCCTGGAGAACGATGCGCGTTTCCCAAAGGGTAAATATTACGCCTGCTCCATGTTGCCTTACCCGTCCGGCAAGCTGCATATGGGTCATGTGCGCAATTACACGATTAACGACATGCTCTCGCGCCAGTTGCGCATGAAAGGCTATAACGTGTTGATGCCCATGGGTTGGGACGCGTTTGGGCTGCCGGCTGAAAATGCCGCGATTGCGTATAAAAAATCTCCCGCGGAATGGACTTACGCAAACATCGAAGACATGAAGTCGCAGATGCAGCCATTGGGTCTGGCGTTTGACTGGACGCGTGAAGTTGCAACCTGTGATCCGGAATATTACCGCTGGAATCAATGGTTCTTTTTAAAGCTGCTGGAGAAAGGCGTCGCTTATAAAAAGACCCAGATAGTCAACTGGGATCCGATCGATCAGACGGTTCTGGCCAACGAGCAGGTGGTGGATGGGCGCGGCTGGCGTTCCGGCGCGCTGGTGGAAAAACGTGAAATTCCCGGTTACTACTTTGGCATTACCCAGTACGCGGACGAATTATTGTCCAGTATCGATGATCTGGACGGTTGGCCGGAACAGGTGCGCACCATGCAGCGCAACTGGATCGGAAAAAGCGAAGGAGTGCGTTTTGCCTTCCCGCATCAAATCAAAGATGAGTCAGGCGCACTGATTCAGGACGGCAAACTGTATGTGTTCACTACGCGTGCCGACACGATTATGGGCGTTACTTTTTGTGCCGTGGCAGCCGAACATCCGCTGGCGACACTGGCCGCAAAAGGCAACCCGGAACTGGCTGCCTTTATTGAAGTCTGTAAAACCGGTGGTACGACTGAAGCTGAAATGGCAACCAAAGAAAAAGAGGGTTTGCCAACCGGACTGTTCGTCACACACCCTCTGACTGGTCAGCAGGTGCAGGTGTGGGTCGGCAATTATGTGTTGATGACCTATGGCGATGGCGCAGTCATGGGCGTGCCGGCACATGATGAACGTGATTTTGCTTTTGCAAAAAAATATCAGATCGCCATCAAACAAGTGATTTCAGGTCCGGACTTCAGCCAGGATGGCTGGCAGGACTGGTATGGCGACAAGCAGCGCGGCAGCACAATCAATTCCGGAAAATACGACGGACTGAATTGTCAGGAAGCGGTCAATGCTGTCGCAACCGATCTGGTGGCACTGGGTCTTGGTGAAAAGAAAACCACCTGGCGTCTGCGTGATTGGGGCATCAGTCGTCAGCGTTACTGGGGCACACCAATTCCGATCATTCACTGCGATGACTGTGGATCTGTGCCGGTGCCGCTGCAGGATCTGCCGGTGATACTGCCGACCGATTGCATCCCTGACGGATCAGGCAATCCGTTAAAACACCGCGCCGATTTTTTAAATGTCGCCTGCCCAAAATGCGGCAAGCCTGCGCAGCGCGAAACCGATACCATGGATACCTTTGTTGATTCCAGTTGGTACTACATGCGCTATACCTGTCCTGATGCGCCAACGATGGTCGATGAGCGCAATGACTACTGGATGGCGATGGATCAGTATATCGGCGGCGTCGAACATGCGGTAATGCATCTGCTGTATGCGCGTTTCTGGACCAAGGCCATGCGCGATCTTGGTCTGGTCAAGTTTGATGAGCCGTTTAAAAACCTGTTCACCCAAGGCATGCTGCTCAACGAATCGTTTTATCGTGAAGATGACACCGGTAAAAAAGTCTGGTTCTATCCGAACGAAATTGAAGTCGCTTACGACGAAAAAGGCCGTCCGGTTTCGGCCAGCCTGAAAAGTGACGGGCTGCCGGTACAGATGGGCGGCATTGAGAAAATGTCGAAATCCAAAAACAACGTGGTTGAACCCAAAGACATTATCAGCCGTTTTGGCGCCGACACTGCCCGCTTGTTTACCATGTTCGCCGGACCGCCAGATCAGAGTGCCGCGTGGAGCGACACCGGTGTGGAAGGCGCTGCACGCTATTTGCGGCGTCTGTGGTCGAATGGTTATAAACACGCAAATCTGGTTAAGAGCGCTGGTGAAATCAATCAGGATCAGGTTGGCAGTTTTGATGAACATGTCAAGGCATTGCGCCGCGAAGTGTATCTGACCCTGAAACAGATTGATTACGATTACGACAAACTGCAATACAACACGGTGGTGTCGGGTGCAATGAAGCTGCTCAATGCGATCGAGTCGTTCCGCACTGAAGGCAAGGGTCATGCCGAAGCACTCCGGGAAGCATTTGGTATTTTGTTGCGCGCGCTCTATCCGGTCTGCCCGCACATCTGTCATGCGCTTTGGAACAACCTGAATCTGGGCAGTAATGCGAAAAATCGGGAAATTATCAATGCCGACTGGCCGGCTGTCGATGAAAACGCGCTGATTCAGAATGAAATCGAGCTGATGATTCAGGTCAACGGCAAATTGCGCGGTTCGATCAAGGTACCGCGCGAAGCCGATAAAGCGGCTATTGAAGCTCTGGCGCTGGCGCACGAGAATGTGCAAAAGTTCCTGACCGGCACGCCCAAGAAAGTTGTGGTTGTGCCTGGCAAGCTGATCAATATAGTGGTTTAAAGAATTGACCGACTACTGGATAAACTCAAAGGATATCGTTTTATGCTGTTAAAAAATCGCCTGCTGTTGCTGTGTGCCCTTCTGCTATCACTGATTGTGATATCGGCTTGCGGGTTTCACCTGCGCGGTGCAAGCGAATTTCCTTTTAAAACAATCTATGTCAGCGGCTCTGAAATGACACCATTCGGCGTGTCACTGCGCCGAAATTTAAAGGGGCAGGAAAACGCCAAACTGGTAGACAGTGAATCTGATGCGGATGTGGTTTTGCAGATCATGTCGGAACGTCCGGAAAAAGTCATTCTTTCTTTGACCGTTCAGGGACTGGTGCGTGAATATACGCTTAACAGTTATCTGACCTTTCAGGTGCATGACAGACAGGGAAAAGTAATTCTGCCACCTGTCACTATCGTGTTGCATCGCGTGATCAGTAATAACGAAAATATGACGTTGTCCAAAGCCTCCGAGGAAACCATGCTGTACAAGGATATGCAGACTGATCTGGTCCAGCAGGTGGTGCGGCGACTTTCTGTTTTGAATATGGACTAATCGTGCAATTGCGCCTGGATGCACTCGATGCCCACCTTGCCAAAACGCTTGCCCCGCTGTATGTGGTGACCAGTGATGAGCACCTGCTGGCGCAACAGGCTCTGGACAACATCAGACTCAAAGCGCGTTCAGAAGGATTTCTTGAACGTGAAATATTATCGGTAGATCGCAGTTTCAAGTGGGGCGCTCTGTTGGCGGCAAATCAGAGCCAGTCGCTGTTTGGCGACAAAAAAATCATTGATCTGCGTATTCCTACCGGCAAGCCGGGCAAGGATGGCGGTCAGGCATTGCAGGATTATGTGACCCAGCTGGCCAGCAATCCCAATCCGGACAATGTCACCCTGATCAGTTACCCGAAATTGGAATGGGCCAGCCAGAAGTCAGCATGGGTGACCCGTCTGCAGGAAGCTGCCGTGTATCTTGATATTCCTTTGATTGAGCGTGCTCAATTGCCCGGCTGGATTGCGCGCGGCTTGAAAGATCAGGGACAGAGCGCTGACCGTGATGCACTGGAATTCATCGCAGACCGGGTTGAAGGAAACCTGCTGGCAGCGCATCAGGAAATTCAGAAGCTGGGCCTGTTATATCCGCAGGGCGTTCTGAACTTTGATCAGATTCAGGAAGCCGTATTGAACGTGGCACGCTACGACGTGTTCAAGTTGAACGAAGCGATCCTGACCGGCGACGTGACGCGTCTGGTGCGCATGCTGGATGGACTGAAAGGCGAGGGTGAGGTGTTGCCACTGGTGCTGTGGGCGCTGGCCGAAGAATGCCGCACGCTGTTGAAACTGAAAATCGGCATGCAGGAAGGCCGACCGTTATCGGTTCTGTTTAAAGAGCAGCGCATTTGGGGTGGGCGTGATCGACTGATGGAACCGGCACTGCGCCGCCTGAGTTTGAGCGCGCTGCAGAACGCGTTAAAGAATGCCGCTCAGATCGATAAGCTGATCAAGGGGTTGCGGGTGCGAAGATTATCCGGGGACGCCTGGGATGCGCTCCTGCAATTGTCCCTGTCACTGGCGCGCCCATCCCATTAAATTTTCAACTGGATTATTTTAAAAAAACATGATGAATATTTCACAGTACATGCAACAGGTTGGACAGCAGGCCAAACGTGCCAGCCGTCACATGGCGCGTGCCTCGAGTGCACAAAAAGATCAGGCCCTGCGCCTGATTTCTGCAGCAATTCTGCGCGAAACGGATGCAATCCGCAGCGCGAATCTGGCCGACATGGAAGCAGCGCGCGTTGCCGGACTGGCTGCGGCGTTGCTTGACAGATTAAGCCTGTCCGAATCTGCCATTAAAACAATGGCCGAGGGTCTGTTGCAGATTGCCTCTCTGCCTGATCCGATCGGTGAAATCAGCGATCTTAAATTCCGTCCGAGCGGGATTCAGGTTGGACAGATGCGCGTACCGCTGGGGGTGATCGGTATTATTTATGAAGCGCGCCCGAATGTCACCGTCGATGCGGCCGGCTTATGTATTAAAAGCGGCAACGCGACGATATTGCGGGGCGGTTCGGAAGCGATCCATTGCAATCAGGTATTGGCCAGACTCGTGCAAGAAGGGTTGCTGGGTGCAGGATTGCCGGATCAGGCGGTGCAGGTGGTTGAAACCACCGATCGGGCTGCGGTCGGCAAACTGATTACGATGTCTGAATTCGTGGATGTGATCGTGCCGCGTGGTGGCAAGGGTTTGATTGAACGTCTGATCAATGAAGCGACCGTACCGATGATCAAGCATCTGGATGGAATCTGTCACGTGTATGTGGATGACAAGGCTGATCTGAACAAGGCGGCCGATATCGCATTCAATGCCAAGTGCCACCGTTATGGCACCTGTAACACCATGGAAACGCTGCTGGTGGCGCGCGCGGTGGCACCGCAGATCTTGTCGGCGCTGGCCCCGTTATATGCCGGCAAACAGGTTGAGTTGCGCTGTGATGCCGAGGCGCTGGGCTTGCTGGCAGGATATCCGTATCTGGCTGCAGCTCATGAGGCAGATTGGGGTACTGAATATCTGGCGCCTATTCTGTCGGTGAAAGTGGTTGCCGATCTGGATGAGGCCATCGCGCACATCAACCAGTATTCTTCACAGCATACCGACAGTGTTGTGACAGAAGATTACAGCCGTGCGTTGCGCTTTATGCGCGAAGTGGATTCGGCTTCAGTGATGGTAAACGCCTCAACGCGTTTTGCCGATGGCTTTGAGTTTGGACTGGGTGCTGAAATCGGCATCTCAACCGACAAGCTGCACGCGCGCGGACCGGTAGGTCTGTTTGGACTGACTTCAGTAAAATACGTGGTATTCGGCCATGGCGAAGTGCGGATCTGAAGCACTGAGCAACAATTAAAAAAGGAAAATTATGCTGTATCTGTGGATTAAAGCTTTTCATATTATTTTTGTGGCATCCTGGTTTGCCGGCCTGTTTTATCTGCCGCGTATTTTTGTGAATCTGGCGGAAGCAGGTGCTGCCGGTCCAGTAACAGAGCGACTGTTGAAAATGGCGCGCAAGCTGTACCGCTTCACTTCATGGATCGGTGTAGTGGCATTGGCTCTGGGATTGGTTTTATATCTGTACTATGGAGTTGGCCGCGGTCCCGGGAACGGATGGATGCACGCCAAGCTGGGTATCGTGGTACTGGTGATCGGTTATCAACATGCCTGCGGCAGCCTGCTGAAAAAATTTGAACAGGGAAAAAATCAGCGCACCCACGTCTGGTATCGCTTCTTCAATGAAATTCCTGTGCTGATGTTGATGGCGATAGTCTGTCTGGTGGTTGTAAAACCATTCTGAAGATTGAACGGGATGCAGTTGCGAATTGTGTCCCGCATTTGAGTTAATAAAAACGGATAAAGGGTATCCCATGTCACACAATTATTCCTATTTTTGCCCCTGCCCGCGCGGCATGGAGCAGGCACTGGCTGAAGAACTGGCCGAAATTTCATCGTTACATACGTCAACACTGAATGTGCACAATCAGGTGCCAGGCGGGGTGCACTGCTCCGGTTTGATGAGTGACGCGTACCAGATCAATCTGCATTCAAGAATTGCCTCGCGGGTGTTGCTGCGCATGGCGCACAAGAGCTATAGCAATGAAAATGATATCTATGATCTGACACTGGAGCAGCCATGGGAAGACTGGTTCAGTATTCATCATACGATTCGGGTCGATATCACCGCGATAAAATCGCCGTTGCGCAGTCTGGAATTCACTACCCTGAAAATCAAGGATGCAATCTGCGATCGCTTCCGTGATCTGTGCAATGAACGTCCTTCGGTAAATACCCAAACTCCTGATATTCGTATTGTCGGATTTCTGGATACACGCAACTTTACTCTGTATATAGACACGTCGGGCGAACCGCTGTTCAAACGCGGCTGGCGCATGGAGACCGGTGACGCACCGTTACGTGAAAATCTGGCGGCCGGATTGTTGCGCGTGGCCGGATGGAAGCCTGGTATGACGCTGTTTGATCCGATGTGCGGTTCGGGAACCATTCTGGCCGAAGCGGCACAAATGCTGGCCGGGATTCCACCCGGATTGCATCGCGAATTTGCCTTTGAAAAGTTCGGCAATTTTGATCGTGAGCAGTGGCAAAAAATTAAGGCCGGCATCAAGATCAAACAGGTAACTGGTGCGCCGACAATTTTCGGTAGTGATATTTCCGGTGATATGGTGGTAATGACTCGCAACAATCTGAATAAGGCCGGTATCCAGTTTGAGGTGCCATTAAAACAGATTGAGGCACAGCAGATTCAGGCGCCGCCATCCGACGTGGCCGGCATCATGCTGACCAATCCGCCCTACGGAGAGCGCATCGGGGTGCGGGGTGACAGTACTCTGGAAAATGACGAACTGGCCAATGCCTTTTTCAGTTCATTCGGCACGACCCTGAAACAGCGCTTTGCGGGATGGCAGGTATTTTTGTTTACCGCGGATCTGACCCTGCCCAAAATGCTGCGCCTGAAAGAAGCCCGCAAAACCCCATTTTTTAATGGTGCGCTGGAATGTCGTTTGTTCCGTTTTGATATGGTGGCAGGATTTAATCGTCGCGAATCAGCCAAGCCAAAAGAGATTTGAAAGTATGTCTGACAGTACTTCAGAAGCAGGGGCATCAACCCGGAAAAAGCGCACCCAATTAGCGCTTTTGCTGGCGGCTCTTTCCATGCTTGGGCCATTCTCCGTCGATACCTATCTGCCGGCCTTTCCGGCGATACAGGCGTCGTTTCATGTCAGTGCGCTGGAAGTGCAGCAGACTCTTACGGCGTATATGTTGTCGTTTGCGTTCATGATGCTGTGGCACGGCGCCATCTCTGACGCGTTGGGCCGCCGCAATATCATTCTGGTCGCATTGTTTGTGTTTGCTGTTGCTTCGTTGGGTTGTGCCGCAGCACATACCGTTCAATACTTGTGGATATTCAGAATTTTGCAGGGCGTTTCCGCCGGAGCCGGAATGGTGGTTGGACGGGCAATTATCCGGGATCTGTATTCTGGCCCGGCGGCGCAACGACTGCTGTCACTGGTCACGATGATATTTTCCATCGCGCCAGCCATCGCACCCATTTTGGGTGGTTGGGTACTGGTCTTTCTGGATTGGCGCTCCATATTTCTTTTTTTATTTTTGTACACTGTCGCGCTGATCTGGTTTTGCTTTCGTTATTTGCCGGAATCCCTGCCAAAAGAAAACCGCCATGAATTCAGTATTCCCGTACTGATTAACGGTTATAAAGCAGTGTTTGGATCGCCGTCATTTCATTTGCAGTCAGGAACGATTGCTTTCAATTTTGCAGGACTGTTCCTGTATGTTGCATCGGCACCGGTATTTTTAACACGCCATCTGGGTTTGACAGCACAGCAGTTTGGATGGCAATTCATTCCGATGGTGTCAGGAATTTTCCTGGGCGCATTAGGCGCTAATCAACTTGCCGGCAGAACGCCGTTGTTCAGGCAGGTCAGAATTGGGTATTGTTTTCTGGCTGGAGCAGCAGTATGTAATGTTATGTATCATGCATTTTTCCCGCCAGCAATACCATGGTCCGTTACACCATTGTTCTTTTATGCCATCGGCATGTCACTGGTGGCGCCCGGAGTGACGCTGATGACGCTGGATTTATTTCCGCATACCCGTGGAATTGTTGCGTCCTGCCAGTCGTGCCTGGTGACCTTTTTAGCTGGTTTGGTGGCCGGCGTAATTGCACCAGCATTAGATAATTCCCCCCTCTGGTTGGCCTTGGGTCAATTCGGATTCGTCTGTTGTGCCATGCTGTGTTGGCACTTGTCAAAAAAAGCACATACAAATTTGTTGATTCATTAGTCAATTCAAAATTTGTTGCCAAATGTGAACGCGCAACATAGGTGCTTCCACTTATTGAGTTAATTAAAAGCTAATGATAAAGTTTGCCCAGCCAAAAAACTGTGCGTCGCAGCAATTATTAAAACATTACTTATCGATATTTTTTTGCAGATAAAGTGATTTTGACCAATCTCTCGTTACTGATATTGAGATTAGCTGGTTTTCATAATCCATCAAATCTCATCGGGTGTGCAACGCATCAAATTCAGTAATTAGATAGGGCTGCTGCTTTCGATGATCCCCGGGCTACATGTTGAATTGGTGGGGAGAATCATTAAATTTTCTTTGGAAAGATAGATATGAAAAATACTTTGTTAGCTATTTCTTTACTAAGCACATTTGGGGTTGCATTCGCTCAATCATCAAACGTAACCGTTTACGGAACACTGGATGCTGGCATCATTTCCTCGCATGGTGTTGATTCTGCAGGGACGGTAACCGATGTAGGCAGCGGGCAGGAATCTTATTCACGGCTTGGATTTAAGGGCAGTGAAGATTTGGGCAGTGGATTGAAAGCTATATTTGCTTTGGAGCAAGGCATTATGCTTAACAACGGGATGCTTGGTTTGAGCGTCGCGAATGCCAATCCTTATGATATTGGTAACTATGGTGTATTTAATAGTCAGGCGTATGTCGGCTTGAGCAGTATTTTGGGCACACTCAAATTTGGCCGTCAATTTTCACCGTTATACGAGGCGTATGAATCGATTGATCCGTTTCACAACGGGTTCGCAGCAAATATTAATAACTTTTTTGGAACAAATGCCGAAAATTACTCCAGCTATCAGCGCATGAGTAATGCCGTTATCTACAACACGCCGGATAATCTGAATGGTTTAAAAGGTTCAGTCGCCTACGCATTCGGTGGAATTCCAGGGGATACTTCGGCTCAGAGCCAGATTGGCGCGTCGTTGGCGTATTCAAATGGCCCGTTGACGGTCGCGTATGCATATCATCAGGCAAATAATGAACAGGATGTGGCCCTGCCTGAAATGTCGACTGATCTGTTTAAAACCAATTTTATCGGCGCTGCCTATGATTTTGGAGCAATCAAGCTGCACGCCGCATTTGACCAGAATGAACAGGGCAATGCTTTTAAAACCCAGGATTATTTAATGGGATTTACAGTCACCCGCCGGTGAAAATCAGTTTTTTGCAGGTTATACCCACAAGATAAATAAATTGGTAAGTAACGCAGATGCAGATCAGTTTGCAGTCGGCTATAGCTACAATTTATCGAAGCGTACCAACTTGTATGCAGCATATACCTATGTCAAAAATCAAAAGGAATCGGATGTAAATACCATCGAAGACGGAAACTCGGTAGGAACCGTGCAGTTCGGTATCAGGCACTCATTCTGATTTGACGTAACATCGGAAAGGAATAAAGCGCAGCAAAAAAGGGCAGAAAATCTGCCCTTTTTTAATGGAGTCTGAAATATCCCTGCCGCAAGAATCTCCCTGCCATGCAAGCGTTAACGTGATCACCTGCCCATGCAAAACTGTAACCAATAACCGGTACCAACCACAGCAAAGCCAAAAATTTCGTTATCACGCTGAATATGCAGAGCAACAAAACAGAACTGGTTCCAATGACATGAAGTCGCCGGGAAGTTTTATTTATGTGCTCGGTTAAATAGAACGTCTGCGAATGAATTAAACACGGTCGAATTAACCATATATGTCCCGTTCAAAATTACGACGCTTAATTGGTTGCTCAATGAAAAACGACTCGGTCAGAGCTGAACGAGTCGTTAATCGATTTAAATGTTTCGAATCAATATTAATTTAAGGTGCAAATTTCCAGACATCACCAAGATTACCATTGGAACCAGTCGAATCTAAACCACTTCCACCGTACATCCAAAAATTTCCTGAACTATCCGTCCACCGTGCGGAATAGTAACGGCTGCCTGGAATATTGCTGCTGGAAAGTGTACTGAGTGTTCCATAGTACCCTGGAGAATTGCCGTTATATGAACCGTTAAACCAGACCCATTGATTTGTAGAAATCTGATACTTCCAAATATCATTCAAATTCACCGGAGTTCCGGTAGCGTTGATTCCGTAACCACCAAAAATCCAAAGGTTTCCACTGGTGTCAACCCAACTTGCTGCTCCATAGCGAGCTCCAGGTTGGTTGGTTGAAGCAGCAACGTTATTCGTACCGTAATTGCCAACCGCATTAATTACATTTGACCCGCCTACCCAAGTCCATAATTTGGTGCTCAAGTCATATTTCCATAAATCGTTTAACTCGCCCATGCCACCGCTTGAATCAATACCGATACCGCCGAACATCCAGAAAAATCCGCCATATGCCCAGGTCGTGGCAGACTGGCGCGCACCTGGCAGGTTTGTCGATGTCGCCACCCCTGCTGTGCCATATGAACCGGAGACGTTTGTTGATTGTGAGCCATTGATCCAGGTCCACAATTTGGTGGCTGGATTATATTGCCAAAGATCATTATGCATTGCTGTGGTGCCATTCAAATATCCTTCACCACCAAACATATAGAAATTGCCCGATGCGTCAGTCCAGGTAGCAGAACTGCTGCGCGGATTTGGTTGGTTGGAGCTTGAAGCAACACCCTGAGTTCCCCAGTTAGGTGCGGCAGCCAAAGATCCTGCTCCTTTGGAGCCACCCTCCCAAGTCCACCAGTTAGTTGCTGGACTGAAAGACCACATATCATTCATATAGCCAATCACACCGTTTCCATCGGTGCCGTATCCGCCGAACATCCACAGGTTCCCGGAACTGTCTACCCAGGTTGCACCCAAGTTGCGTTGACCCGGTATGTAATTTGCCCCTGCTGTGCCTGACGTAACAGGATAAGTTCCAGCGACAGAGTTGGTCGTGCTTGAGTTCCCGCTTATCCAGGCCCATTGCAGACTGGTCGTATTGAATTTCCACATGTCATTTACAGCTCCAGCTCCGCTGAAAACCCAAAATTGGCCACTGGGATCTTTCCATGACATTGCCGCAGACCTGGCACTGGGTTGACTGGTGGTGGTGGCAGCACCCTTGGACGCCGTGTCGTAATACCCGAGAGTATTTGCTGTTTGTGAACCTGACTCCCATGTCCAGTTGGTCAGTGATTGCGGAATCGCCGATGAAGAACCACTCCCTTTACAGCCAACTAAAATAAAAACTGCCGCAAAAGCAGAAATCAATGAACGGTTAACTCTTGTTGCAAACATAATAAATTCTTTTCATGAATAGGACAGGCATTATCTGGGCAGGAAATAGATAAAGTCAATAAACTTATTGTTGGTTTATATATTGCTGACACGGTCTAAAAATCAGCGATATTGCGACAAGTTGCGGAACTTTAGAGTGAATAATTTACTTTTTATTGATTTGAAAATCTGAACCTGTCGTCTTCGCCATTCAATTAAAAAACTGTTCAATCAGGCCCTCCTAATTCTCCCAATCTTGACTGCTTAAGCACTTTCCCCCAGTAGCTGAAAATCGACAGATGAGGGTAATCCTCAATTGGGAAAATTCGAAGCTCTCGTCAATAATAAAAATACAACTTAATATTGTTTTAAATAAATAAATTTAAGTTGATGTTGGGATCGCGCTTTTTAACAGAGCATCAGGCGATTTTACCCGGCACAAAATATTTTTTAATTTTCCAATTGAGGTTTTCATGAATAAAAAGATTTTTACTCTCGTTATTGCATCTCTGACCGCTACGCAGACTTATGCTCAACAATCAAATGTTTCAATTTATGGCGTCATCGATTCAATGGTGCGTTACACGACCAATGAAGTTAACAGTGACGGTGGCGTTGGCAGCAAGACCCAATTGGGACAGGGTGGTGCATTGCAAGGGTCCAGATTGGGTTTTACAGGGGAGGAAAATTTGGGTGGCAGTACCTCCGCATTGTTTAAACTGGAAATGGGTTTTACCAGTAATGACGGAAGCAGCGATCAGCAGGGGCAATTGTTTGGGCGTCAGGCATATGTTGGTCTGAAAGACAACTCGATGGGTGAAATTGATGTTGGCCGGCAATACGGTGTCGCCTTTACGACTCTGGACGGCTATGATCCGGTCGGAATGGGCAATATGCCGGAGAACGAATGGCAACTATTTTTGATGGGAGTGCGGTTTGACAACACGGTGAAATATTCGAACGACTGGGGCCCTGTGCATGCAGAAGTACAATATTCACTTGGCGGTCAGGCCGGTTCTTCTGAAATTGGTGCAACAAAAGGACTCGGATTCACGTATACAAATGGTCCGTTCAGTGTTGGCGCATTCGGACAGCAATCAACTGATGCAAATTCGCACAAGCTCAATATGGGCGGTATTGGCACTTCATATAATTTAGATGCCACAACACTATATTTAAATTATTTCAATTCAAAACGTGATGCCGGATTTGCAAAAGCCGCAAACAACAGTGGTGGCGCATTGGCCAATACCAGTTTGCTTGGTAATGCAGACAATACCTTGCAGCGTACCGATGATGTGATTACGGCTGGGTTGCAATATAAGTTCAGTCCGGCGATTGTTTACACATTGGGGTATATGGCTGATTCAGTTAAAAATGAATCCTCATCAGGCAATGACGGCCGCATTACAACGGCCTATGCTTTGGTCAATTATTATTTTTCCAAGAGAACAGATATCTACTTTGGCGTTGATTACACAAAAGTTAGCGGCGGCGAAATTGACAACGGTTCTCAGACAAATACTCTTTTACAATTTGCTGGCGCACCGTTAGGCGGCAATACCAGCAGAACTGGCATCGCGCTGGGAATCAGAACAACTTTCTAATTTGGGGCACGAAAATCCGCATAACGATTTGAATTGATTGTTATGCGGATGCTTTTCAGGCAGGCTTTTTACTCAGTGCTACCTGAGTTGTTGAAAAGCCCGTTTGGCAACCTCGAGCGTGGCTTGAATAATGGCGTCGTCATGTTGGGCAGAAACGAACCCGGCCTCAAAAGCAGAAGGTGCCAAATAGACGCCACCATCCAGCATCGCATGAAAGAACCGGTTAAATTTTTCTTTGTCTGAGGACATCATTGCGGCGTAACTGGTTGGAACCTGTTTGGAAAAATACAATCCAAACATGCCTCCAATGGAAGCGGCGCAAAAATCAATGCCAGCTTCATTGGCCACGGCAGTCAATCCTTTTGCCAATTTTGAAGTTTGAGAACTCAGATTCTCATAAAAACCGTCTTTCTGAATTAATTTCAAAGTGGTCAAACCCGCAGCAACGGCAACCGGATTGCCTGACAAAGTTCCCGCCTGATAAACTCCACCAAGTGGCGCCATATGCGCCATCAGATCAGCGCGTCCACCAAAAGCGGCTACTGGCAACCCGCCACCAATTACTTTTCCTAAGGCGGTCAAATCCGGTTTGATTTTATAAATCGATTGTGCACCACCTAGTGCCACCCGAAATCCGCACATCACTTCATCAAAAATTAAAACAGTACCGTGTTTGGTGCATAACTGCCGCATTGTCTGAAGGAATTCTGGCGTAGCCTGAATTAAATTCATATTGCCGGCTACCGGTTCAACAATGATGCAGGCGATCTGATCACCAATTGCATTAAAGGTGTCTATTAATTGCTGGGTATTATTGTAATCAAGCACCAAGGTGTGTTTCGTGAAGTCAGCCGGAACTCCGGACGAGCTTGGGTTGCCCAAAGTAAGTAATCCACTGCCTGCTTTGACAAGTAATGAATCAGCATGACCGTGGTAACAACCCTCAAACTTAATAATTTTGTCGCGACCAGTCGCTCCACGCGCCAAACGCAGTGCGCTCATGGTGGCTTCTGTTCCTGACGAAACCAGACGAACCTGTTCTATGGAGGGTACCAGTTTGCAGATTTCTTCCGCCATTAAAATTTCGCCTTCAGTCGGCGCGCCAAAACTCAAGCCCCGGAGTGCCGCAGCATGAACCGCCTGTATAACTTCGGGATGCGCATGGCCAACAATAGCAGGTCCCCATGAGCCTATGTAATCGATATATTTTTTGTCTTCAACATCCCAAAAGTACGGCCCTTCAGCCCTGCTTATAAATCTGGGAGTGCCGCCAACAGAACGAAATGCACGAACCGGTGAGTTAACTCCGCCAGGAGTGGTTATTTGTGCTCGTTCAAAAAGTTCATTATTACGCATAGGATTTTTGGGTTGTGTTAAAACGGTTGATGTTACTTGAAAGTGCGCATGGCGAATTTGTCTTTGATTAAACCTGATCCAAATCGCGGGGTTCGTCCGGCTCCCGAGCCCAGAAATACCGATCAGGAACCAGCTTGCCCATACCAAATCGCTGCGCATGTGCCAAAGCAGCGTTTGTAAACTCCTGCGCTTCTAAAACGGCATCAGGAATATCCAGGCCGTTAGCTACCAGAGCAGCAATCGCTGCAGAAATTGTTGATCCTGCCCCAAGGAACGAGCCCGTCAGTCGATTCCAGGTATCGTGCCGAATCATTCCAGATTCGTCATACAGGGAGTTGCTGATTTCATTGTTGGATGTTGATGTTCCTGTCACAAGTACATACTCACATCCCGATTCAATGAGGCGTTGCACATCCAGTGCCAGAGTATCGTCTGTTGACGGTTCGCGCCAGGTTTCGGCCAGCCTCGATATTTCAACCGCGGATGCCAGCAGTAAGGTGGTTTGGGGAATAATCAATTCACTGGCGGCAAGATAGATATCCTCACTGTCCTGACCCTGGTCCGGAATTAAAGATGAAAATGGATCAAAAATTAGTGGTATCTCAGGATAATCAGAAACAATTTCTGCAATGGCGCTGACATTTTCAATGCTGCCGATTGTGCCTAGTTTAAAAGCGGCAACCGGCACATCCTCAAGTATCGTGCGTGCCTGTTCGATAAGTAGCTCAGCTTCAATGGCTTCAATGTCGGTGATTTGAGTTGTATCGCCGCTTAAAATTGCTGTAATGACGGTTAATCCGTGGCAACCCATGGCGGCGAAACTGCCCAGGTCGGCCTGAATTCCAATCGCTCCAAGCGGGTCGGAGCTGCCAAAACTTAATACTAATGGTGATATTTGGTTTTGCACGGCGGGTGGATTAAGATATTGGACTTTGCATTTTATTCGATTTCTTTAGCAAAAGCGTACTTTGTCATACCTGCATTTGAGGCAATGGCCTTTGAATTGTCGACTATATTTAACCGGGACAATTTAATTCAACGATTTAACAATAAGCCCGTACGGGGGAAAACAGTGAGCAATAATATGGAATCAAATTTTTCAGATGGTTCAAATCAGGATGCTGAATTTAAAACATGGATGTGCCTGATTTGTGGCTGGATGTATGATGAGGCAGCGGGTATGCCGGACGAAGGTATTTTGCCCGGGACACGCTGGAAAGATGTACCCATGAATTGGACTTGTCCTGAATGCGGTGCACGTAAGGAAGATTTTGAAATGGTTGCTATTTAATAAAGTTTATACATTATTGTGAAATAAATGAAACATTTCCGTGTAGAACGCTAACAAAATTTTAGAATTTTTTGGGATTTTGGCTATTCTTAAGGTAATTTATTATGTATGCCTGTAATATTGAATTAAGGCAATTAAGTAGTCGGGGACGCCTAGTCGGGGACGCCCAGTCTAACCAGATTGAAATTTATGATGATTGATGACTATGCAGGCTGAAAAACAGAATTTGAAGATCATGGTTATTGACGACAGCAGCACAATTCGTCGTTCAGCTGAAATTTTCCTGGGCCAGGTTGGGTACCAGGTAATTTTAGCTGAGGATGGTTTTGATGCGTTGGCCAAGATCAATGACTATCATCCGGATTTGATTTTCTGCGACATATTAATGCCGCGCCTGGATGGTTATCAAACTTGCGCTCTGATCAAGAAGAGTGCCAAATTTCGCAATACACCGGTGATCATGTTGTCGTCAAAGGATGGTTTGTTTGATCGGGCTCGTGGTGCAATTGTTGGCTCCGATGAATATCTGACCAAGCCTTTCACTAAAGACAGCCTGTTAAAAACGGTGCGCAATTACACAGTCCAGACTTAATCAATAATTGAATATAAAAATGTCTAGCAGTCGTAAGTGGGATTTTTAAAGGAATAAACATGGCAATTCAAAAAATATTGGTAGTTGATGATTCTCCTACTGAGCGTTATTTTTTAACGGATATTTTGGCAAAAAACGGTTTCTCTGTTTCAACAGCAGAAAATGGCGAAGAGGCGTTATTAAAAATCAAGGCGGATAAGCCTCATCTGATATTGATGGATGTGGTTATGCCGGGGCAAAATGGATTTCAGATTACCCGTGCAATTGCCCGCGATGCCGAAACGCAGGATGTGCCCGTCATTATTTGCACAAGTAAAAACCAGGAAACAGATCGTATTTGGGGTCTTCGTCAGGGGGCAAGAGACTACCTGGTCAAGCCGATTGATCCACAGGAATTGCTGGCTAAAATTGCCAGCCTGGCATAATCGTTTTGGCTGGTAAGCGAAAGTTTGTCTAAAACAGGATCGACATGACAGAACAAACAGCTCTTGAAAATAAAAGCGAAGATAAACGTGGTGACCGTCGGGAACGGTTGCGCGATTTTCAGTCGCAATTGCTGGAGCGTATGCAGATTGCCCGTACCAGTGACGTTATCAGCTCAAATCAGTTGGGCGTCATGATCGGGCAGACTCGCTATCTGTTAAATCTGCGCGACGCAGGTGAGATCGTCTCAGTAGGACAAATTTCGCGCATACCGCTGACCCGCGACTGGTATCTGGGATTGCTGAATTTGCGGGGAAATCTGATTGGTGTCATTGATGTTCAAAATTTTCAGGGGCAGCAAAAAGTTGAGATAACCCCTGATTGTCGCGTTGTCGCATTTTCATCCGGCCTGGCCTTTAATGCCGGGTTGCTGGTCAGTAAAGTATTGGGTTTGCGTAACGTCGCGGAAATGAGTATCCAGCAAAATTCATCAGAAAATCAGTCGGCATGGCTACGACAAAGCTACGTTGATAATAACAATCATATTTGGTACGAGTTAAGCCTCGCTGGCCTGATACAGGATGGCGATTTTTTACATATAGGTTCATAAAATCACGTCCTTTTCTGTGCCGATAACAGCGCATTGAGTTCGTTGTGTGAGCATCTCATGCGTGCACGGCGCAATTTACTGAGCTTAACCTGTCAGATTTACTGAATTGCGTATCAATTGGAAATAGGAGAATTAGTAATGGCTTTAAAACTACCGAAGCGATCTGTGGCAGTTGCCTCTGACAGTGATGAGGGCAAGCTATCTGAAAATATAAATCCAGCAACTTTAATTGATTTAGAGTCTGCCCAATCCGGATTTGCGCCATTAACTGATGATCCAAAAGCTCCCGCCAAAAAAGACGAACACGACAATAATTTAACTTTTATTGGTGACGTACTTGAGCAAGGGCGCGATATTAAATTGCCGCTGATCGGCCATCTGTCCCTGCAGCGGCAAATTCGTGTTCTGTTCATTTCGATGTTTGTCCTGCTTGCATTGGGGGGCTTATTCGTTTATTTGAACAGTAGCCAAAAGTACTTGGCTTCAATTCAAAATCAGATCGCCGGAGATGCGTTGATGCACTCACAGCGGATTGGTAAAGCAGCGCCGAATGCGATTCAGGGCAAGCCAGAAGCGTTTAAAGAACTGGAAGAAAGTCGCGCTGAAATGAATGCCGACCTGAATGTTCTGATTAAAGGTGGTAACTACAAGGGTGATAATTTAGGTAGCGCCAAAACTGCAGATTTGCCGGTTTTGACAGAAGGTGAAAAAATCTGGCTGAATACCGACAAGGCATCTGACACCATTCTGAAACTGAAAAAAGAGTTGACGGGTTTTGGTCAGACACTGGAAAAATTAAATTCTATTTCACCGGTATTGCTTGAGCTGACCGAAGAGGTTTCAGCGCAAAAACTGCAGGGCGGCGGATCAGCCCGTGAAATTTCTGCATCAGGTCAGTTAGTCATGCTGACCCAGCGCTTGGGACGAAGCGCCAGTGAATTTCTGACTGCTGAGGGTGTTAATCCCGAAACGGCATTTTTGCTGGGTAAAGATACCAATACATTCCGCGATCTGGTCGACGGCTTTTTAAATGGCAGTGATGTATTGAAGCTGACTCCAACCAAGGATGCCGACACGCGGGCAAAATTGACAGAGCTGAAAACAACGTTTGCTGAATATCAGGCTTCCGTTTCAACCCTGTTGGGAAATCTGCAAAACTTTATCGCTGCGAAACAGGCTGAGCAGTTGGTGTTTACGGAAAACGAAGATTTGCGTATGCATCTGATTTCCGTTCAAAAGGTTTATCGTGACCATCTTGAATCAACCGGCATCGCCTTTTATTTGGTGTTGTTTTTCTTCGCATTGTCTTTGTTGCCAGCCTTTGGTATTGCTGCGGTTCTGTTGCAGGACAGCCGGAGTCGTGCAAAAGAAGCGAATGCGCGTCGTGTTGAGGCCGATATTCAAATGATGCAGGCGCAAAAGCAGGAAAACGAGGCCAAGCAGGCCAACGATCAGAACCAGGCTGCGATTTTGCGATTGATGAATGAATTGCAGGAAGTTGCGGATGGAGATTTGACGATTCAGGCAACCGTTTCTGAAGACATTACCGGCGCGATCGCTGACTCGGTTAACTATACGGTGGAAGAGTTGCGCGGACTGGTGGGACGGGTAACCAATACTGCAGAGCAGGTTACTTCAGCGTCCAATCAGGCGGAAAGTGTTTCACTTGCACTGCTGAATGCGTCACAACAACAGGCGCGAGAAATTAAAGATGCCGGTGAATCAATGATCACCATGGCCAATGATATTACCGAAGTTTCAAAATCGGCCAATGAATCAGCGGACGTTGCGCGTAATTCGGTTGCTGCTGCTGAACAGGGCGCGAATGCGGTACAGAACGCGATTAAGGGTATGGATGAAATCCGCGAACAGATTCAGGAAACATCCAAGCGGATTAAACGACTCGGTGAATCTTCTCAGGAAATTGGTGAAATTACCGAACTGATTTCAGATATTACTGAACAGACCAACGTGCTGGCGCTGAATGCCGCGATTCAGGCGGCGTCTGCCGGTGAAGCCGGACGGGGATTCTCAGTGGTTGCGGAAGAGGTTCAGCGACTTGCGGAACGTTCGGCCGAAGCGACCAAGCAGATTGGTGCGCTGGTTAAGACGATTCAAACAGATACACACGATGCGGTTTCTGCGATGGAAAAATCGACACAGGGTGTGGTCGAAGGAGCGAAACTGTCAGATGCTGCTGGTGCTGCGTTGTCGGAAATTCGACGGATTTCCAACCAGTTGGCGGATCTGATTCAGGGTATCTCTCACTCAACACAACAACAGGCAACTTCAGCCAACGGCGTTGCTCAGAACATTCAGCATATTTTGACGATTACTGAGCAAACACAGGATGGCACTCAACAAACCGCGCATTCGATTCGTGAATTGTCCGGACTGGCGCAAGAGTTGAAGAACTCGGTATCGCGATTCCGTGTGACAGTTTAAAGTTTGTTTTTATAATGATGAAGAATTGGCGATAACCTGCGAAGCGCGGTGTATCGCCTTTTCAATCTGTGAGGTTTCATGATCTCTTCCGATTCGACGCAAAACATGCAAAATAAATTTGATACTGGCCCGTTGTCATGGGTCATGGCCGAAACTCGTGAAGCATTGATGAATGCCAAGCGTGCGCTACATGATGCTTTGGACCAGAGTGAAGAATCACAGTCAACGTTATTGAAGCACGCCAAAATATACCTGCATCAGGCGCATGGCGCACTGCAGATGGTTGATGTGGATGGCGTGGCAAAGCTGTCGGAGATCATTGAGTTGCTGCTGGATCGCATGACGGATGGCCAGCTCGCGATCGAAGCCGCCAACACCGCTCCGATTGAACTGGCGCTGGACGCCATTCAGGAATATCTGGACGAATTACTGGCCAGTGGTGTGCAGCAGCCGGTCAGATTATTTCCCTGTTATCGTACTTTGCTGGCGATTAGGGGTGCTGACAGAATAAATCCGGTAGATTTGTTTTTTCCAAATTTAATTGCAGCAACGCCACTGAAATTTGTTTCGGATGAAACGGCAACGCTTCCGGTCAAAGCGCAACAAATCAATTATTCCAATACGCGCAAACGCTTTGAAATGGCACTGCTGACCTTTCTGAAGCAGACTGATGAAAAATTACTGATCGCCAGCGTCAAACAGATGCAGGGATTGATCCTCGAAGTATGGAATGCACAAACCAATTCACAGGCTAAATCATTTTGGGGCGTGATGCATGGTTTTGCCGAACTGACAGCTGATCAGAAATTGTACGGCGAACAGAACGTGAAGCAGATCTTTGGTCGGATCAATTTGCAGATCCGCCGCTTGGTGGATGGTGCAGTCAGCATTCCTGAAAGTCTCATGCGCGATGCACTGTTCTTCATCGCAAGAGCCGAGCACCTTCCACCCAATGCAGCAAATGTGCATCAGGCTTATCAATTGGCGGGCCAGGTTCCGGCTAATTTTGAACTTCAGAAATTTGGTGAGATTGAAGCTGGCGCATTAGCAATCTGCAAGGAAAGACTGGCCCAGATTAAAACCCTCTGGGGAAAAATTGCCAGCGGTGAAAAAACATTTTTCGAAAAATTCGAACTGAAAATGAAAGATTTGGCTGATGTGGGTGCAAAGCTGAAATCGCCGCCTCTGACCAAATTGATGCGTGAACTCACCGGACTTTCCCGCTACGTAATGCAGGGCAAGCCAACCGACGCCTTTTCTCTGGAAATGGCAACGAGTCTGTTATTTATAGAAAGCGCTCTGGATCAGATATCACATCTGCCGGCAGATTTTTCTGAGCGTGCCGAAATATTGGCAGCCCGTCTGCTGTCGTTGGTCAGTGGTGAATCACTGGATAAAAGCGCACCCTGGCTTGATGAAATGTCGCAAAAAGTGCAGCAGCGTCAAACCATGGAAGCACTGGTCGGCGAGATGCAGTCCAGCTTGCGTATTGTTGAAAAAACGCTGGATGAATACTTCAGGGACCCGACAGATAAAAGTAATCTTGTTCAGATAAATCCGATCATGCATCAAATCGCCGGTGCCCTGGCGATTCTGGATCAGGATGAGGCGAATCAGGCGCTGATGTATACGCAGGAGCTCATTGGTGAAATGGCGCAGTCCAGCGAGCCGATTGATGAATCCCTGCATACAAAAATTGCCCAAAATATTGGTGCATTGAGTTTTTTGATCGAGGCGTTGCAGACACAGCCTGAGAGCGCAAAAGCCAAATTCAGTTTTGACAGACAGAGCGGCTTTTTCAAATCGCATTTTCTTGACGTCCCGGTACAGCATCCCGTCTATGAGAATGAGACTGCTGCGCACGCAGAAGAGTCTTCAGTTGCGCATGTGTCCACCGAGCAGGAACTGGCCGAGCAGCAGAAGCAGTCCGCCAATCTGGCAACTTCTCTGTTGGATCAACCCAATAATCCGGAAATACAGGCGCAATTGCTTGCCAGCCTAGAGCAGGAACGTTCAGTTGCCCGGCTGCTCGATGACCCCAATGCAAGTGAGCGGGTTTCGCAGGCGATTGAAGCTTTGGCGCAAACCGGTTTTGATATCGCAGACCCGCAAACAAATAAAATTATCACAGCCGTGGGTGCTGAACCCGAAGCAGTTGCCGTCCCCGTTCTGCCTTCGCATGCACCGATGCCGGTTGGCGATGATGCAGTCGATGCGGAGCTGCTGGAAGTATTTTTAATGGAAGCCGAAGAGGTCATAGCCTGCGTTAACGATACGCTCCCGATTTCCCGAAATGATCCAAGCAATCAGGATCATCTGATTACGCTGCGTCGCTCCTTCCATACCTTGAAGGGTAGTGGTCGCATGGTGGGACTTGGCATGTTTGGTAATGCGGCCTGGGCGATCGAGCAGGTCATGAATGGCTGGCTGGCCGATGCCAGGTCGGGTACCGAGGACCTATATACTTTGCTGGCTAAAGCATCCTCAGTGTTAGGCGCGTGGGTCAATGATTTAAGTTCGAATGGCATGTCTGATGCGAACGGGAAAGCACTGATCGCTGCTGCCGAACAGTTCAGGAACAGTGGTACTTTTTCTTATCAGGAAATTGCGGAGCAGCCAGAGCCGATTCCTGAAGTGGCTCAAACAGTTCATTTTCTCGAAGAAATTCCACAACCGACTGAAACGCTTCAGGTAGTCGACTCGGATTCAAAAATAATATCGACGGAATCTCTGGTCGTTCCCGAAATTGATTTTGGATATCGACCATTGGACATATCGCAGCCATCTGACGAACCCCATACGATCGAGCCGCAAGCTTTAGCCGTGACTGATGATAATGCAGCAGTCGAGCAGCCGGTATCGGTTTCCGACGCGGATGCGTTGCCGATGTTGCCTGAAATTGATTTTGGCAGCGATCATTCTGACACGCCAGAAATATCTGATGACAGCGAATCTGTCGGACCGGAATTGGTTGATGCGGCATTGATCGAAGCGGCACCGGCAGCGCAGGAGCAGGAAACTGCAGAGCCTGTGCAGGAAGCTGAAATTATTGAATTCCCTTCAAATACGGGCTATTTCCCACCGTTTGAAGATAACGTAAAAAAAATCGGCAATATCGAAATTGGCGTACCGCTGTACAACATATATCTGGCTGAAACAGATGAAATCGTCAGGTTTTTGTCACAGGATTTCTCTGAATGGCGGCATGAACCGCACCGCCCGGTTACCAGGCATGCTGTCCATGCATCCCATTCACTGGCGGGCAGTTCTGCAACGGTTGGATTCAAAGCACTGCAGGAAGTAGCGCATGCATTGGAAATGGTGCTGCAGCGTCTGGAGCGTCATCCTGTGAATTTGTTGCCCGGCGAATTTGATACGTTGGATCGTTGCATAACCTGCGTCAAAGAAATGCTGTTGCAATTTGCGCTTGCTGAAATGCCGTCGAACAAGCCGGAGCAAATTCTGGTTCTGGAGCAGTTGCTTGCAATTTTGACCGACCGGTCGCAACCGTCTGAAATGGATCTTGCTGATCTTACATTGCAGTATTCAGATGCTCAGCATCTCGGTGATGCCGTTGATGCCCGGCTGGAAGAACCGTCAGAGTCAAGTCTGGAATCCGACGCGATTCTAGTGTCGGTACCTGATGCCAGCGTACCGGTTGCGGCAGATGTTCCGACCAGTTATGAAGTTGAAGCAACCGAAGTTTCGGTTGTGCAAACCAAGTCCGAAGAAAGCAAATTATTCGACACGTCTTCTTTACCCAAGGACGATATCGATACCGACCTGCTGCCCATTTTCCTTGAAGAGGGAAGTGACTTGTTCCCTCAGATCGGCCAGACGCTGCGCGCCTGGCAGGCTGCGCCTTCAGATCATGAAATATCCCAATCACTGCTGCGACTGTTACATACCGTAAAAGGCAGTGCGCGGATGGCCGGCGCAATGGCGCTGGGTCAGCATACTCATGACATGGAAAGTCAGATTGAGAACTTCATGCAGGCCGGTGTGGTTCCGTCAGTTGCAATCGACAGTTTATTGAACCGGTATGATACTGCTACCTTGATGTTCGAACAGTTGCGCAATCCTGCAGCAGCAGTGCAGGCTCCTGCCGTGCCGAACGAAGAGATACACGACGATACCGCGATCGAAGTACCGGTTGAAAAAGTTGAGGCCAAATCAGAATTGGCTCAGTACAACAGTCAGATCGCTGCCAAATTTGCAAGAACTGTGACGCCGGTTGCCGCTCCTGTCGCACCTGCGACAAATACGCCTCTGGTCAGGGTACGTGCCGATATTCTGGACCGTCTGGTCAATCAGGCCGGTGAAGTATCCATCTCGCGCTCGAGATTGGAAAATGAAGTCACCACTCTGCGTTCATCACTGCTGGAACTGAATGAAAACGTGGGACGTCTGCGCGACCAGTTGCGTGAAGTTGAAATTCAGGCAGAAACGCAGATTTCATCACGGATGGCCATGTCGGGCGAACGGGAGTTTGATCCGCTTGAATTTGACCGGTTTACCCGCCTGCAGGAACTCACAAGGATGATGGCCGAAAGTGTCAGCGACGTTTCGACATTGCAGGTCAATATCTCAAAAACAGTTGAGGGTGCTACCGATGATCTGCATACCCAGGCGCGCCTGACTCGTGAATTACAGCAGGATCTGATGCGTGTGCGCATGGTACCGTTTGCCAGTATTTCTGAACGTCTGTATCGCATTACCCGTCAGACCTCAAAAGAACTGGATAAACGCGTCAATCTGGATATTCGTGGCACTTCAGTTGAAATCGACCGAAGCGTTCTGGAAAAAATGGCCGGTCCGTTTGAACATCTTTTGCGTAACGCAATCGTTCACGGTATAGAAAAACGTGAAAAGCGCATCGCCCTTGGCAAAAACGAAATTGGTGAAATCCTTGTTCAGATCCGTCAGGAAGGTAATGAGGTTGTTATTAATTTCAATGATGACGGCCAGGGTCTGGATTTAAAACGTATACGCGAAAAAGCACATCAAACCGGGTTGCTTGGGTTGGATGAAGATGTCACCGATGCCGAAGCGTCCAATCTTATTTTTGAATCGGGATTCTCTACCGCGCAGGAAGTGACCGAACTTGCCGGTCGTGGCGTTGGTATGGACGTAGTCCGATCTGAGGCCGCATCACTGGGTGGTCGGGTTTCAGTATCCTCTAACCCTGATGTCGGATCCAATTTCACCATACATTTGCCATTAACGCTGGCTGTGACGCAGGTTGTTTTGGTCAATTGCGGTGGCAAGACCTATGCCGTGCCATCTGTTCTTGTGGAGCAGGTACAGCAGCTCAAGGCCCCTGCTTTGGCCTCGGCCTATAACGAGGGCGCCATCATTTGGCAGGGGCAACGGGTTCCCATGCACTATCTGTCTACCGTTTTGGCTGATTTCGATGTATTGCCGGTTTCACAGCAATACACACCTATCCTTATCATGCGAAGTGGTAACGACCGGGTTGCCCTGCATGTCGATCAGGTGGTTGGTAATCGCGAGGTGGTTGTTAAAAATATTGGACAGCAGTTGTCGCGTATGGCCGGTATATCAGGTGCAACGGTATTGGGTTCGGGTGAGATTGTTTTGATCTTGAATCCATTGCCACTGGCGCAAAAAATGGAGCATGAGATGTTGCGTGCTCCGCGCCTGTTGCAGGAAAACAGTGAACACCCTCAGGTGTCGGCTGCAAATGATCAGTTGGGCGCAGTTTCTGAAACACAGAATGCCAGTGCACAGCAACCTGTGCAGGGTTTGCGCCGTCACCATATTGTGATGGTCGTCGATGATTCATTGACCGTGCGTAAGGTTACGCAACGTTTGTTGCTGCGTGAAGGTTATCAGGTTGTGTTGGCCAAGGATGGCGTTGACGCGCTTCAGCAGTTACAGTCAATTACACCGGATGTGATGCTGGTCGATATTGAAATGCCTCGGATGGATGGGTTCGATCTGACGCGAAATGTCCGTAATGATGATCGTCTCAAAAACGTACCGATCATTATGATTACATCGCGTACCGCTGATAAGCATCGTAACTATGCGCAGGAACTGGGCGTGAATGCCTACTTCGGAAAACCGTATCAGGAAGATGTACTTTTGAATGCGATCCTTGGATTCCTGCCGCAATTAGACGCTGTCCAATAAATAAGCCGTCAGCAGACTGCCGATGAATCAAATTCATTGGAGTCTGCCCCGCACTTAAACAAATCTTCCAGGCAAAAAAATACCCCGAAGTTCCGGGGTATGAATTGGGGCTTAACTGTTGAACGGTTAGCACCAAGGAGACAACTGGTTCCAATCACCTCAACAGAGGTGATTATTGCTGATTACGCTTTTTTGGCGCGTGGAGCAGCTTTGGTTGTTGCTTGAGAAATTTGATTCACTGCTGAATTCAAATTTGCTTCTAAAGTTTCAACAACCTGTTTGGTTGATTTGTTGATCTGGTCGTAACCAGCGTTAGCATTGCCGATGGCAGATTTTAACAATGCAATTGCGTTTTCTGAGCCGGCAGGCGCATTTTTTGAGATTTCTTCAACAAAAGCGACTACTTTGCGATTTGTGTCAGCAACTTGAGCTTCAGCTGCTTTAGTAAATTCAGCTTGTGCACCGTTAGTGATCGAAGCCAGATGACGGGCGTAAGACAATGCTTTGTCAGCGGATGGCTGAACCTGACCAGCTGTCAGAGTGAAGAACTCTTGTGCATCTTTAGCTGAGATCAATTGTTTGGCAGCTGCATTTGATTCTTCAAAAGCAGTTTTTGCTACTGTCATATTCAACTCAACAACTTTTTCAATGCTTTCAATCGCTTTGTTTGTGAAAACAGAAAAAGCAGCGAGGTTGGCATCAAAATTAGCTTTGGTAGCTGCTGAAAACTGTTCTGGTAATGTAAACATAATTTCCTCTTTAGAGTAATGTGATAAATTCAATCAATAAATGGCGCGTTACGTTTCCTGGGTCAATTTCAGTATTTCCAATATTGTGCAGCGCAACAAAACCTATTTTAAAGAGTTTCGCAACCATGTCAAGCGAAATTTGTGCATTGCACCAAAAATATTCCAGATACTTGAAAAAACAGTGGTGACGGTTTCTGTATAATTATTTTATTTGGTAAAGCTTTGGTAATGGCGGCTATTTTCGGCCTATTTTGTGACAACAGGATGAAATATTTGCCAGACCCATACCAGACCATAGTTTCATTTAGTTGAGGAATCCCATGATTGAGTCTGTTGAGCAGAAAATAGTTGATGAAATAATCACGTCAAGAAAGTCGATTCGCGCATTTTTGCCCAAGCCGGTAGCAAGAGAAGATATTCAGAAAATACTTGAAATTGCTGCATGTGCACCTTCAGGCACAAACACGCAACCATGGAAGGTCTATGTATTGACCGGCGAAGTGAAGCAACAGTTGAGTGTTGAAATTCTGCAGGCCTACAGGAATCCGCACAATCAGCATAAAGAGGAATATCACTACTATCCGGTGCAGTGGCTGAGTCCGTATCTTGAACGCCGTCGTAAAGTTGGGTGGGACTTATATTCGTTACTGGGACTGGGCAGAGAGAATAAAGCCGGAATGCACGCTCAGCACGGTCGCAATTATGCTTTTTTTGATGCGCCAGTCGGATTTATATTCACGATTGATCGGATCATGGAAAAGGGTTCCTGGCTTGATTATGGAATGTTTTTGCAAAATATCATGCTGGCAGCCAAGGCGAGAGGGTTGGATACCTGTCCTCAGGCAGCGTTTAACCAATTTCATAAAATCATCCATCAATCGTTGAACCTGTCCGATCAGGAAATGGTGGTATGCGGTATGTCTTTGGGATATGCGGATCCCACCAAAATCGAAAACACGTTAAAAACAGAGCGCGATACCTCGATGTTCAAGTTTCTTTAATGTGATCGCCAAAGTGCCGCAAATTCATGAATTAAATTGTAAGAAATATGGTTAAACTTCTTTAATTAACCAACATAACTCATTAATTATTCTTGTAAATAAACACTGGTTTGTTAAACTTACTGAGACGTAATTAATTGGTTGAGAGAATGTAGATGCTGAAATTCATAACTGCAATGTGCACTGTTTTTCTGTGTTCCGGAACCGCGAATGCACAATCGTCTGCGCAATCCGGTGCTCAGGTTGCACCACCACAAGTCGCGTCTACAGGCCATAAAGTTTCCAGGAAATCGAAATCGAAAAAAAAATCTGTCAAAGTTGCCGCAATTCCGGATCGCCCCAGCCTCGGTGATATGGAGGGTCTGCAATTTACCCTTGATCCTCTGGCACTGAAATCCAATGCGGCACTGGTCATTGACCAGGAAAATTCCCAGATTCTTTTTGCAAAAAATGCCGGTGTATCGTTGCCAATTGCTTCGATCACGAAATTAATGACGAGTCTGGTTGTGCTTGAAGCCAATCAGGACATGGACGAACTGCTGGAAGTAACCAGTGCCGATATCGACACCGAAAAAGGCAGCAGTTCACGTTTAAGAATCGGCGCAAAATTGAAGCGCTCTGATATGTTGCATATCGCCTTGATGAGCTCGGAAAATCGCGCAGCATCCAGTCTGGGACGCAACTATCCAGGAGGATTGCAGGCCTGTGTGGCGGCGATGAACGCAAAAGCCATATCACTGGGAATGATGGATACCCACTATGTTGATTCTACCGGGCTGTCCAGTCATAACGTAGCAAGTGCCCAGGATCTGGCCAAGCTGGTCAGTGCGGCCTATAGCCAGACTTTGATCCGTCAATATTCAACCGATACAAAATATTCTGTCCATCCAGGCGGACGAGCTTTGGACTATTTCAGTTCAAACCGGCTTACATCGAATTCAGATTGGGAAATTGGTCTGCAAAAGACCGGTTATATATCTGAAGCAGGCCGCTGTCTGGTGATGCAGGCCATGATAAAGGGGCGTGCCGTGGTGATGGTGTTTTTGGACTCTAAAGGTAAATATTCGCGCTTTGCCGATGCCGGACGAATTCGCACCTGGATGGAATCTTTCAAGCCGCAGATCAGTACCATTGCGACTCAATAATCAGTCGTGAACCGATTATCCAGCCTCATGTCCAAGCGTTGTTGAAATCTGATTGGCCGTATTGATTAACGGCTCTAGCCAGTCTTCCATCAATCGATCCGCAGGAGCAGAAATTGACAGGCCTGCGATCAGTTTGCCACTGTCATCCATAATACCTGCTGCCATGCAGCGTACTCCGAGCTCCAGTTCTTCATTATCTCGCGCGTAGCCCAGAAGCCTCACTTGCTGCAACTCCTGCTCAAGTTTGTTCAGATCGGTAATTGAGTTTCGGTTATGACCAGCCAGTCCGGTGCGAGTAGCGTAAGCGCGAATCGCCTTTGGTTCGTCAACCGACAGAAACAGTTTGCCCGTTGAGGTCAGATGCAAGGGAGCGCGCCCGCCAATGGCTCGAACCACCTGCATGCCGGAACGTTCAGAAAAAGCACGATCGATATAGACGATTTCATCGCCCTGACGCACTGATAAATTGACTGTCTGATGGGTCTGCCGATGCAGCGAGCGCATGGCGTCAATGGCTGCTTCCCTGACGTTCAGGCGACTTTTGACGATGTTGCCCAGTTCCAGAAGGCGCATGCCCAGTCGGTAAGTACCTGGCTCGGAGCGATCAACGAACCGCGTGAACACCATATCATTTAGAATGCGGTGCGCAGTGGAGGGATGAAGGCCGGTTACTTTCGATAATTCTTTGAGACTGACTGGATCGGGGTATTTAGCCAGAGCATCTAACAACGACATCATTCTCTCGATGACCTGAATCGATGTTTTGGTCGCAGAAGTATCACTTGGGTTCATTTTGCTTTTATCGGTTGTTGCAGTGCGGAATACATTTTATCTCGCAATGTGAAAAATAGGGGCGGAAAAACTTAAAACCTGACAAAATTGCGCAAGCATGCTGTCAGTGTGTCACTTTCCTGTCTCTTTTCCACCTTACCATGCAACCTGTTTAACGCCACTCACGAAAGAACTTTGTATGCCTGAGCAAAACCCTCCGCAGGAGATCAGTGAATTTAAAAGTAAAAGCGGATTGAAGCGCATTTTTAGTGCATTTTCTTATTCTCTGGATGGATTTAAAGCGGCCTGGAAACTTGAGCAATCGTTCCGCCAGGAATTGGTACTGGTGATTTTCGGCGTTATTGTGGCGTTAATACTACCCGTGTCGATCTATCAAAAATTAATGCTGATTGTAGTTCTGTTATTGATTTTGATTGTGGAGTTAATTAATTCAGCCATCGAAGCCGTGGTTGACCGGGTTTCACTGGAGCGGCATAACCTGTCAAAAAACGCCAAGGACTTTGGCAGTGCTGCCGTTTTATTGACATTCATTATTGCCGTGGCGACCTGGGTTGTGGTTTTGCACGAGCGCTTTTGCTGAAACCTTATTTTCCACCCGGCTTACTTGCGTTGCGACGCGGCGACAACTGTGCAGCAATCGGTTTGCGAGTTGACGCACTGAGCGCGCCGGGTTTTCTGGCGTTTACTTTTGCTTTTTCACCCTTCTGAGTTTTTCCGGTGCACATTACCTGCGGTTTTTGATGGCGTTTTACGGCCGCCAGTTTAACCGCCAGTGGTGAATGTTCAGAAGGCACCAGATGTTTGTCGCCGCTGCCGATCAGATCGCGTCGTCCCATCCTTACCAGCGCTTCACGGATGATGGGCCAGTTGTCCTGATCGTGGTAACGCAATAAGGCCTTGTGCAAACGACGTACCCGACCCGTGCGTACCGTTTCGACCGCTTCCGAATCTTCCGTGACCTTTTTTAATGGATTTTTGCGGCTGTGGTACATCGCCGTGGCCAAGGCCATAGGTGTAGGCATGAATGTCTGAACCTGATCAAGCTTGAAATTGTTTTTCTTCAGCCACAGCGCCAGATTCAGCATGTCGTCATCCGTGGTGCCAGGATGGGCGGCAATAAAATACGGGATCAGATATTGCTGCTTGCCGGCCTCTTTGGAAAACCGGTCGAACATGGCTTTAAATTCATCATAGGCTCCCATGCCCGGTTTCATCATTTTCGACAGCGGTCCGGCTTCTGAATGTTCAGGTGCGATCTTCAATAAGCCGCCAACGTGATGGGTCACCAGTTCTTTGACATATTCAGGTGATTTCACGGCAAGGTCATAACGCAAACCGGAACTGATCAATATTTTTTTGACGCCAGGAATGGCACGTGCCTTGCGATACAGCGAAATCAATTTGCTGTGATCGGTACCCAGATTGCTGCAGATCGTCGGGTAAACGCAAGACAGGCGCCGGCACGTTTCTTCAATGCTTTTTTCCTTGCAGGCCAGTCGGTACATATTTGCGGTCGGTCCGCCCAGATCGGAAATGACACCGGTAAAGCCTTTGACTTTATCGCGGATTTCTTCGATTTCTTTCAGGATGGATGGTTCCGAACGGCTTTGGATAATGCGACCTTCGTGCTCAGTGATTGAGCAGAAGGTGCAGCCACCAAAACAGCCGCGCATGATATTGACCGAAAACCGGATCATGTCCCAGGCCGGAATTTTCGCATTGCCGTAGCTGGGATGAGGAGCGCGTGCATACGCCATGTCATACACTCCGTCCATTTCATCCATTGCCAGTGGCAGTGGCGGCGGATTCATCCAGACATCGCGGTTGCCGTGTGCCTGCACCAGCGCCCTGGCGTTGCCTGGGTTGGAGTCAAGGTGGAACACCCGGGACGCATGGGCGTACATCACAGGATCATCTTTGACGACATCATACGATGGCAGTCGCAATACAGTTTTTTCGCGTTGGGCAATGCTGTTGGCCAGCCGTTCTTCGCGGCTGACGAATTTGATGGGTTTGACCGTTGCAGCGTCGAGTTCGGCGGAACTGGCCGCATCGGCAGAACTGGTTGCACAGGTGCTTTCTGCTTCGACACCGGTCATCAGATACGGATCAACATGCCGTTCGATTTTACCCGGCGCATCCACTTTGATTGAATTGACTTCAATCCAGTCGGGAGCGGGCTTCCAGCCTTCGGCAACCATAAAGGCGCTGCCGCGCAGATCGCGGATGGTATTGATTTTTTCTCCGGATGCCATGCGATGTGTCAGTGCCAGCAGCGCGCGTTCGGCATTGCCAAATAACAGAATGTCAGCTTTACAGTCCAGCAGGATGGACCGTCTGACGGTATCCGACCAGTAGTCATAATGCGCAATCCGACGCAGACTGGCTTCAATACTGCCTGCCACAACTGCAACGCCGGGATATGCTTCGCGCACTTTCTGACCGTACACCATAACGGCACGATCGGGACGTTTGCCGGCTTCGCCATTGGGTGTGTAGGCGTCATCGGACCGGATCTTGCGATCAGCGGTAAATCGATTCACCATCGAATCCATATTTCCTGCCGTGATACCGAAATAGAGATTGGGTTTGCCCAGAGCCTGAAAATCATTGACGCTGCGCCAGTCGGGCTGACTGATGATGCCAACTCTGAACCCGTGTGATTCCAGCAAGCGGCCGATCAGGGCCATGCCAAAACTGGGATGATCTATGTAGGCATCACCCGTTACCAGAATGACGTCGCAGCTGTCCCACCCCAATGCATCCATTTCAGCGCGTGACATCGGCAGGAAAGGAGCCGGTTTGGCCGCTTTCTCGCGATAGGACGGATAGGAAAATAAATTTTTAGGTGCATTCATGACTGGGGAGTGCTGCAGACGGACATTGCTTTCTGCAGGGTACGGTGATTTGGTGAGGCGCTAGTATACGCTGAATCAAGTTGCTGCGTATTAAGGCAGTGATTGTGTTAAAAAGTCAAGCTGCCACACTCATCATCCGCTCCACATAGCGCGCAATCAGATCGATTTCCAGATTGACCGGCAAGCCGGCTTTTAAATGTTTGAGAGTCGTTACTTCCAGGGTATGCGGTATCAGATTGATGGAAAATTCACAACGATCCGCGAAATCCGCGACCTTGTTTACCGTGAGCGAAACGCCATTGACGACGATGGAACCTTTGTAGGCAAGGTATTTGGCTAACTGTCGAGGTGCCGCAATGACCAGTTCGAAGGATTCGTTGACCGGTTCAAATTTAACCACAGTACCAAGTCCATCAACGTGTCCGGAAACCAGATGCCCACCGATCCGGTCGGCAAGGGTCAGAGCCTTTTCCAGGTTGACCGGCCCGGGTCGGTCAAGCCCGGCGGTCAGGCTCAGACTTTCGCGCGAAATATCGACACAGAATTGCTGAGCCTGTTTGCTCACGACGGTCATGCAGGCACCGTTGATTGCGATTGAGTCACCAAGCCCCAAATCCTGCAGCGCCAGTGCACCGGCATCAATGGTGAGTTTTAATCCGGCTTCGGCTCCACTTGCCAGGGGCGCGGTTGCAACGATCGTTCCGACTGCGGCGACAATACCAGTAAACATGATGGTGGTCCTTACAAATTTTAAAATTAAGAATCAGGAATGAAAGCGCGCCAGGATCCGAACGTCGTCACCAATTTGCTGAACCTGATGAAAGCGCAGCCGATGCCGTTGGTTCAGATTATCCAGCGCCGGCAGGTCGAACATGTTGCGCGCGTCGCCCAGCAAACTCGGCGCCAGATACAGCAGCAACTCATCGACACAATTTTCCTGAATTAACGAGCCATTCAATTTGGACCCGGCTTCAATGTGCAACTCGTTGATTTCGCGCCGTCCCAGTTCGAGCATCAACTGCGGCAAATCGACTTTGCCATATGCATTGGGCAGATAGAGCAATTCTGCACCGGCTGCAATGAGTCTGGTCTGATGTTCTGGTTTTTGTGCCGCATGGACTATCAAAACGCCACCGGAACTCGGGTTATGCAAAGCCTTTGCGGCAGTGGGTGTTTGCAGTTTGCTGTCGATGATAATGCGCAAAGGTTGTCTGGTTACCGGAATGGCACGCACCGTCATTTGCGGATCATCTTCGAGCAGGGTGCCAATGCCGGTCAAAATGGCACAGGCCCGAGCGCGCCAGTGATGGCCGTCAGCGCGCGCAGCCGCGCTGGTAATCCACTGACTTTGATTATTATGCAGCGCAGTTTTTCCATCCAGACTCGCAGCAGTTTTCATTCGCACCCAGGGTTTGCCAGTTCGCATGCGCGTAAAAAAGCCAATATTCATTTCATAAGCAGCGTCTTCAAGTACCGGATAGGCCACATCCATGCCTGCCGCTCCGAGTTGCGCCAATCCTTTGCCTGCCACCTGCGGGTTGGGATCAGCCATGGCAGCGACAACCCGTGCCAATCCGGCTTTGATCAGGGCGTCCGAGCACGGAGGGGTGCGACCATAATGGCTGCAAGGCTCCAAAGTAACGTAAACGGTAGCGCCACGGACATCATTGCCGCGGTTTTTTGCATCCAGCAAAGCCTGAATTTCCGCGTGCGCATAACCGGCCGGTTGGGTAAAGCCGGCACCAATGACAGTCTGATCTTTAACAATGACACAGCCAACACGCGGATTTGGCATGGTGGTATATAACCCTTTTTCAGCCCATTCCAGTGCATATTGCATCGCTTGCTGATCGGTTGTAATTTTCACGGCTGACATTGTTATTGGTGAGGATGGGGGATTTTACCGTAAAGGCTGATAAATGGGCAGTAGTGCAGATGGATAGTGTTGAGCTGATTAATCCGATGAAGCTGAATCACAATATTTATCCTGAGATGGATTGCATATTCGGGTTCGTCCGATAAAATTCACAATGATTATCCGCGAGTGTGCGCCAAGCGAAAGCTTGATATGACCAGATTGTGGCGCGGCAGTGCTGCTATGGGCTCCCACGCTGTGCCCTGTCCCGTTATAGGCGACATGCTGTAACCCATCACCGAATCTGGCGTCGATTTTAAAATCGGCCTGCAGAGCTTCATGCGCCATGATCTGTTGATTATCGGAGGCCGAAATGCGCCAACCGTTTTTCCAGTCGTTATTCAGTGCGATCAGATCGACAATGTCATTGCGGCTGACAGCTTCAGTTCTGGTCAACACAATTGCATTGTGAAGTTCATTGACCGCACTTGATAATCTGACCTGCTGGATAAAACTGGCAAAGTCTGGAGCTGCCAGACTGATCGTGATGATCAATACGCTCAGCGCAATGACTATTTCGCTCAGGGTAACGCCACGCTGGAAGGTTGGGTTGCTGGAGTTCATGGGTTCACCAGCAGGAAGCATTGGGTTGGGTTGCGACCGAGTAGGTTTTGTTGCCGGCACTGTCGAGCATCAGGTTGCCGCACAATGGATCGGCGCTATTGCGCACGTTAGCCGTACCCGGGGTGGCCGTGAGCAAGACACATTCACGCAGTGATTTATCGGGGCAGCGTTCGGCCTGAATCTCATAATAGCTACTCGTGCCAGCATCACCTGACCACCATTTAAATGGAGAATCAGGGGTGCTGCTGTCAAAGGCAAAATACGTATTGTGCAGTGTGTAATAGCGCTCTTGCTGCAGCAGGGTTGCATGGAGCGCGGATCGGGCTTCGGCACGCCGACTTTGCATGATGATATGCTGGTAGGACGGAATTGCCAGCAAGGTCAGTATCACAACGATGATCATGACAATCATCAATTCTGTGAATGAGTACCCGTGCTGACTCAGGCCTTGCGACGACAATTTCATTTTACCTGCCCGGGTCAGGGAGTTCGCGCCAACTTTGCCGGCCTGACTTCAGTTCTGCCTTATCCGAAGCCAGCAGGTCGGCCCCGCCAAATTCAATCCCGGAGTTAAAATTGAGCACGGAAAAATATTGGGTCGCTGTACGTTGACCAAGCGAGTTCCTGGGGCTCAATTCGGAGTTGGTAGGAATCAGTATGGGCGTTCCCAGTACGACGCTGTCTGATTTTATTCCCGTCACAGAATCGGGGTTTGCAGTTTTTCCGGTGAGTACATCCAATCGGTAAGAATGACCTGATCCTGGATGTTGACACGAAGAGCCAGGAGCCACGGTATTAAAAAATACTGCCCCATATTCAGTTGCTGCTGCCGATATCATTCTTTCTCCGGTTGATTTTGAATCGGGAAAATCGATAAACCAACCCTTTTTTGTTTTTACTGTCCCTGCCCCATAATTAAAATCTGCACCCGAAATTTTGTAGCCGGTTTTTCCATTCTCAGATCCGGCTGTCAGGCTGCGACTGGCCAATTCGTGGCGGGAATCTGCGTGCTGGTCAGCCTGATCATGAATGGCATAAAATGAATTGACCGTGAAGTTGGCTGAATTGGTGTCGGCATTTTCAATATATTTTCCAGTGCCAAACAAAATCGCATAACCACCCCCTGGCGCATACGCGATCGCCGGCGCAACGGTAATGGGCTGCGGGCGATTGTCCGGATCGGTAGCATTGAAAATGCGGGTTGCTGCATGTGCTGCAGGATTGCCGGGATTGGAAAAATCAAACCGCCACAAATTGCCCTGCAGATCTCCCGCAAAGGCAAGTGTGGCCGCGCCCGCCAGATTCAGAACCAATCCGGGCTCGGCCAACGCATTTGCTGCACCGGTCTTGTCGGTTTCGGTTTTGATTTTGTAATAGTTTTTGCCAAGAACCCATGCGCTGCGGGCCGGCTTATCCAGTGACAGCACAAATAAAAAATTGTCTTCATTTGCCTTGGATGAGTTATGGCCATCGGTAACCAGTACAAAGTAACGATAATCTAATGTTCCGTCAGAATTTTTTCCGGTCTGCAATTTGGCAATTACCGGAGCTGACGCAACAAATCCCATATCCGCGTCATCCTGATCGGTAAATTCAAACACAACACCACGTCCATGGATGAATGAGGCCGGCGCAGTTACGTCCAGTGCAAAAACACCTCTGGCCCCACTGCCCATGCCTGCAGCCAGCAGTGTGAGCCAATTCCCCGAAATCTGTGCCTCACTCACCCGAATTTTTCCGTCCATGAAAGTGTCATGCTGATAGGCCGGATCGGTCAGTGCCGGTAATTTTTCAAGTAATGGGCTGGGAATGAATGCAAAGATTTCACTCCCATTTGCGGATGAAAACGCATGCAGCATGCCATCATTGGCGCCAACATAGATGACACCCTCCCTGTCGTTATATTTTTTGAAAAATGGAGGGTAATTTTTGTCGAGGATATTTTTTTTCGCTCCCCCTTCATAGACCGGAATGCTGTTAATGACGTCTCCTAAAAGTGCAGCGCGCTTTCTGAATTGAGCTGGTTTGAATTCTGGGAGTGGAGTTTCCAGTGTTCTGTCACCGGAAAGATAATTGATACGTGCGCTACCCAGATTGTCCAGTTTTCCTGAGCCCGGCGAGCGGTTGAATACTTCCTGGATTTCGTCTGATAACTGATTCATCTGAAATGGAACGATGGAGTCGGTTGTAGCGTTGCGGGTGAAAATCTGTCGATTCTGGAAGTTGGTGCTGTTGAGCTGGATTGCTGCATCCCAAATAACCTGATCCGAAACACTCATGCCGTTATTTTTATGCCGAGTCGTACTAAATTTTTTTACCGTCCCGGTCCATGTTGTACTGTCAAACTGTGCCTGATAAATATTTCCATCCTCGTCATTACTGAATTGATTTAGGATCAAGTTCTGATTTGGTCCGTTAGTGCCTGACCATGGGCAGACTTGAAGTGGCTGGGTTGGCAGTTCAATTTCGTTTGCGACCACAGGTTCTGGTACCGAAATCATGGCCAGCCATAGAATGGAAATTTTTGCCACGGTTTGCATTGAGTACATGTTAATTTGTCCTTTCAATAGCGGCTTTTCGATACACCGACTGAAGCACGACCTGAGTGCGACTGTGGGCGCCATAGCCAACGGCAGTAATTCGATACAGGTAGCGCGTGTCTGTGCTTTGGCCAGGTGTGTTGTCTTTCACTAATTCAATGACATAGCGCGGTAACCGGCAGGGCAGGGGGCCATTCCCGACGGGCATGGTCTGCCCGGTAAATCGTCCGAATGGTACCGAAGGGGAATTTGCGCCTGTGCTGGACAGGGCCCTGATAATTTCTGACCTTGTCGGTACTGTGCTGATACAGAGGCCCTGATAAATATTGCTGTCACCCTGACCGCACTGCTCAGAAAACCCTTCACTCGAATTTGGTGAAAAAATAGTACTTCGGGATGTTGCTGCTGTTGAATTTTCAATGTCGCGCTCGGCATCGGCAAGCGCCAATTCGGCAGATTGCAGCGCAATGATTCGGTCACGTTGGTTTCGTGCTGCCTTTTCCTGCACGAATGCGATGCCGGCCATCGACGTGCCGGCAACAAGAGCAATCAACAGCATGACCATAGATACGAGCAAGGCTGACCCGGCCTGCCGCGGACACGTAATTCTTGCAAACTTCAGGCTCATTTGTTACTGACAGAATTTCTGAGTTGAATCGTTGTCCCGACTATTTTTCTGATTTTTCCCTTTTGTCCTTGCGCAATATTGGCATCCAAAATCTGTATGCCATGATCCATATCACTGCCAGTTTCGGCATAGCCAGATCCAAACAGGTTATAGACTGCAGATCCAGTTCCACCAATTTCTGCTTTTGCGCCATTTTCACTGCGCACCATCATTGCGATTTTTACTGCTGTAATTTTTGTCCAGTGGGAACGTGCATTGAGTTGTGCGCCAGGCATTCCGGCATCCAGTGCATCAATTGCGCTGGCACTCAGAAATTGATGCGTGAGGTGATCGGGTTCATTGTCGAGATCGATTCCATACAAAACCTGAAACGCTTCAACGCCACGCGCAATTGGCTGTGCGGCGAATTTATCTTTTTTGTACTTGCAGTATAAATTCGGGATGCCGCGCTCATCGTTGGCAACGTAATAGATGCTCCAACCGCGCTGTGCTTCGGCATCGACCTGTGAAGTGGGTGAGGCGATACCAAATCCGGCACAATTCAATATGGAATTGTCTGCCTGTCCCATGCCCGAGCCAAAAAAGCGAACCGCCAGCACATCACTGGCGTAATTGGCACTTTTTGCAGGGTTCTCGATGCCATATGATGTTGCCTTCAGCGTTGCATCATCCAGACCCAAAATATTGGGCGGCATGCCTTCGGTGACGACGACAGGTGCGTCGTCCCGGTCGAAATTAATGAATCCGGCCTGTTTCACCGATCTGGCGATATTGTTCAATGCATACTGTGCCGTATCTTCCAGTGATGCCGCGGAAAACTGGGTTGATTGCGCCGATTTTCCCGCGATGACCAGGCCAGTGGCGACAAGAACAATAATCATGGAAAGCGTGACTGCAACCATCAGTTCGGTTAAGGTAAAACCGTCATGACCTCGTATTGATGCGCATTGGGGCACAGGTATTTTCATCGGATTCACCTCATTCCTGGTACGCGTAAGCGGGGATTACAAGGCGCGGCGGGGCGCTGTGTTGCAAGTCATTTTTGTCGGTCCAGCCCAGTTTGATGACGATTCCGGAGTGGTCACTACCGCTGTGACAGTCCCAGGCAAAGTTATCTGCGCTGTAATTCCATGCGCTGTCATCGCGGCAGATGACGGCACGCACATCGGGAAGCGCGGCATTGATGGTGTGCAGCCATTCTGCAATATCTGCTGCTGCCAGCTGGTCTGAGTTGCATCGATTCTGGTAGCACGATGATGCCGGCGCAATTTGATTCAGGCCGGCCCTGAAATTGACTTTGAGGTAGGGATTGTCTGCGACCCTGGTCAACATTTCGGTGTTACCCATCATCCGGTCTGACATCTCCGCTGCCAGTAGGCCTGCGTCACCGATGTAAATGGATTGCTGTATGGCCTGCATGGCTGCGGTCTGCAATTTGATTGCGCCTGCAAATCCGATGGCAACAATCAGAATGGAAATCAGAACTTCAACGAGGGTGAAGCCATGAATGATTTGGTTGGGATGAGAAGCACGCACCATAACTGCCCCCAAAGTACAAATTTGAGAAAAGTGTAAATATGAATAATATAAATAGCAACTAAAAAAGTGAAATGTTCATACGATTTATATGCAGTAATATTTTTTGATTTTGAAAGCGAATGAGCTGTTCGGTTTTAAAATGTTTGATTATTTTTTGCGCTGTTGCTGAATTATGCAACGGGTATAAATACAGATAGGCACACGGCTTGCCGATGTTGTTTAAATCTCGAATTGTTATTCTAAATAGAAATTCGGCCTAGGCAACTCAAAGTACCGATGACATAATTCACCGCGAAGGAATGGAGCTTTATGGTAGTCGTGCGCATGCACGAATGTCAGTCATGTCATTGCCGCGCACAAGTCGCGGGGCAAATCCCAAAAATTACCATTCAATTTACTTGCGCTTCAAGTACTCTTCAATCATAAAAAGTTTTTAGGCAGCCTTAAATAAAATAGTTAAAACAGGAGACGATAATGCTTCAAAAGAAATTTTCATTGGTTCTGACGGCATCCCTGGCAGCTGCCATTCTGGCGGGTTGCGGTGGAAGTGGCGGCAGCGCCGGGAACCAGTCCCCCAAGATTCAATTCAGCTCGGCGGTCTTTTTTGGTGACAGCCTGAGCGATGTCGGCTCCTATGCGACGCCGTCCAATACATCGGGTTCAGGCTATCCAGGGCTGCTTGGTCTGGGTGGTGGCCGTTATACAGTCAATGCATTTGCCGGTGCTGCTCCGGTGAAGTCCAACTGGACTGAACTGCTGTCAGCCCAACTTAATCTGCCGGCTCCCTGCCCCTATGAAGTCGGCTTGAATGGCAGTGCATTCAGTTACGGACCGGTCATTACACCGACCTGTACTTCGTATGCAATGGGCGGATCGATGGTTAACAGTTACGTCATACCTGGCTACGGAACAGTTCCGGCCGATTATGGTCCGGGCAACGCGAATTCACCTGTTGATGGCAGCCCCACATTAGGACAGCTCACCGTTCCTTTGCAAAAGCAGATGCAAAATCATCTGGCCGCGCATACTGCGTACACCGGTACCGAAGTCGTGTTTGTTCTGGCGGGTGGTAATGATGGCATCATCAATACGATGGTATTCCTGGGTTCGGTGCAGGGCGGTATCCCTGTGACGACGGCCGCAACCAGCGCTGTGACGGCGATGGGAACGGCTGGCGCCACACTGGCTGCCTACATCAACAATTATGTGATTGCGGCCGGTGCCAAGCACGTAGTCGTTCTGAACATGCCTGACCTGAGCACCACACCGTTCGCCAAGTTTATTGACGCACAGGCACCTGGAACTTCTGGCGTGATCAGGACCATGGTCACCACATTTAACGCTCAGTTGGCTACCAACCTGACCAGTCCGAGTGTGTTGCTGGTGGATATTCAAACCGTATCGACTGACCAGATCGCGCACCCGGCTCAATATGGGTTGAGCAACGTGACCGATCCGGCCTGTAACCTGAATTTTCCAGCCAATCCGTTTGCCACTCAGGGTAGCCCGGAATCCGGTACCTCGCTGGTCTGTAACACCACCAACGTGATTGCCGGCGATATCAGCCACTACGAATTTGCCGATCTTGTGCATCCTACGCCCTATGGCAACAGTCTGATCGCCCGTTACGTTGCCAGTCAGATGGCAATCAAAGGTTGGCTGTAATCGCGGAACATAACAGGCTGCCGGGATTGTGAAGTCTCGGTGCGAAATTAAAAGAATCGGAGATAAAATGAAAAATCTAATGAAATTGCTTGGTTGCGCATTGTTCATGACAATGAGTGCGGGCGCGATGGCGCAGGAAGCCGGAACGTGGGCTGCGAAAATTGGTTATGCGTATTTCAATCCTGTTGTTGGTAGTGGAGATATGAGTGCTCCAAGTATTCCGGGCGTAAAAACCAACGTGGAACCGGCTCACACCGCGATTTTCACCGCCACTTATATGTTTTCAGATCATATTTCGGCTGAAATTTATGGTGGTATTCCACTGAAACACAATATGGTCGCAGCAGGCTCACTCGAAGGCATTGGTGTGATTGGTACCGTTAAACAGTTGCCACCGACCCTGTTTGGGCAGTATCGCTTTTTGGAAGCCGCTTCAACGTTTCGTCCGTATCTCGGTCTGGGCGTTTCATATGTTCACTTTCAGGATGAAACCGGATCTGGCGTTTTGACTGCGATAACCAACCCAGGTGGTCCACCAACCACATTCTCGGTAAAAGACACCTGGGGAATTACACCTCAGGCTGGATTTACTGTTTCAATCAACAAGCAATGGTATATAGATGTTTCAGTGAATAAATCGATCTCCAAAACGACGACAACTTTATCCACTGGTCAGCACATTGATACGACATTGAATCCGGTTGTAAGCCAGATTTCAGTCGGATATCGTTTTTGAGATTTAGGCACTGCTTGAAAAAAGCCGTTCATACGCTGAACGGCTTTTTTTTGTCTTCCGGATGACTGCTGCTATTGGGATACGCGGTTCCGACCCGAATTTTTTGCCCGGTACAGTGCCGCATCGGCCGCAGCAATGAAAGTCGAACTGTCTTGCCCCGGGGCCAGGCTGGCAATACCGAATGAGGCGGTGATATGAGGTAATGGCATGCGGTCATCTTTAAAGACAGTGGTCTGGGCAAACTTGACGCATAATCTTTGGGCTACCGTCAGGCACGCTGAGCCTGACGTGTCAGGCAGAATGACCAGCATTTCTTCACCACCAAACCGCACTGAAAAATCACTGGGGCGCAAAGTGGAATTCAATATTTTGGCGGCACTTTGAATTGCATCATCGCCGAGGATATGTCCGTGCGTGTCATTGAACTGTTTAAAGTGATCCAGATCAACCATGATTATTGACAGGGGATTGCCGGTGGCATGCGCATGATCTATTAGTTGCGGAAATTGATTTTGCAACCACGCACGGTTGTGGATGCCGGTTAAGCCATCGACCATTGACATTTGACGATAGAACTCGCCAACCCGATGCCGGCGGCGTAATAATGCATTGGTGGTGCGAATTCTGAATGAAAGCAACTTTAATAAATTTCTGGCCACACCGTTGGATTCGTCAATCAGCTGCCAGAGTGTTTCAGGTTCAATAACCAGTAATTGACTGTCACACACCGCCATTATTGTATGCGGCTGATCTTCGTCATCAAGGACCGATAACTCACCGACACATTCACCGTCTGTGTATTGAACATTGCCAACGGTCGACCCACTGGTAATATTTTCATGGGACTGTACTTCAAGAGTTCCTTTTAAAACCACATAGAGTCGATTATCGGTAGAGTGGGCGGAGATGATATTCTGACCTGCATGGATCTGAACGACCGAACAAGTGGATATGAGATTATTGACCGCGGCCAGATTTCTGTCATCTATATCTTTAAAAAGCTGCAGGTTGCGCGCACTGAATTCAGAATGCGCAAAAATATTCAGTAATTCCACTGCGACCTCAATTCAGTCATGGTTTGTGATCAAAATGCCTCTGTTAATGCTTGCTTCGGTTCCCGTGAAATGAAGCCACTTATACGACAGCATCCGCTTCGTTTATGATAGGAAATATAACGTAAAATTAATAGAAAAATTATTCAAAGGATTAAAAATGTACCGTCATCATACGTTGAAGCCAAAAGATCATATGCATTGAATAACCCGTGTTTTATATCCTTTACATTGTTTTTAATTTTTAAAAAGACAAAATATGTTCATTCAGATTATAAAAAACCATATCAGATTGTTTTTGGCATTTTCGCTTGGTCTGGTAATTGAATTGTTTGCCGGGAATTGGGATTGGGTGTCCCGGTTTTTGTTGGGATGGAATGTGTCAGTCTGGAGTTATCTGCTTTTTATGGCCTGGATGATGAAACATGCGAGCACCACCAAAGTAGCTCAACTGGCAGAGCAGGAAGACAGAGCCGAATTGGCTATCATCGCGTTTATGTCGATCGCAGCCGCGGCCAGTCTGGCGGCAATTATTCTTGAATTGGCAACACTAAAAGATTTGTCCGAGTTTCAAAAAGGTGTTCATTATTTGGTTACAGCAGCTACGGTGATGGGATCCTGGGTTTTTATAGCCACGATTTTTACGTTTCATTATGCAAAGTTGTACTACCGCTCACCAAAGGAGCACCGTGCGCTATTGTTCCCGGACGCGCATTCGCACCCCAATTACTGGGATTTCCTCTATTTTTCATTCACGATTGCGGTTGCCGCTCAAACGTCAGATGTGATGTTGACGACCCGCACCGTCAGAAAGACCGCATTGGCACAGTCGGTGTTAAGTTTCTGGTTCAATATGGCGATACTGGGGCTGTCCATCAATATCGCCGCCGGTCTGGTCAGTGGTTGATAAAAATCGGAGTCAGATTACTTCAGTCCCATAAAGTCACCCTTACCGATTTCAATTCCGTTATGGCGCAGGATTGCATAAGTAGTGGTGGTATGGAAGAAAAACTGTGGCAAACCATAACTCAACAGGTAGGCAGTACCGGTAAATTTTTTCTCTTTCGGGGTTCCGGGACGCAGTACGATTTCACGTTCTGCAGCACCGTTAAATTGCGACCGGGGAAGTGACTCGATAAAATCCAGTGTTTTTTTGATACGTGTCTGCAAGTCGGTAAAACTTTGTTCCGTATCTTCAAAGGCCGGAACTTCAACATCGGCCAGTCTTGCGCTGACACCTTTGGCAAAATCGGCAGCGATCAGAACCTGGCGAAGGAGGGGAAACATATCCGGAAACAGGCGAGCCTGCAGATAAGCTTCCGGCGCAATTTTTTTATCATTGGCGTGACTTTCGGCTTTGGCCAAGACATGGCTCATACTGGACAACATCTGTTTGAAAACAGGAATCGAAGCGTCGTAAATTGAAACGGTCATGATTTTTCCTTATGGAGTAAGTGAGGCAGTCAGGGGCAGTCAAACAGGGATGAAAATACAGGCTACTACATGGTGCAAAAAACGTTAAATACAAGCGGGGCACCCCCAGGCAAACAAGATCAGGTGCCAACAGTCACAAACTGGTGTTTTAATTGCACCTTGCAGAGCTGCTTGACGTTGATTAAAACTGGATCAAAGACATAATTCGGCTAGACTGTTCAGATTGAAGCTCGTCATGCAAACTGAATATCATCATTTCGACGCAAGGAACATAAGTCATGGTATCAGCTGAAAAAAATAAGGAATTTGAATTCATTCAAGGACTTACCGCGGATCTGTCTGCCCCTGTGCTGATATTTCCAACTTCGTTAAGCGCGACGATGAATATCAGACGGGCAATCCTGCAGGATGATATCTCGAATGACACCTTGGCGCGCATTATTGGAACCGAACCGGTGTTGTCTGCCCAGATTTTAAAATTGAGCAATTCGGCAGCGTTTAATTCAACCAGCAAATTGAATGCAGATTTAAAAACGGCAACCATGCGTCTTGGTTATGCGAAGGTAAAGAATTTGACAATCGCGGTGGGTATGAAGCAGCTGACTGAACACAAGGATATCAATAAAGAAATTGCTCAATTGATGGAAGGTTTGTGGAGCCGCAGTGTCCGGGTTGCGTCATTTTCCTACGTACTGGCTAAAAATCTGACCAGAGTGAATCCAGACAATGCGTTGCTGGCCGGATTGCTGCACGATGTTGGCAAGTTCTATATATTAAACCGTGCCAATCAGTACCAGACTCTGTTCACTTCAAAACGGGCACTCTGGAGTCTGGTCGACGCCTGGCATTCCAATATTGGCGCGGCAATTCTGGAAAATTGGTCGGTTTCTGAAGATATACAGAATGCGGTGCAAAATTTTAAAAACCCTGAATATATTCATCGCGGATCAGTGGATTTGACTGATGCCATTTTTGCCGCTGATTTGCTCGATGCCCATTTTGATGAAAGCTCTCCGCAAAAAATAAACTGGGAAGACCGACCATCTGTATTGAGCAAACTGGATCTTGATGAAGAAAAAAGTGAGTTCTTATTAGCGGAAATGAAGGTTGAACTGGACAACTTTTTAAGTTCAATCAGTTAAACCCGGCACCAGACCACTTTAGTGGTGCGCTCTTGAAAATATGATCAGCCAGCTTCTTAATAATAAGACTTCGACATGACCTGGATTGACGCCGGCGCGGCATTCAATCAAAGGATTGGTTTGATAAAAACGCTTACGAAAATCTTTGCAGACACTGATTTCACGCTGGCCGATACGCAGCAGAAATGAATTGTTCAAAAGAGGCTGGGATTGAAAAGCGGTATTCAGATAAGCCATGAATTTCTCCAAAGTTGTTTAGCTGCAGTAAGGCCATCTTAATTCAAAAATACTGTACATGCAAACAGTAACTGTAAATATAAACAGTATTGTTGCGCGGGTGCTAATCCGGAATTGTTATTGTGTTTAACTTAACAATCAGGCCGACCTGTCATCCTGAATGGATAAAACGTATTTTTCGACACGTTATTATTGCAAAGTGATGTGGTGTAACATGCTGGCTTGGCATTTTTGAACCGGAGATTGTTATGTTTCACCATGTTGAGCCGTATGCTGGCGACCCGATATTGTCCTTGAACGAGGCGTTTGGGAAAGATCCGCGCAGTAGCAAAATTAACCTGTCGATCGGAATCTATTTTGATGATGCGGGCAAAATTCCGATGCTGCCTTCGGTGCGGGCAGCGGAACTGAAAGTGGTTGCAGAAGCCGGAGCACGTCCTTATCTGCCTATGGAAGGCGCAGCCAATTTCAGAAGTGCGGTACAACAGCTATTGTTTGGCGCTGACAGTGCCGCCGTAAATGCAGGCAGGGTGGTGACAATTCAGTCGGTCGGTTCCAGCGGTGGCTTAAAAGTCGGTGCCGATTTCATCAAGCGCTATTTTCCCGATTCCCTCGTTATGGTGAGCGACCCCACCTGGGATAATCACAAGGCCGTGTTTGATGGCGCCGGACTGAAAGTGGCAACCTATGCTTACTATGATGCTACCACGGGCGGGCTTCGTTTTGATGCCATGCTGGCTGCTCTTTCCACGGCAAAAAAACACAGCGTCATTCTGCTGCATGCGTGTTGCCATAATCCGACCGGCGTTGATCTGACTTGCGCGCAGTGGCAACAGCTGCTGATCCTTTTAAAAGAACGCGAATTGATCCCGTTTCTGGATCTGGCCTATCAGGGATATGGAACCGGGATTGAGGAGGACGCTTATGCCGTGCGCCTGTTTGCCGATTCCGGCATCAGTTTCCTGGTGGCCAACTCATTTTCGAAAAGCATGAGCCTGTATGGCGAACGATGTGGCGCATTGAGTATTGTCTGTCCAGATGCTGCACAGGCAGTCAACGTGTTGGGTCAGTTAAAGGCAAATGTGCGGCGCAACTATTCCAACCCGCCCATGCATGGCGGCCAGATTGTGGCACGCGTACTCACAGATCCGGTTCTGCGCGCCATGTGGGAAGCCGAGGTCGTGACGATGCGCGAGCGTATCGCGGCGATGCGGCGCCGTCTGTTTGAGGTGTTGAGCGCCAAATTGCCCGGCAGGGATTTTAACTATTTCCTTACCCAGCGCGGCATGTTCAGCTATACCGGTTTGAATCCTGATCAATGTGAACGGCTCAAAAATGAATTTGGCGTCTATATATTGCGCTCGGGGCGTATGTGTGTGGCAGGATTGAATTCGGGGAATGTGGAAGCTACTGCACAGGCCATGGCCGCAATATTAGCCTGACACAAACTGAGGCTAGTTGCAAATTGAACCGGCCCTTTTTTTTCAGCAGTATCAGGTATGCTCAAAACATAATTTTTTGGCTTCGTTAAAAGCCGATTCAGCTGACATCCCGCTTTCCATCATGCGGGTAATTTCTTCTGAATGTTCCCGGATATCGGAAGGCAGATCGGCTCTATTGTTTTTGTAGTATTCGTATTTTTGAATCGCAATCGCTTCTTTCGCTTTTGCCAGTGCCGAGCCGCCACGAGGGGAAGCCGTGCCGGCAACTTTGCGTTTGGTTGCAGTCGCTTTCACCGCCGGAGTGCTTAGTTTAATCAATTGGTTTTTAATCTGGTCCAGCGAATAAATGAGAGCGGAAGTTTTACCGGAAAATTCTTTTTCATCAGTGTGAATTAATAAGTTACTGCTGTTAAAGCTGATTTTTTTTCCGGCAGCATTGATGACCTGGAAGTTAGGACCCTCAGTCGTGCCGCTTCCTGAAAACTGTACGTTTTCTCCGTAGGCCAGCATTTTTTCAATGACATTTTTCAGATAAGCTGCAGGCAGCTTGGACATGTCGCCAGTCCAGTGTTTCATTCTCTTCATGTTCAAAATACATTGCTTCCCAAAAAGTGTAAAAAATAAGCACGAACCAAATTCGTGCTGTCATTCTTCTAGTGGCTCATTATCCTCCCACTCAAAATGATTGGGTGGGCGCAAAGTAAATAAATTTGTAGAAGATGATAATACTGCAAGTTAATTGACTAACTTTTCCCGGCATGGAATAACGCCGGTAGTGCGAAAAAAGCATTGATACCTTGTGAGAAACGCATCTGAATCCACCTAACGTCGGATACCCAAAAAACAAAAAAATAATTATTCGCCAAGATTTGAAATATGCCATTTACAGATATTGACTTAAAAGGCCGTATTTCTGACCGGATTCAGGGTTTATTTTGTAGTTTTTGCCTTAAATCAGCATTTACACACTTGAAATGTTCCTGCAAATCCCCACTTCGGCTACATTGTTTTAAATATGTTCGATCATCGGAGGTAAGGAATGCAAGACCAGGACAAGCAGGATGGACAACAAGACGCGCAACTGAATGCGCAAAATGAACAAAATGGCACTGCGCAGCAAGAAGCTGAACCGGTAATGGTGGCAGTGGATTCTGACTTTGAAGAGAAGCTGCTGCAGACTGAAGCCAAGCTGGCGGAATTGCAGGACGCCTATTTAAGGGCAAAGGCGGACGGTGAAAATATTCGCCGGCGTGCCCAGGAAGATATCAGCAAGGCGCATAAATTTGCAGTTGAAAGTTTTGCCGAATCGATGATCCCGGTAAAAGACAGCCTGGAAATGGCGCTGAAGATTGAAACTATATCAATTGAAGCATTGAAAGAGGGGGCAGAAATGACATTGCGTCAACTGTCCAGCGCCTTCGAAAAAAATCGGCTGATGGAAATCAATCCGGCCAAAGGTGAAAAGCTCGATCCAGCCAGGCATCAGGCGGTAACTATGGTGCCGGCCGAGCAGGAAGCCAATACGGTGGTTGAGGTACTGCAAAAAGGATACACGATTGCAGACCGGTTATTGCGTCCGGCTCTGGTGACGGTCGCGCAGGCCAGATAAGGTGTCCCGATTCTTAATCCGGCCACCCGCTTGAAAACCGGCACATTCGCCGCATATTCGCAGCAGACAGTACAGATTTGACGTACAGATTATTTGTTCTTATTCACCACATTATTTTGAAATTATAAAATTTAAAAGGAATTATCATGGGCAGAATCATCGGCATCGATTTGGGAACCACCAATTCATGTGTATCAGTAGTAGAAAACGGTCAACCGAAAGTCATTGAAAATGTGGAAGGCGCACGTACTACCCCTTCCATCATCGCGTATCAGGAAGATGGTGAAATTCTGGTGGGTGCATCAGCCAAGCGTCAGGCAGTGACCAATCCAAAAAATACCCTGTACGCAGTCAAGCGTCTGATCGGTCGCAAATTTGATGAGAAAGAAGTACAGAAAGATATCAGTCTGATGCCTTTCTCGATCGTCAAGGCTGACAACGGTGACGCCTGGGTGAGTGTGCGCGACAAAAAAATGGCGCCACCACAAATTTCTGCAGAAGTACTGCGCAAAATGAAAAAAACTGCCGAAGATTATCTCGGCGAAGAAGTTACTGAAGCCGTCATTACTGTCCCGGCCTATTTCAACGATGCACAGCGTCAGGCAACCAAAGACGCCGGCCGTATCGCCGGACTGGAAGTAAAGCGCATCATTAACGAACCGACTGCCGCCGCGCTGGCATTTGGTCTGGACAAGGCTGAACGTGGCGATCGTAAAATCGCCGTGTACGATCTGGGCGGCGGAACGTTTGATATTTCGATTATTGAAATTGCCGATGTGGATGGCGAAATGCAGTTTGAAGTGTTGTCCACCAATGGCGACACATTCCTGGGCGGTGAAGATTTCGATCAGCGCATTATTGATTACATTATTGATGAATTCAAAAAAATCAATGGCCTCGATCTTTCCAAAGATCCGATCGCTTTGCAGCGTATCAAAGCGTCAGCAGAACGGGCCAAGATTGAACTGTCCAGCTCGCAGCAGACCGAAATCAATGAACCGTACATTGCCATGGCAAATGGTGCGCCAGTGCATCTGAATATGAAGATGACACGCGCAAAACTGGAATCGCTCGTTGAAGAACTGATTAACGCTACCATCGGACCGTGCCGTACTGCGATCAAAGATGCGGGCGTGAAAACCAGTGATATCAATGACATTATTCTGGTCGGCGGTATGACCCGCATGCCTAAAGTGCTGGAAGTGGTCAAAGAATTTTTCGGCAAGGATCCACGCAGAGACGTCAATCCTGATGAAGCTGTTGCTGTTGGCGCCGCCATTCAGGGTTCCGTGCTGTCAGGTGACCGTAAAGACCTGTTGTTGCTGGATGTGACACCTCTGTCGCTGGGTATTGAAACCCTGGGCGGTGTCATGACCAAAATGATCCAGAAAAATACCACGATCCCGACCAAGTTCAGTCAGGTGTTTTCAACTGCCGACGACAATCAGCCGGCTGTTACGATCAAAGTCTATCAGGGCGAACGTGAAATAGCAGCAGGTAACAAAGGCCTGGGCGAATTCAATCTGGAAGGCATTCCGCCATCAGCACGTGGCACACCACAGATTGAAGTGACTTTTGATATTGATGCCAACGGAATTTTGCATGTGGGCGCCAAAGACAAAGCCACCGGCAAGGAAAACAAAATCACCATTAAGGCCAACTCCGGTTTGACTGAAGAAGAAATTCAGAAAATGGTGAAAGATGCCGAGCTCAACGCTGAAGAAGACAGGAAGGTCAAGGAATTGGCTGAATCGCGCAATCAGGGTGATGCACTGGTCCATTCGACCAAAAAATCACTGACCGAATACGGTGACAAACTGGATGCCGGCGAAAAGGAAAAAATCGAAGCGTCGATCAAGGATCTGGAAGAATCACTGAAAAGCGGAGATAAAGTGTCGATCGATGAGAAGGTGGCCGCGTTGTCGGCAGCGTCTCAGAAATTGGGCGAAAAAATGTACGCTGACATGCAGGCTCAGCAGGCTGCCGCAGGATCTGCTGATGGTGCCGGTGCGCAGGGAGGTAATAGTGCCTCCGGGGCATCCGAATCCAAACGCCAGGAAGACGATGTAGTGGACGCTGACTTTAAAGAAGTTAAAGACAAATAAGGTTTGGCGGGTTAACAGCTCGTTATAACTCGCCGAGAAAGGGGCGTTGCGATTGCGACAAACCTGCTCGGCTTTTTTCGTATCGATTTTGAATTGACTTAGAAGGTGCCAAAAAATGGCGAAGCGTGATTTTTATGAAATATTAGGCGTTGCGAAAAATGCCAGCGACGACGAGATTAAAAAATCGTATCGTAAAATGGCGATGAAATTTCATCCGGATCGCAATCCTGACAGTAAGCAGGCTGAAGAAAAATTCAAGGAAGCCAAGGAAGCTTACGAAATGCTGACCGATCCTAAAAAGCGGGAAGCCTATGACCGTTACGGTCATGCCGGCGTTGACCCCAACATGGGTGGTGGCGGCGGCCCTGGCGCTGGTGCTGGCGGTTTTGCGGATGCCTTCGGTGACATTTTCGGTGACATTTTTGGTGGCGGGCGCGGGCGCAGTTCCGGTCCGCAGGTATACCGTGGCGCCGACTTGCGATACAACCTCGAAATTTCTCTGGAACAGGCTGCCAACGGATTCGATACGACGATCCGTGTTCCGTCCTGGGATGAATGTGAACCATGCCATGGTACCGGTGCCAAGCCGGGTACGACACCGGTTACCTGTACAACCTGTGCCGGACACGGTCAGGTACGAATGCAGCAGGGATTGTTCAGTATTCAGCAAACCTGCCCGAAATGTCACGGTACCGGAAAAATCATTACGGATCCCTGCACCAGTTGTGCCGGTGTTGGACGAATCAAACGTAACAAAACGCTGGAAGTTAAAATTCCGGCCGGTATTGACGACGGCATGCGTATCCGATCTTCAGGAAACGGTGAGCCTGGCGTAAACGGCGGGCCTCCGGGTGACCTGTATGTCGAAATTCACACCAAACCACACGCGGTATTTCAGCGTGAAGGCGACGACCTGCATTGCGAAATGCCGATCTCGTTTGCCAAGGCGACGCTCGGCGGCGAAATTGAAGTACCAACCCTGAATGGCAAGGCCAGCTTCACCATACCGGAAGGGACGCAGACCGGTAAAACATTCCGCTTGCGCAGCAAAGGTATTAAAGGTGTGCGTTCCGGCTATCCGGGCGATTTGTTCTGTCATGTTGTTATTGAAACACCGGTCAAGTTAACTGAAAAGCAAAAGGACTTGTTGCGGGATTTTGAAAAACTCACTGTGGAAGGTGGTTCCAAACACAGTCCGCAGAGTAAATCGTGGATGGAAAAAGTGAAAAGTTTTCTGGGTAAATAAGAATCCAGTACAACGTTGCACCGGAGGTGGCGTGATTTGACTAAAATCACGCCACTTTTTTTTACCGTGCCAACCAGTCAGATTGTGGGATAAAATCCTCCATTGCATTGAAATCCGTATTTCAACTGATTACATAGAAAGCATTGGTGAGTCGTGAAATTACCTATTAAAGAATTACTTTTTTGTTTGGCTTTAACTTTGGTGAATACAGTTCAGGCTGTAGAAATAGCCGGTGCCAAAATTGATGAAACAACGCAGGTTGCAAATACACCTTTAAAGTTGAATGGCGCTGGAATCCGCTACAAGGTGTTTTTTAAAATATACGTCGCCGCACTGTATTTGACTGAAACCCAAACTACAAGCGAAAGTATTCTGACTCTGAGCGGACCCAAAAAAATAACCCTGACCATGTTGCGAGAAATCAGCAGTGACACTTTGGCTCAGGCATTTATGGATGGCGTCAAAAAGAATACCGATATAGCCGAGAGGACCAGACTGGCTGACCAGTTCCTCAAGTTTGGCCGACTGTTTGCATCGGTTGCCGAAATTAACAAAGGTGACGTAATTTCGATTGAATGGGTGCCGACTGTCGGTTGCAATGTTTTAATTAATGGCAAGAAAATCGGTGAAACCTTCACGGACGCCGGATTTTTCAATGCGCTCCTGAGAATCTGGATTGGTGACAATCCTGTGGACAGTCCATTAAAAACCAAGTTGCTCGGCGGTGTTGCACAAGCCAAGTAAAATTGACCCAATAGTTTTTTTCGTTCAGGGCTCGTATGTGTCCTTCACCGGCGCGCAGGGACGACCCGTGGCGTAAATATTTGAAATTAAACGTAGTGCTATCAGGAGAAGTTAGTGTGCTCGAATACGCACTGACTGCTTTGCAATGGGTAGCTACGGCTGTAACGCTGACTGCCGCATGGCCAGATCGAGCTGGTCGACTTTAAGCACAGCTTCTTTCCATTCCACCGACAGATCATAATCAGGGTCCGCAAATTAAGCGGAAACGGGATTTATTTACAGCAACATGGTGCTGGCGCGTTACGTTCACTCTGACACGATTTCCTTAATTTTGGCCAAATGTTCATCCAGTGCATTACGGACTCCCTTGCCGGTCAGGATGTCAGATCCCGTCAACGCCGCTCGTGAGCCTTTACCATCTGTCAAATGAAAGTAGTCCAATTCTTCGAGTTCAAGGTAAGTCATGACATTTCCTTGTATAGTTACCTGAGAACTCATACTTGTGAAAGTGTGGTATAAATTCCGCTCGGTGGCATTCGAATCTGTTGACCTGTGTGCTTTGCCGAACAGTCCCCATTATCTGTGACCGCGACGCTGATTCACTAAAAAACCGGGAAGCTAAAAATGGCAATGCCGAATTCGTCAAATTTTGAAAATTTAAGGCGCGGTTCAGTGCCACCAGAAACCTGCTCTGGTTATATCCACGCAAACGCCCACGGTGTATTCAGTGTACCCATTGGAGGGACAGCAAGAGATACCGGAACCAATAATGCGCTGGAATAATCAATTCGATCTGGAGACAACCGCGCCAGCATTGGAAACTCTGGCGGAAATCGCTGCTGGCCTGCAACAACCGCAGGCGCAGACCTCGCCAAAATTTCTCTATGACGTCCTGGGATCAAAACTGTTCGAGGCAATTTGTGAATTGCCGGAATACTACCCTACCCGCACCGAAAGTGGGATATTCGAAGCCTGTCTGAGCGAAATTGCCCATTCTGTCGGTCAGGGCTGCACTTTGATCGATTTGGGGGCGGGCAATTGCGCGAAAGCGGCTCGCATGTTTACTGCTTTGCGCCCGGCACAGTATGTTGCTGTCGATATTTCAGTCGACTTTTTGCATACTGCTGTTGCACAGTTACAGCAGCGCTATCCAGACATTGTGATGATGGCGTTGGGTCAGGATTTCTCGGAGTCGCTGATTTTGCCGCAGCAAGTGCGTCGCCAGAATCGGCTGTTTTTTTATCCCGGATCGTCGATCGGGAACTATACACCGATCCAGGCACTGGCCTTCCTGCGCCGCATCCACCGCGAATGCGTAGGGTCAGGACAAGCCAATGGTGGTCTGTTGATTGGCGTCGATTTAATCAAGGACGAAAAGGTATTGAATGCGGCTTACGACGATATGCTTGGCGTCACCGCAGCGTTTAATTTGAACGTACTGCTGCACCTCAACCGCCTGATCGGTGCCGATTTCGATCTGCGTCAATGGCAGCATCGTGGATTTTTTAATTCCCCACAAAACCGGATTGAAATGCATCTGGTCGCGCGTCAGACGCTGACAGTAAGCTGGCAGGACGGTGCACGAAGATTCGAGCAGGGTGAAACAATCCATACTGAAAACAGCTATAAATATACTCAGGATGGATTTCTGCTGTTGTTGGAACAAGCCGGCTTCCATATGCCGCGTGTATGGACCGATTCAAATCAAAGGTTCATCGTGTGCCATGCGCATGCGCTTTGACCCGGAAAAAGCGAGTGATGCAAATGCGTATCGAGTCGACCCTGTCTGCTTCAACTCAACTATTGCAGCGCTTTAACGATGTGCGAAGGCGCTCCGTTGCTTTGGCACAGCCGTTATCCGAAGAAGATAGCTGTGCTCAGTCGATGCCGGACGCCAGTCCTGTCAAATGGCATTTGGCGCATACAAGCTGGTTTTTCGAAACCTTCATCCTGGAGCGCTTCGAACCGAATTTTCACCCATACCATCAAGCATATCGGGTGCTATTCAACTCTTATTACAATGGTGTCGGACAACGATATCCCCGCGCACAACGCGGTTTGCTGACGCGGCCGTCGACCGGTGAAGTAATCTCCTATCGGCACAACGTTGATATGCGCATGCATGGTTTGCTGATGCGCGCGTTAACCGATGATGCTATCTCGGAACAAGGTTTTGAACTGACATCACTGACCGAATTGGGAATTCAGCATGAGCAGCAACATCAAGAACTGATCTTGACCGATATCAAGCACTTGCTGTCGATAAATCCGCTATTGCCGGCTTATAAAAGCAAAGCGGAGCAGGCTACCGCACGTGTGTCTGAAGATAACCGCAAGTTGACCTGGGTTGCGTTTGACGCAGGTGTCGTGGAAATCGGGCATGACGCTGATGGCTTTTGCTTCGACAATGAAATGCCGCGTCATCGCCAGTTCATTGAAGCCTTTTCGATGATGTCGCGTCTTGTTACGAATACCGAATATGCTGCTTTCATCGATGACGATGGTTATATAAATCCGGACCATTGGCTTGCGGAAGGATGGGACTGGGTTTGCAGCCAAGGGTTGAGGCAACCGCTTTATTGGCATCGTCTGGGCGACGCAGGATGGCATGAATTCACCTTGCACGGTATGGAGAAGATGGACCCGTGCGCTGCGGTTCTTCATTTGTCCTACTTCGAAGCGGATGCCTATGCACGTTGGGCGAAGGCGCGCCTGCCTACCGAATTTGAGTGGGAGTTGGCTGCCACATCTGCAATGGCAGATGGCTCATCCGTCAAATTGGAGCAACTGTTCGACACCGCATGGCAATGGACCAGCAGCAGCTATGGCCCTTACCCGGGTTTTGTTGTTTCAGAAGGCGCGGTTGGCGAATACAACGGCAAGTTCATGGTCAACCAATATGTACTGCGAGGCTCATCCTGCGCGACTCCGAAACGGCATTCCCGAACCACGTACCGGAATTTTTTCCCGGTTGGTGCGCGTTGGCAATTTACCGGGATTCGATTGGCAAAATCCGCTTGATGACTAATGGAAAAAGCCTCCCAAAACGAAAGGGCATTCCAATTATTCAGAGTGCCCTTCGTTGAGAATTAATGTAGCCGGTTTTGACTATATTTTCACCTGAGATTTGTGCAAAAGATCAGGCAAAGTTGGCTGCGGCGAAATCCCAGTTGGCCAGATTCCAGAATGATTCTACATATTTTGGACGTGCATTGCGGTAGTCGATGTAATAGGCATGCTCCCACAAATCACAGGTCAGCAATGGCTTGTCGGTTGTTGTCAGCGGTGTGGCAGCGTTGGACGTATTGACGATATCAACCGAACCATCGGCCTTCTTGACCAGCCAGGTCCAACTGGAACCAAAATTGCCGATACATGATTTGGTGAATGCTTCTTTGAAGGCGTCAAACGAACCCCATTTTGCATTGATGGCAGCAGCCAGTGCGCCAGTTGGAGTGCCGCCTCCGTTTGGTTTTAAACCATTCCAGTAAAACGTGTGATTCCAGATTTGCGCGGCATTGTTGAAAATTCCGGCGGATGATTTTTTGATGATTTCTTCCAGTGACGCATTTTCAAACTCGGTGCCTTTGATCAGATTGTTCAGATTGGTCACATAGGTTTGATGATGTTTGCCGTAGTGGTATTCCAGGGTTTCTTTGGAAATATGGGGTGCCAGGGCATCCAGGGCATAAGGTAATGCTGGTAGGGTATGTTCCATTTTGGTTCCTCTGTAATAATGCGGGGTGGTGAATCAATGAGCTTGTTGCGAAAATCGGGATAACGATGATAATGAACTGCGTATTGTAATGGGATTGAGATTTGTTTGCAGCCGAATCATTGTGCCGCGCCGACTCCCGTCAGATTTTTTCCTGCACGCTGACAATACCCAGATCAACTTCACCTTCGGCCATTCTTACCGTGATTGTGTCGGGTGCCTGGAATTGACCCGGGCGCAGAATCAAACGACCTTTTTTATCTGAAACAATCGCGTAACCACGCTCCAGAGTGCGCTGCGGATTTAACATTTCCAGCTGCACTTGCAGGCTGTTCAAATTCTGACGGTGCAACTGCATAAATTGTCGGGTCCGAGTCTGGAACTGTTGGGATGCACGCTGCAGCTGATGGCCAGATTGGATAACGTCAGGCGAACGCGATATCAATTTCTGCTTTAATCGTTCAAATTGATGCAAGGCCAGTTGCTGCGCAGTCTTGACGGCATGATTCATTTGCATCTGCAGGCCAATCAGTCTGGTTCGTTCACTGCGCAGGTAAGCCAGCGGGCTGACCAGACGGCGCGAAAAATGGTCCAGCCGCTGATTTTCCTGATCCAGATAATGACGAAAAGTGCGCCTTAACCGGGTGGCATGCTGTTCAATCTGGCGTATCAGATCAAGGCGGGCGGTTACCGCCATTTCTGCTGCCGCTGTTGGCGTCGGGGCGCGCACATCTGCCACAAAATCGGCAATGGTAAAGTCGGTTTCGTGGCCAATACCGGCAATCACCGGTATCGGGCAGCTGGCGATAGTGTAGGCAAGCTGCTCGTCGTTAAATGCCCACAAATCTTCAATGCTGCCTCCGCCGCGTGCCAGCAGCAGTACCTGGCACTCATTTCTGGCCATGGCAGTCTGAATTGCCTCGCCAATTTTTGCGGCGGCACCGTTACCCTGAACCGGGGTCGGGTAAATGATGATTCTGACATGTGGGGCGCGGCGCCTGAGCGTAATCAGAATGTCTTTTAATGCCGCTGCCTGCGGGCTGGTAACTATGCCGATACAGTGCGGAAATGGAGGCGAAGTCTGTTTGCGCGCCTCATCAAACAGGCCGGCCTGACTCAATTTCTGCTTGAGTTGCAGAAACGCTTCATACAGGTTGCCCATGCCGGCGCGCCGAATACCCTCCACATTTAACTGATAGTCACCGCGTGGCGCATACAGACTCACAGTGGCCCGCACTTCGACTTTTTCCCCCTCACGCGGCAAGAAATCGGCACCCATGGCCCGGCTTTTAAACATCACGGCCCGGACCTGAGCCTGTGCATCTTTGAGTGTGAAGTACCAGTGTCCGGAGGCCGCCCGGGTGAAATTGGAAACTTCACCTGAGATCCAGCACAGTGGAATACTGCGTTCCAGCAAACGCGCAACAGTCTGATTCAATTCTGTCACGCTGATTATATGTGGCCCGGTAAATCTGGTATCGGTTTGGGTATCAGTGGCCATAATTGTGGAAAGTTTGTGAGGGCAGATGATATAGCAATTGTTCATTAACCGGACAAAACCGGCGGGGTCAGGATGCATGATGTTGCCAATACGGCACTGGCCGACAAATTTATATCCACATAATTTTATTTGCCACGAATCTAATCATTTTGAATTAACTGATTAAAATCAATCTGTTGGCATCCTATACCTGGCTTGCCCACAAAGTTATCAACAATTTGTGTGCATAACCTGGTGTCAGAACGGCCAGACTGCCCGGTTTGCAGGCAGTCTGTTAAATCCCAATTCAAATCAAGCAGTTGAGTCGGTTGGCGATGAGTTGCCCACAAAGTTACCCACACGCTCTGTGTAAAACCTGCCGCACAGACTCCTTGCTACTTGCCCAGATACACACAACAAGATACATTGCGGGCTTGTGTTTTTAAATAATGATTTTTAACGAATGTTGAATTCGTTGGCAAATGGGAGTGTGCATTGTTCGCAATATTACAATCGGCCGGCTGGCCAATTTACTTTTTACTGATAGCTTCTATCGTTGCGCTGGCATTGATCATAGAGCGCTCCCTGTCGTTACGGGCAAAAAATATTTTACCGAAGACACTGTTGGATGAGGTGGTACGCGTGTATCACAATGGCAAGGTCAGCAAGGACGTGGTCGAAAAGCTGGAACAGAATTCTCCGCTCGGACGTGTTTTGGCAGCCGGGCTGCGCAATGTCAACTCGCCACGCGATGTGATGAAAGAGGCAATTGAAGAAGCCGGGCGTGCCGCAGCGCATGATCTGGGACGGTTCCTGACTACGTTGGGTACGATAGCGTCACTGGCGACCTTGATGGGTCTGTTCGGAACCGTGGTAGGCATGATTGAAATATTTGGCTCGCAAAATGCGACCGGAGCCAATCCGGTACAGCTGGCGCACGGGATTTCAGTGGCACTGTACAACACCGCCTTCGGTATTCTGATTGCGATGCCGACTATCTTCTTTTATCGCCACTTCTGTTCGCTGGTTGACGGCTTTATTATCGACATGGAGCAGCAGGCCGTGAAGTTTGTGGACATTGTGCACGGTAACCGCAAGTGACAGGTCAGGGTTAAAAATGGATTTTCGAAAAGGCAGCAAATTCCGCTCGGAACCTGAAATCAATCTGATCCCGTTTATCGACGTGCTGCTGGTGATTCTGATTTTTCTGATGGTCACCACTACTTACAGTCGGTTTACAGAATTGCAGATCAATTTGCCAACGGCTGATGCCACGGCTGCGCAGCAAAGACCGCATGAAATTCAGATTGGCGTTGACAGCCGCGGCAATTACAAAATCAATCAAAAACCGGTTGCCAAAATTGATGTCAATGATCTGGCCGAAAATCTGAAAAAAGCTGTGGCAGAGATGTCGTCAGATTCAGATCAGTCCGATCCGGTCATCATCATCAATGCCGACGGTTCAGCCAGTCACCAGTCCGTGATTGATATTCTGGAAGCAGTACGCATAGCCGGTTTATCCAAAATCACTTTTGCTGCGCAAAGCCATGCTCAGTAATCGGCAGCCCCCAATCATCTGCCGGCGACGCACTGTCTTTGCATGAACAGGAACAAACTGGCCGACACGTTCATGCAGGTCTGGCTGCAGCGTTCCTGGCTGGCCTGGCTGCTTAGCCCGCTGTCTGTTTTATTTGGGCTGCTGCTGGGCATAAGAATTTTTTTATACCGTTGCGGAATGCTTAAACAGCACAGGCTGGCTGTGCCGGTCATTGTGGTCGGCAATATTTTTGTCGGCGGCACCGGAAAAACGCCTCTGACAGTCTGGTTGTTAAAACAGCTGAAACTGGCCGGTTACCGCCCGGGTGTCATTTCACGCGGATATGGTGCCCGGCATGACGTTGTGCGCACAGTCACGGATCAGGCGCAGGCGCAGGATGTTGGCGATGAACCGGTATTGATCGCCCAGCTCAGCGCTTGCCCGGTGGTGGTCGGTTCCAATCGGGTTCAGGCCGGACTAAGCCTGTTGGCTGCTTTTCCTGACGTGAATGTGATCGTTTCTGACGATGGGTTGCAGCATCTGGCGCTGTACCGCGATGTGGAAATCATGCTGTTTGATTCACGCGGTGCCGGAAATGGCTGGCTGTTGCCGGCCGGCCCGCTGCGTGAACCTGTATCCAGAAGGCGCGATATCACCGTTGCCAACCTGAATGCCGGTGAATCGGTCAGTGCGGATTTGCCGGTCGATACGGTTCGTATGCAATTGACCGGGCTCAGTGCCGTGCAATTGATGAATCCTGCAGTGCGCAGGCCTTTAGAGGGGTTCGAATCCGCTCTGCAGATTGTTGCTGCGGCCGGTATTGGTAACCCGGAGCGTTTTTTCACCATGCTGCGCGCAGGCGGAATGCAGTTCTCAACCCTGCCATTGCCGGATCATTTCGACTTTGTCATCAACCCGTTTAAAAATTTAACTGCTGATTTGATCCTGATTACTGAAAAGGATGCAGTAAAATGCAGGCAGTCGAAAGAAATCGCCTCTGATGCGCGGATCTGGGTTGTGCCAGTTGAAGCCGAACTGGACCCGGGTATAGTCGACCGCATACTGGCACTGCTCAATAACTCTGCTCAAAGACTGAGCTGAATGAAAAATTGGAGATGAACGTGAACCCCCGATTACTGGAAATTTTGGTATGCCCCCTGTGCAAAGGTCCGCTGGTTTATGACAAGGCCGCGCAGGAGCTGATCTGCAAAGGCGACCGGTTGGCCTTTCCGATCCGGGACGATATCCCGGTCATGTGGGCCGATCAGGCCCGCGACCTGAACGACCTAAATACCGTGCAGCCCAGCAAATGACGGTGCTGCACACCACAACATTCAACGGACGTAACAGTTTTTACGTCATCATTCCGGCCCGGCTGGCCTCAACCCGTCTGCCCAATAAACCACTGGCCGACCTGGCCGGCAAACCGATGGTGGTCCGGGTTGCGGAGCAGGCCCGTCTGTCTGGTGCTGAACTCGTGGTGGTGGCCTGTGACGATGTTTCCATACTTGAAGCCTGCACCCGGCACGGTGTAACGGCCTATTTGACCAGAGCTGACCATCAGTCCGGTACCGACAGAATTGCCGAAGTGGCGCAGCGACTGGGATTGCCCGATGACGCGGTGATTGTCAACGTGCAGGGCGATGAACCCCTGATTGAACCGGCGCTGATTACGGCAACTGCTGCGCAGATCCGTCAGGGCGTGCCCATGTCGACGGCTGCTCACCCCATCACCAGTGCTGAAGAAGCGTTTAATCCGAATGTGGTCAAAGTGGTGCTGGATAAATCTGGACGGGCACTGTATTTTTCCCGTGCCACCATCCCATGGAACCGGGATGCCTTTGCCGTGTCGACGTCAGAGCTGCCACAAAGCCCTGAATACAAGGTATTCAGACATATTGGCATCTATGCCTACACCAACGCATTTTTGCAGAAATATTCAACACTTGAAGTCGCTCCGCTGGAAAAGAGTGAGGTTCTGGAACAATTACGGGTGCTTTGGAATGGCTATCCGATAGCCGTGCATGTCACGCCGAATGTACCGCTGGCCGGTGTGGATACACCTGAAGATTTGCTGCGGGTTCAGCAGTATTACCGGGACACTGGCAGGAATTAGTCGTGCATTTGTTGTGAAAAAGTTAGGTTTCTGATGCCGATCAATAATGATTGCAGAAAAAAACCGTTTCAAAAATAGGTGTTTCATAATGAAAGCGGTGCAGTTGTCCTGATAAATTATTTTTCAACAGGATTTTTATGGTAAGTTTTGCGACTTGTGACTAAAACGACCAATCACTCACAACGCAAAAAAATATAATAAGAATACTCATTACACCCGAACCAACGAATTTATTACTGATTTAAGGAAAACAACCATGCGTCTTATTTTGTTAGGCCCACCTGGAGCAGGTAAAGGTACGCAAGCGAACTACATCAAAGAAAAATTCGGCATTCCCCAAATTTCCACCGGCGACATGTTACGCGCAGCAGTCAAGGCGGGTACACCGCTGGGTCTGGCGGCCAAAAAAGTCATGGATGCGGGCGGACTGGTTTCAGATGACCTCATTATCGGTCTGGTCAAAGATCGTTTGAAAGAAAGTGACTGTGTCAACGGTTACCTGTTTGACGGTTTTCCGCGCACCACGCCTCAGGCCGATGCCATGAAGGACGCCGGTGTCGGCATCGACTATGTGCTGGAAATTGATGTGCCGGACAGTGCAATCGTTGAACGCATGAGCGGAAGACGCGTACATCCTGCCTCGGGCCGTACTTATCACGTCAAATTCAATCCGCCCAAAGTCTCCGGTAAAGATGATGTCACCGGTGAAGATCTGATACAGCGCGATGACGACAAGGAAGAAACCGTTATCAAACGTCTGACCGTGTACCACGACCAGACCAAAGTGCTGGTTAATTATTACGGTGAATGGGCAAAATCAGGTCGGCCTGGTGCGCCAAAATACCGCAAGATTGATGGTGTAGGAGCGGTTGAGTTGATCAGGGACAAGGCGTTTCTGGCGTTGGAAAGTTAAAATCGGCGGACTTTAAGGTCCGCCTTTTTTTTGTCTGATGGCTTGTTGTTTTCTGTACTTCAATTGTTAGATCTACGTAGAGTTCGGGTTAGTCTTCGGTAGTATAAATTGCACCTGTTTGCTGGCTGGAAAATCGTCGGTTTTTTTAAAATAAAAAGGAGATTCGCAATGGTAACAAGCTTGTGGTTTGTGGTTGGATGTGGATTGCTGGCAGTGCTGTATGGTCTGGTTTCACGCGCCTGGATTTTAAGTCAGGATGCAGGAAACGCGCGCATGCAGGAAATCGCAGCGGCGATTCAGCAGGGTGCATCAGCCTATCTGGCGCGTCAATATCGCACTATCGCGATAGTCGGCGTGATTCTGTTTGTCATCATTGCGGTATTGCTCGGCAAAATGACTGCATTCGGTTTCCTGATCGGCGCAGTGTTATCGGGCGCATGCGGATTCATCGGCATGAACGTTTCAGTCCGCGCCAATGTGCGCACCGCACAGGCTGCGACCAAGGGTGTCAATCCTGCCCTGGATGTCGCGTTCAAAGGCGGCGCGATCACCGGTATGCTGGTGGTGGGACTGGGCTTGCTGGGCGTAACGCTGTTTTACTGGTTGCTGATGCAATCGGCACCGGAAGGCACAGCCCTGACCCAGCATGACATGCTCAAACCCATGATTGGCCTGGCCTTCGGCGCTTCGCTGATTTCAATCTTCGCGCGTCTGGGTGGCGGTATTTTCACCAAGGGTGCTGACGTTGGCGCCGATCTGGTCGGCAAGGTTGAAGCCGGCATTCCGGAAGATGATCCACGCAACCCGGCCGTGATCGCCGATAACGTTGGCGACAACGTTGGTGACTGTGCCGGTATGGCAGCCGATCTGTTTGAGACCTATGTGGTCACACTGATCGCCACCATGTTGCTGGGCGCTTTGCTTATGCCAAACATGGGCGGACAGGCTGCTCTGTACCCTCTGCTGCTTGGTGCGGTATCTATCATCGCCTCGATTGTTGGCTGCTCCATGGTGAAAGCCAAACCAGGCAAAAAAATCATGTCGGCTTTATATACCGGCCTGTGGTGGGCTGCCGGTCTGTCCCTGATTGGCTTTGCTGCAGTGACTAAAATGGTTTTGCCGGCTGATCAGTTTGTACCGATGTTGTTGTCGACCGTTGTTGGTATTGTCCTGACAGGCCTGATGGTCTACATCACAGAATACTACACAGGCACAGATTTTTTTCCGGTTCGGCACATTGCAGAAGCATCGACAACCGGACATGGCACCAACATTATTGCCGGTCTGGGCGTGTCAATGAAGTCCACTGCCTATCCGGTACTGGCAGTCTGCGTTGCGATTCTGGTGTCATTCCAGCTCGCTGGTCTGTACGGCATTGCGATTGCTGCGACTTCGATGTTATCGATGGCCGGTATTGTGGTGGCGCTCGATGCCTATGGTCCAATCACTGACAATGCCGGCGGTATTGCTGAAATGTCAGAAATGCCAGATTCAGTGCGCGCCGTTACCGATCCACTCGATGCGGTGGGCAACACCACCAAAGCAGTGACCAAAGGTTATGCAATTGGTTCGGCCGGTTTGGCTTCGTTAGTATTGTTTGCCGACTATACCCATGCACTGGAATCCGTGGGCCTGAATGTCACTTTTGATCTGTCCAACCCCAAAGTGATCGTCGGCCTGTTTATCGGTGGTCTGATTCCTTACCTGTTCGGTGCCCTGGCCATGGAAGCAGTTGGTCGTGCCGCCGGTGCGGTGGTGGTGGAAGTACGCCGCCAGTTCAAGGAAATCAAGGGCATCATGGACGGCACTGGCAAACCCGAGTATGACAAGGCTGTCGATATGCTGACCAGTTCAGCCATCAAGGAAATGATTATTCCTTCCCTGTTGCCTGTAGTGGTACCGGTTCTGGTTGGTCTGATTCTTGGGCCGGCAGCGCTGGGTGGATTATTGATGGGTACCATCGTGACCGGTCTGTTTGTCGCTATTTCCATGACTACCGGTGGTGGTGCCTGGGATAACGCCAAAAAGTATATTGAAGACGGCAATTTTGGCGGCAAAGGTTCTGAAGCGCACAAAGCTGCAGTTACCGGTGACACCGTTGGCGATCCTTACAAGGATACCGCCGGTCCTGCGATCAATCCGTTGATTAAAATTATTAACATCGTTGCCTTGCTGTTGGTGCCTTTACTGCCGATGGAAAAAGCAGTGCCGGCGCATGTTGAGCTCGCTCCGGGTGTCGCCACACCGGCTGTGGTAGAGGAAGTTAAACCTGCACCTGCTGCTGTGTTGGCTGAACCTGCTGCTTCTGCGCCTGCAGCCGCTTCGGCACCCGCTGAAGCGACGAAATAGATTTAGTTCAGCAGTCAAAAAAACAAACCAGCTTCGGCTGGTTTGTTTTTTTGGGCGAGCTGATAACTGAAATCGGCAGATAAATTCGGTATGCTGCTTTTCGTTCTTGTCGCAAGCATGTAAAATAGCCCACTCTCGTGTTGGCAAATCATAAATTTTCGATTTGCTTCATGCCAGCGCGTGTGACCATAGATCAACGGATAGATCAAGTTCCTCCTAAGAATTAGATACAGGTTCGATTCCTGTTGGTCACACCAAATTATTGTTCAACATAAATGGCGTACCGACGATTTGATGGCGCTGCTGCATG
>JAYVMW010000005.1:0-2759 GCA_043758755.1 Oxalobacteraceae bacterium
ACAAAATCGCAGGCATCCACGCCAATCAGCGGGTAATAATGCGTCTGCATCCACTTCGGATCAAGGTGTACCACATCGCACGGGATGTGCTCGCGCCGCAGCCGTCCGAGCACAGCTTCGACCTCAGCGCGATTCTCGTAGGCACAACGGCTCATCCACACCCCAAAGGCCCACAGGGGCGGCATATGCAGGCGCCCGGTCAGTCCCGTATAGACTCCGATCAGCGCTTTCAGGGTCGATCCAAAAAACAGGAACGCATCCAGCGTCGGCGCTTCGCTGAGCGTGCTGCCGGAGGTGTACGAAAAATTGCCGACTTCCCACACAGATCGGTATGCGGTATGCAGCATCAACCCCCAGCCGCGCGTCGAATACAGTACCGGCACCGATTTGTAGGCTAAATCGGTCGTGTTGGTGCCGCCGGTGTCCCAGGTCCAGATCGTGGCGCGCGTTCCTGATTTTTCGACCTTATTGAATTTTTCGCCCAGCCCGAAAAACTGCTCATCATTGTGAATGCGCCAGCTCAGAAACGGTTGCAGTTCCGGTCGATCTTCGTGATCAGCCAGCCGCAGACCCAGTGGCGGCGTGACGAAATCGCCGGCGACCTGTTCGGTTTCCAGTTCAAACAGGGCTGCGTTATCCGCGCTGAACACGCTGAACGTAAAGGGCGCTTTGCCGATTTCCAGCCGCCGCCCTGCCCAGGTTATCGTATAACACCGGGCTGATTCGGTCAGATCGAACGCAGCGCCGGGCAGGTCGCCGCTCACGAGCATAGGACTAGCGGTGGGCGGTGTGAAGGGCTGCGGTGCGAATAGCAGGCGCGCGATGGCGTCAGTCTCAATCTGAACCCGCAGCCAGGCGCGACGGCCATCATGCTGCTGAACTTCAAACGAGACACCGCGCGAGTCGGCAGCCGCTGCCGTCACTGCAATCACAACGCCGTAAGCAAAGCCTGCGCGATGAAACAGTCGCGAGTCATCCAGGAAAAACGAGTTTTCCGGCGCATAACGCGGGGAGTAGGAATCGCTGGAATAGGTATCGGTCATGGTAAATGTGCCGCTTACTTGACGGCACCAGAGAAGCCATTATAGATTTGCTGTTGCAGTAAAAGGAACAGGATCAGCGTTGGGACGGTAATGATGATGACACCGGCGCAAACCACTTCGAAATGGGCGCTGAAGGGCCCGATAAAGCGGAACAAGGACGTTGAGACGGTGCCAAGGCTTTTGTCTGGCATGTACAGAAACGGCGTGTAAAAGTCATTGTAAATCGCGATCACCTTGAGAATCAGCACGGTCGCAATCGCCGGTCGCAGCAGCGGCAGCATCACCCGCCAGTACACGCCAAAAAACGAAGCGCCGTCCATCATGGCTGCCTCGTCGATGTCGAATGGGATGTTGTTGGCAAACTGTAAAAAGATACGGAGCGAGATCACATCCGTTCCCATATACAGAAGAATAGGGGCGATTGGCGTATTGAATACACCAAACGAATTGATAATCTGGAAAGTCGCCACCTGTGTCGATATGCCAGGGATTAAAGCCGACAGCAAAAACATGGTTTGCACAATGCCCGTAAGCCGGGACTTAAAGCGGCTGAGTACATAAGCGGTCATTGTGCCAATCAGCAGCGTGCCGATACAGGACGGAACCAGGAGTACACCCGTCATAATGAATGCACGGCCCATGCCACCCACATCAAACAACCCGCCGACGACGTTGCCATGCGCATTGGTCAAAGCCGTCTGGTAATTCTGAAAGTTGAGGAAGCTGCCCGGTAATGGAAAACCGGGGCGATTAAACTCCTGGTAAGTCTCAAAGGAACCAAAAAAGATCGCCAGCAGCGGAACAATCACAATGAGGGAAAACAGAATAAGCGAACCGTATTTGAAAATCGATCCGGCAATGCTTTCCGCTGTGAAATTTCTGGTGTTTGTCATTTTGCCTTCTCTTTTTACTTTATGAGTCGCGACGGAACCGGCGGAATGGGTTTCATTGTTGGCGTTCACCCAGAGCAATATTCTGTATGACGGTGGCGATAATAATCAGGCCAAGCAGAATGATGCCCATGGCCGATGCCAGGCCGACCTGGCCCAGTTTGAAGGCAAGGTTGATCGTTTGGATGACAAAGGTCGTGCTGCCGTTGAGTCCCTGCGTCATAATGTACGGAATTTCAAACACGCTCAGGGCACCCGTCACGGACAGGATCGATGCCAGCGCAATCGTGGGTCGAATGCTGGGGAAGATGATGTAGCGAAACTGTCCCCAGCGGCTGGCGCCATCAAGTGCGCTGGCCTCATACAGATCGGGATCGATGGATTGAATCGCGCCCAGAAACCAGATCAGATTCAGGCCGAAGTAGCGCCAGACCGATACCGCCGCCAGCGAGATATTGATCAGACGCCGATCCCCCAGCCACAGTGGAATATTATCCGATGGGACGCCCAGCGCATGAACCACCGTATCCAATGTGCCACCACCCTGAAAAAAGATCAGAAAGGTGAAGCCAATAGCGACCCCATTGATCAGACTGGGAAAAACCAAAATGCCCTTGAATAAGCCTTTGAAACGAACGTTAAAACTGAGAACCGTGGCAAAATACAGGGCGATGACAAGCTGGACAACCGAGCCGGAAAAGTAGAAAAAGCTGACGCTCAACACGCCGAAATAATTGTTGTGGCTGGTAAAAATATCAATGTAATTCTGGATGCCGACAAACTTATCCACTGGCCCAAAACCATCCCAATGGGTGAAACTGTAAAA
>JAYVMW010000006.1:0-3503 GCA_043758755.1 Oxalobacteraceae bacterium
GCCAGCATCAAGCCCGGTTTCCGTACCCTGCTGCGCTTGTTTTTCGATGACGCTGACGAAGAGTGGCTTGATGTTCCGGTCGGATCGATACCTGATTACGCACCCGATGGCGGCGTGCTGATCGTCCGTGATTTTCTGCTTCCGGACTTACACCATGCCCGTGAAGTCGTGACTTTTATTGAAAGTGGCGATTTCGAGCACCTGGCCGTTCATTGTTTTGTCGGCCAAAGCCGGTCTGCGGCGGTCGCGCAATTTGTGTCCGATCGGTACGGCGCGGAGCTGCTTTTGCAAAATCACATCATCGGTACGCAATACAAAAACAACCGGCTGTACAGGCTGCTCCACACCGCCTTTTTGGAGCGTCACCCCGGCTCAGAAATCCGTTTTGTATAAATTATACATTTGAAAATAATTCAATATAATCGCCTCGCAAAAAGGATGAACACCAATGCTAATCGGCTACGCGCGCGTCTCAACGCAAGACCAGAACCTCGACCTGCAGATCGATGCATTGACCAAAGCTGGCTGCAAAAAGGTGCTTGATGACAAGATTAGCGGTACCCGCGCTGTTCGGCCTGGGCTGGACAAGGCGCTCGAAATGCTAAGAGAAGGTGACACGCTGGTGGTCTGGAAGCTGGATCGGCTCGGGCGCAGCGTCAAGCACCTGGTTGACCTCGTTGGGCAGTTACACGAACGCGGAGTGCAGTTTAAAAGCCTGACGGACAGTATCGACACCGGAACGGCAAGCGGGCGCTTCTTCTTCCATGTGATGGCAAGCCTGGCCGAAATGGAACGTGAGTTGACCGTCGAACGTACCCGCGCAGGGCTGGCCGTTGCCAACGCATTGGGGCGCAAGGGTGGCCGAAAAAGAGTGATGACCGATAGCAAATTGGCTTCGGCCAAGGCGCTGCTGGCGAGCGGTACGGCGCCCAGGGATGTAGCCAAAAATCTCGGTGTGTCAGTGCCAACGCTGTACCGGTGGCTGCCAGCATCGTGATAGCACCGGGGCCAGTTATTAAAATTGTGTTGTGGCCAACACTTAAATTAATGCTTTTCTCACTAAAACAGGAGCAGTCAAAACCATGAAAACCAGGCAGCTTGACCCAGAAACAGAAAAAGCCGTCATGAGCTTTCTGGCTTTGATCGCAGGCAGCTACAACGTCGAATGCGCAATTGTTTACGGCAGCCGCGCGCGTGGTACGCACGGCCCGGACAGTGATGCTGATGTCGCTGTGCTTTTAAATGGTGAACATCAGCGATTCATGACCACCAAGCTGGCAATGGCCGATATAGCTTATGACGTGCTGATTGACACGGGCATCAACATCTCGCCGCTGCCGGTGTGGATCGATGAGTGGGAACACCCGGAAAATTACTCGAACCCGGCCCTGCTGGAAAATATCAGGAACGAGGGTATACGGCTAACCATGCCCGATGTGCCAGCATTATGAAAAAATTTACTGGATATGGCTCGGGCTGGCCTAAGTCGCTGGCCCATGTGGCCGAGTGGACGAACGACGGGCGTGTCTTCACCGCGAATATCAAAGAGTTTATCGATCACATGTGCACCACCACATCCGACCGTCGATTATTGATTGAAGATGAACCGGCGTTGATTAAAGTCGATCACTTGGATGCAATTTATGACACGTACTTGGCCGGTGCTGCTGAAAAAATCGCCGAGCGGTACGGCCTACCGTGTCCAGCTTGGGCGAATAAGCCATGCCGTTTCTTGCCCGAACCGGTTTATGTGGGTGGGAAGCATTCGCGGCAATGCATCATCGATGAAACATCGTTATTTTTAAGCCGCCGCAACTTGTTCAGTGGAGCCTTAAAGCTGGAGTCGATCCGTGGAAAAAATTAGTAATACCAACCATCCGGAAATCCCGGATGGTTGCCAACATGAGGAAGTAAAAATGGGAATATGTGCATACACCGATGGAATGGATGACCCGGATGAGTTTGGTCGTGTTTATTATTTTGAACACACTGCTATCTTGAACCGGCTGGCCGGTACCCCGGATGCTCACAATGATTATGACATCCGAACCAACCTGGCCGAGCGCAGGAAAATCCCGCGCATCGCCTTGGCAAAAACCGATAGGAGAAAAACGCTATGACCGACGCAGAGTTCGAAGAACTGACTGATATTTTGTTCAAAATGTCGGCGCGCGATGGCGATATCGGCCACGAATACTGGACGAGGACAATCAAAAGCCTCAAGGATATGCGAGCGGTTTGCCTGAAGCATCCACCCATTCCTGAACTGGTTTTGCCAAGCGAAAAAGTGATGACTGCCGGCGAATTGATCACGCACCTGCGCGAATTTCCTGATTACACACCCGTTCTGGTGGAGGGCTACGAAGATGGCTGGGACAGCATCGCCAAGATCCGTTCAGCCAGCGTGGTACGTGATCCTGAACCGCACGATTGGAGTGGTGAGTATCGGTTTGGCAAGCCAGGCAAGAATGTGGCGCTGATTATCGGGCGCCGGGGTCATCTGCGGAAACAAGGAAGCTGATGTTAATCTTCCTCGACACCGAATTCACCGGCTTGAACCAGCGCCGCCCCCGCCTGATCAGTATTGGACTGGTCACTGAGAGCGGCCGCGAGTTCTACGCCGAGTTGCCCATGGAGAGTTACTACAAAAACTGCGCAACCTGGACAACGCAAAACGTCCTGCCGCTATTGAACGGCGGCGACTGCATCATGCAGCCCGACGTGTTGGCGCAACGCCTCCGAGAGTGGATCTCGGAATTTGGTGATGTGCGGATCGTGACGGATTCGCCGGTGCACGATTTTCCCTTTTTGCGTTCGATACTCTACCCCTGGCCGGCAAGCGTGGATATAAAGCCCATCTGGTTCGATACCGTATTGGCCGTTGAACAGTTCGAATCCTATTTCACCACGGACAAGCCACGTCACCACGCGCTGCATGATGCATATGCGCTGCGCCAGGCTTGGCAGTCACTGGAAACTGCGGAATAAGAAAATGCTGCTATTTTTAGACACTGAATTCACCGGCCTGGGCCAGCCCGATCCGAAGCTGATTTCAATCGCTCTGGTGCCTGCCGACGGTCGGACACCGTTCTATGCCGAGCTGCGCGAGGGCGAAGGCTGGACACACAACGATTGCACCGAGTTCGTGATGTTAAACGTGCTGCCGATACTCAAAGGTGGAGAGTACAGTGCGACCCGCACCGAATTGCGCGAGCGCCTGTTGGCATGGTTCGAGGGCTTGCCGCGGTCGGTCCGCGCGGCTTGCGATTCAGAGATCGACTTCCGCTTTTTGAAGCAGGTTTTGGTTGGCTGCTGGCCGGAAAAGCTCGATCAGCGTTATTTTGATTTAAGGCCGATGGTGGACACCGGGGTGTATCACCATGCCGTGCAGCGTTTTTACACTGCCGACAAGCCGATGCACAACGCGCTGGCCGATGCCCAGGCGTATCGGCGGGGGTGGATGGCGTGGCAGTCTTGAACGGTCAGGAGCCGTCCGAACGGTG
>JAYVMW010000007.1:0-2984 GCA_043758755.1 Oxalobacteraceae bacterium
CCGCTGATTGGTTTGTGGCTGAAGTGGGGGGGGAAGGTGCCGATGCAAAGTTACTGAGCTACGCTCCGAGTGAGGCGATTGAGTCAGGCGGATCGTCCCATTTTGCAACGATTCTGCACAGTGTGACGCTGGATGGCTGGGTGGTCATCGGTATTCTGATGGTGATGGCGATCATCAGCTGGATTGTGATGGTCGGCAAGGGTCTGGTGATTCGTCGTGTGGTGAAGGACAACGAGGAATTTTTGGCGTCCTACAATAAGCTGGCTGCCGATCCGGGCGCGCTGGATCGGGATGAAGTTGAGGATAAAAGCACCGCCTCGGAGTTCGACAAGGCGTTATTCGGTACGCACGACCATTTCCAGAGCTCGCCGATTTATCGCATCTATCACGTCGGCGTGCAAGAGATCAAGCGCCGCTTCGGCACCACTGATCCCAGCAAGGTGCACGATGCCACGCTCTCACCGCAGGCCATCGAGGCGATTCGTGCCAGTCTGGATGCCACCCTGACGCGTGAGAATCAAAAACTGAACAGACAGATGGTGCTGCTGACGATTGCCATTTCCGGCGGGCCGTTTCTGGGTCTGCTCGGCACGGTGATCGGTGTGATGATTACCTTCGCAGCGATTGCGGCAGCGGGTGACGTGAACGTGAATGCGATTGCGCCGGGTATCGCTGCCGCACTGGTGGCGACGATTGCGGGTCTGGCTGTGGCGATACCGGCGCTGTTCGGCTACAACTACCTGGGCAGTCGCATCAAGGATATTCACGCCGACATGCAGGTATTTTCTGATGAATTCATCAGCCGTATCGCGGAGCGCTATCAGGCGGCGGAAACGACGCGCGGTTCTCTGTTGCGCAGAGGTGCAGCATGAAGGTACAGGAAGAGAATAAGCCGTATGACGATATCAACATCACGCCCATGCTGGATCTGGCGTATGTGCTGCTGGTGATTTTTATCATCATGACCACGGCATCGGTGCAGGGTATTAAGGTCAATCTGCCCAAGGCCAGTGCGTCTCCCAGTCTGGCCAAGCCGAGTACCAAGGCCATCACCATCTCTGAAGATGGCAAGATTTTTCTGGATACGTATCCCGTCACGATGGCGGAACTGGAAAGCCGGTTGCGCCAGATGAAGTCGGTGACACCGGAATTTCCTGTGGTGGTGAAGGGTGATACGCAGGTGCAGTACGGCAAGGTGGTCGAAGTGCTGGAGCTGCTGGGACGGCTGGATATTACCCAGCTGGGTCTGGTAACGCAGCGTCTGGTGAAGTGATGTCAATACGCATGCGCAAGGCGCTGATGTGGGGCACGCTGTTGGTGGTGGTAATCGGCCTGATGGTGCTGTTTGTACGCAGCATGTTGAGCGATCGCCAGCCGGTTAAACGTCAGGTGGTTCAGCAAATTTCCCTGATCAAGCCACCGCCGCCACCGCCGCCCAAGCCTGAGGAAAAGCCGCCGGAACCGGAAATCAAGAAGGAAGAAGTGAAGATTGACCAGCCTAAACAGCCCGATGACGCGCCTAAGCCCGCAGCCAATGAACCACCGGCTGGCAAAAGCCTGGGTGTTGATGCAGACGGTGGCGCAGGTGGGGACAATTTCGGTCTGGTCGGCAACAAGGGTGGGCGTGATTTGCTGGGTGGTATGGGCGGAAGCCGGTTTTCCGGGTTTGCCAATCTGGTGCGCCAGCAGATACAGGCGGTGCTGTCGAAGGACAAGCAGTTACGCAGCGCCGATTTCAAGGTGAACGTTTATCTTTGGGTTACGCGGGATGGGCGCGTGGAACGCCATGAGTTGGCCACTTCGACGGGGAATCCGGAGATGGATAGCGCAATCAATCAGGCGTTGGCAAAACTCTCGAATATTTCGGAGCCACCCCCGGACGACATGCCGCAACCCATCAAATTGCGCGTCACTTCACGATTTTAATGAGTCATTTAATATTTAACTGGAAATTTATGAAGATTAAAAAAACCAGGCTTGCTGTTGTGCTGGCGATGACGTTGATGTGTCAGGGCGCGTCTGCGGGCGAGAAGCAGGAATTGGAGGCGCTGCGTCAGACGACGCTCAATTTGATTGAGGCGCTGGTCCAGCAAGGCTTGCTGACCCGGGATAAAGCCGATTTTTTGCTCAAAAGCGCGGCTGCACCACAGTCAGTGAATCCGGCACCCGCGTCTGAGCAGACGGCTGACGCAAATGTGGTGCGGGTACCCTATATTCCGGAAACCGTTAAACGTGAAATACGCGAGCAAATCAGGAACGAGGTGCTGGCACAGGCCAAGAACGAACGCTGGGGTGATCCCGGTGCCTTGCCTGATTGGGTGGAACGTTTTCAGTTGAGTGGTGATATTCGCCTGCGCTCGCAAACTGATCTGTTCCAGAAAGACAACACGACACCCGCGAATCTGGCGCTGTTTGGCATCAAGATGGATAACAGCACCGAAAATCGTGAGCGCTTGCGGATACGGGCACGTCTGAATGCCGGGATCAAGATTGCCGACGGTTGGAGCGCTGGAATACGCTTGTCAACCGGCAACACGAATGATCCGGTGTCCACCAATCAGACGCTGGGCAACTCATTCAATAAATATTCAGTAGTGCTTGATCGCGCTTTCCTGAAGTATGACCCTTATCGCTGGCTGTCAGTCAGCGGTGGACGTATGCCCAACCCGTGGTTTTCTACCGATCTGGTCTGGTATGACGACCTGAACTTTGATGGAGTTGCGGCAACATTCAAGCCACAGCTGTCCAATAGCACGACAGGTTTCTTGACGGCGGGCGCGTTCCCCGTGCAGGACATCGCGGCGTCGGATATTGTGAAAGCCAGGAGTAAGTGGCTGTTTGGTGCACAAGCGGGGGCGGAATGGGTGGCCGAGGATACGTCCAGGCTCAAGTTCGGTGTCAGTTATTACCACTACACCAATATCGCCGGGCAACCCAATGTGGTACCGGGTTCGACAGCATACAATCTGACGGCGGTACAGGCC
>JAYVMW010000008.1:0-53851 GCA_043758755.1 Oxalobacteraceae bacterium
CGATGAAATAGGGGATATGCCGCTGTCGCTGCAGGTCAAACTGTTGCGGGTATTGCAGGACCGGGAAATACGCCCGCTGGGTGCAAATCATGGAATTGCAGTTGATGTGCGCGTCATGGCGGCAACGCATTGCGATCTGGATCTGGCTATGCAAGAGGGGGAGTTTCGCGAGGATCTGTATTATCGATTAAATGTCGTTACTCTTGCGCTGCCATCACTTGCGGAACGGCGTGAAGATATTCCGGTGTTGGCGCAGCAGTTTTTGCAGGAAATATCGCACAAGTACCAAAAGAAATTTAATGGCTTCGCGAGCGACGCCATGTCAGCATTGATTGCTGCACCATGGCCGGGAAACGTGCGGCAATTGTATAACGTTGTAGAACAGGTTTGTGCCCTGGCGACCAGTCCATTAATTCCATTGGCGCTGATACATCGCGCATTGCGGGTTCCAAATCTGGATGTATTGACTTACGCCGAAGCCAAAGTGCGATTCGAACGGAACTTTCTTGTGCAATTGCTTAAATTAACCGATGGGAACGTGGCGGACGCAGCACGACTTGCTGATCGCAATCGCACGGAATTTTATCGCCTTTTGCAAAAATATCAGCTGACACCGAGCTTGTTCAGAAATGAAAATCTGGCGTCGCCCGACAGTGATCATCAATAATTGCGCCAGTTCATAATGCGCTGCTGTAAAGGCCCGAATGGCTGTTGTCAACAGGTTTTGGGCCGCACCGCACTGGTTTGGTATGGTTGATTGACATTACAGGCCGTCGGTCAGTATATATCCGACGTTGCGAATGGTACGCAGCAGGTGAAGCTCGGATTGCCCGTCGACCTTCTTGCGTAAATTACTAATGTGCACATCGATCAGATTGGTGCTGGGGTCGAATTGACAACCCCAAATATTGTCGAGTAACATCTCGCGGGTCACGACCTTGTGACGATTAAACATAAAAAATTCCAGAATCTTATATTCTCGTGGCTTCAGGTCAAGAATGACATTGTTCCGGGTAACCTGGTGCGTCAGGGGATTGATACTCAGATCTCCCAGGCTTAATACGTAGTCATTGTCGCTATGAGAGCAGGGTGCATTTTCTTCGATCCATACTGGCTGAACTGTCCAGCGTTTAATCCAGGCGGGTATTTCTGTGCACGGCATTGCGGGTGCGATGGCATTCCCCTGACCTTGTTCGCATCCCAGCAAAATCAGTCTGACGCCGCGCTCTTCTGATTCAACTCCTTCGGCAATGACGTTGAGATTGAAGGCGTTGGCAAGTCCTATGACCCCTTTTACTATCGATAAGTCGCCGCCATCAACCAGAATGTCACGCACGAAACTCTGATCAATTTTGAGTGTGGATGCGGACAGTTTCTTCAGGTAAGTCAGCGTGGAATAGCCGGTACCAAAATCATCGATTGAAAAATGGATGCCCAATGAATGGCACTCGCGCATGACATGCTGAATCGCTACGAGGTCTTTGAGTGCACTGGTTTCAAGAATTTCAATGTCAACATTTTCCGGACGTAACTGCTTAAACCTGGCAAGCAGTCTGGATATCGTCCCAGTAAATCTCCCGCTTTGAAAGAAGCGCGCGCCAATATTGATGCTCACTGGAATAGTCAGTCCCTGTTCGCGCCACACATCCATCTGCTGCAGGGCGGTTTCAAGTACCCACACATCCAGCTTTTCACCGATATGATGATTTTCGATCAGCGGCAAAAACGACCCGGGCGGCAAAAGACCCATGCGGGGACGCTGCCATCTGACCAGTGCCTCAAGCCCAACCACCACACCGCTACGCATATTTACCTTGGGCTGATAATGCAGTACGAATTCGTTGCGGTCCAGCCCCAGGTCAATCAGCAATTGCATGGCAATCCGGCTTTTACTCTCGGCGTCCTGTATGGCATCGAACATGACGTAGCGGTTTTTTCCGGTACTTTTGGCTTCGTACATGGCATAGTCGGCGTGGCGAATCAACTGGTCCATGTCACCGTCATCATTGGGGTACAGGGTGACGCCGATGCTGGCAGTTACGCTCAGCTCAAAATCGTTGTGGGTAAACGGGTTGGAGAAAACCTCCAGGAAGCGTTCCAGCAGCGCATTGCAATCGGCGCTGTCTTTCAGTCCGGTCAACACCACTGCAAATTCGTCTCCACTTATACGGGCCAGCGTGTCACCCTCGCGCAGCACGGATTTCATTTTCTTTGACGCGGCTATCAGCAACTCGTCACCCACTGCATGTCCGCAACTGTCATTGATGAGCTTGAAGCCGTCCAGATCCATATACAGAACGGCCAGCAATTCGTTGGTGCGCCGGCAGTTGATCATTGCCTGCTGCAGCCGGTCAGAAAGCAACAGACGATTGGGCAGGTTGGTCAGCGCATCATAATGCGCCCGGTGTTCCAATTGTTCCTGTTGTAAGCGCAGAGCGGTGATGTCAGAAAGGAGCGCAATATAATTTTTGACACTGCCGCTTTCACCTGAAGTCCGGGTGACTGTCAACAGAACCGAATAAGCCTGCCCATCCTTGCGACGGCTCCAGATTTCACCTTTCCATTCACCGGTTCTTGCCAGTTCGCTGCGCATGGTGCGGAATATGGACGGGCTTTGCGGGCCGGAACGGAAAAATCTTTGCGGGTCCTTTCCTATCAGTTCAGAGGCCGTGAAACCGGTAATTTTGCTGAACGCGTCGTTGACTTCAACGATCAATCCATCAACGCCGGCAATCAGAATGCCTTCACTGGTGGCGGTGAATACATTGGCGATCAGTTCAAGTTGTGCAGCAACCTGCTTTTGTAAAGTGATGTCGCGCGCTATTTTGGATGCACCAATGATTTTGCCGTCTTTGGCGCGGATGGGGGAAATGGTTACAGAGACCTGTACGAGTGATTGGTCTTTGCGCACCCGCACCGTTTCGAAATGGTCTATCGGTTCACCGTTGGCAATGCGCTCCAGGATGAACTGTTCTTCATATTTTCTGTCAGGTGGAAACAGGGCTTCCAGTGTGTGTCCTACCATTTCGTCGCAGGTATAGCCAAACAGGCGCGTGGCACCGGGATTCCAGCTGGTGACAATGCCATCGAGCGTCTTGCCGATTATGGCATCGTCGGAATCCTGAACGATGGCTCGAAAGTGTTCCAGGGTGTGTTCCAGGACGCGCTTGAGCTCAGAATCAGGTCCGTCATGCAAATGGTCCGCTTCGCCGTCTTGCTTGGTCATAGAACTCCCTTTACTGGATTTCGGCGTTGAAGTGGCAATATTAGCTCGTTTATCGAAGGCTGGCCCTGTTACGGAGATTAAAATTGATTTAATCTGGACGATTCCCCATCTGTAAAACGCATTTTTTCATTCATCCGGTGAAGAACGATAAGCACTTGGAGACATGCCGGTCCAAAGCTTGAACGCGCGGTGGAATGTGGTGGAATCTGCAAATCCCAGCTTCTCGCTTATTTCAGCGATACTGCAGTCTTTTGCGCACAACATGGAAATTGCCATATCCCTGCGCAAGTTGTCTTTGATAGTTTGAAAGTTGCTGCCCTCGGCCAATAGTTGTCGATGCAAGGTGCTGGAGGACAGGTGCAAGGCACGCGCAGTCTGGGGTAACCCGGGTAACTCCGGCATGGTTCGCAGCAGATGGGCCCGAACCTGAATCGATACAAGATGCTGATTGTGACGCTGGGTCAGCATGCTGGCAGGGGCGTGTCTGATCAGGTCAGCCAAATCTTCCTCGTTGCATCGAACCGGCATGGCCAGATAAACCTCATCGAGCCAAAGCACCGAACGGGGCTGGCCAAATAAACAGGGGCCTGGATAGATTTCATCGTATTCCATCGCATGAGCTGGCCGGTGATGGATAAACTCGGTGCGGGTCGGCCTGATACGCTCTTTAATCAACCAGCAGGTCAGCGCAAAAACGCTTCTTATCATGGTTTCACGCATGAAGACTGCACTCGCACCTGGTGTGCATCGCTCGGTAACCGACAATCCGATAAGGTTGCCGTCGCGCAGGATTTCCAGTTCGATATCATCGGTCAGAAGTCGGAAGTAGCGTATCCAGCGTTTGAACGCTTCCTCCAGAGTCGCTGCACTGAGCATGCCACGGCAGAGAAACTCGAATGTGCCGCTGCGCAACGGACGAGAAAACAAGCCCAGTCCTTCGTCATCAAAAGTCTTCACGGCCAGATTGATCAAGGCGTTGAATTGATCGGCACCGATGCGGGCTGACGGTTCTTGCAACAGCGTCAGTGGAATGCCGGTCGCCGCCAGCAATGGCACTGGGTCGGCCTGATAACGCGCAAGCGCCCCAAGAATGCTGTTCAGGAAAACAACGGAAGTGGTGGGGGTCAATGATGGTTTGGAAGGCATTGCTCGATTGATATATTGCGTCGCACAAACGATTGACAGATTATGCAAATATTTCGACTTGATTTGCAATAAGCACAGTCTGCAACCCCCTTATTATGGTCCAGAGTATCACGATTTTGTTTTGGCGATGGCCGATAAAAATGGGCCGTATTCGCGAATTGTATCCATTATCCCTGCATGAAGACAAAAATTGCTGCTAAACCGCAACAATGTGCTGCTCGATCGCATGACCGACAGAATGGGAGTCAGTGAGCGCCGCAACGGCCGGCTGACCTCCCGAACACGGTCACCAATAACGAGATAAAAATTCCATTCAGGGAGACAAGTATGAAAATGAAATCAGGGAAAGTTCTGTTCGTCGCACTATTGGCCATTGCTGTTTTACCGATGCAGTCCTGGGCAACTTCCACGTACGCCAAAACCAAATATCCAATTCTGCTGGTTCACGGCCTGTTTGGCTTTGACAATATAGCCGGGGTTGAATATTTTTACGACGTTCCGGAAACGCTGCGTGCCGACGGTGCAACGGTATTTGTCGATTCGGTTTCTGCGGCCAACAGTACCGAGGTGCGCGGGGAACAGTTGTTGACACAGGTGCAGCAAATTCTCGCTGCAACGGGAGCGGCAAAAGTGAATCTGATCGGGCACAGTCATGGTGGCCCCACTGCGCGTTATGTCGCTGCCGTCAGACCGGATCTGGTTGCCTCGGTTACCTCGGTTGGAGGCGTGAATAAAGGCTCAGCGGTTGCTGATATTTTGTATGGTGTTGCGCCTCCGGGGTCCATCTCCAACGCGATTATTTCCACGATTGCGAACGCATTGGCCAGTTTCATCGACCTGATTTCCGGCTCGCCCAATTTGCCGCAAAATGCCAACGCTGCCCTTCAATCACTCAGTACCGCCGGATCGCTTGCCTTCAATGCCAAGTATCCGCAGGGCGTCCCGACCAGCGCCTGTGGCAATGGTGCTGCTCAGGTCAACGGCGTGTATTACTTTTCCTGGACCGGCCATTCGCAATCCACCAATCTGTTCGATGTTTCGGATCCGCTGCTGATCACAACATCGCTGGCGCTTGGCGGGGTAGCCAGTGACGGTTTGGTCAGCGTCTGTTCAGCTCATCTGGGAACGGTAATTAACGATAATTACACCCAGAATCATCTGGATGAAGTCAATCAGCTGCTGGGACTGACTTACATCTTTGCACAATACAGTCCGGTGCAACTTTATGAAAACCAGGCGAATCGTCTGAAAGGTCTTGGCCTGTAAGAGACAGTCGTGTTGCAATTGAGCGCAGCCTTCACGCCGTTCAATTGCAATTTTTAGTGACGATTCCCAATTCAGAAAAAATGTTTAAATGAAAACCATGCCTCTTCTCGCAGTTGGTTCCGTGGCACTGTTCGCCACTGTTTTTGCTGTTGTTGCATTCACCCGTTCAACTGAACCGGTTGCCGCGCAGGCCGCAGCAAAGACCGATGTATTTACTTTTATTCGCTCGCTGGCAGGAACCCGGTCACCTGACCCGACGGTAGCCGGCGACGATATCCTCGTAGCGGACGCTCAGTTAAGACACATGTTCGATTATTACCTGTCTGCCGGCAGCGAAACATCGCTGGCAAATATTCGCGCACAAATCGAAGCGGAGCTTGATCGGACGCTCAAACCGGCGGCCGCCAAAGAGGGTAAGCGACTGCTGTCGTGCTATCTGGATTTCAAGGCATCACTCATTGAGATGGAAAAGAATCCCCACAGTCCTGCTCCCGGTATCTCGCCGATTCGCGCGCGCATGCTGGCCATACAAAATGCCCGGGCACGTTTTTTTACGGCCAAAGAAGTTGAAGGCATGTTCGGCGCGGATGACGCCAATGACATGGATTCGGTAGCGCGTCTGGAAATCAGTCAGGACAAAGATCTCAGTTTGGAGCAAAAGAAAGAAAAACTGGCTGCGCTGGATGCCGCCATGCCGGTGGCGCTGCGTGAAGCGCGCGAGGCACCGTTGAAAGTCATCAAGATGGAAGCAGAGGCGGAAAAAATGCGTGCCAATGGCGCCAGTGATGACGACGTTTACCGCATGCGTGCCAAAGTGTTTTCGCCCGAGGCCGCGTCGCGCCTTGCCGAACTGGATCAGAGCAACCGGGATTGGAAACAACGCATTGAAAATTATCGGACCCAACGCAATATCCTGATCGGAAATACGGAACTGTCTGACGCTGATCGCGCATCGGCTGTCCAGCAGCTACGTGATGGATTGTTTACTTCCAGCGAGCAGCTGCGGCTGGCCGCGTATGAGTAACAAGCTGCCGGTGTGGCGAACTTTGATATAAAAGAACAGGCCGATTTATTTTTTTTAAACTGTCAATCCACACCAAAGCGCGCATGAAACCATGTTTTCATCAAATGGGTAATCGACAGGTAACTGGCTAGAATCAAGGCAACGATCGGCCAGTACAGGATCGGAAGCGGCGTAAAGCCCAGCGCGCCTGCAAACGGTGAATAGGGCAGCGCCATGCCAATGCAGCAAATGATCACGCTGGTGAAAATGAGCGGCGTGCTGGCCCGGCTTTCAATAAACGGAATCCGGTTGGTACGGATGATGTGGATGATGAGGGTCTGGGACAGCAGCGATTCGACGAACCATCCGGTCTGGAACAGCGACGCCGATCCCGGGGTGTTGGCATTAAAAAAATAGTACATCGTAAAAAATGTCGCGTAGTCAAAAAGCGAGCTGATTGGACCGATCAACAGCATGAAGCGCGTGATGTTGCGAATTTCCCAGCGCCGTGGCTGGGCCAGATATTCGGTATCGACGTTGTCGGTCGGGATCGCCGTCTGCGAGAAGTCGTACAGGAGATTGTTGGCCAGCACCTGAATCGGCGCCATGGGCAGGAACGGCAGCCAGGCGGAAGCACCGATGACGCTGAACATGTTGCCGAAATTCGAACTGGCACCCATGCGGATGTATTTCACGATATTGCCAAATACTTTGCGGCCTTCGATCACTCCCTCATCCAGCACCAGCAGGTTTTTTTCAAGCAGGATAATGTCCGCTGACTCTTTGGCGATATCCACCGCCGTGTCCACCGATATGCCGACGTCGGCCACCTTGAGTGCCGGACCATCATTGATGCCGTCGCCGAGGAAACCAACCACGTGCCCTTTGCGGTGCAGCGCTTCGATGACGCCGGCCTTCTGGGTCGGCGACAGCTTGGCGAACACGTGTACCTGATCTGCCACTTCCGTGAGCTGCTCTGGCGTCATGGCTTCGATTTCGCTGCCGAGCACTACCCGGTCAACCTGCATGCCGACCTGCCGGCACACCTTGCGCGTGACAACCTCATTGTCGCCGGTCAGGATTTTTATCTGTACGCCATGGGCCTTCAATCTGGAGATCGCTTCGCGCGCACTGTCCTTGGGCGGATCGAGGAAAGCGATGTAGCCCAGCAGCACCAGGTCGCATTCGTCTTTGACCGTATAGATGGTTTGTTCCGCTGGCAGTTCCTTGTAGGCGATGGCGATGACCCGAAAGCCATCTTCGTTGAGGTCGTTGCTGACTTTCTTCAATTTGAGCAGATGGCTGTCATCCAGATCAAATTGGGTATCGGCGTCGGCTCCGGTGCTTGACACGCTGAACACTTCTTCCACTGCGCCTTTGCAGATCAGCAGATGTTTGCCATGGCCCTCAACCACTACCGACATGCGGCGACGCATGAAATCAAACGGAATTTCGTCGACTTTGGCGAACTCCTTCGCAGGCTGGAGTTTTTCATGCAGCTCGTTGCGTTTGAGTACCGCGGTATCCAGCAGATTTTTCAGGCCCGACTGGTAAAAGCTGTTCAGGTAGGCGTATTCCAGCACCTTCTCGCTGTTTTCACCGTTGAGATCAACATGCTTTTCCAGAATGATCTGATCCTGGGTAAGTGTTCCAGTCTTGTCCGAGCACAGCACATCCATGGCACCAAAATTCTGGATCGAATTAAGCCGCTTGACGATCACCTTTTTGCCTGACATGGCCAGTGCACCCTTGGCCAGATTTACGGTGACGATCATGGGCAGCATTTCCGGGGTCAGACCCACGGCCACTGCCACGGCAAAGAACAGTGCCTCGATCCAGTCGCCCTTGGTGTAGCCATTGATCAGAAACACCAGCGGTGCCATGACCAGAATAAAGCGCAGCATCAGTGTGGTGAATTTGCCGATGCCCTGATCAAAACTGGTCAGGGCCCGTGCACCGGCGATGATGTCGGCCAGTCCACCGAAATAGGCACGCGAACCGGTCAGCAGCACCAGACCGGTGGCCGTGCCGCTGATGACGCTGGTGCCCATGAAGCACAGATTGGGCGACTCGAGCGGATTGGTGTCGGCAGTACCGGCGCCTGCCGCATATTTTTCAACCGGCATGGCTTCACCGGTGAGCGGTGCCTGATTGATGAACAGGTCTTTGGCTTTGAGCAGCGCCAGATCGGCCGGGATCATGTCGCCGGCCGAGAGGTGCACAATGTCGCCCGGCACCAGCAGGTGTATTGGAATTTCCTGCATGCCTGAGCCTGGTATGGTTTGGTCGCCGCTGTTGGATCTGCGCAGTACGCTGGCGGTGGTGTGGACCATGGCACGCAATTTTTCTGCGGCCTTGCTGGAGCGGTGTTCCTGCAGAAAAGCCAATGAAATGCTCAATACCACCATCAGGAAAATAATGAGGGCGGCGACATGGTCACCCATGGCAAAGGAAACGCCCGACAGTGTCAGCAGCAACAGATTGAGGGGATTGCGCAAGCGCGCCAGCAGTTGCATCACCAGATTTTTTTGTGCTTCATGCGCAACGGTATTCTGGCCATAGTCGAGCAGCCGTGCCTGGGCATCCGCTTCGGTCAGGCCGTCAGCTGAACTGTTGAGTCGTTGCAGAAGCTGGCCGTTGTCAAGCCGGGCCAACTCAAGCAGTGCCGGTGGTACGGCGTGCGCTGTGGTAGTCACTTTGTTTCCCTTTGGCTGAAGGTGCTTATACAGCAATACTGTGAACTACACCAGAAACGGGCTCGTTGACTTAGATCAAACAACAGCGCGAGGGAGTAACGGTCAATTTAGATATCGGTTCAGGCAAAATCCCGGCTGCGCGTTTCCAGTTCCCCCAGCAGATGGGTCAGATCCACCAGCCGCATGGCCACCAGATGGCGCACGTTGTTTTGTGCCTGCCACTTGCCATACACGCCGAGCAGTCGTGCACTTAACAGCTCGGTGCGCTGCTTTTCCACCAGGCTTGGCCATACGATTACATTCACATTGCCGCTCTCGTCTTCGAGCGTGACAAAGGTCACGCCATTCGCGGTTTCGGGGCGTTGTCGTACTGTGACGATGCCGCAGCCACGCGCCAGTTTGCCGTCCGGGTAGGTGTTGAGAACTTCGGCCGTACAAAAACGCATGGCAGCCAGCCTGGCGCGCAACAGCGCCAGCGGATGGCGACCCAGTGTCAGTCCGAGATGGCGGTAGTCGGCCACGATGCTCTCTGCTTCACCCGGTGCTTCCAGCAGCAGTTCCTGTTCGTTGATGGCAGCCAGACGCAGCAGGCCCTTGTCGGGCACGCTGGCCACAGCCTGCCAGAGCGCCTGACGCCGGTTGCCGCTCAAAGCGAATAATGCATTGGCCGCGGCCAGCGCCTTGACATGACCGGCATTGAGCTTCGCACGCGCAGCCAGATCACGCGTGTCGGAAAACGGGTGGATCGCGCGCGCCTCTTCAATGCGCCAGGCCGCCTCGCGCTCCAGACTTTTGACATTGTTCATGCCCAGCCGGACTGTGCCGTCCGGCTCCAGCCGGCTTTCCCAGTTGCTGGTCAGAACATCGGCCGGCAGTACCACCACGCCATGGCGGCGTGCATCCTGAACCAGTGCCGAGGTGGTGTAAAAACCCATCGGCTGGCTGTTGAGCAGGGCGGTTAAAAACGCGGCCGGTTCATGGCATTTCAGCCAGCTGCTGGCGTAGGCCAGCAAGGCAAAACTGGCGGCATGCGATTCCGGAAAACCGTATTCGGCAAAACCGCGGATCTGACCGATGATGCCGGTAGCAAACTCGGTGCTGTAGCCACGCTCGGCCATGCCGGCCAGCAGTTTGTCTTCAAACTGTTCCAGCCCGCCCTTGCGTTTCCAGGCTGCCATGGCGCGGCGCAGCTGATCCGCTTCACCGGCGGAAAAACCGGCCGCCACCATGGCGATCTGCATGACCTGTTCCTGAAAGATCGGAATTCCGAGCGTGCGCGACAGCACGGCTTCCATCGCCGGGCTGGGATAGGAAACCGGCTCAAGGCCCTGCCGGCGGCGCAGATACGGATGGATCATGCCGCCCTGAATCGGACCGGGCCGGATAATCGCCACCTCGATGACCAGATCGTAAAACTGGCGCGGTTGCAGGCGCGGCAGCATCGACATCTGGGCCCGGCTCTCGATCTGGAACACGCCGACCGTATCGGCCTGGCTGATCATGTCGTAGGTGGCGGGGTCTTCGGCCGGAATGTCCTGCAGTTCAAACGGCTCGCCGCGCTTTTCCGAAACAATCGACAGGGCGCGCCGGATGCAGCTGAGCATGCCCAGCGCCAGAATGTCGATCTTCATCAGGCCGACCGCGTCGATGTCATCCTTGTCCCACTGAACGATCGAGCGCTGTGGCATCGCGGCGTTTTCGATCGGCACCAGACGCGAGAGTTTGGAATGCGAAATGATGAAGCCGCCCGGATGCTGGCTCAGGTGGCGCGGAAAGCGCATCAGTTTGTCGGCCAGTTCATTCCACTGCGCGGCGATGGCTGACTCGGGATCGAAGCCGCAATCGGTCAGACGTTTTTTCAGGTCGGTCGCTCCGCCCCAGCGGTAACTGGCTTTGGCGACCTTGTCGACCACCGATAGATCGACACCGAGTGCCTTGCCCACGTCACGCAACACACTGCGCGGCCGGTAGGTAATGACGACGGCTGTGAGTGCGGCGCGCATGCGGCCATATTTTTTGTAGATGTACTGGATCACTTCTTCGCGGCGCTGGTGTTCAAAGTCGACGTCGATATCGGGCGGTTCATTTCTTTCCCGGGAAATAAAGCGCTCGAACAGCAGCGTGCCGCGTGACGGGTCAACTTCGGTAATGCCCAGGCAGTAGCACACTGCACTGTTGGCGGCCGAGCCGCGCCCCTGACACAGAATGCGCTGGCTGCGGGCAAAACGCACGATGTCGTACACCGTCAGAAAATAACTCTCGTAGCGCATTGCTTCGATCAGCTGCAATTCGTGTTCCAGCTGGGTCTGGACATTGGCCGGGATGCCTTTGGCATAGCGCCAGTGCGCACCGATATACGTTTCGGCGCGCAGATAGCTGGTGGGAGTCTCACCTTTTGGCACCAGTTCATCGGGGTATTCGTATTTCAGTTCATCCAGAGAGAAGGTGCACAGACTGGCAACCCGGATGGTTTCATTCAATGCTGCATGGCTATACAGATTTCCCAGTCGCAGCTTTGATCGCAGATGCTGTTCGGCATTCGGGGCCAGCCGGTAGCCGCATTGCGAGACCGGAATGCCGTGCCGGATCGCGGTCATGGTGTCCTGGATGGTTTTGTACGAACGCACATGCATGCATACGTCACCGGTGGCGGTGACCGGCAGGCCGTATTCTTCGGCGACCGCCTGAACCACCGCCTTGTGGATGTCATCGTGCACCCGGTGGTGCAGCGTCACGGCGATGCGCGCGCGGCCCGGTGCACACTGCAGCAGCCAGGCGGCCTGACGTGCCAGTTTTTCATAAGTGATGTCGTAGTCGGGGGCCAGAATCAGCTGACAGTCCGGCAGGCCCTTGAGGTGACAGAGTTCGCCGCCCGGGTTGGCCAGGTCGCGCGGTCGGGCCAGATAGCTGCCTTTTTCAGTGCGGGTGCGCGCCACGGTGATCAGTTCGGACAGATTGCCGTAACCGTTTTTGTTCATGGCCAGAATGATCAGCATGAAAGGACTGCTGCCATCTTCCGGAGTGATTTTGATCTGGCTGCCGATGATCAGGTGCAGGCCGAGCTTTTTGGCTTCCACATGGGCCTTGACCACGCCGGCCAGCGTGCACTCATCGGTGAGCGCCAGACTGTGATAGCCGAGCTTGAAGGCACGCTGCACCAGTTGCTCGGGGGCGGACGCGCCGCGCAGAAAGGTATAGTGGCTGAAACATTGGAGTTCGGCGTACTCCGGAATGAAGGATGGATTTTTCATGGAGGCTACGCATACAGCCCATGCAGATACCAGCACGGTTCGCGGGTGCGTTCCAGATAAATCCAGTAGCAGCTGGCATTGGCGTCCTGCGCCACAAAATAATCCCGGGCCGTAGTCTGGGCATCCCACCAGCCGGCTTCAATGCGTTCCGGTCCGCGTACCAGTATCAGGGGTGAGCCGTAAAAGGGCCGCTCGTCGCGCATTAACAGCGCTATCGGTTTGGCCAGTATCCAGAACGGTCGTTCGACGATCAGTCCGTCGTCATTTTTTCTGTCACTCTGATCCGTGACCGGAACCCAGCTGTTGCATACTTCGGGCCGGTAATCATGCACGCAGGCCGGGGTCAGCACCCCGTCTTTGCCGACCCGCGCGATCAGCAGTTCCATCAACCGGTTCCAGTCGGCCGGCGTGCCACCGGGTTCCGGAAACAGCGCAGTGGTGGGCGGCAGCATGGCGGTCAGTTTTCTGACTTCCAGACGAATCGCAATCACCGGGGCGATCAGTTCAATACGTGAGAGCCGCTCCTGCAGCAGGCGCAGCAGGTGCGGTTCGTGCCAGGCCGGTTCGGCCAGTCCGATTTCGATGACGGTCGGGGCGATGGCGCAGCGGCCGCGCTCATGTTCGAGCAGCAATTCGAATGCATTCACTGCCTTGTGCAGCGAGACCAGCCAGCCGGTGAGTTGCAGAATCAGGCGCGTGGCACCAAACATCAGGGCCTCGGCATGTTCGATGCGGTCGAACGTTTCCATGCGCGCTGAAAAAGTGGTCGGGATACTGATCCAGTCGAACAGCTCCGGAATCTGCCCATAGGCCCGGTCGAGTTGTTCCAGCAGTTGCGTATCGGTACGGCGCAGCAGTCCGGCGCGCGGCAGTTTGCGGATGTCGCCCAGCGTGTCGACGCCGATGCCGGTGAGCCATTCCGCGTGCACCTGCGCTTCGGGCAGGATGTCGCAGGGCAGACGATCCAGCCGCCGGGTCAGTGCCGTCATGGTGAGGGTGCGCCGGAGCAGCAGGCGACCTTTTCCGCGCCCGCAGCGCGCCAGCAGCCAGGCGCCGGTGGCAGTCGGTGCGGCACCCAGCTGCACGGTAAAGCCAAGTCGCTTCACATTGGTCGCCACCAGGTGGCACAGTGCGAACGGACCGCCGAACAGGGTCAGGCTGGCCGAGACATCGAGCAGAATGCAGCAATCGGGCGCGTGGACGACTTCCGGCGTGAACTGCAACAGTGCCATGGCGATAGCGTCTTGCGCCAGACTTTCCTTGCCAGTATCGCGCTCCAGAAGGACGGTAGCCGGTGAGATGGCCGACACGCCGCCCGCACGCATGCCGCAGCGCACGCCGCACCGGATCGCCTCGTGTGAGGCAACCAGAACCCGTCCCTGCTGTAGCACTGCGTAAGAGGTCAAACCCGAGCCTGCGCCCGAACCCGGCTCAGACCAGGACGGACGTATCGCTTCGAGTGCCAACAACGGGATGTGCACGCACAACCACAGGCGCATTTTGCTGCTCCGAAGGGTGAGGGGAGGCTGGCATGGTGGCCAGCGGAATAAACAGGCGTTGCCCGGAAAGCGGGCCGCGCCGTTTGACGATTTTCAGGGAAATGCCGCCGGCTGCCGGTCGCAGGGCAATGCGCAGCTGTGCCGGTGAGGAATCCATGCGCGCCGATAAAGGTCGCATCAGCCACAGCCAGGTGTCGGTGGATTGGGCGGCCAGATGCAAGCGGCGCAGCGCTTCATTGCGGACATTGGTCTGCCATAAAATCACGGCACCGCCGCAGCCGTTTTTCAGAATCTGCTCGGTGGCCCATAACGCGTCGGCCGCGCCGGCGGTTTTAATCCAGAGCAGATTTCTGGTTTGGATACCCCAGCTCCGGCAGGCCATGGCCTGCGGCAGATAGGGCGGCTGCACCAGTACCACTTTTTGCGTGGCGGACAGTTGCGTCAGCACCGGCTTCAACAACTGCATTTCGCCGATGCCTGACTGCTGCAGCAACAGTTCGATGAGTGCGGAACGCGGCCAGCCGCAGCTCGGCAGCTCGGCATCGATGCTGTCAAAACCGGTTGAACAGGTCGCCGTTCTGCACACGGCCATCTGGTTGGCACGCCAGACGCCCTGGAATTCCGGCAGAGGTGTAAGTGCTGTGGCAGGCACTGCGGCAGGCACGGCCGCCGGGGCGGTCAGGCCACCCTGTTGTTGTATCGATAGCACTTTCTCTTCCCTGTACGATATTTATACTGTATATTTATACTGTATATTTATACAGTATATTAACCCATTTGGATGGAGTCAAGGAACGATGATGGCGAATAGTTGGACTGAAAGAACCCGCGCAGGTGTTGATTTGGCATAAGCTGCAAAACATTTTGGGCATCCGTATTTCGTGATTGAAATACCTTAAAAGCTCTGTGTAAGATTTTTGCTGGCGTGTTGAAATCGTCGGTCCAGGCAAAGTTGTTCGGCTCGTCGAATTTATTGAAAATGAATAATTTGACATTACCTGCATTGCACAATAAATCGTCTGGAAACAGTGATGTCAACTGTCCGTATATGGCCGGAGCCAACCCATTGCCGCCGGTCGAGGTTCTAAGAACACAACAATCGAAATTAACCTATCCATTGTTTGAAAACGACATATCAAACTATTTAAGTAACTCATAGGTTACTTTTAGTAAATTATAGGTTACACTTCCAACAGTTTAGCAACCTTTCAATTCAACCTAAAAGATTGGAGAACGAAAATGATTTTAGTTTCAAGTGTAGATCGCTTGTTGAAATTTAGCCGTAACGGAGTTTGGCTATCTTTAATCATCATTACGGTATTGGGAGTGTGTTTTTTTCTGCCCATCGTTTATCCCGACAATACTAATATCAATAAAATCGCAACCTTCACATTAAAACTATTGCCGATAGCAATCGTTGTCAGCGTTGGCTGGCTATCGTTTTCTCTTCAGGGTGTCAGCACTAATGTAAATGGTGCTGAAATGAAGGTCGTCCGATCTGATGAACTGCGCAAGGCTAGCCTAAACACTTCCTGGAAATTTGGATTTCTAGCTGTCATGATTATTCAGTTGGCATTCATCATAATGTCATTGATGGCCACAAATCCGATAGACGGAAATTTGACCGGATGTGCGACCATAGTAACCGGATCAATCGTATTTTTGGCTTCTTTCTTGTATTTAGACAGGAGCAATTAATGTCAGATGAACGATTGATATCGACACTAAAAATACAGCGAGCAATTCGAAATTTGACTCAGGCGGATTTAGCCGAATTGGCTGGCATTACTCGTAAATCCATTAATGCAATTGAAATGGGGCACATGGTCCCGTCTACAATCCTTGCCCTGAAATTAGCGCAATCATTAAATGTGAAAGTGGAGGATCTATTTAAACTCGACAGCAACACTGGGTAAAGTAATGCAACTCATCTAAGTCGAAAGTCCGCTTAGGGCCGATTTGTGTCGAGTAAAATTTGTGATAATTTACAGATTATTTGGTGATGCATATATAAATGGGAAAGTATCCGCGCCTAGCCGGCCCTAGCGATAACGTTCATGCCCGGCGCATCAGTGGAACCGTTCTGAATAGTTCCGCTGATTACGTATCTCCCGATATCAACGGAATCAGCCGCAGGAGCAATTTGTTCACTCCCCCGTTTGTCCGTTTGTTCGATGTGGCTTGCTGGCTCCGCGAGAATCATTGACTGCTTATTCATTCGCCACATGCCGGTCGATATTACCCGCACGCATTTTTTCCACTGTTCCTCGTTTGCTCCCTTCGCGTCGCTCGGGCAAATCGTTTGCGAAAATCGGACACATTGCGCCCATCCAGCAAAATCAGACGTGACATCAACCGCTGCCGAGTTTGCGCACAATGCCCATGTGCTAACGTAAATGGAGTCATCCTCCTTCAAAATATTAAGCTGATTCCATCCTTCATCATTTTTGCGAATACATTCTTGCGTTAGAAGTGGTTCCCCTGCCGCCATCCCAACGTTTTTGCAGTCTTGATTGGCTATCGCAAGCGCGCGCGAATCTGGCATGGATTTCTTCGCCATAGCGATCAGATCACGGTGTCGTTCAATGCCAGCCACGTTGCAGATGACGCGTGATAATGCGGGAATTTTGTTGACAACAATGGACATCGAACAATCGACATCCACGGATTGACCACGCATCGAGGAAATTTTCTCGATCAAGACTTGGTCAGCATTAAGGTCAATTTCTGCAGCCATGGTTTGGTCACCGAAATACAGATATTTGTGGATGTTCACGACGATCCGGTCAGCCGGCTTCGGCCTCCCAGTCATCCACGATGACGCTTGAAGAATTTCTACAACCCCCGACAATTTAATGTTTTGTCCTTCGGTCACATATTCTTTGTTATCTCCAAAGCCGAATGCGCTGGAAGCAGCCAACAAAGACGCGAATACGAAACCAAGTGCCGGCCCAATTTGTCGCGACAAGTTTTTACCAAGCCGGCGAACGCGGGGAGACAGATTTCTTGTCGATTCGTGAAATTCTCCATAACAATCAGTAAAGATCATTGCCTACCCTTTATTGCGATTTGGTCAGTTGCGCGAGTTGTGCTCGTTGCGATTTGCTCAAAGCCGACGCAGTGCCTGAATAAAACGACATTATGTCAATCCCAACAATAATTCTACGTTTTTCGTAGAGAATGTGCAGCAAAATTTTACGAATATCGAAGGATGTCCAAGCATCCATCCGCCCCGTCGCTATTTGGTCGACGCCTCAAAGAAGCGCGCTTTCGCGCGGACATTCCTCAGGATCGGCTCGGCGTAATGATTGGGTTGGATGAAGGTAGTAGCAGTGCCAGGATGAGCCGTTACGAGACGGGCATACACGAACTGCCATTCCGGGTTAGATGGTAAGCAATTTGGTGTATTTGGTTGACATAGTTGACATGGTTGACACATGGCTCAATTGGCGTAAACTCTGATCAACTTGGAGGGACGTCAAATGATTGCATTAGACAAAGCCGCAAAAAAAGCTGCCACGGTACGCGCCAGGGCGCCAACTGCCGTAGCTGAAAGCGAAGCCAGGGCAAGGGTTACCAAGGGGAGCATAAAAAAGGCAAAGTCGGGTCCCCAAACGTCAGTTAAGAAGCATCAGGTTGCGGTCAAAGCGGCTGCAACTGCACGCACACTCAAAAAGCCACTTGCTAAACGCTTGAATACGCTGCAAATGGGTGAAATTCGACGGATGGTAAAGATTGGGGTTGATTTATATGTAATTGAAGCGCCGCCCGGAAAAGATTTCAGTCAACTGGGATTGCCGCCCATTTCAGATTCCAAGGTGAAAGCAGCAATTGCCAGTTATCAAGGTAACTCCCGCCGCAAGTCAGCGAAAGAACCTGTCGAAAATTCTAAAAATGAGCTGTTTATTCGAGGGCTCAAAGGTCAGGCCATCCTCTCGCGCCAACAACATATTGATGACGGTTCTTTAATTAAATCGTCAGAACTCTGGAAACGTCTTGGCTTTTCTCGTCAGGCTGGCAGCAAAGCAATCAGTGAATTCAGAATATTCTCAGTTGATGGGCCTAGAGGAGCAAGCCTGTGCCCTGCATTTTTCGCAGACCCGGCCTATGATCGAAGCACCCTCGAAGCTGTATCAAAAGAGCTCGGATCGTTGCCAGGTCCGGTTAAATGGCAGTTTTTTACCACACCAAAGTTATCACTGAATGGAAAGACACCGCTGGAAGCAATCAAACGGGGTCAGATTAACAAGGTACTCTTGGCCGCCGCTGGTTTCAGGGAGCGCTGATTTGGTGCCCCATAGAATTACTCGTCCGTCCGAGTATGTTGCCAAGGGCGATTTGGATTGTCAAATTATCTTGCCACGCAACATGATCAGAGTTTCATCGCACAAGACCAAGGAACCATTTTTCGGAAAGTCGGGAACAAATCGATTTGATGCGCCAGATAAAAAGTTGTTTGGTACCTGCTACTTTGGGAAAACCCTGGAAGTGGCAATTGCTGAGTCAATTCTTCACGATGCATGCCCAAAGAACGGTAAATTCAATGTAGCACCAGACGATTTTGCGAACAGATTTGTGATTCGGTTTTCAGGTTCGAAATTAAGGGTCGCCAACCTTACCGGTGCTGCATTAAAAAAATGGGCGGTACAGCGGATTTATCTGGAACCTCAAACTACAGGGTCACACAGCAATGGTCCCGGGCCGTCTATCTGAATCCTGGGAACTATGATGGGTTCATGTATATGTCGCGACACCTCAATGACAGTGTAGCCGTAGCGCTCTTTGATCGGGCTGGATCCAAAATAGTAATGAAGTCGGTCACGAAAATCATTGATTACGAAGGATTTGCTTCGGCGGCGATTAAGTTGGGTATTATTGGTGTTTGATCGATTGCAGAATCAACTGTCGTAATATGTAGTAGTTGCGACTTGATCTGACAGTCCCCGGTTTGAAGTGCGGAATTGTCAGATCAAATTCAGCTATTCAGTTTGGTTATTTTATCGTTCCACGCCTCCTTTCCGTCAATAAGAGTTTGAATTGGTGTGCGCTCGCAACACATTTTTCCCAGATGAGTGCGATCGAGATTGTAATAACGCAGCCAATCATCCAGATCTTTTTATTCTGTGCCCCTGTCGGTCAGAATGCGAATTAAACCCATGCCGTACTTTTCAAAGAACGGCAACACCTTGTCATTCAATAAGTCAGCAGCAGTGATTGGCGTCTTAGTACTGTAAAGCTTGGCCGCAGCACATTTTGAATTGTCCAAAGCGCTTGTTGCGCACCGTGAAAAATTGCGCGCCATGATCAAAACTGAACGGGTCGGCATGCCGTGTCGTCATGCGTCCTCCCACACCGCGCGCCTTTTCAAACACAGTTACCTCGGCGTGCTGGTTCAGACGGTTGGCCAGTGTCAGTCCGGTCAGGCCGGCGCCGATGATTGCGATCTTTTTTTTCATGAAATGGAAGTTTGATTTTGAAGTTTGCAGAGTCTAAAAAACCCGGAAGCCTGCCATCATACGCTGATGTGATTTATTTTTCTGAAGGTCAGGTTAATGCGCGCAGCTACCGGTGTTTTCGTTTTGAGCAGGCTGTGATTCCAGTACTGCTGAGTCGGTGCGTGCATGATCAGCAGGCTACCATTCTCCAAAAAGAGCGCCGCGTCGGTTTTATCCTGTTTGTGTCGAAAGGCAAATTTGCGTACGCCGCCAAGACTGAGCGAGGCAATCGGCGTAGCGCTGTCCAATTCTTTTTCATCGTCGCTGTGCCAGCCCATGCCTTCGTTACCGTTGTGATAGAAATTGAGCAGACATGAATTGAATTCGCAGGCGCACACGGCTTCGAGCTGGCTTTTGATCAACAATAATTCGGGCGTCCAGGGTTGCGGATGTTTCTGTACGCCGGAATAAGTGTAGCAACAGTCAGGATCTCCTACCCAGGCAACTTTTCTGAGCGTGGTTACCGCGCGGCCGTACATGACAAGTTGATCAGCCTGCCACTGCAGCGACGCTTTGAGCGTATCGAACCACGCTGTACATTGCGCTGCAGTGAACAGCGCAGGCAAATAATGGACGCGCCCATCTTTGGGTAATACATTGAACGGCAGCTCAGTAATGGGGTTGTCAAACAGATCTCTTTGCATGTAATCATTCATTCACGACGGGTAAATCGGTACGGAACCATTTCCCGATACTACCTCACTTCTGAACAAGGGTGCGCCAGCGTACAGAGTCGGACATTGATCTGCGCTAAGGTGAATGCGCAGTCGCGCCGCTGTCGAAGTGACGGGGCGCCCGCGCGCAACAATCAGGAGACGTCATGGCTGTAAAGTCGCTCAAAATTTTGCTATACCTGACCACCATCCTGTTGGTTACAGGCGCTGTTGTGATCACGTTGCTGTTAAATTACGACTGGAATGCGGCACGGCCATTTGTAAACAGCAAGGTATCAGCCATGACTGGCCGTGTATTTGCGGTGGACGGGAATCTGAAAATCCAGATTGTCTCAGGTTCCCGCAGCGAGCCGGGCTGGCAGGGCTATCTGACCAGTCTGCCACTGTTGCGTATCAGCGCAGACGATGTTCACATCAGCAATCCGTCCTGGAGTCATGTCGGTCCTGAAATGGCAATTGCACACCGGGTCGTGATTCTGTTAAAACCGCTGGAACTGTTGAGCAGTAAAGTGGACGTCATCGAACTGGATCTGGATGCGCCGCTGCTTGCACTGGAAAAACGTTCCGACCGCAGCAGCTGGGTATTGCAGGACAACGGACCATCGCCATGGAAAGTGCAGATACAGCGATTGGGATTCACCAACGGCAATGTGCACTTTGTCGATGACACCATTCAACTTGACCTGCACGCGCAGGCCGTCTCGATTGCCGGCGATCCTGAACTGGTAGCGGATCCGGCTCACCATACGCAACCGGGGCGCCAATTCGACCTGCGCTTTGTGCTCGATGGTACTTACCGTCATGCGCCGGTATCCGGCAGCGGCAAGTTGGGCGCCATACTGACACTGGACAATGTAGGTACCGTATTTCCGGTAATGGCCGACATGCGGTTCGGCGCAAACCGGATTACCTTCAATGGTGCTGTCACCGATCCGTCTGCGCCGTCCGGTATTGACGTGGAGCTGACGCTGGGCGGAACCAATCTGGCTGATCTGTACCCGCTAACCGGTGTGCTGCTGCCCGACACGGCGGCTTACAGAACCCATGGCCGTTTGCTGGGACAAAAGGATCATGGCAACTGGAACTGGACCTACCAGAATTTCACCGGCACGGTCGGATCGAGTGACATGGCCGGCTCTCTGGCCTATCTCTATCGCCTGCCGCGCTCCCTGTTGCGCGGCACCGTAACGTCTGAACAGCTACGGCTGGAAGATCTTGGCCCGATTGTCGGCGCCGGTGGCAAAAACCGGCCAGTGGCCTCCGGCGCGCCGGCCCAGCCGGAAGGAAAAGTTCTGCCGGTTGAGCAATTCAATACGGCAGAATGGGGCGCACTGGACGCCGACGTCAAATTCAGCGGCAAACATTTGATCCGCACGCATGATATTCCACTGGAAAATATCATCACGGAGATTTTTCTGGAAGACAAAGTGCTGCGGCTCGCACCGCTGTTCTTCGGCATGGCCGGCGGTGACGTCACTTCCAATATCACGCTGGATGGGCGCAAGTCGCCGATTGATGCGCAAATCAAAATGGCGGCACGCAAGCTGCAGCTGCGCGAACTGTTCCCCAGGCTGGAATCAACCCACGCAAGTCTGGGAGAAATCAATGGTGATGCTGCCCTGACCGGGCACGGCAATTCGGTTGCGGCGATGCTGGCCAGTTCGAACGGCGCGCTCACAGCGACGGTCAGCCAAGGCTCGGTCAGTCACTATGTTCTGGAAGCGGCCGGATTGAATGTGGCCAATGTCCTGTTTGTAAAACTGTTTGGCGACCGGCAGGTGCGGCTGAATTGTCTGATCAGCGATTTTGGTGTCAGTCAGGGCGTGGCCGACGTGCGGCGCTTCGTTATCGATACCGATGATGCGGTGGTCAACGTCACCGGTGACATTGATCTGTCACGTGAACTGCTCAATCTGGATTTGCGGCTCAAATCCAAGGGCGTGCGCATATTCTCGTTACGCACGCCGCTGTATGCCAGAGGTAGTTTCGACAATCCCGATGTCGGTCCCTACAAAGGCCCTCTTGCCGCACGCGCTGCGGCAGCAATTGCACTGGCGGCCGTGGCGCTGCCGGCCGCCGCGCTGGCCACGGTCAGCGTGGGCATGGCACCTGCCATAGACTGTCCGGCCGAATTGAGCAAAGCGCTGCAGGAGCGCCGCACAGAGAAATCGGAGCAGACCGCCGCGCCTGCCAAACCGGTCAGTGCCAAAGAAATTCAACAAAGTCGCACAGAAAAGTGACCGGTCGGCGTCAGTTCTTTTTACTCATCGCAAAAAACAGTGCCGGCATCACCAGCAACACCAACGGCAGCTGGAAAATCAGGCCGGAAATAATCGCAATGGCCAGCGGTTGCTGCATTTCCGATCCCTGTCCAATGGCCAGTGCCAGCGGCAGCAGAGTAAGAATCGCAGCCAGTGTGGTCATGGTTATGGGCCGCATGCGGTTAATGCCGGCGTTGACGATGGATTCGGGTAACGCACTGTCCTGTGTCAGTTCCTGCTGTTCCGAAAAATAGAAAATCGCGACTTCAGTGACCATGCCGATGATCATCGTCATGCCCATCATGGCTGAAATATTAAGCTCGGTTCCGGTCACCCACAAACCTATAAACACGGTCGACACCGCCAGCAGGGCGGTCAGGAGTATTGACAGCGCCAGCCGGAAACTTTCATACATGAACAGCAGCAGCAAAAACACCAGCGCGCTGGCAGCGGCAAATACGGCCATCAGACCTTTGAAGGCGATCTGCTGCTGCTCATACAATCCACCCAGCTGATAGTAGCTGCCTTTGGGCAGGATGTTTTTCTGCGCCATGACCTGCTTCACCTCGGTAATCACCGAACCCAGATCGCGGCCGCTGATACGGGCGGTCACGGCCACCATGCGTTTGAGATTTTCGCGCGAAATCTGCGGTTGACCCAACGCTGTCTGGACGGTGGCAACCCGACTCAGCGGGAAAACGTGTCCGTTTGGAGCACGTATCAGGAGGTTCACCAGGTCAGTGTCTGAATTGCGCGCAGCGTTGGGAACCCAGACCCGCACATCAATCATTTTCACGCCACTGGCTACCTGGGTTGCCACATTGCCGCTCAACATGTTGCTCAGTGTTTTGGTAATGGCATCGACCTCCATGCCCTCGGCCGCCGCGCGGGTCGGGTCGACGTGAATTTCCAGCGCATCACCGGCCGGATTGATACCATTCCTGACATCGACTACACCGGGGATTTTGCCGATCTGTTCCGCGATGACATTGGCAGCAGTGAGCAGTTGTTCCGGACTGTCGGCGAATACCTTGATTTCCACCGGTTGCGGAACCGCGGTCAGGTCGCCGATCAGATCTTCCATCAATTGCGCCATCTCGATTTTCAGGCCCGGCACGCTCGACTCAACCTTGCTGCGGATGTCGTCCATGACTTCATCCACAGGCCGTCGGCCGGCTTTTTTCAGCCGGATGAAAAAGTCACCTTCGTTGGCTTCGCTGATGCCGCCGCCGAGTTGCGTGCCGGTGCGGCGTGAATAGGTGTCGACATCCGGCGTGGCTTTGATGACGTCCTCCACCTGGCGCAGCAGCCGGTCGGTTTCCGACAACGCCGTGCCGGGTGCGCTGCGATAGTCGAGCACGAAACCGCCTTCATCCATGGAGGGCATGAAGCCGGAGCCAACCTGGTTGAAGGCGAACAGACCAATGACCAGCAGCGGAATGACGCCAATCAGCAGCAGTAACGGCCGCGCGATCAGGCGCTGCATGAGCGACGCATAATGGCGGTGCAGCCAGTTGAGCAGGCGCGATTCGGGATGCGCTGTGGCGTCATCGTGATTCAAAAAACGGTCGGCCAGCAACGGTACTGCCAGCCAGGTGATCAGAAATGAAATGAACAGTGCGGCCGCCATGGTCAGCGAAAGAGCCTTGAAAAAAGCCCCGGTCACGCCGGTTAAAAATGCCAGCGGTACGAAGATGATTAGCGTCGAGGCGCTCGACCCGGCCAGTGGGCGCATGAACTCCAGCGCTGCTTTCAGAACCCGTTCGTGCATGTCGCCGGAGCTACCGTTTTTGGTCTGCAACCTGCGCATGATATGTTCGATCATTACGATGGCATCATCGATGATCAGACCAACTGCAGCAGCCATGCCGCCTAACGTCATGATGTTGAAACTCATGCCCAGCACAGTCAGCAGTACCACGGTGGTCGACAAAACGGCCGGCACCACCATGATGGCGATCAGGGTGACCTTGAGGTTCCTGAGAAAAAACAGCAGCACTACGGCCGACAGCAGAATGCCGATCAGTACCGCATCGCGCACACTGAACGCCGATTCCATCACAAGTTGACTCTGGTCGTACCAGTTGGATATCACGACGCCGGGCGGGAACTGGTCTTTTGCTGCATCCAGCCGGTTTTTGATGTCGCTGACAATCTGCACACTGTTGCTGCCCGGTTGCTGATAGACCGAAAACAGCACGGCGTTTTTGCCATCGGCGCTGATCCTGATCCATTCCGGTGAAATAGCCTGTTCCACCGTGGCCACGTCGCCCAGCCGTATCATGCCGTTAGCCTGGTTGACCAAAATGGTCTGGCGGATCTGTTCCAGAGTCTTGATGCGACTGTCAGAGATCGCCAGAAACAGTTTGTAGTGATCTTCCAGCCGGCCTACTGCGGTAATCACATTGGCGTTGGTCAGCGTGCGTGCTACATCGTCGAACGACAGGTTGACGGCCCACAGTTTTTTGGGGTCAACCGTGACCCGGTATTCTTCGCTTGCGCCGCCCTGTACCACAATCTGCTTGACACCGTCGATGCCGGACAACAGCGGCCGGATCTGATACTGAGCCAGATCGCGCAGTGCCACCGGCGACAGGGTGTCTGATGTCAGACTGTAGGCCGTGATCGGAAACACGGTCGGGTCCATCAGGCGCGTCATGACCTGGGTGGCGGCGGGCAGCTGCACCTGAGCGATGGCGGCATTGATTTGCAGCGCACTGGACGCCATGTCGCGCCCCCAGTCAAAGTTGACCGATATTTCTGCCGAACCGCGGCTGGTGGTGGAGCGTACATTGCGTACTCCCGGTACCCGGCGCACCGCATCTTCCACCGGTCGGGTGATGAGCATTTCCATCTGTTCGGCCGGCTGGTCGAGCCCGTCAAGCGAGACTACCGCGCGCGGGAAATCCACGTTGGGGAACAGCGACACCGGCAGCCGGAATGCCGCAACGGCACCGGCCAATGCCAGCATGGCAAACAGAAACAGTACCGATCTGCGGTGCGACTGCAGCCATTGTCCAATGCTCATTGGCCCTTCTCCCGCACCGGCATGCCATCTTCCAGTTCGTAATTGCCCAAGATCACCAGCGGCAGCGCGGCGTCAATGTCACCGGTAATACCGGACAGCGTGGCGGTTTCGCTGACGGTGTTTACCGCCACGCGCTTTGCTTTGCCGGCCGCCACCTGAAAAATATAACTACCTTTTTCGTCACTGAGCACCGCAGAGCGGCTCACCAGCCAGGCCCGCTGCTGACCCAGGTGTATCGTGCCCTGCACGTGCATGCCGGCAACCAGCGTGGCAGAGGCTGACGCCGGCAGCAGTACGATGGCATTCACAAGTTGGGTTTTGGGATCGATGATGCTCTGAATTTCGGCAATTTTTGCTTCAATGCTCTGGGCCGGATTCTGGATCGGCGCCAGAGTAACTTTCATGCCGGTTTTGACCACCGGCTGTCGTGATGGCTCGATGCCGAGCTGAATGCGCAACCGGCCGGATTCGCCCATCTGTACTACCGCGCTGCCCGCAGCCAGACGGTCACCCTGCGCTGCGACCAGTGCCGTAATGACGCCATCCAGCGGTGCGCTCAGATGGGCCGTTTGAGTCACGCCGCCCAGCTTTTTCTGGGCGTCCAGGATTGCTTCGGCGTCGCTCAACTGTTTCTGTGCCGTGTCCAGCTGGGTTTGGGTGAGCAGTTTCAGGGCAAACAGTTCCTGTTCCCGTTTAAGCTCGGCGCGGGCAAAGTTCAGGGCGGACACGGCCTGCTGATAGGTCGCGTAGATTGCGGGGTCGGTCGTCAGTATGGCCAGCGTCTGGCCGCGTTTGACTTGTTGGCCGGCCTGTACCTGCAACAGGGTAAGTTGCCCGGCCTGCGGAAAACTCAGCGTATCGACCTTGGCACTGAGTACCTCGCCAAAAGCCAGCAGGCTGGAGTCGACGCTCTGCTGTTCGATTTTTTGGGTTTTGACCAGAGCGCTGACCGTGTCTGCTGCCGGCTCGGCCCCTTCTGCAGCGGCAGCGCTGGTGTGATGGCGAACCCACCATGTGAGTCCAGCGGCGCCAATCGCACCGACGATGAGCAGTATCAGCGCAACTTTTTTGTTTTTCATGATTATTTTTGTTCCGGATTAGGTTGACCAGGCAAATCTCCACCGACCAGTGTCAATAATGCCACCTGCTGTTCCAGCATGGCCTGCTGCAGGCTGATTTCCTCAGTCTGTCTGGCCAGCAGGGTGGTATGCGCGCCAGTTACGATCAGTGTGTCGACAATATTTTTTTGCCAGGCTGAATCGGCATTGGTGGCCATGCTGCGCAAATGCGGCAGGGACGCCTGAATTTCGCCGAGTTGGGCAGCGTTGATGCGCCGTTCCGAGAGCAGTCTGTGGATGTCACTGTTGGCGCTGTCAAGGCGCTGCTGATACTCCTGTGCCAGTTTGTCGCGCGTGCTCTGTTCGATGGCGACATTGCCGCGATTGCGGTTCAGCAGCGGCAGGTACAGGGTCACGCCCAGTCCGTTGGAATACACGCCGGTATTGTCACGTGCCTTGGTAAAACCGATATTCAGAGAGGGAAATTGCGCAATCAGAGCCGCACGGTAGCGCTGATCCTGTGCGTCAAAGCCGGACTGCAGCGCCAGCAGGTCGGGACGGTGCTGCGGCAGACTGTTAATTTCTTCAGCAATTGCCGCATCATCGAGTTCCGGTAGCGCGGTGCCTGTACGCAGCACCACCTGAACCTGTGGGCCCAGACCCAGCAAAAGATTCAGGTCGTGCCGGTTCTGGTTGGTCTGACGTTCCAGATCATTGAGCTGCCTTTGCACGTCCTGCAGCGCCGTCATGTCGGGCAGGGCGGCGTCGTTGCCTATCAGGTTCTTATTGACTGCAACGGTATTGTTACTGACCCGTTGCGCAAACAGGTCGCGATTGGATTCGAGCAGGGACTGCAGCTGCTTTGCACAAGTCAGTCTCACATACAGCAGACGCGCCTGTGCCACTACCTGCCATTCCTGCCAGAGCAGATTCAGGTCAATTTTTTTGAGTTCGGCCTGCTCGGCAAGCGAATTGGCGTGATAGGTTGCCAACGCCAGAAAGTCATAACTCAGGCCTGCGCTGTAGGCCTTAACTGAACCCGGGCCGCCAGAATTGGACAGGTCACCGGCAAGAGCCAGTTGCGGGTCCGGCAGCAATCCGGCCGCAAACGCCTGGGCGCGTGCCACCCCGGCATCGGCGCGGGCAATTTTCAGATCGGGGTTGTTCAACACTGCCACCAGCGCAACGCCGTCCATATCCAGACCATTGGTTGGATCAAACGGGTGTGCCGTGAGCGCGGGAAAGTGATTTTGCCCCTCGAGGACCAGATGGGGAATTTGGTCCGGCAGGGAAAATTGCGTTGCTAAAGGCTTGGGCTGGTAGGATGAGCAGGACGACAAAAGGCCAACAATGAGCGGCAGATAATATTTTTTCAAACTGTCCATATTTTGTCCGAGAGGTAAATCCGCATTGAATTGCATTGATCAGGTACAGAATTAAGCCACGGGTGATTCATGCAATGTGAAGTGCCGGTACCTGAACTGATCGGTGCATGGGCGCAGCAATTATAACGGCAATTGCTTGCTCGATGACCGCATTTCAGCGCGACTGCCGGTTCTGCCATCGTGCGGAATTTTGACAGATACGACAGTGCCACTGTGCAAAGCCTGGTCGCTGAAGTTGATCGTTATTTCACCGTGCAGCGTGGTTACTATGCTCTTTACTATAGACAGTCCCAAACCGGAGCCAGATTTTTCCGTCCCGACAATGCGATAAAAAGGATCAAAGACTCTGGCGCGTTCTTCCAAAGCAATCCCGCTTCCGTTATCTCGCACTTCGATGACAAGCAACGATTCATCGGCGTGGATGGCAACGTCGACCCTGCCATCACAACTACTGTAGCGGATGGCATTGTCAACCAGATTGCGCAGCAGGGTGATCCAATCCAGTTCGGCTGCCGTGCTGAGCACCGGAGCCAATACCTGATGTTGATGGAATTCCAGCCGGATGTTTTTCTGGTCCGCACAGGGCATCAACTCTTCAAAAACGATGCGCGCCACTTTGTTCAGACTCACTTCTCTGGTACTCGTGACTTCAGCCAGCTGAGCGCGAGCCAAAGTCAGTAACTGGTCGACCAGATCATTGGCTCTTTTCAAGCCGCGGTCAAATTCACCCAGTTTTTGCCGTGCTTCATCAGACTGTTCCTGCAATGACAGATTTTTATTCTGCAGGGTCAGTGCTGTCAGCGGTGAACGCAATTCATGCGCTGCGTCGGCAATAAACCGGCGTTGCTGCTCCAGTACCAGAGCGATTCTTTGCAGCACGGTATTGGTCGAGAAAATAAAAGGACGCAACTCTGAAGGGAGCCCATCGTCCGGGATGGTGCGAATATCTTCTGCACAGCGGGAATTCAATTCGGCAGCCAGTCTGTTTAACGGCGCCAGCATCCAGTTGAGCATCAGCGTTAACAAAATAATTAACAGGGGAACGATTGCCAAAATACGCAGCAGGGTCTTTTTTCCGGCATGCCATGCAATCTCATCCCTGACCTCGGTTAATTGTGCAACCACCAGTTTCCCGCCTGCCGGCCAACTCTGCACAAACGCCCGCCAGTCGATTTGTTGAATCCTGACTGTTTGCAAGCCTTCACTGAGTCCGTCCGGAAATCGGACCTGACTGTTTATGCCGGCAGGATTCGGCTGGGAGGCAGTGTCAATCAGCCGTATGACTACGTGCGCATCTGGATCTTCCAGATCTGCTGAATTTAATCTGTTGATCTGGTTGGTTGTGATGCGACCGGTGTCCACCATGGCGGCAATAGTGCGCAGGTGATCGTCCTGCAGCGTATGGACGTCATGCAATGTTGACCAGTATCCGATCGCACCAATCAGAATGGCAGCGATCAGCATGGTGATCGACAGTGCCAGTCCCAACTTGAACTTCAGTGAGTTCAACATTGTCTTGTCACCATCCACCCCAATCCTCTGACATTTTTAATTGACTGCACCCCGATTTTTTTGCGCAAACCGTGGATCAGGAATTCAATGGCATTGCTTTCCACTTCCTGTTCCCACTGATAAATTCTGTCTTCAAGATCCTGACGCGACAGTATCGCGCCCGGTCTGATCAGCAAGGCTTCCAGTAATGCATATTCACGTGCCGACAGCCGCACAGCCACGCCATCTACCAACGCTTCACGGGTAGACAGATTTAAACTCAGATTGCCATTTTCCAGCGTCGAGTTCGAATGTCCACCTTTACGCCGGACCACAGCCCTGATTCTGGCCGACAGTTCGTCGATTTCAAACGGTTTGAGCACATAGTCGTCTGCCCCCAGATCGAGCGCGGCGACACGGGTTGCAACCGCATCCCGCGCGGATACAACCACAATCGGGACGTCATAGCCGGCCTGACGCACACTGCGCAGCACCACCATGCCATCCATTTTCGGCAAGCCAAGGTCAAGCAAAACCGCATCATAGTGCTGGCTTTTGGCAGCTAACAGGGCGCTGGCTCCGTCTTTGGTCCAGTCTACTGCGTAGTGCATTTTGTTGAGCGAATACTGCAGCGCTTCACCAATCATCACATCATCTTCTACCAACAGGATTTTCATGGGTCAATAGGTACAGTCGGATTGCGCGCACGCCCAAATAAATTAATATATTTGGGCCTTGATTAGGGCAGCTTATTGTTTTTGCAGAACCAGCACACGGAACGTATCTGGCATACCCTGACGCTTCGCCCCGTTTTTGGAGGGAGACAGGTCAGCCGTCGGCAAATACAGACGATGGGTGGCAGGATCGGCTGCGACTGTGCGTGCGCCGATCTGTGTCGGTATTGTTGCAACCGGCTGAAATTTGCCATCCACTTCGGCAACTGCCGTTAACGTGCCATCGCCACCATTGGCGCTGAAAGCGAACCCGTCCATGAATGACACGCCATCCGGAGCGCTGCCGATTTTAACCTGAGCGAGCACTTTCCCGTCAGTGCTGGTGATGACCATCAGATTGTTGGCGCAGACCGAATACAGGCGCTGTCTGTCATCAATGGCCAGACCGGACGGTTCCTGGCATGGTTTTAATGAAACGGATTTGTTCAGTTTGTAGGTGCTCATGTTGATGGATGCGATCTGGCCGAGATCTTCCAGGTTGAAATACACATTGCCGTCGGCACCAGGCACTGAAAATTCAGGCACGCCAGGAATGGCGACGGTTGCTGCTACGTTCATGGTTTTCGCATCAATGATGCTGACATTGTTCGATTTGCCGTTGAATGATACAAGCTTCTGCGTACCTGGAATGTATACGATCGCATCAGGCTTGTTGCCAACTTTGATTGAGTTGGTAACTTTTAAAGTTTTCAAATCAAACACGCCAACGGTGTTGGTTGTGCCGTTGGTGGTAAATCCAATGCCGAGCTCTTTGGCAATCGCGACGCCATGCACACCTTGTGTATCGGCGATGGTGCCGATCACTTTATCAGTCTGGGTGTCGATCACTTCGGTTTGGGTGCCGTGTGTTACGTACAGGCGCTGCGCGTCGCTGTCCATGCAGATGTAATCCCATTTGGCAGCACCGCCAATTTTGATGGTATCAACCAGTTTGTAATCCGGTCCTGCAGCCATTGCCGAGGTACTCAGTGCCAATACCAGCAGGGCAGGTTTTAGATTGGTTTTCATGACTTGTTCCATTTATTAAAAATTGAATTTGAGTGCGTTGACCTGTTAATACCAAGTTGTCGGTCGTGGCAATTTTATTTGAAATTACTTAGGGTTCACTTAGACCGGCACAGGTAATGTCGATCCGGACAAAAACGCCCGAATGCGAACCGTCAGGTTCTTATCCGGGCCGTGCGATCAGAAGTTGAAGTTCACGCCTGCCTGAACGGTCGCGTCGTAGTACTGGCGCTGAATAACGCGATTGCTGTAACCTTCGTAGAAAGCCAGTGGTATGTTGGTCAGATTCTTGATGTTTCCATATAAGCTCCAGTTCGGACTGATGGTGTACGAACTGCCCAGATCCATCGTGAAACGGCCACTGTTATATACGTCGGTGTCGTTGCTGCCACCCACCGCCCACAGATCGGTCGATACGTAGTACCCACCCAGGCGCACGTTGATGCCGTCACGCTCGTAGAACAGGGGGACGTTGGCGCTGTTTTTCGACGTTGAGGGCAACAGTGCAGTTTCGCCTGGGCGAATCTGGAAGCTTGAATTGACGTAGGTGTAGTTGAACCCTGCACCCGGGCCGCCCCATGCATCCGGCAGTTTTTTGATATCTTCCGCAGTCATCAGGTTGATCAGATTGGGTGCTTCTTTTTGTGCTGCCCGTGCCAGACCATTGCTGGAACGTTGTGCCTGGATCAGGATCTGTTCGACCGCTGATTCACTGCTGGTCGCAACGTCTGCCGATGCGCCGGCATCACTGGCTGTTTCAGACATGGCCAGCTCAACCGCAGTATCGCCGGCGTAGGTTACCTGCATCAATGCCAGAGAAAGAACCTGACCAATGGAGAGCACAATCATAGTCTGCGCGAAGCGTGGGGATTTCATTGAAACGTCCTTTAAGATACAAGCGATAGTTGGTTTTCTTGAATTGTTTATGGATTTGTTTGGTTCCGGTTACCGGATGCCAGCCGTTGGAGCGCAAATTTCGGAAATGAGAACTGACGAAGTGCTGCGAAAAGATATCTGTGTAAAACAGCCGGTACTGTGAGGGGTGTATGTGACAGATTCATGTCAAGACAGTGATTGATATGAAAAAAACGACAGTTTTAACAATATCGCGCACTTCGGTTGTCTGCTAAGTTTTTGCTAATGTTTCTGATGGATGCAGCCAGCGCTGCACCCGACGGCCGAAATTGAATCCAGTTTCTGGGTTCATGCCAAAGCCCCTCCATTGATGAGGGCAAGCCTGCATGGTCTGTCAGCCGCAATGTGGGCACAAGATGGTGCGACAGTAACCGATATAAATACTGTCAACGACCAGATTACTGTTTCGCACATTGGAGTGCTGCATTACCTGTTTGTGCGCAATGCACCCGTTTGGACTCAGGATAAAGTGAAAAAGACCAAATCCTGACAAGCCGAAAGCCTGAAAATATCGTTCAGTGATGGCGATGATGGCGCGTATTTTTGCCAATGACAGACGAACCGGCAAGCTTCGTTCTCATTTTGTCAAGTATGCCACCCATGGTTTTATCTTCAGACCGTTCAACCCCGGCTCAATTGTCACTGCCATGAAAGAAGTAACAAAACGCTACAGGGTCGCTTGGGTTGCCCGATTCGGTTAAAATGCCAAATTTCCAGGGAGCAATTTATTTGCAGCAGTGCGCCGGGCGCCCGGCGCCATGGGCTAAGTGACTGTTTTTTAAAAATATCTTTTTACACAAAATAAGAATTTACCGAAGCTTGAAATGGATTTGCAACGTAAAAATCAGGCTTCAGACCGGGAGTGGAACATTAAACTGGATCAAAACACGATCGACATTCGGGCCCGACTCGTTGCTGCACGCCTGCCATCCCTGCAGGAGACTCTGCTTAAGCTGATGCAGCAGTGCCAGTCGGACGTTGTGGGGTTGGTGGAAATGTTGCGACTCGTTGAGCAGGATGCCGGGATGGCTGCCAGGATCCTCGGTCTGGCCAACAGTTCTGCCTACAACCGCGGCGGCCCAACCGCCACGCTTGAAAAGGCCATGCAGTCTATCGGTACTGAAATGATCAAGATCATTGTCATCAATGAATCGGTATCTCAGGTGTTCGACAAAATGTCCAGATCGCTCGGTGCGGATCTGAGCGGTTTCTGGGCGCATGCGCTGCAAGCCGGTGTGGCTGCGCGCATGATTGCGCAACAAACCGGCTATTCCAACGTGGAAGAGGCCTACCTGTCAGGCTTGCTGCATGATGTGGGGCGGCTGGCCCTGTTGAGCCTGATGCCGCGCGAATATGTCCATCATTTTCATGGCAACGACGACGATGATCTGTGTGCAGTGGAAGAGCGCACCCTCCAGACTACCCACGCCGAAGTCGGTTCCTGGCTGGTGAACCTGTGGAAGCTGGATTCATTCATCGCTGACGCGGTTCTGTATCACCACGAACCGGCTGCACGACTGCACAATGCCCATCCACTGACCTGTATTACGCATCTTGCCCATGCCATTGCCGGCAACGTTGTGGATGGCGATCTTGAAAAATCCGCAGCGCTGTGCGCGCTCAATCCTGACGATCTGCAGAAAATTCGCAGTGCCAGCTGGGAGCAGACCGTCAAATCGGCACGGGACCTGAATATCAGTCTGGGCGCCAAAGTAACGTTGAGCGGTCAGCCGTCTGGTGCTGCCGATCCGGTACAGGAACAATTGATGCAGCAGGTGAACGGCATGATGCTGACCTCGACGCTGGAACGTGCCTTCAACAGACAGAGCGAACAGAGTGAGCTGCTGGAACTGGTGACCCGCTCTGCGCGCACACTGTTTCATTTCGATTCCTGTGTGCTGTTATTGATGAACGACCGCTCGGATGCGCTGGTTGGCAGTCGCAGCGGTGAGCATCGGCAGCGACTGGCCGATTTTTCACTGCCGCTGAATATGGAAGGCAGCACGGTTGCCCTGGCCGCACGTTCCGGGAAAGTCGCTTTCACGCCGGCACAAAATCCGGCCACGATCGTGATGGAAGAACAGTTCTTGCGCCTGCTTGATACCGATCATCTGGCATGCCTGCCGTTGGTGGTTGAGGGTGTCTGTCTGGGTATGGTGATAGGCGGATTTAAATCGTGGCAGTTGGACGATCTGAAAAAGCGCCTGAGTTTTCTGAGCGCGTTCAGTGGTCAGGCTGCACTGTCCCTGAAGGCGATGCAAACGGCCAGGGAACGGCAAGAACAGCACGGCGTAGCGCTGGCGCGGGAATATCGCGAGGCGTCGCGCAAGGTGGCGCATGAGGTCAACAATCCTTTATCCATCATTAAAAATTATCTGGGCATCCTTGATCGCAAGCTCCTGAATATGCAGGCAGTCAGCGGCGAAGTGGGCATCTTGAATGAAGAGATCGACCGGGTTGCCAAAATCATTAATGACTTTGCCGAAATCAATCTGATCGATCCAGGTGGAAAAACTGATTTGGGCGATGTCATTGAAGATATAGTACGTCTGTTTCGCCAGACCGAATTTATTTCGCCACTGTTGCAGATCGAATATCGCGGGATGGATTATCGCTGCAGGGTGGAGGGCAGTGCCGATATGCTGAAACAGATTTTTGTGAACCTGATCAAGAATGCCGCAGAAGCCATGACCGGTGCGGGCATGATAGAAATCGGCAGCGACGGCGAGGTCAGCCGTGATGGAATTCTGTATGTCAGCGTCTGGGTCAGCGATAACGGGCCCGGCCTTGCACCGGAAATCATGCGCACACTGTTTGCACCGGGGCACAGCACCAAAGGTAAGGGACACAGCGGGCTGGGCCTGAATATTGTGCATGGACTGGTGCAGAAAATGCGGGGCCGGATTGCCTGTCAGAGCAGCACTGGCGGAACGAGGTTTGACATTCTGCTCCCGGCAGCAACCTGATGGGCCAGCGCGTTGGAGTTCAACATCACATGGTTCGTGAACAAGTAATTGACATGGAAAAACATTGGTATGACTAAGTTGAATTATTCTTCTGTAATCAGTCTGGCCACGAGCGGCCCGGATACGGGGGAACGGATGGAGTGTGGGCTGTTGCCGCGCCTGCTCCTGATCGATGACGAGCCGCGGCTTTTGAGCGGCCTGTGTGAACTGCTGGGTACGACTGATTACCAGTTGATCACCGCCAGTTCCGGCGCCAGCGCCGTTGAGCAATTGCAGAAATTTCACTTTGATCTGGTACTGCTGGATCTGAATCTGCCCGACCTGAGCGGTCATGACATCATGGATTTCATCAATCAGCATGGGATTGATACCAGCGTAATTGTACTGAGCGGAAACACCGGGATTGATGCTGCCATTGGCGCACTGCAGCGCGGCGCCTATGGTTATCTGCGCAAGCCTTATTCGTATGAGGAATTGTTGAAAACGGTGCAGCATGCATTGCACGAACGTGCGCTGCAGGCGCAGAACCGCGACATTGCCGTGCGACTGGAACGTTCTGAAAAGCTGCACCGCTATCTGATCGACAGCTCGCCCGATCTGATTTTCACTACCAATACCGAAGGCAAGTTCAGTTTCATCAACGAGCGCTGCCGCCAGCTGTTCGGCTGCGCGCCGGATGAACTGTTCAATGTGCATTATTCAGAATTTATTCATGAAGATGACTTGGAGCGTGCGCATCTGGTGTTTAATGAGCGCAGCATGAAAACGCTTTCCTCGCGCAATATTGAGCTGCGCCTCAAACAGCAAAAAGCGCCAATGCAGGAGCGCGAGGTGGGCGGCGGCAACACCAGCTCTTTCATAACGATTTTATGCAATTCGGTGGGCATGTATACCGAAGAGCCTGACTTCAGTGCGCGGCAGTTTTTGGGAATCTACGGCGTGGCGCGCGACATTACCGAAGCCAAACGCGCAACGCAGTTGATTTCCTATCAGGCCTATCACGATATGCTCACCGACCTGCCGAACCGCTCGCTGTTCCGCGACCGGCTGAATCTGGCACTGATTCAGGCGCGGCGCAACAAGACCGAACTGGCTGTGATGTTCGTCGATCTGGACCGCTTCAAGTATGTCAATGACACCATGGGTCACATGAAGGGTGACGAGCTGCTGAAAATGGTGGCAGCACGTTTGCGCGAGCGACTTCGCGAGGGCGATACCCTGGCACGCATGGGCGGCGACGAATTTACACTGCTGCTGCCTGACCTGCATGGCAAAGCCGATGCCGACCGGATCGCAGCGCAGATTGTGCACAGCCTGTCCCAGCCGTTTATGCTGGGCAGCAGCCAGGCGCATGTCTCGGCCAGCGTGGGTGTTGCGGTGTTCCCGGATGACGGGATAACGGTGGACGATCTGATTTGCCATGCTGACATTGCGATGTACAAGGTCAAGGGGCTCGGTAAAAATGGTCACTGCTTTTATGAAAGCAGCATGCAGGATGCGTCGCGGCATAAAATGGCTCTGGAACAGAGTTTGCATCAGGCGCTGGACAACGGCGAACTTGAAATGTATTACCAGCCGCAGATCGAGGTGGAAACCGGTCGGGTTGTCGGCGCGGAGAGCCTGATACGCTGGAATCATCCTGAGCTGGGGCTGTTGAGTGCCAACAAGTTTATGTCGATTGCCGAGGAAAATGGCCTGATACTGCCGATCAGTGACTGGATGCTCGATCCGCTGTGCCGCGATCTGCGCCAGTGGAATGCCGTGAGTGCCGAACCGTTGCGTCTGTCGCTCAATCTGTCACCGCATTATCTGGACCGGGGCAATTTCACCTTCAATCTCAACGCTGCCATGCAGCGTCACGGCATTGCTGCTTCTCAGCTGGAGGTGGAAATTACCGAGAACCTGTGCATTCGCAATCAGCAGTATGCAACCGAGCAGCTGGCCAGACTGTGTCAGCTGGGTGTGAGTGTTGCCATTGATGATTTCGGTACCGGCTATTCATCGCTGGCCTATTTGCACCGGTTTCCGGTACACACGATCAAGATTGATCAGTCCTTCGTCAGCGAGATCAAGGACATCGACGGACATTATCCGGTGGTTATGGCGATTATCTCGATTGCGCGCGGTCTGGGCCTGAATCTGATTGCCGAAGGCGTGGAAACCGTGACCCAGGCAACCTACCTGTCCCGGGCCGGTTGCAGCACGGTGCAGGGCTATCTGTATCACAAGGCGGTGCCGCAACACGAATTTTTGCAGCTGCTTAAAAATCAGCAACAGCAGAATTACCTCCAGAAAGGATGACAGTCGTATGTCAGAGATGAGTTTGAGGGTTGCAGCAGTTGGTGGCGACAGCGAAGCGCAGTTCAGTCTGGGCATGCAGGCGCTCAAGTCTGACGAAGACACGCGCTCGGCCGTGCACTGGTTTGCCAAGGCCGCCGGGCAAGGACATATGCTGGCGCAATTCAATCTTGGACTCATGTATTGCGCCGGTCAGGGTGTCAACCAGGATTACGAGCGTGCAGTGTACTGGTATGGCAAGGCGTCGGAGCAGGGTTATGCGCGCGCCCAGTTCAATCTGGGCCTGATCTTCAATAATGCATCATCCGGTCATCAGAACATCGAAGCGGCGCTGGGTTGCTACAAAAGAGCGGCACTGCAGGGGCACAGCGGTGCACAGAACAATATCGGCCTGATTTATATCACCGGTCAGGGCATTCCCCGTGACCATCAAAGAGCCATTGCCTGGTTTGAAAAAGCTGCCGCAGCCAATGATGCGGCGGCCCAGAATAATCTCGGCATGATTTTCAGTAACGGCAAAGATTGTCCACCCGACTATCCGCGCGCCATTGCCTGGTTTGGCAAGGCTGCCGAGCAAGGTTATGCCGGCGCCCGTTACAACCTGGGCATGCTGTTCGACAAAGGCAGTGGCGTTGCGCGGGATCCCAAACAGGCCATATTCTGGTATCAGAAGGCTGCTTCGCAGGGACATCTGAAAGCCCAGTACAGTTTGGCCATACTGTACGAAACAGGGGAAGAAGCCGTGCGCAACCCACAAAAGGCGGTGCTGTGGTACCGCAAGGCAGCTGAACAGAATCATGTCGAGGCCAGTTACAGGCTCGGACTGTGTTATGACCAGGGCTTTGGCACACAGGCAGATGGCCGTCTGGCGTTTGAGTGTTATCGCAAGGCTGCTGCCGGAGGACATGCCGATGCCCAGTTCCGGCTGGCGCTGCGCTATGACAGTGGGCAGGATGCGGCACAGGATTTTACCGAGGCGCTGATCTGGTACCGGCGTGCCGCAGATCAGGGTGTGGCGCGGGCCCAGTTCAATCTGGGTCTGATTTATGGTTTTGGCCACGGCACCGGCATCGATCTCCTGCAGGCCCACCACTGGCTCAGACAGGCCGGCCTGAAAGGCATTGAAAAGGCGGGCCGCTATCAGTTTCAGGTAGAATCAAAAATGGATGCTGCGCAGTTGGCGCAGGCGCGGGAAGTAACTCAGGCTTGATTTATCCCCGGACATGGGTAACGAAAGGTGCACGATGAACCAACCACAGAATGTCGACAATCACGAAATTCAACAGGCGATCTGGCAGGATGTACAAAAAATCAGGCGCGCCGGCCCGCTGGTGCACAACATCACCAACTATGTTGTGATGAACACGACAGCCAACGCATTGCTGGCCATTGGCGCTTCGCCCCTGATGGCACATGCCGTTGAAGAAGCTGCTGACATTACCGCTCTGTCACAGGCGCTGGTGCTCAATATCGGCACGCTGAGTGCGGCCTGGATTGATGCCATGCTGCTGTCGGGCAAAGAAGCACATCGGCGCAATCTGCCGGTAGTGCTGGACCCGGTTGGATGCGGCGCGACGCGGTTTCGGACCGACACGGCGCACCGCCTGATACAGGAAATTCAGCCGACGGTCATTCGTGGCAATGCCTCCGAGATCAGGGCGCTGGTAATTGCCGGCTCCGGCAGCAAAGGTGTCGACAGCCTGCACACGCCTGAAGAAGTTTTGTCTGACGCCATTGCTCTTTCGGTGTCGAGCGGCTGTGTCGTATCAGTCAGCGGACCGGTTGACCTGATTTGCAAGGGAAATACCGTGTTACGGGTTGGGAACGGGCATCCGATGATGACCCAGGTAACCGGCATGGGCTGTAGCGCCAGTGCAGTAACCGGCGCTTTTTTGGCAGTCAATCCGGTGGCGCTGGATGCATCCAGAAACGCGATGGCGGTGATGGGCATTGCAGGTGAACGTGCCGCACGTGAGGCCAAAGGGCCGGGCAGCTTTCAGGTGACCTTTCTCGATGCGCTGTATGGCATGACAGAGGCAGACATCGCGCAACTTTCAATTCCCTGAAATTGGTAGTCAGTTAAGTTCAAGATTGTTCATCCGCGCCAAAGCAGCTTTAAGTGCTTCATAGCAGGTTGGGTCAATCGCCGTGCCGACATTTTCCGCCATCATCTCCAGCGTGCGCGGCACGGGAATGGGACCCCGATACGGGCGCGTGGCGGTAATGGCATCAAAGATATCGGCGGTGGTAATAATCCGGGTTTCCAGACAGATCTGTTCCTGTGTCAAACCGTGGGGGTATCCCTTGCCATCGAGTCGTTCATGATGTGCGCCGGCGACTTTGGCCAGTTCGGCAAAGGCGCCGATGCGCGATAAAATCACTTCGGTATAGGTGGCGTGCAATTTCACCTGATCCCACTCGCTGTCATCGAGTTTGCCCGGTTTATCCAGCACGCTGTTACTGACCCCGAGCTTGCCCACGTCATGCAGCAGGGCGGCACGTTTGAGCCAGCGGCGCCGCTCATAAGAAATATTGAGCTGTTCGGCAATCATGTCGGTATACAACGCCACGCGGGCACTGTGGCCGCTGGTATACGGGCTTTTCGAATCGACTACCTGCCCGAACGCGGCTGCGATATCGTCCAGATAATCATCATCCACGGGAACTTCATACTTTTGCGGTTCCAGCATCTGCACTGAAACTGCAATATCAGGCGCACTCAACCGGTTCCAGAACTGTTCTTTTTTTGCCACGGATTCAAACGCAGCGACCAATTGCGGATCAAACCAGTGACCGGAACGCGAACCCACTTCTTCCAGCGCAGCACCTTTCCCATTGGCGGTATAAAACACGTCGATCACTTGTGACAACAATGCAATGCGCGCAAACATCGGTATGGCGTCGCTGCTCAATCCTTCCGGCTTGCCCTGGCCATTGAAATGTTCATCCAGGCTGTATATGCCGCTGGCTACTGCCTCGGAAAACCGCAACAAACGGGCGATATCGGCGCCGCGCTGACAGCGGGTGGCAATGAGCTCATGGGCGATTTTGCTGCCGTTGCGCAAAATGGTAAATACGCTGCGAAAGCGCTCTGCCAGGCCTGCTTTCAAACCCGTGTGGGTAAACACAAAATGCAGCACCTGCGGCAAACTTTCGCCGACAAATTTGAAGTCATGTTTAAAATTCAGATCATCGGTCAGATATAGCTCGCAGATGCGCGCGGCATTGCTGCTGCAGCCCAGATCTTTGAGCAGCAGGGTGTAATACAAGTCCCATAACTGGTTTTCCGGCAGGCCGATTTCTTTACCGATATGCATCCCGATCCAGCAACATCGAACGCAATGTCCGGCCGGCTGGCCTTCGGTAATATCCAGTGCATAGCTGAGCGCTCCGATCAGTTCCGATAATGAAATGCCGGGGCCAGAAGGTAAAACGACCTGCGGGTTTGGACTGGTCTGCATCTGGGACTCTGGTTAAAAATTCAACAGGGGTAATTCGATCTTAAGTAATAGTAGTGCACAGATCACCCCACAGCAAAATAAAGCGTGGATAATATCAGATCCATATTGATGTTCTAAAACACACGCACCCCGACCTGACCATGCCCACAATAATACCAACTTCAGCAAACCAGGAAATCGCCAACCTGAAAACCCTGCCCGAATTGTTTGCCTGGCGGGTTGCTCAAACCCCGGGCGCTGAGGCGTACCGGCAGTTTGACGAAACCGACGGCAAGTGGATCAGCACGTCGTGGCAGGACGCCGCAGTGCGCGTTGCCGGATTTGTCAGCGCTTTGAGCACATTAAATCTGGAACACGGTGCGCGCGTTGCCATCTTGTTGCCCAACGGGGTCAATGCAGTATGTATTGATCAGGCCGTCATGGCCATCGGCTGTGTACCTGTTCCGATGCATGCGCTGGATAATCCGGCCAGTATTGCCTACATTCTGGCAGACAGCGACGCCTCACTGCTGATTGCCGACAGCGACATGCAATGGCAGGCAATCGAGCAGGTCGGGCAGCCATTGCCGGCTTTGAAACAGGTGGTGGTGAGCAGCCGGACCTTGCCTGTTTCACAGCGCCAGTCGAGCGTGCCGCTTGTGCAACTCAACGGCTGGCTGTCTGCGGCTTCGGGTCGGACGGGTTCGGGCCGTGCGCCTGACGAAACCGATCTGGCCACACTGGTGTATACCTCCGGCACCACCGGCAAACCAAAAGGGGTGATGCTCACGCATCGCAATGTCATGTCGAATGTGACGGCTGTGCTGCTCAGTGTTGCGCCGGTTGAAGGTGACGTGTTCCTTTCCTTTTTACCGTTGTCGCACACGTTTGAACGCACCGCCGGCTATTATTTGCCGGTCGCTGCCGGGGCCTGCGTTGCTTATTCGCGTTCAGTCAAACAGTTGCCGCAGGATTTTCTGGAGGTGCGCCCGACCATCCTGATTTCCGTGCCGCGCGTCTATGAGCGTGTCTACAGCGAGATACAGAACCGGCTGGCCGGTTCGGGCATCCAGTCTGTCTTGTTTAACCTGGCCGTCGCCACGGGCTGGCGCCGTTTTTGCCGGGAGCAGGGCATGCTGGCACACGATCCGCTGACGGCTGCACTCGATGCAGTGTTATGGCAGGTCTTCCAGCCCGTGATTGCGCAAAAGCTGATCGACCAGTTTGGCGGACGGCTGCGCATTGCGGTCAGCGGCGGTGCTGCACTGTCGCAAACTATTTCCCACTGTTTTCTGGGACTCGGAATTCCGATCATACAGGGCTACGGCATGACTGAATCGTCGCCGGTGGTGTCCTTTAATGCACCCAATGACAACGATCCCTCGACGGTCGGCCGACCGATGTCCAATGTGGAAGTACGCATCGGTGACAACGCAGAACTGCAGGTGCGCGGGCCCAACATCATGCGCGGTTACTGGAAACGCGAAGAAGACACGGCCAAAGCATTGATAGACGGCTGGCTGCGCACCGGTGATCAGGCCGCCATTGTGGCCGGACGCCTGCGCATTCTGGGCCGGATCAAGGAAATTATCGTCACCTCGACCGGAGAAAAAATTGCGCCGGTCGATCTGGAACTGGCCATCATGAATGATGCGTTTTTTGAACAGGCTTACGTGTTTGGCGACAACGCACCCTTCATCGGCTGCGCGGTGGTGTTGAACAAACAATACTGGAGTGAACTGGCCGGCTCTGTGGGGTTGAACCCGAACGTCAGCGCCAGTCTGCAGGCCAAGGCTGCCGTGGATGCCGTGGTGTTGCGGATCCGTGAGCTGACCAAAGAATTTCCGTACTACGCACAACCCAAAGCGGTGCTATTGTCGCTAGAACCCTGGACCGTCGAAAACTCCCTGATCACGCCGACCTTAAAATTGAAACGCAATAATCTGGCGGCCCGTTTTGCGCAGGGCGTGCAGGAAATGCATCACCGCAAAAACGGATAACAGGTAAGTTGGTTCAGTAGAGGAATTGAAAAAAGTGCAGCCGGTTTAGCAGGCTGCACTTTTTTTGTCAGGACAAAGTTACGGTACTGCTTATTTACTCATTTACCGGCATAAACAAGGTCATCACGACGATTTTCAGCCCAGGCAGCCTCATTTTCACCGGTGACCTTGGGCTTCTCTTTACCGAACGAAACCACTTCCATGCGTGACTCAGGAACGCCTAAGGTTGCCAATATTTTACGTTCTGATTCGGCACGCTTTTGACCCAGAGCCAGGTTGTATTCACGTCCGCCACGGCTGTCGGTATTGCCTTGTATGACAATGGTCCGGGATGCATGTGAAACCAGATAGTTTGCATGCGCACTGTTCAATGAATCGAATTCTGGTTTGACGTTGTATTTGTCAAAATCGAAATAGATACTGCGTTTGGCCAGCAGGCTGTTGGGATCATTCAATGGATCAAGTACTGCCACAGGTGCTGGTGCGGCCTGAATAACTGGCGCCGGTGCCTGTACTGCAACCGGTTTCGGGGCTGGTGCCGGCGCTTCCACTTTCGGCGTTGTTGAGCATGCTGCCAACACGGCTATGCTTGACGCAGATAACACCAGGGCTTTCAAAGAATGATTCATTTCTTCTCCTTATAAATGTAATTGACTTCATAAAATATGCACAACGTCTCCGCTATGGCGAAGCATCAATAAAAAAGCATCTGCATGCCATAAATCGGAGTCGTAATTTGCATGCCCAGCACGTTCCCAAGCGGATCGATCCGGAAGCAATTCGACGTGGTTCCACCGTTTAATTGATCGTTAATACCGGCCTGCGTCAGTTGCATTGAATCGATCAGGCATAATAATGCGGTGCTTGCCGTGTCTGGAGACAGACCGATAGTTTCACTGAGCGTTCCATCAATAACCGCATTCGATGCATCGTGGTAAAGCGTGGCGGTTAATGAGGGGAATGTCTGACCAACGGTGCCAGTAACCGGAGGGGCCTGCCAGCTGTTGACGACTTCAGATCCGCCTGCCAGTGTGGTTTCCGAGCCCAGTAACTGGTAGGGTGACAAGACAAAGTAATTGGTTGTGTTGATGGTTTGCTGCGCCGCACCGTTTTCAAACAGGGTCTGGCTTACATTTGCCGTACTTGCCTGAACAGAACCGAAAGGTGCAGGTTGCCCCGCGCTGGATGAATAGGCGATCGTGTAGACATTTCCGTAGCTGTCTGCAGAAGAAACATGAAATGTATATTGCTGGCTGGCGATATTCATCATTGCCTGAGTGACATTGAACGAAGCGGTCGATGCAACCGGTGGGGGGAGGGGAGGCAAAGGTTGGTTGACCTGACAGAAAAGTGGGTCGCCAAATGCATCGTAACCACAAAAACTGCCGTTGCCACCACCGCATCCTGTCAATACAAGGGTGGTGGTCAATATAATTCCGAATGTTTTCAGGACCATGGGTATCTCCTTAAAATATGTCCGGTGGCCCCTGAACCGTGACAGTTAACGGCACTGGCGATTATCATCTGCAAGAACATCATTTTCCGGTCTGATCAAATCGTCTAATGCCTTAATTGGTGATATAGGTATTTTCAGCGCACAGGTTCAGAACGAGGCTTCACCTTTGAGCCGATTCATGTCTCATGGCCTGCAAGTATAGGTAGTTATCGCAATTATTTTGGTGAAATATTTTTCATTTTGAGTACGTTGGCATGCCAATGCCGCACCGTGATCCAAGCTGCGGCCCTCAATCGTGGAGCGATTGTGGCTTTCAACGAATGGCACCGCCATCACTGTCAGTGATGGCCTCCGCCATGTCCGCCAGATCCTGCATGTCCGCCATATCCGGCATGTCCGCCATATCCGGCGTGTCCGCCACCGCCCGAGTGATTGCCTCTCCATCCTGAATTGCCATAGCCTTCATGGCCGCCGCGCCCGCCATACCAGCCCCCGTAATAATTGATGCCAACACCGCCGCCCCAATAGCCATAACCGCCGTCGTACCAGGGGTTCATATAGCCATAACTGGGTTCGTATGGATAACCTGGATCATAGGAATAAACCTGAGCCGGAGCCAGGCTGACACCATTGACGACCGGCACTTCATTGGTCGGGTAGGGATAAGCATAATTGTTGGGCTGCATGCCAACATATTGCCCATCCACATAGGTTGGCAATGCCGGACTGGTCATACGGTAACCATATTGCGGCGGGGGTGCCCAGACACAGGCAGTGAGCGTAATCGACGCGACAACCAGTGTGACCAGTTTTAGTGGGCGAGAGTTCATATTTGCTCCTTCAACTTTCTGACGTAACCGTTGTGCATATATAAAGTATCGCACCGGTACGCAATTACACATTATTCCAATTTCAGGGCAAAGGCTATTCTTTAATCGAATATGAAAAAATCCTCATAAATCAAAAACAGGCGTTGGCAAAAATTAAAGCTATCCGTATTCCGTGATTGATTCTGGAATTTTGATTGCCAGGTTATTTCGCCGCTGTCCGGATTAATTTATTAATTTGAATCTGACTAGGGCGTGTTGACATATTTATTTATCATCACCCATGTTAACCTTTGTTGCAATGTGTTTACATCCTTGTATTTGGGCAGAGCAACAACACATTCTCATGCACAGCATTAATCGTAGTGGCACTGTTCGCGGGTGACTGGGCTGAAGAGAGCTACATCATCACCAGCACACCTCCAGAACCGGATGAATTTCCTGATGAAAATCGTTAGGTCGTGAATAGTTAGGTCGTGAATAATTTGGCCGGTATCCGGTTCACGATTTTCATGGCGGCAGCTTCAATCTTTTCAAAAATGACCGCCACCACAATACAGACAACAGCTGAAATACACAGTATCACGGCAATATTGGATAAATCCAGTCCGTTCTCAGATTGATATCTGACAATCAAAAATGAGGTCAACGAACTCAATACGGCAAAATGCACCAGATACAGCGAGAACGATATTTTCCCCAGAAATCTGGACAATCGAGACGTGAAAAATTTTATTGTGACGTTTGTGGTATAGAACACGAACACCAGCATCGGTGGTGCCAGCCAGGTCGACATCGCCATTCCTTTGGTATTGGCAATGATCAGTATTGATATGGTGAAAATCAGGAGTTTACCGAAGCGCCATTTTTTCGAATTCTGAATCTGCGCAAGCGTGCCGTTCGCTCGCCACTTACCTAATAGCAGACCGCACAGAAAGTAGTAATTGTAAGATCTGACTATAAACAAAAACACAATCAGAACCTTCAGTGTCAGTTCCGGATATTTGAGTCTGCCAGCTATATGCAGGTACAGCAGAACGACCATCGAACCAATCATTTCTACCGCCATGGTCCACAAAAACGGATTGTAGGAAACGCCAAGCGTGTGTCCTTCATACACCTGGGATAACGAATAGTGCAGCATCCCCCAAAAACTTGGTGCAAAATGCAACGGCGTTCCCAGCCAGGCTTCGCGATGAACCACGTCGGCAGCCTGAACATTAAAAATCAGCCCAATCGCCATCAGACAGTAGACCAAAGAACATGACATCAAGATCGGGACTGTTAAGCGGAAATATCTTTTAACCACAATGGAGTCAAGCGACCGGCCTGATCTGGATTTCAGATACGACAGGGAAAGCGCATCGCCGGACAGCACGAAAAATATCGCCACCGCAAGCGCACCATTAAAAAACAGGTGGGTAAACATATTTCGAAAACCGGGGAAGATATCACCAAATGTATCGACAAACAAATGGCAAAACAGTACTGATAATGCTGCCCATCCGCGAATTCCATCTATTTCAATTTGTCTGTTTGGCATTTCGTGCTCATTGCTTATTTAATTGTCTGTAACGTGCCAACGCTATTAAACTGATTCTCTGCTGGTTCTAGAGTCCGGCGTCATTATCGAGGCAGATTCGAAAATGAAAATTAAATGTTTTTCATCAAACCTTGCAAATAAATCGGGGGGTGTTTGTCAAGTGATGGCGACGCGAAATGAGTGGCCGGCAATTCGTTACCTGAATTGATCATTACAAGAAGTGATGGAATGGACGTCCCTGCCCGCAGCTGCGTGGAGGCGCCAAAGTGGCAGTATTGTTCGACCACACGTAACCGACAGGAGCGTCATCATGAAGATCACGACAATTGGCTTCGGCTTGGGAAAAACTGTTTTCCAGACTTGCGGCATTGATCAGCATGGAAAGATTTGCCTGCGTAAGCAGATAGCACCAAATCTATTCATGATTGAATTTGGTGAGCGTATTCAAAAATACGCTCACTGATGTGTTCCGTGGCATTTAGACAGAAACTTGTACAGCCCCAATTAAAAGGTTTCCCACTCATCGCTGCCAGTTTCCGACCGTGTCTGGGACGACCTCGGTCCTTTTGACAATGGGATCGATTTTACTGAAAAGGGCTTTACTGTGCCATCGGCGACACGCTGACTGAGTTTCTCGTTGGCCGACGATTTTATTTTAGCGGCCGGAGTTCGAACATTTGACAGTGCAGCGCTGGCGCTACCATCTAGTTTGAATACACCAACAGTGGCGAAAAATTCCTCAGATTGAGATTGAAGAATACTGGCTGCCGCGGCAATTTCTTCTACCAACGCCGCATTTTGTTGCGTTACCTGATCCATCTGAGTAATTGCTTCCCCCACCTGCGCAACACCGGTTGCCTGCTCGGTACTGGCCACACTTATTCCTCCCATAATCTCGGCTACCAGGCCAATACTGGAGACAACTTCGGTCATCGTCTCACCAGCCCGGTCGACCTGAATGGTGCCTTGCTCGACTGTCCCCACACTGGTATTGATCAGTGGTTTATTTCCTTGGCAGCCTCAGCGCTACGCCCTGCTAAAGAGCGAACTTCGGTCGCTACTACCGCAAAGCCCCGGCCTTGTTCACCGGCCCGTGCTGCCTCAACGGCTGCGTTCAATGCAAGAATATTGGTTTGAAACGCAATCGCGTCGATAACGCTGATGATGTCGCTTATCTTGCGACCGGATTCGTTGATTCCCTTTATAACGATAAAACCGTTACCCACATACCCACACGTTGCACACCGGAGCCTCTCGCGGACGTTGGCGCAACGCTACTTGCTCCGCAAGTTCATTTGTATAAAAAAACGAAAGACTCAAGGCGCTGGAAATTAGGCTTGTAAATCAACACAAAATCACGCATTCTTTGTACCCGTTCGGGGCCCTGATTTAATCACTCAAAGTGGCACCATTAGGCCGAATATCCCTGGCTCCAATGCTGTGAACATTCACAAAGGCCGTTATCCCGCCGAAAGCGAACCGCAAGGAACAACGAGATTATGATAAACAGCAGTACCGCAATCGCAATGTCATCGAACGATTTTTTGCCAGAATCAAACAGTTCCGGCGTATCGTAACTCGCTACGACAAGCTCGCTTCACGCTTTGAATCGTTTTTTGCACTCGTGGCTTCGATTGAATGGCTAAAATAATATGTCAACAAATCTTAATAACTGACCGGTGGCAACCGGCACACAAAAAATTGGTGATTTTGCAGGTTTTGGATGCCCGTCCTGTGGAATCTCGACCGTCAAGTATGGGCACGCTCCCCCTGGCGATCACTGAAAAGCCACAGCGACTGCAATCTCATCTGAGCCGTCATAGAACTGAAATTGCGATTTAATAATTTTTAATTTATTGTTTGCCAGCTGTGTACTCCCTTGAAACGCGGGATAGGAGTTAGTCAAGAATTTCAGTGGCAAGCACCTGACGAAGGGAGCAAAGGAGATTGTTCAACGCATCGACTACCAGAAGGTATTCAAGGGGATTGGCCATGACTAAATTCAAATCATTTTTTGGATTGCCGTTAATATTCCTGGCCTGCGCGTTTTGGTGCACGTTGACCACTGCTGAAGAAAAAGGAATTGAGGAGTTCAACCAAAAACTGACACGCGCAACGCTCAACATGGACAATGCCGCCACGCTGTTGCTGTGGGCAGAAGATGGTGTCAGCCTGTTACCTTCTACGCCGCCAATAATCGGAAAAACTGCCGTTGCCAGAATGATGAACGAAGTCACCGCGCAAATGCCCGGCGCGCATATGACCCAATTCGATTTCAAATGCTTTGATATTGTCATCGTCGGGGACTGGGCATCTGAGTGGTGTACTGAACATCAAGTCGTTCAGTTTTCAAACGGAAACAAGCCTTTTGATGGTTGGGGCAAAATGCTGCTGGTCTTAAAGCGTAACAGCGAAGGACAGTGGGTAATCGAACGGGAAATGTGGAATCAGGCCGAACCAGAAAAATGATCCCTTGGGATTTTGGCAGTAAGCGACAGGCAGCCCGTGGCACGTTTCGACTTCAGATATTACTTAGCAATTTACATTCCCACCAAATACGATCCGAACCAATCAAGGATGGATGTCCGGCTTTTTAATAATTGAAAATGGATATATTCAACTATGCCGAGAAGCCGCAGAACGTCAATAAAGACGCTTGCCATTGGAGGCGTCGGCGTCGGTGTCAATGCCATGGCGCCCTGGTTGGTATCAGAAAGACCTAACTTTGCCGTGAATACCAGCTACTGGTTATTTGAGTTGCCCGACAAAAATCCCGCACCTACGACCGATGTCTTATGAAAATTCTATCTTTCTGTTCTGGAACCTAATCCTTTAATTGGAAGACCTGTTTCCGGCGACAAAATGAAGCTTGTTATAGGTCGACGAACGAGAGGATATGTGGCTCTGTATCGATATATCGTCGAACTTGACACTGTTTTCGTGCTCGCTTTGCGTGGGCAAAAGGAAGCTGGGTATTACGGTTGAGTGTCCCAATTCGGCACAGTTGGCTCATAGGATTGCAATGTTGTCTGGCCGGTGACAAATCTAAAGCTGTCGTTGACTGTATGCCGGCATCTGGTCACAATCGGCACAATCCCGATATTGGGCGACCAGACCAAATTACAGGAACTGAATGACTATGTGCTTGAAGCCACCAGTCGTGATCGGCGCCGACTCGCTATTTACCTTTCAAATTCTGAAATTAGTGGAATGTGAAAGTTTTGAAGGTGAACCAGCTTTGAAGATATGTACCAAAAGGACCTATGGCTGAATTAATTGAACAGTACAATTCCCGGGCAACCAATTTTCCTGGGTTAATGGCGATTGGGTTGGCGTTGTGCATGATACTCAGCGCTTCCGTCACCAGTGCAAGCGAACAGAAAAATGGCGCCGAGCCGACCGTCTCAATTGCACAAGGAATGCTCACTGGTGTAAACAATGATCACATCGATTCATTCAAGGGAATACCTTATGCAGCTGCGCCCATAGGTGATTTGCGTTGGCGCCCTCCACAATTGCCACAAACATGGTCGGGTATTCGCGATGCCAACCGGTTTGGCCATGACTGCACCCAAATGCCGGTCTCTTGGGACGACACTCCTCCAACGACCCAACCTTCCGAAGATTGTCTCTATCTCAATGTGTGGCGTCCGCACACCGCAGCAAGGCTGCCGGTACTGGTGTGGATACACGGCGGCGGCTTTGTTAATGGCGCTTCTTCAGCCGCACTCTACGACGGCGCGCATTTCGCCAAGGACGGGATTATCTTCGTCAGCATCAATTACCGACTCGGACGCTTTGGATTCTTTGCGCATCCTGCGCTCATGGCGGAACATCCGAATGAACCAAAAGGTAACTATGGGTACATGGATCAGATTGCTGCATTGCGCTGGGTGCATGACAATATTGCTGCTTTCGGAGGCAACCCGGATCAGGTGACCATTATGGGAGAATCAGCAGGTGGCGCTTCTGTTTTGATGTTGCTCAATGCACCGGGGGCACGTGGCCTGTTTGCACGTGCCATCGCGCAATCCGGTGGCGGCAGCGATTTCTCTCTGAATGAACGCATTTCGGAAGTCGCAGCAGGTAAGGCGGCTGCTGAAGAAGTTGGTATCGCTTTCGCAAAGAGTGTCGGCATTGAGGGCAGAGGTGCCCAGGCGCTTCGGGCGCTGAGGAAACTTAACGCTATGAAGGTTGCTGGCGACCTCAACATGGAAACGATGTTCACCGGAAAGGAATTTACGACGTATACCGATCCGATGATCGATGGAAAAATCGTCACTTCATCGCTCTTGGACATTTACGCCAAACGGCTTCAGGCCAGGTTGCCGCTTCTGATCGGCGCGACAGGTGCAGACATATCGTTCTTTTCTGCCCGCAGCAAAGACGACGCTTTCTCCGCGTTTGGGCCAGCGCAGGCCGCGGCGCGCAAAGCATACGATGTGGATGGTAGTGTGCCGCTGGAACAGTTGATTGCAAAAATAGGAGCTGACCGGTACATGGTTGAGCCCGCGCGCCACGCCGCTCGCGCCTTTGCTGCGACTGGCGTCGCCGTTTATGAGTACCGCTTTACCTATGTTCCGCCAGGCCTTAAGGCGACTTCACCAAATGGTGCTGGGCATTTTAGCGACGTGCCGTTTGTGTTCGAGACGCAAAACCTTTTCAAAGGCGGTCAAACTTCGCCGGGCGATGCCGCTGTCGCGGCGCAGATCCATGCATATTGGGTGAATTTCACCAAAAGTGGCGACCCAAATGGACCGGGCCTGGTGCAATGGCCGCGCTATTCAGCAGATCGCGACGAGCTACTCGAAATCGGCGAGAACGGGCCAAAGGCAATGGCCGATCCTTGGAAGGAACGCCTCGATGCGGTCATGGTCAGTAATGGCTCTAATGAACTTTAAATTGAGACAGCAATTGACGGAGGGTGTGTCAAAACGGATGGCCGGTAATAAATCTGAAGCGGACCGAGTCGTATGTCGGCATTTACTCACAACCAGCCCGAAGCCGTCATTGCCGAAGTAACTGTCGAATTGAGAAAAAGCGGAAGTTGGAAATTATCGGGGGTTAAACTTTTTCGACCAGGCCGACCAGGTGCGGCGACTTGAGTAATTTGGATCAATCTTGGTTTGATCGACCTAACGAGAAGGGAAACGAACGATGAATCTCATTGTAAGACTGCGGTGCGCGAGCAGCCTGATTTTCGTTCCGATTCTGGTCTGCGCACAGAGCGCGCCAGATCATCGGATGGATTGGGCCTACCCCTGGATTTACGCTTCGGAGCAAGATATTCCGACGCTCGACGTGAAGACAATACTGCATGTACCGGAGAGCGCGTTGACGTACACCGTTGGGCAAACCAAGGACGGCAACTTTGCGCCTGACTGGCACCCAGAAGAACATTCCCCCATGCCGGATATTGTCAAATACGGTCGAAAACCGGATGTGTATGCGTGCGGAGTTTGTCATCGCGCCGACGGATCGGGTGGTCCGGAGAATGCAAGTCTGAACGGGTTGGCTGCGGACTACATAATTGAGCAAGTTGGCGCATTCAGACGTGGTACGAGAAAGGCAGCTGTTTCTGCAGAAAAGGGCCCAAACGCCTTAATGCGCGGTCTCGTCAAGAACATCAAGGATGACGAACTCAGACTTGCGGCAAATTATTTCGCTTCGATCAAACCGCGAAAAAACATCAATGTGGTGGAAACTGGGCGGATTCCGAAAGTTGAAGTGAAAACGCATTTTTATGGGTATCAGGGAAACGGCGAAAGTGAACTGCTGGGGAACCGCATTGTTGAAGTTCCGAACGATGAAGTGCAATTTGAAAGTCGTGACACCCATTCCCTTTTTACGGCTTACGTGCCGCCAGGGAGCATCGAGCGAGGCAAATATCTGGCTGGTGGACGCGATCAAGTGACCACGTCATCGTGCGAAACGTGCCACGGCGCGGGGTTGAGGGGTGTTGGCAATATCCCCAGATTGGCCGGGCGTTCCCCAACTTACCTTGCTCGCCAACTGTATGAAATAAAATGCGGCAGCCGGACGGGCACCGAGATTGCGCCAATGTTACCTATCGTTGAACCTCTCACGGCCGACGACATTATTGCGCTGGCGGCGTATTTGGCATCGTTGGCGCCGTAGTTCAACTTGACCCAAACCAGCCAATGGACTGTCAAAGTATTTTGGCATTAAACAACAAGAATTGAATGGCTTAGATCCTGTTCCTGCCACTTACCGGCAGTATTAACTGATTGTATATGGGGAAAATATGTCGGATCCTGACGTGGCAGCTTTGATAGGTTCTGTCGGCGGGGTTATTGGCGCTATAGGCGGAATTTTTGGATCAATGCTGGGTTACCTAGGCTATCGAGAAGCGAAAAGTGCTAAGGTTGATTCTTTGCGTGTCCAATCAAAAATGGCTGAAAACAAATTGCGGTCTACCGTTTCTGATCTGCCCACGTTACTTGAGCGTTCAAAAGGATCTCGTACAAAGGTTAGGGCAGCTCAAGGCCGATACCAGGCTGGCGAGATGAGGAATTGGCTAGGCGAATTTGAGGCTGATAATTTGGTGGTGGCTGGATTAATAGAAAAACTTCCTGTTCGCATTTATGACGACACTGAAGATCGTCAAAAGGCGCTTGAGACTAAGATCATCTCAATTCATGAAGTGCAATTAATTGCTGATCGTTTGACTAAAAAATATACTGATTCATTGGTGGCTGACGATAAAGACCGCGAACAAATTGCTCGCGCGCATACGAATCGTTAGGTGTACTCTAATCTGCGATATATTGAGCGTCAAATTGCGACCCGTTGCAGCCATCGGCGCATTTTAGGGGAGTGCAGAAAAAAGTGGCCATGTCAGATGTTTTGTCGAAAATCGAATAGACCAGCTGTAATGTTTCTCTTTTCATGGAGCACCCGGATCAATAGAATCCATTGATCGCTGAGTCGGTAAAAAATCAGGTAGGGAAATCGATTTAGTCGCCAATGCCTTAGTGATTGTCCCCGATGAAAGTGTGCATAGCGGCGAGATCCCATGCCCGGCTGTAGCAGAAGTTGTCGAATCCCGGTATTAAGCTCATCATGAAGCCGATCGACCAAATCAATGGATAGGTCGTTGTAATAGTCGGAAATTAACTTGAGGTCGCCCATCGCGGGTGGCGTGATTTCGAATTGCAAACCGACGTC
>JAYVMW010000009.1:0-185937 GCA_043758755.1 Oxalobacteraceae bacterium
CAATCCGCTAACCGGTCAGGCCGTGTCGCGGAAGGTTAGATTAACCCGCTAATCTCGCGAAACGCGAAGAAAGGTGAGCAAGATGATGCAAGAATTCAACGCCAACTCCTATTTGTTTGGCGGTAATGCCCCCTACGTAGAAGAGCTCTACGAGTCCTACCTGAATAATCCCGGGTCGGTTCCTGACAACTGGCGCGCGTATTTTGACGCGATGCAGAATGTTCCCGCAGTAGACGGTTCTGCCAAGCCTGACGTGGCGCATGCGCCGGTGATCGCTTCGTTTGCCGAACGTGCCAAGAGCGGCCCAATCCGGGTTGTGAATGCGACCCCTGACGTTGAGTTGGGCAGAAAGCGTACTGCAGTCCAGCAGATTGTCGCCGCGTACCGCTTCCTGGGCAGCCACTGGGCCAACCTCGATCCGCTCCAGCGCCAGGAACGTCCTGAAATTCCCGAACTGCAACCGTCGTTCTATGGCCTGTCCGACGCGGACATGGATGTCAAATTCAATATCAGCAACACCTATTTTGGTACCGAAACCTCGTCGCTGCGCGACTTGATGAATTCGCTGCGCGACACCTACTGCCGCTCGATCGGTGCCGAATTCATGTACATCAGCAATCCGATCGAAAAGCGCTGGATACAGCAAAAACTCGAATCGATCCGCTCCACGCCGAGCTTCACCGTCGAGAAAAAGAAACACATCCTTGAACGTCTGACTGCGTCAGAAGGCTTGGAGCGTTATTTACATACTCGTTATGTTGGTCAGAAACGCTTCTCGCTGGAAGGCGGCGAAAGTTTCATCGCCTCCATGGATGAAGCGATTCAGCGCGCCGGTGCCAATGGCGTGCAGGAAATCGTAATCGGCATGGCCCATCGCGGTCGTCTGAACGTATTGGTCAACACGCTGGGCAAAATGCCGCAAGATCTGTTTGCCGAATTTGAAGGCCGTCACGGTGATGATCTGCCGTCCGGCGACGTCAAATACCATCAGGGTTTCTCGTCTGACGTATCTACGCCCGGCGGTCCGGTGCATCTGTCGCTGTCGTTCAATCCGTCGCATCTGGAAATCGTCAATCCGGTGGTGGAAGGTTCAGTACGCGCCCGTATCGAGCGCCGTGGTCTGACCGGCAGCAATCAGGTTCTGCCTATTATCGTCCACGGCGACGCCGCCTTTGCCGGTCAGGGCGTGGTCATGGAAACGCTGAATCTGGCTCAGACCCGCGGTTACGGTACCGGCGGTACACTGCACATCGTCATTAACAACCAGATCGGTTTCACCACGTCCGACCCGCGCGATTCACGTTCCACCCTGTACTGCTCCGACGTGGTCAAGATGATCGAAGCACCGGTATTGCACGTCAATGCCGATGATCCGGAAGCCGTGGTACTGGCCACCCAGATCGCCATCGACTACCGTCTGGAATTTAAAAAAGATATCGTAGTCGACATCATCTGTTACCGCAAACTGGGACACAACGAACAGGACACGCCTGCGCTGACCCAGCCGTTAATGTACAAAAAAATCGGCCAGCATCCCGGTACCAGAAAACTGTACGCAGAACGTCTGGCCACGCAGGGCACCATTGATGCTACCCATGCTGACGATCTGGTCAAAGCATTCCGCGATGCCATGGACGCCGGCAAGCTGACCTTTGATCCGGTCATTACGAATTTCAAAAACAAGTTTGCCGTGGACTGGATTCCATTCCTGAACCGCAAATGGACTGACGCAGCTGACACCGCAGTGCCTGTGACTGAGTTGAGACGCCTGGCCCAGCGCATTACGTTCGTGCCGGAAGGTTTCAAGCCGCACAGTCTGGTTGAGAAAGTGCTGGCTGATCGCGCAGCGATGGGCCGCGGTGAAATGAATCTGGACTGGGGTATGGGCGAACATCTGGCGTTTGCTTCGCTGGTGGCTTCCGGTTATTCGGTACGTCTGACCGGTCAGGATTGCGGACGCGGCACCTTCGTGCATCGTCATGCGGTACTGCATGATCAGAATCGCGAACGCTGGGATTCCGGCATCTATGTACCACTGTCCAACATCTCGGAAAATCAGGCACCGTTCCGCGTGATCGATTCGGTTCTGTCCGAAGAAGCGGTACTGGCTTTTGAATACGGTTACTCATCGGCAGAACCCAACGCTTTGACGATCTGGGAAGCGCAGTTCGGCGATTTTGCCAACGGTGCCCAGGTCGTGATCGATCAGTTCATCAGCTCCGGTGAAGTCAAATGGGGCCGCGCCTCGGGTCTGACCATGATGCTGCCGCACGGTTATGAAGGTCAGGGTCCGGAACACTCTTCAGCCCGTCCTGAGCGTTTCCTGCAACTGTGTGCCGACAACAATATGCAGGTAGTGCAACCGACCAATGCGGCGCAGATCTTCCATCTGCTGCGTCGTCAGATGATCCGTCCGTTCAGGAAGCCGCTGGTGATTCTGACGCCGAAATCGCTGCTGCGCAACAAGGATGCAGGCTCGCCTCTGAATGATTTTTCCAAGGGTACCTTCCACACCGTAATCGGTGAAGTCGATGAAAAAATTGACGCGAAAAAAGTCAAACGTATCATCGCCTGTACCGGAAAAATTTACTACGATCTGGTCAATGCCCGCAAAGAACGTTCCCAGTTCGATACCGCCATTATCCGTATCGAGCAGTTGTATCCGTTCCCGCACAAGAGCTTTGCTGCAGAACTGAAGAAATTCCCGAACTTCACCGAACTGATGTGGACGCAGGACGAGCCGCAAAATCAGGGTGCGTGGTTCCAGATTCAGCACAATATTTTTGAGTCGCTCGAACCCGGTCAGAAACTGGCTTATGCCGGACGTCCGGCCAGTGCTTCACCTGCAGTCGGCTATTACGACAAGCATTATGCGCAGTTGAAATCCCTGATCGAGACAGCTTTTACCAAGCTCAAAGGATTTGTACTGACCAAATAATTGGAACGGGTTATTTAGCCCCCTGATTGATTTTTTAAACTCGGCGCACCATAAAAAATGGTTAGTGCTACGAAAAAAAACGGAGAATTACATGGCAATCATTGAAGTTAAAGTCCCGCAGCTGTCTGAATCAGTTGCTGAAGCCACTTTATTACAATGGCATAAAGAAGTTGGCGCAGCGGTCGCGCGTGATGAAAATCTGATCGATATCGAAACCGACAAGGTGGTACTGGAACTGCCGGCACCGAGTGCCGGTGTCATTACCCAGATCCTGAAACCGAATGGCAGCATGGTCGTCGCAGGTGAGATCATCGCTACCATTGATACGGAAGCCACAGCCGGCGCGTCTGCTCCAGCCGCCGCACCGGCTGCTGCCGCAGCACCGGCTGCCGCAGCTGCAGCAAGCGTATCGAAAGGCGATGTAGCCATGCCGGCTGCTGCAAAAATCCTTGCTGAAAACAATCTGACTGCCTCACAGGTAGCCGGTTCCGGCAAAGATGGACGCGTGACCAAAGGTGATGCACTCGCAGCAGCTGCTGCCCCGAAAGCGCCGGCAGTCGCGCCATTGGCTGCACCGCCAGCCAAAGCTGCACTGGCCCATGTAGCCGCGCCGACCGCTGCGAGCCTGGGTGACCGCCCTGAAGAACGTGTGCCGATGAGCCGTCTGCGTGCGCGGATTGCCGAGCGTCTGGTGCAGTCCCAGTCCACCAATGCGATTCTGACCACCTTCAATGAAGTCAACATGCAACCGGTACTGGATCTGCGCAACAAGTACAAAGACAAGTTTGAAAAAGAACACGGCGTCAAACTCGGCTTCATGGCGTTCTTTGTCAAGGCTGCCGTTGCTGCGCTGAAAAAATACCCGATCATCAATGCCTCAGTCGATGGCAATGACATCGTATATCACGGTTACTTTGACATCGGTATCGCGGTCGGTTCACCACGCGGTCTTGTAGTGCCGATTCTGCGCAATGCGGATCAAATGTCGATTGCCGACATTGAAAAGAAAATCGGTGAATTCGGCGCCAAGGCCAAAGAGGGCAAGTTGACTCTGGATGACCTGACCGGCGGTACCTTCTCGATCTCGAACGGTGGTACTTTCGGTTCGATGCTGTCGACACCGATCATCAACCCGCCGCAATCCGCGATCCTGGGCGTGCACGCTCCAAAGACCGCGCCGTGGTGGAAAACGGTCAGATCGTGGTCCGTCCGATGAATTACCTGGCCATGTCGTATGACCATCGTATCATCGACGGTCGTGAGGCAGTTCTGGGTCTGGTGGCGATGAAGGATGCGCTGGAAGATCCGGCACGTCTGTTGCTGGATCTGTAATACAGAGAAGTGTGCAGGGTGTATTACGCTAGGCTAATACACCCTACATAACTCATAATCGAACTACCTAAGAGATTTTTATGAGCAAACAATTTGATGTCGTCGTCATCGGCGGCGGTCCCGGCGGTTATATTGCAGCAATCCGCGCTGCGCAACTCGGTTTTTCGGTAGCCTGTATCGATGAATGGAACAACGACAAGGGCGGCCCGGCTCCGGGCGGTACCTGTACCAACGTCGGCTGCATTCCTTCCAAGGCCTTGCTGCAGTCTTCGGAACACTTTGAGCACGCCGGTCACAGCTTTGCCGAACACGGCATCGAAGTGTCAGGGCTGAAGCTGGATCTGGCCCAGATGAAAAAACGCAAGGATGTGATCGTCAAACAAAACAATGACGGTATTCTGTATCTGTTCAAAAAGAACAAGGTAACGTTCTTCCACGGTCGCGGTGCCTTTGTCGGCGCAACTGCTGCCGGTTATGAAGTCAGTGTCACAGGTGCGAATGCTGAATCCGTAACCGGCAAACACATCGTGGTTGCCACCGGTTCCAATGCACGCGCCTTGCCCGGCACACCGTTTGATGAAGAACTGATTCTGTCCAACACGGGCGCGCTCGATATCAACGCCGTACCGAAAAAGCTCGGCGTGATCGGCGCTGGCGTCATCGGTCTGGAAATGGGCAGTGTATGGCGTCGTCTGGGTGCTGAAGTGACTGTGCTGGAAGCCTTGCCGGCGTTTCTGGGCGCAGTGGATGACCAGATCGCCAAGGAAGCGCAAAAACTGTTTGCCAAGCAGGGTCTGGCGATCAGTCTGGGCGTGAAGATCGGCAAGATCACGGCTGCCAAAAAATCGGTCAGCGTTGAATATACCGACGCCAAGGGTACTGAGCAGAAGGGCGAGTTTGACAAGCTGATTATTTCTATCGGTCGCACGCCCAACACCACCGGTTTGAATGCCGAAGCGATTGGTCTGAAGCTGGACGAGCGTGGCTTTGTGGCCGTGGATGGCGACTGCAAAACCAATCTGCCCAATGTCTGGGCCGTCGGTGACGTGGTGCGCGGTCCAATGCTGGCACACAAGGCCGAAGAAGAAGGCGTGGCAGTGGCAGAACGCATTGCCGGTCAACATGGGCATGTCAATTTCAATACCATTCCGTGGGTAATTTACACCTCACCGGAAATTGCCTGGGTGGGTCGCACTGAACAGCAGCTCAAGGCGGACGGTGTGGCTTACAAGGCCGGCACGTTCCCGTTTATGGCCAATGGCCGGGCACGCGCCTTGGGTGATACCAACGGGATGGTGAAGTTTCTGGCGGATGCCACGACCGATGAAATTCTGGGCGTGCATATTATCGGGCCGATGGCATCCGAGTTGATTTCCGAAGCGGTTGTGGCCATGGAGTTCAAGGCTTCGGCTGAGGATATCGCACGGATCTGTCATGCGCATCCTTCCCTGTCGGAAGCGACCAAGGAAGCAGCGTTGGCGGTGGATAAACGGGCGTTGAATTTTTAAATTCTGATTTGCCTTCGCAGTACCGCAGGCCGGACTACCCGGCCTGCAGCTGTTAGAAAAATAAAAATAGAGACGATTTCGGGTTAACCATGAACGTAGTCGAGTTTTACCAACACGCCCTCAACGAACGCGGTTTCAAATCCGACGAGGCGCAGCTGCGCGCAGTGGAGCGCCTGCAGCTTTGTTTTGATGACTGGCTGGCATATAAAGATCGCCGCTCCAGCAAACTGATGCGCCTGATTAATCCGCCGGACATTCCGCGCGGCGTATATATGTGGGGCGGAGTAGGGCGCGGCAAATCGTTTTTGATGGACAGCTTTTACAGCGTCGTGCCAATCAAACGCAAGACCCGGATCCATTTTCATGAATTCATGCGCGGGGTGCATCAGCAGCTTGATGATCTCAAAGGAGTGGCTGATCCGCTGAACATCGTTGCAGAAAAGATTGCCAAAAAATACCGGCTGATCTGTTTTGACGAATTCCATATCTCTGATGTGGCCGACGCCATGATCATGTTCAATCTGCTGTCGGCACTGTTCAGCAACGGTGTGTCCTTCATCATGACCTCGAATTATCAGCCTGATAAGCTGTATCCGGATGGATTGCACCGCGACCGTCTGCTGCCGACCATCAAGCTGCTCAAGGAAAAGCTCGATATTTTATGTGTTGATTCCGGCAATGATTACCGCAAGCGCGCTCTCGAGCAGGTGGATGCCTATCTGACACCGTTGGGTGCAGCCACCGATGCGGCCTTGCGTACTGCCTACAGCAAAATTGCCGCGGTCGCGGATGAGGACCCGCGCGTACATATTGAAGCGCGGGAAATCCGCGCACTGCGCCGCGCCGGCAGCACTATCTGGTTTGACTTTGCCACGCTGTGCGGCGGACCGCGTTCGCAGAACGATTATCTCGAAATTGCCAGCCAGTTCCATACCGTGATATTGTCTGGCATTCCGCAGATGTCGGCTTCCATGTCTTCCGAGGCGCGCCGGTTTACCTGGCTGATTGATGTGTTTTATGACCACAAGATCAAACTCATCATGTCAGCCCAGGTGGGCGCAGCCGAGTTGTACACGCAAGGCGTACTATCCAATGAATTTCACCGTACCGTGTCGCGCATTATAGAAATGCAGTCGCGCGAATATATGGACAGCCAAACGAGAGCAAGCAGCGATGACCTGGTTTAATCTGATTAAAACTTTTACCATGACAGTGCTGGTGGCACTGGCCAGCGGCTGCGCAACTGCGCCACCGGAAGTCAACACCGATGTCGTGATCAACTTCCCGAAAACCGATACGGTCACCAGTGTTGAACAGGCCGATGCCGTGCTGGAAGCTGTGTCACTTTCCAAAGCGCAGATTGACTGGCGCTTTAAACAGAAAGAACAGATCTGCTATGCGCGTTTTTTTGTGAACCATTGCCTGCTGGCGGCCAAGGATGAAAAACGTGTTGATCTGGCGCAGGTCAAAAAAATGGAAGTCGAAGCGAATCGTTTTAAGCGTAAAGACAATGTCCTGCAAATGGACCGGGCACTGGCTGAAAAAAATCTGGCCAACCCGCTGCCGGATGCGGTTATAGAAAAAAATGAAAAATAGTTTGCGAGTTGATTTTTTTCAGCGTCATTCTCCTTGTCCAGGCAGGAATGACGGTGTTCAGGGGAATGACCTGATGCGCGCCAATTTACGCTGATTCCATGTCACACCCACACCCCGTACCCAAATCCCCACTCGACCTGTTCTGCTCCTTCACCCTGATCGCGCTGCAGGGTTTCGGTGGCGTGGTAGCCATCGTTCAGGGTGAACTGGTGGATAAAAAGCAGTGGCTGACCCTGGAAGAATTTATTGAGGAATGGGCGGTCGCACAAATTCTGCCCGGACCGAACGTGGTGAATCTGTCGCTGATACTGGGAGCGCGTTATTTCGGACTGCGTGGTGCTCTGGCTTCACTGGCCGGCATGCTGCTGCTGCCCTCGCTGATTGCACTGATGTTTGCCGTGTTTTATGGCATGTACGCCAGCCATCCGGGTGTGGCCGGCTCCATAAGCGGTATGAGTGGCGTCGCGGCCGGACTGATTCTGGCTACCGGATTAAAAATGTTGTCGGGACTTCAATCCAATCCACTGGGTAAAACACGCTGTGCCGTAATTGGTGTAGCGTGTTTTGTCAGTATCGCGCTGCTGCGCTGGCCGCTGCTTCCGGTGCTGCTGGTGCTGGGGACGCTGTCCGGCACGATGGTGTACCGGCGACTCAAGACGCGATCAGGAACAGTGCGATGACCAGCGCAGTGCACATTACGCTGGGCTGGTCGGACTGGCTGGCCCTGTTCCAGCATTTTTTCACCATGTCGATGCTGTCAGTGGGGGGCGCGGTTTCGACCCTGCCCGAAATGCACCGGTTTCTGGTCGACCAGCAGCACTGGCTGACTGAAGCCCAGTTCAATGCCTCGGTTGCGATTGGTCAGGCCTCGCCCGGGCCAAATATCCTGTTCATTGTGCTGCTGGGCTGGAATATCGGTATCAATACCGGCAGCATCATTGCCGCGTGCGGCGCCGTCATGATCGTCATGTCGGGCATTCTTATTCCAAGTACAACAATTGCGTTATTTGCGTCGAAATGGCTGACCAGAAACAACCACCTGCCCGGGGTGCGCGCCTTCAAGCTGGGAATGGCACCGGTAGTGGTGGGCCTGCTGATGGCAACCGGCTGGATACTGGGCGGCACTCATCCTCAGGGCGAATGGCATCTGTGGATGGTGACGTTGCTCAGTGCGCTGCTGATCTGGCGCACCAGACTGAACATGTTGTGGCTGCTGGGGGCCGGAGCGTTGCTGGGATGGTTCGGAATTATCTGAAATTCAAACAAAGTAAGGTAGGCTGGGATATTATCCCAGCATCAACTTTTGCAATGCTGGGATTTCATCCCAGCCTACAAATAAACTCAAATCTACATGTATAACTTTCGCCGTCTGTTCGACCACCCCGGTTGGCTGAGTTTTGCAGTTCTGATCGCTCTGCACTATGCATCGATACAGTTAAGTTTTTTTTGCGGCAAAACCCCGGATAACGAAGTCATCATCTGGCTGCCTAATTCCGTTTTGCTCATTGCCATTCTAAGGATGCGTCTGTCGTTGGGACTGCTGATGGCCCTGATCACCTTTGCCTCCAATACTGTCGCCAATTTACCGTCTGCGACTTTAAACGAAGCGCTGTTGCTGAGTTCAGTGAATCTGGCCGAAATCGGCATTACCGTCCTGATCATGCGCCTGACCGACTGCTCACCGAGTCTGTGTCGATTAAAGGATTTTTCCAATTTTTTCGTCGCTGGACCGTTGATCGGCTGTTTTGTCAGTGGTCTGCTCGGTGCTGCCGTGATCAGCGCCTACGGTTCCTCTGCATCCTACCTGACACTGATGCGGGTCTGGTGGTTTGATGACGGACTGGGATTGCTGATCTTTGCGCCGATGCTGATGCTGGCCAGCGATGTCTATGATCAAAATCCCAAATGGCGTCTGATCGACATGGCCATGTTGCTGATCATCGTCGCGATCATCGCCTCGATGTATTTCACTCTGCAGGCCGGGCAGGGAACAAATCCGCTTTCGCCAACCCTGATCATTCCGTTTGCGCTGCTGCTGGCTTTGCGGTTTGAAATGCTGTGGGTATCAATCGGCGTAGCCCTGATTGCACTGCTGATATCCAGAATGGTGGCACTGGGACTGAACCCGTTTGCCGACACGGATATGCATCATCCGATTATTCGCACCCAGGAATTCATTCTGACCATTTCGATCATCTGCATGGGCAGTTCGATATTCAGGAGGCAGTTACTGATCAATGAACGCGGTCTGGAACAGAAAGTGCAGGAGCGCACCGCTGAACTGGCGGCCAATCTGGTACAACTTAAAAACATGCAGGCCGAACTGGTGCAGTCGGCCAAGCTGGCTTCGCTGGGCTCGCTGGTGGCCGGGGTGGCGCATGAGCTGAACACGCCCATCGGTATCGTAGTCATGGCTACCTCGACGCTCAGGGAACATGTCAGGGAGCTGCTGGATCTGGTCAACCAACAGAAACTGAAGCGCTCCGAGCTGGAACAATTTACCGGATATCTGGTCGAAGAGAGTTATTTAATTGAACGCAATATCAACCGTGCAGCGGATCTGGTCGACGCCTTTAAAAAGATTGCGGTCGGCCAGACCGGAGAAAAGCGCAGCAGCTTTGATCTGCTGCAGGACGTGACTGAATGTCTGATGCCACTGCTGCCGTTGATCAGCCAGAGAGGTTATGACCTGCATGTGGATATCCCCGAGCCGATACACATGGACAGTTATCCCGGTCAGCTCGAGCAGGTGATTGCTGCCTTGACCAATAACGCGCTGCTGCACGCCTTTGCCGGACGCGAGCATGGCCGGATTTTGATCCGGGCGCGCCAGGAAGGTAATCAGGTGCGGCTGGAATTTATCGACGATGGCGCCGGTATGAACGACCGGGTTGCAACGCGGATTTTTGTTCCGTTTTTTACTACCAGAATGGGTACCGGCAGCGGCGGACTTGGCATGTTTATCGTCAATAATATTGTTACCGGTGTTTTGGGTGGGAGTATCAGTTTTAAAACCGGGCCGATGCAGGGGGCACATTTTCAAATTGTGCTGCCGTTGTGTGCACCAATAGCCTGATTTCATCGAAATAGAACTTCAACTGATCGCCAAAACCGCCATCATGAATAAATAACTTGAGGAAATTGGTTGTCAATATGGCTTTAATTTTGAGGAATTTATAAAAAAAATTACTTATTTGCACCCTAAAGTATTTTTAAAACCTGCCGAAGAGCGCGGTATCAGAAAAAACTTTAGCCCTGTTTTGATTTATTTATAGCTAAACTTTTTGAAGACCTGACCGATACCTGTAACAACGGCGGTCGAGTAGTCAAAGTAAGTCAGACCAAAGTTTGAGGCGAATCGCCATTTCAAATAACTTAGGTAAGGGGAACATCATGTTAGATGCAATCAACACAAATATTATTTCGTTACAGACCCAGAATAATTTGACGAATTCGCAGAATTCACTGTCAGAATCCATTAATCGCCTTTCTTCAGGTTTGAAAATTAATTCAGCTATGGATGATCCTGCTGGTTTGGCGATCGCCAGCCGTATGAAATCACAGGTGAACGGTTTAAATCAGGCTACTCAAAATGCCAATAATGGTGTTTCGATGTTGCAAACAGCTGATGGCGGTCTGGCAAGCACTACCGCACTTTTGCAAAGTATGCGTTCTTTGGCTGTGGAAGCTGCCAACGGCACCAACTCTTCAACTGATCTGGCTTCGCTGCAAACTGAAATTACCCAGTTACAGGCACAGGTTGGCCAGGTTTCGAGTCAAACTCAATACAACGGTATTAATCTGCTGGATGGTTCCGCTACGAATACCCAGTTTCAGGTTGGCGCCAATGCTGGCCAAGTCATTAATGTGGCGATTCAGAGTGCTTCTGAAACCGCGTTAGGCAGCAACCAGTTGTCGTCCTTGGCAACTCCAACTGTTGCTACTGCCGCAAGTGCTCAAACTACCGGTTTGACTGCAATCAGTAACGGTCAAGCTGTTCAAAACATTACTATTCAGGGCACTTCCCCCACTGCTTCAACATTTAATGAACTTGCTGGCGTGAGCGCACAAAAAGTCGCAGCTGACATTAACACAGCTACTACAAATGGCGCTAATCCAACCGGAGTCTCTGCTACTGCGTCTACTGTAGCTACCCTGACTTTTGGTGCGACTGGTGTTCAAAGTATCACTTTGGGCGGTGCTTACAATGCAAGTGGTACCTTTATCCAACCGCAGGCCATTTCGGCTTCATACACAGCTGGTGGCAGTTATCAGTCTATGGCCGATGCAATTAACAAGTATTCCGGTACAACTGGCGTAACAGCTACCCTGGTGGCCAACAACGGCGGTATCACATTGTCAAATACCACTGGTGCAGACATTCAGGTAACTAACCAGAACGCTGCCGGCACTATGACCTTGACTGGCGGTTCCGGTGGTACACAAACACTGGCAATCAACTCGGGTACTAACGGTGCAACCGTCGCCGGAACCGTTGCCTTGAGCAGTGCAAGCGGTTTTGCCGCATCCAGTTCTGCCGCAGGGTTCTTTGCGGTTGCCTCAGCAGGTAGTACCCTGAATACAGTGGCAACTATTGACGTGACAAAAACATTGAACGGTATTCCAACCGGTGCAAACCAGGCTCTGGCGATCATTGATGGTGCTATTTCACAGGTCAATACCAATCGTGCTCAGATTGGTGCGTATGAAAACCGTTTTACCGCGACAGTGGCCAACCTGCAGACTTCGACTTTGAATATTACTGCTGCATTAAGTACTGTTCAGGATACCAATTTTGCATCAGAAACAGCCAGTCTGTCACGTGGCCAGATTCTGCAGCAAGCTGGTACAGCGATGCTGGCGCAGGCTAATTCATTACCTAACGGTGTGCTGGCTTTACTCCGTTAAACTGAATCTGCTTAGCTAATTGGGCTTTAGTTTTACCCCCGGCCCAGGTCGGGGGAAATCATTTGTAAGAGGCTATCATGGACGTAAATGTCATTGGAAATTCTGTCGCCACTGATGTGCAGAGCGGTTCCGGGGTAACGCCACCCGTTGCTTATTCAGCTGTTACAAATCCTGCTGTTGAACCAGCTGCCACGCCTGAAGTTATTGCCACTGCTGCAACTCCTCCTACGACTGAACAGGTCAAGAAGGCTGTTGAGAATATCAATGCATCACTTGCTGCAAATGGCAATGATCAAAACGTGCAGTTTGCCGTTGATCCAAACAGCAAGCGTGTGGTGATTCAGGTTATAGACCAGCAAACCAATAAAGTAATCCGGCAGGTTCCATCGGAAGAAATCATTCAGATGTCGTTAACTTTGGGGCAAAAATTGGGGCAGGTCATTAATCAGCAGGCGTAGTTGCAGTTAAATTGGCAATAGAAACGGAATTCAGTTTCCTGGTAGGCAGTCGCTGGTTCACTTTGAAAGTGAAGCGGTGTGTTTTTGCGTTTACGTTTTGCAAAAGTCAAAACAACAAATAAAGCCTGAATTACAGCGCTAAAGTTCCCTTACCATCGACCGATAACTAGCTATAGTCATTTTATTTCGCAGTCGAGGAGAAGGTAAATGAGCGACGTTTCCAGCACCACGTCAGCAGCCGGCGCCGCCATCATATCGTCAATGGGAATTGGCTCCGGGTTGAATGTCTCAAGCATTATCAGTCAGCTCATGGTAGTGCAGAACCAACCGGTGACTCTGCTGCAAAACCAGGAGGCGCAAGATCAGACTCTGGTAAGTAATTTCGGTCAATTGCAAAGCGCACTGGCGACCTTTCAGACTTCAATGCAAAATCTGAATAATGCCAGCAGTTTTCAGAGTGTTAATGCAGGGGTGGGTAACACTTCGGTGGCCACCGTAACTGCAAAACCCAATGCCACTACAGGCAGTTATTCACTTTTGGTCAACAAACTTGCGCAATCACAGACTTTGGTGACTTCTGGTCAGGCCAACAGTACAAGTGCTATTGGTACAGGAACTATCTCGTTCAATTTCGGAACGATTTCCGGCGGTACCGACACCAGCGGAATATACAGTGGCGCAACATTTACCAATTCCGGTGCAGCCCCCAAGACAGTGACGATTGACAGTTCGAACGATTCACTAACGGGAATTGCGGCGGCAATCAATGCAGCCAATATCGGTGTGACCGCCAGCATTTTGAATGATGGCAGCAGCAATCCGGCACGCTTGTCACTGTCAGTGACCAATCCTGGAATGGCCAACAGTCTGCAGATTTCAGTCGCGGGAGACCCGGCGCTTTCGGGTCTGCTGAATCAGGATCCTCAGGGGACGCAGAATCTGACAGAAACTTCAGCTGCACAAAATGCCCAGTTTAGCCTGAACGGAATTGCTATTACCAGTCCGACCAATACTGTTGCAAACACAATTTCCGGTGTGACTTTAAATTTGTTGTCCACGAATACCACTCCGACAACATTATCAATATCGAAAAGCACCAGCGGTACTACCACTGCAATCAATTCGTTTGTCACAGCCTATAACACGATTCAAGGATTAATTTCTTCTGCTACTGCCTACAATTCTGCAACCAAACAGTCAGGTCCATTGCAGGGGCAGAACAGTGTTAATTCGATTTTGAATCAGATGCAGGCAATTCTGGATGCGCCGGTTCCTGGTGCCCCGAATGCAATCTCAATGCTGGCTCAGGTTGGTGTGGGATTTAAAAGTGATGGCTCGTTGAGCGTCGATAACACCAAACTGAGTGCCGCACTGGCCAGCAATCCTTCTGCGGTGGCCGGTCTGTTTTCTTCCACCGGAACCAGTTCGGATCCGCTCATCAGCTATATCGGCAGCAGTTCTTCCACAAAACCAGGATCCTACGGGGTTAATATTACTCAGCTGGCAACGCAGGGTAATACTACGGGAAGTACGGCAGCCAATCTGGTGATCACTGCAGGAACAAATGATACCTTGCAGTTGACACTGGATGGTGTCACGGCCGATGTGACCCTGGCCGCCGGTACGTATACCAGCAGCGCCAGTCTGGCCAGCGCACTGCAAACGGCCATCAATAATACCAATGCGTTCAGTTCGGCCAATTTGTCAGCTTCAGTCAGCCAGAACGGCGGGATTTTATCGGTAGCATCGAATTCATATGGATCCGTATCTCAGGCGACTATCACCGGCGGTAATGGAATGTCCTGGTTATTTGGTGCACCTGTCGCAACGGGCGGGCAGGATGTGGCAGGTACGATTAACGGTGTACTTGCAACCGGAAAAGGTCAGATACTGACTGCATCTACGAATGATGCCTCGTCTGGGCTTTCTATGCAGGTGCTGGGAGGTGCGCTGGGCGCGCGTGGCACGATCAATTACACTCAGGGCTACGCCAATGCGCTTGATACTCTGATGACATCCGTATTGGGCAAAAATGGTCAGATTGCTTCAGTGACCGCGTCGCTGAATGCGACAATCAAAAATATGCAGAACTCCATTACCAGCCAAAACAATATCAATGCGCAGGTACAGACAGCGCTGCAGGCCGAATATACAGCGCTGGATGTGACTATGGGCAAGTTAAACAGTACGAGTACCTATATGACTCAGCAACTGGCTGCGCTGGCTGCCAACAGCGGCAGCAGCTAAGTCCATTTCATTATTTGGCAACACTTATAGAATTTATTCCTGAATCAATCAGGAAGTAACAATTGAAAACGGGGAAATCATGTTTGGATCATCTTCAAAATATGCAGCAAACGCCTATGCAAAAATCAGCATCGAAACCGGCGTTCTGGCGGCCGATCCGCACAAATTAACCGCCATGCTGTTTGATGGCGCCTTGATGGCGATCAGTAATGGTATTCAGCAGATCCAGAGCGGAAAGCTTCCAGAAAAAGGAAAATCGATAGCGCATGCGGTTTCGATTGTCGAGCGTGGTCTGCAGGCCAGCCTGAATAAGGAAGTGGGTGGCGAACTGGCGCAAAATCTGGATGCGCTGTATGGCTACATTGTGTCGCGGTTATTGCAAGGTAATATCCACAACGACCTGGCAAATCTCCGTGAAGCACATCAGTTATTGAGTGAGCTGCGCGGTGCCTGGGAGCAGATTGCGCCCAATAAAACTGAACAGCCTGCGCCTGTGGCGATGGCTCGCGATGGATTGACGCCGCGCAAATCGACTTATGTTTCAGCATAGAGTGCATCAACAAACGAACCTGCATTGCGCCGTAGATTAAGCACAGAAGTAGGGGGAAAATTGGCCCATAATCTACGCAGTAATGATTGCCGCAGGGTGCGAGAATAGTGAAATCAGGTTATTTCTGGCTGGATGAACAAAATTGATGTATTGAGGATGCAAAATGAATAGTCAAGAGTTAATGTCAATTTACGAAAATGTAGCTGTAATTACGGGGCAAATGGTAGGCGCAGCACAGGAACATGACTGGCAGTTGCTGGCGGAGCTGGAAGACAGCTGTTCGGCTCAGGTGCGGGCAATCAGGGAAAACGACACACCGGTTGAGCTGGCGCAGGCCGACCAGATGAAAAAGGTTGATGTCATCAAAAAGATCTTGGCCGATGACAGAAAAATCCGCGATATCACGCAGCCAAGAATGGCACAACTGACCGAGATGATGCGCCGTTCAAGTACCCAGGGAAAACTGGCACGGGCCTATCAGCTCGATCATCGCCAGCCGGGATAAATCAGGCAAGACACGACGATAAATAATGCGGTGGAACTCAACTCCACCGCATTATTTTTTTAAGGCAGCGAAACGTAATTCACAGGTATCCAGCCATACCCTTTGCCCTCGGTATGCAGATAACCCAAACCTGGAAACGACAGATGGGCCGATCCGATCAGATAACCTTCTTTTGCTGCAGTGGCGTAGGCTTTTTCGCGTTCAGCGATGGCGGCCTTGTTGTCTGAATCAAAATGCACTGCAACGGATGGGCGTGCGAACTGCATTGCCGCCAGATGCATCAGGTCTCCCCATAATATTAATTTCTGCCCCTTGCTTTCAACCAGATAAATGGTGTGGCCAGGTGTATGACCGTAAGCGGCAATGGCTTTGACGCCAGGTACCAGATCCGTATTGCCTTCAAACGGTTTGAATTTGCCGGCGGCGATATATGGCTGGAACGCAGTCATGGCATGTTCAAAGCCGCCTTTGTTGTCGGCGCTTGCCTTGTCCATGTTGGCTTTGCTTAACCAGTAGTCGGCATCATGTTTGTCGGCGCGCACCACGGCGTTCGGGAAAACGGCAGCGCCGTTGGCAGACAGACCGCCGATATGGTCGCCGTGCATGTGGGTGATATAAATTTCATCGACCTGTTCCAGCGCATATCCGGCCGCCTTGATGTTGGCCACCAGCTTGCCCAGGGTCGGGCCGAAGAAACTGCCGGCGCCACTGTCGATCAATACCAGTTTGCTGCCGGTGTTGATCAGATAAGCGTTGACTGAAGTATCAACCGGTACGGTCAAATGGTATTTTTTGATGGCTTTGTCAAAATCGGCAGGCTTGACGTCGACCAGCAGTTTGTCCATGGGCAGTTGCACGGTGCCGTCGGAAATGGCAGTGACTTCAAAGTCGCCCAGCATGACTCGGTAATAACCGGGGGCGGAAGATTTAACCATGGGTGCGGCAGCCTGGCTGCTGGCGGTAAACGCGAAAGTCGACACCAGTGCCAATGCGGCGTTGCGTAAAAAGGTTATGGGTTTCAAAGCAGTTCTCCTGTGAACAGAGCGGTTGGAGGGATGTTTTTATACTTAAAAACCCCGCCAATTTATCACAGTTTGCGAATCAGGCTCTCAGCCTTCTCCAAAACCTGCAGCACGCGCTGAATCACCTGTCCGGAAGAAACCGACCCTTCCGCGCAGGCTTCAATAATAATGCGAGAACTGGCGCACAGGCGCACGGCGCTGACTTCCATGCCGTATTGCGTGCCGCACAGTACCGGTTGGCCGAGCTGGCAGCGTAACCTGGCCAGTGCCGGATTGATCTCTGGTGCGAAGTCAGCCGATACCGGAAACTGTAACTGCTGATAAATCTGCCTGGTTTCTTCGCGGCTGAGCGGTCGACCCGGTTGGCGTAACAGCAGGAACGGAAATATGGTGGGAATCCGATCCCAGCTGGCCGTCGAGCAGATTGGACTTCGGTCCAGGCGAGTTTCTGCCATCAGTTCAAAATGCGGGGAACGTTGAATGGCATTCTGCACTGCCTCGGCGAATTGGTCCAGAAAGGCGCTGATCTGCTGTTCGGGTATGGCGCGAAATGCCTTCAGTTCTGCCAGTGCAGCTTCCAGTCGCAACAGCAGGCCCCAGTTGGCGGTGTCGGATAAAGTGCTGGCGGCCTGCCAGTGTGACGGCCATTCGGCCTGGGCTGAATAGTCAGCCAGTGCGGCGGGCAGGGTCTGGCGCGACAGGCGTGCTGCCACGTTGGATGGAATCTGCAGAATTCCGGAAAACACCGGACCGGTCAGAAATTTGGAACCGGTCAGCGCCACCATGCAACCGAGGTTCAGATAGGCGTTGAGCGTAGCATTGGCGATGCGGAACTGGCAGGCATCAACCAGCACATCAACCTGCTCCGGGCAGCGCCTGCGCAGGTCGGCAACAAACTGCGGGCTGGGAGCGATCAGTCCCGTTTTGGACACATCGATCATGATCAGCAATATGCGTTGCTGCCGTGCGATAGATTCTTCCACGAGCGTATTGGTTTCAGCATCGATGTCAGACAGTGCGCGCCTGTTACCGTCAGCGCCGCGCAAGCCGATGCTGGAAACTGTTACTGCCCGCGCACCCTGCATCGTTTCAAAAGCCTTCACTTTGCCGCCAAGTGCAACATGACCGGAAAAATGCTGGCCGTGCAGGGCCGGTGCCACGCCGCTGCCCGTTTCGCTGGCATCCATCATGATGATGTGCAGCGGTTCGGCAAATGGATTGTCGCTGGCCAGAAGCTGCGCGCATATCAGGTGCAGGTCGGTCCCGGATGCGGCGAAAATGGTGGCCACTTCGCTTTGTCCTGAGAAGCCGCAAAGTCGTCCCAGCTCGCGACGGATTCGCTCCAGCTCGTTCTGGTACAGCGCGGATTCAAAAAACCCGGAGTCCGAACTGAGCAGGCGCCGGTGCAATACCTGGGCTGCAGCATAGCCGCGTTCCGAAATGGTGGAACCGGTAGAGGAACCGAAGGCAATCAGGCCAGCGTCAGGACGTACGCTGCAGCCGTATCTGTTCACGCCGGTTATGGCGTCAATATCCAGTCTGGAGTCACCCCCGGAAAGTAAAACCTGTTCAGTGCTTTGCTCGGCAAGTTGCTCGATCGGTTCCATGGTTGGATTCATAGTTCCTTTCCGCAGCGTTGTGCCAGCAGTTCTGCGAACGCATGAAACAGTTTGGGCATCTGGATTTTTTTATACGGGAACAGTTCGGCGGAATCCATATTGTGTACCACCATGTTGCTGTCGACTTCAAAGATCAGCAAACGACCGTCGGCGGTTTCGGCGCAGTCGATTCCGACATAATCCAGCCCCAGTCGTGTGTAGATTGCAAGCAGTGCATCGGCGTGCCGTTGTGCAAAACCGCTGTTGAAACTGGCCATGCATTGTGCTTCTTCGGCACGGTGCGCACCATTCTCCAGCATGTCGGCATTGAGGTAATGCACCATCCAGCGCTGTGAAATCGCCATGTGGCACACGTAGGGAGTGCCATTGATCAGGATAATGCGGAACTTGCGGAACAGACCGTCGGGACTGCGGTAATCAATAAACGGCGACACGAAAAAAAACTGTTCCGGTGAATTGACCAGATACAGGGTCAGTTCGCTGAGCGATTCAATCCGGACCAGGCCCTGGCCGGCATGCGAATCGATGGGGCGGATAATGATCGGATAGTCCACGCCGTTTAACGCCGTTGTCAGTGCCGTGGCGACTTCTTCGGCACCGCAGCAGGCTTCCAGAACGGAACGCGCTACGCGCTGCGCTGCCGGCATGACCAATTGCGGGATATCGGCAAGCAGTGCGCAACTGGCGTCGCGCGACAGTTGGCTGATGCGGCCCGGACGGTTGATGACCGGGTGTGGCCAGTCCTGCAGCGCCTGTTCCAGATACGCCAGCAGCGGCTGATTGACATCGGATTCGCCGATCGCCACGATCAGCACATCGTGTTCCGGTATCTGTGCGGGTAAGCCCAGTTCAGGGGTGATGTAAAGCAAGTCAAGTGCGACCGGCTGATTTTCGATCAAAAATTCAAATGGTGAGTTGGCCATCAAGTCGCCAGGCCCCAGAATCGCCAGCGCACGAATTTTAATCGGAGCAGTGCCACGCGGATAGGCAAATACCTGTTGGCTGTGCAGCGCCAGTGTCTGCATGGAGCGCGCCAGTTTGGTGTCGCCGCGCATGATAAAAATTACCGCCAGGTCCATGAGGGCGGTCGCATCTCTGGCATCGGCCTTGATGCGTGCCATCAGTGCATCGGCAATCGGATTCAGATCGCCACCGTTAAAGGCCAGCGTCATGAGCGTCGGCAAGCCGATCAGCGCTCTGGATTCGGCGACGGTCGGGACAGGTTGTGAAGTGGCGTCCATGATGGTCCTGTCGGTTTTGGTTATTGGTTATTGGTTAATATGGCAGGCAAAAAGTTCATCACCGATACGCAGCACCGAGCGCACCAGATTGTCGACGTCGCTGCGGCAGGTTCGGTGATTGACGAAGGCGGCACGGATTACAAACTGTCCGTTAATCAACGTGGAGGATGGCGCCACCAGTCCGGATTCCTGCAGCCGGATGACCAGTTCGTCATTGAGCGCGTCGGCCTGTTCGGTCGTCATATTTTTCAGGTCGGGAAGACCAGTGTAACGAAAACAGACAATGTTCAGAGCCACCGGTGCCATTAATTCCAGCTTTGGTTCTTCCTGTATGGAGCGCGCCAGATGTTGGGCCAGTGCGCAGGTGTTGTCGATGATCTGACCCAGTTTCTGCGTGCCGAAACTGGCAATCGTGAACCAGGTCTTCAAAGCGCGAAACCCGCGCGACAGATCCGGCCCCAGATCGCACGGCCAGGGCGAATTGGCCGACATGCCGCGTGTCTTGCGCTGCAGATAATTGGCAGGTGCTGCAAAACTGTCCAACTGATCCTGAATGTCCCTCACCAGCAGATAACCGGCGTCGTACGGTACCTGACCCCATTTGTGGAAATCGAACGCAATCGATGCGGCACGTTCGATACCGGCCAGACGCGGTGCAATCTGCTCCGACAGCATGCCCAGTGCACCATACGCGCCGTCGATATGGAACCAGCATTGATGTTGCTGTGCCAGTTCGGCCAGAGCGGCGAGATCATCGATTGCACCGACATCGACAGTGCCAGCCGAGCCCACAATCAGAAACGGCGCATAACCTTCGGCCTGGTCAGTGGCAATCTGCTGCGCCAGTTTTTGCAGATCGATCTGAAATGCCGCATCCATTGGAATCTGTCTGAGAGCAGCGGTGCCGAAGCCGGCCATATCCATCGCCTTGGCCACACAGCCGTGGGCTCCGGCCGAGGCGTAGGCGGTGAGTTTGCTGCTGCTTTTACCAAGACCGGTGCTGCGGCTCTGATTGCCGAGAAATTTATTGCGGGCGATGACCACCGCCATGAAATTGGCCGTTGAGGTTCCGGTGACGAACACGCCGCCAGCGCTGGCCGGAAAAGCAAACAGTTCGCGCATCCAGTGCAGAATTTGCCTTTCAACTTCAATCGGAATCTGTTCGCGTCCGCCGACATTGGCATTCAGTCCGGCTGCCAGCATTTCAGCCAGCATGCCGACCGGTGTGCCGCCGCCCTGTACCCAGCCCATGAAGCCCGGGTGGGCATTGCCGATTACATACGGCAGGATGTCGTGCATGAACTGCTGGTGCAGGGCAGTCAGCTCAGTGCCGTGCTGCGGCAGTTTTTCCTGAAAATGGGCGCGAATCTGCGCAGGAACGGGTTGCCATACCGGACGCGCGCGCAGGTGCTCGGCATAGTTCAGCATGTCATCCAGCATGGCATGCGCCTGCACCCGGAAGGCGGGCCAGTCGGTTGGATCTAGAGAGTTGTCAGAATGCACCAGGTACCTTTTCGGTCAGATGTAGGGAGATTATTGCCTGTTTACGGCTGTTTCAAAGGGAAAAGTAGGGTGGGATTTACGGTTCAGATTGGATATTAATGATTGAATTGCCAACCAGAGTACCGTTTTCAATCTTAAATGAAATAAGTTATTTGGCAAACCAGACACTAAAAAGTTCCCTACAGTGTTTTAACAAAATCACGTATCCCCGCCAGCAGCATTTCCACCGACATGGCCGTCAGAATCAGCCCCATGAGCCGCTCGAAGGCCGTCATGGTGCGTTCACCCAGCAGGCGCTGCATGCGTTCGGCCGACAGCAATACCAGCAGCCAGACCATGGCCACCAGAATCAGCGCCACCACGTGAGCGATCATTTCCTTGCCGCCGTCGGAGGAAAACAGCAAAACAGTGGCCAGTGCCGAAGGACCGGCCAGGGCGGGAATGGCCAGCGGCACGATAAACGGTTCATGGCTTTGATCGATATCGCCAAAAATGCCGCCAGGCTGCGGGAACACCATGCGCAGCGCAATTAAAAACAGAATCACACCGCCGCCGATGCGCAGTGATACTTCGGAGAGTTGGATGGCTTCCAGAAAATGCTGACCAAAAAACATGAACAGCAGCAGAATCAGAAACGCGATGCAGCATTCACGCACGACGACCTTCCAGCGCCGTTCCGGCGCCACCGATGACAGGGCGCTGACAAACAGCGGCACGCCGCCAAACGGATCGGTGACCAGTATCAATAAGACAAAGGACTGGAAAAAGTTGTGGCTCATGGGGAATCCGGCAGTGAAATGAGTTGGAAAAAAATCGAGACGCGCATGGTAACTCAAGTTTAGTAGATATTATTGATAATGGCAGGAGTTCAGGGGCGATTTTGGTATCATGCCAGATCTAATCCTGAAACAGTCGCCATTCATGAAGCCAGCCAGTACCGATCAAAACCTGACAGCCAATGCGGCACTACCGGTACGCCCCGATACCCCCTGTGTCGCAGTCTGTTCCACTACCTTTGATGAAATCTGTCGCGGCTGTGGTCGCACCGTGGTGGAAGTGGCAACCTGGGTTACGCTCGATGAGGCGGCCCGGGAAATCGTCTGGCAACGCATACTGGCCCAGGGTTATCCGCGCAGGAAGGGTTGACCTACAATTGCTCTGCAATCGTCTGGTGTACAAACGCCGACAGAATCAGCTTGTTTTGCGGCGTGAGATTTTGAAATTCAAAGCCGTAGCGATACCCGTCGGCTTCTTCGTTGGGTCCCACCGAACGCACGATGAAATCGAACGTGAGCAAACCTTCATTGCCTACCACATTGATCTTGAAGCTCACTGTGCCGACTTCGCCTTTTTCGGCCACGGCCTGCTTCAGTATGCCGGAACTGCCGCCCAGACTCAGATCGAGCAGGGTAGCCGCAGCGGTGCGGTCCGGATTGTTGAAGCTGACCGAGGCGATAATTTTGACAGAGGCGCGCGCATCATGGCGAATTACGCTCGAATTGATATGTCTGGGATAAGAAAGATGCAGATACGGATGCGGGCTGAAGACGGATTTGAGCGCGATGACGGTAAAAGCAAATGCTTTCTTGCCCTGAAACGCGCGCACTACAAAAGTCTGATTGTCGCGGATCAGCACGTATTTGCCATCTACCATGGGTGCAGTTACCAGGACTGATTTGCCTTTGATGTAGCCGATCAGCTTCACCACAAAACGCTGTTCGGATTCGTTCAGGGCCTGCATGTGCAGGGTTTCACCGACATACCAGCGCACATCGTCCATCTGTGCAGTATTGTCTTTGGCGGGGAGGGGCGCCGGCGCTGGTGCCGGTTGCGCTGCCTTCTGAGCCTGAGTTGAAACGGGCTTGGCCAGCATGGGCGCCGGTTTGGGTTTGGCTGCCAGATCATCCCATTCGGTTTTTTGTACATAGCCCTGTTCGAACAGACTGTTTAACTGTGAGATTGTTTCTATGGTGTTGCCGGAAGAAAGCAACAGTTTTCCATGACGGTCATAGATCGGACGCTGGGTGACCTTACCCACCGCGATTTCTGTTTTACTTAATGGTATGAGCGCTGTGCGATCAGCCATGGCTTTTCCCGTGTCAATACTATTTTTGATGTTGAATTATGTTGGAGTCAGCGCTTCAACAAAACCTTAAACAGAGCTTGTAAAGTTGGTTATAACTTGGTTTAGAAATAACTGCATAACCTTTTAGCTTGCCTTATTGCTATTCAGGTTGGCGTGTCGCTATGGGTTGTCCGGTTCAGAATAGACAAGACATGGCAAGTTTGCAAGCTACATTGACTTCAGACGTGGTCGGCGATGCGTTTGCGCAAATTGGCTTCACGCTGCCAGTTGCGTTGCAGTGCGCCGGATACGGCCAATGCCCGCAGCTGTTCGGCAGACTGACCGGTCAGCGATTGCACCAGACGCTTCAACTGGGCCGTGTCGGGCTGCATGGTGCCGTAAAAGCTGACGATGTCGTGCTGCTGAATCAATACGGTCGGGAAATTGTCAATATCGAGATCATCGACCAGACTGGACTGGTCTTCGATATCGATCCACAAAAATAACAGCTCTGGAAACTGGGCGGAAAGTGCTTCAAAGTCGGGACGATAACTTTTGCAGACATCGCACCAGGCGGCGCACAGGCAGGCAACGATGGTGCCATGGGTGGTGAGATGGTGCTGTAACTCGGCAGGAGTAATGTGGTTGAGATCGACGCTGGGCATCGGGCGATTTTACACCCGAACTTTCATTTAGTCTGTCTATATGAATTCGAAAAAAGCTTAAATGCGAGGTAAAATGCGCCCCATGCCTACCATACTCGCCATCGAAACCTCGTCCGAAATCGCCAGCGCTGCGCTGTTGCGCGATAACCTCATCATCAGCCGTCAGACCAGTGGCGTTATGAATCATTCTCAGGCCGTCCTGCCCATGGTGCAAAGTCTGCTGCAGGAAGCCGGCATTACACTGGCTGACTGTGCAGCGATTGCGTTCGGGTCCGGTCCGGGTTCGTTTACCGGCGTGCGCACGGCCTGCGGTGTGGTGCAGGGTCTGGCGTTCGGTGCCGGTCTGCCGGTGATTCCGGTTGTGACACTGCTGGCGTTGGCCGAAGCGCAACGTGAAGCCGGCGCTGCGCGCAATGTCTTGTGTGCGCTGGACGCCAGAATGGGTGAAGTATATTGGGCCCAGTATCGTTATGACGAGCAGCATGACGTCTGGCACACCGTGATTGCACCCACGCTCAGCGCGCCGGCACTGGTGCAGCCTGACGATACGGAAGGTCTGGTCCTGGCTGGTAATGGATTTGCCGCGTATGCCGATCAGTTCAGCCTGACGGCCACACTGCTGGCGTTGGCACAGAACACCAATCCGAGTGCGCATGCCGTGGCGCGCATTGCACATACCGAGTTTGTGGCCGGTCGCGTGCATAAGCCGGCTGATGCGCAACCCCTGTATCTGCGCAATAAAATTGCCCTGACCAGCGCCGAACGCATGGCCTTGACCGCGCGATGACGATGGATTTTTCCACGCTGCGCTTTGACCCCATGCAACTGTCTGATCTGGATGAGGTGATGGAAATTGAACAGGCGGTGTATTCTCACCCGTGGGGCAGAGTCAGTTTCATCGCTACGCTGAAAAATAACGATAATGCCTGGGTGTTGCGCGCTGGTTCTGGTGAAATGCTCGGTTATACAGTCCAGATGGCAGTCGTGGATGAAGCACATCTGCTCACGCTGGCCGTGAAAGCATCGGCGCAGCACCAGGGCCTGGGAAAATTGCTGCTCGGGTTTGCCGTGCAACAGGCCCGGCTGATGCACATGAAATCGATGCTGCTGGAAGTGCGCGTATCCAATCAGCATGCCTTAAGCCTGTATCAGTCTTTCGGTTTTGAATTGATCGCGCGCAGAAAAAATTATTATCAGTCAGGTCAGCAGCGTGAAGATGCGCTGATCCTGCGTTATGACCTACAGGACAATCACCATGTGGCTGAGTAAATTGAATGAAATGTCAGTCGGACCGCTGTGGATCTTGCGTGACAATGCGTCTGCCGCTGCAGAGCCATTCCAGTCCAACTGCCCGGTGTGTGGCGCAGCGTGGCTGGAATCATCAGCGCAGCACACGCAGGTGCTGATCATTCTGGCCGATCCGATTGCCGACCCGGCACAGCAGACCTTGCTGAACAACTGCGTGCGGGCCGCCGGCTGGACTGATGTGGCAGGCTTTCTGGCACTGCATAGTTCTTGCAGTTCCGGCGCTGGCGTCACGGCTTTGGAACGCCACTTGGCACAGGCTTTGGTCCGGCGGGTGATGGTGTTCGGCGAGAGGGCTGCGCAAAGTATCAATCCGGCATTTAAACGCGGTGCACTCCATCAGTTTGGGCAAACCGAACTGGTCGTGACCCATCATCCTGCCGAGTTGCTGACTACGCCGGCCTTAAAGGCCCAGACCTGGTCAGACCTGTGTCTGGCCCGGTTTGAAGAGTGATGGATCCAATTCCGATCACGCCCAATAACTATCAGGCGCAGTTCCAGCAACGCTGGCCACATCTGATTCATCCCGATGTGCGCAATCTGGCCTGGCTGCTGGATGCCCCCAACTTGCTGAACCGGCACCATCCGCGCTGGAACGATTTGCTGGCAGAGCTGCCCGGGATAGAACAGGGCACGGCCGACTGGCTGGCCGGACTGGATCGCGAGCCGCAGCCGTTGCAGGAATTTCTGGCGGTGCATCCCCATACCCGTCTGGGGCACTATGCCGAGAATCTGCTGGCGTTCTATTTCGGCTGGCGCGGCGAACTGGTCGCGCACAGTCTGCAGGTTATCGCGCGCACCACCATTGGTGAATTCGACTTTCTGTTAAATACGCCAGACGGTTTCGAACATTGGGAGTTCGCCTGCAAATTTTATCTTTTCGTTGAGTCTGCCAACACCCTGGCGAATTTCGTCGGACCGAATCTGATGGATAACCTGAACGACAAGTCGCGCAAAATCATGGATGCGCAGCTCGCGCTGGGTCAGCATGCCCAGGCTCAACGATATCTGGCCGCGCCGCTCCACGCAGCGCGCGCGCTGCTCAAAGGCTGGCTGTTTTATCCATCTGCCAGCACTGCATCACTGCCCGAAATATCAGATGTGCATTGCCGCGGATTGTGGTGCCGGTTATCGGAACTGGCTAACCTGCCGGGGCAGCAATTTCTGATTTTGACGCGCCTGCGCTGGCTCGCACCTGCCCGGGTGCAGGGCGCAGCGACCATGAGTCTGGAACAGTTGCACAGGCATCTGGAACAGCAGTTTGCCGCTGATGCCAGACCGGTGCTGGTGGTCAGTCTGAGAGCCTGTGGTCAGAGCCTGATTGAAACCGAGAGGATTTTTGTGGTGCCAGACGACTGGAACCGGCAGTGAATCTATTTTGAAATTTCTTCGCAGATATCTACCAGTTTTTTTGGTGTATCTTTATTTTCAATGGCAAAAATCACGCGCTGGCGTCGTATAGTTTCCAGTTCCGAAGGCAGAATCAGGGATTTTTCCATGTCATCAAACAGCGCTTCACAGGCAGGCGGCAGCGGATATCGCTGTTTCAGGTGTTTGTCATTCAGATTCACGTGCATGACCTGTATGCCGACTTCGCAGCGCTGCACCAGTCGGTCCGGTGCTGTTTCATCCAGAATCAGCATGTCGACGATCGACTCCTCCATTTTCAGTCTGGCAAAATTGGGCAGATCCTTTTTATACGACACTTTGTCTTCAAAACTCTTTTTCAGCAACGGCAGAAATTCAACACACTGCTGTGGCAAATGGTAAGCATTGGTATAGCCAAGATTGTCGCGGATGGTGGCAGTGCAGAACTGTTCCTGATGATCGGCTTTACTGATGTTTTCTTTGAACAGGTTGACCACGAAACTGACCTTGGCGTTCTCATCCATGGTGTTGGCGTCCGGAATTTCACCCTGATGGTCCCTGATATAGTCCGGGCTGGTGATGAGGCGCAGCGCGACCCTACATTCCGGCAAAGTGTTGTCTTCCGCGGCCTGAACCGGGTTGAACAGTGTGAACAGCGCAATCAGAACAGACAGTCGGGAAAATTTCATGGACAGATCAATGGGTTAATGTTTTTTCTCGCCAATCAATGCCAGGCTGTCGTGGTCGCGCTGGTTGGCACGATGTTTGGCCATGACCATCATGGTGGTACAGGAAACAAACATGCCGAACGAAATGATGATGAGGTTGACCGACAGATGCGATCTCACCAGGAACGCATACAAGCCGTTCATGATGATGATCGAGACGTTTTCATTGAAATTCTGTACCGAAATCGAATGCCCGGCACTCATCAGTACATGGCCGCGATGCTGCAGCAGCGCGTTCATCGGCACCACAAAATAACCGGACAGTGCGCCGATCAGTATCAGCAGCGGGTACGCCATCCAGACCGAATGCACCAGCGTCATGGACATCACAACCAGTCCCATTGCAACGCCGAACGGCATGACGGTGAGTGACTTTTTGATCGGCACGTAGCGACCGGCCGCCACCGCACCGAACGCAATGCCGATCGCCGAGACCGCCGGAATCATCGCGGCTTTGTCGAGCGGCAGATTGAGCGATACTTCGGCCCAGTAGATCACCAGAAATTGCAGCACCGCACCGGCCCCCCAGAACAGGGTAGTGATGCTGAGCGTGATCTGTCCGAGTTTGTCGGCCCACAGGGTTTTGCAGCAGCGCGTGAAATCGGTAATCAGAGCGATGGGATTGGTGGCCTGTCTGGCATATTTGGCACCGGTATCGAGGATATATAAATTGAAAATGGTGGCGATGATGTAGAGCAGCATGATCACCGACAAAGCAGCTTCGAGCGGCGTTTGAATGACATTGCCGAGCAGCGGGGTATGCAACAGATTAAGCAGCAGCGCACAGACATGTGGATTGATCAGCGCGCCGCCCAGGCCGGATCCGAAAATAACGGAGGCAATTGTCAGTCCCTCGATCCAGCCATTGGCTGCAACCAGTTTTTCCGGTGGCAGCAGTTCGGTCAGGATGCCGTATTTGGCGGGTGAATAGGCGGCGGCACCCATCCCGACCACGCCATAGGCGATCAGAGGATGGACATGCGCAAACATCAATGCACAACCGGTTATTTTCAGTACGTTGGTCAAAAACATGACCCTGCCCTTGGGCATGCTGTCTGCAAAGGCGCCGACGAAAGCGGCAAGAAGTACATAGGAAATCACGAAGGAAGATTTCAGCAGCGGGGTCATCCATTCCGGGGCATTGATGGTGGACAGTGCATAGAAAGCTGCAATCAGTAATGCGTTATCGGCGAGCGAGGAAAAAAACTGTGCGCCCATGATGGTATAAAAACCACGATTCATAAAAAGTGAAGTCTATTCTCGAAGCGAGCTTTATACCATGAAACAATGTCCGCAGGCCATTCAGAGCCCCTTTACATAGCAATTTATCAAAGTATGCATGGCGTGAATCGCCAATCAGAGCTGTGTCGTTCTCGGGTAAAATGGCGCACTGTTTATTCATCTGCCAACCTTTGCCATGCCCAGACCGATTAGCGCAACCATTCATTTATCAGCCCTGACTCACAATTACCAAATCGCCCGTGCCCATGGCGGTGCTGCCAAAGTCTGGGCAGTGGTCAAGGCCAATGCTTACGGCCACGGTCTGGACTTTGCGCTGCAGGCTTTTAAGGATGCTGATGGATTGGCACTGGTTGAAGTTGATGGCGCGCTGAAAATTCGCGCATCGGGCTGGCGCAAGCCGATACTGTTGCTGGAAGGTTTTTTTCACGCTGAAGATCTGCCGCTGGTGGTCGAACATAATCTGGACGTTGCGGTGCACTGTGTGGAACAGATTGTCCTGTTGGAACAGGCCGGGTTTGCTGCCGGTACGGAAATCCGGGTGCATCTGAAAGTCAATGGCGGCATGAACCGGCTCGGCTTCAAACCGGACTCGATTGCCCAGGCCGCTGACCGGCTGAGTGCCATCAGCGGCGTGCGCGTGGTGGATCTGATGATGCACTTTGCCAACGCCGACGATGAAAACAATGCACGTCTGCCGGTGCAAGAACAGGTGCGGCGCTTCGAATTGGCCAAGTCCACGCTGAAGAATGTGGTACTGGAAACCAGTCTGGCCAATTCCGCTGCCAATCTGCTGATCAAATCCCTGAAAAATGACTGGGTGCGCGCTGGCATCATGCTGTATGGCGGCAGCCCCGGCAAAGGCAGTGCTGCTTCGTTTGGTTTGCAAAGCGGCATGACGCTGGCCAGCGAACTCATTGCGATCCAGGACATACAGGCCGGCGAATCGGTCGGTTACGGTTCGCGTTATGTGGCACAGCGGCCGATGAAAATCGGTGTGGTGGCTTGCGGTTATGCGGACGGTTATCCGCGTCATGCCATGGATGGAACGCCCATACTGGTAAATGGCAAGCGCACCGTCATGGTGGGGCGGGTATCGATGGATATGCTCACGGTCGATGTGACCGATATTGAAGATGCCCGGGTCGGGTCGGTGGTCACGTTGTGGGGACAGGGGCTGCCGATAGATGAAGTAGCCCAGGCCGCAGATACGATAGGTTATGAACTGATGTGCGCCGTGGCGCAGCGCGTGCCACTGATCAAAGGGGAATAAGCACCACATGGCCAAAGTCAAAACCAATTACAGCTGCACGGAATGCGGCGGCACTACCGGCAAATGGGCCGGCCAGTGTCCGGCCTGCGGCCAGTGGAATACGCTGGTCGAGTCCATCGTGGAAAGTGGCCAGAACCGTTATTCACAGACGCCGCAAAGTCTGGCCCAGACTGCACCGGTACTGCAGCTGTCCGATATCGACGCCATGGAAGTGCCGCGCTTTACCACCGGCATCGATGAATTTGACCGGGTGCTGGGCGGCGGTCTGGTGGCTGGCGGGGTGGTGCTGATTGGCGGTGATCCCGGTATCGGCAAATCGACCTTGCTGTTGCAGGCGCTGGCCTGTATGGCCAGGGAAAAAAGCGTGCTGTATGTCAGCGGTGAAGAATCCGGCGCGCAGATTGCGTTGCGCGCAAAACGGCTGGGCGTGGACGGCTCGAGCATGAAACTGCAGGCTGAAATTCAGCTGGAAAAAATTCTCTCGACACTCGCCCAGCACAAGCCGCAGGTGGTGGTCATCGACTCAATCCAGACCATGTATTCCGATGCGCTGAGTTCAGCGCCGGGGTCGGTAGCACAAGTGCGCGAATGTGCCGCGCAGTTAACCCGGGCAGCCAAATCGTCGGACGTGACCATCATCATGGTTGGACACGTCACCAAGGAAGGCGCACTGGCCGGTCCGCGCGTGCTGGAACATATTGTGGATACTGTCCTGTATTTTGAGGGAGACACGCAATCCAGTTTTCGTCTGGTGCGCGCCATTAAAAATCGTTTTGGCGCAGTCAATGAACTGGGCGTGTTTGCCATGACTGAACATGGTCTGAAGGGTGTATCGAATCCCTCGGCGTTATTTTTGTCGCAGCATGACACGCCGGTTGCCGGCGCCTGTGTCATGGCAACCCAGGAAGGTTCACGGCCGCTGCTGGTGGAGATTCAGGCGCTCGTGGATGCCTCGCACGCGCCCAATGCAAGGCGTCTGTCGGTGGGTTTGGAACAGAATCGTCTGGCCATGCTGCTGGCGGTACTGCACCGCCATGCCGGGATTGCCGCGTTTGATCAGGATGTGTTTATCAACGCGGTGGGCGGGGTGAAGATTGTTGAGCCGGCCGCCGATCTGGCCGTACTGATGGCGATTCATTCTTCGATGCGCAACCGGCCGCTGCCGCGCGGACTGGTGGTGTTTGGTGAAGTCGGCCTGGCCGGTGAAATCCGTCCGGCACCGCGTGGTCAGGAACGCCTGCGCGAAGCGGCCAAGCTGGGTTTTTCGATTGCGCTGATCCCCAAGGCAAATGCGCCCAAACAGCCGATTGAAGGATTGCTGATTGTGGCGGTGGACCGGATTGATCAGGCGTTGAGTAAATTGCGCGAAATTGAAGAGTGAATAAAGAGTAAATAAGAGGGAAAAGACATGTCCGTTTTCGGAATAGGTTTACACATTATCGTTGCACTGTTTTTTGCAATACATGCAGTTCGATCCGGACAGCAGATGTACTGGCTGTTCATCCTGTTTGCGTTTCCGCTGCTGGGTTCCATCGTATATTGTTTTGCGATCTTCCTGCCTTCGCTGAAATCGAATTATTCGGTGCAGAAGGGACTGAGCAAAGTTGCCAGCGTGGCAGTCAGCAGTATTGACCCGGGTCGTGAACTGCGCGCAGCCAAGGCGGCGTTTGACTTTACCCCGACTGCGCAAAATCAGTGGCGCTACGCTGATGCACTGCTGGGGGCCGACAAAGTGGAAGAAGCGGTGCAGCAATTTGAGCAGTGTCTGCAGGGACCGTTTGCCAAGGATCTGGAAATCCAGTTTGCTGCTGCCAATGCCCATCTGCGTTTTAATCAGCCGGAAAAAGCCCGACAGCTACTGCTGGCGATCCGCTCCGGCAGCAGTACCTTTCGCACTGAAGCGGTCATGCTGATGCTGGCACAGATTTATGCCAGACAGGGAAATCAGGAGCAGGCCAGGCATGAATTTGAACAGGCCGTGGCGCGCTTTGGCAGTGTCGAAGCACGTGCCGAATATGCGATCTGGGCTGCTTCTCAGGGCGACCTGAATACGGCGCAGCACCTGTATGCCGAGCTGAATCAGCTCAAGCAGCACTGGAACAATAATTCGCGCGATCATTATGCCGAGCTGATGAACCGGCTGGATCAGGCATTCAAGCCGCAACAGTAAAGCTGGTCAGTTTAACAATTGACCACGGTTCGCTTGCCGATCGAGCCGCCAGCCATTAGAATGGCGCCAGTTTTGGTGCTCGCAGTCATGTTCATGACTGCGGTTAAACGGGAAACAGGCGTATTGAAATTAATACGGACTGTGCTGCCCCCGCAACGGTGACAGATGAAGTAGTTATCTAAGACTTCCAGCTCTTAATAAAACCACTGTGTCAATGACATGGGAAGGTAAAAGAGTGAAATCTGTCAGCCCGGATACCGGCCAGAATAGGTGATGCACTGCTGCACGTCAGTGGCGCATCGTTCAACCCAGCTTACGGGACGTTGGCTGGTTGCTGTTAACTTTGAAAATCATGATTTCCTCACACACACTATGCAGTACCGGGCGTGCTTCGTCACTCCTGTCGGCTTTGCTTTGCTCTTTTTTCTGTATTGAAGTCCACGCACAAATTGCTCCGGCCGACAATGATCAGGTCGTCGTCATCGGTTCCCGCTTTCCAAATTCCCCTGATCTGGCTCCCCCAGGTGCTACCGTGATTACTGCAGAGCAGATCAGGAATGCCGGTATCGGCAACGCCAATGAAGCGATCCGCAAACTCGGCGGCGTCTATGGCAGACAGAATTTTTACGGCACAGCCGACTATGATCTCGATCTCAACGGGTTCGGCTCCGACAGTGCCAATAATCTGGTGATTCTGGTTGATGGCGTGCGCCTGTCTGAAAATGAGCAGGCGGTAGCGGTGCTGTCGTCGATTCCGGTCGATTCGATCGCGCGCATCGAAATCATGCACAGCGGCAGCAGCGTACTGTATGGCGATGGCGCAACCGGCGGGGTGATACAGATTATTACCAGACAGCTCGGACCGACTCCTTTGACCGGATCACTGAGTGCTGAACTGGGACAGTTTAACGATCATGCAGCGCGCGCATTTTTGTCGCGCGGCTGGGAAAATGTCAATCTGAGCCTGAATCTGAGTGATGAAAAGTCCGATAACTACCGCGTCAATAACGCCATCGCGCAAAAGAATGCCAGCGGTGCCCTGACCTGGTACGGCGCTGACGGTCGGGTCGGCGTGCGCTTCGATATTGCGCATCAGGACGGTGGCCTGCCGGGTGCCTTGTCCACGCTGGCGCAATTTGAACAGAATCCGCGTCAGTCACAAAATCCTTATGACAACGGCTCTACCGATATCAACCGTTACAGCGGATTCGCAGAAAAAACACTGGGCAACTGGCAACTGGTGGCCGAGCTGATGACCCGGGAACGCACAGTGCAGTCGGACTATGTTTCAGAACAGCTGACTTCAACCTACACCGGTCGCCAGACTGAATTCACACCGCGCCTGCGCCACGTTACCGTCATCGACGCTATCCATAACGAGCTGGTAATGGGGCTGGATCTGATGAACTGGAACCGCCAGACCGACAGCAGCTATTCAATGGCGTATGCCACCCAGAAATCCCGCGCACTGTACTTCCGTGATGAGCTAAGCGCAGGCAACGGCCGTGTTGCCTTTGGCGCACGACGCGAACTGTTTGATAAATCATCCATTGATCCGGTTGCCTATTCGGTCGATAACTATCAGGTCAATCAGGCAGTCAATGCCTGGGAAATTGAAGGCAGCTATCATTTTGGCGCACAGGTGCTCGGTTTTGCCAACGCCGGTCAGAGTTTCCGGGTCGCGAATGTGGATGACAATGCCTACACCGCCATGCCCAATGTTGCCTTGCTGCCGCAACTGTCGCATGATCTGGAATTGGGTGCGACATTGGGAGAAAAGTCGCAACAGCTGACCGTGCGCCTGTTCCGCCATGACATAACAGGTGAAATTTATTTCAATCCGTTGTTGAACAGCGGCTACGGTGCCAACAGCAATTTGGATCCGACCCGACGCCAGGGTGTTGCGCTGGAAACGGCTTACCGGTTGTCACGGCAGTTCAGTCTGTCCGCACAGGCACAGCATGTCGAAGCAACTTTTACCGGTGGCAGCAATGCTGGCAAAGAGCTGGTTCTGGTACCCAAAAACGTGATCACGACGCATCTCAACTGGTTGCCGGGAGACGGGCAAAATGCCTGGGTCGGCACGCAGTGGGTGGATGCACAGCGCTATGGCGGCGATTTCAGCAATACCTGTTCAGCGTTAATCCCGTCTCATGCCACGCTGGATGCGCGTTATGCGCGCACTTTTGGGGCGTGGGAATGGTCGGTAGCCGGTTCCAACCTGGCGGACCGGCATTACTTTACCAATGCCTATGGCTGCATGACCGGTATTTACCCCGATGACGGTCGTCAGATGAAAGTGGCGCTGCGCTACGGTTTTTGAACGCAGTATTTACCTTAACCTTATCGTCTGAAATCAGTGATGGCACCCAATCAAACCAGGCCTGGCTCCATGCGCGTACTGACAGTGCTGTTTCTGACAGCGCTGGCCAGTATGGCAATGGCTGCCTGCATCGGTTCGGTGACCATCAGTCCGGCGCAACTGATCAGGTCCTGTGTCGACTCGGTTCAGGGCGCACCGGCCAGTCTGTATGGCACCCTGATTGAGTTGCGTGTGCAGCGCGCACTGGGCGCCATGGTGACCGGTGCCAGCCTGTCCTTGGCCGGTGTGCTCATGCAGGCACTGCTGCGCAATCCGCTGGCCGATCCCTATGTGCTGGGTATTTCCGGTGGTGCAGCAGTCGGTGCGCTGTCGGCTTTACTGTGCTGCGAACTGGTCTGGATGATGAATCTGGCCGCGTTTGGCGGCGCGGTGCTGGTGGCCGGTCTGTTGTTTTTGCTGGCCTATAAAGATTTCAGGGGCAGTGGCACAGCTGAAGGCAGCGCCACCACGTTATTGCTGACCGGCGTGATCATCAGTTCCGGTTGCATCGCGATCATTACCCTGTTGCTGTCACTGTCACCGGACAGCCGTTTGCGCAGCATGGTGTTCTGGATGATCGGCGACCTGTCGGCGACGCGCGGTTCCTGGTTTGCCTGGCTGGTATTGCTCGGGGTGCTGGTCTATGTGAGCGGCATGGCGCGCGCCATCAATATATCGGTACTGTATTCGGACAGTGCTTCGACTTTGGGTGTGCCACTCGGGCGGTTGCGCAAGACGCTGTTTTTTTGTGCGGCGTTGCTGACGGCCAGTGCAGTCAGCAACGCCGGCAGCATCGGCTTTGTCGGTTTGATCATGCCGCACGCCTGCCGGTTTGCCTGGGGTCCGGATCATCGCCTGCTGCTGCCGGCCTCCGTGTTGGCCGGCGGCAGTTTTCTGGTGCTTGCCGATATGCTCTCACGTACCCTGATTGCTCCGCAGCAGTTGCCGGTCGGCGTAATTACCGCGCTGGTCGGGGTGCCGGTATTCTTGGTACAGCTGCATCAGCACCGGCAACATCATGGACGCTGACATGATTCAAACCAGCCAACTCACGCTCCCTGCCGGAACGCGCCTACTGGTATCTGAACTGAACTGGCAGGTTCGCGCCGGCCAGTACTGGTGCATCATCGGTCGCAACGGCGCCGGCAAAACCACGCTGCTGCGCTGTCTGTCAGGTTTGCTGCCAAACTATACCGGCCAGATCCTTCTGGACGGAAAGGAACTGCAACAGTGGCCGCTGGCAGAACTTGCGCGGCGGCGCTCGTATCTGCCGCAGGGGCGCAATGATGCCTTTGCCTATCGCGTTATCGATACCGTTCTGGGCGCACGTCACCCTTATCACGACGGGAATTATTGGGAAAGCGAGTGTGATTTTCAGGTGGCACGGGCCGTTCTCGAAGAACTGGACGTGGCCGAACTGGCCGAGCGTGACGTGCGCAGCCTGTCTGGTGGTGAACGGCAACGTGTGGCGATTGCTGCGCAACTGGCTCAGGATGCACGCTGCATGATGCTCGATGAACCGACCAGCGCGCTCGATCTGTCACATCAGATCAGTGTGATGGAATTGCTCTCGCAGCGTTGCAGCGCGCAGAATAAAGCAGTACTCATGGTCAGTCATGATCTGAATCTGGCCTACCGATATGCTACGCACGCGCTGCTGCTGATGCCCAACGCAGCATGGCAGGCTGGTCCGGTTGCACAGATCATGAATCAGGTTGCCCTGAGTCAGTGCCTGCAACATCCGATTTCAATCATTCAGCATGCCGGTCAGACTTTGTTCGTGCCGCAGCAGGCATTGCCACCGGATCGGAGCGTGTTATGAATGTGCGTAACTGGTTGGTCGCTTTAGGTCTCGTGGCCGGTAATTTACATGCGGCCATTGTGGTACATGACGATGCCGGAACCACGCTGAGTCTGGCCAGACCGGCGCAGCGCATTATTTCGCTGGCTCCGGATGAAACCGAAATGCTGTTTGCCGCCGGTGGTAATGGGCATGTGGTGGGCGTGATCCGGTATTCGGATTATCCCGCTGCGGCTGCGCTGTTGCCGGTGGTGGGGGATGTCCAGGGACTGGATCTGGAACGCATCCTGAGCCTGAAACCGGATCTGATTGTGGCGTGGGGCACCGGAACCGGCGCGCAGCAGATTCAGTTGCTGCGTCAGACCGGCATGCCCGTGTTTGTCGCACAGATGCGCCACCTGGCCGACATACCCGACAGCATAGAGACGCTGGGCCGGCTGATGGGAACACAAAGCCAGGCCGGCCCGGTCGCAGCCGCAATGCGTGTGAAACTGGCCGGGCTTAAAAGCAGATATGCCAACCTGCCACCGGTGCGGCTGTTTTATCAGGTCTGGGACCAACCCCTGTTTACCCTGAATTCTCAGAACATTGTCAGCGATGCCGTAGCGCTGTGTGGCGGCGTGAATATCTTTGCGGATTTAAAAACGATTTCACCGAGTATCGATGTGGAATCGGTAGTGCGTGCCAATCCGGAAGCCATCGTCGGTACCGAAGAAAAGCATCCATCCAATGGTGGTGTCATGATGTGGAAAAAATTTCCGTCCATGCTGGCCGTGCAACGGGCCAATCTGTTTGAAATTGACGGCAATCTGATCAACCGCGCCGGTCCGCGCATGATCGATGGTACGGCAGACCTGTGTGAAAAACTCAATCTGGCCAGGAAAAAGCGTCCCTGACAGAATTGACAAAAAACATGGTTGCCTATAAAGCTAGTTGTTATTGAAATGTCAGAAATAGTTGCACCTTTTTAGGTCGGATTTTTGTAAGATAGCGCTGATTGATTTGACTGCTGCATAGAAGTTCAATGAACAGGACAGGTGCGAGATGGATCGAAGAACTTGGCTGAAACTGGGATCTGCCGGATTGTTTTATTCTTGCGGCATTGCCGCGCAGGCTGAAGAAGAAGTGGCCGTGCCGATCCTGACCCTGCAGGGAGTCGACGCGAACGGCAAAAAAATTGAACTGACTGATTTTCTCGGCAAGACCGTGCTGGTCAGTTTTTTTACCGCAGGTTGTGCACTGTGCACCCGCGATCTGAAATTGATGCGCGAATTTTATGTCCGGAATTCAATGCGCAAATTTGTTTTGCTCGGCGTGAATATCGATGAGAAAAAAAGTGATTTCGATACCTACAATCAGGTCATCTCACTGGCTGTACCCAAACAGCAGCGCTTCCCGATGGTGTGGCGCAATGCGCCCGAACACAGCGACAATTTCGGCACCATTTCCAGACAGCCGACCCACTTTGTAATCAATCAAAAAAATGAATTCATCTTCAAACGGGAAGGGTCGTTTCAGCCTGAGGATTGGGATAATTTGTGGACTTCTCTAAGAACTTAGTTCCTTTTTTGGAAGTATTTCAATCTTCTTGTCTTTTAATTTTGTTCATGACCAAAATTGAACTAAAATCGGTCTTAATCAAATCAGCTGCTGAGGTCGCATCATGAAATATTCAACTCAAGTAAAACCCATCAGCTATCTTAAGAGTCACGCCGCTGAAATCGTCAAGGATCTTTCGTTGAACCGTCAACCGATGCTGATTACTCAAAACGGAGAGGCAAGGCTGGTAGTCATGGATGTAAAAAGCTTTGAAGAGCAGGAAGAAGCATTTGCATTGCTGAAAATTCTTGCGATGGGAAATCGTGAAATTGAGCTGGGTAAATTTCGCTCTGCTGAAGAAGTATTTGCCGATATCGACAAGGCTGATGATCAATGATTGTAAACGTAGTGATTCTAGATTCGGCGGAACAGGATCTTAAAGAGTTGAGGCGATACATCCTTAAAAATTTTTCTGTTGAAATTTGGGAGCAAACTTACCGAAAACTCAAGGATGCCATGCGTAACCTGCAAAAGTTTCTGCTGGCAGGTTCAATTCCTGAAGAAATTGCGAAACTGAATTTAACCCAGTACAGACAAATTATTTCTGGAATGAATCGGATAATTTATGAAGTTCGCCACAACGTGATTTATATACATTTAATTTCAGATTCAAGGCGCGAATTGGGTACACTGCTCGCCAATCGTTTCATGCGTAATTCCTGAAAATCGGGTGCCATACAAATACCCGGCACCGATATCTGCAACGAAATCGAGAAATCTATTGGAGAACAAGAATGAAGAAAGCCGCGTCCATTAAATTGACAAGCCTCGCCGTTGCCATGCTGGCCATGCTGATGGTATTGAAAACAGGATCCGTTCTGGCCGCACCGGACAATGCCAGCGCAGCTCAAGAGACCATTCCCAAATACGATCCCCTGCATGCCTGGGCCGGCGGTGCCGATCCGGCCGCTCTTGAAGTCTGGGTAAATCGGCATCTTGCAGCAGCCCAAAAACAGATTGACCGTATCGTCAGCAACAAGGGCGCACACACGGTGGCCAATACGTTGCGACCTTACGATGACGCCTACAATGAACTCAACGTCGCATCGAACGAAGCGTACGCCATGTTTGCCGTGGGCGGCAATGCCGCGTTGCGCGACAAGGCGCAAGCGCTCAATGAAAAAATATCCGGTGTCAGCACGGCGTTGTCGCTCAATCACGAAGTCTACGTTGCGCTCGCCGCAGTCAACAGCGCTGCAGCCAATGCGGCAACGCGGCAATACCTGCGTCGAACCCTGCTTGAATACCGTCTGGGCGGTGTCGACAAGGATGCCGAAACACGCGCCAAGGTCAGATCGCTGCAGGACCGCATCACCTCGTTGGCGCTGCAATTCGGGCGCAATGTTCAGGAAGACGTGCGCACGGTGTTGATCAGGAAGGAACAACTTGAAGGCCTGCCGCAAGATTACATCGCGCGCCACCAGCCTGACGCCGACGGCAATTATCACATCACCACCGACCAGCCTGACATTGGTCCGATGTTGAGTTTCGCGCGCGACGCGTCGGTTCGGCGCCAGTTGCAACTGGCTTACGAAGATCGGGCCTATCCGGCTAACAGCAAGGTACTGCTCGATTTGCTGCAGGCACGCCAGGATCTTGCCACGCTGCTGGGCTATCCGACTTATGCTGATCTGGGGACGGCCGACCAGATGATGGGCAATGCTGCAAACATGCATGCCATGCTGGATCAGGTGAACGCGGCTTCACGCGACGCCAGTCAGCGCGAATTCAACATGGTGCTCGATTTCGCCAGGAGCCAGCAACCCGGTCTGACTGAAATTACCGAATCGGACATGCGTTACTGGATGGAACAATACCGCCGCGCCAATTACAATTTCGACGCCCAGTCGGTGCGGCCTTATTTTCCCTACGAAGCGGTGCAGGCCGGTATTCTGAAAGTGGCTGCCCGCCTGTTTCATGTCGAGTTCAGGCAAATCCACGACGCCAGAATCTGGGACCGGTCAGTTGATATTTTCGATGTCTTTGATGCCGGCAAGCGTGCCGGGCGCATCTATCTCGACATGCATCCGCGTGCCGGCAAAGACAAATGGTTTTCGGCGCAACCGCTCACGTCAGGTATACGCAACAGGCAGCTGCCGGAGGGTATGCTGATCTGTAATTTTTCGGGTGGCGACAAGAACGATCCGGGCCTGATGCAATACGGTGAGGTTGTCACTTTTTTCCATGAGTTCGGTCATCTCATGCATCACGTGCTCGGCTCTCAGAATGAATGGGCCGGGCAGGGCGGCTTCAACGTCGAAGGTGATTTCGTCGAAGCGCCGTCGCAGATGCTGGAAGAATTTTTTAACGACCCCAGGCTGCTCGCGAGCTTTGCCCGGAATGTCAAGGATGGCCAGCCAATACCGGCCGAGCTGGTTGGCCGCATGACGGCGGCAGCGGCATTCGGTCGCGGTTCCTGGCTGCAGGCCCAGCTGTTTTATTCGACGCTCTCGCTCGAACTGCATGACCGCGATCCGGCCAAAATCGATCTCGACGCTGTCCTGCAACAGAACTTTAAGCGCTTCCAGCCGATGGCTTTCCTCGACGGCAATCACATGTATGACAGTTTCACGCACCTGACCGGGTATGCGTCCAACTATTACACCTACGTGCTCGACAAGGAGATCGCCCTCGATTTCTTTGCCCAGTTTGACAAGAACAACCTGATCGACGGCCCGGCTGCGATGCGCTATCGCAAAACCGTCCTGGAACCAGGTGCCACCAAGCCTGCAGCGCAACTGGTTAAGGATTTCCTCGGTCGCGAGCAAAGTATCGAGCCACTCAAGGCATGGATCGCCGTGGAGTTCAATAAGACAAGCTTGCCGGCCAGGTAAGCAGGGCGCACTCCTGACCGCACAATTTGGGACTGGTCAGGTTGAGTCTTCAGTTCAGGGTGCCTTACGGCGTCTCGCATAACCGACTCCGGCCAGTCCGAGGGCCAGCAGGGCAAGCGTGGCTGGCTCTGGCACATCGCCGCCGCCATTGCTGCCTATGCTGCAACCTTGTCCGCACGACAGCCGCACAATTTGTTCGGCCTGTGACAGAAACAGAGAGCCATTGTTGGTATCCGCTGAGACGAAGTCGCCGCGCGTGCCGCTGTCGGCAATAATCGTTTCAAGGCCGCTGGTTGCATCAATCAGACCCACGGTACCATCGTTGTTGTTGGCGATGATATCGCCGTTGAACAGGCCGCCGCTGATGATCCCCGTGCCATCCGGACTATGGCCATTTCCCGAATAGCTTTGGAGAAATGCGCCGGTGGCAATGTCATAGGCACTGATGTTGCCGCCTACCTCGGCGTACACAGTTTTCCCGTCTGGTGAGACCGTTACCCCGTCTGGATACACGCCACTGTTAATCACACGAAAAGTCCCGGCCACCGGGTCGATATCAACGAGTCCCTGATTGGAGGAGGCAATCAAATGACCATTGGTGGGATTGCCCCACATCCCATAATAGGCGACCAGGCCTGAAAGACCGGCAATCGGCGTGAATGATCCGTCGTTGGCAAACTTGACAAACGCGCCGCCGGACACCTGAGCGCCGTAGGCCTGGCCACTCGCGGTTGCCATCACAAACTGTGGGTTGCCTGTTGCGAAGGTGTAAGCGATCGCAGAGAGTGCACTACTGATCGACTGGCCGTTCACATCCTTGAAGATCAAAAGTGAGTGGTCGGCCTCACTGCCTGTAATGAAGTTACCATTTGGAAGGATGGCTTCTCCCAAAGGCCCGTAGGTCGCGCTGTATCCGTTGGTGACCACGGTTGAAAGCGCAAACCCGTCGGCAACGCCGGCCGCTGTCAATGTCAGCGTGGCATGTGCCGATCCAGAAAAGGTCAGTGCGATAACAGCCCCGGCGATGACGGATTTGAGATAGTGGGTCTGAGTTGGCATGAAATGGCTCCTTTTTGTAAGGTATTTGCTGTGGCAAAGCAGGAACGCATTACTCGTGCCAGTCGTAATTAATCTCGTATTTTCAATGAGTTAAGTTTTAGTCGCGATAACGGCAGCGGATAAACGTAAAAATTTTCGACAGCTAAAAATGCGCTTGACATGCAACTATTTGGTTGCATATAATCCGCGCATGGTTACCAAAGACGACACCGTGTTCAAAGCCCTGGCTGACGCCAGTCGCAGGAAATTGCTCGACGATCTGTTCCGGAAAGGTGGGCAGACCTTGGGTGAATTGTGTGAACAGCATGACATGAGCCGGCAGGCGGTTACCAAGCATCTGGCTTTGCTGGAATCGGCCAATCTGGTCGTTACGACATGGCGAGGGCGAGAGAAGCTGCACTACCTCAATCCGGTACCGATCAATGAAATCGCAACACGCTGGATCGGCAAGTTTGAACAGGGGCGGCTCCAGGCGTTGCACAACCTTAAGCAGGCACTTCAGGAGAATGACCATGAATAACAGCGAATTCATTTGCACGACCTATATCAAAACCACCCCCGAAAAACTGTGGGCCGCCCTCATTACTCCCGAGTTCCAGCGTCAATACTGGTTCGGCGTGCATCTTGAGACCGACTGGAAGATCGGCTCGCCCTGGCGCATGCTCTATCCGGATGGTCGCATCACCGATTCGGGTGAGGTGCTGGAATTGGAGCCGCCCAGGCGTTTGGTGCTGCGCTGGCTTAATGAATGGAGTCAGGAACTCAAAGCGGAAGGGCATTCACGGTGCTGCATGGAGATTGAACCGGTCACGAACGCAGTGAAACTGACCGTCACACACACGATGGAGCGCAAGGAGTCGAAACTGATTGGCGCGGTATCGGGAGGCTGGCCGCGTATTCTTTCCAACCTCAAATCACTGCTTGAAACCGGCCAGGTCGTGCTCGAATCCAAAAACTAATGTTGTGCTGGCGTGCAGTCTGGGTGAATCAGGCAACACGATTCACCGTGTTGCAGATTTTTACTGATCGCTGATGGGCAGCGCGGTTTTGTCTATCACTTTGCGCAATATAAAACTTGAATGCACTCCCGAAACTCCGGTAATGCCGGTGATCTGGTTAAGCAGCAGTTCCTGGTAGGCGTCCATATCTTTGACGACCACCTTGATCTGGTAATCCGCTGACTGACCGGTAATCATCAGACACTCAATGACTTCCGGAATAGTGCTGATCGACTTTTCGAAATGCGCGAACCGTTCCGGCGTATGCTGATCCATCGAAATATGGATCAGCACCATAAAAGACAGGCCAAGCAGTTTGGCATCAACCAGTGCCCGGTAGCCTTTGATCAGGCCGGATTCTTCCAGTGCACGCACCCGACGCCAGCAGGGTGAGGCGGAAATGCCGATACGGTCAGCCAGGTCCTGATTGCTGATGCGTCCGTCTTCCTGCAGGATGAGCAGAATCTTCCTGTCGCACTGATCTAATATCATTGAATTTCCTAAATTTGGCTTGCTGGGGATGGATATTACCTAAATTAACTGTTTTTGACAATTATCTGCTCAAAAAATTGAATATAAGGCAAAACAACGCAAGCACCTTCCCGGCCTGTTTGGTTATCATGAACCCTGTTTACATTTTCAATCGTCACCAGGGAGCATGCACCATGTTGTTACAGCCAGCGTCCAAATATCGTCCTTTTCCTTCTATCAATCTGGTTGACCGTCAATGGCCAGGAAAAACCATCAGCGCCCCTCCAATCTGGATGAGCACGGATTTGCGGGATGGAAATCAGGCACTGTTTGAGCCGATGGATGTTGAACGCAAATTGCGACTGTTTCAGCGACTGTGCGAAATTGGGTTCAAGGAAATTGAAGTGGCCTTCCCCTCCGCATCGCAAACCGATTTTGATTTTGTGCGCAGTCTGATTGAACACAAACGCATTCCCGCTGATGTCACCATCGAAGTACTTACACAGGCGCGTGAACATCTGATTCGCCGCACCATGGAGTCACTGCGCGGGGCGCATCGCGCCATCGTACATATTTATACGTCGACGTCGAAACCGTTCCGCGACGTAGTTTTTAATATGAGCAAGGATGAAGTGATCGCGATGGCGGTAGCGGGCGTCCATCTGATTAAAGAACTCGCTGCACAGCAGCCAGAAACGGAATGGGTCCTTGAGTACAGTCCGGAAAATTTCACGGCGACTGAACTCGAGTTTGCCCTGGAGATTTGCGATGCCGTCACCGAGGCCTGGGGCGCAACACCGACCAACAAGGTGATCCTCAATTTGCCGAGCACCGTAGAAATGGGCACGCCTAATCTGTACGCCGATCAGATTGAATGGATGCATCGCCATCTGGCGCGCCGCGACAGTATTATCCTCAGCCTGCATCCGCACAATGATCGCGGTACCGCTGTGGCGGCGGCCGAACTGGGCATCATGGCCGGCGCGGACCGGGTTGAAGGTTGTCTGTTCGGGAACGGCGAGCGGACCGGCAATGTCGATATCGTGACACTGGCGCTCAATCTGTACACCCAGGGGGTTGCGCCCGGTCTGGACTTCTCGGACATTAACTCGATTGCGCGGCTGACTGAATACTGTACCCAGTTGCCGATCCATCCGCGTCATCCGTATGTTGGCGATCTGGTCTTTACTGCGTTCTCGGGTTCACATCAGGATGCCATCAAAAAAGGCTTTACCACGCGCGGTCCCGATGAGGTTTGGAACATTCCTTATCTTCCCATTGACCCTGCCGATGTTGGTCGCAGCTATGATTCGATTATTCGTATCAATAGCCAGTCCGGCAAAGGCGGCGTCGCGTATCTGCTGGAAACCGAGTACGGGATTGTGATGCCACGCAGGTTACAGGTGGAGTTTTCCGGTGTCGTGCAGGTGCATACAGAAAATATGGGCGGTGAATTAAGCGCCGCTGATATCTGGACGCTGTTTGCTGCGACATATATGAATCCGGCAAGTCAGGTGCGCTATGTGGAGCACCATCTTTTTGAACATGGAACTGCGCAGGGTATTCGTTTGAGCGTCGAGGTGGATGACGTCCATCATCTGCTCACCGGCGAAGGTAACGGGCCTATTGATGCTGCGGTACATGCCTTGCAAAGTATCTGCTCCGGCGTGTGTGTGCAGGTGCGCAGCTATGAAGAACGCTCGATCAGTTCCAGTGATAAGGCGGGCGAAGCCAAAGCGTGCGCCTTTATGGAACTGGCGTATCTGAATCCAGCCAAGGTCTGTTACGGAGTCGGTATGGATACCAACATCGTGACAGCCTCTATCAAGGCCTTGATCAGCGGTGTGAACCGGTTGGATATCAATGTGGGAAGTGCTGTTCAGGCGGCATAACCAGAGGCAAACGCGGATTAACTCTGCGCTTGCCTGAAAACAGACGGGAATCGATACGTGTCATGATTCCCCCTTTTCATGTAGCCTATTTCTTGATAACGACAGTGGCATCTTCTATCAGCAGAGAATAGTTGTATCCGGCGCCAAAGTCACGGTTCAGCGCTGCTACGCCGGTAATGGTGACTTCATCGCCAACCGCAGCAGTTTGCTTGCTGGTGACGAGCAGATCACTGCTGTTGGCGTCGCCGGTGCCATCCTTGATGTGAATCCAGTTGCGGTCCATGATGCCATTATTGACCTTGACCACTTTTCCATGTGCGCTGACGGTCTGACCAGCCAATTTGGCCTTGGTCTGATACAGAACCGCAATCGATGTTGGCTTGACATCGGCCGCGACTGCAACTGATGAAATCTGACCCAGAATGCAAAACAGTCCGGCAAGTGCCAAAGATGAAGTTTTCATGTTAATTCCTGTGAGGTTGTAATAAATAAAGCGTCCCCGACAAGGCGCGGGCGCAGCATGGCCAATTCGAAAAAGTGATTCGTATTAATAAAACGACGTAGCTGCAGCATTGTATGGCAAAGTTTTTACTGCATTTTGATTCGGAACAAGATGTTTTCGGCGCAGCACGGACGAATTTACGCATCCTGGTCTCATAGTCATGCTGTCTCTGTGCAAAATGACGTTCAGTCCCACACCTTGATTTTAATCTGCAAAGAAAGCGCCCCATACAGTCGATTCTGCAAGGTCGGCACAATGGCCAGATTGATGCCGAAGCGATTCCACTCGGCGCTCACCATCGGCACTGCGGCCAGAAACCAGCCACCGTCTTTCATATTGGGATAGCCATTGAAGCCGCCTGCGACGACACCAATGCGAAACGGGCCCAGCTGCAGCGGCTGGTAATACACGCCGACATAATCCGAATATTCGCGGTTGCTGTTATAAAAGCGTCCGGCGGTCAGCGCACTCACGGTAGAAAAACGATATTCAGCACCCAGGCCGTAATTGTTGCCGTTCAGGCCCTTGTCGCGATTCCAATGGTAGGAGGCAAAACCGGAATCGATCCACACTTCCTGTAATGGTTTTGAATCAATCAGATCCATACCCAGCAGTGTTTTGGGTTCGGGTTCAGCAGCAGGCACAGGCGCGTCGTCTGCGCAGGCCGGTGCGGCGCCGGTCAATCCCAGCAGGGTGGCGAGCAGAATTTTTTTTATCACGTTAGATCCTTGGTTTGTGCAACAGTGCAGCGAGCATAGCAGAGCCGTTACGGCGTTTCGTTGCAATCAGTGGACCCGTTGCAAATATTTTCCACAGCGGTCTGAATTAGTTGCGCCAGATATTGCGTGCCCGGCCCGGCGATATCCGGATCGGCCAAGATCAGATACATAGTGGCGAAACGCTCGCTGCCTTCCTTCAGGGGTAATTGTTTCAGTGTGCCGTTTTTTAATTGGGTGCGGATGTTTACTTCCGGGAACCACGCAAAGCCGTAGCCGCGACTGACTGCATCGATCGACGTGGAACTGTGGCTGACGGTCCAGCGTTGCGGACCCTGCGCCATGAGCGTATTGGTAGAGCGTTTTGAACCGGATTCACGAATCACCAGATGCCGTTCCTGCTCCAGATCGCGCACTGTCAACTCGCGGTTCAGCCGGTGCAGTGCATGGTCAGGATGGGCCACTGCGACAAAACGCAGCTGAATCAGCGTGTGTCCCAGAAAGCCCTGTGGAATGGAGCTGGCAATGGCCAGATCGACCTGGCCGGTCAGCAATGCTTCCAGTGTGCCGCCCATGACGGATTCAATGAGTTCGATGCGGGTATGTGGACTTTTTTTGCCAAACTGATCCAGGCAGTCGAGCAGCAGGCAGCCTGGAAAAATAATATCGACTGCCAGCCTGATTTCCGGTTCCCAGCCAGCCGAGATTTTTTTTGCGGCGCGCTCGATGCTGGTGGCTTCAGACAGCAGATGCTGCGCGCGTCGGTACAGCAGTTGCCCGGTTGCGGTCAGTACGGCTTTTCTGCCCTGGACTTCAAAAGCACTCACGCCCAGCAGTGCTTCGAGCTTTTGCACCGCATAGGTGACCGAGGACTGGCTTTTATTCAGGGCTAGCGCGGCATTGGCATAGCTGCCGGTATCGACCACGGTGGTCAATGCGCGCCATTGTTCGAGTGTGATATGGGGAAATTCAGACATAAGCACTAAGTTAATCTAAAAAATTGATCATAACAAGCTAATTATTGAACTTTTTTATCTGTTTAATGGATGGTTAAATGACGACACTTAACCAACCGAGGAACAATCTTATGAAAACCCTATTGCAAATCAACACCAGTTTATTTTCCAATCAAGGCCAGTCGAGTCTGCTGGCCAATCGATTTGTGGCCGGCTGGCAGGCGGATCATGCCGACGGCACAGTGGTCGTGCGTGACTTGGCCGCGACACCGGTGCCGCATCTGGATGGCGAACGTTTTGCTGCCTTTTTAAGTAAGCCAGAAGCGCGCACACCAGAACAACAGCAGGTACTCGATTTTTCTGATCAATTGATCAATGAATTGAAAGCGGCTGATGTGCTGGTGCTTGGTTTGCCGCTGTATAACTTCGGTGTTCCTTCGGTGCTGAAGGCGTACATTGACCATATCGCACGGGCCGGACACACCTTTTCTTACACGGCCACCGGACCGGTTGGATTGTTGACTGGCAAGAAAGCGGTTATATTTGCCGCGCGCGGCGGAAAATATGCCGGAACTGCAGCCGACACCCAATCTGACTACATCCGCAACTTTTTGGCATTCATCGGCATCACCGATGTTGAATTCGTGTATGCAGAAGGACTGGCAATGGGTGAAGAAGGCAAACAGGTTGCCATCAGTCTGGCGCATGAAAAAATTGCCGAGCTCAATGTGGCTCTGGCTGCTTAACCTTTGACGAGAATAGCTATGGAAACCCAACATCAGACCCGTACCCTGTCCAGAGAAATTACCGGCATAGCCACGTCAGATGGCGCGGGCGTGAAACTGCTGCGCAGTCTGGGCAGTGGTCCGCATGCGCGACTGGATCCGTTTTTGATGCTGGATGAATTTTCTTCAATGATTCCCGGTGATTACATCGCCGGTTTTCCGGCCCACCCGCATCGCGGTTTCGAGACCGTGACCTATTTGCTGGATGGCCACATGCGCCATGAAGATCACATGGGCAACGTCGGACACATCGAAAGTGGCGGGGTTCAGTGGATGGCGGCCGGGCGTGGCGTGATTCACGCCGAGATGCCGGAACAGGTGGAAGGACGCATGCGCGGTTTCCAGCTGTGGATTAACCTGCCGGCACGCGAAAAAATGAAACCGGCGTTTTACCGCGACATCGGGCCTGACCAGATTCCGGTTGCCAGTCTGGCCGGCGGCGGGTTGGTGAAAGTCATCGCCGGTTCGCTCGCCCTGGAGGGCCAGACGGTGCAGGGGCCGATCCATGGCCTGTCCACCGAGCCGCTGTATTTCGATGTGAAACTGCCGGCCGGTGCTGCAGTGAGTTTTGATGTGCCGCCCGGACATCATGCTTTTGTGTACGTCTACGAGGGCAGGGTGCAGGTTGGCGAGCGGGTGGTTAACAATCATTGCGCCGGGATTTTGTCGGACGGTGACAAAATTGCCATGCACAGTCTGGATCAGGAAACGCGTTTTTTAGTGCTGGCAGGTAAGCCTATCGGTGAACCGGTAGTACAATATGGCCCTTTCGTGATGAATACGCGTGCCGAAATCGAGCAGGCTGTCTCGGATTATCAGAATGGTACGTTGACCCAGATCTGATTACCGGTGCAGGCTATTCGGAGCCTGCGCGGCGCGACAGACATCCGCCTTCCTTTAATGTTAGTGAATCAGCATGACTTGCAATAATAAAAACGACACTGCGCCTGTCCAGGTGGAATACATTTCATCGTGTGTATTGCCGACGCCCTGGGCGACCTTCCAACTGCATGCATTTTTGGAACCGCTCACGTCCAAAGAACATCTGGCACTCACGCTGGGTGATGTCGGCAGTGGCGAGCCGGTACTGGCCCGCATGCATTCGGAATGTCTGACCGGTGACGCCCTGTTTTCTCAGCGTTGCGATTGCGGTGCGCAGCTGGAAGCGGCAATGAAAAAGATTGCCCAGGAAGGGCGCGGCGCATTGCTGTATCTGCGTCAGGAAGGGCGCGGAATCGGACTGCTCAATAAAGTGCTGGCCTACCGCCTGCAGGACGCCGGAGCCGACACGGTCGAAGCCAATCAAGCGCTCGGCTTTGCACCGGATCAGCGCAGTTATAAAATTTGCCTGCCGATGTTGCAACACCTGAAGATCAAATCGGTGCGACTGATGAGTAACAATCCGCGCAAGGCCGCTGCACTCGTGGAATGCGGTATTGAAGTGGCGGAGCATATCCCTCTGATCATTCAGAAAAATCCGCACAATGAACGCTACCTGTTGACCAAGGCGGCCAAGTTGGGTCACAAGTTTTAAGCCGCGTGATCGTTAATGTCATCGTAATTTGATGTGACGGTGATATAGTGTGCAGCCAGTTCAGTCCAACTTGAAACAGGCCACACTATGTCAACAGCGCGCAAAACTCCTCAGACAGTTTCTTCACCCAGACGTCCGCGTCACGATAACCCTCCCAAACTCGATCACGAACATATTGCCCTGGTACTGCAGGGCGGCGGTGCGTTGGGCGCCTATCAGGCCGGCGTGTTTGAAGCGCTGGCCAAAATTCCGTGCGAGCCGCACTGGTTGGCCGGCGTGTCGATCGGCGCGATCAATTGCGCCCTGATTGCCGGTAATTTGCCGCAGCACCGTCTGGCTAAAATGGAAGAGTTCTGGAACATGGTGACCTCGCAGAGTGCGCTGTATGCGCCGGTATTTGATCAGCAGTGGTCGGCGATCCATCAGATGGGTGCTTCCATGGCGGCTTCCTGGGGTGTGCCGGGTTTTTACAAGCCACGCATTCCGCCGCCAATGTTTCAACCTGACGGTACCGACGGTGCAATCAGTTATTACGACACCGCGCCATTACGTGCCTCGCTGGAACGGCTGGTGGACTTTGATCTGATCAACTCCGGCAAGGTGCGCCTGTCGGTGGGGGCTGTCAATGTGCGTACCGGAAATTCCATTTATTTTGACAATGCCAACCAGATCATCGGCCCGGAACACATCATGGCCAGCGGCGCACTGCCGCCGGCGTTTGCCCCGGTCATGATTGATGGCGAGCCGTACTGGGATGGCGGCATTGTGTCAAATACGCCCCTGCAATATGTGCTGGATAACCGTGGTCTGAAAAAAACCATGGCGGTACAGGTTGATCTGTTCAGTGCCCGCGGCGCGCTGCCGCAGAATATGAGTTCGGTCATGTCGCGGCAAAAAGATATTCAGTATTCCAGCCGCACCCGGCTCGGAACCGATCAGGCGGCCGCATTGCAGCGTGCCAAGCTGAATGTGCAGCAGCTCATTGCCAAACTGCCGCCGGCCTTGCGCAATGACCCTGAGGTTAGCTATCTGCTGGATGCGTCCAGAACTGCGCATCTAGATATTGTGCATCTGATTTACCGGCAGGAGCGCTTTGAACTGGAATCCAAGGATTATGAGTTTTCACGCTCGGCCATGCTCTCGCACTGGGAAGCCGGGTTGAGGGATATGCGCAGGACTCTGGATCATCCGGACTGGTTGCGCATGGCAACTTCGGATGATGGCGTTACTGTCTATGATTTGTGTTGTTCCGATCTTCCCGGCAAAGACTAAAAGTGCATACCGTACTGATGCTGTAAAACGATTTTGCTTGACTTGATCAGACTGTTCAAACCCAGTATCAGTTGCACCAGCGTATTCTCCGGCAGCACCCAGATCCTACCCTTGACCGGTTTGCTGCCGGTGCAGGCACTCAGGATGGGTGTAGCCCAGTCGGCTGCTTCAGTGACATCCAGCAGGATCATGCCTTCACTGGTGGTATGAATGAAAATTTCACCACCCAGTTCCAGTTCGAAGCAGATGCCCTGACCATTGGGCAGCCCGGCATTCCGGTCCTGCTCGAGATAAAAATTCAATTCCAGATTGCTGTTGGCGATCCAGACTTCGGCATCGTCCACTCCGTCCAGTGCAAGCCAGGCTCGTTGATGGGCATCGGCTGGAAAATTGTTCATGCAGGCTTTCTGAGCAGACCGGCAGCAATTTTGCCGCTCTGTACCGCTGCTTCCAGAGTGGCCGGATAGCGGCTGGCGGTGTAATCGCCGGCCAGCACCAGATTGGACAGCGGCAGTTGGTTGGAAGGGCGCACCAGATTCGGTGTGCAGGCAAAGGTGGCGCGTTTTTCCGTGATGACCTGGCTCCACTCGGGCCTGGCAAGTTCCGGTCGGTGCAAATCCGCTGCCAGCTGTCTGGCGCAATGCAGGGCCAGTTCTGCGTGACCCTGCTCAATCGCCTCATGCGAGGCGCTGATGACCACGGCGAATAAACCTGCGTGACCATCGAGTTGTCCACGGTCGAAGACAAACTGGCCCCAGGCTTGCTGGTCGGGTCGATCCACCAGTGCCAGAAATGCACGTTCGAGTCGAACGCCGGCCGGATACTGCAGGTAACAGGTGGTAATCGGTTCATAGTCATATTCGGGAATATGCTGCGCCAGTCCGAGCGGTTCGAGCAAGGTGCGTGCAGCCTGGGCCGGCGTGGCAATTACCACGGCGTCAACAATTTCTGTGCCGGTGGCACTTTGCACAGTCCACTGATTCTGACTTTGTGCAATGGACTGCACTGCACATCCGGTATGGACTTTGCCACCGCGTGCTTCAATGAATTTTGCCCCCGGCAGCCCCAGCAGGGTGGTCAGATCGGTGCGTGCAATGAGCATGTCGGAGGCGCTGCGCGCAGCGCCCAGGCTGTCCTTCAATACATTCAGAAATATCTGGGCGGAAGCCCGTGTTATCGGCGTGTTCAGTGCTGCGATACAGAGCGGTTGCCACATCAGGCGGATCAGATTCGGAGTCTGGTCAAAGCGTTCCAGCAGTTGCGCCACGGTGCAGTCAGTATTGAGTTGCCAGTCCATCCAGCGCGCCGTGCTGGAAAAGCGCAGCAGGGCCATTTTGTCGGCCCGGCTCAAGCCTGTGGCACGGATCAGTCCGACCAGCATATGCAGCGGAGCGGGTAATTTGGGTGCAATCAGTTGCATGCCGGATGAACCGTCCGGGTAGCACATTTGCAGCGGCAGGCGCAGCAGCACGTCGCGCTGACCCAGCGTAGTGAGCAGTGCCAGTGTGGCGCTGTACGCACCCAGAAAAATGTGTTGACCATTGTCGACAGTCAGACCCTGCACGCTGACCTGTCTGGCGCGTCCGCCCAGCGTGCGCGCTGCTTCATACCAGTGCACTTCATGGCCTTGCTGCGCGAGTTCGACTGCGGCGCTGCATCCGGCCCAACCCGCTCCGATAACTCCGATCTTCATGTCAACCCTTCACGTAAGTGATCCAGGCCAGCCAGAGTTTGCGGATAGGTGTCAGTGAAATGCGTTGATTGAGAACCTGAAAGCCATCGCGCTGAATTTCACCCAGCAGGGTGCGGTAAATCGCCGCCATGATCAGGCTAGTGCGTTGCGCACGCCGGTCTTCTTTGGGCAGCAATGCCAGTGCTTCTTCATAACAGGCTTGGGCCCGCTCATACTGGAACTGCATCAGGGCGACGAATTTGTCGCTGTAGCGCGCATTGAGGATATCTGCGGCGGTAACACCAAACTGTTGCAGTTCATTGACCGGCAAATAAATCCGTCCTTTGCGTGCGTCGTCGCCGACATCGCGAATAATATTAGTGAGCTGAAAAGCCAGCCCCAGTTTTTCAGCAAACTCGCGGGTTTGGGGATTGGACACGCCAAAGATGCTGGCCGATAAAATGCCCACCACGCTGGCCACGTGCCAGCAGTAGCGTTGCAGACCAACATAATCAAGATAACGGGTTTGGCTCAGATCCATTTCCATGCCGTCGATGATGGCCAGCAAATGCTGACCTTCGAGCTGGTACACCGCCATATGCGGCTGCAGTGCGCGTGTGACCGGATGAGTAGGCTGGCCAGCCAGCATGGCGTTAATTTCAGTGCGCCACCAGATCAGTTTGCTCAGTGCGATGCTGGAGTCACTGGTCTCATCGACTGCATCATCGACTTCACGGCAGAATGCGTACAGCGCGGTAATGGCACGGCGTCGTTCCCTGGGTAAAAAAAGGAAACTGTAATAAAAGCTGGAACCGCTTTGTGCGGCTTTTTGTTGGCAATATTCGTCTGGGGACATGCGGCACTGGTGGTTGGCTAGGAGTCTGCGCGCAGGCTCCTAAATTGGCTGAATCAGCAAAGACTATATGCTAGCTGAGCGTTGGGTTTGCTCAAAGAAAATTATTTAAAATGCCGGAATTTGGGCTGGTTATGGAGAGTGAGGGGAGTGGAGAATGTGGTTTTGTGGCCTATTTGACAGCCCGGGGTTGTCTGCGCAGGCCTGAGGTTTGAACGGCAGTTTTAAACGTCTTGTGGCTGAACCGGTCAGACGCAGTCGAAATAATCGAGGTTCAATTTTTCAATATACGTCAGATAGACAGGCAGTTGGTTGGGATAGAAGTAGGTGCCTGAAACCAGAAACAGACGGGTAAAGCCCAACTCATTAAGCTGCGCTGCGACTTCAATGCCGGTGATGGGAACCGCTGCACCAAAATTATTGTCGATGCTGATCACTGTGTCTTTGGGATAATTGTCGCATTCGGCCAGAAAATCTCTGGGGTCCAGATAGTGCTTGATTTTTTCTTCATGAACCGGAATTGAAAGGCAGCAGCAAATATCGGATCATCTTCCAGCATGATGATGTCTATTCTGGTGCTTTGTTCCGGGGCATCATTTAAATCATCTTTTTTCAGGGCAGTTTCAGATTGAACAGAAACCGGTTGCACAACAACAGATGGGGTAATTTGAATAGTCATTTTGGTCGCCAGTAATTTAGGGATAACAGGGATATCTAACTCAATTGCGCTGCGTTGCACGTCTGTCTCGTCAAAATGACTGGTCACCAGAATGGAATTTTTCAGGTTCAGCTTTTTGATGATCTCAATACCGTTGGTGTTCTGGCCGATCAGTTCATAGTCAGACAGCAGCAACATTTTTTTGTTGTGCCGCTTCTGAAGTCCCGGCAATATAATCCAGCAACTTTTTTGCTTCGATAAAGTGCTTGATGGTGATATCGGGATGCCTGGCAAGAACGGGCGCAATACTGGCGTCCCAAGCGCCGTGAATGAACGGATCATCATCCAGAACCAGGATGATTTGAGCAGTGCTTACATTGAGCACGTTTGTTGTCCATGCGGGGGGCGGGGCCCGTGGAAACGTCAGGATGACACGGGTGCCGACCGGTTCCCGGGATTTAATGTTGAGACAGGCACCACTGAGCCGCAGTGTATCGTGAACCTGGCCCATGCCGATACCGTGGCCATTTTGCTTGTCATTCGTTACGGCAATTCCATTCATGATTTTTTCGCGGACTGCGGTGGGCATGCCTTTACCTTCATCAGCAATCTCAATAAAAATATGATTTTCAGTAATGCGCATAACTGCGCGTATCGTCCCTGTTCTGTTCTCCATCGCGTCTACGGCGTTATTGATCAGATTGGACAGCATGCATTGAAATGAATTTTTGTTGGTGCGGATGAAAGCAAAATAGGCGTCCGGTTCAATGTCACTATTGAAAGCGATGGGCAGTGCGTGAAATTCAATTCTTTTTTCCGACAAAATATTTTTAAGTGCCAGAGACGCAAATATCACCTCCTGCACTGATGCTGAACCTGCATTTTCCTGTTCGTTTGGACGGAACTGTTTGAGTAAATCATTGGCAATGTCGCCGATACGCGTAGCGGCCATTTTCAAAGTCAGCCGGTGATTTTCGGGAATGTTGTCGAGCACAGAAATGATCGTATTGAATGCAGAAAGGGGAGAAACGATGTCGTGTGCTACCTGTTTTGCAATTTCGTAAAACTGTGTTTTTTGAGCGGTCAGATTTTGGTAATGTTCAAGCTCAAGTTGATATTTTTCTGCAATTAATTTTTCCTTTTCTGATTCTGCCAGAAGCTGTTTGTTTTTTATGTCGGTGATGTCCATGGCAAAACCCATCATTCCGGCTACCTGGCCATTGTTGTCATGGATCGGTTGCTTTTGAGACAGGAAGGTTCTTTTTCCGTTAGCTGTGTCCAGCGTTTCTTCAGTAATTAACTGAATATTTTTTTGCATGACTTCATTGTCGGTCCGATCAATCTGTTGCGCTGTTTGGCGGTCTTTGATGATGTCAAAGATTGTCTTTCCTATAAATTCCGAAGGCTGATAAAACCCGAACGAATTCGCCTGATTTAAATTTCCACCCTGATATTTGCCGTGTAGATCTTTACAAAAAACATAAGGTATTTTGTCCAATATTTCCGCGATATCGAAATGACTGTCGATTTTTTTTCGGTGGTCATGAAGAATTTACCTTCCTTATTTTTTCGAAACTCAAATCATCGGGGTAATTCAATGCAATATTTATTGATCTGAATGAATTATAAATAGAATATTTATTTTAACAAGTATTTTTTATGGAAAAGTATTCATTTTTAAAATTGAAGTTTCTGAAAAGTATTTTTGCAACAGGGATATAATTACCAAAAATCACTATAACGGAGGCAGACATGAAGCAACTGACATCACATCTGGGATGGATCCTATTGGCGCTGCTCGGCGCCTTTGCTCTTGGTTACGTGGCACTCACGCGCGGGGAGCACATCAATGCGTTGTGGATCGTCGTCGCTGCCGTGTCTGTCTACTTGATTGCCTACCGTTTTTACAGCCGCTTTATTGCGGACAAGGTATTGGGTCTGGACCCCACCCGCAAAACTCCCGCCTATCTGCACAACGATGGTCTGGATTACGTTCCAACCAATAAATACGTCTTGTTCGGTCATCATTTCGCCGCCATTGCCGGTGCCGGACCGCTGGTCGGACCGGTGCTCGCTGCGCAGATGGGTTATCTGCCTGGCATGCTGTGGATCCTGGCCGGGGTGGTTCTGGCCGGCGCGGTGCAGGATTTCATGGTGCTGTTTGTTTCGGTGCGGCGTGACGGGCGTTCACTGGGCGACATGATCAAAGCCGAACTCGGCAACGTACCGGGTGTGATTGCACTGTTTGGCTGTTTCATGATCATGATTATCATTCTGGCTGTGCTGGCGCTGATTGTGGTGAAAGCGTTGACGCACAGTCCGTGGGGCACTTTTACCGTTGGCGCTACGGTACCGATCGCCTTGTTCATGGGCATCTACATGCGTTACATCCGCCCGGGACGCATCGGTGAAATTTCACTGATCGGTTTTGTGTTGCTGATGCTGGCGATCTATTTTGGCGGCGTCGTCTCCAGAAGTCCTGAACTCAGCTCCATGCTGAGTTTTGATGGCAAACAGCTGACCTGGGCGCTGGTGATTTATGGCTTCATTGCTGCAGTGCTGCCGGTCTGGCTGCTGCTGGCACCGCGCGATTATCTGTCCACGTTTTTAAAAATCGGCACTATCGTCGGTCTGGCGCTGGGTGTGCTGTTTGTTGCGCCTGAACTGAAAATGCCGGCCGTCACCCGGTTCATCGATGGCAGCGGTCCAGTCTGGGCCGGCAGTCTGTTTCCGTTTCTGTTTATTACCATTGCCTGCGGTGCCGTGTCCGGATTTCATGCGCTGATTTCATCTGGTACAACACCGAAAATGCTGGAAAATGAAACGCAGGCCCGTCTGATTGGTTACGGCGGAATGCTGATGGAATCGTTTGTCGCCATCATGGCGCTGGTTGCCGCATCTGTAATTGATCCGGGTGTGTACTTTGCGATGAACAGCCCGGCAGCAGTAATCGGCTCGACACCGGAAGCGGTCGCTGCGGTCGTGAATAACTGGGGTTTTGCCATCACGCCGGAACTGTTGATTCAAACCACCAAAGATATTGGCGAAACCACTATTCTGTCACGTGCCGGCGGTGCACCGACTCTGGCGGTCGGTATGGCGCATATTTTGCATCAGGTGATCGGTGGACAGGCCATGATGGCGTTCTGGTACCACTTCGCGATTCTGTTTGAAGCACTGTTTATTCTGACCGCCGTCGATGCCGGCACGCGCGCTGGACGTTTCATGCTGCAGGACTTGATGGGTACGTTCATTCCTTCCCTGAAAAAAACCGATTCGCTCGTGGCCAATCTGCTTGCGACCTTGATCTGCGTGGCCATGTGGGGTTACTTCCTGTACCAGGGTGTGGTCGATCCGCTCGGCGGCATCAATACCCTGTGGCCACTGTTCGGCATTGCCAATCAGATGCTCGCGGCAATTGCACTGACCATGTGCGCAGCGATTCTGTTCAAGATGAAACGGCAGCGCTACGCCTGGGTTGCCATCCTGCCGACGCTGTTCTTGCTGGTCTGTACGTTGTATGGCGGATGGTTGAAAGTGTTCAGCGACAATCCCAAAATCGGTTTCCTGGCGCTGGCGCATAAATTTTCGGCGGCAATGGACGCTGGCCAGGTTCTGGCACCAGCCAAAACTGCAGAAGAAATGAGCCGTCTGGTATTTAATGCCCGACTGGATGCCGGTCTGGCGCTGTTTTTCATGTTTGTGATTGTGAGCGTCGTTGGCTTTGGGTTGCGTACCGCCATCCTTTCGTTAAAGAGCAATGACATCACTACCAAAGAAATGCCGTACGTTGCGATGTGAGGTAATGCCCACGCTGAGCTGATGATGCATTGGCTCAGCGTGAATGTTAACAGGTGGACGTGGCGCGGAGATTGACATGCTGGATGAACTTGGAAAAATCGGAAAATATCTGGGGCAGACCGCCAGATTGATGGTCGGTGTGCCCGATTATGAAGTGTATACAACCCACATGCGTGTCAATCACCCGGATCAGCACTGCATGACTTATGAAGAATTTTTCCGCGAGCGCCTCGAAGCGCGCTACGCAGGCCGTGGAACCGGCAAATGCTGTTAAGATCCCTGTCCAAGTAATTTTCTGAACCAGCCATTTCATGACTCAGTCCGTAGTAAAAACGTACCTGCCCTGGGTAGTCGCTGCGGCGCTGTTCATGGAACAGCTTGATTCCACCATCGTCAATACTGCCGTGCCTGCCATGGCAGCCAGTCTGCACGTTACCCCGTTAAGTTTAAAAGCCGTCGTCACCAGTTATATTCTGAGTCTGGCGGTTGGAATTCCGGTTAGCGGCTGGATTGCCGATCGCTTCGGAACGCGCCGTGTGTTCAGTTTTGCGGTGGCCATTTTTACGCTGGCTTCAGTGTTGTGCGGGATCTCGGTCAATGTGCATATGCTGGTGGTGGCCCGTGTTCTGCAGGGGTTGGGTGCGGCGCTGATGATGCCGGTGGGCCGACTGGCGGTGATTCGCACTTTTCCCAAAGCTGAATTGCTCTCAGCAATGAATTTTGTGATTATCCCGGCGCTGATCGGGCCACTGCTGGGTCCACTGGTCGGCGGTTTGATTGTGCACTGGCTGTCCTGGCGCGTGATCTTCTTTGTCAATATCCCGGTCGGTTTGGTTGCGCTGTACCTGACACAGCGCTACATGCCGGATTATTACGGTGATACCCGGCGCAGGCTGGATGTGCTGGGTCTGATTCTGTTTGCAACCGGCACGGCGCTGATTTCGTGGCTGCTGGAGATCTTTGGTGAACACAGTTTAAACCCGACTGAAATTGCCTGGCTGTTCGGATTCGCTCTGACACTGCTGGCCGGCTATGGACTGCATGCCAGAAGACACGCCTTTCCGCTGCTGGATCTGGTGCTGTTCAAAATCCGAACTTTCCGGGTCGCGGTGCTGGGCGGATTCAATACCCGCCTGGGCATAGGCGCGCTGCCATTTTTGCTGCCGCTGCTGTACCAGCTCGGTCTGGGCCTGCCGGCCTGGTATTCCGGCCTGCTGATGATGCCCAGTGCCTTCGCCGCCATGGGCATGAAAATGATTGCCACCAAAGTTCTGGCGCGTTTTGGATACCGGCGGATTTTAATGGTCAACACGGTCATGATCGGCTGCACCATCAGCGCTTATTCTCTGGTAGGGCTGGCAACCCCGATTGCGCTGATCGTGCTGATCAGCCTGACGGTGGGATTTTTCAATTCGCTGCAGTTTACCTGCATGAATTCAATGGCGTATGCTGACATTCAGCCTGGTGATTCCAGTATGGCCAGTACCATTGCAAGTTCAATGCAACAACTTTCCATGAGTTTTGGCCTGGCATGCGGTCTGCTGATCACTTCCTGGTTTTTAGGCGGATTGCCGCAAACCGATCACCCGGCGATTTTGAGCGCGTTGCACCATGCGTTTATCTGTATGGGATTAATTACGATTGTGTCATCAGTGACGTTTTCAACGTTGCACGCCAATGATGGCGAAAATGTCAGCCTGGCTCAGGCCGGTTAAACCAGACACGCGCCGATTTTTAATGAATTGCCATTTATTTATACAAATATCCTTAAATAACTTGACACAAAATGGTGCGACGCATTAACGTGTCAGTCCGCTCCGATATCGTGGAGCAACAAAAGTCCGCAAAATGACCCACCCCGTCAACGCTGCGCGATTTGCTTTTGAAATAAGCCAGTTTGTTCTAACCCACGCCACAAGCGTGAGAAGTTTTTCTGTAACAGGTAATTCAGCGATACCCAGTAGTGACTCAGTTTTGGTCTGTAACACACCTACGGTTGTGGAAGGGCAAAAACGACGTACGTGAATCTGGTCAAGCACATATTGTCTGAAGCGGCGCTTCGCAAGGCGAGAACATCCGATCAATCTCCTATGGACCTTGAAAGGACATGCAAGTGAATACAAATTTAGCAAATTCAGATATAACCGGATCGGAAATTCTGGTCCGCTGTCTTGCCGAAGAGGGCGTTGAACATGTGTTCGGCTATCCTGGCGGCGCGGTATTGTATATCTACGATGCCATCTACAAACAAGATAAATTCAAGCACATTCTGGTGCGCCACGAACAGGCGGCCATTCATGCAGCTGACGCATACTCCCGGTCTTCCAGTAAAGTTGGTGTGGCACTTGTGACCTCTGGTCCTGGTGTAACCAATGCGGTTACCGGTCTGGCCACGGCGTATATGGATTCCATTCCAATGATCATCATTTCCGGTCAGGTGCCCAGCACCGCCATTGGTCAGGATGCGTTTCAGGAATGCGATACTGTCGGCATTACCCGTCCCTGCGTCAAACACAATTTCCTGGTCAAGGATGTGCGCGATCTGGCTGTCACGATCAAAAAGGCGTTTTACATTGCCACTACCGGTCGTCCGGGTCCGGTGCTGATCGACATTCCCAAAGATATCAGTATGCACAAGTGTGCGTATTCGTATCCCAAAGAAATCGAAATGCGTTCCTACAAGCCGGTTGACAAAGGTCATGCCGGACAGATCCGCAAGGCGCTGCAGTTATTGCTGCAGGCTGAACGTCCTATGATTTACACCGGCGGCGGCGTGATTCTGGCCCATGCCGCACCGGAACTCAATAAACTGGTGGACCAGCTTGGTTTTCCCTGCACCAATACCCTGATGGGATTGGGCGGTTACCGCGCTTCGGACGACAAATATCTCGGCATGCCCGGCATGCACGGCACCTATGAAGCCAACATGGCCATGCAGCACTGCGACGTGCTCATTGCCATCGGTGCACGCTTTGATGACCGTGTGATCGGCAATCCGAAACATTTTGCGACCCAGCCGCGCAAAATCATTCATATCGATATCGATCCGTCTTCAATTTCCAAACGCGTCAAAGTTGATATTCCTATCGTGGGCAATGTCAAGGATGTGCTGGTTGAGTTGCTGTCGCAGCTGTCGAGCGCCGAACCACGGCCCAATCCGAAAAACATCGCCGCCTGGTGGCAGCAGATCAATGAGTGGAGGAAGCGCGAGTGCCTGAAGTATGCCAGTTCTGATGAAGTGATCAAGCCACAGTCGGTGGTGGAGAAAGTGTTTCAGATCACCAAGGGCGACGCCTTCATCACTTCCGATGTGGGCCAGCATCAAATGTGGGCTGCGCAGTACTATCAGTTTGATAAGCCACGGCGCTGGATCAATTCCGGCGGTCTGGGCACGATGGGTGTCGGTTTGCCTTACGCCATGGGCGTGCAGATGGCCAACCCGGATGCCACGGTAGCCTGCATTACCGGTGAAGGTTCGATTCAGATGTGTATTCAGGAACTGGCTACCTGCAAGCAGTATCACCTGACCCCAAAAATCATTTTGCTCAACAACCGTTTCCTGGGCATGGTGCGGCAGTGGCAACAGATCGATTACTCTTCGCGCTATTCCGAATCGTACATGGATTCATTGCCTGACTTTTCCAAACTGGCTGAAGCTTACGGCCATGTCGGCATGAAGATTGAGAAACCTGGTGATGTCGATGGCGCGCTGCGTGACGCCTTTGCCATGAAAGATCGTCTGGTGTTCATGAATTTCATTACTGATCAAACAGAAAATGTCTGGCCTATGGTGAAAACCGGCAAAGGTCTGTCTGAAATGCTGCTTGGTTCGGAGGATTTATAACATGCGCCATATTATTTCTGTCTTGCTGGAAAATGAAGCCGGTGCACTGTCGCGCGTAGTAGGGCTGTTTTCTGCGCGCGGTTACAACATCGAAACACTCACTGTTGCACCTACTGAAGATGCAACGCTGTCACGTTTGACCATTGTTACCACAGGGTCAGACGACATCATCGAACAGATTACCAAACATCTGAACCGTCTGATCGAAGTGGTCAAGGTGGTGGATCTGACCGAAGGCGCGCACATCGAGCGTGAACTGATGCTCATCAAGGTGCGTGCGGTGGGCAAGGAACGTGAAGAGATGAAGCGTACTGCAGATATTTTCCGCGGCCGCATCATCGATGTCACTGAAAAAACCTACACCATTGAATTAACCGGCAATAAAACCAAACTTGATGCTTTTATCGATTCGATCGAGCGCACCTCCATTCTGGAAACAGTCAGAACCGGTGGCTCAGGTATCGGTCGCGGTGAACGCATACTTAAAGTGTAATCAGCAGAATTAACTTATTAATTAAATTACTCAGGAAAATACCATGAACGTTTTTTACAATAAAGATTGTGACCTCTCCTTAATCAAGGGCAAACACGTTGCCATCATCGGTTACGGCTCGCAGGGTCACGCCCATGCACAGAATCTGAACGATTCCGGCTGCAACGTGACCGTCGCGCTGCGCAAAGATGGTGCTTCATGGAACAAAGCCAAAAACGCCGGCCTGAAAGTGGCTGAAGTCAATGAAGCAGTCAAAGCGGCTGATGTCATCATGATTTTGCTGCCGGATGAAAATATCGCTCAGGTGTATCACGAAAACGTTGCGCCGCATGCCAAGCAGGGTGCCGTTCTGGCCTTTGCACACGGCTTTAACGTGCACTATGGTCAGGTTGTGCCACGCGCCGATCTGGATGTGATCATGATTGCCCCTAAAGCGCCAGGTCACACGGTACGTGCCACCTACACTCAGGGTGGCGGTGTGCCGCATCTGATCGCGGTGTATCAGGACAAGTCCGGCAATGCGCGCAATATCGCACTGTCTTACGCCATGGCCAACGGCGGCGGCCGTGCCGGCATTATCGAAACCAACTTCCGTGAAGAAACCGAAACCGATCTGTTCGGTGAACAGGCCGTGTTGTGCGGTGGTGCGGTGGAACTGATCAAGGCCGGTTTTGAAACCTTGACTGAAGCCGGTTATGCACCGGAAATGGCTTACTTTGAATGTCTGCACGAATTGAAACTGATCGTTGATCTGATTTACGAAGGCGGTATCGCCAACATGAATTATTCGATTTCGAACAATGCCGAGTACGGTGAATATGTGACCGGTCCGAAGATCGTGACTGAAGACACCAAAAACGCCATGCGCCAGTGTCTGAAAGATATCCAGACCGGTGAATATGCCAAGAGCTTCATCCTGGAAAACAAGGCTGGTGCACCGACTCTGATTTCTCGTCGTCGTTTGAATGCCGAGCATCAGATTGAAGTGGTTGGCGCCAAGTTGCGTGGGATGATGCCATGGATCGCCAAAAACAAAATGGTTGATCAATCGAAAAACTAATCGATGCAATTTGAAAAAAAGGTGCCTAGGCACCTTTTTTTACGCTTCGCCACTTACTTTTCGGCATTAACGCTACCGACCTGAACTGCAGTATTCTTGGCACCCCGATCGCATTAAAAAATTTGGAGACCGTGATGAAAAAGCTTTTAGTTATATCAGCGATTCTGGCACTCACCAGTGTTTCCGCATTTGCCCAGCAGACCAAGGGAACGATAGTTTCCGTATCAGGAACAGGTGAAGTTAGAGCCGACAACGATCAGGCTCATGCCAGCTTTTTTATCGAAGAACAGGATAAAGACAAGGACGCCGCAGCCAGCCGGGTCAATCAGAAAATGAAGCAGGGCACCGAGATCCTGAAAAAAATGGATCCGGACGGAAAATATGTCACTCGAGGTTATTACACCTATCCGGTCTATTCCGAGGTCAATAAGTCCAGAACCATCACCAGCTGGCGTGTTGGTCAAAGTCTGGAGCTCACCACCAGTCACCTCCAGCAGTTACCCGCCACGGCTGCCGCCGTGCAACAGGTACTGGCCTTAAATGGCATCAGCTTCGGTCTTTCTGAAGCAACCACGAAAAGTCTCGAAGCAAAGCGTCTGGAAGCCGCCTACAAAAATCTGCAGGAACGCGTGCAGGTGATTGCCAAAGCGCTCGGACGTGACCCGGCCGATTCCACGATAGAGTCACTCGACGTCGACAGTGCCAGCGCCCATTTTCAGCCGCTGTCACGCGCGTTTGCTGCCGCACCCATGATGGCCAAGGGCGCGGCCGTGCAGGAAACCAGTTTCGAGCCTGGAGACACTGTTCTGAGTGCCAATATCGTGGCAAAAATTAAATTCAATTAGATTGCCGAGTTGAGTTTGAGCATTGGTGAAATAAAGTTATACTTGCCGAAATTTTTGAAGCCGTAACTGAACAACCCTGAAGGCTCGCATGACTTTCAAACGTCGCCAAACCAAGGCCAATTTTAAGAATATCTTTAAAGTTGTCAAAAAACCGTCCGGCAAAGTCTCTGCATCGCTGGCCGGACCCAAAAAGAAGCCGCGCCGCGGCATCTATCTGCTGCCGAATGCGTTCACGACAGCGGCCCTGTTTTGCGGCTTTTATGCCATCGTTATGGGCATGGATGGTCATTTTGAAAAAGCCACCATCGCCATTTTCATTGCCATGGTGCTGGACTCCCTGGATGGCCGTGTTGCACGGCTGACCAATACCCAAAGCGAATTCGGTGCGCAATATGACAGCCTGTCGGACATGGTTTCGTTCGGTGCCGCACCGGCACTGGTTGCCTATGAATGGGGTCTGCGTGCGCTGGGGCAGTGGGGCTGGCTGGCTGCGTTTATCTACTGCGCCTGCGGCGCTTTGCGACTGGCGCGCTTCAATACCAATATTGCGGTGGTCGACAAACGCTATTTTCAGGGTATTCCCAGTCCTGCCGCAGCCGGCCTGGTGGCCGGATTTATCTGGGCCATGACTGATTTCAGGCAGGATCCCGCCGATTTACGCTGGGTATTGTGGGTAATAACGCTGGTGGCCGGATTTACCATGGTCAGCAATGTGCCGTTTTACAGCTTCAAAGAAATCAATCTGAAAAAGTCAGTACCGTTCGCCGTGCCGCTGGTGTTGGTGCTGGCCTATGTGCTCATTGTCAGTTTTCCGTCATTCGTGTTGTTCAGCATTTTTGTGCTGTACTGCATTTCCGGTTATGCGATTTTTTTGTGGCGCTGGCGCAAGGGCAGTCCGGTCAGCATCGTGCAGACCAGGGTTGAAGCGCATGACCATGATCCGGATCATGACTGATTTGTGAAAATTATTGGCAATACAGATTAATTAATTTTTTTTTGGAGCACATCATGGCAGAAAAACTCATCATATTTGACACCACCTTGCGTGACGGCGAGCAATCTCCTGGTGCCTCCATGACCAGAGATGAAAAAATCCGCATTGCCAAGCAGCTCGAACGCATGCGTGTCGACGTGATCGAGGCCGGATTCGCCGCTGCATCGCAAGGTGATTTTGAATCGATCCGTGCCATTTCCGGCGTGATCAAAGAGTCCATCGTGTGCTCGCTGTCGCGCGCCAATGATCGTGACATTGCCCGTGCTGCAGAAGCGCTGGAATCGGCGCAGCGCAAACGGATCCATACTTTTATCGCGACCTCGGTGCTGCACATGGAAAAGAAATTGCGCATGACGCCGGATCAGGTGCTCGAGCAGGCCAAAATGGCAGTACGCTATGCGCGCAAATTTACCGATGACATCGAATTCAGCCCCGAAGACGGCAGCCGCTCCGAAATGGATTTTCTGTGCCGGGTGCTTGAAACGGTCATCAATGAGGGCGCCACCACCATCAATTTTCCTGATACGGTTGGTTACGGTGTTCCCGAATTGTTTGGCAATACGATCAAAACTCTGCGCGAGCGCATTCCCAATTCCGACAAGGCGATCTGGTCGGTGCACTGCCATAACGATCTGGGTATGGCGGTTGCCAATTCACTGGCCGGTGTGATGATCGGCGGAGCGCGTCAGATTGAATGCACCATCAACGGACTTGGGGAACGGGCTGGCAATACCGCGCTGGAAGAAATTGTGATGGCGTTACGGACCCGCAAAGACTACTTCAAGTTTGATCTGGGCATTGATGCGACCCAGATTGTGCCTGCCTCTAAGTTGGTGGCACAGATCACCGGGTTTAACGTACAGCCGAACAAGGCAGTGGTGGGCGCAAATGCGTTTGCCCATGCATCTGGCATTCATCAGGACGGCATTTTGAAGGCGCGCGATACCTACGAAATCATGCGCGCCGAAGATGTGGGCTGGGCCGCGAATAAACTGGTGTTGGGTAAATTGTCCGGTCGCAATGCGTTCAAGCAGCGTCTGGACGAAATGGGCATTACGCTGGATTCAGAAGTGGAAGTCAATGCTGCCTTTACCCGTTTTAAAGAACTGGCCGACCGCAAATCTGAAATTTACGATGAAGACATCATGTCACTGGTTTCTGAAGAGCAGCATTCGCACACCAGGGAATTCTACGAATACATTTCCCTGAATCAGACCTCGGAAACTGGTGAGCTGTCCAAGGCCAAAGTGGTATTCAGCATTGACGGCAAGGAAACTACCTGTGAAGGCAGGGGCAACGGTCCGGTTGATGCGACGCTGGCGGCGATTGAATCGGTTGCACAGAGCGAAGCGGAATTCCTGTTATTTTCTGTCAATGCCATTACGCCCGGCACCCAGTCGCAGGGTGAAGTAACGATACGACTTTCCAAGGCCGGACGCATAGTCAATGGTGTCGGTGCCGATCCCGATATCGTGGTGGCTTCGGCCAAGGCGTATATCGCCGCACTGAATAAACTGCATTCCAAGTCCGAGAAGGTGAATCCACAACTTTAATAAAATTGCGTTTGTATGTAAGCAATTGTTCCTATATAATGCCGCACCTGACCGATATTTCTGTCGGTCATTTTATTGATTAATCACGATTTTCACGGTTGTCCCGCAGTGGACCTACTGAAAAAATCGCATGTTGAGGATGTAATATGACTATCGTAAAAGAAGCAAAAGCAGCAATTGTTGCTGATAATGCACGTGCCGCCAACGATACTGGCTCCCCAGAAGTTCAAGTTGCCCTGTTGACTGCCCGTATCAACGACCTGAATACCCACTTTAAAGCCCATTCCAAAGATCACCACTCACGTCGTGGTTTGATCATGATGGTAAATCGTCGTAAAAGCCTGCTGTCTTACCTCAAAAGTAAAGATGCAGTACGTTACCGCGATCTGATCGTCAAACTCGGTCTGCGTAAGTAATATCAAGTCACTTGCAACTCACTTGCAACTCACTTGCAACCGTGTAAGTAACCAAAAATGCCTGTATCAGTCTTCTGATGCGGGCTTTTTGCATTTGGTAATTTGTTGGTTTTGTTTTAAGGAAAGCTTTTAATAAAGCAATCCGTTGTGAGGTGAACGACAGCACCTGGAATTCTGTCGGCTAGGTCGCTATGACCAATTAGAAAGGACACATTGTGTTTAATAAAATTACGAAAACTTTTCAATACGGACAACATTCCGTCACCATGGAAACTGGTGAAATTGCACGTCAGGCCAGTGGTGCCGTTGTCGTGTCAGTCGACGGTACCGTCGTTCTGGCAACCGTTGTAGCCAGAAAAGATGCCAAGCCAGGTCAGGATTTCTTTCCGCTGACCGTGGATTATCTGGAAAAAACGTATGCAGCCGGCCGGATTCCCGGTGGCTTTTTCAAACGTGAAGGTCGTCCATCAGAAAAAGAAACACTGACTTCCCGTCTGATCGACCGTCCGATCCGTCCCTTGTTCCCCGATGGTTACATGAACGAAGTCCAGGTTGTGATTCACGTTCTGTCCGTCAATCCTGACGTTGATCCGGATATCGTTTCCATGATCGGCACCTCCGCTGCACTGTGCGTATCAGGCATTCCGTTTGACGGTCCACTGGGCGCAGCGCGGGTTGGTTATATCAACGGTGAATACGTACTGAATCCGAATTCGACCCAGTTAAAAGATTCCATGATGGATCTGGTTGTCGCCGGTACTGAATCAGCCGTGTTGATGGTTGAATCCGATGCCAAGGAACTGTCCGAAGAAATCATGCTCGGTGGTGTGGTGTTTGGTCACACCCAGATGCGTGTTGTCATCGATGCGATTCATGAGCTGGTAGAGCAGGGTGGCAAGCCGCTGGTTGAATGGGCTGCTCCTGCGAAAAATGAAGAGCTGATTGCCAGGGTCAATGCAGTTGCCGAGCCACTGTTCCGCGCTGCCTATCAGATCAAGGAAAAACAGGCACGTACCGAAAAACTGAAAGCTGCCAATGCCGCCGTGAGCAGCGCGCTGGCTGATCAGGAAATCGATTCCGTTGAAATGGGCAATATGCTGTTCAATCTGGAATCAAAAATCGTTCGTTCCCAGATTCTGGATGGCGAACCACGTATTGACGGCCGCGATACCCGCACCGTGCGTCCTATCACCATCCGTACCGGCGTTTTGCCACGCACTCACGGTACTGCCCTGTTCACCCGTGGTGAAACACAGGCGCTGGTGATCGCGACGCTGGGTACATCACGCGACGAACAGAAAATTGATGCGTTGATGGGTGAATACTCGGACCGCTTCATGCTTCATTACAACATGCCTCCGTTTGCTACCGGTGAAACCGGTCGCGTCGGTACACCAAAGCGTCGCGAAATCGGTCACGGCCGTCTGGCCAAGCGCGCTCTGATTGCGGTATTGCCTGATGTGGCTGATTTCAGCTATTCAGTGCGTCTGGTATCGGAAATCACTGAATCCAACGGTTCTTCATCAATGGCATCGGTATGCGGTGGCTGTCTGGCTCTGATGGATGCCGGTGTGCCGGTCAAAGCACACGTGGCAGGTATTGCCATGGGCCTGATCAAAGATGGCAACAAGTTTGCCGTTCTTACCGATATTCTGGGTGATGAAGATCATCTGGGCGATATGGACTTTAAAGTCGCCGGTACTGCCAATGGTATTACTGCACTGCAGATGGATATCAAAATTCAGGGTATCACCAAGGAAATCATGCAGGTTGCTCTGGCGCAGGCCAAAGAAGGCCGTCTGCACATTCTGGAAAAAATGCAGGCCGCTGTGCCGCACGGTAAAGTTGAACTGTCTGACTTCGCGCCACGTCTGATCACCATCAAGATCAATCCGGAAAAAATCCGCGACGTCATCGGTAAGGGCGGCGCAGTGATTCGTGCCCTGACTGAAGAAACCGGAACCCAGATTGATATCAGCGACGAAGGCGTTGTCACCATCGCTTCCGTCGATGCTGCAGCCGGACAGGAAGCCTGCCGCCGCATTCAGGAAATTACTGCTGAAGTTGAAGTCGGCAAAATCTATGAAGGTACGGTTCTGAAGTTATTGGATTTCGGTGCCATCGTTCAGGTTCTGCCGGGCAAAGACGGTTTGCTGCACATCAGCCAGATCGCCAATGAGCGCGTCAATGCGGTTGCTGACTATCTGAAAGAAGGTCAGGCAGTGCGCGTTAAAGTGCTGGAAACCGATGATCGTGGTCGTTTGAAACTGTCGATGAAAGCAGCTGCTGCCGAAAGCGCGCCAGCTGCCGTTGAAGGCGAAACACCTCAGTAATCCGGGCATGTAAAAAAATAAAACGCTCATGTGCAAACATGGGCGTTTTTTTATGGGGAACAAGATGAAAGCCATTGAAATATCTCAACCCGGTGGTCCCGAGGTGTTAAAAGTCTGTGAACGACCGATGCCGGTCTTGAAATCAGGCGAAGTGCTGATCAAAGTGCACGCTGCCGGCGTTAATCGTCCCGATGTGTTTCAGCGCAAGGGTGCTTATCCAGCGCCTGCCGATGCGTCGGATTTGCCGGGTCTGGAAGTGGCTGGCGCAATTGTTGGTGGTGATCTGTCCGGCAGCGCGTTTGCCATGGGTGATCTGGTCTGTGCGCTGGTCGCCGGGGGAGGGTATGCCGAATACTGCGCCGCGCCACTTAAGCAGTGTCTGCCGATCCCGAGAGGACTGAGCGCAACGCAGGCCGCCGCGTTGCCGGAGACTTTTTTTACGGTCTGGAGCAATGTGTTTGACCGGGCCGGGCTAAGCGGCACGGAGGCCTTGCTGGTGCAGGGTGGCACCTCAGGCATCGGGGTTACTGCAATCCAGTTGGCCACGGCGCTGGGGCATCAGGTATACGCTACTGCAGGCAGCGATGCCAAATGCCGGGCCTGCGAAGAACTGGGTGCAGTGCGCGGCATTAATTACAAAACCGAAGACTTTGTCAGTGTGGTGCGTGAAATCAGCGCCGGTCGCGGCGTTAATGTGGTGCTGGATATGGTGGCGGGGGATTATCTCGAGCGTGAACTGTCCTGCCTGGTCGATGATGGTCGTATTGTGGTGATCGCCTTGCTGGGTGGTGCGAAAGCGCAGCTGGATATGAGTGCCGTCATGCGGCGCCGTTTAACGGTGACCGGGTCAACGCTGCGACCCCGTTCGGTTGAATTCAAACATGCGATAGCGCTGCAATTGCAGCAAAAGGTCTGGCCGCTGCTGGAAGCGGGAAAAATCAGACCGGTGATTTATCAAACCTTTCCATTGGAAGAGGCTGCCAAAGCCCATGCTTTGATGGAAAGCAGTGAACATATTGGAAAAATTGTATTGGTTGTGTGAATTAGAGTTAATTCTTGCTGTTAACCAAGCACATTAAATTGACCGTGTTTGACTCGACGGGCTAGAATGCTGAGTTATTTACAAAACGGGAAGTTCCGGATGAAATCTGCCAATGAATTGACCAGCGAGCGCCGCCCACTCATTGCCGGCAATTGGAAAATGAATGGCAGCCTCGACTTCAACGCTGCGTTATTGTCCGAATTGAAAACTGGCGTCCAAAGTCTGGTCAGGCTGGAATGCGATATCGCGGTCTGTGTTCCGGCACCGTATCTGGCCCAAGTGCAGTCAGCCTTGCAGAACACTGCAATCAAATGGGGTGCTCAGGACGTTTCCGCTCAGGCCAGCGGTGCCTATACCGGAGAAGTTGCCGCCTCCATGCTGAAGGATTTTTCGTGTCACTTTGCCATCGTCGGGCATTCTGAGCGTCGTGTTTATCACGCTGAAAGCGACGAGGTGGTTGCCAAAAAAACGCTGCAGTTGCTCAAGGCCGGCATTACTCCGATCGTTTGCGTCGGCGAGACTCTGCAGGAACGCAAGGCCGACAAGACTGAAGAGATTGTTGGTCGGCAATTAAATGCAGTACTTCATGCGATAGATCAAACTGACCTGATTCGCCTGGTGGTAGCCTACGAACCTGTTTGGGCGATTGGAACCGGAATGACGGCCACGCCTGAGATGGCTCAGCGGGTGCATGCATTTTTACGCAGTCAGCTGGCTGTCATTGACAAAGAAGTGGCACAGCGCGTACAAATTTTATATGGTGGCAGCATGAAACCGGACAATGCCGCGGCATTGTTGGCCATGCAGGATATTGACGGTGGACTGATTGGTGGTGCAGCTTTGAAATCGGCAGATTTCCTGGGCATTATCTCTGAAACCATATAGACATGACTCTGTAAATTGGCAGAGTTATTTTTTTGTAGTACTGATGCACGCAGCAGCGTGTGCTAATTTAATTTTTTAGGTTTTTTAAATGAACACTTTTTTTTCATTGGTAGTTGCTATCCAGGTATGTGCGGCTTTGGTCATCATTGGTCTGGTGCTGGTTCAGCACGGTAAAGGTGCTGATATGGGCGCAGCGTTTGGCTCAGGTGCATCAGGCAGTCTGTTCGGTGCAACCGGTTCTTCCAGTTTTTTATCCAAGGCAACCGGTGTTGCTGCGACAATTTTCTTTTGCGCCACGCTGGCTTTGGCCTATCTTGGTAACAGACATACCGCCCCATCAGGCAGCGTCATGGATAATCTGGCCCAACCAAAAGTAACTGAAGAAGTGCCTTCGACAGCAGCAGGGAAAGCAGTCCCGGCAGAACCAGCGGTACCCTCAGTAACAGCGCCGGCAGTAGTGTCGCCAACAGCGAAGTCGGCAAGTAGTACTGGTCATGCAGACCAGATACCAAAATAAAGTCGGAATTCGTTCGAGATTCTCTTGTTTTTTGGTAATTGTGCGTTGAACAATTACCCTTGATCAAGTAGAATACCGGACTGTGTTGTAGAGTAAAGAAATGCCGACGTGGTGAAATTGGTAGACACGCTATCTTGAGGGGGTAGTGGCGCAAGCTGTACGAGTTCGAGTCTCGTCGTCGGCACCATCTGGGGGCTAGAAGTTAGAAACTAGAAAATCAGGAACGAGTAATGGAAATGGTATCCAGATGAAGTTGTCCGGATAAGCCCTTAAACCCTTTTAGCTTGTGTGACTAATCGTGAACCTCGAAAATTATTTCCCAGTATTACTGTTTATTCTTGTCGGCATCATGGTCGGCATTGTCCCTCAAGTTCTTGGCCGTCTGGTAGCTCCATATAAGCCGGATGCGCAAAAATTATCTCCCTATGAATGTGGTTTTGAAGCGTTTGAAGATGCGCGCATGAAATTTGACGTGCGCTACTATCTCGTGGCCATCCTGTTCATTCTGTTCGATCTTGAAACTGCGTTCTTCTTCCCCTGGGCTGTTGCCGAGCGTGAGTTGGGATGGACCGGTTTTCTGATCATGCTTGGTTTCATTCTCGAATTCGGTGTCGGTTTCTGGTACATCTGGAAAAAAGGCGCGCTGGACTGGGAATAAGCGTCACCAGTGAGCAAAAAAATAAGCAGCAAAAATAAGTACTAAAACAAGTCAAAGCTCCAAATCAGCGTAAAGGGTAGTTCTATGTCAATCGAAGGCATATTAAACGAAGGTTTTGTCACAACCACGGCAGACAAGCTGATCAACTGGACCCGCACCGGCTCAATGTGGCCTATGAGTTTCGGTCTGGCCTGCTGCGCCGTCGAAATGATGCAGGCCGGCGCGTCGCGCTACGATCTGGATCGGTTCGGTGTGGTGTTTCGTCCTTCCCCGCGTCAGTCCGATGTCATGATTGTAGCCGGTACGCTGTGCAACAAAATGGCGCCAGCGCTGCGCAAGGTGTATGACCAGATGGCCGAACCGCGTTGGGTAATCTCCATGGGTTCCTGCGCCAACGGCGGCGGTTATTACCATTATTCCTATTCTGTGGTGCGCGGTTGCGATCGTATCGTTCCGGTCGACATTTATGTGCCTGGCTGTCCGCCGACGGCAGAGGCTTTGATGTACGGCATTATCCAGTTGCAAAACAAGATAAAACGTACCAATACCATTGCCCGCTAAATACACCGAGCACACTAATTGGGTAAGTAAAAAATGACAACAAAATTAGAAAATCTGGAAGTGGCCTTACGTAACGTGTTGGGAAGCCGCCAGTTTGAGCTGACCTCTGCGCTCGGTGAACTGACTCTGGTAGTGGATCATGCCGACTATCTGGCAGTCATGACCGAACTGCGCGACAACCTGTCCACCCGTTTTGAAGAACTCATCGACCTGTGCGGCGTGGATTATTCCACCTATGCCGACAGCAGCTGGACCGGCAAGCGGTTTGCAGTTGTTTCACATTTACTCTCGATTGCCAACAACTGGCGTTTGCGCGTGCGGGTGTTTGCCCCCGACGACGCCATACCGCTGTTGCCCTCTGTGACTGATATCTGGAATTCAGCCAACTGGTACGAACGTGAAGCGTTCGATCTGTTCGGCATACTGTTCGATGGTCACAACGATTTGCGCCGCATCCTGACTGATTACGGTTTCATCGGTCATCCGTTCCGCAAGGATTTCCCGGTTTCAGGTTATGTGGAAATGCGTTATGACGCAGAGCAAAAGCGGGTCGTCTATCAGCCGGTAACGATAGATCCGCGTGAGAATACACCGCGTATTATCCGCGAAGAAAACTACGCAAAATAAGGGCACGCACCAAGTCGCCGTGAGCGAGCGCGAATTGGAGCGGGTTGGAGTAATAAATATAGAGGTATTGAATGGCTGAGATTAAAAACTACACCCTCAACTTTGGTCCGCAACATCCGGCCGCGCACGGCGTGCTGCGTATGGTACTGGAACTGGACGGCGAAGTAATTCAGCGCGCTGACCCTCACATTGGCCTGTTGCATCGCGCAACTGAAAAACTGGCCGAGCAAAAAACCTATCTACAATCGGTTCCCTACATGGATCGTCTCGATTATGTATCGATGATGAGTAACGAGCACGCCTACGTGATGGCGATAGAAAAAATGCTCGGTCTGGAAGTGCCGCTGCGCGCCCAGTACATCCGTGTCATGTTCGATGAAATCACCCGTATCCTGAATCACCTGTTGTGGATCGGCGCGCACGGACTCGACGTTGGTGCGATGGCCGTGTTCCTGTACGCGTTCCGCGAACGCGAAGACCTGATGGACTGTTACGAAGCCGTATCCGGTGCGCGCATGCATGCTGCCTACTATCGCCCGGGTGGTGTGTATCGTGATCTGCCGGATCGCATGCCGCAATACAAAGCATCGCATCTGCGCAATGCCAAGACCCTGCAGTCGCTCAACGACAACCGCAGCGGTTCGCTGCTGGACTTTATCGAAGACTTTACCGTGCGGTTCCCCGGTTACGTCGATGAATACGAAACGTTGCTGACCGATAACCGGATCTGGAAACAGCGCCTCGTCGGTGTCGGTGTGGTCAGTCCCGAGCGTGCCAAGGCCATGGGCTTTACCGGTCCGATGCTGCGCGGTTCCGGTGTGGAATGGGATCTGCGTAAAAAGCAACCGTACGAAGTGTACGACCTGCTGGACTTTGATATTCCGGTCGGCGTGAATGGCGACAGCTATGACCGTTATCTGGTGCGCGTGGAAGAAATGCGCCAGTCCAACAAAATCATGAAGCAGTGCGTCGAATGGCTGCGCAACAACCCCGGTCCGGTCATTACCGACAACCACAAGGTGGCACCGCCATCACGGGTGGGTATGAAATCGAACATGGAAGAGCTGATCCACCATTTCAAACTGTTTTCGGAAGGGTTCCATATTCCGACCAGCGAAGCCTATGTGGGCATCGAGCATCCGAAGGGCGAATTCGGTATTTACATGATGTCGGATGGCGCCAACAAGCCGTACCGTCTCAAAATCCGTGCGCCGGGCTACGCGCATCTGCAGGGAATGAATGAAATGGCCAAAGGCCACATGATTGCCGATGCAGTCACAATTATTGGTTCGATTGATATCGTGTTCGGTGAAATTGACCGTTAATTTCCGGTCGGTATTTAAGGTTAAATTATGCTGTTATCAGAACAAACATACAAAAAAATAGATCGTGAAATTGCCAAATTTCCGGCCGAGCAAAGACAGTCTGCCGTTATGGCGGCACTGGCCATTGCCCAGGATCAGACCAGCTGGCTCTCGCCTGAAGTGATGCAGGAAGTGGCCGATTATCTGAAGATGCCGGCTGTGGCAGTTCAGGAAGTAGCGACCTTCTACAACATGTACAACACCAAGCCGGTTGGGCAGTTCAAGATTTCCGTGTGTACCAATTTGCCGTGCGCGCTGTCCGGTGGTGAAAAGGCCGCACAGTATCTGAAACACAAGCTCGGTATCGATTACAAAGAAACCACTGCCGACCATAAATTCACGCTGGTAGAAGGTGAATGCATGGGGGCCTGCGGCGACGCACCGGTCATGCTGGTCAACAACAAGCGCATGTGCAGCCACATGTCGGATCAGAAAATTGATGCGCTGGTTGATGAACTCAAAAGCCATGCGCCGGCAACCACTGAGGGCACCAACAAATGACCAGTCTGCACACAAGACACATCAAGCCGTTAATTCTGGCTGGCCTGGATGGCAAAAACTGGGGACTGGAAGACTACGTCAAGCGCGGCGGTTACAGCGCCCTGAAACGCATACTTGCTGAAAACATCCCGCCGGAACAGGTGATTGCCGAATTAAAAACTTCATCGCTGCGCGGACGCGGCGGTGCCGGCTTTCCTACCGGTCTGAAATGGAGTTTCATGCCGCGGCAGTTCCCGGGACAGAAATATCTGGTCTGCAATACCGATGAAGGCGAACCAGGCACCTTCAAAGACCGCGACATCATTCGCTACAACCCGCATGCACTGATCGAAGGTATGGCGATCGGCGCTTACGCCATGGGCATCACGGTCGGTTACAACTACATCCACGGCGAAATCTTTGCCGACTATGATCGTTTCGAAGAAGCGCTGGAACAGGCCCGGGCTGCCAATATGCTGGGCGACAATATTGCCGGCAGCAGTTTCTGTTTTCAGCTGCATGCGTTTCACGGTTACGGCGCTTACATCTGCGGCGAAGAAACCGCACTGCTCGAGTCGCTCGAAGGCAAAAAAGGCCAGCCGCGCTTCAAGCCACCGTTCCCCGCCAGCTTTGGCCTGTATGGCAAACCGACCACCATCAACAATACCGAAACCTTTGCTGCAGTACCGTTCGTGATGAACATGGGCGGCGAAGCCTATGCCGCTATCGGCAAACCGAATAACGGTGGCACCAAGATTTTCTCAATGTCGGGCGACGTGGCCAAACCGGGCAATTACGAAGTGCCGCTGGGCACACCGTTTGCCACACTGCTGGAACTGGCAGGCGGCATGCGCGACGGTAAAAAGATCAAGGCTGTTATCCCTGGCGGTTCCTCCATGCCGGTACTGACCGGTGAAGTCATGATGGCCACCGACATGGACTATGATTCGATCGCCAAGGCCGGCTCGATGCTCGGTTCCGGCGCCGTGATCGTCATGGACGAAACCCGCTGCATGGTGAAATCATTGCTGCGCCTGTCGTACTTTTATTACGAAGAATCGTGCGGACAATGTACCCCGTGCCGTGAAGGTACCGGCTGGCTGTATCGCATGGTGCATCGGATTGAACACGGTCAGGGACGTCCGGAAGATCTGGATCTGTTGAACAGCGTGGCGGACGGCATTCAGGGACGCACCATCTGTGCGCTCGGTGATGCAGCTGCCATGCCGGTACGGGCCATGATCAAGAATTTCAGGGAAGAGTTTGAATATCACATCGAGCATAAGCATTGCCTGGTGCCTTCATATATCTAGGTAACAGACATAACAGCTAAATAAAACAACAGGCCAGAGAACAATATGGTTGAAATTGAAATTGACGGTAAAAAAGTAGAAGTCCCACCGGGCAGCATGGTGATGGACGCGGCCAATAAACTGGGCACGTACATCCCACACTTTTGTTACCACAAAAAATTGTCGATTGCGGCCAATTGCCGCATGTGTCTGGTTGAGGTGGAAAAAGCGCCTAAACCGCTGCCCGCCTGCGCCACACCGGCCACGCCCGGCATGATCGTGCGCTCCAAGAGCGACAAGGCAGTCAAGGCACAAAAAGAAGTGATGGAATTTTTGCTCATCAACCATCCGCTGGATTGCCCGATCTGTGATCAGGGTGGCGAATGTCAGCTGCAGGATCTGGCGGTAGGCTACGGCAAGACTGCATCGCGCTATCAGGAAGAAAAACGCGTGGTGTTTCACAAACAGGCCGGCCCGCTGATTTCAATGGAAGAGATGAGCCGCTGTATTCAATGTACCCGCTGTGTACGCTTCGGTCAGGAAATTGCCGGCGTGATGGAACTGGGTATGCTGGGTCGTGGCGAACATTCTGAAATTACCACCTTCGTCGGCAAAACCGTCGATTCTGAACTGTCCGGCAACATGATCGACATCTGTCCGGTCGGTGCACTGACTTCCAAACCGTTCCGTTATTCAGCCCGGACCTGGGAACTGTCGCGCCGCAAATCGGTTTCGCCGCACGATGGTCTGGGCAGCAATCTGGTGGTGCAGGTCAAGAACAATAAAGTCATGCGCGTACTGCCGCTGGAAAACGAAGCCATCAATGAATGCTGGATCAGCGACAAGGACCGTTTTTCTTACGAAGCTCTGGACAGTGCCGAGCGTCTGACCAAACCGATGATCAAGCAGGGCGGTGCCTGGATTGAAACCGACTGGCAGACTGCGCTGGAATTTGTTTCACATGCGCTCAAAAACATCAAACACGAACATGGCGCAGCATCCATTGGTGCGCTGGCGAGTCCGCAATCCACGCTCGAAGAATTAACCCTGCTGCAAAAAACCGTGCGTGGCCTCGGTTCTGAAAATATTGATTTCCGCCTGCGCGCTGCTGACGCCACACAACAGGCCGGCTTCAAACCCTGGCTGGGCATGTCGATTGCCGAATTTGCCGAGCTGGGCAACATGCTGGTGGTTGGCTCGTTCCTGCGCAAGGATCATCCGTTGCTGGCAGCCCGGATCCGTCATTCCGTCAAAGCTGGCAGCAAGGTATCGATCCTGCATGCCAGCGATGATGATCTGTTGATGCCGGTTGCAAACAAAATGATTTGTGCACCGTCGGCCTGGTTGGCCTCACTGACCGAAATCGTCACAGCGGTGTCTGAAGCCAAAGGCGTTGCAGCGCCAGTCAAAGCAGCCACCGTCTCCGATGCTGCACGTGCGATTGCAGCCGACCTGCTCGCCGGTGACAAGAACGCGATCCTGCTGGGTAACGCCGTTACCTGGCACCCACAGGCTTCCCAGTTGCACGCAGCGGTCCAGTGGCTCTCAGAACAGACCGGTGTCAAATTCGGTTATCTGACCGAAGCGGCCAATACCGTGGGCGGCTATCTTGCCAATGCATTGCCAGAAAAAGACGGTCTGTCTGCGGCCCAGATGCTCGCGCAACCGCGCAAAGCCTACCTGCTGCTCAATGCCGATCCTGAACTTGATTGCGCAGGCGCTGCCCGTCCTGCTCTGGATCAGGCTGAAATGGTTGTGGTCATGTCTGCATTCAAACAGGGACTGGATTACGCCAGCGTGTTACTGCCGATTGCACCCTTTACCGAAACTTCCGGTACGTTTGTGAACTGCGAAGGCCGTGCCCAAAGTTTCAACGGCGCAGTCAAACCGCTCGGCGAAGCCCGTCCGGCCTGGAAAGTATTGCGCGTGCTGGGCAATCTGCTGGGTCTGTCCGGCTTTGATTATGAAACCTCCGAAGCCGTGCGCGACGAACTGCTGGGCAACCAGACTGATCTGGCTGCACGTCTTAACAATAAAACCGCTGTGACTCTTGCCGCTGCATCAGGAACACAGGTCAGCGGTATCGAACGCATCGCCAATGTCGGCATCTACAGCGCTGACGCTCTGGTACGTCATGCCGCGTCACTGCAGGAAACGGCGGACGCCAAATCACCGCGCGCCTGGCTGTCCACCGAGCAGTTCAGCGCTCTGGGTCTGGTCACCGGTGACATCGTCAAGGTTACGCAATCCGGTCAGAGTGTACTGTTGCCGGCGTCAGCTGACAAAGGCCTGCCGTCGGGTGTGGCCAGAATTGCGGCAGGGCATCCGGCTACTGCGGCACTCGGTGCCCTGTTTGGAACCGTTACTGTGGAGCGTGCAGCATGATGGATCTGATTAACTCCTACGGTTTTGCCATGTTTGGTTCGTACTGGCCAGCTACCTGGCTGACCGTGTATGACCTGATCAAAATTATCTGCATTACCTTGCCGATCATGGGTCTGGTGGCTTACCTGACGCTGTGGGAACGCAAAATGATCGGCTGGATGCACGTGCGTCTGGGACCAAACCGGGTCGGACCTGCCGGTCTGTTTCAGCCGATCGCCGATGCACTCAAGCTGCTGCTCAAGGAAATCGTGGTGCCGGCCCGTTCCAGCAAGGCACTGTTCCTGATCGCACCGATCATGACCATCATGCCGGCGCTGGCGGCCTGGTCGGTGGTGCCGTTCGGTCCTGAAGTGGTGCTGGCCAACGTGAACGCCGGGTTGCTGCTGATGATGGCGATCACGTCGATGGAAGTGTATGGCGTGATTATCGCCGGCTGGGCTTCCAATTCCAAGTATGCCTTCCTGGGTGCCATGCGTGCCTCGGCGCAGATGGTTTCGTATGAAATTGCCATGGGCTTTGTGCTGGTGATCGTACTGCTGGTCACCGGTTCGCTGAATCTGTCTGACATTGTCATGAGTCAGAGCAAGGGGCGCTTCTTTGACATGGGTATCAATTTCCTGTCCTGGAACTGGCTGCCGCTGCTGCCGATGTTTGTGGTGTACGTCATTTCCGGTATCGCTGAAACCAACCGTCATCCGTTTGACGTGGTTGAAGGCGAATCCGAAATCGTGGCCGGTCACATGGTTGAATATTCGGGTATGTCGTTTGCGATGTTCTTCCTGGCTGAATACGCCAACATGATTCTGATATCCGCCATGGCTTCCATCATGTTTCTGGGCGGCTGGGCTGCACCGCTGGCATTCCTCGGTTTCATACCGGGCTGGATCTGGCTGGGTATGAAAACCTTTGTGGTCGTATCGATGTTTATCTGGGCCCGTGCTTCGTTCCCGCGCTACCGTTTTGATCAGATTATGCGTTTGGGCTGGAAGGTATTTATTCCGCTGACCCTGGTGTATCTGGTGTTCGTGGCCGGCTGGATGCAAACGCCATGGAACATCTGGAAGTAAGTCAGTTCAATACTTGGACAATACACAGAACCAACTAAGCAGTGATAGGAATTGAAGATGCAAGCAATTTTAGATTTTTTCTCCAGCCTGATGCTGAAAGAACTGATAAAGGGAATGGCCTTAACCGGCCGGTACATGTTTGCACGCAAAATTACCGTGCAGTTCCCGGAAGAAAAAACCCCGATGTCGCCGCGTTTTCGCGGTCTGCATGCACTGCGCAGTTATCCCAACGGTGAAGAACGCTGCATCGCCTGCAAATTGTGCGAAGCAGTCTGCCCGGCCATGGCAATCACGATCGAATCGGAACAGCGCGCCGACGGTTTACGCCGCACCACACGCTATGACATCGATCTGACCAAATGTATTTTCTGCGGATTTTGCGAAGAGTCCTGCCCGGTAGATTCCATCGTTGAAACCCACATTCTGGAATACCACGGCGAAAAACGCGGTGACCTGTACTACACCAAAGAAATGCTGCTGGCAGTCGGAACCAAATATGAACCGGAAATTGCAGCGGCCCGTGCTGAAGACGCGGCTTACCGTTAATCACCTATAAGCGTTCAAAAACAATGGAATTTACCTCACTCCTCTTTTACGTATTCTCGGCAATTCTGATTCTTGCCGCGTTTCGCGTCGTGACTGCCAAAAACCCCGTGCATGCCGCACTGTTTTTAGTCCTGTCATTTTTTAGTGCCGCCGCGCTGTGGATGTTGCTGCAGGCGGAATTTTTAGCCATCGTGCTGGTGCTGGTGTATGTCGGCGCGGTCATGGTGCTGTTCCTGTTTGTGGTGATGATGCTCGATATCGATCTGGACAAGATCCGTCAGGATTTCTGGAGTCACTTCCCACTGGCTGCCATCGTCGGCGTAGTCATCGTGCTGGAAATGGCGATGGTGATACTGCGCGGTTTCTGGACTCCGGTGATCGGAGCGGTTCCTGCCGTGAAGGCTGAACTGGGCGGCAATACCAAAGCGCTTGGTTACCTGATTTTCACGCACTACACTTACGCGTTTGAAATTGCCGCCGCAGTGCTGCTGCTCGGTATCGTCGCTGCCGTGACGCTGACTTTGAAAAAACGCAAAGACACCAAACATTTCGATCCAGCCCAGGCTGTCAAGGTCAAGAGCACCGATCGCTTGCGGATCGTCAAGATGCAGGCCGAACCCCGTCCGGTTGCAGCACCAACAAAACAGGAGGGTCAATAATGTTTGTACTCAATCTCAGCCACTACCTGATTCTGGGTGCCATTCTGTTCGCCATCTCGGTGATCGGCATTTTCCTGAATCGTAAAAATATCATCGTATTGCTCATGGCAATCGAACTCATGCTGCTGGCCGTGAATATGAACTTCATCGCCTTTTCGCACTATCTGGGCGACGCAGCAGGACAGGTTTTTGTGTTCTTCATCCTGACCGTGGCGGCTGCTGAATCCGCCATCGGCCTGGCCATACTGGTGGTGATGTTCCGCAATCTGGATACCATCAATGTTGAAGACCTCGACACGCTCAAAGGATAATAATTATGACGGCAGGGCAACTCAATCCGCAATTACTCCTGGCAGTACCGCTGGCACCGCTGGCCGGCGCTATCATCGCCGGACTGTTCGGCACCAAATTTCTGGGTAATCTGGTCGGACGCAAAACTTCTCACACGGTGACGATACTGGGCGTGTTTATTGCCATGGTCATCTCACTGATGACCTTGATGCAGGTGTTGGATGGTGCGACTTACGTAGGTACCGTCTACCACTGGATGAATGTGGCGGGGCTGAAACTGGAAGTCGGTTTCCAGATTGATGCGCTCTCAGCCATGATGATGTGTGTGGTGACCTTCGTGTCTCTGATGGTGCATATCTATACTATCGGGTACATGGAAGAAGATGAAGGCTACAACCGCTTCTTTGCCTACATTTCATTATTTACCTTCTCGATGCTGATGCTGGTCATGAGCAACAACTTCCTGCAGTTGTTCTTCGGCTGGGAAGCAGTGGGTCTGGTTTCGTATCTGCTGATCGGTTTCTGGTACACCAAGCCGACTGCGATTTTCGCCAACCTCAAGGCATTCCTGGTCAATCGGGTCGGTGACTTCGGTTTCATCCTCGGTATCGGCCTGATCGTGGCCTACACCAACAGCATGAATTACGCTGAAGTGTTTGCGGCAAAGGGTATTCTGGTCAATGGCGTGCTGCCCGGCACCAGCTGGATGCTGATCACGGTCACCTGTATCTGCCTGTTCATCGGCGCCATGGGTAAATCGGCGCAGTTCCCGTTACATGTCTGGTTGCCGGATTCGATGGAAGGTCCGACACCGATCTCCGCACTGATCCACGCTGCAACCATGGTAACGGCCGGTATCTTCATGGTGGCACGTATGTCGCCGCTGTTTGAAATGTCGGACACGGCACTGTCGTTTGTACTGGTGATCGGTGCCATTACCGCACTGTTCATGGGTTTCATGGGCATCATCCAGAACGATATCAAACGTGTTGTGGCGTATTCAACCCTGTCGCAGCTCGGTTACATGACCGTCGCGCTCGGTGCATCGGCTTACTCAGTAGCGGTATTCCATCTGATGACGCACGCATTCTTTAAAGCGCTGCTGTTCCTGGCCGCCGGATCGGTCATCATCGGCATGCACCATGATCAGGACATCCGCAACATGGGTGGTTTGCGCAAATACATGCCGATTACCTGGCTGACTTCGCTGGCCGGTTCCCTGGCGCTGATCGGTACGCCGTTCTTCTCGGGTTTCTATTCCAAGGACAGCATTATCGAAGCAGTGGGTGCGAGTCATCTGGCCGGTTCCGGTTTTGCCCAGTTCTCGGTACTGGCCGGTGTGTTTATCACCGCGTTCTATTCGTTCCGCATGTACTTCCTGGTATTCCACGGTAAGGAAAACTTTGGACATGCGCACCATCACGATGATCATGCAGATGCGCACGCTGATGCGCACGAACACCACGGTTTGGCCCCAGGTCAGAAACCGCACGAATCACCATGGGTGGTTACGCTGCCATTGATCCTGCTGGCGATTCCATCGGTCATCATTGGTTACTTTACGATCGAACCCATGCTGCACGGCGAGTTCTTCAAGAACGTTATTTTTGTCGCAGACCACCATGAAGCCATGCGTGAACTGACTGAAGAATTCCATAAAGCCGGTGGCCCGTTTGAAATGGCCATCGGTGCGCTGACCTCGCTGCCGTTCTGGCTGGCGCTGGCCGGTGTGGCGAGCTCGTATTTCTTCTACATGGTCAAGCCGGAAATTCCGACAGCCATCAAGAAAAGCTTCCACGCCATCTACACGTTGCTGGACAACAAATACTACCTCGACAAGTTTAACGATGTCGTGTTCGCCGGTGGCGCACGTCTGCTGGGTGGCGAGTTGTGGAATGTCGGTGACAAGGGACTGATCGACGGCCTGATCGTGAACGGCAGCGCAAAATTTGTCGGCTGGTTCTCCAGAACCATGCGCACCATACAGACCGGTTATATCTATCACTATGCATTTGTCATGATACTGGGCGTGCTGGGTTATCTGATCTACTTTATGCCTAACCCATTCACTCAATAAGCTCACACGCTAAATAAGAAGACCTGAAACTATGATGCAGTCATCCTCCATTTTATTAAGTCTGGCGATCTGGCTTCCAGTCGCTTTCGGCATACTTGTCATCGCGGTCGGTAATGATGACAACCCCGGGCTGGTCCGTCTGATTTCCCTAGTCGGCTCCATCGCCAGTTTCCTGGTTACGCTGCCGTTGATAAGCGGCTTCGACAATGCCGCACACGGCATGCAGTTTGTTGAGTCAGGCAGCTGGATCGAGCGCTTCAACGTCAATTACCTGCTCGGTATCGACGGGATTTCGCTGTGGCTGGTGATTCTGACCGCACTGATCACGATCATTGTGATGATAGCCGGCTGGGTCGTGATCGAAAAGCGTGTGGCACAATATATGGGCGCGTTCCTGATTCTGTCCGGTTTGATGATCGGCGTGTTCTGCGCGCTGGATGGGTTGCTGTTCTACGTATTCTTCGAAGCCACGCTGATTCCGATGTACATCATCATCGGTGTGTGGGGCGGTGCCAACCGTGTGTACGCTTCGTTCAAGTTTTTCCTGTACACGCTGCTGGGGTCACTGCTGACTCTGGTTGCCATTATTTACCTGTACACCCAGTCGCACAGTTTCAGCATCCTCGACTGGCAAAAACTGCCGCTCACCCTGCATGAGCAAATCCTGTTGTTCCTGGCCTTCCTGATGGCGTTTGCGGTCAAGGTGCCAATGTGGCCGGTCCATACCTGGCTGCCGGACGCCCACGTTGAAGCGCCCACCGGTGGTTCTGTGGTACTGGCTGCCATCATGCTGAAACTGGGTGCTTACGGTTTCCTGCGTTTCTCGCTGCCGATCACTCCGGACGCCAGCCATTACCTGTCCGGCTTCATCATTACCCTGTCGCTGATTGCCGTGATCTACATCGGTCTGGTTGCTCTGGTACAGACCGACATGAAGAAACTGGTAGCGTATTCGTCGATTGCGCACATGGGTTTTGTCACTCTGGGCTTCTTCATGTTCAATGACATGTCTGTGCAGGGTGGTCTGGTTCAGATGATCTCGCACGGCTTTGTCTCTGCCGCGATGTTCCTGTGTATCGGTGTACTGTACGACCGCATGCATTCGCGCCAGATCGCCGACTACGGAGGAGTGGTCAATACCATGCCGAAGTTTGCCGCCTTCTTCCTGGTGTTTTCGATGGCCAACTGCGGTCTGCCTGCGACCTCGGGTTTTGTCGGTGAATTTATGGTGATTATCGGCGCGGTCAAATTCAATTTCTGGATTGGGTTGCTGGCTGCCACGGCACTGATATTCGGCGCAGCGTATTCGCTGTGGATGGTCAAGCGCGTGATTTTCGGTGTGGTAGGCAATAAACACGTCGCCGAACTGAAAGACCTGAGTTCACGTGAATTCGTGATGCTGGCCATCCTTGCGATTTTCGTGTTTGCAATGGGCCTGTATCCAGAACCCTTTACCGCCGCAATGCAAACCAGCGTGACCGATTTATTGCAGCAGGTTTCGATTTCGAAAATACCGGCGCTGTAAAAATACAAAGTAAGAAAAATTAGGAATAATAGGCAAAACAATGACGAACTATACCCCAGCATATCCCGAAACTTTCTTGTTACTGGCAACCTGTGCGATTTTGCTGATCGACATGTTCCTGTCCGACGCCAAACGCGCCGTGACGCATTACCTGTCGCTGGCCGCACTGGTTGTCTGTTTTGTGCTGACTCTGGGAGATTTCAATGCCGGTCAGACCTACTACACCTTTAACAACATGTTCCTGTCGGATCCGATGTCGAACCTGTTAAAGCTGTTCAGTTATCTGGCGGTTGGCATGACGCTGATTTACAGCCGCAAATACAATGGCGAGCGTGGCATGCTGGGCGCAGGCACCGGACTGGGCGGCGAATTTTATGTGCTGGCACTGTTTTCCATGCTCGGTCAGATGGTGATGATTTCCGGTAATAACGTACTGGTGATTTATCTGGGTCTGGAACTGATGTCGCTGGCGCTGTATGCACTGGTGGCGCTGCGTCGCGATCACGTTGCTTCGATCGAAGCTGCAATGAAATATTTTGTGCTGGGTGCACTGGCTTCCGGTTTCCTGCTGTACGGTATTTCCATGCTGTACGGCGCCACTGGCACGCTCGACCTGTCTGAAATTGCCCGCATCAGTTCTTCCGTCACCGCCAATAAAAACATCCTGATTTTTGCTCTGGTGTTCATCGTTTCCGGTCTGGCCTTCAAACTCGGCGCGGTACCGTTTCATATGTGGGTACCGGATGTGTATCAGGGTTCACCTACCGGCGTAACACTGCTGCTGGGTGCTGCACCAAAACTGGCAGCCTTCGCAATCTGCTTTCGCCTGCTGGTGGAAGGCCTGTTCACACAGGCAATTGACTGGCAGCAGATGCTGATGGTTCTGGCGGTACTGTCGATGGCCATTGGTAACATCGCAGCGCTGGCCCAGACCAATCTGAAACGCATGCTGGCCTATTCAACCATTTCGCACATGGGTTTCATGCTGCTGGGTCTGTTGTCGGGCGTCTCGGGTGGCCACGTGTATCTGGCCGCCAGCGCGTATGCGTCATCGATGTTCTATGTCATCACGTATGTCCTGACCACACTCGGCACGTTCGGTATGATCCTGTTATTGTCGCGCAAAGGCTTTGAAGCAGAGCAGATCGACGATTTGAAAGGTCTGGCCAAACGCAGCCCATGGTTTGCGCTGGTCATGCTGATGCTGATGTTCTCACTGGCAGGTATTCCACCGTTCATGGGCTTCTACGCCAAGTTATCGGTACTGCAGGCCGTACTCGGTACCGGCAAAGTCTGGTTGGCGGTGCTGGCCGTGCTGTTCTCTCTCATCGGTGCCTACTACTATCTGCGCGTCATCAAGGTCATGTACTTTGATGAACCAACTGACACCAGTACCATCGAAGTCGGTGCCGAAGTGCGTCTGGTACTGAGCCTGAACGGTATTGCCGTGATCGGTCTGGGTCTGATGCCGGACACGTTGATGCACGCCTGTCTGGACGCCATTAGCAAGACTCTGGCGTCGTAATGCTGCAGGCAGTTGCTGTCTGGACTTTAATCTTATTGGCGCTGGCAGGCGCCAATTTTCTTTTTCTGAACCAGTTCGGGTTATGAGCGATCAACTGAAAGAAACCTGTATCGCCACTGAACAGGTTTATGACGGCCATTTTCTGAAAGTGCAGCGCGATCTGGTCAGCCTGCCGGACGGCAGCACCACCCATCGTGAATACATCAAACATCCCGGCGCAGTGGTGATCCTGCCGCTGTTTGAAGACGGCACGGTACTGCTGGAGCGCCAGTTCCGTTATCCGCTCAATCGTGTCTTTATCGAGTTCCCAGCCGGCAAAATCGACCCGGGTGAAGATCCACTGCTGTGCGCGCAACGCGAACTGCTGGAAGAAACCGGCTACCGTGCTGCTTCCTGGGAGTTTGTCTGCACCATCCACAATGCCATTGCCTACGCCGACGAACATCTGGAAATTTATCTGGCGCGCAATTTGACGGCAGGCCAGGCCAGTCTGGATGAAGGTGAGTTTTTGGAAACCTACCGTGCGCCGCTGTCCGAACTGCTGGATGCAGTCAGGGCAGGGCAGGTGACTGATGTTAAAACCATTATTGGTGCATTCTGGCTGGATAAAATTGCGCGTGGCGAGTGGCACGCAAGCGCCCTTGGCTAAGCAAATACACGTTCCACAAGGATCGTCGACCGATCGAAATCAGCATTGATTTCTCCTGTAAGTTGAACTTTGAAACCAGTGGAAAAAAATTAATCCGACATTGGTGAAACCATATAGATCGGCTCGTTTACTGTGCCGGGAAAAAATCGCCGGTGAAGTGATCAGACTTTGAAGTACACGGGGTCTTGGTACGCACCGCGGGATGGCAGATAAAAGTGGGGGGATGGCGCGGGGAACCCGGCTGAGTGGAACAGGCATTGATCTCTCCTTTTCAATAAGCTGTGAATTTATGCCAATCAGCCGTGTACTTCAATACGTGTTCTTTCTAGTAGATATATTGTTGCCCCAGTCATTGAGGCAGGAAAGCTGCGCTGTATTGTTACTGGTAGATTTACTTAGGATCCAGGCTTTGCCTTTAACCATGTCTGGCGACTACAATCAGGTTGGTTTTTTTTAAAAGGAGATCGGACCATGATTTGTACAGGCCAACCAACACTGCTGCGCAATTTTCCGCGCTTCGTGGCACCGCGCGCACTCTGTCTGCGTTACGGCGCCGGTTCCCCGGCACCCATTTCTTTGCGAGCGCTTGCAATGCCGATTAAACCGGCTGTGCCGACATCGCGCGCCACACCCTCCCTGTTTACTGCGTACCCGTCATTCCGATTGTTTGGCAGCGCTGGTGCCAATACATTGATCGGTGCAACGCTGCTGGTCCATCGACATTTCAGCATCGCGCGCAAACCAGAGGAAAATGAAGGCACTGCAGAAATCACCGTGTCCACAAAAAAACCAGCCACACCGGCAGAACCCAGAACAATACATGCGCCGAACAAGGTAATCATTGCGCAAGTGCCATGGGGCTACACGTTGTATAAAGTTGCGGATCAATATATTTTGTCGGTGGTGTGTGGCACCATTGCGATCTACAGTCTGGAAATTCCACTGGATGCCCGAGAAACTGCCCAGGCGTTAGAAGGGACTGCCTCACTGGATGCACTGGCAGCGAAAATTCAATATTCCCCATCTTCCTATCATGAGCGGCGTGTTTGTCTTGATTGAACCTTGTTTCATTTCCATTTGATCACCCGAAACATATACTGGTCCGGTGCATTTCGAACCTTGCGTGCAAACTCTTCCAGGTACGCCGGATCGGACAGTGCTTTTGAAACTTCATAATCCATCAGCGCGAAATCCAAACTGTAATATCCCACGTTCCAGCACAAAACGGACAGGATGTAGAATTCACCGCGCAGTGTGAATACGTATGAAAAATCTCCCTTCGAAATAATTTTCTCGCCGGCGACGCATTCCCCAGAGTCGGATGTCGCCGCGACTTCCGACTTGCCGGCCGCTTCAGAGTCTGTGCGCGTGCCGGAAAAATCCCGGCTGATCACATATCTCAATACCGTTGGTCCAATAATTTTTCTGGTATTTGTCAAGCCGTAAAGTCCGAATATTCTGGATGTAGCTGGAATGGAACGCGCTGAGCCGACCTGGAATGACGATTGAGCTGCGCTGGATATTTTTGCGGGGGAGAAAGACCGATCAGTGTCTGGAACTGCAATCGATCTGTAAAGTTTATCAGATGCAGGTAAGTGTGAACGAAGCGCAGCGACAGATGGAGCCAGGCAGTTTGCAAAAGCTCGATCGATATTGCCGGAAGCACGAGTTAGCGGAATCATCATTGAATTCTCCTGTTAAACGGGGCTCAAATTTATTTCAATCAGACGTGCAGTTCAATACGTGTTTTTTCTAAAACTTCCTCAGGGAATTTTGCACTCCGAATCATTCGGGCAGATTTTAAGGCTGCCATTTTCGAAATACCCGGCGTTTTTGTTGTATTCAACATAGGGCGTAAAGCCATGGTTGAAGAAAGCAGGCGTTCCGTTTTCTCCGCTGAACACAACGTTCCCGTCCGGAGAACCATGCACCAGCGCCGGATTGACCGGAATAAAAAATATGCGGCCATCGATGCGGTGGTTTTGATGTGAACGGTCAGCGCAATAGGCGATCGGTACTGTCTCATAGGCTGGCACAGGAACGGTATAGGTTTTGGCGCTGCGGTAGTCACCGATGCCCGTATCCACCCACCGAGCGTCGTCAGCCAGATATTTGACAGCACCTGCGTTGTAGGAGACGCCAAAAGCTTCGTTGATCGCGGTAGTAATGAACACCACATTCCAGTCGTACTGCGAATGATTGACAAGGTAGGTATGACCACCCATCTTCGTTAAAGTCCCGCAGGCTTCATCGGCCTGGGTAGTTGTTTCGGCAGCAGCATAGGGAGTGAACGAGGCCAGTGCCATCATTGAAAGGATTTGTCGTGTTGAAGCTGTAAGTCGCTTGATTATCATTGTCAACCTTTCACAAAGAACTATTTTGGAACGGTCAATATACTGACTTGTGGCGAATAAAATAATACGTATTTCCACTCCAGTTCCTAGAGTTTCAACAGTGCCTTTTATTCGAGTCCAAGAAATTGATCATCTGTCTGAAACTCAACGACAGATAGTCACGGATACCATCGTCTTTGGCCGCCTGGGATTTATCGATTTCCTGCACGCCATAGCGGTCCAGAATGTTTTTCAGGTCTCCGATTTCTTGAAAACTTCCAGTTCGATGGTCTGGTTATATGCGCGAATGTATTCGGCGTTTTGTTCGGCCCAACGTTTTTCCTGCTCAGCGCGAATGGCATCACTCATTAATCGCTCACAGGTTTGGGACAGGTTCATGCCGAGTGCCTTGGCCTCGTTGTAGCCATCCAGTGCCAAGTTAATTACCGCAACAGCACATGCTGGATCCCCAACTCAAAAATCCGCTGCAGCGGCGCAGCCAGATAAGGAATGATTACGAACAGCATAATAAATCCAACTCCCATGGTGATCGGAAAGCCGATACCAAAAATGTTGAGTTGTGGTGCAGCCTTGGTCAATATTCCCAACGCGATATTTGTCACCAGCAGCGCGGCAACGATAGGCAGTGCCAGTTGCACGCCGGACGAGAAAATTTCCGAACCGGCTGTGACGATGTGATACCAGATACCGGGGTGCGACGCCAGGTCGGAGCCGATCGGCAAGGTGGTAAAACTTTGCACCAGCGTTTCCAGCAGCACCAGATGCAGGTTCAGGCTTAAAAACAGCATGGTGGCTACCAGCGTCAGAAACTGACTGAGCGCCGGGGTGCTGCTGCGGGTCTGCGGATCATAAAACGAGGCAAAGCCCAGCCCCATCGACATGCTGATGAGCGTGCCGGCCATGTCAACGCTGGCAAACACCACCTGAATGGTAAACCCCATGGCAATGCCGATGATGAATTGCTGTGCCAGTATCATCACGCCCGGCAGTGAAACCGGATCGACCTGTGGCAGATGCTGCAGGGTAGGGGCGACGATCAGGGCCAGCATGACGCCCAGAATGATTTTGATGCGTACCGGTATGTAGGAGCTGCCAAACACCGGTGCCATGGCAATCAGACCGAGGATGCGGGTCAGCGGCCAGATAAACGAATTGATCCAGTCAATGATCTGATTGCTGTGGAGATGCAGCATCGGGATGGGTGTTTAACCGACCATGCCGGGTATGCTGGTAAATAATTCGCGCATATAGTCGGTGAGTATGGCGAGCATCCAGGGGCCGGCCAGATCGAGTACCAGAAATACGCCGATCAGTTTCGGGATAAACGATAAGGTCATTTCATTGATCTGGGTGGCGGCCTGAAAAATGCTGACCAGCAGGCCGATGATCAGTGCCACCAGCAACATCGGTACGGCAATCATCAGTGTCACCTGCATGGCATGCCGGCCGATTGTCATTACCTGTTCCGGGGTCATGGAATTCTCCTTAATAAAAACTTTGTGCCAGCGAGCCGATCAGCAATGACCAGCCATCCACCAGCACAAACAGCATCAGCTTGAACGGCAGCGAGACCGTGGCCGGGGACATCATCATCATCCCCATCGACATCAGGACGGTGGCCACCACCATGTCAATAATCAGAAACGGAATGAAAATTGCAAAGCCGATCTGAAACGCGGTTTTGAGTTCGCTGGTGATATACGCCGGTACCAGTACGGTCAATGGCACTTCTTCCGGGCCGTTGAGTTTCTTGGTGCGCGACAGTTTGATATACAGCGCCAGATCGGACTGGCGGGTCTGTTTCATCATGAATTCTTTGAGTGGCTGTGCGCCCTTGTCGAGTGCTTCGGTAAACGTAATCTTGTTGGCGTTGAAGGGCTCATAGGCATCCACGTAAATTTTGTCGATTACCGGGCTCATCACAAACAGAGTCAGGAACAGAGCCAGTCCGACCATGACCTGATTGGGTGGCGAGCTGGGCGTGCCGATCGCCTGACGCAACATGGACAACACGATGATGATGCGCGTGAAGCTGGTCATCATCAGCAGCACGGCCGGCAGAAAACTCAGTGATGTCAGTATCAGCAGGGTCTGGATGCTCAGCACATAATTCTGTCCGCCGCCGCGGGCCGGGGTGCTGGAAATGACCGGCACCTGCTGGGCCAGTGCACTGCCTGAGAACAGGGCCAGCAACAAACCGGCAGGCAGCAACACACACAACGCGCTGCAGATTCGCTTACGGTTTTTTTGCATTGTATTTCTCTAAAGCGTTTTGCATCCAGCTGGAAAACTGCTGCCCAGGTACCGCACCGGCCGGTGTTTCCTGACGCGGCATGCTGGTGATGGTAGTGATTTGCTGCGGCGTGACGCCCAGCAACAGCCATTCTTCACCGACTTCAATGACCATCAGACGCTGATTGGTGCCGATCGAAATGGCGCCGATTACCTTGACGGGAAACGGGCCGTTCTGGATCCGGTTCAGGCCGAATTTTTTAACCAGTACCGCAAAGCCGATCATCAGCCCGACAATGAGCAGCAGGGACAGCGAGATCTTCATCAGATTGATCGAAGCAGGGGAGTCGGTCACTTCGGCGGCACGGCATACACCGCACAGCGCAACCATGGCCAGAAACGAGACAGGCTTCAATTGCAGCTTCATTTGTTGAGCTTGCGGATACGTTCGGCCGGCGTAATGATGTCGGTTAAGCGGATGCCGAATTTATCGTTGACCACCACCACTTCACCCTGCGCAATCAGACAGCCGTTGACCAGTACATCCATTGGTTCGCCGGCCAGTCCGTCCAGTTCCACCACCGAACCCTGCGCCAGTTGCAGCAGATTCTTGATCGCAATTTTGGTACGACCCAGCTCCACCGTGAGCTGAACCGGAATATCGAGAATGAAATCGATATCGTTATGGGTTTCGACTTTATTCGCTTTGGGGGTCAGCTCCTGAAATACAGTCGGTTGCGGCTCTGACTTGGCTGCGTCAGCTTTTTCCTGTTCTGCAATCGCCGCACCCCAATCGTCGTCGCTGATCGGTGCGTCGTCACCCGTATTGTTTTCATCCATGAGTTGCTCCCTGTTTATTTCCGTGCTTGCTGTCGACGATTGCTGCATCCATAGCCATTTCCTGGGCACTGGAGGATAAAAGTTTTTCGACTTTCAGCGCATATTGATCATTAAAAATTCCATACCTGCATTCCATGACCGGTGTTCCATCCACTTTGGCGGACAGGATCTCGGGCACCGAGATGGGCAGAACATCGCCCACGCGCAGATTCAGCACGTCACCCAACGACATGCTGGTGGTACCCAGATCGGCGACGATCTCGACTTCGGCAATTTGAATCTGCTGCGTCATCAGACGCACCCAGCGCTTGTCCACTTCCAGGGTTTCACCCTGCAGTGAACTGGTCAGAATGTCGCGTATCGGTTCGATCATCGCGTAGGGCATGCAGAAATGCATTTCGCCGGAGACCGGACCGAGTTCAATCGTGAAGGTGGTGCAGACTACCACTTCATTCGGTGTAGCAATGTTGGCAAACTGGGTGTTCATCTCGGAGCGGATGTATTCAAACTCGATCGGATACACCGGGTTCCAGGATTTGGAATAGGTTTCGAACAGAATATCCAGAATCCGCAAAATGATACGTTGTTCGGTCTGGGTAAAATCACGACCTTCGACCCGGGTATGAAACCGGCCATCGCCGCCGAACAGATTATCGACCAGCAAAAAAACCAGATTCGGATCCATCACGATCAGTGCTGTGCCGCGCAGCGGTTTCATGTGCACCAGATTCAGATTGGTCGGCACCACCAGATTGCGAATAAATTCGCTGTATTTCGACACCCGCACCGTACCGACTGACACCTCGGCGCTGCGCCGTAAAAAATTGAACAGGCCAATGCGCAGCAGCCGGGCGAAACGTTCGTTGATAATTTCCAGCGTCGGCATGCGGCCGCGCACGATCCGTTCCTGGGTAGCCAGATTGTAGGTTCTGACTCCACTGGTGTCCTCTTGCGCGTCGTTGTCGTCGAGATCCCCGGTGACCCCTTTTAAAAGGGCATCGACTTCTTCCTGGGATAGAAAATTATCTGACATGGTCTGGTCTCGTTACTGAATCATGAATGAAGTGAAGTATACGCCCAGAATTCTGCGCTCTTCGGCTTCCTTGGGGGTCGGTGCTTCATTGTTGTAAGGCTTTTGTACCTGCTTGATCAGATCGTCCTCCAGATTCATCTTGCCTTCGTTGGTCAGCAACTCTTCGGCGTTTTTGCTGGCCAGCAGTAACAGGATACGACTGCGCAGCTGGGGCATATTTTCCTTGTAATAGTTCAGTTGTTCATCATTGCGTACCTGCAGGGTGATACCAACCTGCAGGTATTTGTCGCCATTTTCGGTCTGCAGGTTGACGATAAAATTTTCCAGCGCCAGAAATACCGGCGGAACCGGTTTCTCTGCTTTGGGCGCTTCCTTGGTGCCGGCCGCTTTTTTTGACATAAAATAGGCCGCCGCGCCGCCGCCACCACCCAACAGTAAAACGGCGATCACGGCGATCATAATGATTTTTTTCTTTTTAGAACCAGAACCGGCTGCAACTTCAGCTGCCGGTGCTTCTTCTTTGGGTGCTGTCTTTGACATTGGACTTTCCTTGATATGCAAACAAAGTTGCTTAATTAATACTACTTTAATTCCGCCGTGGTGTTACTGGCAGTAACTCATGGAAATATTAGTAGTTTTAACAGCCTAGTTCAATGCAAACCATTTCGTTTCCTGTTCTATTCATCAATGATCTGTGCAGACTCAAACAAAGGTATCAACCAGACCCGTGCCAGTTCTGGGCAGAGCTGTCGTGTCTGATGGCATAACACTAACGTTGCCACTTTGTATGCCGGCTATCGCCTGTGCTCTGCTGCTGCCCGAACCGGACTGGTTCTGCGCAAAGTCTTGCGGTCTGGCCTGGCTGTTAACGTTACATTGTCCGAGCTGAATACCGGATTGTTCCATGATTTCACGCAGTTTTGGGATGGCGCTCTCCAGAGCGGCACGCACTTCAGGCTGATGCGAGATAAACGTGGCGCTGGCATGCTGGTTGTTGACGTTCAATACAATCTGCATCGGTCCGAGCTCGGGGGGATTGAGTGTCAGTGTTGCGCTGGACTGACCGCCCGATGCCATCCAGCTGATTTTCTGGCCCACCGCCTGATCCCAGCCGGAACTGCCCACCTGTGGGGCAATGGTCGAAGTGGTTGTGGTCGCTTCCAGATTGACCGGTGCGGTCAACACCGGAGCAATTGCATTGAGTTGTTGCGTGCTTAAATTCTGGTTGGCGGTTTGGACCGTGACTGTCGGTGCAGAGACGGTTTGCCCATTACCATTCAAAGGTGCGGCGACGCTGGCGCCAGCGGACTGGACACTGGGTGTGGCTGCACTGACCGGCGCGGCGTCTGCTGCCTTGCCAGAGGCCAGCGTTTCAGGCACGCCTGATTTGTATGGATTTTGTCCGCCAAAATGTTCAGCACTGCTTTTACCTTGAGTCACGCCCATTTGCGACGGTTGTGCCGCTACTGCGGTTGGGGTAATTACCGGTGCGGCAGGGGCTTTGCCGCTGTTTGCATTGGCGAGTGGGCTGGTGGTATTCGCACCGTTATTCAGTACGGTTTTCGCATTCGGGTCGCGCGACAGGCCAGAGACGGCATTCCCGGTGCCATTGGCGACTAAGTTGTTCTGGGTGGACTGTGTTGCATTGGAACTGGCAGCAGTCTGATCATTCGGATTGGTCGCACTGGCAACGCTCTGATCTGCCGTTGGTATCGCCGTGTAGTCCGCAGCGCCTGCAGCTGCAGTCTGATCAACGGCTGTGGTGGCACTGGCAGCCAACTGACTCACCGCTGCTGACTGGGTGCCATCCGATGCGCCTGCATTGGCAACTGAGCCAGCCGATGCGGCCGCCAGGGTTGCAGCGGTCGCAGCCGTCGCTGCGGCAGCCGACGCTGCGGCAGCCGACGCTGCGGCAGCCGTATCGGTTTGTGGTGCGGGAACGGATTTGTCGGCGTGTTTACCGGTAGCGGCACTGCCGGAGCCGGCCGCCGTTGCTGCAGCTGACTTTGCGTTGTCGGACGAAGGAGTTGTATTGGCTGCTGCCGGCGCTGAACTTGCCTGCGCTGGCTTATTTGCGGCAGTAACTTTGTTAGCCGATGCTACTTTATTTGCTGCTGCAACTGTATTTGCCACAGGCGCCGGACGGGGGGTGGCAGGCGTGGCTGGCGCACTTGAATGAATTTCATTATTCAGCATGGTGGCAAACGATGGGCCGGCCGACGTCGCAGGGCCAGTCTGGTGTGCAGAGGGTTTGTTCTGTGCTGCTGTGAGCGATGATAGGTTGGCAACCATGATCTGAACCTGACGAGTGTTAATTTTAAAAATGATCGGTGTACGGCGTTGAATACGGCTGATTTTCGGTTAATTCTGTTTGTAATAGGCCTGTCTGGCGCCATGCTCATCGCTTTGCTGCTGGTCACGTTTGGCTTCTTTTTTCTGCAACACTTTTTCTGCCCGCTGTTCCAGCGCAGAATACGACATGCGCTTTTTTTCCTGTTCCTGCCAGTTCAGCTTTTCAGCCTGAACCTGTTTCTGTGCGTCGCCCACCAACTGCTGCTGACCAAAAATGGCATCATCGATTTTCCCCATGAATACCTGGAAGTTCCGAATGTGCTGCATATCCCGGCCGGCCTTCATTTCAATCTGCATCTTGATCGAATAATCGTCCCGATATTTCTTGAGCAGGTTCAGCTTGCTTTCCATATCTTCACAATAGCGAATCGCATTGCCCAGTTTGGCCGCAGCCTCATTAGTTAGCTTTTCTGCAATCTCGATTAATGTGGCAAGTGTGGATGACTGCATGTTGGTTCCCAGTATATGTTTGCAAGGCTCGAATCAATGCTTAGAATAGCGCGGTAAGTTGCCCCAAGCTCTCCGTAATACGCGACCTTTCCTGAATACCCTGTTGTAAGAAATTATCGATTTTCTGATGCTGCAAAATGGCTTCATCCAGTAACGGGTCAGTACCTGCAGTATAGGCTCCAACGCTGATTAAATCCCGACTTTGCGCATAGCGCGACACCAGTTGTTTGAGCCGGCGTGCCTTTTGCTGGTGCACCGGACTGGCGATACTGTGCATGACGCGGCTGATTGACTTTTCAATATCAATGGCCGGGTAATGTCCGGAATCGGCCAGGGCGCGATCCAGAACGATGTGGCCATCCAGAATCGCGCGGGCCGCATCGGCTATTGGATCCTGTTGGTCATCGCCTTCGGTCAGCACGGTATAAAACGCGGTAATTGAGCCGCCACCCGGCAAACTGTTGCCGGTACGTTCAACCAGCATCGGCAGCTTGGCAAACACGGAAGGAGGGTAGCCCTTGGTGGCCGGTGGTTCGCCTATGGCCAGCGCAATTTCACGCTGCGCCATCGCGTAGCGGGTCAGTGAATCCATGATCAACAAGACATTTTTTCCCTGGTCACGGAAATATTCGGCAATCGTGGTGGCGTATGCCGCACCCTGCAGCCGCATCAGCGGCGGCATGTCGGCCGGGGCCGCCACCACCACCGAACGCGCCAGTCCTTCGGCACCCAGAATCTGTTCGATAAATTCCTTGACCTCGCGGCCCCGTTCGCCGATCAGTCCGACCACGATCACATCGGCGCTGGTGTAACGTGCCATCATGCCGAGCAACACGCTTTTACCGACGCCCGAGCCGGCAAACAGTCCCATGCGCTGGCCGCGGCCAATGGTCAGCATGCTGTTGATGGCGCGGATGCCCACATCCAGAATTTCCGTGATTGGCGCGCGCAGCAACGGGTTGATCGGACGCGATTTGAGCGGTGCGCTTTGCGTGGTATTCAGTGGTCCGAGCGTATCGAGCGGATTGCCGGCGCCATCCAGTACCCGGCCCAGCAATTCATCGCCGACCGGCAGATGGCGGGTGCGGTCGATGGCGCGTCGGGAAGGGCGGATGGTCAGGTCAATCCGGCTGATATTTTCCTTGGCTTTGGCAGGGTAGATCGGTGTGCCGGGAAATAACCCTTCAACCGAACTTTGCGGCATCAAAAAGATTTTTTCGTTGTCAAAGCCAACAATTTCCGCATTGATTTCTTCACCGTTCTGCAGCGCGATGACGCAGGCGCTGCCCATCGGCAGTTTCAGACCGACTGCTTCGATCACCATCCCGGTAATGCGTGTGATTCGTCCGGCAATTTCAAAATTGCTGACCAGTTCGACCACTTCGCGCGCATTGTTCAAATAGTTTTTGCAGGCTGAAAGCGGCTCAGGGCGTTCACTCATGATTTGCGTTCCGGATGCGGTTCGTACCAGCGGTTATCGCGACCCAGCGCATCGGCCAGCTGCTGCCAGCGCGGTTGCATGGAAGCGTTGATCTGGTTTTTCGGTGTTTCAATCCGGCAGTCGCCCTGATTCATGTTGGGATCGGCAACAATGCTCCAGCCCGATTTTTCCAGTTCTGTCCCGATCTGGTGTTTAACCAGAGCCGCATCTTTTGGACAAAGCATGATCTGGGCCGGTTGCTGCACGGCCGGCAGGCTGGCAATGGCCTGTTCCACAATCGGAACCATAATTTCCGGATTGATCTTGAGGGCATTTTTCAGCATGGCTTTGGCCAGATCAAGCGCCAGATCGAGTACTTCCTGCGCCACGATCTGTCCAGCCTGCTGCATGGCTTGGTTAAATTGGCCGCTGACCAGTAAAAAGGCTTCCAGCTGCTGCTGCATTTCGTTCTGCCCGTTATCCAGACCGGCCTGATAACCTTCTTCAAAGCCTTTGGTAAATCCTTCCTTCTTGGACTTCAGCCGGAGTTTTTCCATCTCGGACTTTACTGCGGCAATACTTTCCGGCGACACTTTACTGGCCGGGGACACTTTCGGCTCCTCAAAAGAAGTCATTTCCCAGCGCTGATAGGCTGAGAGTTTGCCCTTGGATTCGGAATCAGACAAAGGCATCATCTCCACCTTTGCCACCCAGCATGAGTTGGCCTTCATCGGCCAGACGGCGCACGATCACCAGGATGGCTTTTTGTTGTGCTTCCACTTCCGACAACCGCACCGGTCCTTTGGATTCCAGATCGTCGCGCATCATTTCAGCAGCACGCTGTGACATGTTTTTAAATATTTTTTCGCGCATTTCAGGGTTGGCGCCTTTGAGTGCAATGATCAGTGTGTCGGACTGGACTTCGCGCAGCAGCAACTGGATGCCGCGGTCATCGATATCCATGATGTTATCGAACACAAACATTTCATCCATGATTTTTTCGGCCATGTCGCTGTCGTAATTGCGCAGATTGCCCATGACCGATGCTTCCTGCTCGCCATTCATGAAGTTCAGAATTTCAGCCGCAGCACGCACGCCGCCGATGGTTTTTTTCTTGAGACTTTCATTGCCGGTCAACAGTTTGGTGAGCACGTCATTGAGTTCGCGCAGCGCGGCCGGCTGGATACCGTCGAGTGTGGCAATGCGCAGCACCACGTCATTTCTGAGCCGCTCGGAAAAATTGCCCAGAATTTCACAGGCCTGATCACGTTCCAGATGCACCAGAATCGTGGCGATAATCTGCGGATGTTCGTTGCGGATCAGTTCTGCCACGGATGGTGAATCCATCCATTTCAGACTTTCGATCCCGCTGGCGTCGCGTCCGCCCAGAATCCGGTTCAGCAGTGATGCGGCCTTGTCGTCACCGAGCGCCTTGGTCAGCACGTTACGGATGTAGTCATCCGAATCAATACCCATTGACGAGCTGACATCGGCATTATTCAAAAATTCATCGATGGTGGCTGCGACGTCATCATGGGGAATGGCGGTCATGCTGGCCATGGCTATACCCAGCTTTTGCACTTCACGCGGTCCGAGATGGCGCATGACTTCCGAGGCGCATTCTTCCCCGAGGGCCAGCATCAGTATGGCTGCTTTGTTCAGTCCGGCGTCACTCATAGTGTGGCTCTCATTTTTAAAGATTAATTTTCACTGTTCACCCAGGTTTTAACAACATTGGCGACGATTTTCGGATCCTGTTTGGACAGATTTCTCGCTACTTCCAGATCTTTTTCATAGGCTTGCGCATTCTTGAACTGAAACTCTTCTGCCGTCGGTTCCTGATTCGATAAATTGACTACCGCACCGTCTTCTTCTGCACCTTCTTTATCTTCTTCTTCGCTGGTCAGACGGAACGGGGCCTTTTTCTGTCTTTCCATGATTTTGCTGATCAGGGGTTTCAGATAACCGAAGAACAGGTAAAGAATGACGGCAAATCCGATCAGGTATTTCAGTATATTTTTTGCAAATTCAATCGTGTCGGGCTGTTTCCAGAGTGGTACATCGACCGCTTCTTTTTCATTGTTGATGAACTTGGTGTTGACCATATTGATGGTGTCGCCGCGTTCCTGGTTATAGCCCATGGCTTCTTTTGCCAGAGAGATAACCTGGTTTTTTTCCGGTTCGGTCAATTCCCGCGAGACCGGTTTGCCGTTTTTATCCAGTTCGCTTTTGAAGTTGATGACAATGGCTACGGCCAGACGTTTGATGCCACCCATGGCCTGCTGGGTGTAGCGTACCGTTTTATCCACTTCGTAATTGATGGTCTGTTCTTTTGAGGTCGGGGTATTGGCCGCTGCGCTGGCACCACTGGCTCCATTGGCAGCCGGGCCGTTGGCAATGATCGGTGCTGTGGCATTGGTGGGCGGCTGATTGGACAGCGCGCCAGGAATGCCGGAAGCGTTGGCACCGGACTTGCTGCCTGATTCATTGCTCTGCATGCTGCGCACGCTTGAGGTATCGGGGGTCGGATTCGGTTTGTAGATTTCAGCGGCCTGCTCGACATGGGTAAAGTCAATATCAGCGGCCACTTCGGCGCGGACGTTATTGTTGCCCACGATAGGAGAGATGATGGATTCAATCCGTTTGACGATATCCTGCTGCATTTCGTGCACGTATTTGAGCTGGCTCGGATTGAGCTGATTGGTGCCGATTTGCCGGCTGGCGTCCGACAGCAGGTTGCCGCTCTGGTCAACGATGGTCACGTTCTGGGCCGGCAGGTCCGGTACGCTTGAGGCCACCAGATGGACAATGGCACTGACCTGCTGCTGATCGAGCAGACGGCTCGAATACAGATTCAGTACCACCGAAGCGGTGGGTTTTTGCTGGTCACGCACAAAAACCGAATCTTTTGGAATGGCCAGATGGACACGGGCATTCTGGACTGCAGAAATGGTTTCAATGGAACGCGCCAGTTCCCCTTCCAGGGCACGCTGAAAGTTGACCTGCTCGAGAAACTGGGAAATCCCCATTTTCTGATTTTCCATCAGTTCAAAACCGACGTTGCCGCCTTTGGGCAAGCCTTGGGTAGCCAGTTTCAGACGCGCATCATGCACCATGCTTTCCGGGACCAGAATGGCCGAGCCGGCGTCCGACAGTTTGTAGGGAATATTCATCTGCTGCAGGGCTGCGACGATGGCACCGCCGTCGCGGTCATTGTAATTGGCAAACAGTACCCGGTAATCCGGTTGGGAAGTCCACAGCCAGATTCCGACCATCACGGCCATGACTGCCGCGGCCGAGCTGGCCAGTAAAAAAACCCTGGTCCCCTGAGTTTCTGGTAATCCCAAAAAACGCGGTTGGGCCAGAGTCGCTGGATCTGCTGTTGCCATATTCTGTTCCCCGATAACTTTCGATGTGACATTTAGCGTCAGGAGAAATAGCGCTGAAGGCCAAGTTTGACATTGACCACACACTATTCCCTAACGATTTTTATGAGATTGTCAGATGATTTCGTTATTTTAAACAGGCGAATACGGGGCTATTTACCGCTCTAATCGGCAATAAAAATCGTCCAGGTGACTGCTATTGTGTCTCCATGCCATTTTGGAGAGACAAATGAGCGTTGGTGGAATCAATGCGGGTCAGATAGATTCAATGCTGGCGATGTTGCGCAATATGTCTGCGCAGGCCTCGCCCGCGTCTTCTATTGGCAATTCAATAACGCCTGTGGCCAACCCTGGCAGCGGCGCAGGAAGCGGTGTGGCCAAGGTCAGTTTTGCCGACGCGCTGAAAAGTTCGCTCGGTGAAGTCAACCAGATTCAGCAAAAGGCGCAGGACATGGGTGACCAGTTCGCCGCCGGGAATGACAATATCAGCATCTCCGATGTCATGATCGCGACCCAAAAAGCCAATATCAGTCTGCAGGCCACGGTTCAGGTACGCAATAAAATGGTGGCGGCTTACACCGACATCATGAACATGCAAATATAGAAGCATACTATCAGTTCATCCCGGACTGGCGTGAATTGCGATCCCGTTCAATTTTGATAATGACCTTCTGGACTTGCGCCATGACAGCCGGTGCCAGGTCGATAAACTGAAAGCCGATACGGCGGGTGGTTTTGTGGTTCATCAACACCAGATTCTGTGAATTTCTCACCTGCAGCGTGACACTGATCAGACCCGCACCGGGCAAATCGATCTGACTGTTTTCATAAATGGTGCCGAATTCGGCCTTCAGTATTTTTTTCTCATCCAGCAGCGCCACTCCGACACAACTGATGTCTATCAGCGGTAGTTTCAACGTGCCGCCGCCATTTTCTTCCGGAACAACCAGCGTGCACACGATCGGATAGGTAATCGGTGTGCTGATGCGATAGTATTCACGCCGCTGCAGCCGGATCAGGCTCGCAGGTATGGCGCACACCAGCACCGGTGTACCCAGATAGGTGCTGCGACTGATGCTGGACGTCGAGAACTGGATGCTGATACGGTTCAGGCTGGCTTCAAAATAAACCCGCGACGCCTGCGTCAGGTGCGTATTGGCTGCATCCGTGGCCGCGCAGTCCAGAATAATGTTGTCGACATCGACATGCAGTATGGTGGATACGATGACTTCGGTGCCGTCATTGATCACCATGTTGACCAGCTGGCGGTTATCCATGAGGTTCCTGAGCAACAGGATGATTTCCTTCTTCGAATCAACCTGATACGGATTTTGGTTGTCAGTATCAAGTTCAGGCAGGTTAGATGTCATGGCGTCAGGGTTGGTTTTGTGGGAATGAACGGGTTGATCGGGCTATCCGGTTTGTTTTCAAAGGTGGAAACGTAGGCAGTGGCAGGCCCGGCGTTTTTCTGCTGTTCGATATGGTAAAGCCACGCCAGCAATTCCGCAACGGCGCGATACAGGGCCGGCGGTATATCCTTGTCGAGCTCAACCTGCATGAGCAGCGCAACCAGTTCCTGCGACTGGTGCACATAGATGCCATGTTCCCGGGCGCGCTCGATAATCGCCTTGGCGATCAGACCTTTACCTTTGGCGACCACGACAGGCGCTGCCGAGCCGGACTGATAAGCCAGCGCGACGGCGCTTTGCATGGAAGACTGATGGTCATCAAAGGACTTGCCTCCATCGTGGCTGCTGTTGTCATTCATTGCCGTGTCATTTCACTTGTCATGATGCTGTGTTGGTCTTGATCAGCAAGGCATCGAGCTGGGTGCCGGCCGCTTCCAGAGCGTTCGTGAGTTCAGGCCCGTGATTTTTCAGCAGCAGTGCCGTGGCGCCGTCTTTGGTATTGATGCTCAGCCTGAGGTGGTTGCCGGTCAGCTGCAGTTGTGCCGATACCGAGCCGAGCTGCGGCAATTCGAAACTGACCGCACTGTGCCAGGTTGGTTCACTGTCTCTCTGGGCCTGATTCTGATTCTGGTCATTCCGGGCAATTTCCCAGTCCATGGTTTGCCCTGGCCATAATTCTCCGTGCCAGACAAAGCGCTGCTGTTCCATGGTTTGCAGTTGCTGCTGTATGAGCGGCGGTGCGTCTTTGGGCAGAGTGATCGTGGCAGCAGTGGCGCTGCTGCTCGATGAACTGGTTGCCGAGTTGCTCAATGCTGACGCAGTGCCGGCCAGATTCTGTGGCAAAGCTGCCTTGTCGGCTTCGGGTTGCGGCGCGCCGGCATTCTGCGGCGCGTTTTGCACCGGAACAGGAAATTGCGACTGCGGCTCCTTCATCAGCTCAGCAGTCGGGCGCGTTCCTTCGGCCCACTGCAGCAGATGCGATTCATAAAATACCCCGCTGTTGGCTACACCACCCTGCAGGGCTTTCACCATGGTATTGATGCTCACATCCGGGGTGGCCATGAGTGGCACTTTGCTGACATTGACGACACTGGCCTGCTGCGGGGTATTCTGAATCAGCTGATTGACCAGTTTGCCGGCCGTGGAAAAGGTGGCCGGCGCGCTGTCGGGTACCGGAGTGCTGATGTTGATCAGGCGCGGCTGATTGTTGTCACCCGAGGTGATCGCAGTGGTGACATTGGTGGCGCCCGTGCCTGAGGCGGCATTCGATGCCGGTCCGGACGTCGCACCAGAACCGGGCGTGACTGCGTGGCCGGCAGTATTGCCGGTGGCAGTGTGGTTAAATTCATCGATGAGCTGTTTGACCGACGTACCCAGCGTGGCATTGGTCGTCGTCGGTGCGCTGCCCTGTTGCTGCGCGCCGGGCGGATTTAACAAAAATGTGGCCCGCGGTGAAGTCGACAGCAGGGTCAGCGACAGCTTGTTGCCCACTTCGGGTGAATTCGGCAATTGCATGCGTGCAGCGATGTCGGCAACCTTGACGATGTAGGTGCCATCGGTCAGCTTTGCCACCACTTCAGCCTGAAACTGTTTGCCCACCACCAGAGCGCTGGAATTGACGATGGCACCCTGCCTGGCCTGATTGATCAGCGCGACATTGGTCGACGCTTCAATCAGCGGATTTTGCGGCATGGGTGTGTCGACGCCGGATACCATGATCAATAGTCCCTATTCTGCGGCGACGACACGGTTTTTACCCGTGGTTTTCGCCTTGTACATGGCCTTGTCGGCGCGAATGATCAAGGTCTGCTGGTCCTCGGTCGGATGACGTTCGGCGACACCGGCGCTGAAGGTAATCAATACCCGTTCTTCACCGGCCATGAAAAAATGTTTGGTCAGCTCGCGCTGCACCCGCATCATGGTGTCTGCCGCATCTTTCAACGACGTTTCAGGCATGATAATGGCAAATTCTTCCCCGCCATAACGGGCCACCACATCCATCGAACGCAGGGTCTTTTTGATGATGCTCACCAGATGGATCAGTGCGCCGTCGCCGGTGGTGTGTCCGTAAGTGTCGTTGATTTTTTTGAAGTTGTCGATATCGAGCATGCCAAACGACAGCGGCGTCTTGCGCCGGTCGGCACGCGCGCCTTCCCGTTCCAGCAACTCGTCCAGACCGCGCCGGTTCAGACTGCCGGTCAGCTGGTCCTTCTGCACCTGATCGCTCATTTCAGCCAGTTTTTTCTCCAGTGCGGCAACCCGGGCTTCGGCTTCGGAGACTTCTTTTTGCGCTGACAGCATCATGTCATACGATTGTTTGGCCTGGTCCTGCACATGCAGGGTGTCAGCCAGAATGTTGTCGATAACCTGGTTGATTTCGTCCGGGCTGGTTTCGTGGGTGATCTTGCTGGAGTAGGAAATGATTTTGTTGTGGTATTCACCGGTGGTTTGGGCAAACACGGACAGTCGGTCGACAAACAGGTTCATGAGCTGTTTCACCGACACCTTGTTTTGCGCGATGCTGTCCTTCAACATGCCCTGCTTGTAAATCACCTCCTTCAGTCCCTTGGTGGCTTCGAGCAGGGCGCGATGGTCGATTTCTCCGGTAATCAATTCCTTGATCACGATCACCTGGCCGCGCAGCCAGTTGTCATCGTCCAGCAGTGAACTGACATTTTCCAGCAGCAGCTTGAACAGTGACAGCAGCAGTTGCAACTGTTCGCTGGTGTCATCTCCCTTGAGCGTGATTTTGTAGCACAGATCTTTGATTTTCGATTCGATCGACTGAAAATCAGAGAAGGTTTTCGCAGTCTTGACCTGCAACGCAAGCTGATCCGAGGTTTCCATGAGCTTCGGTTCATTTTGCAGCAAGGCCGACACAGCCATGTTAAGGGTTTGCGACAGCAGGCGCGACAGGATCGGGATGATCGGATCATCCACCATCGAGGCAGGTTCAGCCTTGCCGGGCTGCCCGGCGGAAGGGATGTGTTCAATCTTGAAGCACAGGTTTTTGAGTCGGGAGCCGATGTCGACCATTTCCTTGTCAGACTTGGCATTTTTCAACAGTTTCGACAGCGCATCCGATTCAGCTGACAGTTCCGGCGCGGTACTGAGCAGACTCGGCAAAGCCAGTCCCAGAGTGCGGGTCAGCAGATCCTTTAAAACCGATTCCTGTTTCTGGTTGTCAGCGACGTTGTCTCGCAGTGAATTTTTGGCGTCGTCTGCAGCCTTGCTCTGCAAAGTTTTAATCTGAATAAATATTTTTTCAATAAAATCGTTCAGACTTTTTTGATAGTCGCTCCAGTTGTGCTGCTGGGCACAGTTGCTTAACTGCTGCCCGATAGCGGCGTAGTCCTTGTTTTCATGGACCAGGGTAGTGGCAAAGTTTTGCAGGATCGCTTCCAGTTCGTGCTGGGCGTCGTCGGTTGTGGCGGGCACTGGCGGCTCGTCCGAAATGCCGGCAATTTCGTTGTAGACTTTTTGGTATGCGTCCGGAGTAGGCTGGGTGCGACTCAGCGACAGCTGGCGAAACGTTTCGCGTGCCACTTCGGCCGGACTTTGTTTGGGTGGTTTTGCGTTTGCCACGTGGTCAATCTCCTGACGGTTTCATATTGCAGGTGCTCGGTCAAAATTGCCTTGCAAATAAGGCAAGCAGACTCTCCACCTGTTTACTCTTATCAATATTCTAGGAAATTAACGACGATTTGTAAGGATTACTTGATCAGGAGGATTTAAGGGGAATAATGCTGAGCAGCTCATCGAGCTGGTCACGCAATTCCAGTGCTTTCTTTTCTGTCTGGGATTTGTTGATGGCATCCAGAAACGGCGCGCGCAATTCATGGAAATCCTGCAGTGTGGTGGCGCGCTCGACAATGAACTGGATGTTATAGCCACGCAGACCGAGATTCTGCTTGATGGTCTCGGTATAAAAATCATGCAGAACCTGAAACAGTTCGACGCTGTTGATCTGACTGTTCTGGGTTTCTTCCAGCGTGGGTGTGGAGGATATTGATGCAACTTTGGCAGTTGTTCCATGACGCTGGATAAAACCGGCCTGTTCGAGTTCGTCGATACTGGCCTGGTTCAGTCCGAGACTGGCAACCTTGCTCAGCAGATCGTCACTGCTGTGTTTGCCATCAACCATCACCAGCAGCGTGCGCAAACGGCTGGCAAGACGGTATTTGCGTGAAATAATTTCTTCACGGCCCTTATCGGTTTTATCAAAAATTATTTTTTCCATAACCCAATTTAATCTGATTGCGGTAATTCAACATGCTTGGAGCTTACCATAGCGATCAAATTATTTGCTATGGGCAATTTTCATTTTTTTACCAATTTATTGGCATTGCTTCCACAATTGCCGCAGGACGAGCAGGAACTGCAGGCGCCCTCAGCCGGTTGCAACGCTGCCGGTTTTCCGGACAGACGCATCAGGCGCTGTTTCAGTTTAGTTGGTAACCAGCGATTTGCCACATAAATAAGCGCTGCGATGATAATCAGACCAGAAATGAGGGTTTGCATAGATCCTCCTCAGTTTAAAAAAAACATAGAAATGCGATAAGTTAAAAAAGATGCCAGATAAGCCAGGCCAAACAGATAACCGACCATAATCAGCGGATATCGCCATGAATTGGTTTCGCGCCTGACGACGCTCAACGTGGCAATGCATTGTGGTGCGAAAACATACCAGGCCAGCAGCGACAGCGCCGTGGGCAGACTCCAGGACTGGGCGATCAGCGGCTGCAGGGTCTGGGCCAGATTGTCACCGTGCTGGGAAAGAGCATATACCGTACCGAGCGCGGCCACAGCTACTTCGCGCGCGGCCATACCAGGTACGAGCGCAATACAGATCTGCCAGTTGAATCCGATCGGCGCAAACAGTAGTTCCAGTGCGCGTCCGAGCAGGCCTGCGATGCTGTAATAAATGGCCGGATGGTCAGCATGTTCCGGTGCGCCGGGAAAGCTGCTCAAGAACCACAGCAACACCATCAGGGCCAGAATGATGGTGCCAACCCGGGTGACAAATATACGGATTCTCTCCCACAGGCCCAGCATCAGATTGTGCAGATTGGGCCAGCGGTAATCAGGCAGTTCCAGCAACAGCGCATGGTGAGTTTTATTACGTGGTTTCATCACCCAAGCCACCAGCATGGCGGACAGTATGCCGGCCATGTACAGAATGAACAGCACCACGCCCTGCAGATTCAGGATGCCCAGTACGGTCTTGTCGGGAATGAAGGCGGCAATGATCAGTGCATACACCGGCAGGCGCGCCGAACAGGTCATGAGCGGGGCGATCATGATGGTGGTCAGCCGGTCGCGCGGATTCTGGATGGTGCGGGTCGACATAATGCCGGGAATGGCGCAGGCAAAGCTGGACAGCAGCGGAATGAACGCGCGACCTGACAGCCCGACGCTGCCCATCAGGCGGTCCAGCAGAAACGCCGCACGCGGCAGGTAACCCGAATCTTCCAGGGTCAGGATAAAGAAAAACAGGATCACGATCTGCGGCAAAAATACCAGTACTGCGCCACTGCCGCCAATAATTCCCTTGCTGATCAGGTCGCGCAACACGCCTTCCGGCAGGTTGTCCTGTACCAGATTGCCCAGTTCTTCAACACTGTTCTTGATCAGATCCATCGGCCAGGCAGCCCAGGAAAATACCGCCTGAAATACCAGAAACATCAGCAGCAAAAACAGCGCGGTACCGAAGATCGGATGCAGCACCACGCGATCAATCTTGTCGGTCCAGGGTGACGCCGAAGCATGGTTGACCACGCACTGCCGCAGGATCGCATTGACTTCGTCCTGCAACTCCATGACTGACATCGGCAGCAGATGTACCGGCGGGTTTTTTTCTGGGCGCAACGGTAATTTTTCCAGCGCAGCGACCAGATTGGCTTCGCCCTGAGCGCGCACTGCAACCGTATCTACCACCGGCATGCCCAACACCCCGGACAGGGCGTCCAGATCAATCTGGATAGCACGTTTGGTTGCCACATCCATCATGTTGATGGCCAACACCATGGGTAAATTTAATTGTTTGAGTTCCAGCGCAATGCGCAGCCCACGACGCAGATTGGTGGCATCGACCACGCACACCAGCGCGTCCGGCATCGGTTCGGAGTGGTGCTGACCGGTAATGACGGACTGGGTTATCTGTTCATCGGGTGTGCTGGCATTGATGCTGTAGGTGCCCGGCAGATCGAGAATCTGCCAGATGCGGCCGGAACTGCCGGCGTAGCGGCCGATTTTGCGTTCGACGGTTACACCGGCAAAGTTGGCAACTTTCTGACGTGCACCGGTCAGCCGGTTGAACAGGGCGGTCTTGCCGCAATTCGGATTGCCAACCAGCGCAACCAGCGGCGACTGGGGTAACAGGGATGCTGCATTATTCATTGTGGGTAATGACTGAAATCAGGGCCGCCTCAAAGCGGCGCAGGGCAAAGGTGGAATGGCCGATACGCACGGCTATTGGTTCGCCGCCAAAAAAACCTTTGTGCAATACCTGTAGCGGCTCGCCAGGGATAAAACCGATTTCCATCAGGCGACGCGTCAGATGCGGATCAAAATGCGTGATAGCAGCAGTGATCTGACTGATTTTTCCGACAATACCGGATTCCCCCACTTTTAATTGGTCCAGAGAAACGGCAGTACCTGATGCAGATTTGGTAGTCATATTGGTGGCAAGCTGTCAATTTGGCGTTAATACAGATGACTCATTTTAAATGATAATGAGAATAAATACCATTTAGATGTGGAAAAGTTGTTCTGGATCAAGAACTCACTGTTAACCGTTGCTTTTCGACTATTTTAATGTTGTTAAATAGGACAGGAAATCGATAATTGCGGTTTCAGGGGTGGACCAGGACGTGACCAGGCGGATCACTGAATGGCCCGGGGTGTTTGCTTTGCACCAGATATGAAAACCGTAGCGGGTTTTCAGTCTGGCAATCAGGTCATCCGGCAAAATCGGAAACAGCTGATTGGCCGCGGTGGGATGCAGGAATGAAATATCCAGTTTTTGTAACCCGGCGTCCAGCAGTTGCGCCAGCCGGTTGGCATGGGCGGCATTATCGAGATACAGGTTGTCCTGAAAGAAGGCCACAAACTGGGTGCTCACCGATCTGGCTTTGGACAGCAGCGCACCGCGCTGGCGCAGGTGGTAGGCAAAATCGGTTTTCAGGGCAGGGTGGACGATCACGATCGCTTCGCCCATCAGTCCGCCGTTTTTGGTGCCGCCAATATAGAACATATCGCAATTTGCGGCGATATCGTGCAGGCTGAAGTCAGCGCTGCGGGCTGCCAGCGCGTGACCCAGACGGGCACCATCGATATACAGGTACAGATTTTTTTTCTGACAAAACGCGTGCAGCTGCTGCAATTCGGCGTGCGAGTAGATCGTGCCCAGTTCGGTCGGCTGCGAGATATACACCACTTTTGGTTTGACCATCTGCTGGTCACTGTGGGCGTCCAGCACACTTTGTATTGCGCTGCTGCCGAGTTTGCCGTTCAGACCTGCAACACAATTGATCTTGTGTCCGGTTGCTTCGATCGAGCCGGTTTCGTGCACATGAATGTGTCCGTTATATTCGGCAATCACGGATTCGTACGGTTTGAGCATGGAAGCCAGACCGACGATGTTGGCCATGGTTCCGGTTGCCACAAAATGCACTGCCGCTTCCGGCTGGCGGGTTTTGGCGCGGATCAGGCTGATCGCTTTTTCTGTGGCGGCATCCGCACCGTAACCGCGGTCCTGTTTCTGACTGTCGGCAGTCAGGGCTCTGAGAATGTGCGGATGGGCACCTTCAGAGTAATCGTCATAGAATAAAAATTGTGCAGACATGGTTGGCTCGATTCCTATCAGCGGTGTATCACTACCATCAGTGCCCTGGCTTCACTTTTGCCCGTGTTGCGAATGGCGTGGGGTAAATCTGCGGCATAACGCGCCGTTGCGCCGACTTTTAATTTTTTAATTACTTCATTGATATCGAGTTCTACGCTGCCTTGTAATAGAGTTAAATGCTCGATCGTGCCCGGATCGTGTGAGCCCGAAACCAGCGCGCCGTTGGGCACCAGAGTCAGTTCATACCATTCAAACTTGCCAGCCAGTTCCATCGGCCCCAGGATGCGCAACGTGTACCCGGCGTGTTCACCTGGCAGGGTTGGCGTTTCATGGGATTCGAGGATGCGGATTGAATCCGGTTTTTTGACGTCGGAGCTTAATAGTTCTGCTATATCCACGCCCAGCGCATTGGCCAGTCGCCACGCAACGGCAATGGTTGGATTGGCCTTTTCGCGTTCTATTTGTGACAACATTGATTTCGATACTCCGGCGGTGCGGGACAGATTTTCCAGCGTCAGTCCCCGTTCCAGGCGCATGCGCTGCAGCGTGGCACCCACTTCGGGCGGTGCCGGTGGCAGGTTCAGATTGGCAGCGGCAGTTTTTTTCATTTGTCCTTGCAAAGTTGTTCTGGTCTGGGTAAGATCCGTTTTATTCGATATATCGAAATTTGTTTCACTATATTGAAATTTATTGTTTGCAGTGAAATCGCAGTGAATATTAGCAGAGCTTGTCCACCTGCGGAAATTTAAATCGCACAACCATTGCCAAAATATCAGGAGAATCCAGCATGAACGCACCGACTTCACCGCATCAAACCGCTTTTTACGGCGGCCTGCAGAACACCATAGCCCAATTGCGTCAATCCGGGCTGTATAAGATCGAGCGGGTGCTGGCTTCCCGGCAGGGTGCCGAAGTTGTTGGCAGTGACGGGGCTCATCTGATCAATATGTGTGCCAATAATTATCTGGGTCTGTCGGGTAATGAAAGCATGGTGCAGGCTTCGATCAAAGCCACTGAAGAATTCGGTTATGGTCTGTCCTCGGTGCGTTTCATCTGTGGCACCCAGACCGTGCACAAGCAACTCGAGGCTGCCCTGTCGCAATTTCTGGGCACCGAAGACACCATCCTGTTTGCTGCGGCATTTGATGCCAACGGCGGCGTGTTCGAGCCACTCTTTGATGCCGAGGATGCCATTATTTCCGATGCCCTCAATCACGCTTCGATCATCGACGGTATCCGTCTGTGCAAGGCTGCGCGTTATCGCTATGCGCATAACGACATGGCCGATCTGGAAGTGCAGCTCAAGGCCGCCATTGAATCCGGTAAACGTCACAAAATCATCGTCACCGACGGGGTGTTTTCCATGGATGGCACGATTGCCCAGCTCGATAAAATTTGTGATCTGGCGGACCGGTACGGCGCTCTGGTGATGATAGATGAATGCCACGCCTCGGGATTTATGGGTGCCACCGGGCGCGGCACTCATGAACATCACCACGTAATGGGACGCATCGACATCATTACCGGCACGCTGGGCAAAGCGCTGGGCGGTGCCATGGGCGGGTTTGTTTCGGCGCGCAGGGAGGTTGTTGAAATCCTGCGCCAGAAAGCGCGGCCCTATTTATTTTCCAATACGCTGGCACCATCCATTGCCGGTGCGTCGCTGGAAGTACTCAAACTGATCTCCGGCAGCACCGAACTGCGTGATCGTCTGCATGCCAATACCGCGCACTTCCGTCGCGACATCGCCGCTCTCGGTTTTACCATCAAGCCCGGCACCCATCCGGTGGTACCGGTGATGTTGTTTGAAGCCACCGTGGCGCAGCAGTTTGCCGCACGACTGTATGAACTCGGTGTGCTGGTGTCAGGTTTCTTTTTTCCGGTGGTGCCGATGGGACAGGCCCGGGTGCGTGTGCAGTTGTCTGCGGCACATACGACCGAACAGATCAATACCGTACTGGCTGCCTTTGCGCAGGCCGGGCGTGAATTGAACATCATCAAATAAAAGTTTTATCGAAAGAACGTCATGTCAAAACGAATTTTAATTATCGGTGCCAATGGTCAGATCGGCTGCGAACTGGTCGATGCACTGGGTGCAGAATACGGCGTGCAGAATGTCATCGCCTCGGATATCGCAGCGCACAGTCTGTATGGCGCACAGCATTACCAGCAACTCGATGTGCTGGATGCCGATCGCCTGGCGCACGTGGTTGCGCAGTATGAGATCACCGATGTCTATCAGCTCGCAGCCCTGCTGTCTGTAACAGGGGAGCAGGCGCCGCTGAAAGCCTGGACCCTGAACATGGATGGTCTGCTGAACATACTGGAACTGGCGCGCCTGCGCAATGACGCCGGCAAACCGCTGCAGGTGTTCTGGCCTTCCTCGATTGCCGCGTTCGGCCCGAATACGCCGCCGGTCAATACGCCGCAGATGACCACAATGGATCCGACCACAATCTACGGTATCAGCAAACTGGCCGGTGAGCGGCTGTGCGAATACTATTTCACCAAATATGGCGTGGATGTGCGCAGCATCCGTTATCCGGGCATCATCAGTTATAAATCGCCACCGGGCGGCGGCACTACCGATTATGCCATTGCGATCTTCCACGCTGCGTTAAGCGGCGTTGCCTATGACTGCTTCCTGTCGGCCGATACGGCGCTGCCCATGATCTACATGCCGGACGCGATCCGCGCGACCATTGAACTGATGAGCGCGCCGGCCGAAAAAATCAAAATCCGTTCGTCGTACAATGTGGCCGGCATCAGTTTTACCCCGGCGCAGATTGCTGCCGAAATTCAACGGCATCGTCCGGAATTTGTGGTGAACTATGTTCCCGATCAGCGCCAGGCCATTGCCGATACCTGGCCCGACAGCCTTGATGACTCAGAGGCCAGCGCCCACTGGCAGTGGCACGCCGAGAATGGCTTGCCCGAGATGGTGGCTGATATGCTGAAAAATATTGTATTGAGCTGAATCGTTGTCGCTTGAATAAAAATATCGGAGACTTCTGATGGACATGCGTGTTTTTGACCTGTTTAAAATTGGTGTGGGCCCATCCAGTTCCCATACGGTGGGCCCGATGCTGGCCGCACGCCGATTTTTGCTGGAATGCCCCAACCTCGCGCAAGTCATTCAGGTTCAAATCGACCTGTACGGCTCGCTGGCTCTGACCGGCATTGGCCACGCTACCGACCAGGCAGTGCTGCTGGGTCTGTCCGGCGAAACGCCCAAAGACGTGCAGCCGGAAACCATCGCGGCGAAAATCGCTGCCATTCATCAGAGCTCACAATTGCGCCTGCTGGGCCAATTTCCGATTGCGTTCAGTGTCGACACGGATCTGCTCTGGCACAAACAGGAAAGCCTGCCGGCGCACCCGAACGGCGTTAAATTCACGGCAACCAGGCAGGATGGCAGCGTCACGACGCAGGTGTTTTACTCGGTGGGCGGCGGTTTTATTCAGACCGAACAGGAAATGGGGCATGAGCCGGGTCACAAGCCAATAGCCAAACCTTATCCGTTCGGCACCATGGGTGAACTACTGGGCCATGGTGAAAAAAATCAAATCAGCATTGCACAGATGATGCGTGCCAACGAAGCCGTCTATGACAGTGATGCTCAGCTCAATGCCGGGCTGGATGAAATCTGGCAGGTCATGCGCGAGTGCATCGAGACCGGGTTGCGCGAAGAAGGCGAGTTGCCTGGCGGTCTACATGTGAAGCGCCGCGCCGCGAAACTGTGGCGTACGGCACAGGAGCAGGTCGGCAATTTGCCGCATGATGCTGTCCACAGAGTCAGTCTGTATGCCATGGCGGTCAATGAAGTCAATGCCGGCGGCGGGCGGGTTGTGACCGCGCCGACCAATGGTGCTGCCGGCATCATTCCGGCCGTGATCCGCTACTACGCCCAGGACTGCAAACAGATTGAACCAGTCAACGGCGTGCGCGATTTTTTACTGGTGGCTGCGGCGGTCGGCATGCTGTGCAAAAAAAATGCGTCGATTTCGGGCGCAGAAATCGGGTGTCAGGGCGAAGTCGGCGTGGCCTGTGCCATGGCCGCGGCCGGATTGACTGCAGCACTGGGCGGCACCAACCAACAGATCGAGGCTGCTGCTGAAATCGGAATTGAACATCATCTGGGCATGACGTGCGACCCGATCGGCGGACTGGTGCAGATTCCCTGCATAGAGCGCAACGGTATGGGGGCCGTGAAGGCCATTACCGCTGCCTCGCTGTCGCTGCACAGCGATGGAACCCATCATGTCAGCCTCGATCAGGTAATCGAAACCATGCGCCAGACTGGCTTTGACATGCAGGCCAAATACAAGGAAACCTCGCTCGGCGGTCTGGCCGTGCATGTGGTGAGTGTCAACCATGCTGCGTGCTGATATGTCCAAACTCCCTGAACTGAATAAAAAACGCTGCGGCTGGGCCAATCCGGCCAATCCCCTGTATCTGGAATATCACGATCACCATTGGGGCGTGCCGTGTCACGATGAAACCACGCTGTTTGAAATGCTCAATCTGGAAGGGGCGCAGGCCGGCCTGTCCTGGGAAACCATCCTCAATAAGCGGGAAAACTACCGCAACGCGTTTGACGGATGGGATGCCAGAAAAATTGCCCGCTACGGCGATGACAAGGTTGCCGAATTGCTGGCCAATCCCGGCATCGTCCGCAACCGTCTGAAAGTTGCCGCTACCATCGCCAACGCCAAAGCCTATCTGGTCCTGAAAAAGGAAACTGGCGGACTAGGCCCATACCTGTGGGCTTTTGTGAATGGCAAAACCATCGTCAATCATATTGAGGACTATAAACACGCACCACCCAAAACCGAATTGTCCGAGCGTATTTCCAAGGACCTGGCTAAACGGGGTTTCAAGTTTATCGGCCCGACTATCATCTACGCGTACATGCAGGCAATCGGCATGGTGGATGACCATATTTCCAGCTGTTTCAAACGGCAAAAAAGGTCTGGATCTGCATAGCAATCAGGCACCTGTTTGTGAGAGAATGCCTGAAATCTGCACACGGCCATGCCGAACAGGATTGTTGTAAAAGTTGTCTGTTGGCCAAATAGTTCTTGAGCCAGTTTGTCGGAACCTGTCACTTCAGCGTTTGCAATCACACAGCAAGGAGATCATCATGGATCCCGTGATTCACTTTGAATTACCTTACGAAGATGCCCAGCGCATTGCCGGTTTTTATGAGGTCGCGTTTGGGTGGCAGACCGAGTCGATGGGGGAGAAAATGGGCAATTATGTGCTGGCCACCACAGCATTGACGGACGCCAAAAAGGGCGCCCAGGCTGGTGCCATCAATGGCGGATTTTATAAAAAAACGCAGGACCAGCCGGCCCAATATCCCTCCATCGTGATCGCGGTGCAGAACATCCGCGTTTCCATCAAAAGAGTGACCGATGCCGGCGGCCAGGTTCTGGGTGAGCCCGTGCCGATACCGGGTGTCGGTTTCTATGTTTCATTCATCGATACCGAGGGCAATCGCGGGAGCATGCTCGAGCCTGTGGCGGCCGGCGAAGCTTGAGGGTGAAACAACTAGCCATTCGAATTCCATCATTCCGTTTGTGCAGTTGCCCCGGAAATTTCCGGCTGTGTCTGCGTAACTGGTGACCTGCACGCAACAAGCCTCCAATATCGCGGCAATTCAATTGCGAAATAAGTATTTTCCACTATACTCGGGCAGATTACTCAAATTAACCAGTTTGGTGACGGCTCGGGCGCGTGAGGCCAGACCGCTCTGACCTATCCGTCGCATGGTATTGATTTAACAGACTGATCCACTGAACTCACCATTTCAATGAAACTGCTTCAATTACTGCTTGTCGCCTGTGCCTGTTTTCTGACCGGCTGGCTGGGACTGCATGTTCCCTTCACCGGCACACACACACCTTTAGTCTGGCTGCCGGCCGGAATCGCCGTTGCCGCACTGATTATGTACGGACGATATGTCTGGCCCGGAATTTTTTTGGGCGTGCTGCCGGTCTATTTGATGGCCGGGTTTGGCTGGATGCCGGCTTTGCAGGTTGCTACCAGTGCGACCCTGGCTCCGGTCGTCTGTGTGGCAGCGCTGCTGCGCTGGAAATTTCATGCCGACTTCGGGCGCACCAGAGATGTTGCCGTGTTCGTTCTGGCATCAATGGTCGGCATGCTGGTGTCGTCGGCGAGCGGCGTTCTGATACGAAAATTATCAGGTGTGCTGCCAACCTCTGATCTGATTGCATCGTGGTTTTCCTGGTGGATGGGCGATGTGCTGGGCGTTCTGCTGGTTGCGCCGGTGCTGCTGACCATTAATCTGGACAATCTGCGTCGTCTGTCCCGACTTCGCTATGAACTGATGTTCTGGCTGGCTTTCGCACTTCCGGTCGGTGCCTTTGCCTTCATGCAAAATTCCGGTGGGCAGGGTCAGACGCTGCCACTGGCTTTTGTGGCACTGCTGTTGCTGGTCTGGGCTGCGCTGAGTTTTGGCGTTACCGGTTCCGGTCTGGCCGGACTGGGATTTTCCCTGCTGGCACTGTATGGAACCGCCACCCAACACGGCACCTTTTATTTTCCCGATCCTTACATCAGCCTGTTTTTGCTGTGGGCCTTCATGATCTGCACGGTGTTGACCGGATTGCTGATTACGGCGCTGCAGACCGAAAGAATCCGTTCCGAGAAATCGCTGCGCGAAAATCAGCGCCAGATGCGTGAACTGGCCCAATCGCGTCAGGCGATACTGGACGGGACTACCTTTGCCATCATTTCCACGGATCCGCAAGGCATCGTGCGCAATTTCAACGCCGGTGCCGAGCGCATGCTGGGTTATACGGCCGCAGAAATGGTAGACAAAAAATCTCCTCTGATACTGCATGACCGCAATGAAATCATCCGCCGTGCCGCCAAACTGAGCAAGGAACTGGGCAAGCCGGTTGTGCCGGGTTTTGAAACCCTGGTTGCCAAAGTGCGTCACAAACATACGCCGGATGAATTTGAGTGGACCTATATCAAGAAGGATGGCACGCGTTTTCCGGTGCTGTTATCGGTCAGCGCCCTGGTCAACAGCAAGAATGAACTGACCGGTTATATGGGCATAGGCATAGATCGTACCGAATACCGGCGCCAGGAGAATCTGATCCGCGACAGTGAAGAACTGTTCCGGGTTCTGTACGAGTCCTCCACCGAAGCGCACATGCTGGTGACAAAAGACAAGGGTTTTATGGGCGCCAATCAGGCCGCGGTGAAACTGTTTGGCTGCACTGACCTGGAACAATTTCTCCTGCTGTCGCCCGCCACCACCTCACCCGAATTTCAGTCGGATGGACGTCGTTCGGATGCGCTGGTTAATGAAATGATGGATCTGGCGCTCGAAAATGGTTCGCATGCCTTTGAATGGATTTACCAGCGCGCTGATCAAAGTCGTTTCTATGCCGAGGTGCTGTTGACTCAGATTCATATTGGCGGCAAGGATATCGTGCATGCGATCGTGCGCGACATTTCCCTGCGCAAGGCATCCGATGAAGAAATCAGCAAGCTGGCGTTTTATGATTCCCTGACCGGTCTGCCGAATCGGCGCCTGTTAATGGACCGGCTCAAAGTGACATTGGGTTCAAGCACCAGGTACGGCCGGGAAGGTGCGTTGATGTTCATTGATCTGGATCATTTTAAAAATCTCAACGATACGCTCGGTCATGACATGGGTGACCTGCTGTTGCAGGAAGTGGCCAGCCGTCTGACCCAGTGCGTGCGTAAAATCGATACTGTGGCACGCCTGGGCGGCGATGAATTTGTGGTTATGGTCAACGACCTGAGCGAAGAATTGAACGAAGCAGCGCAGCAGGTTGAAAAGGTCGGTGTGAAGATACTGAATTCCCTGAATCAGCCTTACGTACTGAACGGTAACTCGTACCGCAATACCCCCAGTGTTGGGGTCACCATGTTTTCCAACTGTAATGACAATATCTCCGAACTGATGAAGCAGGCCGATCTGGCCATGTATCAGGCCAAAGCCACCGGACGCAATAACCTGCAATTCTTCGATGCCAAAATTCAGCAGATCGTCAACGCGCACGTTGAACTTGAATCGGGCCTGCGTGACGCGCTGGTGCACGACCAGTTCGAACTGTACTATCAGCCGCAGATGGACGCACGCCTGAATCTGACCGGCGTGGAAGTGCTGATCCGCTGGCGTCATCCGGTACGTGACCTGATTTCCCCGACGTTGTTCATCTCGGTAGCGGAAAGTACCGGTCTGATCAATCCAATCGGTGCCTGGGTGCTGGAAAGCGCCTGTCGACAACTGGCACTCTGGGCCAGTCATCCGCAGCGTTCGCACCTCACGGTGTCGGTCAATGTCAGTGCGATTCAGTTCTGTTCGGTCAATTATGTGGAGCAGGTGACCGAGGTCATCAGACGAACCGGCGCCGATCCGTCCCGACTGAAGCTGGAAATAACCGAAAGCATCCTGCTGGATGACGTGGAAATCATTATTGCGAAAATGCAGAAGCTGCAGAAATTCGGCATCAGTTTCTCACTGGATGATTTCGGTACCGGTTATTCATCACTGGCTTACCTGAAACGCCTGCCTTTAAGTCAGCTCAAAATCGACCAGTCGTTCGTGCGTGATGTGCTCAGCGACCCGAATGACGCCACCTTTGCGCGCACCATCATTACGCTGGGCCAGAGCCTGGGTTTGAACGTGATTGCGGAAGGGGTGGAGACCGAAGAGCAACTGAAGTTTTTATCCGATCATCACTGCAACGGATTTCAGGGCTTCTGGTTTTCCAAGCCTTTGCCGCTGGCGGAGTTTGAACAGTATATGGATAACAGGCGAGACGACCGGGCCGGGCAAGAAGTGATGCCGCTATCGGAACGTTACAAGTCGTAGGTACATTTGAATCCGGATTTGACAGGGCAAACCACTTGACGGTATCTTAAACAAGGAAGCCAGTCTGGTAAGAACGGCTCCCTCTTGCATCAATTAACCGTGCCACTTACTCAAAATTTTCTGCAGGCTGCTCGTCGTCAGGCTCTAAATAATCTCCGATTACTGGCGGCCCTTCTGCCTTTGAAAGCGCCAATTCATCAGTATCTGAGTCTGAAGTATCGTCCCAATTTTTTGCGCAGCAGGGGGAACTTAAGCAACTATCGAATAACATTAAAGGTATTCCTGCTGCGCCATATCCTATGGCGTAAGCAATGTGATCAGCCAATTTGTTTCCTCTTTCGAGCATTGCCGATGAAAGTATGGTGCTCAGAGTCCACAGGAAGCTACCTGTGCCGCCCAGCGCCGCTCCAATGTCAATCAGATACACGTTCAGGTATTTTCCCAGATGAGGATTCAGGTGCTCATTGACGAACTCACTTTGGAATTCACCTAAATAGGCGGTCACCATTCCTGCTGTTACCATGGCTCCGGAAATTGCTTTTGTCCCCGGGTGAGCCACAGCTCTGACAAAGGGTAGCCGTGAAAAACATTGCATTATGTAGAAACCAGGGGCTGCTCGCGCAGAGGGGGGATGAGAAATCAGTCGGTTTCTTTCTGTTGAATTGTTTGTTTGGTTTTTTACATGACTTGCAGAAAGGCCAGTTGCTGGTATTGGATGGCTCATAAATTATTCTCTTTCAAAAAGTTAATTAGCAGGTCCCAGAGAGCATGAAGGAAATATCAAAGCAGAATCGTATTGTGAAATTGGCATTAAAAATATCAATAAAAACACTTATGTGTTTAGTAATGTTGCGTTTTAATTTTTGCCGTGAATTCCTGTAAAGTGCCTGATTGAGCAGCATGCGTATGAAATGCGGAAGGCAGGGCTGGGATGCGGCAGTCGTAAATCAACCATGAAAGCTGTGATAGCGAAATGAATACTTACATCGCTCTTTTTCGAGGCATTAACGTAGGTGGGAAGAACGCGTTACCCATGAAGGAACTTGTGTCCATCATGGAAAGTATTGGCACGAAAAATGTCAGGACTTATATCCAGAGCGGCAATGCCGTCTTTCAAAGTGAATCAAAACATATTTCACAGCTGCCCCTGCAATTGTCTGCTGAAATCAGAAAGCACTTTGGCTTTGAACCGCATATTCAAATTCTGGAGCTCGAAAGGTTAAATCGCGCAATAGCGCAAAATCCATTTCCCGAAGCGGAATCTGAGCCCAGCACTTTGCATGTGAGTTTCCTGGCCGCCAAACCAAAAAATCCCGACCTGAATAAAATCAACAGTATTAAAAAACCGAGTGAACGATTTGTTCTTGATGATAATTTGTTTTACCTGCATGCTCCCGAAGGCATAGGCAGATCCAGATTGGCCGCAGGCATTGAAAAAATACTGGGCGTTCCGATGACAGATCGCAACTGGAAATCAGTGTGCAGTATCAGGGATTTGGCCAAAAATTGAATAAATCCTGAGGGGGCGATGGTCAGATTGGGATGCCAGGTGTAGCGTGCTTTGCAAACGCGCAGAGTAAAAAGTTTACCGGTGTGCAGGCACACTGGTCACTCCTCGAGTGTTCACGATATAAAGTGCCGAGACGGTATTCTTTTACGGTTTGTAAGGCAACCCAAGCGCCGATTTTTTCCAGATCTTTTCAGCCTGCCCCGATCGGATCACGCCGTAGATGGCTTCATTGATCTGATCCATCATGGCGGCATATTTTCCGTTTTTCAGGGTGATGAGAAATTTGGAAGGTGGCACTGCCCAGTTGACCGTTTCATGCTGCAGCGCCGGATTGGCCAGATAATCGGTGCCAGTCTGTCTGAAACTGACGATATCTTCCAGCTCTTCAAGAAAATATTCGCAGCGACCGGCAAATAATTTGTCGAACAGTGCTTCGCGGGTTGCGCCCAGATCGAGTTCGGACGGGCGTATGCCGTAATGGGTGTAGCTGGTACCTAATACGCCGCAGCCGCGAAACTTTTTCAGAGCGGTTCGTGAGGAAAAATTAACTGGATGTCCTTTTCGGAAAAATATTTGCGGTGTCAGCGTATTGTAGTGGGTCGAATACGCGAAGATTTTTTCACGGTCCAGATCGTAGTAGGCGTCCATCGCAAAATCGATGCTGCCATTTTCGACTTCGCTCAGACAGCGCTTCCAGGGCAGACCGTCAATGAAGGTTACCTTTTTACCCAGCGTTTGAAATACGGTGCGGATCAGTTCAAAGGAAAAACCGATAAGTTGTTTGTCACCAGCCGGTGATTTGGGATCGGCGGTCATGGACAGTGGATCATGATCGCCGCAAATGCGAATGCTGCCAAAGTCGGCGGCATGGAGCTGGGCTGTAAAAAACCCGGCCGAAAAAATGGCAATAAGTAGAAAATGGCGGAATGGCATGACAGAATAATTTTGTTCTTGTGGCCGAATGGTAATCCATATTGCCGTCGAAACCGTAGTCAAAATGCAGCATGTCGCTGCAATTGCGGATAAAAATTCAAATTTAACAAGAGAATGTTTTTAAAAAAATACAGTTCTGCCTGTGGCGGTCATGTGTCGTGTCAGATTCGGGTGCAATAACATTGCACGCTACGCCATCAGGCGAAATTTGAGGCACGGCAGTCAGTGCGTCTGATCCATACCTCCCCCCAGCGCCTTGTACAGCGCGGTCAGATCATCCGCCAGGCTTTGCTGTGAGATCAGTTGCGCATCGATGATAACGGCCAGTTGCTGGCGTGACTGCAGCACCGGTATGAAGTTGGTGTCGCCGCTTTCATAGTGCAGGTTGGCATACCTGAGCTGCTGCTGTTGCGACCCAAACGCCAGCCGGAGCTCGGACAGACGCTGCAGCTCACGCTGATAGCGGATCAACGCTGTTTCGGTGTCGGCAAACGCCAACAGAACCGCCTGCCGGTACTGTGCCAGTGCGGCGTCGCGTGCGGCTTGACTGGCGTTCACCTGGGAGGCCAGTCTGCCGCCGGACAGCAGCGGTACACTCAGTTGCGGGCCAATACTCCAGTAGCGACTGGCCAGATCAGTGAGCTTGCCGGGTGTGATGGAATCCAGGCCACCGCTGGCCAGCAGCGTCAGACGCGGATATTGATTTGCCGCGGCCACACCGATGTCGGCAGTCGATGCGGCCAGTGCGCGTTCAGCACTGCGCAGATCTGCGCGGCGCAGCAGCAGATCGGACGGCAGACCAGCCCACGGCAGCAGCAACTGCGCGTCGGGTATGACGGGAGCGCCGAATCCGGCGGAATGCAGCGCAGCATTGACCTGTCCCTGGCTCTGATTGGTCAACACCGTCAGTGCCATGACGCACGCGCTGGCAGCACTGTGCAGCGCCGGCAGACTGGCTGCGGCATTGTGGGCTGCTGTCAGCGCATCGCTGACTTCGGCGTCCGACAGCAGTCCGGCCTTGCGCTGCAGACTGATCAGCTCCAGCAGATGCTGACTGTCATCGAACACCTGCTGTGCATTGACCGTGCGTTGTTGCCATGCCCGGTAATCGACCACGTTCTTCACCACTTCGGCAGCTACCGACAGGGCCACTGCCTGACGCTGAAATTCGATGCCGTTCAGGCGTGCCTGGGCTGCTTCCACGCTGCGCCGGTTATGACCGAACAGATCGATTTCCCAGGAGGCGTCGAATTGAACACGATAATCATTGAACGTGGTAAGCGGATGCGGGAAGGGAAGGTTGGCAAAGTTTTCGCTGTTTCTGCTGAACTGATCGCGCCCCACCCGCGCACCTGCGTTGACCTGAGGCTGGCCGGCACTGTCGGCAATGTTCAGCTGGGCGCGCGCCTGGCGGATGGTGGCGTCGGCACTGTTCAGATCCAGATTGCGCTGTAATGCAGCGGCAACCAACTCGTTGATGGCGCTGTCGTTAAAGCTGTTCCACCAGGCCGCAGCATCGGTCGCGCCATGGTTCGCATTGCCGGCTGTGGCTGCGCTGGCGTCGCTGTTCTGATAGTGCGCCGGGAGCTGTGCGCTCAGGTCCGGTTGCTGATAATTCGGACCCAGCGTGCAGCCGGCCAAGAGGCTCACCGCGGCGATTTTCTGAAAACTGTTCATTGACCGCTTCTCCTGATGAAGATGAAATACGCAATGGTCAGTGTGACCGAGGCGATCAGCACCAGCGGCCACAGATGCGGCCAGGTCTGGCTGAAAGTAAAGCCTTTTAAAAAGATCCCTTTGATGGCGACAATCGCGTGAGTCAGCGGATTGACGGCCGCTACTGCCTGCAGCAACGGCGGCATGTTTTCGATCGGTGCCATGTAGCCGGATAAAATCACAGCCGGTGACATGAAGCCGAACACACCCAGAAACGCCTGCTGCTGATTGGCGCAGACCGACGAAATGAACAGACCGAACCCGGACAGTGACAGGCCGTAGCACACCATGGTCAGGTACAGCAGCCACACTGATCCGGTAATCGGTACCCGGTACACAAACACGGCGGCCGCCGCAATTATACTGCCCTGCAGCAGCGCCACCAGTATCCCCGGCACTGCCTTGCCCAGCATGATGTAACCTGGCGTGAGTGGTGAAACCAGCAGTTGCTCAAACGTGCCTTCTTCGCGTTCGCGCGCCAGCGACAGGGCGGTAACCATCAGGCAGCCGATCGTGGTGATGATGGCCACCAGGCTGGGCAGGACGAACCAGCGGTATTCCAGATTCGGATTGTACAGATGCTGTACTACGATCTGGGCCGGCATGTCTTGCAGTTGACCCGGCGTGGCCTGTTCAATCACATATTGCTGCACGATCTGTAGCGCGTAACCGTAAGCGATCTGCGCGCTGTTGGAGCGCCGTCCGTCGATGATGGCTTCGATATGCGCAGCCTGACCGGTGCTGATCTGACGCGAAAAATCCTGCGGGATACGGATTGCCAGCAGCGCCTTTTGATTGTCGATGCTTTCCTGCAGGCTGGTCTGGCTGTTGATCATGATCAGATTGGGGAATGCCCTTGCTGCGGCCAGCCGCTGGATGATTTCGGTTGATGCCTCGCCACCATCCTGATTGTAGATTGCCAGCGTGCTGTTCTTGACTTCCAGCGTGGCGGCAAACGGAAACACCAGCAGTTGCATGATGACCGGCATGATCAGCATGCGCCGGCTTTGAGAAGTGCTGAGCAGAGCCTGCAGTTCTTTTTTGATTAACGTGAGTAGCGCGTACATCATTCGTCCAGTCTTCTTGCGGTTTTCAGTGCGGTCAGTCCCAGCCAGAACAGCGCCGAGCCCAGCAGGAAGGCACTGTTGATCAGGATGATGTGCCAGATGTCACCGGCCTGAAACAGGGTTTGCAGTGCGCTGACAAAATAGCGCGCCGGGATCAGATAACTGACAGCCTGGATCGGGACCGGCATGCTGGCAATTTCAAAGACGAATCCGGACAGCATGGTGGCCGGCAAAAATGCCGCGATCAGTGCGGTCTGGGCTGCCACAAACTGATTGCGGGTCACGGTCGAGACGAACAGGCCGAGTCCGAGTCCGCTGCCCAGAAACAGACTGCTGACAACAAACAGGATCCAGAACGAACCGTGCAGCGGCACGTTCAGCAGCAGCGTTGTGACCAGTACGCACAGTGTCATGGCCACCATGCCCAGTACGTAATACGGCAGAATTTTTGACAGCAGCAGTTCGGTTTTGGTCACGCTCGTGGACAACAGCGCTTCCATGGTGCCGCGCTCCCATTCGCGCGAGACCACCAGCGAAGTAAGCAGTGCGCCGATCACGGTCATGATCACCGAGATCGAACCCGGCACCAGGAAGTTGCGACTGACTGTAGTCGGGTTAAACCAGTAACGCGGCTCCATGGTGCTGTGCGCCTGTGCCGGCAGACCCTGATCAAGCTCGCGCTGCTCCTGCCAGACCTGCAGACAGCCCTGCAGGTAGCTGGATAAAAAATTGGCCGTGTTCGGTTCGGCGCCGTCGGTGAGCAGTTGCAATGCCGCGCTTTCTTTGTGATTTCTGACCTTGCCGGAAAAATCCGAACCGATCACCAGCATGCCGCGCACCTTGCCGGTTTGCAGCAACTGCTGCATGGCACTGCGTGATGTGCTGCTGTCTACTTCCAGAAATGGTGAGCCTTTGAGTACGTCAGCAAAACGAAGCGCTTCAGCGCCCTGATCTTCCATCACCAGACCGAGCCGCACCTTGTTGGTATCGAGATTGATGCCGTAACCGAAAATGAACAGCAGCACTACCGGCAACACGAAGGCAATCAGTATGCTGCTCGGGTCGCGCACGATCTGGTAACTTTCCTTTTTGCACAGCGCCAGCACATGGCGCAGACTGACCTGACGTGGCGTCATGGCGCTACCTCCCGGGTGCTGTCATCGTTTTCGACCAGACGGATAAAGGTTTCTTCCATGGTGATGTCGGTTTCGCCGTTCTTGCTGGCCAGCAGCTTGAGTGCATCCGGTGTGCCGGAGGCGATGGTGCGACCGCGGTAAATCAGTGCAATCCGGTCGCAATATTCGGCTTCGTCCATGAAGTGGGTGGTGACCATGACGGTGACGCCCTTGTCGACCAGTCCATTGATGTGGGTCCAGAATTCGCGCCGCGTGATCGGGTCAACACCCGAGGTCGGTTCGTCGAGAAACAGAATCGGCGGATGATGCATGATGGCGCACGACAGCGCCAGGCGCTGTTTAAAACCGAGCGGCAGGGTGCCGGCCTGGGTTTTCAGGTAGGGTTGCAGATTGAATACACGTACCATGTCGGCGATCATCTGCTTTTGTGTCGCGCCGCGCAGACCGTAGATGCCCGAGAAAAAATCCAGATTCTGTTCGACATTCAGATTGCCGTACAGGGCAAATTTCTGGGCCATGTAGCCGAGCTGGGCGCGCGCCTGACTGGCGCTGGTTTTCAGATCGATGCCCATCACTCTGGCTGCGCCGCTGCTGGGGCGCAGCAGTCCGCACATCATTTTGAAGGTGGTGGATTTGCCGGCCCCGTTCGGTCCGAGGAGTCCGAAAATTTCGCCGCGTTTGACTTTGAAATCGACATGATCGGTCGCTACAAAATCGCCAAACACGCGCGTGAGTTGGGTGGCTTCAATGACGGCCATCTGATCGATGGAAGGGTCGAGCCGTGCCGGCGGCATGTGGTCGGCCAGTACCGAAGTGCCGCCCGGACCGCCGCCCAGAATATCAATGAAGGCATCTTCCAGACACGGCTTGACCAGGACGAACTGCGCCTCGTTGCCGGCGTTGAGACTGGCCAGGTCAGGCAGCACGCCGGCGCTTTTCAGCACCAGCCGCAGCGCGTCGCCCTGTATGACCCCATCGATGATTTCCGGACAGTGCAGCGCGGCTTTCAGAACCGCACGCTTATTGGCGCCGATTTGGCGCAGCTGCATACTGCGACCGCGCATCGTGTCGATAATTTCATGGGGCGGTCCGTTGAATTTAAGCAGACCGTCGCTCATGAGCAGCACCTCGCTGCACAGTTCGGCTTCATCGAGATACGAGGTGCTCCAGATTACGGTGATGCCATCGTGCGCCAGGTCGCCAACCATTTTCCACAATTCGCGCCGCGAGATCGGATCGACGCCGACGCTGGGTTCGTCCAGCAGCAATACTTTCGGTGCGCCCAGCAGGGTGCAGGCCAGCCCCAGTTTTTGCTTCATGCCGCCGGACAGCTTGCCGGCCGGCCGGTCGGTGAAGCGTGCCAGATCGGTAAATGACAGCAGATGTTCAAAACTCGCCTTGCGCTTTGCGCCGGTCAGGTCGCACAGGTCGGCATACAGGTCCAGATTTTCCTGCACGGTCAGATCTTCATACAGTCCGAATTTCTGCGGCATGTAGCCGAGCTGGGGGCGTAGCAGGCTGGCTTGTGTGACCGGATCCAGATTTTCCACACTGATGGACCCGCTGCTGGCCTTGAGCAGGCCGGCAATGAGCCGGATCAGCGTGGTTTTGCCGGAACCATCCGGTCCGACAATGCCGGTGATCCTGCCGCGTTTGATCTGTGTGGAAATGCCGGCCAGAGCCGCCTTGCCGTCAAACTGATGATGCAGATCAGTGATGGCAATGGCGCAGTCGTCGGAAAGGGCGTTCTGTGTCATTGATGTGCGGTGGCAATCCGGACGGTCACAGGCATGCCTTGCCTTAACTGCGCATCAGGCTGGTCGATGACGATGCGCAAGCGGTACACCAGCGCCGTGCGCAGATCGGTGGTCTCGACATTTTTCGGCGTGAATTCGGAAGTCGGGGAAACAAATCCAATCGTGCCTGCATATGGTTCCTTGCGTGCGTCGGTAATGACATTGACTTTGGTGCCGGGGGCAACCTTGCCCAGATCGGGTTCGGCCACATAGGCGCGCACCCAGACCGGGTCGGTCAGTGACAGGGTCAATACCGTGCTGCCGGCCCCGAGCATGGTGCCGGGCTCAACCGCCCTGGTCAGGATGATGCCTTTGGCCGGCGCAGTCAATATCGTGTCGGCCAGTTGCAGGGTTGCGCTGTCAAGCTGCGCAGAACTGCGCTGGAAATTGGCCTCCACTTCGGCGACTTCTTCCTTGCGGTAACCGCTGCTGAGTTCTTTGTACTGCTGACTGGTTGCCTCGACTTGGGCCGTGCTTTGGTCGAAAGCTGATTGCGCCTCATCGAGCAGTCGCTGTGATGCTGCGCCGCTGCCGGTCAGTTGCTTCTGACGCTGCAGCAGTTGCGACGCGTTCAGTTGCGCAGCCTGACGGGCCGTGAGTGTGGCTCTGGCCTGCTGGATATCCTCTTTGCGGTAGCCTTTTTTGTACAGTCTGCGATGCGCCTCGAGTGCCGCGTGGTTGGCTCTGGCGTCGGACAGCGCAATCGTGTAAGGCTGATTGTCCAGTTCGCCCAAGACAGCGCCGGCAACGACCCGTGCACCTTCATCGACCTTCAGGGATTTCAGACGGCCTGCCACCCGGAATGACAGATTCACCTGACGGATATCCACATTGCCGGACAGAGTCAGCTCGGTGGCTTGCTGTTTTTGGGAGGTGAAGTAGACGGTTGCGGCAACCAGTCCGACCAGTATCAAAACGATCGCCAGTTTTTTTTTATTCATGGTGCTGTTCCTGTGAAATGTTCAGTCTAGGTTTTAAAGCACGTTCGCATATTGGCGTAGATCAAATCATGGCAGTTCGCAGGGTGCAATATCATTGCACCATTGTCAGCAAAGTCCGGCACTACATAAACGGGCGCATCAGTGCTGTGAACGCAAGACCCAGTAGCGCACAGCTTAACAGCACCTCCATTATTTTTCGTTTAAATAAAAACAGAGCCAGTACGGCGGCCAGTATCAGGACGGCCGAGATCAGGTCAAACTTTCCGCTGAGTCCGGCCGGCCAGAGTACATGGCCGGCAAAAAACAGGGTCAAATTGAGAATTACACCCACCACGGCGGCGGTGATGGCAGTGAGCGGCGCGGTGAAGTTCAGATTGTTGTGGGTGGTTTCAATCAGTGGTGCGCCGGCAAAGATAAACAGGAAGGAGGGCAGAAAGGTAAACCAGGTCACAAGGATCGCCCCGAGTGCGCCGCCGGCAAACAGCAGGTCGGCACCGCACACGGCTTTGGTATAACCGCCGACAAATCCGACAAAGGCCACCACCATGATCAGCGGACCTGGCGTGGTTTCACCCAGAGCCAGACCATCCATCATCTGCGGAGCTCTCAGCCAGCCGTATTGCCCGACCGCACCCTGCACCACATACGGCAAAACCGCGTAGGCACCGCCAAAAGTGACCAGCGCAGCCTTGGTGAAAAACCAGCCCATTTGCGTGAGGGTGCCGTGCCAGCCCTGCAGCGCAATCAGCAACGCCATGGGCAGCAGCCACAACAACGCACCGCAACAGACGATTTGCATCAGTCTTTTCCAGCTGAACAGGGCATGGGCGGGTGTTGGAGTATGGTCATCGATGATGGCGCTGCCATAAGAATGCTGTGGGTTGCCGTGCCCCGCTGTCATGTGAAAATAAGATGGCGCAACCCGGCCGCCGATATATCCGATCAGCGCGGCGGCGAGAATGATGACGGGGAAAGGCGTATTAAAAACCAGCAGGGCCAGCAGCGCCATGGCAGCGATCAGCCAGAGCCAGATGTTTTTCAGTGCGCGCGAACCGATGCGGTGCGCAGCCTGCAACACGATGGCCGTCACCGCCGGTTTGATGCCGTAAAAAATACCGTTGACCAGTGTCGTGTCGCCAAACGCGATGTAGACCCAGGACAGGGCGATCAGGATAAACAGCGAAGGCAGCACAAACAAAACGCCGGCAATGATGCCGCCGCGGGTTTTATGCATCAGCCAGCCGATATAGGTAGCCAGTTGCTGTGCTTCCGGGCCGGGCAGCACCATGCAGAAATTCAATGCATGTAAAAAACGTCGCTCGGAAATCCAGCGGCGTCGCTCCACCAGTTCCTGATGCATGATGGCGATCTGACCGGCAGGTCCGCCGAAACTGATAAAGCCCAGTTTCAGCCAGAACAGGCAGGCATCCCGGAACGATACAGTTGCGGCGGTCTGGTCTTCCGGTTGATCGTTCATCGATGGCAGGCATGTTGTTATTGTTACGGCACTATAAGTTGAGTTGCTGATGCAGTAAACAAAAGTTGATCAAAGAATGCAAAGGCGCCGATTTGATTTGTGCAAAAAACAACTGAATAATCACGCTGCCGCGCGCGCGGGTATAATGCCTCCGATTTGGCACGACCCTTCACTTTAAGCGCCCCTACCTATGAAAACTTCCCGTTCTGAATGGATCACAATCCGCGACTATCAATATCATTGCCTGCACTGGGGCAATGCCGATGCGCCAAAACTGTTCATGCTGCACGGCTGGATGGATGTGGGTGCATCATTTCAGTTTGTGGTTGATAACCTGAAACAAGACTGGCACGTGATCGCACCGGATCTGCGCGGCTTTGGCGCCACGACCGGACCTGGAACTGATACGTACTGGTTTCCCGATTATCTGGCCGATCTTGATGCCCTGCTTTTTCATTACAGTCCTGATGCGCCGGTCAATCTGCTCGGCCACAGCATGGGTGGCAATATTGTGGCGCTGTATGCCGGAATCCGTCCTGAACGCATTGCCAATCTGGTCGTGCTGGAAGGTTTTGGGCTGCCAACCACCAAACCGGCAGAAGCTCCACGCAGGTATCGGAAATGGCTGGATGAGTTGCGCGAAACACCGGCAATGAAAAACTACCGCAGTATTGCCGAGGTCGCACAGCGTTTGCAAAAGACCAATAAGCGCCTGTCCAACGAGCGCGCCGCGTTTCTGGCCCAGCACTGGTCGCGCGAAAACGCACAGGGTGAATGGGTAATACTGGGTGATCCGGCCCATAAAAACTCGAGCCCGGTGCTGTATCGGGTCGAAGAAGTCATGGCCTGCTGGGAAGCAATCAGCGCGCCGGTCATGTGGGTAGAAGCTGCCGACACGGAAATCTGGGACTGGATTGGCGGCAAGGAAAAAGGTCGCGCTGAAGCGGACCGCCGTCTGACTTATTTCAAAAAAGTGCAGCAGCACCTGATACAGAATGCCGGGCACATGCTGCACCACGATCAGCCGGAGGAACTGGCCAGACTGATTGAGCAGTTTTTGTCTCCGCTTTCAGCCTGAAAGGGTACAATACCCTTACTCCGAATCAACCTGACCCGCCATGCTGAACGTCGACCTGCACTGCCATTCCACCGTATCGGACGGATTGCTGACTCCCACTGAAATTGCCACGCGCGCGCATGAGCACGGCGTGGACGTTTGGGCGCTTACCGATCATGACGAAGTTGGCGGTGTTGCAACGGCCCGTGAAATTGCCACCGGGCTGGGCATGCGCCATATCGGCGGGGTGGAAGTATCGGTAACCTGGGCTGGCAAGACCATCCATATTGTGGGTCTGAATATTGATGAAACCAATCCGGATCTGGTGCAGGGACTGTTTGACACCCGCAATGGCCGCCAGCAACGTGCCATGCAAATGGGGGACATGCTGGCCGATGTGGGGATACCCAATGCCTATCAGGGTGCGCTGACCTATGTCGGCAATCCGGATCTGATTTCGCGTACCCATTTTGCGCGCTATATGGTCGAATATGGTTATTGCCGTGACATTGGTGATGTGTTCAAAAATTATCTGGTCGAAGGCAAGCCTGGTTATGTCGAGCATCGCTGGGCCAATCTGGGCAATGCCATCCAGTGGATCACGGGTGCCGGCGGGCGGGCCGTTGTTGCCCATCCCGGACGATATGATCTGACTGATCTGCAGATGGCGGCATTTCTGGATGAATTCAAACAGCTCGGTGGAGTGGGAATCGAAGTGGTCACCGGCAGCCACACGCCGGATCAGTTTGATGAATACGCCAAAGTAGCGCAGCGTTATGGCTTTCTGGCCTCACGCGGATCGGACTTTCATGGTCCCGGTGAATCCATGACCGAACTCGGCGCCTTGCCTGCGCTTGCTTCGTACCTCAAGCCGGTCTGGCACGACTGGTTTTGATCAGCCTATGCCAATCGAACTCAGCAAAGAAATCCGCAAAGAAGCCACCGAATCCATCGAACGGTATTTCAAAGAAAATATGGATGAACCGTTAGGCAGTTTGCAGGCCGGCGCACTGCTCAACTTTTTTGTCGAAGAAATCGGACCTTCCATTTACAACCGGGCGGTGCAGGATGTGCAGGCGCGATTGCAGCAGCGCGTCATGGAAATCGATTTTGAAGTTCACGAAAAAGAATTTGATTATTGGACCAGACAAAAGAAGTCTCGATGAAGGCATTTTTCGCCGAGTCTTGCAGCAAGCCCATACCGAACAGGCCTGCCAAGTGCGCGGTGCCAGACTGATTTCAACTCAGCGCCACCACGCCTTATATTGACCTTTGATTGACTCTTTTAGATAATTCCTCGGCACTTTCCTTGCGTTCACTGTAACGGTCAACCAGATATGGGGTAACGTGCCTGGTGAGCAAAGTAAATTTCATCAACTCTTCCATCACGTCGACCAGCCGGTCGTAATAGGGCGATGGCTTCATTCGTCCGGATTCGTCAAATTCCATAAATGCCTTGGCTACAGAAGACTGGTTCGGTATGGTGAGCATGCGCATCCAGCGACCCAAAATGCGCAACTGGTTTACCGCATTGAATGATTGAGAGCCGCCCGATACTTCCATGACCGCGAGGGTCTTGCCCTGAGTAGGACGCACAGCGCCAATCGACAAAGGAATCCAGTCAATCTGCGCTTTCATAATGCCTGTCATCGCGCCGTGGCGTTCCGGAGAACACCACACCATCCCTTCAGCCCATTGCGTCAGTGCGCGCAGCTCCTGAACTTTCGGATGCGTTTCAGGGGCATCGTCCGGCAAAGGCAGGCCATGCGGATCAAAAATCTGCACATCGCCCCCCATTGCCTGTAACAGGCGGGCCGCCTCGCAGGTTAACAGCCTGCTGTAAGAACGGGCTCGCAACGACCCATACAAAAGCAAAAATCTTGGAGCATGTGCTATTTGATCTCCCGTGCTGACTTTCTCCAGTGTCGGTATATCGAACAGTTCTGATGTCAGACTGGGTAATTCTGAATTTGGCTGATACATGTCTGATTGTTCCTCACGACGATGAAATTGATTGCGTCATTTGAAGCGTTATTTTGTTTCGTACCACGGCTTAGTCGCATTCACAATTTTGACGACCAATAACATAACCGGCACTTCAATCAGTACACCGACGACCGTCGCCAATGCCGCGCCTGACTCAAAGCCGAACAGACTGATTGCCGCTGCCACTGCCAGCTCAAAGAAATTTGATGCTCCTATCAAAGCTGATGGACAGGCCACGGAATGCTTTTCTCCCAGTTTTTTGTTCAACCAGTACGCCAATGCAGAATTGAAGAAAACCTGAACCAGAATCGGGACAGCGAGCAGGGCAATGACCAGCGGCTGTTCGATGATGGCATTGCCCTGGAATGCAAATAACAGCACCAGCGTCATCAAAAGAGCAGATATTGACCAGGGCTGAATAAAATTCATCGCCGCATCGAAGCTGGACTGACCATGCGAGAGCAGGGCGCGCCGGATCACTTGCGCAACAATGACCGGGATGACGATATACAGCACAACCGAAGTAATTAATGTGGCCCAGGGAATCGTGATATTCGACACGCCCAGCAGCAGACCGACCAGCGGCGCAAAGGCAAACACCATGATCAGGTCATTGATTGCGACCTGCGACAATGTGAAATACGGATCGCCGTTGGTCAGACGGCTCCAGACAAACACCATGGCCGTGCAGGGGGCTGCTGCCAGCAGAATCAGACCTGCTATATAACTGTCAAGCTGGCCTGCTGGCAGCATCGGGGCAAACAGATGCCGAACAAAGATCCAGCCCAGCAAGGCCATCGAAAATGGTTTCACCAGCCAGTTGATAAACAATGTCACGCCAATGCCACGGACGTGATTTTTAACCTGCCCCAGCGCACCGAAATCAATTTTTAACAACATGGGAATAATCATGACCCAGATCAGCAGGCCGACCGGCAAATTCACTTTGGCGATTTCCATGCCGCCAATTGCTTTAAAAATGGCCGGGAATTCCTGCCCCAGTATGATGCCTGCCACAATGCAAAGTGCTACCCATGCAGTCAGATAACGTTCGAAAAAATTAAGCGGAACCTGTGCCGCAATTTTGCTGGAGACTTCACATTGAATAGACATACATTTCCTTTAAAAAATCCTGATTCATACCGGCTCGGTGCCGATTTGTTTGATATTTTTTTGCAGCGTCGCGAAATCCATCGCTTCGATATCCAGATCCACAAACGCGCTGATTTTTTTCAGAATCTGTTGGAAAATCTGTGCAAATGCGGCTTGCTTATCTTGGTCCGATCCTTGTGCTGTGGCCGGATCTTCAAAGCCCCAATGTGCAGTGGCAGGACGGCCTGGCCAAAACGGGCAGGCTTCACCTGCAGCGTTGTCGCACACCGTAATGATCAGATCCATTTTGGGTGCATCGGCGGCTGCAAATTCATCCCAGCTTTTGCTGCGCATGGAACCGGTCGGGTAATCTGGCCGGAATTGTTTGATCTGCTCTATGGCGAACGGATTAACTATGCCTCCCGGTTTGCTGCCGGCGCTGAATCCCTTGCAGCGTCCTTTACCCAGAATCGACACAAGCGCCTCGGCCATGACACTGCGCGCTGAATTTCCGGTGCATAAAAAAAGTACGTTATAAACTTTATCGGTCATGGTGCTGGCTTTCAATTTTTCAAATGTGCGATGCAACGGTGGAGGGTGGTGTTATCAAACAATCTGCTCAGGTGCCGAACATGAGGTCGGACAGACTGGTGTGCAAGGATTGCCGCCACAGCAGTTGTCGGTCAAAAATCCAATCAATGCCGACATGGTCGTGAAGTTGGCCGAGTAAATGACAAACCGGCTTTCCTGCTTCGAGCTAACCAGTTCTGCATGCAACATTTCTTTGAGGTGAAACGATAAAGATGAAGCAGGAATGCCAACCTGTTCGCTGATTTTTGTTGCGGCCATTCCCTCTGGGCCGGCCTGTACCAGTAACCGAAATACGGTTAATCGGGTTTCCTGGGCCAATGCGGATAGCGCAGCAATGACTTTATTGGTTTGCATGGTTTTCCTTTGGTTTATTTCCATATTTCGATAATACTCGAAATATAAAATCAAAATCAACCGCTTCGGAAACAATTTACGCAAACCGATGCTTTCTAATGCTCATTAGTAGTTAAAAATGCTCAAAAGCGATCTGAATAGTCGCAGAAACAACACATTCAGATTTTCATTTTTTAATGTGATAACATTTCTATTCGGCAATATTTGGCTTTGTGCATAAATCGATTTGATCTTTTGGGGCAATGTGAATATGGTGAAACTTAACAAGTTGGGACGCTTGTCGTCATGCGCAGCCAGCCAGATCATGGTCGTTCTGATATGCGCAGCGTGCAGCAAGGAATCTGCTCCGGATGCGGTACCTGCCAAAGCACCTGAAGCAGCGGCGGCCCCGCAGGTAACCGGTCTGGTCAAAAATCCGGTGAAGATGACAGATACTGCGGATGCCGTTAAATGGATGGATATGGCCTCCACCAAGTCGCCGGCGCAGATTGCCAAAGAAGAAAAGCTCGAAAAGGAAGCGGCGGAAGCAAAATTGGCAGCTGAAGCCAGGAAAGCCCGTGAAGACAAACTCGCTGCGGATGCAAAATCCGCCGCCGAGGCAAAAATTGCAGCGGACGCCAGAGCCGCCGCCGATGCCAGAAGTTTGGCCGCAGCCAAGGCGCTGGAAAGCCAGAAGCTGGCAGAAGCTGCACAGGCACAGGTTGCCGCCAAGGCGAAAGCAGTCGCGGCACAGGAGCCGGTACTCAACGTCATTTCTCGCGTGCAGCCCAAATTTCCGAAAACTGCTGCCCTTGAGGGCATCTCGTCGGGCGTAGTTACCGCACGGGTACTGATAGAAACCGATGGGCATGTATCGAAAGTGGACATCATCAAAGCCACCCCGAAAAAATATTTCGACAAGGCAGTCCTTGCCGCGGCAAGCCAATGGAAATATGCACCCATTTCAAAACCGGTTACGACCACGATGGAATTTGATTTCAAATTGGATGATGACGGTTCATAACAAATGAAAACGTGGCAGTGCTGCAGGAACTGAAACCTGAACAGTCGAAACCAATCTGGACCTGCTGCTGGTCACATATCCAGCTGTTTTTTTGCAGGCAATTGTTTGTTAATGGGTTAAACTTGCGCCTGCTGAATGGTTTAATTCCGGTAAATTGTTCTACTTATATCCAGGCTAAAGGATTGCAATGAATATTCGTTCTTATTTGACCATCATTACAGCTCTTGCAGTGTCCACATCAATCTGGGCTGCGTCTCTGGCGGATTTGAATAACGTACAGGCCAGCGACGGCCTGAAAGCCGCGCTGCAAAAAGGAGCCGAATCAGCTGTCGAAAAGCTGGGCGTGCAAAACGGTTTTTTATCCAACGATAAAGTCAAAATCAATCTTCCGAGCTCGCTTGATAAAGCCCAATCTGTTATGAAAATGATGGGACAGGGAGAAAAAATGGACGAGCTGATTGTCTCTATGAATCACGCAGCGGAATCAGCCGTGCCCATGGCTAAACCGCTGCTGATGAATGCGATCAAGTCGATGTCGGTGAGTGATGCAAAAAATATTTTGAGCGGTGGTGACACATCCGTGACTGATTTTTTTCGGCAAAAAACTTCGGCGCAACTTATCGAAGAGTTCAGGCCCGTCGTCAAATCGGTGACCGACAAGGCCAGACTGTCGGAACAATACAATTCCGTGATGGGACCGGCCTCCAAATACGGCGTAGTACCAGTGCAACAGGCCACGGTTGAGTCGTATGTGACAGATCGCGCCATCGAAGGTCTGTTTTTGATGATAGGCGAAGAGGAAAAAGCGATTCGCAAGGATCCGGCAGGTACCGGCAGCAAGGTCATCGCACGGGTATTTGGATTATTAAAATAGTCAGCTCAGGCCGATCCAATTTTTCAGGATTGGCTGTGTCTTAACTTGATTTGATAAATACCTTCGCGGTATTTCTGACCGGGGGTGGTCGCGCGGTTTTCCACGCATCCACCCATGGAACAACGAATTGCGGCACTGCGTGCCTCCGAAGCAGGTAAACATTCAAATTAACCCTGCAGGTAAGTTATACTGCGGTCATTCAATTTTTTAACAATGAATCCCGGTTGATGCAATTCCATTTTGCATTCATTGCGCGCATTTATTGTCCTATATGAGTCAATACTTTTACCTGCACCCTGAGAACCCGCAAAATCGTCTGATCAAGCAAGCCTGTCAGATAATCCATTCCGGCGGTATCGTCGCCGTACCTACCGATTCCTGTTATGCACTGGTCTGCCATCTGGATGACAAGGATGCGGTGTTGCGATTGCGGCGCATCCGTGAAGTCGATGAAAAACATCATCTGACCCTGCTGTGCCGCGATCTGAGCGAAATTGCTACCTATGCCAAGGTGGACAATCGCCAGTACCGCCTGCTCAAGGCCGCCACGCCGGGTCCGTACACGTTTATTCTGGAAGCGACCAAGGAAGTACCACGGCGCCTGTCGCATCCTTCCCGCAAAACCATTGGTCTGCGCGTGCCGGAAGATAAAATCATGCAGGCGCTGCTGACCGAACTCGGTCAGCCCCTGCTCGGTACCACCCTGATCCTGCCGCGTCACGAATTGCCCCTGAACGATCCGGAAGAAATCCGGGATTGCCTCGAACGTCAGATTGAATTGATTATCGATGGTGGTGCGTGCAGCCTGGAACCCACCACGGTGGTTGATCTGACCGGAGACGAAGTGCAGCTGATCCGTCAGGGGCGCGGTGCGATCCAGATTTTTGGATTGTGATAATGACCACTATTCGCCAGCCGGCCGGGTGCTCTGTTAGAATCGCCACCTATGAATGAATTAATCCAAACTTTGGCGGTCTACGCCATCCCTGTTATTTTTGCCATTACCCTGCATGAATCTGCACATGCCTACGTGGCCAGATATTTTGGCGATGACACGGCTTATGCGCGCGGACGCCTGAGTCTGAATCCGATGAAACACATTGACCCGGTCGGCACGCTGATGATTCCTGCCGTGCTGTACCTGATGACCGGCGGCAGTTTCATTTTCGGTTATGCCAAACCGGTTCCGATCGATTTCGGACGACTGAGAAATCCCAAGCGCGATATGGCCTGGGTGGCAGCGGCCGGACCGGCTTCGAATTTTGTCATGGCACTGTTCTGGATGGTGGGGTCTGTCCTGCTGGGCGCGCTGCAGATTTCAGAGCCGTTTCTGCTCAAGATGGCTGAAGCCGGCGTTCTGGCCAATCTGGTGATGTTTGCCCTGAACCTGTTTCCCATGCTGCCACTCGATGGCGGAAGAATTTTGACCAGCCTGTTGCCGATGAGGCAGGCGATCCAGTTTTCGAAAATCGAACCCTATGGTTTTTTTATTGTGCTGGGCCTGATGTTTCTGAAACTGTTTAACTACTGGCTCATACCGGTCATGATTATTGCTGAAACTGTCTTGCGCATTATCCTGTCACCGCTGCAACTTTTATTGAATTAACCCATACTCATGTATCCTGATCGCGTTGTTTCCGGTATGCGCCCCACCGGCGCCATGCACTTGGGCCATTATCACGGTGCCCTGAAAAGCTGGATCACCATGCAGGCAGAAATGCCCTGTCTGTTTTTTGTCGCAGACTGGCATGCCCTGACTACCCATTACGATGATCCGGCCGAGATCGAAAAACACAGCTGGGACATGCTGACTGACTGGCTGGCTGCCGGCGTTGATCCGTCTCAGGCCACCCTGTTCATCCAGTCACGAATTCAGGAGCATGCCGAACTGCATCTGCTGCTGTCGATGGCAACCCCTTTGGGCTGGCTGGAACGGGTGCCAACCTACAAGGACCAGCAGGAAAAACTGCAGGACCGCGATCTGGCCACTTACGGTTTTCTCGGTTACCCTTTGCTGCAGGCTGCCGATGTGCTGATCTATCGCGCTAGTCAGGTGCCGGTGGGCGACGATCAGGTACCGCACATTGAAATGATGCGTGAAATTGCGCGGCGTTTCAATCATCTGTATGGCAAGGAAAAAGGCTTCGAACAGAACGCCATCGATGCGGTGAAAAAACTCGGCAGCAAACGCGCCAAGCTGTATAACGAATTGCGCAACGAATTTCAGGAACAGGGCTTGACCGAATCACTCGAACAGGCGCATGCGCTGCTCAATGACGCGCAGAATCTGAACATGATAGACCGTGAACGTCTGTTCGGCTATCTGGAAGGCTCGCGCAAACTGATTCTGGTCGAACCGCAGGTGAAACTGACTGTGGCCTCGCGCATGCCGGGACTGGATGGCCAGAAAATGTCCAAGAGTTATGGTAATACCATCGCGCTGCGTGAAGATCCTGCCAGCGTCACCAAAAAAATCCGCACCATGGTTACCGACCCGGCACGTATCCGTCGCAATGACGTGGGCACTCCGGAAAAATGTCCGGTCTGGCAGCTGCATCAGGTGTATTCCGATTCGGCCACCAGAATCTGGGTTCAGAAAGGATGTACCAGCGCCGGGATCGGCTGCCTGGATTGCAAACAGCCGGTGATCGATGCCATTATCAAAGAACAGCAACCCATGCATGAACGGGCCCAGCAGTACCTGGATGATCCGTCTCTGGTGCGCGCCATTGCTGCCGATGGTTGTGACAAGGCGCGCAAACTGGCGCAGGAAACCATGCGCGATGTGCGTGAAGCCATGGGGATCAGCTACAGCTGATGTCAATCTCGCTCATTAATCCGGCCCCGTCAGCCTGGCTTCAACGCTTTGTACATCTGATACCGCAGGGTGAGGTTCTGGATCTGGCCAGCGGAGCGGGGCGCAATTGTGGGGTGCTGCTGCAGGCCGGTCATACCGTGCTGGCACTGGACCGTGATCCGGAACTGCTCAGGCACGTTGCGCAGTTGGGCGCCAGCACTGTGTGTCATGATCTGGAAGCCGCCTGTGCCGTGTGGCCCTTTGGTGCTGACCGTTTTTCCGGCATCGTGGTGTGCAATTATCTGCATCGGGAGCTGTTCGGGCATATTCTGTCCAGTCTGGCACCACAGGGCGTCCTGATCATGGAAACTTTTGCGCAGGGTAATGAGCAATTCGGCAAGCCATCCAATCCGCACTTTTTACTGGCCCCGGAAGAATTGCTGGGCCTGACTCAATTTGCATCAGGCCAGCCATTGCGGGTGGTCGCTTATGAGTCCGGATATGTGGACAGTCCCAAGCCGGCCGTTATCCAGCGGGTGTGCCTCATCAAAACAGACCTCAATCGCTGTCATTTGGATGAGATTCATTAGCGCTAACACCTGTGATCCGCTACAATCAACCTTTTATCAATTTTGACGCTTTATCATGACTATGATTACCGGAAGCTTAGTTGCAATAGTTACACCAATGCATGCAGATGGCAGTCTGGATATTCCAGGCCTGAAAAAATTAATCGACTGGCATATCAGCGAAGGTACCGACGGGATCGTGATTGCCGGTACTACCGGTGAATCTTCCACGGTCACGGTAGAAGAACACAAGGACCTCATCAAGCTCACCGTTGAGCACGTCAATAAACGCATTCCCGTCATCGCCGGTTCCGGCGGCAATTCCACCCAGGAAGCCATCAATCTGACCAGCTACGCCAAACTGGTCGGCGCTGACGCCTCATTGCAGGTGGTGCCGTATTACAACCGACCTACTCAGGAAGGCATGTATCAGCACTTCAAGAAAATAGCAGAGTCGGTCGATCTGCCCATCATTCTGTACAACGTGCCGGGCCGCACCGTGGCAGACATGTCGAATGAAACCATCCTGCGTCTGGCGCAGATCAAAAACATCGTCGGTGTCAAGGAAGCCAGCGGCAACATCGGTCGTGATATCGAATTGCTCGCCATGGCGCCGGACGGTTTTGCCGTCTATTCCGGTGATGATCTGTTGGCCATGGCGCTGATGTTATGCGGCGGTCAGGGCAACATCTCTGTCACTGCCAACGTCGTCCCGCGCGCAATGCATGAACTGTGCGTTGCTGCGATGGCTGGTGATATTGCCAAAGCCTGGGCCATCAACAAACCGTTAATTCCGTTGCATCAAAAATTATTCTTTGAACCGAACCCTGTTCCAGTAAAATGGGCGCTTTGCGAAATGGGACTGATCCCTTCCGGCATCCGTTTGCCGCTGGTGACCCATTCAAGTCAGTATCATCAATCTCTGGCCAGCACATTGAGCGAACTCGGTTTGCTCAAGCATTAATAGAAATAAAATGTTGGTGTGGGCCTGGCCCGGCACTGAACGACTGATAACTTTAAGTTTGTATCTAAATGACTATACGCAATAATTCACTTGGAAATGTGGTTTCACTTCTGGCCGTTGCCGCCATCGCGGGGTGCAGCGCATCTGGTAATTTGCTCACGCCGGATCACATTGATTACAAAAGCGCAGGAAAAAAAGAAGCGGCTGCACCAACGCTGGATGTGCCCCCTGACCTGAGCCAGATTTCACGTGATAACCGGTATTCGATACCGGACAATAAAAACGGCACACTGACCGCGTCCGGATTCAACAATAAAAACGCTGCTGCTCCCAACCAGCCTGCCGCCACCGCCCAGCAGGCTAAAGTTGCGCCGAATTCGCTGGAAGGCATGCGTATCGAAAGAGACGGTAACCAGCGCTGGCTGCTGGTGCCGCAAACACCCGACATGCTGTGGCCCAAGCTGAAAAAGTTTTGGGAGGATAACGGCTTTACCATCAATCAGGAATCGGAAACCACCGGCATAATTGAAACCGACTGGGCAGAAAATCGCGCCAACATTCCGGAGGATTTTTTGCGCAGGACACTGGGCAGAGTTTTTGATTCACTGTATTCGACCGGCGAACGCGATAAATACCGCACCCGACTGGAGCGTCGTGCAGACGGGTCGACTGAAATCTACATCAGCCATCGTGGTGTTGAAGAGGTGGTGGTGGGATCTGAGAAAGAATCCACTGTCTGGACTAACCGCCCGAATGATCCCGGGCTCGAATCGGCATTTTTGATCCGCCTTATGGTCAGTCTGGGAACAACACAGGAAAAAGCCAGTGTGCTGGCCGGTACGCCCGTTGAAACGCCTGCCAAGGCCAAACTGGTTAAAGACGGTGCCACTGCAAAAATTGACATTGACGAACCGTTTGACCACGCCTGGCGCCGGGTTGGTCTGGCGCTGGACCGGGTCGGATTTACCGTGGAAGATCGTGACCGCAACAAAGGTATTTATTTTGTGCGCTATGTGGATGCCGACGCGAAAGACAGCAATGAAAGCTTCCTGTCCAGGATCTTCAGTTTTGAAAAGGATAAAGAAGCCAAACGCTATCGGATTATGGTCAGCGCTGACAAAAATGTCACCCACGTCACGGTGCAGAACAATGACGGCGGCGCAGAAACATCAGCAGCGTCTGAGAAGATTTTGACTGTATTGCTGGAACAGGTTAAGTGACAGTAACGCTTTCCGATAAAAAACGCGCTCAGGCGCGTTTTTTTACAATTTTGTTTTCGAGATAAACCATGAATGATCAACAGATAGTCAGCCAGACCCAAACCTGGTTGGAAAAGGCCGTCATCGGGCTCAACCTGTGTCCGTTTGCCAAAGCCGTGCACGTCAAAAAGCAAATACGCTACACCGTCAGCGCGGCAACGGACCTGCGTGAACTGCACGCCTGCCTGCTGGATGAAATTGAATTTCTGCTCGAAGCCAACCCGGAGCAAGTGGAAACCACCTTGCTGATACTGCCGCAGGTGCTGAATGATTTTCTGGATTTTAATGATTTTCTGGATGTGGCCAATACACTGCTGACTGAGCTGGACGCCGATGGCATATTGCAGATCGCCAGCTTTCATCCCGACTACCAGTTCTTTGGCACGCAACCGGACGATATAGAAAATTACACCAACCGCGCACCGTATCCCACCCTGCACCTGATCCGGGAAGCCAGCATTGAACGGGTACTGGAATCGTATCCGGACGCCGATGATATCTATGAGAAAAATATCGAGACCCTGCACCGGCTCGGGTTGGCGGGATGGCGCCAGCTGTTTGCGCAGCAATCCTGACAGGCATTGCGAAATTCAACCGTTTGGTGCACCATGCGTTTGCACCACCGTTGGACCTGTTTTGGGAAGTCATGATTCATTCACAAGCAACTAACTTAGGGGATGACTAAAATGAATTTCGATAAAAAATATTTACTCTCGGCGCTGAGCTTTGCCATGATCGGGTTGTTGCTGGGTATTTTCATGGGTATATCGGGTGACCACATTCAGTTCGTGACTCACGCGCATATTCTGCTGGTCGGTTTTGTGGTTTCATTTATTTACAGCGTCATCCATAAATTGTGGCTGGGCGCTCCGACGTCAACCATCGCCACAGTGCAGTTTGTTGTGCATCATGTTTCGGCGCTGGTGATGTTTGTCGCTTTATATCTGATGTTTGGAAAAATAGTTCCACAGGAGCAGGCCGGACCAATCCTTGGCATTGCCTCTCTGGGTGTTTTTGCCGGGCTGCTGTTAATGATGACGATGGTGTTGCGCAGTAAATCCGAGATGTAAATTATTTAAACCGCTGGTGAATGGAAACAGGCAGATGCGTTGAGCACTGCCTGTTTTTTTATGGTGCATAACCGGTGGCATAGACCATGGCGCGCTATACACGACCCCGGAGTTTGCGAGGTTCAGAAGTTGGACCGCTCGCAGGCCCGCGGCCAATCCTTAAATAGTCAGCGGCGTGTCAATTCAATATGCGAGTGAAATTCAAAATCAATGTTGGAACTTTTTATCGACATCCGGTTCTAACGGAAAATCACTGATCGGAATGGAGGAGTTAACATGCGCGCTCAACCAACCTGGTGTGGATTTATCGCATTATTGCTTTTAGTTTCAGTCACCAACTCGTCCGCAGCAAAATTCGTCAAAAATCCACAGGATCAGTCCGATATTTTAGGAAGAGATTTAAATGTGCCAGGACTGGGGGGCATTGGGCACGTGGGACTTTGGACCGGAGATCGGGTAATCGAAGCATTGGATCAGACACCGGCTATCGTGCAAAATACGTTGCAGAACTTTAAGTCCAGATCAAACTATTGGGGCGCCGTGTACTACCCAAACTGGAATCGATTGCCTGCCGTTACCCTGCCATCGCAAATCTGGATTCCTTATACCTACGTTGTTTACAGTGCGAAAGCCGCTGCTGTCAGAAGGGCTGTCCTGATTCAGCAAATTGGTGCAAGCTACACCGTGTCGCCCTATATAAAAGAAGCCTTTGTACAGGAATGTCACGGTCTTAGCTGCACCGGTCCAACCGCAGGTAAATATCGCTGCGATACATTTGTGAAGGACGCCTACCTAAAGGCTGGCACGGGTGAATTAAGTTTTGGCGCAACGGATACGCCGGCAACGCTTTGGAACACCTACCCAGAACGCCGCTAATGAAGTCGGGTGCCGCATTATTGGCGTTGGTCAGTGTCATTGTGGTCGGCTTGGGCCTCAAGTACTTTATGACCGACCGTTCTGACGAAAGGGAGGGCTTGACTGCGCATGCCGCGCGACAACGAGAAGACCCAACACGTAACGTGCCGTCGGTCGGATCTGAAAATCCGGTTCAGTCTGGCGAACTCAGCATACTCCAGGCACTGGATGCGTCAGTTCTGGCCGTCATGAATGACAAAACGATGACGAGTGAAACGAAGTTTGCCTTTTTTTGGAATGGCTATCAAAAAAATAAATCATTCGTCGCATTGTCCACTTACTACATCGACTGCCTGTCGTCCATCGTACCGCTCCCACATGTTGATTTGTTGCTGAGCGAACTGGATAACACGATGATTGCCGCCCAAATCAAGAAACATCTGATGCAGGTATTACAGTCAGCCTATATTGTTGAAAATGGGTTGAGCGAGGATAGTCGGCAGCGGATATTGGGTGTTGTTAAATCAAATATTCATAACGTCGATCCTGAAGTTGCTGGTGAAGCTGTACTGCTTTACGCCAGAATGGGTGCGCCCGATGATCTTGCGGCGATATTGGGCGATGCCATGCAGCGTAAGATTATTTCGCCGCTTGACTACATTCGCGAGGGTGCTTTTCAGTTGCCCAATGTGAGTGACCCGAAGCAGCAAAATGCCCTGTTGGAAACGCTGATCAATGCCGCGAAAAAAAGTGGGTCTGACGAATCTGAACATATGTTGATGACATCGCTGGAGTTGATCGTTCAATCACCGTCAAGACTGGCCCGTATTGACTCTGCCAGCAAAGACCTTATAACTCAATATCTTGCGACCCACGAACCGGTCGTGCAATCCGATGGATTCAACTACGATCTGGTCAGCGCTATCGAATACGGGAACTGGCTAACCAGCTACGCCATTGTGAAAAATAAATCTGCAGTTGACGTGCTGGATTGGATTACACGTCAGGTGACGGATGTGGCGACTGATCCTGATAAGATCGTTGCGGTGCTAACCTCGCCAGTGGCACGAGACGTCGTTCGACTGGCCCGTGAAGCCGGACAGTTGGATGGCATAAAACATAAATTGGAAAGTGAGATGGCTGGCCAAAGGCCAGGCACTTCCGCGTATTCAGCATTTGAGGCAGCTTTGGAGTTGCTTCAGACAGGTGGTGGATCGGACATTCAACCTTTATATCCATAATGACAAGCAGCTGCAGTCCGACCTGTAAAATTACCGGGCGCCCATTTCAGGGTGTTCAAGAATCAATTTGCGCAACGATTCCAGCTCCTGTGCATTCATGTCCGATATCGCACTGTAATGCATTCCTTTTTCAGACCATTGCAGCAGATTGAAACCCTGCACCGCAGTCAGCGTTTCTGTTTGTTCCGAGGACTGTGGCCACATGAATACATTGATCAGATGATTGTTGTGCCGGTACGCCAGCGCGGCAACGGTGCGCTGGTTGAGATAATCCAGCCGGCCGCCCAGCAGTGGGAATCCCTGTGCTGCAAAATCCTGTACCACCGGCGCGTAATCGAGTTTGCCGGTGAACCAGGGCTTGACGGTATGGTGATCCGATGACGCGACATCGGCCAGATGATTGGCAAGCAGCGAGCGGTAATGACTGGCCGCAATTTCCTGGTTCAGTAATGTTTGTGCGGAAGGCAGGCTCAGATACAGGACCAGACTGCCGGCCAGAGCCAGGCTGCCGGCGCCAGCCATGCCGGCACCCAGCCAGTTCCAGAACCTGGGCCGGGCAGGTGCCGGGCTGGTTTTCAGCCTGTCCAGATCGGCCTGGATTCGCTCGCGCAAATGCGCGGGTGCGGCATGCCGGACGGTAGTCTGCAGTGAGCCGTGCAGCCCGCGCAAGGTTTTAAGCGTGTCCTGACAGGCCGCACAATCCTGAAGGTGTGCAGTCAGTGCGGCTGTCGCAGAAGGATCGAGTTCCTCGTCGACATAAGCTGCTATCAATGCCTGATTACACTCCATGCGATTCTCCTGGTCCTGCACCGTTCAGGTACGTCAGCAATAATTTTCTGGCACGTGCCAGTCTGGACATGACTGTTCCTATCGGTATACCGGCCAGATCGGCAATTTCGCGATACGACAATTCTTCCATCTCCTTGAGGATCAGCACTTCCCTGAAATTGTTGGGCAACTGTTCCAGAGCCTGATTCACGATCCTGCAGGTGTCCCGGCTGTTCTGGCTGTGCTCAGGCCCACTGAAGTCTGGGAGCGGACTGTGAATGTCTTCATCAAACGTCTGTACGTCCTGCGCGTGTTCGCGCAGCGAAGTGTAAAACGTATTGCGCACGATCGTCAGCAGCCAGGCACGGGCATTGCCGCCCTGATAGCCGTCAAAGAACTTGACGGCACGCACGAACGCCATTTGCACCAGATCTTCGGCGTCGTGATCATTTCTGGTCAGCCAGCGCGCCAGATTGTAGGCCGCATCCAGATGCGGCAGCATGATCTGTTCAAACTGACTGATCTCATGGTTATTTTTCAACGGACTTTCCATGTATTAGCGGATTTAGAAAGTGAGACTCCATTACAGCGGACTTTATTCCCCAAAAAATAAATATTTTTATCCGGGAATAAGCGTGACAGCGATGAGTTAACCATTTCAAGCATAACCGTGCGATCTGACTTTGTCAGCTTAACTTTGAATGGAGAACGCCATGATAGACCGCAGAAAATTTTTGACCTTGACGGCAGCAGGGGGTGGAGCCGTATTTATGTCCGGATTGACCGGGACTGCCATGGCCAGGGCAGACCAAGAATTCTATTTTGTGCAGATGTCGGACATGCACTGGGGCTACAGCGGTGCGGCCAATCCCGAAGCCGATACCACGCTGGCCAAAGCGGTGGCGGCTGTGAATGCACTGGAACCGGTCCCGGAATTTATCGTCTTCACAGGTGACTTGACCCACACCACCGATGATCCGGTGCTCCGGCGCAAACGCATGGCCGAATTTCGGGATATTGTTGCCAGTCTGAAGGTAAAAAAGCGCTATTTCATTCCGGGTGAACACGATGCTTCTCTGGATCAGGGCGCTGCGTTCAAAGAATATTTCGGCGCAACGCATTATTCCTTTGATCACAAGGGAGTGCATTTTATCGCGCTCGATAATGTGTCCGAAATCGGCGCAAAATTTGGCGATGAACAGCTGGAGTGGCTGAAAAATGATCTGGCCAAACAGTCCACCGATGCGCGCATTGTCCTGTTCACCCACAGACCTCTGTTTGATCTGGCCCCCAAATGGGATTGGGCGACCCGGGATGGCAGTCAGGCGGTTGCGCTGTTAATGCCATATTCGAACGTAACGGTTTTCTATGGCCACATTCATCAGGAACATCATCACATGACCGGGCATATCCCCCATCACGCGGCCCGGTCATTGATTTTCCCACTGCCGGCGCCGGGATCGCAGGAACAGCGCACGCCATTGCCGTGGAATCCCGATGCGCCCCTGCAGGGTCTGGGTGTGCGTGAGGTGGAAGAAAATCAGGGCCGGCCCGAGATTAATGAGATTCCACTCTTAAAGGCCTAAATCATGTTGAGAAGAACATTGCTGAAAAATGCATTGGGCACCGCGTTGAGCGTGATGCTGGGCGAGTCATTGGCGCAGGTTGCGAGCGATTCCAAAAAGCGACCGAGCCATATAAAAATCCATGCGCAAAAATTTGCCTACAGCCCAAACCATATCACCCTCATTCAGGGTGACAAAGTGTTGCTGGAATTGACTGCGAGCGACTTTACGCACGGGTTTTCGGTACCGGACTGGAACCTGCGCGCCGACATCCCGCCTGGGACGGTTACGCTGCTGACGATCACACCGGAGCAGGCCGGCGAGGTGATGTTCCTGTGCGATAATTTTTGTGGTGAAGGTCACGAAACCATGCATGGCAAGATAACGGTACTGCCCAAAGCATAAAAAAACGCGACCCGCAGGTCGCGTCTGTTTTGCAGTATTGACGCTTACAAGACTTCGCTGGCGTGATCTGCCAGGCGTGAACGTTCACCGCGTGCCAGTGTAATGTGACCGCTGTGTGCCCAGCCTTTGAAACGATCCACGACATAGGTCAGACCGCTGGAACCTTCAGTCAGATACGGTGTATCGATCTGTGCGATATTGCCCAGACAGATAATCTTGGTGCCCGGACCGGCGCGTGTGACCAACGTCTTGACCTGTTTTGGCGTCAGATTCTGCGCTTCATCGATGATCAGGAATTTGTTCACGAAAGTGCGACCGCGCATGAAGTTCAGCGATTTGATCTTGATCTTGGAGCGGATCAGATCCTGCGTTGCGGCACGCCCCCAGTCACCGCCATCATTGTCGGACTTGTTGAGTACCTCGAGATTGTCGTCGAAGGCACCCATCCACGGTGACATTTTTTCTTCTTCGGTGCCCGGCAAAAAGCCGATGTCTTCACCGACCGGTACCGTCACGCGCGTGACAATGATTTCGTTATAGGTTTTGGTTTCCAGTACCTGCGCCAGCCCGGCCGCCAGTGCCAGCAGGGTTTTACCGGTACCGGCCTGGCCGAGCAGTGTGACGAAATCGCATTCCGGATCCATTAACAGATTCAGTGCGAAATTCTGTTCACGGTTGCGCGAAGTGACACCCCAGACACTGTGGCGTGCATTGCCGAAGTCGCGCAGCGTCTGCAGCACGGCAGTCTTGCCGTTGATCTGGCGTACCTGTCCGTAAAACGAGGCTTCACCATTGTTTGGCTCCAGATACACAAACTGATTCACCAGCAAATTGGTGATGAACGGACCTGTGACGCGGTAAAACGTGTTGGACACGCCGTTGCGGTTTTCTTGCCATGACTCCATGCCCTTGCCATGCTTGTTCCAGAAATCCAGCGGCAGTTGTACCAGACCGGTGTAGAGCAGATCGGAATCTTCCATGACGTGGTCATTGAAGTAATCTTCAGCCGGCAAGCCCAGTGCGCGCGCCTTGATGCGCATGTTGATATCTTTGGACACCAGCACGATAGGGCGGTTTGGATATTCCGCTTCCAGTGCGCGTACCACCCCCAGAATCTGATTGTCTGCCTTGCCGACCGGCAGTCCTTCCGGCAGATTGATATTTTGCAGTTTGGTCTGAAACAGCAGGTGACCCTTGGCTTCCTTGTTGCCCAGTTTGGACAGCAGTATGCCATCGCTGATTTCAGAATTGCTGTCGTCTCCCACCAGGGCATCAAGGGTGCGCGACACCTGACGTGCGTTGCGCGCCACTTCGGTCATGCCTTTTTTATGATTATCCAGTTCTTCCAGGGTAATCATGGGCAGATAGATGTCGTGCTCTTCAAAGCGGAACAGGCAGGATGGGTCATGCATCAACACGTTGGTATCGAGCACAAACATTTTGGTGATGCCCAGTGAATCGGCCTTGCGGCTGGTGCCCGATTTGATGTGGTTATTGTTTGCCTTGTGCACACTGAGCTGCGGTGCTGCTTTGGGTACGGTGGTTAATTTAGCCTGCGGTGTCTGGACCGGTGTCAGCAATTTTGCTGCGGGTTTGTTCAATACGGCCGGTTTGGAACGTGATCTGGGTGCCGATGCGGTGTGAGCGACTGGCGTTGCAACTGGATGTGCAACTGCTTTGACTGCCGATTTAGCACTAGCCTTGGGAAAATCTTCTTTGGACAGAATCACGGCTGGTTTCGTTGGCATTTTTGGTAGTGGCATTAGGACCTCAATTTGCACGCAGGTGGAAATAAAAAAAGCCGTTCAGAACACGAGTGTTCCAAGCACGGCCTTTTCGACAGGTAGTTGAACTAAATTAGGTAGAGGCATTCACAAATTCCAGAACATCATTTACATGCCCATTTACTTTGACTGCACGCCATTCTTTCACTAATTTACTGTTGCCGTCAATTAAAAAAGTGCTTCTTTCAATCCCCCGCACCTGTTTGCCATACATGTTCTTCATCTTGATGACATCAAACAGAGCGCAAATGGTTTCATCGGGGTCAGAAATCAGCTCAAAAGGCAATGCCAGCTTGGCCTTGAAATTTTCGTGCGAACGAATGCTGTCGCGGCTCAGGCCATAGATCTCGACACCGGCAGCCTTGAAGTCGGCATAACTGTCGCGAAATGCGATGCTTTCGGTGGTGCAGCCGGGCGTGTTGTCTTTGGGGTAAAAATATAAAACAAACTTTTTACCCACGTGATCAGCGAGGTTAAAGGTTTTTTCACCTGTCATTTCTGCTGAAAAGTCGGCCAGTTTTTTGTTGAGGGTTGCAGTCACTGTATTCTCCTGATCCTTGGTTGATATTGATTGTTTTTTTACCATTGAGCATTGGAAGTCACGACATCAGACTATGATAAATTGGCCGGATCGACCCGGCAGTTCTCCCCATTGCAGTGCATGAATCGGAAGGGATAAAACGTCTATCGATTTTGCATAATCAGACATGGAGCCCAAATGATAACCCTGTGATTTCCATCCGTTGAGCAGTCGTTCGAATATGGGGGCAAGTTTCTGACCTTCAAGTTCGGCATGCAACGTAAATACATGATCGCGTGGTTGTTTTGTTAATTTTAAAATGTGATCGGCAATATTGTTCAGATTTATTTCCACACCACCTATCGTACGTCCCAGCAATTCATCCAGAGTCGGCAGGGTCGTGGGCATTTGGTAGCCGCGCATGATGGTCGTGCCGCTGCAAAGTCGGTACGGTCCGCTGGCCGGATCGAGCAAAGAACCATCGTCATTCAGCCTGGCACGTCCGTCAGAGCAATAGGCCATACCCAGTTCATCGAGTTCGGCAAAGGCGTGATGATTCATTTGCCAGCCCGCTGCGCCATGGGTCTTGGCCGGTGTACCAAAAATTTTCTGAAAACGCTGTGCCGATTTTTGCATCTGGGCTTTGGTCCACGCTGCATCGCGCTGCCTGACATTGTCTTGCCATACAACGTGATCCCAGGTGTGGATGCCGCATTCAAAGCCGGCTTCGGCCACGGCACGCAATTGGGCCGCACAGGTCGCGCCAATATCCGGTGCTGGCAGCATCACGCCGTACATCAGCGTTTTGATTCCGTAATGCTCCACGACCGACGTACGCGAAACCTTTTTGAAAAAACCGGGCCGGAATGCGCGCCGCAGGGCCCAGCCGGTATGGTCTGGTCCGAGCGAAAATAAAAACGTGGCGTTGGCCTGATGGGTTTTCAGAATCCGTACCAGATTCGGAAGCCCTTCGCGGCTGCCGCGGTAGGTGTCGACGTCGATTTTTAAAGTTAGGTTTGGCATGAAACTGACGGTGAAAAACAGTGAAAAAAATACCTTTGAAAATTCAAAGGTATTGTTCTTGTTCCGGACTGCAGCAAAAGACTCAATCCATCAACGCGCGCGCTTCGGCAACCTGCGAACGATACGCATCGAAAATCTTGCGCATGGTGTCCGGCATGGTGGTGTGCGGTGCCCATTTCAGTTCGTCTTTGGTATTGGTGATTTTAGGAACGCGGTTCTGCACGTCCTGATAACCCTTGCCGTAGTATGCTGCAGAAGTGGTTTCGACAATCTTGACCTGTTTGGCGCTGTCGGCATATTCAGGATATTCGGCCGCCAGTTTGAGCATCATGTCGGCCAGTTCACGAATCGAGAAATTGTTGGCCGGGTTGCCGATGTTGTAGATTTTGCCGGTCGCAACGCCGCCTTCATTGGTGATGATTTTCATCAGCGCATCGATACCGTCATCGATGTAAGTAAAGGCACGTTTCTGTGAACCGCCATCCACCAGTGAAATATTTTCACCGCGTACGATATGGCCGAAGAACTGGGTTACCACGCGTGAACTGCCTTCTTTCGGTGTATGGATCGAATCGAGTCCGGCACCGATCCAGTTAAACGGACGGAACAGAGTGAAATTGAGATTGTCTTCCATGCCGTAACCCCAGATTACGCGATCCATCAATTGCTTGGCGCAGGAATAAATCCAGCGCGGTTTGTTGATCGGACCACACACCAGTTCGGATGCTTCAGGATCGAATTCTTCATCGTGACACATGCCATAGACTTCGGAGGTGGACGGGAACACCAGATGTTTGCCGTATTTGGCAGCGGAGCGCACGATCGGCAGATTCGCTTCAAAGTCCAGTTCAAAGACGCGCAGCGGTTTTTTAACGTAAGTCGATGGGGTGGCAATGGCGACCAGTGGCAGAATCACGTCGCATTTCTTGACATGGTATTCAACCCAGTCTTTATTGATCGTAATGTCGCCTTCAAAAAAGTGCATACGTTCATGGTTGAGGATGTCACCGATCCGGTCGGTCTGCATGTCCATGCCGTAGACATGCCAGTCAGTAGTTTCCAGAATGCGTTTGGAAAGATGATGGCCGATAAAACCGTTAACACCAAGTATGAGAACTTTTTTCATGAGGGGACTCTTTGTTTAAAAATTGCTGAATTAAGGCTGCGCTTATTTGTGTAGCTTGTTTGTGTAGCTTGTTTGTGTCGCTTATTTAGGTCGATCCTTTTGTGGCTTATTTATCCGGACTGATTAATTGTTGTAATTGCCCGGCCGAGACGGCACTGCCATTGCATAACAGTTCATTGATCCGCAGCGCCTGGCCGTCACCGCACTGGCCAAAGATGACATTATCCACTACACACAAGCCTTGCGGCAAATTTGCTTTGGGTGACGTCACCAAACGTGCCTGTTTGATAATAAAGCGATGACCGTTCAGATCAGTGTAGGCGCCAGGGTAGGGTGGTGCAACCGCGCGATGCAGATTGTAGACCTGCTGACCGGTCTGCTGCCAGTTGATCTGGCCGTCTTCGGGCTTTCTGCCGCCAAAGTAGCTGCCGCTGGCCAGGTCATTCGGCAATCTGGGTGCAGTGCCGGCCAGCAGCTTTGGCACGGCATGCCACAGGGTCTGCTCGGAGGCGACAGTCAGTTTGCCAAACACATCGTGGGCCGTATCATCGGGCAGAATCGGCACACTGACCTGGGCGATGATGGCACCGGCATCCGGCTTGACTGTCATTTCATGCAGGGTGGCGCCTGTTTCGGTTTCACCGTGCAGCACCGCCCAGTTGACCGGCACGCGCCCGCGATACTTGGGCAGCAGCGATCCATGCAGATTGTAAGCGCCGCGTCTGGCCTGGGCCAGTACTTCGGCCGGCAGCATGTTTCGATAATAGAAACTGAAAATGAAATCGGGTGCCAAAGAGCTTACCTGGTTCAGAAGCACGGCCGGATCGGGATCGAGCAACGTAGGTATTTGATGTTCGGCGCACAGTGCGGCCACAGAATCAAACCAGATTGTTTCATTCGGGTTGTCATGATGTGTCACCACCAAGGCAACGTTGACACCGCGTGCCAGCAGCACCTTGATGCCCCGCACGCCTACGCTGTGGTAGGCAAACACGACGGCGCGATTGGCTGTGACTGGCTCAGTCATTCTGTTCCAGTATGGTTTGCACCACGAAGCGCGGCCGACCGCGTACCTGCTGGTAAATCCGCCCGACGTATTCACCCAGCAAACCGATGCCGAACAAAATGGTGCCCATTAAAAAGAAGGAAATCGCAAACAGTGAGAACACCCCTTCGGCTTCCGCGCCCAGCACAAAGCGCCGCACCAGCAACAGCAGCACCAGGGCACCGGACAGCGCCGACATGAGCATGCCGAACATGGAAAACAGCTGCAGCGGCATGATGGAAAAACCTGTCATCAGATCAAAATTCAGACGGATCAGACTGTAAAACGAATATTTTGATTCACCGGCGGCGCGTTCTTCATGTTCGACCGTGATTTCAGTCGGATTGCGTGCAAAGGTGTAGGCCAGCGCCGGAACAAACGTATTCATTTCGCTGCACTGATTGATCAGGTCGATGACGTTGCGACCATAGGCGCGCAGCATGTTGCCCTGATCGGTGATTTTGATATGGGTGATTGTTTCGCGCAACTGGTTCATGGCTTTGGAAGCCAAGGTGCGCCACAAGTTATCCTGACGTTTGCGCCGGATTGAGCCGACGTAGTCGTAACCTTCTTTCATTTTGCTGACCAGCGCGCCAATTTCTTCGGGCGGATTTTGCAGATCGGCATCCAGCGTGACCACGATATTGCCGCGCGTAGCCTGAAAGCCGGCCAGGATTGCCATATGCTGTCCGTAATTGCCATTGAATAAAACCACCCGGGTGACATCGGGACGGGCACGGAACTGGTCGGCCAGAATCAGGGCGGAGCGGTCTTTGCTGCCGTCATTGACAAACACGATTTCATAACTGGTACCGTCAAGAGCGAGTTTGTCCAGTGCCGGATAGAGACGTTCAAACAGATGCGCCAGGCCGGCCTGTTCGTTGTAGATGGGTATAACAACTGAAAGTTCTGGTTTCATGGAGGACATTTTAATATTGGGACGTTCAGGTTGGCATGGTTAAAATTTTTGCAATTAAATAAGGCCGAAATTTAATAAAGGCAGGATTTTACCGCAGATACCACTCTGTCCACATCTTCCATTTTCAGTGCATTAAACATCGGCAGGGTCACGGTCTGATAGCCGATGTGCTCGGCGACCGGAAACATGCCTTCCTTGAAGCCGCGTTCGCGGTACAGGGTAAATAAATGGATCGGTGAATAATGATAGCCGGTACCGATGTTGAACTTTTCCGCCATCTGCTTCATGAAATCGGCGCGTACCACGCGCTTGGGCAGAATAATCTGGAACAGATGCCAGTTGCTGTTTTCGGTGTCGGCAATCGGTAGTTGCGCGCCGCTTTTTTCTTCAAAGTTGGTGCCAAAGCAGGTGAAATAGTGCTGCGCCAGCGAGCGGCGGTGCGCTGCGATGGCGTCGATATTGGGCAACTGCCCCAGGCCCAGTGTGGCGGCGATATCGGTCATGTTGTATTTGCCGCCCAGTACGTCGACGTCGATGCCGTCCACGCCGCTGCGCGTGACGCCCTGCAAGCGGTATTTCTCCGCCAGGCGCGCTTCTTCCTGAGAATTCACGACCAGACAGCCGCCTTCGGAAGTAGTGAGGTTTTTGTTGGCCTGGAAGCTGAATGAAACAAAGTCACCGAACGAGCCGATCGGCTTGCCCTTCCAGCGCGAACCCAGCGCCTGGGCGGCATCTTCGACTACGCGCAGATGGTATTTGTTGGCAATGGCATACAGACGATCCATGTCCATCGGCAATCCGGACAGATAGACGGGAATGATGGCTTTGGTACGTGGAGTGATGGCTGCTTCCAGTTTATCCAGATCCAGGTTGCGGGTACGCGAATCGATATCGGCAAACACCGGTGTGGCACCGACTTCGATGATGACGTTGGCCGTGGCGACCCAGGATATCGGCGTGGTGATGACTTCGTCGCCGGGACCGACACCGGCGATGCGCAGTGCGATTTCCATGGTGCAGGTGCCGGAATTGAAGGTGCGCACCAGACGTCCGCCCAGATAATCCGACAGCGCCGCTTCAAAGGCCTGCACTTTGGGGCCGGAAGTCAGCCAGCCGGAACGTAATACATGACCGACTTCGGTAATGGTGGCTTCATCAATGCTGGGACGCGAAAAAGGTAAGAATGGCAAGGGAGAGGCTGGGTTCATGGTGCTCCTTTTGGCTCAATAACGTCGATTTATCGGGATTTGACGATGACGCGGCGCGGATCCTGCGCAATTACGCGCATGGCTATGCCCTGCTGTAAAAATTCAGCATAGATATCAGGCCGCAGAATTGCCATGGCCGGAATGCCGCTGGCCTGCTGCTCCTGCCACTGCCGCACAAAGTCGGCGCGTTTCGGTATCCACAACTGCGGCTCATATTCCAGCCCGAATTCCATTTCGTCGGGATGTTCTACCAGTATGGTGGTGTGCTGCAGATAAAAAGGCAGCGCCTGTTCGTAGCGGCCCACGGCATACAGTTTCATCTGCGGCGTCAGTTCCGACCGGATTACGGCCAGATGGTCGGTGCCGGCAATATAACGGCCCCACGGTTCGTGTCCCAGCATTAAAAGTTGTCCGCACAAAAAGCCTGCCCAGGCCAGCAGCCAGATCGCTCGCTGCTGGTGATGACGCGCCATCAGAACGGCACCGATACCGGTTAACAACAGCAGCAGGGACGCACCGGCCAGCCAGGGCAGGTAGGCATGATTCAGCGCTGCGTCAAAAGGATTTTTATTCAACACTGCGATATGGTCAGAGAAAGCCCAGACCAGCAGCCCTGCCAGACCGGCCAGACTCATCAGCACACTCGTGACTGTCAGTCCGGCAAACGCCTTGCGTTCCAGATGCAGGGCAATCAGCAGCGCCAGAGCCGGGAAAATCGGCAGGATGTAGGACGGCAGCTTGGAGCTCGAGATGCTGAAAAAGAAAAAGATGAAGCAGGCCCAGATCAGCAGCATTTTGCCGGGCTGGAATGTAGAGGCCCGCTGTCTGGTACCTTGCCACAGGCTTTGCAGCAGCAAACCCAGCCAGGGGAAAATGCCTACGATCAGCAGCGGAATGAAGTAGTACCACGGACCATCGCGGTGATGGACCTTGCTGGTAAATCGTTCCCAGTGTTCATGAATAAAAAAGAAATGCAGGAATTCGTCATTGGCTTGTGACACCAGCACAAACCAGGGCGTGGTCACTGCAAAGTACAGCAGCAGTCCCTTGACCAGATGCAAGCGCTGCCAGATGCGCCAGTCGCGCGCGGCAAACGTGTAGATAAACAATACCGCACCGGGCAGGACAATGCCCATCGGTCCTTTGGACATGGTCGCCAACGCCATGCCCAGCCAGCACAGCAGCATGCCGTTGCGCTGCTCCACCGGCGTGGCTGAATCACGCTGCGCCAGCAGCAGGCCGCATAAAGCCAGCGTCATCATGCCGGACAGTCCCATATCCAGTGAATTGACGTGACCCATGCCGGCCCACCAGAACGAGGAGGCCAGCACCATAGCTGCAGTCAGGCCTGCTTTGGGACTGAATACGCGATTTCCGGTATAGCCGACCAGAGCGATACCAAACAGCGCCGACAGTCCGGTCCACAGCCGTGCCTGCCATTCACCCAGACCGAACAACTCGAAGGTCAGGGCGTTCATCCAGGTTTGCAGCGGCGGCTTTTCAAAATATTTGATGGCGTTCAGGCGCGGCGTGACCCAGTCATGGCTGACCACCATTTCGCGCGCCATTTCGGCATAACGGCCCTCATCAGTCGGTACCAGAGTCCGGGCACCCAGCATGTAAAACCAGATGCCCAGAAAAATAATCAGATTGATCCAAAGCCACAGTGGAACGGGCGTTGATGTGCCGAGTTGGCCGCTCTGGTGGCTTCTGTTGAGACTATCCATTGGTTTGCAGATCCGGTTCGATGATCACGGCCAGCGCCACTTTGCGGCCTTCGGTCATTAAAATATTGTAGGTACGGCAGGCGGCCTTGCTGTCCATGCATTCGACGCCAATCTGATGCCGGGTCAGACTTGCCGTGAGTGCGGGATGAATAAAACGCTGTCTGTTGCCGGTGCCAAGGATGACGACATCGGGTTTCAACGCCGCGATCAGTTCAAAATGCATTTCATTGAGTGCTGCAAAATTGGCAACCGGCCAGTCAACCGGTACCGATTCGGGCAGCACCAGCAGGCTCTTGGTATAGTTGATGGCATTGATTTCCACGCTGCCGCTGTCGTATCCGGTGACGGTCTGATAAGGCTGGTTTGGGGTGCTGTGTAACTTCATCGTGAACTTGTTTGGTTGGAATGTGATTCGCCAGAGAAGTTGGCATTGTAGCGTTTTTCCAGCGTTAAATTGGTATTCTGAGAACAGAATGCTTGATTTAGACGCGCTGCCCGTTCACAATTGACCGCTTTGCCGGACCTTTGCCGGATTTTCAATTTGGTATGTTCATGTAATTCAAGACAGGGATATCGCTGTGCGTTCAATTTACAAGTCCAAAAAGCTGGACAATATTTGCTACGAAATTCGCGGACCGGTGCCGGAACGGGCCCGCGTGCTGGAAGAAGAAGGTCATAAAATTATCAAATTAAACATTGGTAATCTGGCCGCGTTCAATTTCGCCCCGCCCGATGAAATCGTGCGCGACATGATATTAAATTTGCCACAGGCGGCCGGCTATACCGATTCCAAAGGGATGTTTGCGCCGCGCAAGGCCATCATGCACTACACCCAGAGCAAACAGATCAAGGGCGTAGGTATTGACGATATATACATCGGTAACGGCGCTTCGGAACTGATCGTCATGAGCATGAGCGCGCTGTTGAATGATGGCGATCAGGTACTGGTACCATCGCCCGACTATCCGCTCTGGACTGCGGCAGTCAGCCTGTCAGGCGGAACGCCGGTCCATTATGTCTGCGACGAGTCCGCTGACTGGATGCCGGACATCGACGACATCAAAAGCAAGATCACGCCCCAGACTCGCGCGATCGTAATTATCAATCCGAACAATCCGACCGGCGCGCTGTATCCGCGTGAACTGCTGGAACAGATCGTGGAACTGGCGCGCGTTCATGAGCTGACCATTTATGCCGATGAAATTTACGACAAGATGCTGTATGACGAAGCCAGCCATGTTTCGATCGCGTCACTGGCCGATGATGTGTTGTGCGTGACCTTTAACGGTTTGTCCAAAAACTACCGGTCCTGCGGCTACCGGGCCGGCTGGATGGTGGTGTCGGGCGAAAAGCGCCATGCCAAAGATTATATTGAAGGCCTCAACATGCTGGCGTCCATGCGGCTGTGTGCGAATACGCCGGGACAGTTTGCGATTCAGACCGCGCTGGGTGGCTATCAAAGCATACAGGACCTGGTCGGACCGGGCGGGCGACTCCTGAAACAGCGCGATCTGGCTTATCAGCTTCTGACTGATATTCCCGGAGTGAGCTGTGTCAAGCCCAGAGCTGCGCTGTACATGTTCCCCAAACTGGATCCGAAGATGTATCCGATTGCCAATGATCAGGATTTTGCGGTACAGCTGCTGGATCAGGAAAAAGTGCTGATCGTGCAGGGTACCGGTTTCAACTGGGGCGCGCATGATCATTTCCGTCTGGTGTTTTTGCCGAATGCAGATGATCTGACCGAGGCCATCGGTCGAATTGCCCGCTTTCTGGATGGTTACCGCAGGAAGCACGCTAAATAAGCCGGCCGGGATTTGTACCCGGCCTGCGCCCCTTAGCCACTTAGCCATTAATTCAGACCATCAGATCATCTTTTTACTCAAACAATATGAAATCAATCAAAGTAGGCTTATTAGGTCTTGGCACAGTCGGTGCCGGTACATTCAAGGTATTGCAGCGCAATCAGCTGGAAATTACACGTCGGGCCGGTCGCGGTATTGAAATCAGCATGATTGCCGTACGCAATATTGAAAAAGCCAGGGCATTGGTTGGTGATGCCTGCCCGATCGTCGACGACGGTATGCTGGTGGTGAATAATCCCGACATTGACATCATCGTTGAAACCATTGGCGGCACCGGACTGACCAGAGAACTGGTGATGACGGCGATTGCCAACGGCAAACATGTGGTCACTGCCAACAAGGCACTGCTGGCGATTCACGGCAATGAAATTTTCAAGGCAGCGCAGGACAAAGGCGTGATGGTGGCCTTCGAGGCAGCCGTTGCCGGTGGTGTGCCTATCATCAAAGCGTTGCGCGAAGGGTTGTCCGCCAACCGCATTCAGTGGGTGGCCGGCATCATCAACGGCACCACCAATTTTATTCTGTCGGAAATGCGTGACAAGGGCCTGGATTTTGCTACGGTATTGAAGCAGGCCCAGGAACTGGGTTATGCCGAAGCCGATCCCACATTCGATATTGAAGGCGTGGACGCTGCGCACAAGGCCACCATTATGGCGGCGATTGCCTTTGGTATCCCGATGCAGTTTGACAAGGCGCATGTGGAAGGCATCAGCAGGCTCGAAGCGATCGATATCAATTTTGCCGAGCAATTGGGCTATCGCATCAAACTGCTCGGCATTGCCAAGCGCACCGACAAAGGTATTGAACTGCGCGTACACCCGACCCTCATCCCCAGCACACGCCTGATCGCCAATGTGGAAGGTGCCATGAATGCGGTGCTGGTACAGGGCGATGCCGTGGGAGCGTCAATGTATTACGGACGCGGTGCCGGAGCAGAGCCAACCGCTTCGGCGGTGATAGCCGATCTGGTCGATATTACCCGTTTGGCCACTGCCGATCCGGAACACCGGGTGCCGCATCTGGCGTTCCAGCCTGATTCGCTCGGTCAGGAAGTGATTCTGCCGATGTCGGAAATCACCACCAGTTATTACCTGCGTCTGCGTGTTGCCGATCAGGCCGGTGTATTGGCCGATGTCACGCGCATCATGGCGGACCTGTCGATATCGATTGACGCCATGCTGCAGAAAGAACCGGCTGAAAATGAAAGCCAGACCGACATCATCATGCTTACGCATCAGACCCAGGAAAAAAATGTATTGAAAGCGATCGAAAAAATCGAACACCTGTCGACGGTGTTTGGCAGGGTGACCAAAATTCGGTTGGAAGAATTGAGTTAATTGCTCCCAACACGCCAGTAATAACGGCTAAAATCCTCTATGCATGCTCATAGCGGATTTTTCATGTGCGTCCAGCATGGGCGCACTCCCGGTTGACGGACAGGACAGAGCTGCTCCAATTCAGACAGAACCTGATGCGTGACAGACAAAATGCCAGTCATCTTGATGATTTGCGTATCAGTCAATTAGAATTCGCTCATTTGAAAATATGCTCGGATTGGCGATGCCCAATTATGCCCACCCTCAAAATAACGGACAGTTTGATGGCGTGGTGTGCAACGCTGACAGGTCCAGTCGTGATCCCTTAGTCATCATTGCGGGTGAGAATGAAGGCGTTCTTATCGCTGATTTTGATATAGAACAAATGCGCCAATACAGGTCTCGGGAAATTTGGGGCAATGCATTTCGAAATCCAAATCAATATGCAATGTTGACTTCCTGCGATGTGGATGAACCGTTCCATAGAAGTTCTGCAAGGAGGGGCAGCAAATCAGATCGCACCATATAGCGATCTGCAAGAAAAATTCTAAAATACATTACGGACGCGGCAAATAATCTGCTCGCCAAGTTAGAATGTGGCGATATTAAGGGAGTTAGGGATGTCTAGTGTTAATTCATTGACTGTTACTGGATACAAATCAATTCGCGAGTTGCGTAAATTTAGTCTCACTAATTTGAACGTTTTGATTGGTGCGAATGGCGCTGGAAAAAGTAATTTCATAAATCTATTCCGCTTGCTGGCGGAGATGGTGGACGAACATCTGCAAGTTTATGTTCAAAGGCAGGGGGGGCCTGATACGCTGCTGCATTTTGGACGTGAAACCACCGAAAAGTTACATGCTGAATTTAATTTTGGCGTCAACAGTTATAAATTTGATTTGGTTCCGACCAGCGACAATAGGTTTATTTTTGAAACTGAGGAAAGTTGGGTGGAAGGCGGTCAATATGCAAATAAGGGGACCGTCCTGGGACATGGCCACGACGAGTCGAAATTGAAAAATGCAACCGATACCTATTCGTCGTATGTCAGGCCATCGGTTACGAATTGGCGCGTCTATCATTTTCACGATACCGGTGAACGTGCACGTGTAAAACAGCGGCATCCAATGAATGATAATGTTCGACTGCAGATTGACGCAGCGAATTTGGCGGCTTATCTGCACATGCTTCATAAAAAATATTTAGTGCATTATCAGTCGATTGTTCAAACGATACAATTGGTCGCACCGTATTTCCGGGACTTTGTGTTGCGACATGACGCCGAGTTCGCCGAATTGGAATGGACGCAGAAAGGCAAGCCTGACACGGTTCTAAAAGTCAATATGCTTTCGGATGGAACATTAAGGTTCATCTGCCTTACTACATTATTGTTACAACCTGTTCATTTATTACCGGATACCGTTCTGATTGATGAACCGGAGCTGGGTTTACATCCTTACGCCATCGCAGTATTAGCAGATTTATTTAAGCAAGTTTCTGAAAACAAGCAGTTGATTGTGTCGACTCAGTCAGTCGAGTTGGTCAATGAGCTGAGTCCGGAAGATGTCATTGTTGTGGACCAAGAAAACGATGCATCAACTTTTCGAAGATTTAGGAGCGACGAGTTGAGTGGTTGGTTGGAAGAGTTTTCGATGGGCGAAATTTGGAAACGCAACATCCTCGGCGGGAGGCCTTGAAATGTTGGAAGTTATTGTTTTCGCGGAAGGACAAAGTGATGAGAAGTTCATTAAGATGGTTGTCGCTCCAGTTTTAAGGCAGCTGAATGTGTTTATAAAGCCCGAAATTTTGAGAACTTCTCAGGAATCACGAGGTGGAGCTGTCAGCTTTGATCGACTTAAACTATATGCTCGAAATACATTACGCCAGAAGCCGGGCGCATTCCTGACTACCTTTCTTGATTTGTATGGACTTGAGACGAATTTTCCTGGTTATGAGCAGGCTAAAACAAGAGCTGATGTGTACGAACGTGCGGGTTGTATCGAAGGAGCAATGCATGAATCCATTGTTAAATATGTTGGTTGCCAACCAAATCGTTTCATTCCACATATTCAACCGTACGAATTTGAAGGATTGCTATTTTCTGACGTAGCCGCTTTGGTAAAAGTTGAACCCGATTGGCAATATCAACTCGGGCAACTTCAAAAAGTGCGATCTGATTTTCAGACGCCAGAACACATTAATGATAGTTATGAAACAAAGCCATCCAAGCGACTCGAAAAGATTTTGAATCCCAAATATAAAAAAACGCGTCATGGTCCTTTAATTGCGGATTCGATTGGAATAAATAATATTGAAGTGGAATGCTTGCATTTTAGAGCGTGGGTTGACCGGTTGCGTCAGCTTGCTGTTTGAGTCAATAAATATATTTGCACAACTTGTGTCAGTTCGAATCTCCTTGGGGATGCCAGGTGATTAACAAAAAGCCGCCAAGTATACGCTTGGCGGCTTTTAATTAGGAGCAACGCATGGAAGAGGGCGGATCTTTTTTTGACCGCGCACTCGGCACCCTGACCGCACGTTACTGGGAAAAATGTCCCTCGCAACAGGAGCTCATCGGCCTGGCTCTGGTACTGGTGTTCATGAGCGTCAACATGTCAGTCGACGGCTGGGTACCGCTGCTGGACTGGGCGACTTTGACTATCCACGAAGCCGGGCACCCGATCATTGGCCTGCTGCTCGGACAGAACCTGATGGTGTATGGCGGCAGTCTGTTTCAGTTGCTGTTTCCGATGGTGTTTGCGGTTCACTTCGCGCGCCAGAACCAGGCCGCCGGGTTTTGCTTTTCGATTGCCTGGGAAGCGTCCTCGCTGCATGCACTGGGCCGTTATGTGGCTGATGCGCGCGCCCAGGAATTGCCGCTGGTTGGCAACGGTGACCGCATCCATGACTGGAATGAGATTCTGGGGCGCTGGAATCTGCTCAACTATGACCACGTTCTGGGCAATTTTCTTTATTTTTGTTGCTGGATGTTGATGTTTTGCTGCTTTTTGATGCTATGGAATTGGTGGAATGCCTCGGAAAAGACCTAAATTGCAACATTACGCCATAATTTGAGTTAAGCTTGTTTAATTAATTTCAGGCAACATATTTTAACAAGGGCCAAATATGGGATTGCGCGGAAAAATAATCGGCTTGTTCTTCATCTGTTTTGGCCTGATGGCATTGTTGGCCATGACAATTTTAAGAAGCAATCTTGCTGCCGGTTTCATGGCCATCGAGCACCGGCAGGCGGCCGACCAGATGCAGCAATTGACCCGCAGCCTCAATAACGAACTCGACCGGTTGAATCAGGTCGCTTTCGACTGGGCCGCCTGGGACGACGTTTACAATTATGTGAAGCATCCTACCCCGGAATTTGCCCAGCATCAGTTTGCGCCTTCGGCCCTCAAGGAAATCGAAGTCAGACTGTTTGTGGTGCTTGATCCGCAGGGAAAACCAGTGTTTTCTGAAGCCATCAATCTGAAAACGGGGCAGGCTGAAAGCGCTGCCATTTTTGATACAACCGTTGAAAACATCAAAAAGATCGCCAGTCTCAATACCCCAGTTACCGAAAAAACCTGTGGCATCGATCTGACTACGGTTGGTCCGATACTGGTTTGCTGGAAAACGATACGCAAGAGTGACCTGTCCGGGGAGCCGAACGGCACGGTTGTCATCGGACGCATGTTGAGCAAGGAGTTGCTCGACCGGATACGCATGCAAAGCAATATTGAATTTGATCTCACACCCTTGCCGGTTCACGATGCCGGCGCCGGCATTGCTCCAGGTTCGAAGTCCATAGACATTGAAGCCGGAAAAATCGAATTCAGCCAGAGTGAAGTCGGCGTACTGAATGGTCAGTTGACCAATATAGTCGGCCAGCCCATCCTGCAGGTGCGTCTGCAATTCCCCAACGATGTCTCGCGCCGCGGCGAGGAGCTGACCTGGAAAGTGTTACGGGTATTGATGCTGGTTACGATACTTACCGGACTGGCCCTGTTGGCCAGCGTGCATGTTCTGATCATTCGGCGATTGCGCAAAATGGACATGGACTTGAGCAGTATCTGGCGCAATGGACGCTGGGCCGGACGACTCGAAGCGCTTCCCTACAAAGACGAGTTGAATGACCTGTCCCATTCTATCAACCGCATGCTGGCCCTGATTCGCAAACAGGTGGGGATGCTGGAAACTATTGCACTGACTGATCCACTGACCCAGATTGCCAACCGGCGCGCCTTTGATGAACGTCTCGAGGTGGAAATGTCACTGCACAAGCGCAATCAGACGCCGCTGTCGCTGCTGATAGTCGATGTGGATTTCTTCAAGCGCTACAATGACCTGTACGGTCATCCGGCCGGCGATGATATTTTGAAGGCGCTGGGCAAACTGTTGAGTGAAGTGGCGTGTCGGCCGTCGGATCTGCCAGCCCGTATCGGCGGGGAAGAATTTGCTGTGATACTGCCTTCGACCAATCTGGAGGGCGCCACCCATGTAGCAGAGATGTTGGCCAGAAAACTCGGCGAGCTAAAAATGCCACACGAAGATTCGCCGATTTCAGGATTGATTACCCTGTGCATAGGCGTAACAACAGCACAGGACGAGGAGATTTCCAGCTTTGTTCAGCGTGCCGATAAGGCCATGTACAACGCCAAGCAGACCGGCCGCGATAAAATCTGTGTGCTGGCGGCTTAGGCGTCTGCGCGGCAGACACCTAAGCTGGAACGCAGCAAATTCGGTTTTTGCCGCTCTGTCGCGCAGTTTGATTTGCACCGGCCACTCTGTTCATGAAACTGTCCAGGGTTTCGTCACCGGCGCTGCTGATGCCTGTGCTTAACGTCACTCGGTCGGATATCGGGGAATTCAGGTGGGCCAGATTCAGTTGTTCCAGATTGGCCTTCAATAATTCGGCCACGTGCTTTGCGCCCTCCAGATTGGTCGAAGGCAGTATCACGGCGAATTCCTCTTCACTGATTCGGGCTGGCAAATCGGATGGCCGGCACGCTACCTGAGTCAACAGTTTGCTGATTTCAATCAGGATATCGTCACCGGCCGGATAGCCATATTCGTCGTTATATTCCTTGAAGTAATCAACCGAAACAAACAGCAGCGACAACGCGGTCTGATTGCGTTTGTGCAGTGACATTTCAATCAGAATGCGCTGGTCGAACGCGCGCCGGTTGGCGATATTGGTCAGGTTGTCGGTATGCGCCATGGCTTCCAGTACCAGCCCCTGCTTCCTGATCAGCCCCAGCATGCGGTTCATGGCATGGGAGAGTTCGCTGAATTCATCGGTTTTTTTGCTGATGGTAAGGCGTTCGGCCCAGCGACCATTACGCCAGATGCTGTTCAGATCACGGCCAATTTTCTGCAGTCTGCGGATCAGCAGCATCTGTATTCCGGCAAACTGGATCAGAGCGGTCAATACCGTGACAATCAGGACTACCCCGAGCACTTTCCAGGTGATTTGCGCGCCGCGCTGGCTGACATCGGTCGGATACTGCAGGCGTACCATTAAAATCGGCTGTCCGTTGAAATTGTAAAGCAGTGCATTGAGCACATGGGGTTCGGTGCGGCTGAATTCAACATGTTCCGGTTCCACTGAACTTTTGGTCAGATCCTGCGGGTCGCTGTCATGCAGGGGTAACTGACTCAGGTCAAATCTGATATTGCTCTGGGTCTGGATTTTGTTGATCAAGGCACTGTTAAGCAGCCGTCCCATTACGATGGTTCCTGCCGGCGTTCCGGTCAGGTCACTTTTTCGTATCGATTGCCAGCACAACAGCATCGGGCCAGCAATTGAAATATCCAGCCCACACATCTTGCCAGAGCCGGGTTCTGCGATGCGCTGCCTGATGTTATTGACGGTTTTGATGAAACCCGCAGCATTTTCAGCTTCCCCGTTCATCAGATTGACTGCCTCAGAAAACACCGTATTACCCCGATTGTCGAGAATCACAAACAATTTGATTTCAATCTCTTTCATTGCCGCCGGCATTAAATGGCGCTCGGTAAAATCTTTGCTGGGATGCTGGATGAAATTGTAGGCATCATCCCAGTTGGCCCAGTCAAATGTCATTTGACTCAGCCGGTCCAGTTCACCGTTCAGGTTGCGCGACAATTGCGCCATCTGCTCAGTGGCCTGCTGATGTTCAATTGATGAAAATCCTTCTTTCAGGCTGCTTTGCAGCAGTGTCAATGCGACCACAGACATCAGACCGAAGCTGATGATAAATAAGGCAAGTATTTTTCCCCTGAGACCCATGGCATTTTTTTATGGCAGTGATAACGACGCCAGTTTAGGTCTATTTGGAGAGAAATGTAAGAAGTTCGGCGTTTATGAAGAATGACAATCAAAAAAAGGGGTGAATCGGTTGATGTCGCCCCAAAATTCTGCCGATTACGAGGAAAACAGTCTGCTAATGTTAAATATCAGCTAAAATCCCACTCCACAACGAAACTCAAGTTGCCTAAAGGTTGAAGATGATAATAAGTAAAAAGAATTTCCTGATATTGTTGCTGTGCAGTGCCACGATGGTTATGGCAGGATGTAAAAAGAGTTCGACAGCAAATTACAACGTCAATGTGACCGTAGCCGGCCTGCAGGGAACCGGACTGGTTCTTCAGATGACCTATCTCGACTCTTCGCAGAATTACATTGCCACCAATATTCCGGTACTTGCCAATGGCGTCGTTACCTTTTTAAATCAATTGCAGAATAACCAGGCGTACACTGTCGCGGTATTGAGTCCGCCAGGTTCTCCCTATCAGAATTGCACATTCACCAATCCTTCGGGCGTCATTGCCGATGCAAACGTCAGCAATATTACGTTGACCTGTGCTGATGTCGGTTTTGCCTATCTGGTCAATTCGGCCGGAAACAATATCAATCCTTATATTATCGATCTGAGCACCGGCAGTCTGGCCAGTTCCGGTTCGCCCAATGCCACCGGCAATGCGCCGTCAGCCTTTGCGCTGAGTTCTTCAGGAAGATACGCTTACGCAGTCAATTCTGCTGACAGTACCATCTCTGCCTATCTGGGAAACCCGGTAACCGGACTGCTGATCAGCGCCGGTGGCGCAATCGGAACCGGATCGGCTGCCAGTCAGGTAACCAGTCCGGCTGCCGTTGCGGTCGATCCGCTGGGCAAATTTGTCTATGTCGCCAATTCTGCCACCAACAATGTGGCCGGATTCGTTATCAATTCAGCCAGTGCAGCGCTGACCTGTGTGGGTGGCGCATCCGGAATCTGTCCGGCATCGTCGATGGTGACGGTCGGCAATGCGCCCAAAGCGCTGGCAATCAGCAAATCAGCCACGGGTAGTGAATATGTGTTTGTGGCCAACAGTGCCGACAATACGGTATCCGGGTTCAGCATCAACAGCGACGGTACGTTGGCTGCCACCGGCAAGGTGTCAACCGGAGGTAATCCGACTTCGATTGCAGCCATTCCTGGTTTGGGCACGTTTGTGTATGTCACCAATTTCAATGACAGCACCATTTCCGGTTACCTCAACAGTTCAGGTTCCCTGTCGGCCAATAACCTGACCGCCCTGCCTGCCGGATCTGCGCCGCTGGCAATGGCGATTGCGCCTAACGGCAAATACGCCTATGTGACGTATGCCGGCACCAGTTCAGTTGCGGCATTTTCAATCAACGCCAACGGCGCACTGATCAGTTTGGGCGCGCTGACGGCCGGATCGGGCAATCAACCGGTATCGGTCAGTGTCGATGCCAGCAGTGCTTATGTGTATGTCGTCACCAAAAACAATAACACCGTATGGATCTACAAGATCAATACGGACGGCACTCTGACGTATTCGGCATCCCAGTCAATTGGTAATGCGCCGGTTGCGTTGATTACTTCTGCGAACTGATATGAATAAAGTATTGAGCATCGACGAATTTGACGCGCTGGAGCAAATCAGCCGTCTGGGCAGAAGTGGCAAACCTTCGATCTGCGTCAACCGTAACGCCAAACGGCTGTGCGGCATCAAGTTCGCCAGTTATCGCAAGGATGGTCAGCTTGAATTAACCGATGAGGGCAGGGCGGTGCTGTTTACCAAACACTGCATCGACGGATTGCGACTGGTGCAGCAGCAGCCGCAGGCCAAGCTGACACCGGAAGTATTCGCTTTTCTCAGCAAGAAAAGTTTTATCACCTCTACAGTTGATGGCGTTCAGGTCAGTCCGCGCGGCCTGGAGTGTCTGGCTGATATCGACGCCCGCAATCAATAATTTCTCCGGATTTTCACCATTCATGAATACGCTAATCAGTACAACCGCAGGTGGTTTTAATCAATTCAGCCAGGGCACACTGCCAGAGCATCTGGGCATACAGATTACCTCGGTCGAGGGGACTGAAGTCAGTGCCGAGATGCCGGTAACGCCTTTTTTACTGGCACCTAACGGTTACCTGCATGCCGGGAGCGTGGTCACCCTGGCTGATACGGCCGCAGGTTATGGCTGTATTGCCAATCTTCCTTTCGGTGCCAACGGATTTACTACGATAGAACTTAAATCGAATCATATGGCAACAGCCCGTGAAGGTGTAGTCTGTTGCAGCGCCAAACTGATTCATGCCGGTAAAACTACCCAGGTCTGGGATGTAGTGGTCAAGAACAAGGCCACTGATCAGACCTTGGCACTGTTTCGCTGTACCCAGATGATTTTGTACCCCAAAAAGTGATGTCGCATTTTTCCTAGAATTAAATAATTTTAATATCATTTTCCCGCTTAACATCTATGCTGTAATTGACCGCGTCGATTTTGTGTCGAATGGTGACGACTGTGCATTCATTTTTGATATGTTCGCTGACAAATCGTTATTTAATTTATATTTGCAGCTACAAAGTTCGAATATTTTTTCAAAATGCCATAAACAGGTAACCGCAACCTGACGTTCATATATACAGAACGGTTTTGTGTTTTCAGGATAGTGAATCCTGATTCGAAAATGATAAGACCTGCAGATTGCCACCCTGCTTAGATGGCGAGGAAGTCATGCTGAACAAACCGCAAAATGATTTATTTGTTAAGCCTGATCAATTATGTGTCGGGTTATTTGTGCATCTGGATCTGAACTGGACCCAGCACCCCTTCTCGTTCTCGAGTTTTAAAATTGAAAAGCCGGACCAGATTGCGACCATTCAAAAACTGGGTCTGGAAAAGATACGCTATTCACCGCAAAAGAGCGACTGCCCTCCGGTGGAAATCAAAGCTGCTCCAAAAAAGGTAACCGAACCGGTCATTACCCAACCGGTCATAACCCAACCGACACCGCCAACTCCGGAAGAAAAGCAGACCTTTCAGGGCAAGATGGCCCTGGTTGACCGTATGGCCCTGCAGGCTCAAAAGGTGATTGACTGTGAGCGCGAATTTCTTGCCCATCTGCGCGCATTGAAATTGCTGTGGCAAAACCTGTTTTCCAATCCGCAATTGGTCGGCGAACAGGCCACCAAAATGGTTGACGGCATGGCCGCGTCCGCGATGATGGAGTCTGATATCGGCATCCATTTGGTGATTGATCATAAAGCGGACGCTGATATCTACAGCCACGCCATGAATGTCACGGTGCTGTCGATGATACTGGCCAAAGAAATGGGGCATACCGAGGAAGAAATCCGTCTCGTTGGGCTGGGCGCGCTGTTCCATGACGTGGGCTGTTCGGAGATGCTGCGCAAAATCAAAGAAAAATCTGCAGCGCTGACACCGAAGGAAACCGAAATGCTGCATCAGCATTGCAAAAAAGGCGTCGACATCTGCAATAAAATGCAGCTGCCGTATGAGTCGCTGCTGATCGTATGGCAGCATCATGAACGCATTGACGGTTCCGGCTATCCGGAAAAATTAAGGGACAAACAGCTTTCACCGCTGGCCAATATTGTTGCAGTAGCGGACGCCTTTGATGAACTGTGCAATCCACTCAATATGGCCAAGGGTCACACGGCGCACGAGTCGCTGTCCATCATTTATGCCCAGCAGAGAAACTGTTTTGATGCCAAAGCGCTGACCTCGCTGGTGCATTGCATGGGAGTGTATCCGCCCGGTACACTGGTTCTGTTGTCTAACGGGTTTATTGGCATGGTGGTGGCGGTGAACAGCAAGCGTCCGTTGAAACCGACGGTGCTGGTTTACGATGCGGCGAATTCAAAGAATCAGCCGATTGTGATTGATATTGAGGCTGAGGCAGGACTGAGCGTTAGCAAGACCATCAGCGCCAATCAGTTGTCGCCGGAGATATTTGAGTATTTTTCGCCGGGCAAGCGGACTTCTTATTATTTTAAAGGCGTCAGTCAAAGTTGATCTTGCCGGCGCAGGCTGGCCACCTGCGCCCTGCCCACTTTTTACTGCCGCACACAATCCACAAAATACTTCTTGACCCCATTCTCCACGCGCGTGACCAAACCATGCACGTCCGTTTCAAATCCAGGAAACTGCTGGTTGAAATCCCGCGCAAATTTAAGGTAATCCACGATGGTTTTGTTAAAGCATTCACCGGGAATCAGTAACGGAATGCCCGGTGGGTAAGGGGTCAGCAGAATCGCTGTAACCCGCCCCTCCAGATCATCGATCGAGACACGCTCAATCTCACGGTGCGCCATCTTGGCAAAGGCGTCCGAGGGCTTCATGGCCGGTTCCATGTCGGATAAATACATTTCGGTGGTCAGACGCGCTACGTCATGGTTTTGATAGGTTTCGTGGATCTGCTGACACAGGTCAAACAGGCCAACGGTTTCATAGCGCGGATTGTTGGCCACGAATTCCGGCAGTACGCGCCACATCGGCTGGTTCTTGTCGTAATCATCCTTGAACTGCTGCAGAGCAGTCAGCAAGGTGTTCCAGCGGCCTTTGGTAATGCCGATCGTAAACATGATGAAAAACGAATACAGGCCGCATTTTTCAATGATCACGCCATGTTCGGCCAGATATTTGGTGACGATCGAGGCCGGTATGCCGGATTCGCCAAACTTGCCTTCCAGTGACAGACCCGGGGTGATGATGGTGGCCTTGATCGGGTCGAGCATGTTGAAATTCGGCGCCAGTTTGCCAAAGCCGTGCCAGTCGTCTTCGGCATGGATGATCCAGTCTTCTTGCGAACCGATACCGTCTTCGCTCAGTTCGTTCGGTCCCCATACCTGGAACCACCAGTCCTGTCCCCATTCCAGATCGATCTTGCGCATGGCGCGCCGGAAATCCAGCGCTTCCAGTATGGATTCTTCTACCAGTGCCGTGCCGCCCGGCGCTTCCATCATGGCTGCGGCTACGTCGCAGGAAGCAATAATGGAATATTGCGGCGAGGTGGAGGTATGCATCAGGTATGCTTCATTGAAGCGGTCGCGGTCCAGCCTGTTATTCTCGGCGTCACGCACCAGAATCTGCGAAGCCTGTGACAGGCCGGCCAGCAGCTTGTGGGTGGATTGGGTCGAGAAGATGATCGATTCTTTCGGTCTGGGGCGGTTCGGGCCAATCGCATGCATATCCTGATAGAACGAATGGAAGGTGGCATGCGGCAGCCAGGCTTCATCGAAGTGCAGGGTGTCGATCTGGCCATCCAGCATGTCTTTCAGGGTTTCCACGTTGTAGATTACACCGTCGTAGGTGGACTGGGTGATGGTCAGAATGCGCGGCTGCTTGTTTTTGGCATTGCGGGCAAACGGGTTGGCTTCAATTTTTTTACGGATGTTTTCCATCGAAAATTCGGACAGCGGAATCGGACCGATGATGCCCAGATGATTGCGGGTCGGCATCAGGAATACGGGAATAGCGCCAGTCATGATGATCGAATGCAGCACCGATTTATGGCAGTTGCGGTCCACCACCACGATATCACCGTCGGCCACGGTGGAATGCCACACCATCTTGTTGGACGTCGAGGTACCGTTGGTGACGAAGTAGCAGTGATCGGCATTGAAAATGCGCGCCGCATTGCGCTCCGACGCTGCCACCGGACCGGTATGGTCAAGCAACTGTCCGAGTTCTTCCACCGCATTGCACACATCGGCGCGCAACAGGTTTTCACCAAAAAACTGATGGAACATCTGCCCGATCGGCGACTTCAAAAACGCCACGCCACCGGAATGGCCCGGGCAGTGCCACGAGTAGGAACCGTCATTGGCGTAATTGACCAGCGCGCGGAAAAACGGTGGTGCCAGACCGTCCAGATAGGCTTTTGCTTCGCGGATAATGTGGCGCGCCACGAATTCCGGGGTGTCTTCAAACATGTGAATGAAGCCGTGCAGTTCGCGCAGAATGTCATTCGGAATATGACGTGAAGTGCGCGTTTCACCGTACAGATAAATCGGGATGTCGGAATTTTTGTAACGGATTTCTTCGACAAAGGCACGCAGTGAAACCAGCGCAAAATCGATTTCCTCCGGGCTGCCGCCGCCGAACTCTTCATCATCAATCGATAGGATAAACGCCGAGGCGCGCGACTGCTGCTGGGCGAACTGGGCCAAATCCACATAGCTGGTCACACCGAGTATCTCCATGCCTTCGGCTTCCATGGCCTGCGCCAGCGCGCGGATACCCAGGCCGGAGGTGTTTTCAGAGCGGAAGTCTTCGTCAATGATAACGATGGGGAAGCGGAATTTCATGGTGATCTCCAGTGAAGAGAATTTGGTCGTGCAGCCGAATGCGGATTGGCACTAACGTAGGGTGCAATATCATTGCACCATGGTCGCTGAAAAATTAAAACTTATAGTACACAGCCGTATATGCAATAACCTGAACCTTGCTCGACGATAGCGGACTTGAACTTGCCGCACCCAGCGGTTCAGTCACGGAACCACCAGTCAGCAGTGACCATTTATTATCAATGACATGGTTCCAGCCAATCGCCAATTTAATTTTCAGCATGCCGGCGCTGGTTTCATATTCAGGCATATTGTATTCTGCAGCCTGCGCCTGGGACACCCCGTAGTAGTCCTGCATGTAATGCAGATTGGCCCAGGTGGTGGAAATAATTGCGTAGACCCGGTTTTCAGCATCGAGCTGATCGATATACCGGCCACCAATACTGACCAGCGTGCCGTCATGTTGCTTGCCAGTCCCGCCGCCACTGCTCACAGCGGCCAGCACAGCATAATGCTGATCAACCAGATAATTGGCAAACACGCCGGGCGAAAGGTCGGTGCGGGTATTGCCCGGACCGTTGTCCTTGTTGGCAGCAGACTGTTCCTGCGCCATGATCAGCCCGAGCCGCACGCCATACTGCCAGCTCGGGTTTTGGGAAAAGTTATACCCATAACCGGAAACCGTACTGAAAAACACGCCGCTTTTCCATTCCAGATCCAGCACCGGCAGCGGCAGAATTTCCTGCTTGCTGCCATCGGCGTATTTGGGCAACGCGACGAGACCCATTCCGGCGGTTGCAGTCAAATCCTTTTGCAGATAAGGCGTTGGAATCAGTTCGACAAAATCAGCGGTCTGCGCCTGTGCATTCATGGTCAGACAGCACAGTGCAAACAGCAGTACGGCATTCAGTTTATTCATCTTGAAAATCAATTTATGTTAAGGGTTAATTTACAGCTGCATCCAGGCGCTGACCGCCAGAACCAGTCCGACACCGGCCACGCCGTAAGAGCCGAACTGCATCCATTTTTTACGGGTCAGCAGGGTGATGGCGGCCAGTGAAATTGCAATCTGCAGTGCCGTCATGGCCTGCGCCCAGCGGTGGTGCTGGTGCAGAATATGTTCCGACTTTTCTTCCCATTCTTTGGAAGACTTGTCAAGCTCTTCAGCCTGTTTTTTGATTTCTTCTTTTTCGCCCTTGTAGCGTGTTATATCAGCCTGATATTTTTCCTTGTCCGTGCCGGGCAGGGTCAGCGCCAGTTCAGCCAGGTTCTGTTTGTTGGATTTGGCCTGATAAAAATTCCATTTGTCGGAGGCATCGGTTTTGATAATTGCCGCTTCGTTTTTAAACATGGCCGCATCGTTCTGGGTTGAGCCGGCCTGAAAGCCGAAAATCGCGCCCAGCGTGGCCATGATGGCCGTCATCACGGCGATCTTGCTGGAAAAATTGTCACCGCCGTGGGCTGCGTGTTCCAGTTCGTGGTCGTGCGGACCGTGCACTTCAAATTCTTCAGCCATTGCCAACTCCTTCATATGAGATTTTTTTATAGGTTACAAACGAAAAGTCAAAGCCGTTTTTTTCAGAATGCTGCGTCACACGTTCCACTTCGCGCCAGCTGCTTTTGTCCAGTGCCGGGAAAAACGCGTCGCAGTGTACATCATGATGAATCTCTGTGACCAACAGTTTTTTGCACAGCGGCAGTGCCTGGGCATAAATTTCGGCGCCGCCGATGACATACACCTGATCCGTACCGGCCTGCTGCACGGCGTCAATCAGGTTATGCACCACCTCGATGCCTGGCGGGTGCCAGTCGGTCTGGCGGGTGAGAACGATATTGCGTCGGTTCGGCAAAGGTCTGCCGATCGACTCATAGGTTTTGCGGCCCATGATGATGGTGTGTCCGGTGGTGATCTGTTTGAAACGGATCAGGTCTTCGGAGACGTGCCAGGCCAGCGCATTGTTGATGCCAATGCCGTAGTGCTCGTCATACGCGACGATGATGGTCAACTCTGCCATGTCAGGAATTACACCGCGACCGGTGCCTTGATGTGTGGGTAGGACTGGTAATTGACGATTTCGAAATCGTCAAAACAGTAGTCAAAAATCGAAGCCGGTTTGCGCTTGATAACCAGTTGCGGCAACGCCAGTGTTGTGCGTGACAGTTGCAGATTGACCTGTTCCATGTGGTTGGAATACAGATGGCAGTCGCCACCGCTCCAGATAAAGTCGCCCACTTCCAGATCAGCCTGCTGCGCCATCATGTGGGTCAGCAGCGCATACGAGGCAATATTGAATGGCACACCCAGAAAGATATCGGCGCTGCGCTGATACAGCTGGCACGACAGTTTGCCATCGGCGACATAGAACTGGAAGAAAGCGTGGCAGGGTGGCAGTTTCATCTGCGGGATGTCTCCGACATTCCAGGCCGAGACGATCATGCGGCGCGAATCCGGATTGTTTTTGATTTGTTCCATGACCTGACTGATCTGGTCGATGTGCCCACCATCCGGGGTGGGCCAGTTGCGCCACTGATAGCCGTAGATCGGCCCCAGATTGCCTTGCTCGTCAGCCCAGTCATCCCAGATCGACACGCCGTTTTCTTTCAGATAGGCGATATTGGTCGAGCCGTTTAAAAACCAGATCAGTTCATGGATGATGGATTTCAAATGCAGTTTCTTGGTGGTCACCAGCGGAAAGCCTTCCGACAGGTCGAAACGCATCTGATGTCCGAACACCGACTGGGTACCGGTGCCGGTCCGGTCCGTTTTGGTGGTGCCGTGCCGCTGGACATGACGCATTAAATCGAGATATTGGCGCATTTGAAATTCTTTGCTGGTTTAAATGGAGAATGCACTGATGTGAGCCAGTGCGCGATTGTACAGCATCAGTTATCAGGGAGAAACAGGGCGGGCCATGGATGCCGTATTTTTGCTGTTTTATTGAAAATCAATGGCATACAGACAATAAAGTCAGGGTAATTTCCGATTTCGCCGTTTTGCCGATTTGCATAACATCCACGAACTTTAAAGCCAGATGCTGGTAAAAAAGTAAGGAAATTTTATCAATCAGGCAAAAAATTTTTACAGACAGGGAATTGCAATGCAAATTACAGGATATTCAATCTGGAGCACGGCTCCGACCAGTAACAAATCAACACAGACTTCAACACCAGCAAGTTCAGACACCGCTCCAACATCAACTGACAGCAATCACTTTGATCCTGCTACGGAATCTTCCACCTCAACATCGGCACCGGTTACGCTCAGTTCCAAACAAGAAATAATGAACTCATTTTTGGAAAAGGGCGTAGACAAAGGGCTGTGGTCGGAAGAACAGGCCAAGACGGCAAAGCTGGATCCGAATTTTGAACAGGCGTACGATATCGCAAAGACTGCGATCAAAGCATGGGAGTATACGCACCACAATCCACTTCACGCCATCCTGCCGCATAAATTGCGTTATGTTTTTAAACATGAAGCTGACAAGTATTCGGACGCAGTTCGGGAAATATTGAAAGCGCACCTGATAAATCACGAGAACGTTTCTGGAGATGCCCAATTCTTTTTTTTCGGCAAACTAATCAATGAAAAACGGCCAACGCAACTGATGACATCATCATCATCATCTTCAGCGCAATCGTCGCAATCCGTTACTGGGAAGGAGAGCGCGCCGCCATCTGATGAAGCGGTAGCCATCCAGGTGGATAAGCTTGTGCATTACTATTCAGATAAAAATATGGGATTTAGCAAGGCAATCCGCGCTGCTGAAGATGGCATAAAGGCCATATTGGGACCGGACAGTCGGGTATCACCTCATGCGCAATCGAAGGCGCGCGCGGCATTTGAATTATTTGCAAAAAGTCGCGCGATTGCAGCCTCCTCAATTGGAAATGCTTTGGCCAAATACCCTCAAAAGGGTGTGCAAACACCGCCTTCATCTTCATCTTCATCTTCGTCTTCATCGTCATCCTCATCTTCTGCCACATCAAGCGCTACAACGTATCCAGTGCCAAGTGGTCAATTCGATGATCTTGGCCACGGTGCCCTTGTAAAGCTGTTTTATTTTCATTATTCAACGGGTCAAAAACCGACTGATGGTTATCAAACGGCAAGCCAGCTTGCCCAAACAATATTTGATAAGCGCACAGGTGCCTCAGACAATATACAGGGTGCGGCACAACAAATTTTCTCTGAAAAATTTGGTCAAGACAGTGTCATAGCGAATGTCATCGATAGCTGTATTACAAACGGGGCGCAATCGTCATCATCGCCCTCACAATCTGGTCACGGACACGGGGATGTTGACGCATACCGTCTTGCAGCGTCCTTTTTGAGCAGGGTGGCGAAACCGATCAAGGAAAACGACAGGAATGCATTGGCTACCCAAACCGTGAATGCCATATTTGGACCGGGAAGTCTGTTCTCAGCCAAAGCGAAAGAGACGATTCAACTGGTTTTTGAAGACTACGCAAGAACTAAGCCCTATTTTAAAACCGGTGTGGAAACAACCGAAAAGTTCGCCTACCTTCGTGCAAAAAAATGATGCGCCGCGCGGCCTTACAGATCAGGAAATCAGATTCTCTGTTGCCTGCGGGCTGTTTTCATCAATATTCGGCGTAACCAGTGGAATGATGATGGTGAATATGCTGCCCTGATCGGCTTCACTCTCGGCCGTGATTTCACCACCTAAAACATTGGTCACAATGTTATAGGTGATGGACAGTCCAAGTCCGCTGCCGCCCTTGCCGAACCGGGTGGTGAAAAACGGTTCGTAAATGCGGTGCAGGATTTCAGTCGGGATGCCGTAACCGTCATCGCTGTATATCATTTTGACCTTGTCGCCGCTCAGTCTGGCGCTGATGCGCATATTGCCGAAATTGCGCTCGTTAAAGCCATGCGTGACTGAATTGTTGATCAGGTTGGTAAAGACCTGACCCAGCGGTCCTGGGAAGCTGTCTAGTTCGATGTGGGAAGGAATATCCAGTACCAGCAGGTACGGTGTTTTGGATAAACCCGGCATGAGCAGTGAGGTCAGTTCCAGCATCATGGTCTGCAAATCAAATTTACGGCGCTGCGCACTGGACTGGTCAACCGCCACCTGCTTGAAGTCACCGACCAGGTGTGCCGCCTGATTCAGACCGCGCAGCAGCAGGGTGCTGGATTCGGTGGCACAGGTCATGAGTTTTTCCAGATCCGATCTGCGCATGCCGGCGCCGCCAGTGAAGGCTCTGGAAAACTTGTAGACCTCGGCTTCCAGGGTGCTGGCCACCAGCAGGCAATTGCCGATCGGGGTATTGAGTTCATGCGCCACACCGGCCACCATCGAACCGAGCGACGCCATGCGCTCCACCCGGGTCAGTTCCTGATGGGCGCTGCTGACGTTGTCGAGCGCGGTTTCCAGTTCGGCGGTACGCAGCCTGACTTTGGTTTCGAGCGTGTTGGAATAATCGGTCAGCTGGTTGTTTTTGATTTCCAGTTCGGAAAAGGTGCGCGCCAGAGCCTGACGGGTGGCTTCCATGGTTTCGGCCAGATGTCCGATTTCATCACTGCGGTCGAGCAGAATCGGATTGGACAGTTCGCCATTGGACAGCCGCTCGGATTCCATCACCAGACCCTTGATCGGTTCCACCAGACGTTTTTGCAGCACGTAAATAATCATGACCACGGCAATAATGAACGAAAACAGCGCCGTGAGGATGTAGCGTATGAACGCAGTATGTTCTTCGGCAATCAGCAGATCGTCCGACATGGTCAGTTCCACCATGCCGATGACTTTGTCGTCATGCCGGATTGGTCGGATCAGGGTTGAAAAGGGTCCGTGCTGCGACTCTTTGCGTGACAGCGACAGAAATTTTTTGTGATCCGGCAGACTGAAGACTTCAATCGACGAAATGCGCATGTCGGAATACACCACTTCGCTGGAAGTGCGCGCAATTTCGGGGGTTATCTGCCACAGCGGTTCGCTTTGAATCACCGCCAGAATATTCACCAGACGCTCGTGGTCAGCAATCTGCTTCTGGTGCGCATTGTCATCGATCGCGCTGATGTTGTAGGGAATCAGGAATACGGCGGAACCAATCAGGCCGAAAAACACCGCCGCAATAATTGCCGTACGTAACGACATGCCTCGCAGGTAATGGACGAGATTTTTATAATGCGGGTAACTGGTCGGTTTTGACATCTCGTCAATAATCATCGTATTGATTAATTGTTTTTAAGGGAATGTTGTTATTACGGTAATGTGAAAAAATTACCATTGGGAATTTGCATAGTAAACCGTAATTTGGTGATTTACCAGTTCTGTGTTGCTGTCAGAGAGTTGTTTTTACCTTTGACGGTATTCCAGTGTCGTGTTTGTTGCGGCAGTCAGCAGGTCCATTTTTTGTAAAAATAGTTTGTCTAAAATTTATTTTTCTGAGCTTTGGAACTGATCTTTTTCATGGATGTCAATTGTACAAATCCCGCAATGAATGCCGTGGCCACGACTTCTTGGGGGTTTGAAAAAATCATGAATCAGACATTAAGGAGGATTAGTTATGAAGCTCATTTCAATATTGGTGTTCGCAGCGCTTGCCACAACGGGATGTGGGCAGGGCCAGCCAGATAATTTCCAGGCGTCGTCGCGAGCGGTTTCGCGTCACCAGATTCAAAGTGGTTCCGGCAGTGCCGCACAACCAGTGCTGGGCGTAATCAGTAATGAACACGGTGTGTGGGATGACGTAGACCAGTTCATCACGGCACGTTATACCGACCCTGAAAAAGCCAAGGCAATGCGGCAACTGGCCATCGCGATTCAGAACGCACTGATCAACAATGACACGCGAGAAAAAGGCCAGGAGGGTAGCCGGGCCTGGTTTCGGGCGTTTGCTTGTTTGAAACAAAAACTTGGAGAAGCCTGGTATTACGAGAGCAAGCTACTTACAGCTGAAATGTTGAACAGTGAAGAACGTTCCAGAGCTTATGCCATTCAAGATTCAAATTCGGTCGGATTTTACGGGAAGTCACAACAACCCGTATGTGATGAATAACGTGAGACCCCCACTTATCCGATCTTGACCCTACCCACACGACCCAATCGCCGAACAGTTAGTACAGAAATCACAACCATCCCGTTTAATCACTGCATACACGTTACATTCAGGGCATTTCTTGTTGGTCTTGACGTACGACGTTTTTGCAACCGACGTCACAACCGCTGCCGGTCTGTCATTACCCGGTTTGTCTAGCACCCCCATCTGTTCCACCGGGATGCCTTCTTTGTTCAGTATGCCCAGCAGTTCAAAACGGTGCAGCAGCAGTGTTGCGATATACGCGACGGTGGATGGATAGGATTGCTGTTTTTCCGAGCCAGGTACCTTGGCCAGGAAATCACCGCGGTGTTCGGAGAAGGTCAGGAGTTTACGCAGTTTCACGCCAATCCAGGCCGGGTCGATCACGCGCATGTCCATCGACAGCAGCTTGGTCAGTCCATCCATCACCTTGGGGTAATCGCCGGCCAGCCAGACCGAATACGGTTGCAGTCGGCCGTTCGGCAGACGGCATTCCTTGACGATCATCAGGAAATCGTCACCGGTGGAGGGATTTTTGATATCTACTGACCAGCTCATGGTGCCATCGGTGCCGGATTTCGGTTCTTTTTTGGAGAACAGCGCGGCAATCATCGGACTTGGTGCGTCCGTTTCATACACACCCAGATCCTGCAGACGGCGCTGGATAATTTTGGCCAGACCGGCTACCAGGCTGGGCGCGAAAATCATTTCGTCACCGATCATCAATTCGAATCCGTCGTCACCACCGGTTTTGGCCAGCGATTCCAGCTTCATCTTCAGCCATTGCGGATCTCCCGTCCTCATATCCATCGACAGGGTTTTGGCAATCGCGCCCAAAACGCGCGGTTGTTCATTACCGTTCACCCAGATTTCAAAGGGATGACCTGAGCCGTTTTCGACCTGACCAATGACGATGGAGAAATCGCCTTTGTGATGTTCCACCAGATAGGTCCAGCTCGGATTGCCGTTCGGGATTTTCGGGCGACCCGGCCAGCGCAGACTGGCCAGTGCCGGTTGCGGCACTTCTTTGAGCACGATGCGACGGTCCGGATCATTCAGTTCCAGATCATTGGGAGCGACATTGACCGGTGCACTGGGTTCGACTGACAGTACTGAGCCGAGCACGTAATTGGGACGGAAAGTCGCGATACCTTTCAGACCGGCCTTCCAGGCGCTGGTGTACAGATCCAGGAAGTCATTGAAGGGATAATCGGCCGGCACGTTGACGGTTTTGGAAATGGCGGTATCGATAAAAGGCGCAACCGCTGCGCACATTTTCATATGATCCTGCGCTGAAATTTCCAGTGCGCTGACAAAGTAGTCCGGCAGCTTTTTGTAATCAGTGACCGGACCGTACAGATGTTCATACACTCGCAGGGCATGATCGACCACGCGTATGGTTTTTTCAGTGCCGTCCTGTTCACGTTTTTTGCGGTTGTAAGTCCAGGAGAACGGCGGTTCGATGCCGTTGGAAGCATTGTCGGCAAAGGCCATGCTGATGGTGCCGGTTGGTGCAATTGACAGCAGGTGTGAATTGCGGATGCCGAACTTGCGAATGTCGGCCTTGATATCGTCCGGCAAGCGCGAAGCAAAACGCGGGCTGGCCAGATATTGGTCTGCATCGAATTTGGGAAACGCGCCGAACTGTTTGGCCAGGTCGACCGAAGCGCGATACGCTTCATGGCACATGGTCTGGGAAATTTTCGCTGCCATGGCGCGCCCGGCATCGCTGTCATAGCGCAGGCCCAGCATCACCAGTGTGTCGCCCAGTCCGGTATAACCCAGACCGATACGACGTTTTTGCTGCGCTTCGTTTTGCTGTTCAGGAATCGGCCACAGCGTGACATCGAGTACCCGGTCCAGAATGTGCACGGCGCCGCGCACGACTTTGGCAAACTGAGCCCAGTCAAAATCAGCCTGTTCAGTAAACGGGTTGCGCACAAAACGGGTCAGGATGGTCGAGCCCAGATCGCAGCAGCCGTAGGAGGGCAGCGGCTGTTCTCCGCAGGGATTGGTGGTCTCAATGATTTCGCAGTAAGACAGATTGTTGTCGCGGTTGATTTTGTCGATGAACAGCACGCCCGGTTCGGCATGGTCATAGGTGCTGGCCATGATCTGGTTCCACAGGTCGCGCGCCTTGATGGTGCGGTACACCCATAAACCATCGGCGCGCTGAAAACTGTCCGCAAAGGAGGCGGCGTCCGGCTGTGCTTTGTGCACCAGTTCCCAGTTACCATCCGCGCCGACTGCTTCCATGAAGCCATCGGTCACGGCCACGCTGATATTGAAATTGCGCAGTTTGGTAAAGCCCTGGCGCATTTTTTCTGCGAAGCTGTAATTGCTGATCATCGCTTCCTGCAGATTTTTTTTCATGTCGTCACCGAGCGGCAGTTCGCTGACCTGCAGGCCGTCTTTGGCATGGATGAAGGCTTCAATATCGGGATGATCCACGCGCAGCACACCCATCTGGGCACCGCGCCGTGAGCCTGCCGACTCGACGGTTGAGCAGGACTGGTCAAACACATACATGTATGAAAGCGGACCGCTGGCGATCGATTGGGTTCCCTTGACGTACGCACCTTTGGGACGGATTTTGGAAAAATCGTAACCGACACCACCGCCACGGCGCATGGTCTCCGCAGCCTGTTTGAGTGCATCGTAAATGCCCGGTTTCAAGGGATTCGGATCGGAAATGCTGTCGTTGACTTCCTGAACAAAACAGTTGATCAGTGTGGCGGCGATACCGGTGCCGCCGGCGGACATGATACGGCCTCCACCGACAAAACCGGCCTGCAGGGTTTGCAGAAATTCAGCCTGCTGCACCTCATCGCGGCCCAGTCCTTTGGCTACCCGTTTCTGCACATCCAGTTCGTTGCTTTCTTTGCCCTTGCAATATTTTTCCTGCAGTACGATGGTGGTGATTTCCTGAGCAGAAATTTGGCTGGCTTTGATAAAAGCGTCGTTGGTTGTGTTCATTGCTGTCCCTTGGTTGGATAAACCATGCTGTTTTATGTTGTTTGTATGGTAATAAGCCGAAGCGTAGGGTGCAATGTTATTGCACCCAGCGATTCCAGTCACGCATAAAATCTGGAATGATCATACTTAAGTATGATCACGCAGGATTGTCTAAAATCAAATCAGTGATTTTCGCGGGCGTGATTAATCGTGTATTTTGGTATTTCAATAACGATATTTTCATTGCTGAGTCTGACCTGACACGACAGTCTTGAGGTCGATTCCAATCCCCAGGCCGCATCCAGCAGGTCTTCTTCATCGTCGGTCGAGGGATTGAGGCTGGCAAAGCCTTCGCGCACCACAACGTGGCAGGTGGTGCAGGCGCAGGACATTTCACAGGCATGTTCAATGGCGATGTCATTGTTGAGCAGGGTTTCGCACAGGGACGCGCCGCTTTCGGCTTCCAGTACCGCGCCGTCCGGGCACAGTTGCTGATGGGGTAGTACGATAATTTGTGGCATGGCAGTTCTTAGGTAAATTGTTCCAGGGATTTTCCGGTCAGGGCAGTACGCACATTTTTATCCATGCGCCGGGCAGCGAATTCTTCGGTTCCTTTGGACAGTTCGCCAATGGCCGCTTCAATGTCGTTGCGATCAGTACCGCCGACACACTGTTCGAGCGCATCGATCAGAGCCGCAATACCAGTGAGTTCGCTGTCACTGAGTAAAGCGGCGTCGCTGCTCAAGGCTGAGCGGGTGGCCAGCAGGATGCGCTGTGCCTCAACCTGCTGCTCTTTGAGCGCACGCAGCAGCATGTCGGCTTCGGCCGTGCCGTGCGATTCCTGCAGCATGCGCGTGATGGCTGCATCATCGAGACCGTACGATGGTTTGACTGTGATCGACGCTTCGACATTGGAGCGCAGTTCGCGTGCCGATACCGACAGCAGACCGTCGGCGTCTACCTGATAGGTGATGCGAATGCGCGCCGCACCGGCGGCCATGGGCGGAATGCCGCGCAACTCGAAGCGTGCCAGAGAGCGACAGTCACTGACCAGTTCACGCTCGCCCTGCACAATATGGATCGCCAGAGCGGTCTGACCATCTTTGAATGTGGTGAATTCCTGGGCGCGTGCGCAGGGAATGGTGGAATTGCGCGGGATGACTTTTTCAGCCAGCCCACCCATGGTTTCGATACCGAGCGACAGCGGAATCACATCCAGCAGCAGCCAGTCGTCACCGGAGGCGCGGTTGCCGGCCAGCAGATTGGCCTGCATCGCTGCGCCGAGCGCGACGACTTTGTCCGGATCCAGATTGGACAGCGGCGTGGTCTGAAAAAATGCACCGACCGCTTTTCTGACTTGCGGCATGCGTGTCGCACCGCCGACCAGTACCACACCGTCAACGTCGTCAATCTGCAGGCCCGCGTCGCGCAGCGCTTTTTTGCAGGGCTGGATGGTTTTCTGGACCAGGTGTTTCGTGATGTCGGCAAAATTTTCCGCACTGATGGTCAGGTGGATGGGTTCACCGGAACCCAGCGTGGCGTCGATCTGGGTTTCGGCCTTGGAAGACAGCAGTTCTTTGACTTCACGTGACTTGACCATGAGCAAACGGGTGTCGGCGTCCGACAGGGGTGCCAGTTTGGCCTGTTCACTGATCCAGCACAACAGCCGGTGATCAAAATCATCGCCGCCCAGTGCCGAATCGCCGCCGGTCGCCATGACTTCAAACACACCCTTGCTCATTTTTAAAATGGAAATATCGAAGGTGCCGCCGCCCAGATCGTAAATTGCGTACACGCCTTCGCTGGCGTGATCGAGACCGTAGGCGACCGCCGCGGCGGTGGGTTCGTTGAGCAGGCGCAGCACGTTCAGCCCGGCGAGACGCGCGGCATCTTTGGTGGCTTGG
>JAYVMW010000010.1:0-44716 GCA_043758755.1 Oxalobacteraceae bacterium
GCCGTTGCTGCTGTTGCAGCAGCGGCCAACCAGACCAGACTCAGCCATTTTGACAGAGCGACTCGCATGGCCAGGCTTAATGACCTGACTGCTCGGCAACCGGCTTTGCGCGTTCGGCCTTCACCGCACTGGCATCAACCGTACCACCCTTATTACCCCAGGAGTTGAGCACGTAGGTCAGGATATTGGCTATCTCATCGTCGTTGAGCTGATTCATCGGAGGCATGACCGAGATGTATTCATTACCGTTGACTATGACTTTGCCGGTCAAACCGTGCAGCGCAATGCCGACCGCACGTTGCGGATTGCTGTTGAGGAAATCAGATCCGGCCAATGGTGGAAATACGCCCGGCAGACCGGCACCGTTGGGCTGGTGACAGACCGAACAGGTTCCGGCAAACAGTTCCCGGCCAGCGTTAATCTGTTCCTGTTGCGTCAGGGTGCCACTGGCAGCTGCTTTGGTCGCTGCGCTGACGCTGGCCATATTGGCCTGCGCCCGGTCACCCAGGTAAACCGAATCCAGTTCTTTGCCGGAATAGATATCTTTTTTCGGTGGACCATCCACTTTTAAAATGGCAAGCGCACCTTTATTGAAAGCACGGAAGATTGAGTGATCGACCAGCACATAGCTGCCTGGCACCTTGGTCTGAAACTCAACGACCGCTGCACCACCTGAGGGAATCAAGGTGGTCTGCACATTTTTTTGCATATTGGTGCCACCTTCATAGCGCACCTTGTCAAAAATCGCGCCGATCACATGAAAGCTCGATACCAGGTTTGGTCCGCCGTTACCAATAAACAGACGAATCTTTTGGTCGGTCTTGGCCGTCAGAGCCTTGTCACCGGTGAGCGAGCCTTCGGCGCCGTTGAATAACACATAGGTTGGCCGCTCATCAATGGCTTTGTCCATGTCAAACGGCTGCAAGCCTTTTTCACGATATTTTCCGGCCGTATAGAAGTCACCCTGCATCACATAGTATTCATGGTCAACCGGGCTCAAACCTTCAGGAGGTTCTACCAGGATCATGCCGTACATACCGTTGGCAATGTGCATGCCAACCGGCGCAGTCGCACAGTGGTAGACATAAATACCTTCATTGAGTGCTTTAAATGTGAACTGCGATTCGTGACCCGGGGCAGTAAAACTCGAGGCCGCACCGCCGCCTGGACCAGTCACGCCATGCAGATCAATATTGTGCGGCATTTTGCTGCCAGGATTATTCTTCAGGTGGAACTCCACCGTATCACCCTGACGCACCCGGATAAAACTGCCAGGCACCGTGCCACCAAAAGTCCAGAACATGTACTTCACGCCCTCGGAAATTTCTTTTTCCTGCTCGACCACTTCAAGCTCAACAATCACTTTGGCCGGATAGCTGCGGTGCAGCGGTGGCGGCACGTTCGGCGGACTGGTTAAAATTGCGTGTATCGGCGCGCCCTGCGGCGGTCCGAAATCACCGCTCAATTTGGCAGATGATTTTGTGCCTGGCTCGGCCAGGGCGCAATGACTGGCGGCCATCAGAAAAAATGGAATGCATAGGGTGCCAATCAGTCTGGAAGTCGTTTTCATAAGTTCTCAGTCCCTGTTAATTAATATGTTTTTCAATTTGTCGAACGGTCCATCTGCTGCATTATTTAATCCGGCCCTGGCAGCCTTTCACCTGGTATAGATTCATAATATATACATGTTTATCCCATTTCATTGATTTGCATTAATTTTTCGAGTTATTTTCATTAATCCGAGGATCTGGCAGGCTGCGCAACAACAACGTGCACAAAACACCATCGTTTGGGACGATTCGGGCAATTCCGGCTCTCACTTATCTGTCTGGCAATACTTTTATCACCCCAGGTCTGCCGCTGTCAACCAAAGTACGAGATTTACCTCGAAATTCGCACCGTTTCAACCTATATTGTTTATTGCAACAACGCCCTTCAAAACAAGGCTCAGATTGTTGCTTTGCAATAGAATGGCTAACGATACAACTCTGTCAGCGATGAAAGACGCCCGATGGTTCCTATTGAAATTTTCCCGTGGAATGACAATCTCAACACGGGCGTGGCAAATATCGATGAACAGCATCAAAAACTGGTGCAATTGTTAAATCGACTGGCCAGCGATGTCGAATTTCAATCCGACCGGTCTTCAGACAATCTCATTCTCAATGAGCTGGCCGACTATGCCGTTTACCATTTTCAGACCGAAGAAGCGCTGTGGCGCAAGTATCTTTCCGGCGACGTTTTAGAAACTGCGCACAAGGATACCCACAATGGTTTTGTATCGACTGTGCTCAGACTGAAGGCGGAACCCGAAACCGGCGGGGAACGCCGGTACGGCGACCTTATATCATTCCTCACCCGATGGCTGCTGGTCCATATTTTGACAGATGACCGATACATCGCTCTGGTGGTGTGCGCCATGCAATCGGGTATGACACTCGAAGCGGCCAAATTGCACGCCGGTGGGCAAATTGCCGGCCAGGGGAATATGCTGGTCGATATCATCCTTTCCATATTTGACAAGCTCGCTACCAATACAGTGCGGTTGGTGCACGAGATTAATGCGCGCAAGCAGTCCAGCCAGGCGCTCGTCCAATCCCAAACCCAGCTCAATGCCGTCCTTGACAGCACATCAGAAATGATTTGGTCGGTTGACTCGGAACGCTTCGCGCTTCTGATGTTCAATCGCGAATTAAGTGAGTACTTTCTGCAGCAAAGTGGCATCCAGCTGAAAACGGGCATGCGGCCTGACGATATGTTTGCTACTGCCAAAGTCGTTCAGGAGTGGTACGACCGTTATGAACGCGCCGTGCGTGAAGGCCCCTACTCGGTTGAATATACGGTCTTTGCCAATAATCGAACGCTGGTACTGAGCTTCAGTCCTTTCGAACAGGACGGTGTCATCAGTGGTGTGTCGATCTTTGGAAGAGACATTACTGCGAGCAAGAAGGCGCAGGATGAAATCAATATGCTGGCGTTTTACGATCCACTGACGCGCTTACCAAACCGCCGCTTGCTGCTCGACCGCCTGAAACAGGCCATGGCGACCAGCATCCGCAACAAAAGGTATGGGGCACTGCTGTTTATCGATCTGGACGACTTTAAAACCATCAACGATACGCGCGGTCACGTTATCGGTGACCTGTTGTTGCAACAGGTCGCCGAGCGTCTGTCGACCTGCGTACGCGAAGGCGATACCGTGGCCCGTCTGGGTGGCGACGAATTCGTCGTGATGCTGGGGGAATTGGGCGAGAACGTTCTGGAAGCTGCCACCCAAGCCACCACCGTGGGCGAAAAAATCCTCGCCACACTCAACCAGTCCTATCAACTCGACCGCCAGGCTTATCACAGCACCGCCAGCATCGGTGTTACCCTGTTCCCCGAACAGCAGGGATCCATCGATGTACTGTTAAAACGTGCCGATCTGGCCATGTACCAGGCCAAGGCGGCCGGCCGCAATACGCTGCGCTTTTTCGACCCGGCAATGCAGGCCACGGCCACAATACGCGCTGCCCTGGAAGCAGACTTGCGTGTCGCGGTCGCGCAAAGTCAGTTTATTCTTTATTATCAGGCTCAGGTAGTCGGCGAAGGCCGCCTGACCGGTGCAGAAGCCCTGGTACGCTGGCAGCATCCCGAACGCGGCCTGGTGTCGCCTGCGGAGTTTATTCCGGTCGCTGAGGATACCGGTTTGATTCTGCACCTGGGTCACTGGGTGCTGGAGACGGCCTGCAACCAGCTGGCGATGTGGGCGGACCAGCCAGACCTGGCGCAACTGACTGTGGCGGTAAATGTCAGCGCGCGCCAATTTCATCAACGCGATTTTGTTGATCAGGTGCTGGCGCTGCTCGCCAAAACCGGCGCAAGCCCGAACCTGCTCAAGCTGGAACTAACCGAAAGTCTGCTGGTGGAAAATGTGGAAGGTGTCATTGCCAAAATGAACGCACTCAAAGCCAGGGGAGTCGGATTCGCGCTGGATGATTTTGGCACCGGTTATTCCTCACTGTCCTACCTGAAGAGATTGCCGTTGGACCAATTGAAAATAGACCAGGGCTTTGTTAAAGATATCCTCACCGACACCAACGATGCAGCCATTGCAAAAATGGTGGTCGCCCTGGCCGAGAGTCTGGGGTTGACTGTCATTGCTGAAGGAGTGGAAATTGAGGCACAAAGAGCGTTCCTGGCACGCCAGGGTTGCCACGCCTATCAAGGCTACCTGTTCAGTCGGCCACTGCCGCTGCACGAATTCGAGAAATTTGTCTGCCGATAATTAACCAGGATATTTGAAAAAAATGATGTTTGCACTGATCGGAGTAACTCTTGGACAAACCTGAATCCACCCTGCTTGGCAAAATCATGGCAAACGGCAAACTGCCCACGCCCAGGTCGCTGGCGCTGCGGGTGACCCAGCTTTGCAACAAGGATAACGTCACCAACCAGGAAGTCGCCCAGGCAATCAAATCCGATCCGGCACTGTGCGGTCGTCTGATCAAGGTTGCCAATATACAGGTCGGCTATCAAACCCGCGCCATCGTGTCGATCGTGGATGCCGTGGCCGTGTTGGGCTTTAACACAATCCGCCAACTGGTACTCGGGTTGTCTCTGATGGAAGACACACGAAATAGCGTTTGTGCCAACTTTGATTATCAGAGATTCTGGGCGCACTGCTTATTGACTGCGATCACCGCGCAACAACTGGTCAGTCATAAGGGAATAGGTTCGTCCGAAGAAGTGTTTATCCTAGGCCTGCTTGGCAAAGTCGGTGTCCTAGGTCTGGCATCGGCCTGTCCGAACGAATATGGGCGCATCATGAGTTCAGCCGATATTGCTGTGCCGGGCACGTTACAAGAGTTGGAGCGTGCCGAGTTCAATTTTGATCACACTCAGCTCACTGAAGCCATGCTGGCTGATTGGGGCATGCCGGTGTTGTTCCAGAAAATCGCCAGGGCACACGAAAATCCGGCGCAGTCGGGATGTGCAGAAAACACGCGCAGCTGGCACCTGCTGCACGCACTGCATGTCGCCGATTATTTTTCGACCCTGTGTCTGGCACCTCAAACCCAGAGTCGTCAGATGACACCCAACCTGATTCTGATCGCCAATCGACTCGGCATTGAACTGGAAGCTCTGGCCGAACTCGGCAACACTTCGGTGCGGGAATGGAACGAGTGGAGCAAGTTATGCAACCTGCGTCCAATTGCCGTGCCGCGCTTTGAAGAATTGCTGGAGGCGGTACCGCTGGTTCCTGCCATGCGTGACAACAGCGAGGCTTTGCCGGCCGGATCGGGGGCATTTTACAAACTGCGCATACTGATCGTTGACGACGATCAAATCGTGCGTTTGCTGCTGTCGACTCTGCTCGAGAAAGCCGGGCATGTGGTTACCAGCGCCGCAGATGGACAGTCGGCGCTGGAGTTGATAGAGAAATTCAGGCCACAGGCAATCATTACGGACTGGGTCATGCCGCACATGAATGGCGTCGAGTTCTGCAGAGAACTCAGACGCAATCCGGCATGGCGAAATATTTACGTATTCATGTTGACGTCGCAGGACGGGGTTGACAGTCTGGTTGAGGCGTTTGAAGCCGGCGCCAATGATTTCATGAACAAGCCGATCAATCCCAAGATCCTGTTTGCCAGATTGCGCGCGGCGCAACGTGTTGTGCAGCTTCAGGAGGATATCGAGTCGGATCGCAAGAATCTGCGCAATTTCTCGAACGAATTGGCAACCATGAACCAACGCCTGCGCAAGAGCGAGGTCAGTGCGCGTGCCATACTTGATAATTCACCGTATATCGTCTGGCTCAAAGATGCAGAAGGACGCTATGTCAAAATTAATAAAAATTATTCAGACCATCTTCAGCGCAAGGGCATTTCGGAAATTATAGGCAAGACCGATTTAGAGGTTTGGCCGCAGGAGATCGCCGAACAATATATGTCTTATGACGCCTCCGTAATGAAATCAAAAAAGCGCGAGCGCATTGAAAAGACCTACCTCAATGGCGACGAGGTGCGCTGGTTGATGATGTATATCACCCCAGTACTGGACGAGCATGGGAAATTCTTTGGCACTACCGGCTTTGCCCGTGACATCACTGATCGCAAGCAGCTGGAAGTTGATCTCAAGATTGCGGCGATTGCGTTTGAAAGCCGGGAAGGAATTGCCGTTACCGATGCGAATGGTGTCATACGGCGCATTAATCGCGCGTTCTCGGAAATTACCGGATATGCAGCGCACGACACAACCGGTCAAACAATGCGTTTAATTTCTTCCGGTCGTCACGACGCCACATTTTATGCAGCCATGTGGGAACGACTCAAAGCAACTGGAGTCTGGCAAGGCGAAATATGGAACCGACGCAAGAACGGCGATATCTATCCCGCCTACCTGACCATCACGGCAATCAAGAATGAGGCAGGGAAAGTCACGAACTATGTATCAACGCAGCATGACATTACCGAGCGCAAAAGTGCAGAACATGAAATTCATGGTTACGCATTTTACGACGCGTTGACCGGACTGCCCAATCGGCGCCTGCTGTACGACAGACTGGATCAGGCGCTGATTGGATGTAAGCGCAGCGGCTGCTATAACGCGTTGATGTTTTTGGACCTGGATAATTTCAAACCCCTTAATGACATGTACGGACATGCAGTCGGAGATTTGCTGCTGGTTGAAGTCGCACGCAGGATTTCAGGCTGCGTCAGGCAGGCCGATGCCGTGGCGCGCTTCGGAGGCGATGAATTCGTGGCAGTTCTTTGCGACCTGAGTAAAGATGAGACCGAAGCGAAACAGGAGGCCGGAATCATTGCCGAAAAAATCCGCACCTCTCTGGCCCTGCCCTATCATTTGGAAATACAGGAGGGCGTGTCAAAAAACATCAAGCTCACCCATCAATGCCTGGCCAGTATTGGCGTGGTGCTGTTCAATGCTTCAGGTTCTGACAAGGCAGATCTGCTGAAATGGGCCGATGGTGCGATGTACGGCGCCAAGGGAAGCGGCGGCAATCGGGTTAAGTTCCACGCGCCGACCGCATAGAATAATGGTCAAGCGAAGCCACACCCAATTAACAGCCAGGCATTTTGAAATTGGCTATGTACGTGCTCAAGTTAAATGATCCAGGTATTTTGATATATTCATTGGTATACCAAAATGTACAATCGTCGGCTGGATCACTCGTCATCGCCGTATAGTCACCCCAGCGAGTCAATCCCTTAACCTGTGACCCGGTACCCAAAATAACATTGCGACTCACGTTCACGGTGCCCGGGGGATCGCCAGGGACACGTGCCGAAATTGAGATGGTCGGAAATACCGCTCCTGAAGACACTGAATACCCATAAGCTGTTTAAAAATGGGTATTCATTCCCACCGTAGCGGTATAGCGCGGAAACAACTGGTATCCGCTTAAATTGCTGTACAACGGCAATTGGATAAAAACATAGACCTGGGTATTTGCCATGGCCTGCATCGTAATACCAGGACTTAAATACACGGCGCTGCCTGCGGTATCCAAACGGTCTGCCAGGAAACCAGTGTCTGCTCCCTTATTGCTCAGATTGATTTGCAGTTGCGGCACAACCTGTGGATTTGCTTCATATCTCAACCCAAAACTGATATTCAGCTGGTTGCCAGGTCGGTAATCTTCACCAGCATGATTGAGGTTCTGCATAACCGAAAACTGGTATTGGCCGTTGACAAACGCATCCATATCCTGACTCACGGCCTGAAAATAATAACCGCCCAAAATCAGATCGGTGCTGCCATTGCCCACGTTTAAACTGGTATCCAGATAGGTCATGCCGGAGTTGCCAGCCGCGCCGAACACGGCTGGATTGCGGCCGACAGAACCTGAACCGGTACGCCCTTGCGGATTGTCCGATGACGGCCCACCGTAATTTCCTGTTGCGAATTTAACGCCAAGCTGCACCCCGAGATTCTTGCTGGGCAAAAAGCCCTGATAACTGGCCAGCAGTTTCACATCACCAAGTCCATTTGCGCTTGCGCTGCTGAGCTGATTTGGGGTCAGCTGCGACATGGCATCGGTCCCATAGGTCGTGTGGGAACGATCGATGTAAGGTATCGACAATTTGAAATTCCAGTCGGCAGAATTCGCGTAGCTCACACCCAGACTCATATAGCGATTGACAGTCTGGTTCTCCACTTCCTGATCGGCGCTGGCCTGGGCCTGTTGTTGTGAAACCGACCCCGTACCCGAGCGCAATTGATTTTGATTGATAAAACTCTCGTCAAGACTGATACCCCAATTGCCGGTCGCACCATAACCAAGTGCGCCGTCTGACGACAGCGAACAGCCACAGGTGGCACAGGCCAGCGCATTGGAGCTCCAGACCAGCGTGGCAAGAAGTGCCGCTATGGCGCTTCGTCCAATTAAATTACTCATAACTCTTTTGTGCCAACCTCGACGATGCTGTGATTAACAGTCTGCATATTTGCTGAACAAGCTCTTTCGTCTTCACCCTTGACACCATCTTTGAATCCTTTGACGGCCTTGCCGAGGTCAGCGCCGATGTTGCCCAATTTCTTGGTGCCAAAAACCAGCATCACGATAACCAGAACGATTAACCAATGCCAAATACTGATTGAACCCATAACAACTCCTTCGTTTGATCAGTGACGATCGTTAGCTTAAAAATTTATCCCGTCCTGCTTCATTTTCTCTGTCAGCCGGGCCTGAAAATCCTGTGTCATTTCAATCTGTCCATTTCCGGCAACCAGCAACACATTGTTTAACCCCAGACGTCCGGCCATATCACGCCAGTGTTGCGGCCCGCTGATGAACAGCGGCTTGGAGTTGCCGTCCGAACGCAGGCCAACATCGTTGCCACCTGAAATGAGGATGGTGACCGAGGCGACCAGGTCGGTGGTATCACCGGTGCGCGGGTCGATAATATGCGGATGACGTTTGCCTTTATTCATGAAGTAGCGTTGATCGTCGCCGCTGGTGCCGATTGCTTCGTTGTCATGCATTTCAAGCGCGGTTAACGTTCCCGGATGACGCGGATCACGAATACCCACCTTCCAGGGGCGAGCGCCAGGTTGCCCAATCGCCAGGATATTGCCACCAATGTTGACCAACGCAGCCTTGACATGGGCCTGACGCAAAATCAACGCAGCCCGGTCCAGTGCATACCCTTTGGCGTAACCGCCCAGATCGATCATGACTGCCTTGTTCCGGCTTGAGATCACCGTGCCGTTGTAACTCAGGTCGCTCAGACGCGGATTTGCTTCAACCCAGTGTCTGATTTCGTCCGGATCTGGATCATGCGGGGTGATGTCGCTGCTCTGAAAGCCCCACAGCCGGATCAGATGACCTATGGCTGGATTGAACAAATTGTCAGAGCGTTCCGACAGTTCCGTGGCAGATTTGAGCAGGTCGACCATTTCAGTATCAGCCTGAAATGGCTCACCACGGGCAATACTGTCGTTGAGTGCGGTCAGCATACCTGGTTGCCAAGCATGCAATTTGCGATGCAAGCGGTCAAACTCCGCCAGCACCTGCGCACTCAACCGGTCGGCCTGTTGCTGCGATTGGCCATAAATACTGATTTCGACCACCGTGCCAAACACATGCCCCGTGGTGCGATAGGTAATATCTGAACGGCTGCAGCCGGAAAGCACATGCAGGGCACACAATACTGTGACCAGAATCAAACCTGAAAATGTCCGGCGCGAAGTGAGCAGGTCCATGATCAGTGCCGGCATCAGTTGATTTTACTGACCATATAATCCACCGCCGCCTGCACTTCCGGATCTTTCAGCATGGCATTGCCGCCTCTGGGTGGCATCATCTTGAAACCGTTCAGCGCGCTGCCGTGCAGCGTGTCGATTCCTTTGGCAATGCGCGGACCCCACGCTGCACTGTCTCCAAGTTTTGGCGCACCCAGAACACCGGCGGCATGACAGGCCTGACAGGTCTGGTTGAATACCGCTTCGCCCTTGGCCAGCGTTGCTGCGTCAGGTTTGACGCTGGCCGGCACCGCCGCAGCCTGCACCGGTGCGGCAACGGGAGCCTGGACCGCAGCTGTGGCTGCCACATTGGCAACCGGCTTATCACCGCAGGCACTCAGACTGATGGCCAGCACGATTGGACTCAATTTCACTAACTTCATTAATTTCAACATGGTTATATCCTTGTGTTTGTTTGGGTGGGTTGTGTTACGTCTTACATTCTGATGTCGCTTTTGGAACTGTTTGCCATGTTCAGCATATCTGGCGTAATCTGGTCAAAGCGCAACGCTTTACCGCCCTGGCTGCCGACAAATTTTTCGGCAGCCTGCATGCCGGAAAAACTGGCGAATGTCGCACCCATGGCGCCAGCCTTCCTGCTGCCGACTACATAGATCGCGCTTTTGGCGTCGATCCAATTTCCCTGTGGGTGTTCCCAATCTGTCTGGCCCGCATCCTGGACGTAGATCGCTGCAATTCGGCGCTTGCTCTGCGGCGAGAACACCGCTTCAAAGAGTTCCATGACGTTGCAAAAGAAATCAGGACTGCCATCGGCATACACAATTTGCGCCTTGGGCCCGGCAAAACTTTTCAGCAGCATGCCGTCCAGAACGCAGGCGGTCTCGTCTGTCGGTTCCACCGCGATGGCATGCAGCACCTCATGACCGCAGGCCACCAGGGTAATCAGCGCGGCCATGACGATCATTGTTTTACTGCGCAGCATAGTCATTTGAATCTCCAGATTGATAACAGAAAGGGCGTCACTATCCAGGCCGCCATGATGGCGCCGAGCGCCATCGGGTCGGTCAGGTTGTCCGGCATCACCGTGGCCAGACCGTACATGTTTTGAATCTGTACCGAATCAAACATGTTAAGCAGTCGGAATACATCAGCCGGGTTGAGCATCAGCACGGCGGCAAACGCCGTGCTGGAAAAATAACCCTGACTGACCACCAGTGCGCCCATGACCAGCAGATCAAAAATGAGCACAAAGAAAAACCACAGTCCAAGTGCGGCACCACTTGCTGCCACGCGATCCCTGGCAATGACCGACACCAGCATGGATAAACTGAGAAAGGCCAGCCCCAGCAAAATTGAACTGAATACGAAGCCGGCATAGTTAACAAAGTCATGCACATCAATACCGGAAATCAGCGGCAACAAGCCGACACCGAACCCGATGATGGTTGAACAGGTCAGTGCGGCAGCAAGACCCAGATATTTACCCAGCAGCAGTTCAAAGCGCGTAACTGGCATGGACAGCAGCAAATCCAGCGAGCCATGTTCCTTTTCCCCGATGATGGCGTCATAGCCGAGCAACAGGGCAATCAGCGGCACCAGATAAATCACCAGGCTGACCAGACTGGCGATCGTCATGCTGATATTTTTGAAGCCAACCTCGCCTTGCTGGGCCGCGCCAAAATAGGCAATGGCCAGTGCGAACAGCGCAAAAATGGTCGCCACCGCTACCACCCAGCGGTTACGAATCCGGTCGCGAAATTCTTTACCGGCGATAACGCGGATCAAAGGCCATTCAATGCGTCTTTGCATAGTGCCCTCCGCAACCCAGAAACAGATCTTCCAGAGAGGGCTCGCGCAGCGTCAGGTCCGCGATGGCGCCGGCGTGATTCGACAGAATGCCGAGCACGGTCAGTTTTTGTTGTTGAGGACATGAAATTTGCAATCCGTGCAGATCCGTCTCGATGGCAATGTCCTGCAGTTGCGCAAAGGCTTGCTCGAAATTGATGCAGGCATCCTGTTTCAGCCTGACCTGAAACACCGACGGCAAGACCAGATGTGACCTAAGTTCACACAGGCTGCCTTGGGCGGCGATCTGGCCGGCGTTCATAATCACCAGACGGCTGACCCGCTCCTGAATTTCTGCAAGTATGTGCGAGGTAATGACGACCGTTGCGCCTTGCGACTGTACGTCGAGCAAAATCGAATAGAAGTCACGGATTCCTTCCGGGTCCAGTCCGTTGGTGGGTTCATCCAGAAAAATCAGACCCGGGTTGCCGAGCAGACACTGGGCAAATCCGAGACGTTGGCGCATTCCTTTGGAATAGCCAACCACACGCCGGTTGGCGGCGTGACTCAGTCCAACCTGCTCCAGTATCGCACCGCACTCAGAGCGCGGCACATTTTTCAGGTCAGAAAAGAAGTGCATCACTTCCAGTCCGGTCAGATTGTCATAGGTAATAAAATTCTCCGGCAAATAGCCTATGCCGCGTCGCACCTTGCGAAAATCTGCCCCATCGATGAGTTCACCACAGATGCGGATCTGTCCGGAACTGGCGTTGGTCAATCCCAGCATCAATTTGAACAGGGTACTTTTACCGGCGCCATTGTGACCAATCAGGCCGATAATTTCGCCCTTGCTGATGGTCAGGGAAATATCGTTGATCGCCCGGATTTCTCCAAACGACTTGCTGACATTGCTTACTTCAATTGATTTATTTGTCATTCCAGCGCTTCCAGTTTGAGTTAAGCGGATGCATACGCGGATGCTTCTCGACAATGCTTGGCGCACGCAACACGGGAAATTGACGCGCCACAAAGCGCAGCGTTTGTATCGACGGGCTGTTCATGAGTAATTTCAGCAAGGGATATTGCCAGTTAAGGCGATCAACAATGTCATTGGCTTCATACGGCACATCGCCAAAGCCGTCGCCATCCTGATCCCATCCGCTGTAATTGCTCCAGTAATTGCTTTCAGTCCTGCCCCATTCGGTGTCGCGCGCAGCAACAAATCTGACCTGTTCTTCATTGTTGATGAAGTCATTGCCATTGATACTGTTGTTGGCGGAACCGGCCGACAGATGCACACCCACATGATTGTTCATCACCAGATTATGTTGCACCGTGTTGTACTCGGCATCATAGATAAAAAATCCGCGGTCATTACCGGCCATCACATTATTTTCAATCACGGAATCCTGAATGGTGCGCAGCATGATGCCGTGATCCGCATTGTTCCAGACCCGATTGTTTCTGATGGTGAGATTGCGCACTTCCATGAGCGCCAGGCCGCCACGATTCAGGTAGACGTCATTGCCTTCCCAGGTACTGAAATAAGTATTCATGAAATGCGTGCCATAGCGCACATGGTGAATTTTGTTTTTGCTGAACAACACATGGCTGGACACATCGACATAAATACCGTCACGGGAGTAGCTGATATTGTTTTCCGAGATAACCGCATTTTTGGTGTTGTAAACCTGAATGCCATTGCCGCGTGCCACGGACAGCAGATCACGCCGGCCGCTGATGGCGTTATGAATAATCTGGGCACTGTCTGAATTTTCCAACCAGATGCCAAACAGATTAAACGCCAGAAAGCAATCTTTGACGATGACGCGGTCAGCGCCGGGCTGCACATAAATTCCTGCGTTCTGCGCACTCAGATCGGTTCCGCTGTCGCGCACGATCAAACCTTCCAGTCGCACACCGGGCGAACGCACACGAATTACATCACCATCAAATTGACCACTGATAACCGGATGATTCATTCCTACCAGTGCGAGCGGTTTGTCGATGACCAGATGTTCAGTATATTTTCCGCCCTCAATCTGGATCACGTCACCTGCGTGCGCGACACGGATCGCCTGCGCTATCGATCCGTCCGACTGAACAACAATGACCGCACACCAGACGTTATTGAACATCAGCAAAATCAACACAATCGGCAACGCTGCTGCCAATACGCTGCGGGTTGTGCGATATCGACAGATGGATTTCACCGCGACTTCTCCGCCAGAGTGCTGCGCACCTTGTCGAGCGAGATGAAATAACCTTTGTCGTTGATTTCGGTCAGTGCCTGGCCATGTTTTTCGCGATACTTACGCTCTTTGCCCAGGGGCGGACAGGCGTGCTGATCGTAATACAGGACCATGCAGTCCAGACACAGCAGGCATTCCTTCTGGTCGATTTTTCCATTGCTGTCGATGGCGTGCGATCCGCAGTTTGAAGCGCAGGCACGGCAGGTCTGACATTCGGTTTTGCGTTTCAGCCCGATCAGCCTGAACCAGCCGGGAATGGCCAGACCCGCGCCCAGCGGGCAGATATATTTACAGTACGGCCGCTCGCTGAAAAACGATATGCCAACTATCGTGCCAACAAATAGCCAGTAGGGCCAGGTGCGGTTCCATACACCGACCAGAAATGTGGTCTTGAACGGTTCGATTTCTGCGAGATGCTCCGCCATTTCCATGGAATACAGCGACACCGCGAGCAAGGCAAAAAACACGACATACTTGAGCCATTTCAGCCGGTCATGCAGCGGTTTGGGTAACAAGGCCTGAAATCTCTTCAGCCCGATCACTTTACCGATACTCAATGCCAGTTGCTGCAGCGAGCCAAACGGACATAACCAGCCACAGAATAACCCACGCCCCCATACCAGCACCGTGACTGCAATAAATATCCAGAACAGGAAGATAAACGGATCTGACAAAAACAGTTCCCACTTCCACTGGTACAGCATCGAATGCACCCAGGTCATGACCTGAGTAATGCTGGGTTGTGCCTTTAAATACAGTCCGATGAAACCGACGCTGGCAATCCAGATCAGATGACGCGGGCGGGAAATCCAGGGCTTGTGTTTGTGGCGTGAGGCACGCACCAGCCTGTCGCGTTGCGAAAACATCAGTGCGGTGAACGCGAGGATACCTAAAAATACCGCGATCTCAAGTTTTCGGCTTTCCCAGATACCCTTCCAAACCGCCTGTGGCCGATCCACCTTTGGGCGTCCGCCTTTCAGGTAACGCGCCGGCAGCCAGTATTCCTGATCAAAATGCGTGAATTGCTTCACCCCACTTTTTGCATCGATTTTATTGGCCAGAAACGACAGCGACCAGGGCCAGGCCGGATTAAAGTTGGCCGAGCGGATGATGAAGATGCCGGATTCCTTAAAATGCGGAACATCAATGGGCTGCAACTGATACAGATTCAGATAGTCGGTATCACGGAAGGTAAAATTGTCCGGGTCCTGTCTGACCTGAATGCGGTCATAGATACCGCCTCGTACAAAACCGGAGCCCTTAAAGGTAACCTGGCCATTGGCAATAATGAAGATGGCATGTTCATCCGGCTTCAGATCTTCCATCAGCCGCTGATAACCGAATTCACCCAGCAGACTGGTGCCGACACTGGGAACATTCAGATAACCGAAATACAGATCCATATACGGTTGACTGTGATCTGCGGCACCGACTTCGTCGGGTTGAACCAGAATATGTTGAATGCTCTTTTCGGCAACCAGCTGATCCCAGTTCAGCTTTTCGCTGACCGACAATAAGTGCGCCGGCGGTCGAGCGGCACTTTTAAAAATACCGACCTGCCGCCCTATCTCATAGGCACAGCGTGAAATGACCTGGTTCTCGGAAATCGCGGTAACGGTAGCGCCGCTGATTGCATCCAGATCGGTTGCGCCGCTGTCACTTTGACCGTGACCAATTTCCAGTCTGGCGTCACCCGACCTGCCTACATATTGCTGGATAAATTTAAGCAGTTCGGATTCAGGAATGCCGGCCAGCAGTATCGGTTCCGAATGTTTCAGAATTCTTATTCCAGCGATAATGCCTTTGGTGTCCATGCCGATCAACGTGACTACCGGCTTGCCTGAATAGGCAGGAATGTCAACGATGTCAGTTGAAAGAAATACATACCCGACCAGTTTTTCCTGATGATCGGCATCAACGGCAGTCGCTTCGACGTAGCTGGGAGACCCTTTACGTAACGAAAATTTTGTTGCCATTGGCATGACAGCGCGACACGGTGCCTCTGCACACAGGTCGGCGCCATGCATGAGCTCGTCGGATAATTTGGAGTCGTAGATTGCGGCACCAGCCGGTTCTGTATAGGCGCCGCATACGAGTACCAAACACAGCAGGCGAAATAAATGGTTTAAAAATTGTGTTGCTGCGGAATTTTTCATGAAATCTTTAGTGCCGCAGAATCATTGACTCTGCGGCACATACTGTTAGCCCTCAATTAACAACCGACTGCGCATTTCCAGATGCAACGCGTGACAGAAGTGGGTGCAGTAAAACCAGAATGCCCCGGCGTGATCAGCCTTGAACGTCACCGACTTGGTTTCTTGCGGGTTAACGATAAAGTTGATGTTGTAGGTCGGAATCGCAAACCCGTGAGTCAAGTCCTCAACCTTGTCATGATTGGTGAGGGTAATGGTCACCAGATCGCCCTTTTTGAGTTTGATCAGCGGCAGGCTATACGCTGGCGCCTGCGACATCAGACGAACGTGCACCACATTGCCCTTGCGTTCAATGCCGGCGTTATCTGCCGTGACTGCATTCGGGAAGTCTTCCAGGGTATAGATCTGACGGGTTTTGACGATATCGCGCCGAACGATAATGCCGTCATGCGGTTCTGAATACGCGGTGTGATCTGCGACCAGACGCGGTTGGTCACCGCTAATATCGAGCAACTGCTCGGTTTCAGGATGCAATGGACCAACTGGCAGGAACCGGTCCTTGGAAAATTTGTTACCCGAATTGAGGTACTTGCCGTCGCACTCTTTGGTTTCTCCCATCGAGGAATAGTTGTGACCAGGTTGATAATGCACGTCGATTTTTGCCAGAATGACCTTGGCGTTTTTGTCGCCTTTGAATTGCGCAATGGCCGCTTCCACATTCCATTTTACGCACTGGCTGTCCAGGAACAGCGATGTATAGGCATTGCCGCGGCCGTCAAAGGCAGTGTGCAATGGGCCCAAACCGACCTCGGGCTCCGCAACCACGGTGTCGCGCGGTTCTTTCAATTCACCGTTAAACCACTTGGCAATCAATGACAGATCGATGACGGTGCAGGTTGGCGACAATTTTCCGGAGCAGACGAAATATTTCCCATCCGGGCTTGCATTGACCCCGTGCGGATTTTTTGCAACCGGAACGTAGCAGGTGATCGATGTTTTTGGATCAGGATTAGCCGCCTTGCGTCCATCCACCACCGGAACTTTAGAAGTACCAATTGTGGTGAATTTGCCGGCCTTGACCAATGCTTCAATACGCGCAATATCAAAGAATACGCAGGCATCCCGTTCGGCGGCCATCATGCCGTTCAGATCCGCCGCATTTTCGGTATTGTATTGATTTGACGCCGCATACTTGCCGTCGTAAGTTGTGGCAATCAGATCGCAATTTCCGTCAATGCGACACTGCCATTTCAGTTCCATGGTTGCAGCGTCGACGCAGGAAAACAGTACGCCCCACTTGGCTGGGTCGTCCAGGTCACGTCCGTCATTGGGCAGCGGCATATGGAATTCGCCACCGCAAAATACCCGCGTGGTGTAATTGATGGCGGCATCTACCGGATCGCATTTATCGGGAAATAACCCGTGAAATCCCATGACATTGGGCAGTTGGGTGATCTTGTCGCATTCCATGGTGTCCATGCGAACCCGCGCCAGACGGGAGTTGATCTTGTCATTCACAAACAGCCAGCGACCGTCATAGGTGCCGTTTTTGTAGCTGCCGTGCACGTGATGCGTGTCGCCGACGGTATATTTCAGCGTACCGTCAGGTTTGGTTCCGATAATGGCGCGCGACTCGTTGGTGACACCCCAGCCTACCATGCAGTCGGTATTAAATACCGGGATGCGCTTTAAGGTCCGTCCGGATGGCAAACCAACCACACGCATTTCACCGCCATGTCCGGCGCTGGTAAATGAGTAATAGGTATCGAGCTGACCGGGTGCGATTTCTTGGCCACTTGCAGCAGCAACCCCTGTTGCTGCTGCAGCCGGTTTGGCTGATCCTTCTTTTTCTTTGCACCCGGCCATTCCCATCGATACCCCTGCTGTGGCCAGGCCTATCAAGGCACTTTTGCCTAAAAACCGGCGGCGGCTGTCAACGATGGATTCATCATCGACTTTGGAATCATTTTTTCTGTCGCTCATTTAGCACTCCCCATTATTTTCGAAACATCACATCTTCAAGTTTGAACATGTCCACTTACCAGCTATTAACGGGGGCCATTCTAAATTTTGCATCTGCCGATTTCCTTAACCTGTATCAAGCTTTTCAATATTTCAACTCCTGTGGCAATTTCGCTGGTCGGGCGGGCCAGATTGCCGTTTATTGAGAATTATCGAGATGAAGTTCGCGATTTATATTAGACTTTGCCGACATCAGTAAAATCGTCAGACCTCATTCCGGAAATCCGGAATGACCTTAAATAAAATGGGTATATAAATCGTGGCGGAAAACAGTGGCAGTAATACTATAAAATTTTTGTCCAATTTGCCCCTGTTCAGCGAATTCGACCAGTCTGAACTCGAGCAGATTTCAAGCCAGACCAGGGAAATCCATGTACCCAAGGGTGAAGTGATATTTCGTCGCGGCGACGACTGCAACGGATTTCATCTGATTGTGTTTGGCCGCGTCAAGCTGGCCTTCACCTCGCCTAACGGATCAGAAAAGGTGGTTGAAATCATTGGCCCCAAACACAGTTTTGGTGAGGCGCTCATGTTTATGGACAAGCCTTATATCGTTTCAGCCCAGACACTGGAGGACTCGCTATTGCTGCATGTTTCAAAGTCGGCGATCTTTAGCGAGCTGGAACGCAACCCGAAATTTGCCCAAAAAATGCTGGCCGGACTGAGTCGCAGGTTGCACAGCCTGATCTGCGATGTAGAAGTGTATTCTCTGAATTCCGGAACCCAGCGGGTAATCGGATACCTGCTCAAAGAAGGTAGCTCCGACAATGGAAAGACGGTGATATTACAGGCCAGCAAAACCGTTGTAGCGTCGCGCCTGAATCTGACCCCTGAACATTTTTCACGTATTTTGCATGACCTGATGGACAAGGGAATGATTGCAGTCAGCGGAAGGGATATCACCATTCTCGATTTCGACAAGATGAAAAATTACGAGAAATAACCCGTCACAAGTGACATTTATTTAATGAGCGCAGCGCGATAAAACATCAGCGCACGCAATAAATTAATCCACAGCCACAGTGACGATGCAACAAACATGGCACCAGCCAACCGGGCCAGTTGATCTGGAAAAATGGCTGCAGGCACCATTAAGAACAATACGAACAGATGCGCATAAAACTGTCTGCCAGCAGCGTGCTCGGGGATGATTTTTCTGATGTTCGGCGCCTTCATCCCGATATCGGTCAATCGGCTCTGCAGGTGATACCAGATCAGAAACGGCACTATTTTGTACAGCATGCCGTTAATGACAGAATAGCCAAAGCCGACAATAAACAGCACCCCAAGCACCAGTGCAAACGACGGCATTTCTGCCAGTTCCGGCCGCACTGTGCCGACCAGCCATATTGCGCAACCGGCCAGCAGGCTGCCCATGCTCAGATACCAGAACAAAATCGAGGAATCAGGAACACGTCGCTTGCGTTGCCAGAGCAATCCCATCGTAACTGCGGCAAATATGGCCAGCGCTGCGACAACCAACACCGACAAGACACTAGACAAACTGTGCCACATTACAGACGGCAGCAGATTCAAAGCAGACCAAAATATCAATATGCCGAACAGACATTTTGCCAGATAACGTGTAACCGGCAACGGATAAACCTGCGTCACCAGAAACATCGGCACCACCTGATAGGCCACCCCGATAACCAACAGGCCAACCCAGCCCAGCAGTCCCCACGCAACATGCAAATTGGTCAGTTGCACCAGTGGCAGCGCGACGAGTCCCATCAATGCGCTGGTTGTCACCGCACCCAATCCGGCGGTGAGACAAAGTGCCACCAGCGCCAGGCGCATCGCAGCAAAAGTGACGTTATCCGCCTTAACGCGCCACATCCCGATCAGACATGCACCCAATAGCCAGAGCAAGGCAACCGGCAAAAACACCAGCGCAAGTTGAAGCAGGATAGCAGCGGAGAATAAAAAGCCGGACGTCAGCGCACAGGTTCCCAGCAGCAGTGCGCCATGCACGATGGCAGCCGTGAGCCTGACCCGGGGCACTTCGATACCCACGACAACCTGCAAAAGCTGAATCAGGGCACCGGTCATGGACATGGTTAACAACCCCAATGTCAGCAAATGGGTCAATGCCAGCGTGAGTGGCGACCAGCGCCCTGTCAGCGCCTGGGGACCGTACCAGAGCAGCAGCAGTCCGGCCAACACGCCAAACAGCGGCGCTGTCAGAAAAAAACGCAGAGGGATCGACAGTGGCGGAGTATGTTCAAACGACAGTTTGCGTTGCATATCCTGTCTACTGCTTGTGCCATATGAGAATTTCAAATAAATAGTCGACGCGTGCTTTTGTCTCATAACCGAAATTATTGCGCTCCAGTATGGGATACAGCGGGCGCGGTTCACGATCAATCAACATGCACAGCCGGTCTTCTGCTGCCAAGGTTGAAAGCGCATCAAGTACGCGCTCCATCGGTTCGGGCGGTTCCAGTCCGCACACATCCAGCTTGATCAGGTTACTCATATTTGTCTAACTTCCCATTTTCATCTTGCTCATGGCAGCAATAAGGTCGGGTTTGATTTTGACCAGCAGCTGATCGGTCATCGGATAGAGAATATTCTCTTCCTTCAGATTGTGTTGTTGAGTCATGATATTCATGGTCTCTGAATGACCAAGATACTCGTCTTTGTCCCGTAACGCCAGCGCGTTCATTAACATCTCGAGGATGGCCCGAATTTGCCGGTGTTCATTGCGCATGACTTCAGTCGGCCCCTGGGTGCTGCCGGTTTTCTGTTCAAACGCTGAAAAAAGAACCCGCTCCTCCATTTCGAAGTGTTGTTCAATATCGGTTCTGAACTGATTAAAACAGCTGTTCGCTTCTACCCACGCATCTTTGCAGACATGGTTTTCGGCATTCACAAACAGATCGTCACACTGGCGGTGATCGTGTGTCAAATAGTCGGCTATGGTATTCATGCGCTGTCAACCGCAGCAACCACCGCAGCAACCACCCTTTTCACTTTGTGATTTCTGTGAATTGGCCACCCTGAAACCTGTGTCATGCAACGCGGATTCAAGGTGCGCCAACTGCACCAGAGCGGCGTTAAACTGCACTTCGACCAGCCTTTCAGGCAGGGAGACACGCACACCGGTCACGCCATCTAAAGTCGAGAGTGCATCATTAATTTTTTGGATGCTCGATTCGGAATTCATTCCAACGAGCCGGATCAGTTCAGTTTGCATTTTGCTTTCCTGGATTCAAAGTATCGGCTTATTTGCTGCCCCGTGTAAATTACATGAGCGCACTGACAGGGCAGCTTTATGGTAATTCAACATTGACCACCATTTAAATGATCTCGATCAAGTTTTTAACGATAGGGGCAAATGAATCTGACAATTTCAGTCTTTGATAAACGCAACCGGCAGACTTACGGCGAAAGAAAAATTGTTCCAGCTTGCCCAAACTTCGAAATTGGCTCCTGCAGTACATGCAATGCCGGCAAAGTTTCCGTATTCATGATAACCATTGCCTGTGCACGCTGACCGCTGTTAACCAATTCAACTGATTTAGTCAGCGAGTTGAGATAATTTCCCCGCGCCCGCACAACGTTTCCCAACAAAAGTCGTCCTTCCGTCGAATATTCCAACCGGTTCAAAATTTCAAATTCATGAATCACAACCAACTTGATACGATCAATTCGATTCGTGATATTTTCCTGTTCCGCCTTATCGTTGGCTATTAAAAGCGCTTGCACATTACGAGCATTCGCGCGTGTCAGACTATCAATGTTTGTCGCGGCGTTTTCCTTTACCCAATCCTTCTCAGGAAGCGGTTCGGGGTCGGCGTTGATGTTCAAAAACAGTACCAGTGCAATGAGTGCGATCGAGCCCAGCATGACTGACGCCACTCCAAATTGAATGACCAGGGGAATGCTTGCCTTCAAGCCATGCATCACTTCAATTGACTCTCGATTAAATATTTTCTGATACATACAATCCAACAATCCGCTCTATTTGCACTACCTGAAAAACCGTCTGAATAAATTCGATCGCGATAAAATCCATTTTTTTGAATTTAATTAAATAGCAGCGTCAAACATCGAACACAAAATTTACCGAAAATCAGACGGATCCGTGGTCGCTTAAAAGCTCCGAAAAAGCATTCGCAGCGGTAAACTCTCAAAACCGCTGGCGGGATAGGTCGCAACCAAAGCGGGTTTTGCTGTCACCAACTCCAGGCTCGCTGTATGGGCAAGCAGTTCTGTTACAGCTACTCTTAACTCCATTCGAGCCAATGGCGCACCTGGACATACGTGAATGCCCGCACCATACAAAAGATTGTCATGAGGTTCACGATCGAGCTGAAATTTTCCCGGATTCTCAAATGTCCTGCCATCCCGATTAGCGGAGATCCAGATCAGGGAAATCCGTTGCCCCGCTGCGATCCTCCGGCCGCCAATTTCAACCGCACGCTTCGTAACCCGTCGATTGGAAATTAATGGACCGTGAATTCGCAAAATCTCATCGATGGCATTCGGAACCAATGAAGATTGGGCGCGAAGTTGACTCTGCAGATCAACGTGTCTGGCGAGATGGTGAACGAGCAGTCCGACTGCTGATGAAATCGTTCCAACTTCACCGACGGTCCAATTTCGCAGGATACTGACGATTTCTTCATCAAGCAAAGGGCGACCACCCACGGATTGCTTCATCAGGTTGGCAGTTATATCCTCGCAGGCATCTGCATTTGCTGAGCGTCGCATTTGCAACATTTCTTTGACATATCCTTCGAACTCACCGGCGATCCTGGTCATTGCAACCCGATCGCCTTTAAAAGTCTCCCTGCGATTGTTCGTAGTCCAGTGATACATCGGTTCGTGCATAGCTGCAGGCCAGCCAAGAAATGCGCATTGAACCCGCACTGCAAACTGATGAGCAAAATCACCAATCAGCTCAACCTCATCCTGTTTTTTCAATGAATCAATCAGGTCCACAGCAATTGCATGGCATTGAGGTTCAAATTCCTCCATTTGATTCTGTTGAAAATAAGGTTCGATTACTTTGCGATACGCCGTATGTTCCGGACAGTCCATTCCGTTTGGAACTGACACATGGCTGGATACGACACTGCTGAAGGTATCCGGGTCATTCAAAACACGGAGGATGTCCTCATGCCGAAACAGGGACCACCCGAGGAAATCACTGTAGGCCACCGGGCAATTCTCGCGCAACTCATCATATGCGGCACAAGGATCGCGTTGCACTGCTTCGGATCTCGGGTCCCAGTCCTGATGTGCTGATGCGTTCATGTTCTTTCATCCTTTACTGTATCAACTCAAACTTTTTGTAACCTGACACGAGACGGCATTTTGTTAACATTTTTCATATCAGCTTTGAATAGGTTGCTGCGCTGGCTTGCGTGAGATATTTATCGAAAACCATCGCAACCGCCCTGACAAAGAGCCGTCCTGTTCGGCTGACCTGAATCTGCCTGGCGTCAACTGCAATCAATCCCGCTTCTTCATATTGGAGCAGCAGAGCCAGTTCCGTTGCGAAATAGCTGGCGAACTCGACTCCATATTCGTCGTTGATTGCGTCAATCTGCAGGGGGGCGCTGCACATCAGCGTCATGATGATTTCGCGTCTGAGCAAGTCATCTTTACTCAAGTCGAAACCCTTTTCAACGGGCAAACGCCCCTCATCCAGGTTCTGATAATAGGCTTTGATGGTCCGTACCGACTGACTGTAAGAATTCCCCACCTTACTGATGGCCGACACGCCAAAACCGATCAAATCGCAATCTGCACGAGTGGTGTATCCCTGAAAATTTCGATGCAGGGAATTGTCAAGCCGCGCCTTGTTCAATTCGTCATCGGGTTTTGAGAAGTGATCCAGTCCAATATAGACATAGCCGGCATCCAGCAATCGACGTGTCGACATCAGAAAAATCTGCAATCGCTCTTCGGCAGTCGGAAGATCGTCTGCGATGATCTGACGTTGCGCCTTGAAGCGGCTCGGCAAATGGGCATAGTTATATAACGCGATACGATCCGGCGAAATGCGAATCAGACTGTCAAGGGTGCGACTGAAGCTTGTCAGCGTTTGTTTTGGCAATCCATAAATCAGGTCGGCATTGATTGACTGGAAATTTGCCTTGCGACTTTCCACCACCGCTCTTTCAACCATCTCGAAAGGCTGAATGCGGTTGACGGCCAACTGTACATCGGGATCAAAATCCTGTACCCCGAAGCTGGTGCGATTAAAACCAAGTTCTGCCAGCAGTGCAAGCGTATCGGCACCAACAGTACGCGGATCAATTTCAACACCGAGTTCGGCGTCGTCCGAAAAATTGAAATGGCTGCGCAGCATTGCCATCAGTTGGCGCAATTCGTCAGCAGTCAAAAACGTCGGGGTACCGCCGCCCAAATGCAATTGCGTGGTTATACGATCAGGGCCGATACGCGCTGCCACCAACGCCATCTCCCGGTCCAGATAATGCAGATATTCGCTGACCCGGGCATGGTCTTTGGTGATAATTTTGTTGCACGCACAAAAATAGCAGAGCGATTCGCAAAATGGCAGATGCACATAAATCGACAGCGGCGGGTTGCTGTGCCCTGCTTTCCTCTGTTCCAGATAGGACAGATACGACTGCTCGGAAAAAGTGGCAGCAAACCGATCGGCAGTTGGATAAGAGGTGTAACGCGGTCCAGGTTTATCGAACTTCCGAATCAGATCTTCAGACAGTTCAACATCCGATGTGGTCGCAGCCACAGGCTCAATCAAAGGGGCATCATTCATGGTATTTTCCTTATTACGGTCAGTTCGGGCATCTGTGTTCAATTTACAATGGCAATGGTGACCAGTAATGAACTGTTTTCAATGGCAATAAGATCATGGGACACACCACCTTCCAAATAAAGCAAATCGCCCGCTGCCATGAAAATCAATTTGCCACCGGCCCGTATCTCCACCCTGCCTTCAATGCACTGCACCGTAATCGGCCCAACCACTTTGTGTTCCGGCATTCTTTTTCCGGCGGTAAGAACGATGCGCATCACTTCCATGCGCGCATCTTTAAAAAGTGCCGTGGTTGGCGTACCCGGCAGTTTGTCTCCGAGCGGTTGGAGTTTTGCGGTATCCCCTGAAGCTAAATGTGCGATCGCCATTTCAACCTCCTCTGGTTATTTAGTGAACAGCTGTAAAACACGAATGGATCCATCACAGGGTATTTGGTTCCGTCAGAACGGGCTGTCGTTGTGATCCCTGCCGAATTTCTGATTATGCATCTTTTCGCCTGCCGCGACTAATTGACACTTGCTTTCGAAAAAGTATATCACGTTGTGATATAAATCCGGATATAATTCCGATTTAAATCAACTACGCGCAATTCCCATGAAACGACCCAATCAAGATAGTCTGACCAAATCAGATTTTGAGGCGCTGTCCGAATTTCGATTTCAGATTCGTCGATTTGAACGCTTTTCAGAAAACGTTGTTCAGACCCACGACATCAGTCCATTGCAATACCTGCTGCTGCTTCACATCAAAGGATTTCCGGGTCGGGACTATGCGAATGTGAACGAACTGGCGGAACGGCTACAGGCCAAACATCACGGTGTGGTCGCGCTCATTTCCAGGTGTGAATCACGCGGCCTGCTTGAGAGACGACCAAGTCAGCAGGATCGTCGCCGGGTTGAAGTGCATCTTCTTGAAAAAGGCGAACAGTTGCTGGCACATCTGGCTGCGCTGCATCGTGAAGAATTACGCACCCTTGGCAGTGTATTTTTAATTCCGTCAATTAGCAGCAACAGAGGCCCGCATGAAAAAGATTGATTCAAGAAGTGATTTTTCAACTGACTTGCGCCTGCTTCACATCGCAGCCATTGCCTCTGTAATTGGCGTACTGAGCACCGCGGCGGCCTTCCTGCTGCTCCATTTGATACGCATTTTTACCAATCTTTTTTTCTATCAAACTCTGTCGGATGTATCGCATTCTCCTGCTGTAAATACACTTGGACCGTGGGTCATTGTGGTTCCGGTTATCGGGGGTCTGATTATCGGCCTGCTGGCCCGCTTTGGCTCCGAAAAAATCCGCGGACACGGCATTCCCGAAGCCATCGAAGCAATCCTGTTTGGAAAGAGCAAAATGTCGCCCAAGGTTGCGATACTCAAACCGCTCTCGTCAGGCATTGCAATTGGCAGTGGCGGTCCATTCGGCGCCGAAGGACCGATCATCATGACAGGTGGCGCAATAGGGTCACTGATCGGCCAATTCTTTCACATTACCGGCGCCGAACGAAAAACATTATTAGTCGCCGGTGCGGTCTCGGGCATGACCGCAATATTCGGCACACCGGTTGCTGCGGTTATGCTGGCCGTTGAATTATTGCTGTTTGAATTGCGTCCGCGCAGTCTGCTTCCGGTGGCTATCGCCTGCGCTGTTGCCGGTTTTATCCGCCCAATGTTTTTTGATGCCGGACCGTTATTCCCATTGCAGACCATGCCGGTGGGTCCACTTGATCTGTTATCGTGCTGCATTGCCGGGATTGCAGCCGGCGCCCTGTCCTGGGCACTGTCCAGTTCTCTCTACAAGGTTGAAGACCTGTTTGGAAAGCTACCGGTACACTGGATGTGGTGGCCAGCGATTGGTGGCCTGGCGGTTGGAATTGGCGGCTACCTGCAGCCAAGAGCACTCGGAGTCGGCTACGATGTGATTGGTGATTTACTGCACAGCCAACTCACAACCAGCGTCGTTGTTTCCCTGCTGGTGTGCAAGGCCATCATGTGGATTATTTCGCTGGGGTCTGGAACTTCCGGTGGCGTGTTGGCGCCGCTTCTGATGATGGGAGCCGGCCTTGGTGTCATTATGGGACCGATTATGCCGGGTGGCCATTCAGCGCTTTGGCCATTGATTTTTATGGCTGCCACATTGGGCGGCATGATGCGGGCCCCGGTCATGTCGGTGATCTTTGCATTTGAATTGACGCACGACGTCAATGCGTTGCTGCCACTGCTTACCGCTTCAGCAGTCGCTTACGGTTTCACTGTTCTTTCGATGCCCCGCTCCATCCTCACGGAAAAAATCGCCCGGCGTGGCTATCACATTTATCGCGAATATGGAATCGACCCACTGGAACGACATAATGTGGACGAAGTCATGACCGAAGACGTCATTACAATCAACGCCAGCATCACAATCGATGCGGCACTTGACGAGTATTTTGGCAGCACGGCTAGCCATAGAGCCTACCCGGCCGTCATTGACGGGGCATTCGTTGGCATGGTTGATCACAGCACACTGCTTACTGGAAAACAGGATCGTGACTGTATCCGTGTAGCTGATTTATTCGGCGCAAATGTGCCTGTCATGGCGCTCCCCAACGAAACATGCCGCATCATCGCAATTCGACTTGCGGTACATGATCTTGAGCATTTGCCGGTAGTGCTGGACTCTCAATCACGCCAACTGATAGGTATGGTCTGTCGCAGCGACCTGGTAAAACCTTCACTGGCATTGTTTGATGAAGAACATCAGCACGAAACTGTGCGAAAAACGCCGTTCAATTTTTTGAAGCAGCATTTTTCTTCATCGTTGCGGCATTCAAAACACCTTGATTGATACAGATAAAACCGGGACAGGTTCGTTATATGGCTAAGAAATTTCCGATACACCCAGACAAGCCAGAGAAAATCTGCTGGGGATGCGACAAGTATTGTCCTTCCGATTCACTTGCCTGCGGCAACGGTGCTGACCGAACCCAGCACCCGGTGGAACTATTTGGCAAAGACTGGATGGAATGGGGATTGCCGGCTGACGAAAAAATTGATCCATTTCCAGAAACCTGTTCCATCAAGGTGATTAAAATTTTTTCAAAATAGAACCACTCGAAGCTGCCGTTATTTATTCAATCATCTTTATATTTGAAGTCCCCAGCCAACCCGGTGCACCAAAATGTATAGGCAAAACGCATCTTTTAGGTGCAAATCTCAAATATTCAAAATCAGATTTTCATTAATTCTCAATCATATCAAGCAATTAGCAATTCGCACCAAAATGGAATGATTTTTGCTTTAGTTAGACATTCTATTTAATTGTTGCACTAAATTGGAGCTATTGAAAATGGATTCATCAAAAAACGGCGTTGATGCACTTTTTATATTACTCGGGGCAATCATGATTTTAGCCATGCATGCCGGTTTTGCCTTTCTTGAGCTTGGTACCGTCAGGAAGAAAAATCAGGTCAATGCACTTGTGAAAATTCTTGTAGATTTTGCGATCTCGACGCTGGCTTATTTTTTTGTCGGCTATGGCATTGCGTACGGCGTCGATTTTTTTGCATCGGCTGAGGTTCTGGCAGCCAAAAACGGCTATGAGCTGGTCAAATTCTTTTTTCTGTTGACCTTTGCAGCGGCAGTACCGGCCATTATCTCGGGCGGCATTGCCGAACGCGCCAGGTTTTATCCGCAATTGATTGCCACCGCAACGCTGGTCGGTTTCGTCTATCCGCTGTTTGAAGGGATTGCATGGAATCAGCGCTTCGGCATTCAGGCATGGCTCAAGACGGCGTTCTCGATGGAATTCCACGATTTCGCCGGATCAGTCGTGGTTCACGCTGTCGGTGGCTGGATGGCATTACCGGCGGTGCTGCTGCTCGGTGCCAGAACCGGGCGCTATATGAAAAACGGTGCAATGGCAGCACATCCACCTTCATCGATCCCGTTTCTTGCGTTGGGCGCCTGGGTATTGACGGTGGGCTGGTTCGGATTCAACGTCATGAGCGCACAGTCGATTGACAAAATGAATGGCCTGGTTGCGCTCAACTCTCTCATGGCCATGGTTGGTGGCACGCTGGCCGCGCTGGTATTGGGCAAGAACGACCCGGGTTACGTCTACAACGGCCCTCTGGCGGGACTTGTTGCGGTCTGCGCCGGATCGGACATCATGCATCCGCTCGGCGCTCTGGTCACCGGCGGTATTGCTGGCGCGATCTTTGTCTGGATGTTTGCGCAAACCCAAAACAAATGGAAGATTGACGACGTGCTCGGTGTCTGGCCTTTGCACGGACTGTGCGGAACCTGGGGCGGATTGGCTGCCGGAATTTTTGGAACCAAAGCCCTGGGCGGCCTGGGCGGCGTGTCTTTCATGTCACAGTTGCTTGGTACCGCGCTCGGTGTTGTCATCGCGCTTGTTAGCGGGTTTCTGATTTATGGAGCGCTGAAATTAACTATGGGAATCCGCCTGAGCCCGGAAGAGGAATATCAGGGTGCCGATTTATCGATTCACCATATATCATCGACACCGGAATAGGATTCACGATACCGAACGAGACGCTCGTCAAACCGGTGACTGGTCGCAAAGCGCCGGTCGTGCGCTCGTTCAATTAAATTATTGAGAACGTTGCGTGCTGTTGAATTAATCAATCTGTTTAACTGTAATTCGACTTGTTCAAATCAGATTTATTCTCCCTGTATGATGTTTATCTAAATATCCAATTTCAAACCGCGTCGATCAACTGCTGAACCAAACTGTCCGCCTGAGGCCAATTTCCATATCCTGAAGCCGGATTAAGATGACCTACCCTGCCAAGTAAAACTAATTCGCTGTTCCAGTCCCTGGCCATTTCAATCACCACATCAATATCAGCCAGAGGATCATTCGAGCTTGCGCAAACGATGGAATGAAATGGGAGCGGTCGGCGCGGAACCGGCAGCCAGCCATGTGCCCTGATCTGTTCCAGCGACGGGTGCGGGGCATGCATGGGTTTTTCCAAATCCGGTGGAACCGCAAACAATACGCCCTGAACCTGTGACGACCCGAAGCGCTCGGCCCAGTGCGCCATCATCACTGTTCCTTCGCTGTGGGCAACCACAATGATCGGACCGTCAATTTCTTCGATCGCCTTCTGAATTGCATTAACCCGCGCTTCCAGGCTTAATTTGTCCTGCTCCAGTGGCGCTACGGTTTTTACTTTCGTCAAACGGGCAGCCAGTAAGGTCTGCCAATGTTCTTCCACATGATCTCTGAGGCCGGGAACAATTAAAATCGTCGTATTTTTTTGATTAATCACAATTCAGCCCTGCCAAGTTAAAGATGAGTTACTTAAATTTATGTTCGAAAATGGATTGCCAAAAATCTGTACCTGATGGGAAATTTGTCCGGTGCTGCTAATTGCCGCCGAACTCAGAAACCCCACCTCGAATCAGGGCAGCAATGGCGACTGCTTGCTGGTCATTCGTCTAAAATGGAGCGCATCAATACAAATAATGTGTCTGGACTTTGCGCTCCGCTAATTTCAATTTTTTTATCAAAAATAAAATTCGGTACGCCGTTTGCATTCAGATTCAACCGTTCACTGCTCTTCACCAAATCTGGTTTCGACAACCATGATTCAAGCGCAGTTCGTTCTATTCCAGCAGATTCGGCAAGCCGAAACAGATATTCAGAGCTGCCAATATCCTCGCCCAGTTCAAAGTAGGCCTTAAACAGACGATCAAGCAAAGTTTCATATACGGTGCGCTCACTCAACTGATTCGCATATGTCAAGAGTGCATGTGCTATACCGGTATTGGGAAATACCTTTATTTTTTCAAAGCTGATATGCAACCCCGTGCATGCCGCTGCCTGGTTCACCTGTTTCTGGCGGGCGCTGACAGCGGACCTGCTGCCCAGTCTGCGTTCATAAAATTCAGAAAATGGCAAACCCTGTTGCGGAACATCAGGCATTAGCTGCACGCCGCGCCATTCAAGACAGACATCAAGATCAACGTATTTTGTCCGGAGCATGGTCAATGCACGTTCCAGATTGACTTTGCCAATCCAGCACCACGGACAGATCAGATCAAAGGTACCGATGATCGACAGGGATTTGGTCATGCCTGCCCACCGGCGTTCTGCAAAGCAGTGACCTTGATCAAATCAGCCTGATAGTATTTTTTACCCATCAGGAAAACCAGAGTCGACCCAATGCTGACCAGAGGAATCAACTCAAAGGCAGTCTGCAATCCAAAACGGTCGGCAAGAATCCCGGTAACAATCGGACCGGGGGCAAGCCCAAGCAGATTATTTGCCAAAGTTAAAGTGGCAAACGCCGTGCCATGAATCGAAGGATTAGTGAGATTGGCGACCATTGCGCCAGCCGGACCGGCAGAGCCTGCGGCGAAAAACACGCCAAAGGCAATAAACACAAGTTGCGTGTGACCAACCGGTAAATTGAAGGCAATCAGCAACAAGGCGCAGCTGAGCAGGCAGAACAGGATCACCAGATTGAATTTGCGTACCGGTGTATTGCGCCCCAGACGGTCACTCACGATGCCGCAAAAAACCATACCGAGACTGGCGCACAACAGAAATCCGGCCGCCAGAACGCCCGCCTTGTCCGGTGCCATCTGATAATACCGGTTCAAAAAGCTTGGCATCCAGCCGGTCATCGCACTCATGATGAATAGTTGCAGGCCGCTGCCCACGTAGGCACTGATTACCGAACGGGTGGAGAAAAGGCTGCGCAACGGTGTTCGCTTTTCCTTGATGGCATCGGTCCGCGTTTTTCTTCCGTAGGGATTATCCAGATAGGGCTGGTTTTTCTTGAGCAGCAACGGATACAGAATGGCCAGCAACAACCCAAAACAGGCAATTCCGGCGAATGACCAGCGCCAGCCAAAGTGCGCGGCCAGGATGCCGCCAAATGCAACTCCCAATACCGACCCGACCAGTCCCCCTGCCATGAACGCGGCAGTCAGCGTTGCGCGCAAACTCGATGGAAACACCGACAGAACCACGGCAATGCCGACACTGCCGTAGGCGGCTTCACCGACTCCAACAAAAAAGCGCGCAAGGAAAATCTGGTTGTAAGACTCGGAAAGTCCGCACCCCAGCGTAGCGATGCTCCAGATGATCGCCATTAAAACCAGACTTTTCATGCGTCCAAACCGGTCGGCAAATAGTGACAGTGGAAACGTCAACAATCCAACCATCAGCGCAACGACACCTCCGAGCGCACCCAACTGCGAATCGGATAAATGCCATTCGGATTTAATGAGGGGAAATACTGCATTGAGAACCTGACGCGACATGTAGTCTGAAATCAGCAGACCGAATGTCAGTGCAAAAACCAGCCATGCGAATCGCCGGGATATATGCTGGGTCGGATCAATGCCAGCATCCGTTGTTGTGCTGTGATAATTCAATGTTGTCTCCTGTAGTGATCGCTTTTTATTTTGTGCGATTCGACTCACTTCTATTCTGGTTTGCAAACCAGGCCGGATCACTCCAGACTGGTTTGCAACCGGTTACCGCAATATCTGCTTTTCTGTTAGGCCCTTACCGGAATGCCACGAACACCTTTTGGTCGATTCGGTGCCATGCCCAGTTTAGCCAGAGTTTCATCAGCATCCTTGTACTGCACACCGATTTTGTAGATTTCGCGCGCTTGCTTGCCGGTAGCAACTTCACGACCCAGTTCTTTGGCAATGCGAACCAGCTGCTCAATCTGCTGAACTGAAGTCATGCGATTGTTATGCTGATCCATGATGCAATCTTCAATACCGCAACGAGGGTGAAAGCCCATCGCCATTGCCATCATGTTGAATGGCAAAACGTAGCGCATCAGGCTCTCTGCGGTAAAGCACGCTCCGTCCGGAATGCGCCGAACGAAATCCATCAGGTTAAAAGGATTTGGACCATCCATACCACCGCCGATACCGACCCAGGTCAGATTCAACGGACCTGTATAAATGCCACGTCGAATCAGGCGCTCCAGGCCTTCAAGTGCATGCGTACCTGTCAGCTGAAAATGAGGCTGAATACCGGCTGCCTGCAGTCGACGCAAGTGCTCTTCCACCCAGCCTGGTCCGCCAGGAACAATCATCTCTCTATAGGCATCGTAATAACCTGGCTCCATGAGCGAAGTGCCTTCCAGTTCAGAACAAACCATCATCTCGGTAATATTCATTTGGGTGGTATTGACGACCACCGTCACCTGATCAGGTTTCGGCGACAGCTCTGCAAGCATGTGGCGGGCGTCGTCAGACAGCCACTTGGCCGCTTCACCATCCGACTCGGGCGCAAATGAAATCGAACCGCCGACCTGAATAATCATGTCCGGCACCGCAGCCTGAACGCCTGCAATCAATTCATTGAATTTGGACATGCGCTTGGACCCCTTGCCATCCAGTTCCCGTACGTGCAAATGCAGAACCGTGGCACCGGCGTTGTAGCAGTCAACCGCCTTCTGAATCTGCTCCTGCATGGTTACCGGAATATCTTCCGGAAAATCTCTGGGTTCCCATTCCGGACCGTATGGCGCCACGGTGATGACCACTTTGTCCTGATTTTCCGGGAATAATGAATCGTCGAGAAATTGCATGTTGTGCTCCTTGATAGTTATATGTGAACGGATAATTAACTGATTAATACGGAATGTCGCCGATGATTCCGGCCCGGTCCATTTTCCGGTGGCAGGCCGGATAATCCATGACGGCATAGTGCTGGGTGCTGCGGTTGTCCCAGATGGCAATACTGTTTTTCTTCCAGCGCCAGCGCACCTGATATTCCGGAATGTTGGCCTGACTGATCAGATAGTTGAGTAACAGACTCGCACCCGGCACCGCGTCCTGACCGAAACGGACATTTTCCGGGCGATGGAAATTCGTGAAGTGCGTGCTGAAGGCATTCACAAACAGAATTTTTTCACCGGTATCGGGATGGATGCGAACCACCGGATGTTCTGCATCCGGGAATTGAGCCTTCAATGCCAGGCGCTTTTCAATCGGCATTGCTGCGCCAAAACTGGCTTCGATACTGTGGCGGGCACGCAAGGCAGCGATTTTGTTTTTAATTTCCTCGGGCAGATTTTCGTAAGCCAGCACCATGTTCGCCCAGATCGTGTCGCCACCAACGTCAGGGGTTTCTACACAGCGCAACACGCAACCGAACGGCGGTGCATTACGCCAGGTTGCATCGGTATGCCAGGCGTTTTCGTAACGGGCGTTGGGCTGTTCAGGTGTCTTGTAAATCTGAACCAGACCCGGATGATCAGGATCACTTCCGGCAACCGGATGATCTTCCAGTTCACCAAAGCGACGGGCAAAGGCCACATGTTCGGCCTTGCTGATATCTTGGTCCCGTAAAAAGAGCACTTTGTGGCGAACCAGCTGGGAACGAATCTCGGCAAACAGGTTTTCATCGTTAATTGCATCACGTACACTGACATTGAGCAATTCTGCTCCGATACTGCAGGTAATCTGTTCTACACGCATGATGTTCTCCTTACAGGATAAAAATGGATGAACCGGTCGTATTGCGCAATTCCAGATCCCGATGTGCCGCTGCGGCATCCTGCAGGTCATAGCGCTGGTTGATCTGAATCTTGATTCGACCGCTTCCGACGTGATCAAACAGCTCTGCAGCCAAAGCTGCTTTTTCAGCAGGGTCAGCGATATAGTCGGCCAATGCGGGACGGGTCAGATAGACGGAGCCCTTCATCGCCAGCAATACCGGATCAAAGGACGGGATAGCGCCTGAAGCCGTACCGGCGCACACCATCAGTCCGCGACGTTTTAGCGAATCAAGAGAAGCCATGAACGTGCTTTTTCCGACCCCGTCTATGACTACGTCCACTCCGCGACCACCCGTTAATTCGCGTGCCCGTTTGGCGACATCTTCATGGCTGTAATTGATTACCTGACTGCATCCGTTGGCTAACGCTATTTCTGCCTTGGCTTGCGAAGAAACAGTGCCGATGACATTTAATCCGAGTAGTTTGGCCCACTGCGACACAATCAACCCGACACCTCCGGCAGCAGCATGCAGCAGGATACTGTCGCCAGCCTTGAAATCATGGATGCGCCGCATCAGGTAGGCCGAAGTCAGTCCGCGCATGGTCATGGCAGCGGCTGTTTCATACGCAATGGTTTCGGGTAATTTGATCAGCAACGAAGCTGAAATCAGTCGTTCTGTACTGTATGCGCCAAGGGCGGTAATAAATCCGGTATACGTTACCCGATCACCGACAGCAAATTCGGTGACGTCACTAGCCACCGCCTGCACTACGCCAGAAGCCTCTACGCCCATCCCGGCCGGCAGCGCTATCGGATACGTTCCATTACGGAAGTAAGTGTCAGCAAAATTCAGTCCCACCGCTACCTGTCGCAGCCGAACCTGCCCGGGACCAGGCTCACCGACTTCGATATCTTCATAACGTAAAACCTCAGGTCCGCCAGCTTCGTAGAAACGTATGCCTTTTGCCATTTCTCATCTCCTCATCTTTTTTATTGCTCGTTCTGTGCATGATGAAAAATATACTCGGGCATGCCGATTAATTCTTCACAATGGACGACTCGCACTTTTCATTTCGTGACAGCAAGCCTAGAATTGGAGCGAATACTGCGCATTTCGTGACACAATATTAGTTACTTAGGGTAATTTCGTTAGTAAAGGGCACATCATGAATGCGCTAGTCAGAGCAGCCACGCTCACCAATTATTTCGAAGTAGCCCAAAATTTGGGTTATAACCCGCAAAATCTGCTGCAAAGACTGGACTTGAGCCGATCCATGCTGTCTGATCCGGACTACATGATTCCGGCCAACGCTGCGGTTCGTCTTCTGGAAGAATCGGCACTGGAATCAGGGTGTCCAACCTTCGGCCTACTTATGGCAGAGTCACGGCATATTTCCAATTTCGGCGCAATCAGTTTGTTGATCGCGCATCAGCGTACCCTGAAGGATGTGCTTTCAACGCTGATTCAATACCGCAATTTTTTAAATTCTTCACTGGTGATTTACGTCGAAGATGCCGGCCCGAATGTCATTCTTAAAGAAGAGATTATCAGCAGCTCCATCGTTTCCCCCAGACAGGCAATTGAACTGGCTCTTGGTGTTCTGTATCGCATGATTAATGCCCTGATTGGCGAGCGCTGGGTACCTTACAGCGTTAATTTTACCCATGAAGCACCCGCGCAACTGAGCCTGCACCGCAGGATATTCGGCGTTGACCTGAACTTCGGCAGTGATTTCAACGGCATAGTCTGCTCAGCGGCCGGTTTGAATTCTCTCAACCCGGGTGCCGATTCGAAAATGGCACGCTATGCGCAAACCTATGTCGATACCTTAACCATTGCAACCGAGAAGTCACTCGTATCCGATGTAAGGAAAGCCATCTATCTTTCGTTACCCACAGGACGAGCCACCATTGAACAGGTCGCGCAGAGTCTGGGCATGAACGTCAGATCCATGCAACGAGATCTGGCTCAAACCGACAATTTTTTTTCAGATCTGATTAACGAGGTGCGACGCGATCTTGCATTGCGCTATATGGAAAATCCGAATTTTTCATTGAGCCATGTTGCAGAACTGCTTGGCTACTCCATGCCCAGCTCGTTTACCCGCTGGTTCAGCGCTGAATTCGGAAATTCGCCTGCAATCTGGCGCAAGAAGAATCTGAACAAGTCATGAACGCAACTGCCGGCGCAGGATTTTCCCAACAGCTAATTTGGGCAATGCGTCAATAAAAATTCGGAGTCCCCCCAAAGTCCCCGGACCCAAAAAAGGTTACAAGCCTGAACTTGTAACCCCTTGACAATGCAGGTGCACTGTCAGGAATCGAACCCACGCCTGCTTGCGAAGCACCCAACCCGGTGGAAAGGACGTGTGGCGAATGTTTTCGTCTATATGAACTCAGTTGGCCGGCCCGGGCTGCAGATATCCGTGCATGCCCAGTCAACGTGTGTAACTGTCGAACCAGCCGGTGCTGGTGGTGGTCTTCTGATACATACCGAAACCATGCCGACCGACCGTACGGCGAATCGCTTGGCGTCCCCGTTTTCGTCATCTGACTGCCATCAAATTTCTCATACGGAAAAGTTAACAGACATTTCGAATGTTTACAAGAAAAATGTGGGTAATTGAAAGACAGGTGAGGCTTACGATTTACATGGCCTTATGGGTCGGTTGTTGTATCAGGTATTGATGATCATCCAGAAATTTTTTCATTTCTGTTTTTCTCCAAAGTATTGGGCTGACGCCATATTGACTGATAAACCAGCGAGTAAATGAGGTTGGCATACGAAATCCAAGCAGTTCTGCAATTTCCCTGATCGAATTGTTCGGATTTTTCATATACCGCATCGCAAGTTCACACTGCACATCTTTCAGGATCGTCGAATAAACTGTGCCGCGCTCTTTCAGTTTGCGCTGCAATGCGCGCACGTTAAAACCCAGACTTTCGGCAATTTGTTCAATATTTGCCCGTCCCATCGGCAGCAGTATATAAATTGATTTCCGCACTTCGAGATCAATCGAATCGCGGCCATTTTCAGCCAGTGTCTGAACATAGTGACGGGCATATTGCGCCATGTCCAGATTGGCTCCCGGATTCGGAAAATCCAAATCCGCCGCATTGCATATGATGCCGTTGAACTCGCTGCCGAACTCAAGTTTGCAGTTAAATAAACGTCTGTGTATATTCAGATCGGATGGCGCCTCATGCGTGAAATGGATGCTTTGCGGATTCCAGCGCGAACCGATCAAAGCACTGCACAAGCGAATTAAAATGCCCAGCGCCAGTTCGATCGCCTGGCGCGGATGGGCAGCAAAATCCGTGATGACTTCTTCCCGGATAATCACTTTTTTCCCCGCTTCTTCAATTGAAAGCACTATCGCTTCATTTAAAAAATGCTGATATTTGATCAGTTCGTTCAACACATTGCGCAGTGTACTTTGATGTGAAAGCAAAAGACTGATCGCACCAAAGTGGGATAATTGCCGCGACTCTGCCATTCGGATGCCAAAAGTCTGACATCCGCTTTCCTTCGCGGACTCTTCGAGCAAGCTCACCACTGCCACTGCAGAAATGTGTTGATCAGGTGTCGTCAGCACCGCGCGATTCAAACCCGCCTTCTGTAACATCGCATACGGATTCAAGCCAAGTTGCTTGGCTACTTCAAGATAATTAGTTAACGCAGCCGACCTTAATAGAATATTTGGCATGTTTTATTCCAGCGCAAATTAAAAAATTGCTTATCTTTCATTTTTAATTATTTTTTGTTTATTTTAACCCGGTTTTTTGATGAGATTTCATAAGTTTGTCGTCAAATGAAATTTTTTTGTCGTCAAAAGAAAGGTGCGATCCAAACGTTGCCTATATATTTCAATCATCAAATTGAATTACTCAATAAAAAATACAGGAGACATACGATGGCTAAGGCAGTGCGATTTTATGAGACCGGCGGACCTGAGGTACTGCGTTTTGAAGATGTCGATGTCGGAACGCCGGGACCGGGAGAAGTATTGATCCGTCACGTGGCAGTCGGACTGAATTATGCAGATACTTATTTTCGTACCGGATACTACCCATCGGGTTTGCCCTCCCGCATAGGCGTCGAAGCGTCCGGCATTATACAAAGTGTCGGCAGCGGCGTCACCGAATTTGCAGCCGGCGACCGCGTTACCTACACCGGCAGTCCGCTGGGCGCCTACAGCACTGAACGTGTTATGCCAGCTGGATCACTCATCAAATTGCCTGAGACGATTAAATTCGAGACCGCCGCTGCCATGACCATGCGCGGCTTGACTTCGGCCTATCTGTTACGCCGTATCTGCCCAACCTTGAAATCGGGCGACACAATTTTGCTGCATGCCGCAGCCGGCGGTGTCGGGTTGATCGTATCGCAATGGGCAAAACTTCTCGGACTGAACGTCATTGGTACTGTGTCTAATGAAGCGAAAGCCGAAATCGCCATGCAGCACGGTTGTGACCACATTATTTATTATGGCCGCGAAGATGTTGCCAAACGGGTTCGTGAAATTACTGGTACTGGTGTTTCAGTCGTCTACGACAGCGTTGGCAAGGATACCTTCGCCGGTTCTCTGGCATCGCTGAAACGCCGTGGTTTGCTGGTATGTGTTGGTACCGCATCGGGTCCGATACCACCGATCGACGCCATGCAACTGGCCATACGCGGCTCGCTTTGTGTCACCCGCCCTGCCCTGGCCGATTTCATCGCTGATCCGGTTGAAAAAGCTGAACTAGCAACGGAACTGTTCGACCACGTCAGCGCCGGCCGGATCAAAATCGAAATCAACCAGCACTACACGCTTGACAATGCAGTGCAGGCACATATTGATCTTGAATCCCGCAAAACCACTGGCTCATCAATCTTCATCATTTAAGGAGATTTCACATGCGTATCGAACCATTAACCTGCAGCATTGGCGCAGAACTGATTGGTGTCAATTTGGGTGATGCCTCACGTGATGAAGCGCTGTTCGCAGAAATCAGACAGCAATTACTGCAGCATAAAGTATTATTTTTGCGCGATCAGGATATTACCCGGGATGAACATGTTGCATTTGCGCGCCGCTTCGGTGACCTCGAAGATCATCCGGTAGCCGGCAGTCATCCGCTCCATCCAGGCCTGGTCCAGATTTATAAATCACATGACAAGCCAAACGATCGTTATGAAAATGCCTGGCATTCAGACGCTTCCTGGCGCGTAGCACCTCCGTTTGGATGCGTTTTGCGCTGTGTAGAAACACCGGAATTGGGCGGCGATACCATGTGGGCCAATATGGCATTGGCTTATGAAAAATTACCGGAAGACGTCAAATTAAAAATCGCCACGCTGCGCGCGCGGCATAGCATCGAAGCGACTTTTGGTGCCGCAATGCCAATTGAAAAACGTCTGGCTCTGAAAGCGCAATTCCCTGATGCCGAACATCCTGTGGTTCGGATTCATCCGGAAACCGGTGAAAAAATATTGTACGTCAACACCTTTACAACCCACTTCACCAATTTTCACACACCAAATAATGTCCGCTACGGACAGGATTATGTGCCGGGCGCCAGCCAGTTGCTGAACTACCTGATCAGCCAGGCCAGCATTCCGGAATATCAGGTTCGCTGGCGTTGGAAAAAGAACAGTGTTGCGATCTGGGATAACCGCAGCACCCAACACTATGCAGTAATGGATTACCCCCCCTGTGATCGAAAAATGGAGCGGGCTGGCATCAAGGGCGACATCCCTTTTTAACAGTTCGTTTCAACATGATGTCGATGGCGATGGGATTTCAGCCACGCTGCGGCATTGAAGACACCATTATTGGTCAACGTGGCAATCGGATGACTTCGGTGCAACAGGTGCAGCAATGCGTGCGGATTGCCAATGAATTGAGTCGCTGGTCAAAAAAATATTCCGTTACGCGGAATCTGAAGCAGGCGCAGCAAACTTTTCCGAAAAGCGATGTTCTGATGCATATCGCTTTTCGGGACAGTGCAGGGCAAGAGTAAATAAAAAAACAGAATTAAAAATCAAAAGTCAAAATGAACTTTTTGGAGACATTGAATGAATTATCACTCAGCGCCATCAGAGCCGGTTACGGCTACTGAGCATCACGTTCCACGAACTTACGCCTGGTTTGTATTTGCACTGTCATTCGGCTTACTGATTTCCGACTATATGTCGCGTCAGGTTCTGAATGCGATTTTTCCATTACTCAAGTCAGAATGGGCGCTATCCGACGCACAGCTGGGTTCGCTGGCCGGTGTCATCGCGTTAGCCGTCGGCATCCTTACCTTTCCATTATCGTTATTTGCGGATCGCTGGGGTCGCGTAAAAAGTCTGGTACTCATGGCCGTCATCTGGAGCGTGGCAACGCTGGCCTGCGGTATATCCCAAAATTACAATCAGATGTTGCTGGCTCGCCTGTTCGTCGGTGTTGGTGAAGCGGCTTACGGCAGCGTCGGCATAGCGGTTGTTCTGACTGTATTTCCAACCTCAATGCGCGCCACTTTAACCGGCGCTTTTATGGCCGGTGGTTTGTTCGGATCGGTTCTGGGTGTCGGAATTGGAGGAATCTTAGCCGCACATTTTGGATGGCGCATGGCATTTATCGGCATGGCTGCATTTGGCTTATTCCTGGCGCTGATGTACTTTTATGTGGTTCGGGAGAGCCGAATCAACCCCAACAATGTACACAAGCAACCAGATTCTGAACGGCTTGTTTCATCGGAAAAATCGCCACTCCGTTCTATCGCTTCTTCCAAATCGGTCATTTGCGCATACCTCGGCAGTGGGCTGCAATTATTTATCGCCAGTGCCGTCATCGCCTGGATGCCCAGCTATCTGAATCGTTGTTACGGCATGGCCTTAGATCGTGCCGGCGTAGTGGCTGCCGGATTCATTCTGGCAGGCAGTCTGGGCATGATTATCTGGGGAATTATCAGTGACAAGTTTGGCAAAGGAAGACCAGAGCGCAAGTTGACTCTGGTGCTTGCGCTGTGTCTGACAAGTTGTGTTTTGTTATCTGTGGGCTTTAGCTTATCCGCAGGCAGCGCACAGCTGAGCCTGGTCGCAATCGGCATGTTTTTTGCCACCGGCACCTCCGGCCCAGCTGGTGCAATGGTCGCCAACCTGACCAACCCCTCTGTCCATGGTTCAGCCTTTGCAACATTAACGCTGGCAAATAATTTACTGGGGTTGGCCCCTGCCCCGTTTGTAATTGGTCTTCTGGCCGATAAATTCGGACTGTATGCTGCGTTTCAACTGATGCCGCTGATTGCGATTTTCTCTGCGTCCATCTTTTGGGTATGTAAGCGTTCTTATCTGAATGATTTAAAAAAAGCGCAGTTCCATACCAGTGAAAATCAGACCGAAAGCAACATCGCTGCGTGCCGGAGTCACGCGTGAAAGACATGTTCAAAATCGATGTGTATTTCGATTTGATCTGTCCATGGTGCTGGATAGGTAAGCATCATCTTGACCGGGCCCTGCATTTAACCGCGTTCAATTTTGGACAGGGTCCGGTGCAGGTTCGCTGGAACAGCGTGCAATTGTTGACGGATTTACCTGAAAACGGCGTTCCATTTGTCGAATTCTATGAACAAAGACTGGGCGGAGCAAGCGCTGTCCAGGCACGCCAGAACCAGGTTAATCAGGCGGCGAAAAATGCAGGCCTGAGCATTAATTTTGACCGTATAACCAGAATACCCAATACCGCCAAGGCACATTATTTAATAGGAGTTGCATCTGAATCGCTCAATGACCGGGAACTGGATAGCCTGATTGAAACGCTGTTTCGCGCGTATTTCGTTGACGGCAAAAATTTGGGCGATGAGCAGATTTTGACGGACATTGCGCGCCAATCCGGATTGGACACAAAGAAGCTGCAATCCGGATTTGCGCAAGTAAAAACACAGCAGGATACTGGTAAAAATCTGTCCATACCTACCGGTGTTCCACATTTTATTTTTAATGACCAAATCAGTTTATCGGGTGCCCGGTCAGCAGAACAGATTGCTGCGCTCATATCAGATTTACTTAACAAAGAGAGGTTGGAAAATGCAGCGCTATTCAATTCCCTATGACAGTGAATCGATGAAAGGGCAACGCACATTGGTAAACATCGATGGGCACAGCATTGCTGTGTTCAATGTCGATGGCAGTGTCTACGCCATCGATGATCGTTGTCCGCATACCGGTTCTTCACTGGCATGCGGCAAGCTCAACGGACTGACCGTGCAATGTCCGGCACACGGTCTGAAATTCAAACTCGACACCGGCTGCATGATTTACACAGACGCGCTCAAGGTTCGCACCTATCCGGTTCATATCCGTAACGGCAACCTTGAACTTGAACTGGCACCGAACCCAATGGACCAAAAGGACTCAAAGTGATACCAGCCATCTCAATGACCAACATAATGCAGACGGGCCGGAAATTAACGCCAGGCTTAATCGCCAGCATCATTGTCGCGGCCGCAGCCAGCTTTCTGTCTGAGCACTACCATGCGCCGGTCATGTTGTTTGCATTATTGCTGGGCATGTCGATGAATTTTCTGACTTTGGATGGCGCAACCTGCAAACCCGGCATCGAATTCACCGGCCGTGAAATACTGCGGATCGGCGTTGCGCTGCTCGGGATGCGCATTACGCTGGCACAAATCGCTGCACTGGGATGGCATCCGGTTCTGATTGTTATTGTTGCGGTGATTATTACGATTATTGTGTCGATGCTGGTAGCCAGATTATTGGGGTTTCAAACCGTGTTCGGCCTGCTGACCGGGGGCGCTACCGCCATTTGCGGCGCATCGGCGGCTCTGGCATTGGCAACCGCACTGCCGTCGCATTCCGGAAAAGAGCGTGCCACGCTCTTTACTGTCATCGGCGTTTCAGCGCTTTCCACACTGGCCATGATTATTTATCCCATGATCGTACATACACTGAATCTGGATCCGACCCAGGCCGGCATATTTTTAGGCGGAACAATTCACGATGTGGCTCAGGTGGTTGGAGCCGGGTACAGCATGTCGCGTGAAACCGGAGACACGGCAACCGTCGTCAAGTTAATCCGTATCGCCATGCTGCTGCCAGTCATTATGTGTGCTGCCATGGTGACGCGCTCACGCGGTGGTGAGACTGGCGGCCAACGACCACCATTAATGCCCTGGTTCGCAGTTGCATTTCTGATTCTGGCTGCAATTAACAGTACCGGCTTCATTACCGCAACGGTTCAAAAATCGATTGCCGATCTTTCACAATGGTGTCTGGTTTCAGCAATCAGTGCCATCGGTATGAAAACACAGCTTAAGGAATTGGCCTCGGTTGGCATTAAACCGATCGCTTTGATGATAGGCGAAACGGTTTTCATGGCAGCCCTGGTTTTGATGATGATCCATTGGGGAGTACCAGCAAAATGAATAAGCCGCAAGATCAGAAATCCACCATTTTAATTGTGCCAGGCTTGCGTGACCATGTGCCAGACCATTGGCAAACGTTGCTGGCCGCGAAATTGGAGCGGGTAAAAACAGTACCACCTCTGGTCAGCAATAAACTGAGTTGCGCTGAACGGGTCGAATCAATTCAGCGCACCATTGAATCCATTAATGGACCCATTATTGTTGTGGCGCACAGTGCTGGCGTCATCATGATGGCCCATTGGGCCGTGAAATATCAGCGTCCCATCAAAGGCGTCTTACTTGCTACACCGCCGGATTTAACGCGGCCCATGCCGCAAGGCTATCCGACTTTGGAAGATTTGCACAGCAACGGTTGGCTGCCGGTTCCACAGGCACCGTTACCGTTCGCCAGCATCGTAGCGGCGAGCGAAAACGATCCTTTGGCTTCCTGTGCTCTAGTCGCAGAAATGGCAAAAAACTGGAACAGCACCCTGGTCAACCTGGGCCAGGTCGGCCATCTTAATCCGGCCTCCGGATTTGGGGAATGGACACAGGCGATGGAATTCATTGAACGGTTAGAGAATCCGCAATCTGACTCAACCTCCCAGTAATCAGATTTTTAACAGCAGTACATTTTTAACAGTAGCACCTTTTGAACGATTGTTTTTCAATTTTATAAATAATATAACCCGGAGATGTCAATGAGCTTTAAATTAAAGATTGTTACTTTAGCGTGTTTGTCCACATTAAGCGCTATGGCGGTTGCCGATTCATCAGTCACCGATTCATCAGTCACCGCTTCATCAGTCACCGTATACGGCGTGATCGACTTGGGCATTTTATCGGAGACCAACGCGTCCGCTACAGCGTTCGGCTATCTGCCCAACAGCCACAACACCGGTTCGGTGGTGGAAATGAAGGATGGTGGTATCGGGGAAAGCTATTGGGGTATTAAAGGTAGTGAAGATCTCGGAGGCGGTCTGAAAGCGACCTTTAACCTGCAAGGTAATATCGTAGCGAACAACGGTGTAGGTGGTGGACCAAACAGTTACGGCACGACCTCGCTATTTAACCAGCTGGCCAATGTGGGCATATCAGGCGGCTTCGGTAAAATTGAACTTGGAAGAACCGTATCGCCGATCTATTGGGCATTTGCCAGCACCGACGTG
>JAYVMW010000011.1:0-51547 GCA_043758755.1 Oxalobacteraceae bacterium
AGTTATAAATTTCTGGATGTATTTACGAGGTGACCAGCCCTCGGTATGCCCTGCGCTGCTTTGTAACCCACGTCGAAGCCAGGTCGCCCCCAAAACAGGAGTGCATTGTACTCCATTCAGCCTACAAAACTAAAGAGTTCTGCGGGTTTGTGCAAAAGCAGGTCGGCCTGCCACTGTTGTGGCTCGGTTTGACCGCAATATCCCCAGGTCACGGCGATACTGTGCATGCCTGCAGCCTTTGCTGCCTGAATGTCACGCAAATCGTCACCCAGATAACAGCAATCCTGTGGTGCCACGTTCAGTGCACGGGCCGCTTCAAGCAACGGCGCCGGATGGGGTTTGGAATGCGGTGTGGTGTCGCCGGATACGACGCAATGGGCGTTTTGTAGCCCCAGCAAGGGCAGCAGCGGCTGAGTGAATCTGGCCGCCTTGTTGGTGACAATGCCCCAGGCCAGATGGCGCTGCGCGATCATGCCAAGCAAATCGGCCACCCCATCGAAAAGTACGCTGTGCTGGCAGATCGCCTGTTCGTAATTGCTCAGAAATTCGAGCCGCATGGCTTCATAGCCGTCATCTTCCGGTTTGATGCCGAAACCGGCAGCCAGCAAGCCGCGCGCGCCGGCAGAAGCATGCGGGCGCAGACTTTCATAAGGAGCCAGCGTCAGATTGCGTTGTGCGCGCATCTGGTTGACGGCCGCTGCCAGATCGGGCGCGGTGTCGGCCAGTGTGCCATCCAGATCAAATAAAACGGCCCGCGCCTTGAATGGCGCTTTCATGCAGGACGACGGCATGCAACCAGATAATTGACGCTGGTATCTGAATTCAGGGAATAGATTTTTGTCAGCGGGTTATAGCTCATGCCGCGCAAACTCTGAAGTTCCAGACCTGCGTGGCGGATTGCCGATGCGAGTTCAGCCGGGGTAATGAATTTGGCGTAATCGTGGGTGCCTTTGGGGAGCATCTGAAGCAGATATTCTGCTCCTAAGACTGCATATAAATAAGATTTTGGGTTGCGGTTCAAGGTGGAAAAAAATACCTGTCCGCCCGGTTTGACCAGTCGTGCGCAGGCCTGAACAATCGAGGACGGATCGGGAACGTGTTCCAGCATTTCCATGCAGGTGACTACGTCAAAAGAACCTGGCTCCTTCGATGCCATGTCTTCGGCAGAAATGTGCTGGTAGTTGATGGTCAGTGCAGATTCAAGACTGTGCAGGTCAGCGACGGCCAAGGCTTTTTCTGAAAGGTCGATGCCGGTTACATCGGCGCCTTTTTTTGCCATGGATTCGGTCAGAATGCCGCCGCCACAACCGACGTCAATGACTGTTGCCCCATTCAGAGGTGCATGGGCATTGATCCATTCTAGGCGCAGCGGGTTGATTTCGTGCAGGGGGCGGAATTCGGAAGTGATATCCCACCAGTGATGGGCTACGTCGCTGAATTTCTGTATTTCAAGTGGGTCGGCATTCATGTTTGTGATCGCGTTAAAAATCAGAATGGGTATTGTAAACCTTTATTGCATTTAAGATACAAAAAACCCCGCCGCAGCGGGGTTTTAACAGCGACAGGGCTGAATTATTTCTGAACTGAACGGCTGCCAACAACTTCAATTTCGACACGACGGTTTTTCTCACGACCAGCGGCAGTTTTATTGTCTGCAACTGGCTGGGTTTCACCCTTGCCGGAAGTGTAAATACGGTCAGCAGCGACGCCGGCGGAGACCAGATATGCTTTCACGGAATCAGCGCGACGTACCGACAGTTTCTGGTTGTATTCAGCTTTGCCGACTGAATCTGTGTGGCCGGTGGCGACGATGGCTTCCAGATTAATGTCTTTCAACTTGGCTGCCAGTTCTGTGAGTTTGGATTTGCCTTCTGGTTTCAGCACTGACTTGTCAAAATCAAACAGTGCATCCGCTGCAAACGTGACTTTTTCAGAAGTAATTACAGGTGCTGCTGCAACCGGAGCAGGTGCTGCTACCGGCGCCACTATCGGAGCGGGAGCAACAACTGGAGCGGCGACAACCGGAACTGGCTTGGGAGCTTCAACGCCGTCACATCCAACGATTGCGTCGGCAGGTGTCCAGTAACCGGTGTGAACGCACAAACCGTAAGTATCACGCACGATATTGCCATTGGCATCCTGAACGTAAGCACTGTGCAGCGGTGCCTTGACATCCTGATTACCGGTTTCGGCAGAAGTCGCAGCCAGTGAAATCAGCATTGCGGAAGCAGCAAGTGTTGAGTAAGTAATTTTTATTAGCGTTTTCATATTTCCCTCTCGAATGAGATTTTTCGCAGAAAATCTGCGTGGTTGATGCAATAGTTGAATGGTGTACTTCTGTTTGAGTATTTCACAAGTAACGGCGAAATGAATCTGCGAGCAATTCTGCCATAAGCCCACATCTTTTACTTAACAAGTTAAATTGAAAAATTGATATTTTTGTTTGTGTTGCGCTACCACAACGTGAATTTTAAAATAATCAACTCCTTAATTTCAACCCGTTCTAGTGATGTTCCGTGAATATTGTTTCTATAAAGCATCATTGAATTAACGGTCCGTCACCGTAGATAACATTTATATATGTTGCGGGCGCACAATTCAACCCTTAAATTGATTTGTTCTGACTATGCTCAATTTTGACTTCACCAATCGGTATTTATTTGTGGAAATGTTGCCTGAAACCGGGGTAAAAGTGCCGATGATAGAGCTGCAACATGTTAGAATTAGCGGTTTATCGCAAGTTGCAATACGTTGCAAACGACGTTCTTGATTGTCAATACATTGAAGTGATTAAGTAAAATTGCCGGTCGCAACATGTTGTATTCAGTAATCTTTCCCTTAATGTCAAGTTAACAGACTGCCCGCATGACTATGGATCAATTCGCTAAAGAAACACTCCCTATTTCCCTCGAAGAAGAAATGCGCAAGAGCTACCTCGATTACGCCATGAGCGTGATCGTAGGTCGGGCCCTGCCAGATGTGCGGGATGGTTTAAAACCGGTGCACAGACGCGTGCTGTTTGCCATGCATGAAATGAACAATGTGTACAACCGTCCCTTCGTGAAATGCGCCCGTGTCGTCGGTGAAGTTATGGGTAAGTACCATCCCCACGGCGACGCGTCCATTTATGACACGCTGGTGCGTATGGCTCAACCGTTTTCGTTGCGCTATACCCTGGTCGACGGGCAAGGTAACTTTGGATCGGTTGATGGCGACAATGCTGCGGCGATGCGTTATACCGAGTGTCGACTGGATAAAATCGCCAATGAAATTCTGGCTGATATCGACAAGGAAACCGTTGATTTTGTTCCCAATTACGACGGTAAAGAAAAAGAACCCTCGGTATTGCCGACCCGTATTCCCAATCTGCTGATCAACGGCGCTTCCGGAATTGCCGTTGGTATGGCGACCAATATTCCTCCGCACAATATTACTGAAGTCATTACCGGTGCCTTGCATCTGCTGTCCAATCCTGACTGTACTATTGATGAACTGATTGAAATTATTCCTGCCCCCGATTTCCCGACTGCCGGCATTATTTACGGTGTCTCCGGTGTGCGCGACGGTTATCGAACCGGTCGCGGCCGCGTGGTGATGCGCGCCAAAACCCATTACGAAGAATATGGCAAAGAAGGTCGCACCGCGCTGATCGTTGATGAACTGCCGTACCAGGTCAACAAAAAATCGCTGCTCGAGCGGATTGCCGAACTGGTGCGCGACAAAAAGCTCGACGGTATTTCTGACATCCGCGATGAGTCCGACAAATCGGGTATGCGCGTTGTGATTGAACTCAAACGCAATGAAGTGCCCGAAGTCATTCTGAACAATCTGTACAAGCAGACTCAGTTGCAGGACACCTTCGGCATGAACATGGTGGCACTGGTTAATGGTCAGCCAAAACTGCTGAACCTGAAACAGATGCTGGACTGCTTCCTGTCACACCGCCGTGAAGTAGTGACGCGTCGCACCGTGTATGAACTGAAAAAAGCGCGTGAACGCGGTCATATGCTGGAAGGACTGGCTGTTGCGCTGGCCAATATCGATGAATTCATCGTCATCATCAAGGCCGCGCCAACTCCGCCGATGGCCAAAGCCGAATTGATGAGCCGCTCATGGGATTCCTCCATGGTGCGCGAAATGTTGACTCGCACCAGCGCGGACAATCCGGCCGGTATCGACGCCTTCCGTCCTGCCAATCTGCCCAAGCATTATGGTATTCAGGCTGATGGCATGTATCGGTTGTCCGATGAGCAGACCCAGGAAATTCTGCAGATGCGTCTGCAACGCCTGACTGGTCTGGAACAGGACAAGATCGTTAACGAATACAAAGACATGATGATTCAGATTGCCGATTTGCTCGACATTCTGTCCAAGCCGTCGCGCGTGACTGCCATCATTACTGAAGAACTGACGCTGGCCATGAATGAATATGGCGCCGGTGCAAAAGATGAACGTCGTTCTGAAATCATCCATAACGCCACCGAACTGGAAACCGAAGATCTGATCACACCGCAGGATATGGTTGTGACACTGTCCCATACCGGTTATATGAAGTCGCAGCCAATTTCAGAATACCGCGCCCAAAAACGCGGTGGCCGCGGCAAGCAGGCCATGGCGACCAAGGATGATGACTGGATTGAACAACTGTTTGTGGCCAACACCCATGATTACATCCTGTGCTTCAGTAATCGCGGCCGCATGTACTGGCTGAAAGTCTGGGAAGTGCCGCAGGGTACGCGCAATTCGCGCGGCAAGCCGATTGTGAACATGTTCCCGCTGCATGACGGCGAGAAAATTACGGTGATCCTGCCAGTTTCGGGCGACAACCGCACTTTCCCTGAAGATCACTATATTTTCATGGCGACCAGTCTGGGTGTCGTGAAAAAATCAGCGTTGAGCGATTTCAGCAATCCACGCAAGGCCGGCATTATTGCCGTTGATCTGGATGACGGCGATTTCCTGATCGGTGCGGCACTGACCGACGGCCAGCACGACGTCATGCTGTTCTCGGATTCCGGCAAGGCAGTACGCTTTGATGAAAACGATGTGCGTCCGATGGGCCGTACTGCACGTGGTGTGCGCGGCATGAATCTGGAAGATGGTCAGCAGGTTATTGCCTTGCTGGTGGCTGAAAACGAACAACAGTCTGTATTGACTGCGACCGAAAACGGCTATGGCAAGCGCACTCCGATTACCGAATACACCCGTCATGGTCGCGGTACCAAAGGCATGATTGCGATCCAGACTTCGGAGCGTAACGGTAAAGTGGTTGCTGCCACGCTGGTTGAAACTACGGACGAGATCCTTTTGATCACGACAGGTGGCGTGCTGATCCGCACCCGTGTCTCAGAAATTCGTGAAATGGGCCGTGCTACTCAAGGCGTAACCCTGATTGCGGTGGAAGACGGCACCAAGTTAAGCGGTCTGCAGCGCATTGTGGAAACCGATATGGAAGAAGTGATCTATGAAAATGGTGAAACGGATTCTGATTCGGGTGTTGCCAGTAATGAAGGAGAGCCAAAGGATGCATCCGAATGATCTATAACTTTTCCGCAGGCCCGGCCGTATTGCCTAAAGAAGTGTTAGAGCAGGCTGCTGCCGAGATGCTGGACTGGCATGGTAGCGGCATGTCGGTGATGGAAATGAGTCACCGCGGCCCTGAATTCATGTCCATTATGGCCGATGCACAACGTGATTTGCGCGAGTTGCTGGCCGTGCCGGAAAATTATCAGATACTGTTCATGCAAGGTGGCGCCATCGCTGAAAACGCGATCGTGCCGCTCAATCTGGGTGGTGCGCAAGGCGACCAGAGTGCCACGTTTGATTATGTCTGCACCGGTTCCTGGTCGGTCAAATCCATCAAGGAGGCATCCAGATACGGGAACGTGAATGTGGTGGCCGATGCGCGCACCGCCTCGCCTGATCACAGGTTTTCAACCATCCCTGCACAGTCAGAGTGGCAGTGTTCCGATAATTCGGCCTACCTGCATATCTGTTCGAATGAAACCATTGATGGCGTGGAATATCATTTTGTCCCCAAAGTTGCTGTGCCGCTGGTTGCAGATATGTCTTCCAGTATTTTGTCGCGTGAAATCAATGTCAGCGATTACGGTGTCATTTACGCCGGTGCGCAGAAAAATATCGGCCCGGCCGGTTTGACGATAGTTATTGTGCGCGACGATCTGCTCGGACGTGCCATGCCGCATTGTCCTTCCGCATTCAACTGGAAGCTCGTGGCCGACAATCACTCCATGTACAACACGCCGCCGACCTATGCGATCTATATAGCCGGCCTGGTATTTCAGTGGCTGAAAAAACGTGGCGGAATCGCTGCCATGGGAAAAATCAACGCGGCCAAAGCAGCACTGCTGTACGAATTTATTGATGCCAGCAAGCTGTACGAAAACCGTATTGAGAAACAATGCCGTTCACGCATGAACGTTGCGTTCTTCCTGCGTGATGAAACTCTGAATGCGCAGTTTCTGGCCAGTGCCAAAGCGCACGGCCTGCTCCAGTTGAAAGGGCACAGTTCGGTCGGAGGCATGCGTGCATCGATTTACAATGCCATGCCCATCGAAGGCGTGCAGGCGCTGGTGACGTTTATGCAGGAATTTGAACTGCTGCATGCTTAGCAATCGGGACTATCGATGAGTATAGACAAACAACTGAAACCGATCCGGGAAAAAATTGATGCGGTTGATGCGCACATTCTGGATCTGCTGAACCAGCGCGCGCAGCTTGCGCAGCAGGTCGGGCACCTGAAAGCCAACACCAATGCGCCAGTGTTCCGACCCGAACGTGAAGCGCAGGTATTGCGCGGTGTGGCTGAACGCAATCAGGGCCCGCTGCCCAGTCTCGATATTCAGCTGATTTTCCGTGAAATCATGTCGGCCTGCCGTGCTCTGGAACGTCGTGTTACCGTAGCTTATCTGGGACCTTCCGGCACCTTCAGTGAACAGGCCGTATACCAGCAGTTCGGTCATGCCATTGTTTTGTTGCCCTGTATTTCCATCGACGAAGTCTTCAGAACCACCGAAGCCGGAACGGCTGATTTCGGTGTGGTGCCGGTTGAAAATTCCAGCGAGGGTGCTGTGAACCGGACTCTGGATTTGCTGTTGCAGACCAGCCTGACCATCAGCGGCGAATTGTCGATTCCGGTGCAGCACAGTCTGATGACCGCTTCGGGTGACTTTGCCGGCATTACCAAAATCTGTGCACATTCTCAGGCACTGGCGCAATGTCAGAGCTGGCTGAATCAGCACTATCCGTCGATTGAACGCGTGGCAGTGGCTTCCAACGGGGAGGCGGCGCGATTGGCAAGTGTTGATTCCAGCGTGGCGGCGATTGCAGGCGAGACAGCCGGTGAGCAATATGAACTGCAGGTAGTGCATGCCCATATTCAGGATGATCCGCACAACCGCACCCGTTTCGCAGTTATCGGCAATCTGCAATGCACCCCGAGCGGCAAGGATCAGACTTCGCTGGTGCTGGCACTGCCCAACAAGGCTGGCGCGGTCTACAGTCTGCTCGCACCGTTCATGCAGTTTGGCGTGTCCATGACCCGTTTTGAATCCCGGCCGGCCCGTACCGGTACCTGGGAATATTATTTCTATATCGATGTTGAAGGCCATCAGCAGGACCAACCGGTGGCCCAGTCGCTGGCCGAGTTAAAAAAATCGGCGCCCTTTTTTAAAATTCTGGGATCATACCCATTGAGTATTTAAAACTAACATCACGTTGATGAGGTCGGATTGGTGGTAAATACAAACACGAGGCGCATAACCAAAGTCGTGATATTTGGCGTCGGTTTAATTGGCGGATCTTTTGCTTTGGCGTTAAAAAAGCTCTCTGGCGCATTTCATGTCACCGGAGTGGAACGCTCGCAACAGGCATTGCAGCGCGCCCTTGAGCTGGGTATTGTTGACGCGGCTTCAACCGATGTTGCTGCTGCACTCGTTGACGCTGATCTGATATTGATTGCCACGCCTGTGGCGCAAACCGCATCGATACTTAAATCCATTTACCCGCATCTGAACAGGCACACCGTTGTAACCGATGCCGGCAGTACCAAGGCGGATGTGGTTGCCGCTGCACACATTGCACTGGGCGACAAGATTCATCAGTTTGTTCCGGCGCATCCGATAGCTGGTCGTGAAACAAATGGGCCGGACTCGGCAATTGCCGATCTGTATCAGGGGAAAAAACTGGTGATAACGCAACTGCCGGAAAATCGTCCGGAAACCGTTGGCATGATTGCCGATCTCTGGCAACAGTGTGGCGCCATTCCGCATTACCTCACGCCACAGCAGCATGATCAGGTTTTTGCTGCGGTCAGCCATTTACCGCATGTGTTGGCGTATGCTCTGGTTGATCAGATAACCGAAGAGCCCGATTCTGAGCTGCGCTTTCAGTATGCCGCCAGCGGGTTCAGGGATTTCACCCGCATCGCCGCGTCGTCGCCGGAAATGTGGCGCGATATCAGTCTTGCCAACCGGATGGCGCTCATGGAAGAATTGGCCAGCTATCAGGACCAGTTGCGGCGGATTGCAACTGCCCTGCAAAACAGCGATGGTGAACAGTTGCTGGCCATGTTCAGCAATGCCCAGGCAGCCCGTCAACGCTGGGCGGTATCAATTGAGTCCGCCGAAAAGCCGCGCAAAGCCGGTGGCGAATAAATTCGGCGCCGGCAACAGCGCCATTAATCAGACAGTTTCATTTTGAGGCAGAATCCTTTTCACCCATGAAGACACCACATTTTCCCCATTTTCTGGATTTGAATCCCGTAACGCGCGCTCAGGGTGTCATTCAGCTGCCCGGCTCAAAAAGCATTTCCAACCGCACTTTACTTTTGGCTGCGTTGGCAGAAGGTGATACCGATATTATTGAATTGCTGGCTTCCGACGATACGCTGGTGATGTTGAACGCACTGCAGTCCCTGGGAGTAAAGTGGCAGCAAAAAGGTGTTTCTCAGGACTATACAGTGCACGGTGCCGATGGCAAATTTCCGGTCAAAAAAGCCGATCTGTTCATGGGCAATGCCGGCACGGCAATCCGGCCGCTGGTTGCAGCGTTGGCAGTGCTGGGCGGCGACTATACTTTGCACGGCGTGCAGCGCATGCACGAGCGTCCGATCGGCGATCTGGTTGATGCGCTCAAGAGAGTCGGTTCAGTCATCACCTACACCGGGTTACCCGGATTTCCGCCATTGCATATACAAAGCGGCAAGATCCGTGCGCATGGCTGGCAGGTGCGCGGCAATGTATCCAGTCAGTTTTTGACGGCACTGCTGATGGCCGCGCCACTGATTCAGGTTGAGCACGATATTGTGATCGAAGTTATGGGTGAGCTGATTTCCAAGCCGTATATTGAAATTACGTTAAATCTCATGCAGCGCTTTGGCGTCACCGTCGTCCAGGATGGCTGGCAGAAATTCATCATCGAAGCGGGGCAGTATTATCGCAGCCCGGGCAGTATCCATGTTGAAGGCGACGCTTCATCGGCGTCCTATTTTCTGGCCGCCGGCGCAATTTGCGGTGGTCCGGTGCGCGTTACCGGAGTAGGGCGCAACAGTATTCAGGGCGATATTCGTTTTGTTGACGCACTCGAAAAAATGGGCGCTGAAATTACGATGGGTGATAATTTTATCGAGGCGCGCAGCACGGGTGCGCTCAAAGCGATTGACGCCGATTTCAATGAAATCCCGGATGCGGCCATGACGATCGCGATTGCAGCGCTGTATGCGGATGGCACCAGCGTGTTAAGAAACATCGCCAGCTGGCGTGTCAAGGAAACGGACCGGATTGATGCCATGGCTGCAGAACTGACCAAGCTGGGTGCACAGGTTGAAGCCGGTGCCGATTATCTGGCCATTACACCACCGGCCCAGTTAAAGCCGGCCAGCATCGAAACCTATGACGATCACCGCATGGCAATGTGCTTTTCACTGGCGACTTTAAATGGCTCGCTGCGCAATGGCACCAAAGTCCGTATCATGGATCCGAAATGTGTCGCCAAAACCTTCCCGGATTATTTCAACACCTTTGCAACCATCAAGCAATACTGACCAGGCCAGACTATGACAATTCCGATCATTACCATTGATGGTCCAACCGCGTCCGGCAAAGGAACGGTTGCGCAACTGGTTGCCGATGCGCTCAATTTTTACTATCTCGATTCCGGTGCACTGTATCGTCTGACGGCGCTGGCTGCTTTGAAAAGCGGAGTCGCGCTTGACGATGAAGCCCGGGTTGCGCACATTGCTGCCAATTTGCCATGTCGTTTTGTCGGCGCGCAGATTTTTCTGGGCGAGTTCGATGTCAGCAATGATATTCGTTCGGAAGAAATGAGCCGCTCTTCCTCAATGGTGGCGGTATTGCCTGAAGTGCGCAAGGCACTGTTTCGGTTTCAGCAGGATTTTGCCCGCGCCCCGGGACTCGTTGCGGACGGGCGCGATATGGGTACCGTGGTGTTCCCGGATGCCTGCTGCAAAATCTTTTTGACTGCCAGTGTCGCAGCACGTGCAGAAAGAAGATTTAAACAATTGATTAGCAAGGGATTTTCTGCTAGCATGCATGACCTTGTTAAGGATTTGACGGAACGAGATGAACGCGACAGCAATCGCCTCACTGCTCCATTGAAGCCCGCCCAGGGCGCGTATTACCTCGATACCTCTGAAATGACAATCGAACAGGCTGTCTCGGAAGTGTTGCAACAATATGCCGCAGCAAAGACAAAAAGTGGCACTTAATTTCCTGAAATGCCGGTTCTTCCGGTCCTTCTCAAACCCGGTGCCCAATTTACGGTCCGCTTTAGCGCAAGGCTAAGCAGACTTTTATAAACCTAACCCAATTTGATTCACCCAACAGGCTTTAATTTATAAAGGGTGCAACGGATTGCTTACTATTTACAAAACACATTATGGCAACAGTATTTATGTCGCAAGACCACGCTACCGGTACCGATAGCTTCGCAGCTCTGTTTGAAGAGTCCCTGTCACGTCAAGATATGCGTTCCGGCGAAGTTATCTCCGCTGAAGTGGTTCGCATTGATCACAATTTCGTTATCGTTAACGCCGGATTGAAATCCGAAGCGTTTATTCCTCTGGAAGAATTCAAAAACGATCAAGGCGAACTGGAAGTTGTAGTTGGCGATTTCGTTTCCGTAGCGATTGATTCGCTGGAAAACGGTTTCGGCGACACGATCCTGTCCCGCGACAAAGCCAAACGTCTGGCCTCATGGCTGGCGCTGGAAAAAGCCCTGGAATCAGGCGAAATCGTTATTGGTACAGTGAATGGCAAAGTCAAAGGCGGCCTGACCGTTTTGACCAACGGTATTCGCGCCTTCCTGCCAGGTTCTCTGGTTGACACCCGTCCGGTGAAAGATACTTCCCCGTACGAAGGCAAGACCATGGAATTCAAAGTCATCAAGCTGGACCGCAAGCGCAACAACGTTGTGCTGTCACGTCGCGCAGTAGTTGAAGCGTCGATGGGCGAAGAGCGTGCCAAACTGATGGAAACTTTACGCGAAGGCACAGTCGTGACCGGCGTAGTTAAAAATATCACCGACTACGGTGCGTTCGTTGATCTGGGCGGTATCGATGGTCTGTTGCACATCACCGATCTGGCATGGCGCCGTGTACGTCACCCTTCCGAGGTGTTGACTGTTGGTCAGGAAGTGACTGCAAAAGTCCTGAAATTTGATCAGGACAAGAATCGCGTTTCTCTGGGTGTTAAACAGTTGGGCGATGATCCATGGTCCGGCCTGGCTCGTCGTTATCCACAAAACACCCGTTTGTTCGGTAAAGTAACCAACCTGACCGACTACGGTGCGTTTGTTGAAGTCGAGCAGGGTATCGAAGGTCTGGTTCACGTTTCTGAAATGGACTGGACCAACAAAAACGTGGCGCCAAACAAAGTCGTTCAATTGGGCGATGAAGTTGAAGTCATGGTTCTGGAAATCGACGAAGAGCGTCGCCGTATCAGCCTGGGTATGAAACAGTGCAAAGCCAATCCATGGGATGACTTTGCTGTGACCCATAAAAAAGGTGACAAAGTACGTGGCGCAATCAAATCGATCACTGACTTCGGCGTATTTATCGGTCTGTCCGGCAACATCGATGGCCTGGTACATCTGTCTGATCTGTCCTGGACTGAAACTGGCGAAGAAGCAGTACGCCGCTTCAAAAAAGGTGACGAACTGGAAGCCATCGTTCTGGCCATCGACGTTGAACGTGAACGCGTTTCTCTGGGTGTTAAACAGCTCGAAGGCGATCCATTCAACAACTATTGCGCAATGAACGACAAAGGTGCTGTTGTCACAGGTACTGTTAAATCAGTTGAGCCTAAAGGCGCTGTAATCCAGTTGTCTGATGAAGTTGAAGGCTATCTGCGCGCATCTGAAATCTCACGCGACCGCGTTGAAGATGCCGGTACTCACCTGAAAGTTGGCGATACAGTCGAAGCATTGGTATTGAACATCGACCGTAAAGCACGCAGCATTCAGTTGTCAGTCAAGGCAAAAGACAGCGTTGAAACAGCCGATGCAATGCAAAAAATGACCGCTACTGACAGCAATGCATCATCTGGTACAACCAGTCTGGGCGCATTGTTGAAAGCTAAGCTGGACAACAAGAACTAAGACCATTCAGTAATAAAGTATGAACATGCGCTGTTGGCATGTTCATACTTGAGATCATCAATAATTAGACCAATTCAAGTATGACTAAATCAGAGCTGATAGCCTGTCTGGCTGAACGTTACCCGCAATTGGTGGCGAAGGATGCCGACTTTGCTGTCAAAACAATTCTGGATTCAATATCCGAAGCCCTTGCAGTCGGGCAGCGCATTGAAATCAGAGGTTTCGGCAGTTTTTCTCTGAACAGCAGACCGCCAAGAATTGGTCGCAATCCGAAGTCAGGCGATAAAGTGATGGTGCCGGAAAAACGTGCCCCTCATTTCAAACCTGGCAAGGAATTGCGTGAACGAGTTGACGCGATGGTTGGTCAGCCGATTAAAGATGATTGATTCTGGACTGGTTTGAAAAGCAAAGCTGGAATTCTGAAGGCATATTAAGAAATTAATATGCCTTTTTGCCTTTCAGAGCCGGACATTGACTGGTTAGAAGTCGTAAAAGCACGCGTGTATCTTTCAATAAGACAGTTTATTGTCATATTCACGTACAATGCCGGTTGCTAACAAAAGAATTAGTTGAAAGGGTATGCAATGAAAATAATATCGAGAATTATTGCTGTCATTTTGTTCATGCTATTTTTTCTATTCGCACTTAAAAATAGCGATCAGGTCACTCTGCATCTGTTAATGGGCTACGAAATCCCCGGCCCGCTGATTTTAATTTTACTGGCCTTCTTTGTCGCAGGATTTGTCCTTGGCATACTTGCGATGTTGCCTATGTTGTTCAGACACAGGCGGGATCTGTCGAAACATAAAAAGAGCCTGAATGCCAAAGATCAGGAAATCGAAAATTTGCAGAACGAAAAAAACCGTCCGCCGCAGCCTGACAGTGTGTAGCCACCTCATGCATCACCTTTTCTAACAACTTACACAATCAAAATGGAATTTGAAATTTGGTGGTTACTGTTTATTCCCATATTTTTCGTTCTGGGATGGATTGCAGCACGAGTCGATATCAAACAATTGATTTCAGAATCGCGCAGCCTGCCGCGCGGCTATTTCAACGGGCTCAACTTTTTACTGAATGATCAGCACGACAAGGCGATCGACGCATTCATTGAAGTGCTCAAGATGGACCCTGAAACAGTTGAGCTGCATTTTGCGTTGGGTAATCTGTTTCGACGGCGCGGTGAAACCGAGAGAGCAATTCGTGTGCATCAGAATTTATTGTTGCGGCCCGATTTGCCGGCGGATCAAAAGTCTCAGGCCACTTACGAACTTGGACAGGATTATCTGAAGGCCGGGTTGCTGGATCGGGCTGAAGAAACCTTCGGATTGTTAATCCATTCAACCTACAGCGTTCAGGCGCGCCGCGCATTGTTGGAAATTTATCAGCGTGAAAAGGAATGGTTGCGCGCCATTGATGCAGCCTTTGCTCTGCAAAACTCGGGCGCCGGAACCCGTCAAAAGGAAATTGCCCATTTCTATTGTGAACTGGCCCAGGATGAAATTTTAAATGCCCAATCGGCAGCGGCCGTTGATCTTCTCGAAAAGGCACTGGCGACCGATCGCAGCAATGTGCGTGCAACCATACTGCGTGGCGATATTTATCAGTCCGAAAATCAGACCGAGTTGGCGCTGCAAACCTGGCGTCGGGTTGAGCAGCAAAGCGCGCCCCATGTAACCCTGGTTGCGCAACGCATCATGGATGCCTACAACGTTCTGCAGCGCTCTCATGAAGGCATTAATCTGCTGAAAAATTATCTGGAAAACGCGTCGTCTATTGACTTGCTCGAGGTCCTGTATCAGGCCAGTCTTGAAGTGGAAGGTACGGAAGCGGCATCCCAGATTGTTCTGGAAGAAGTCCGGCGTACGCCAACCCTGCTGGGTTTGGACAAGTTGCTGGATGCGCGCATGCTGTTTGTCGCCCCGGAACGGCTGCAGGAATTATCCATGGTAAAGAATCTGGTGCATGGCTATGCAAAAAAACTGGCCCGCTATCAGTGCGGTCATTGCGGCTTCAAGGCGCGCCAGTTTTACTGGCAGTGTCCCGGTTGCAGTCGCTGGGACACTTACCCGCCGCGCCGCACCGAAGAATTGAATGTGATGAATTAGCAGAATATAAGTTGGAGAAAAAATGAAGATTACAATTATTGGCACCGGGTACGTCGGATTGGTTACAGGTGCCTGCCTTGCCGAGCAAGGCAATGATGTATTGTGCCTGGATCTGGATGCCAGCAAGATCGCCATATTGAACAATGGTGGCATTCCGATACATGAACCCGGCCTTGAGGTCATCGTCGCGAGCAACCGGGCCAATGGTCGCCTGAGGTTTACCACTGACATTGAGGAAAGTGTCGCGCATGGCGAAATCCAGTTTATTGCCGTTGGCACGCCTCCCGATGAGGACGGTTCTGCGGACCTGAAATATGTATTGGCTGCGGCGCAAAACATCGGCAAATATATGCAGGGTTTCAAAGTCGTCATCGATAAGTCAACCGTGCCGGTCGGTACAGCTGAAAAAGTCAGTAAAGTCATTGATGCTGAAATTAAAAAACGTGGCTTGACCGATGCGCAATTTTCAGTGATATCGAATCCTGAATTCCTCAAGGAAGGCGCCGCAGTGAATGATTTCATGCGACCCGACCGGATCGTAATCGGCAGCAACACTGATCAAGCCGGACTGCGGGCCAAGGCGCTGGTGAAGTTGTTATATTCACCGTTTAACCGCAATCATGAACGCACCTACTGGATGGATGTACGTTCAGCTGAATTTACAAAATATGCGGCCAATGCCATGCTGGCTACCCGTATTTCCTTTATGAATGAACTGGCCAATCTGGCCGATAAAGTCGGTGTCGATATTGAAGCTGTGCGTCACGGTATCGGTTCTGATCCGCGCATTGGGCACAGTTTCTTATACGCCGGTTGTGGTTATGGCGGCTCCTGTTTCCCCAAGGATGTGCAGGCTCTGGAGAAAACCGCCAGTGAATATGATCAGAATCTGCTGATTTTGCATGCGGTTGAAAAAGTGAACCAGAATCAGAAACAGGTGCTCGGCAAAAAAGTAGTGGCACGATTTGGAGAAAACCTGACTGGGTTCAAATTTGCAGTTTGGGGACTGGCATTCAAGCCCAATACCGATGACATGCGGGCTGCGTCATCGCGCGTGTTGATACGTGAACTGATCGATCGCGGTGCGACTTTGAACGTGCATGACCCGGTAGCGATGGATGAAGCGCGGCGGGTGCTGGATCTGGATTTTGCCGGTGAACCTGAAAAGCTTGCGCGGATTCATTTTGTGGGTAATCCCATGGATGCAGCCAATCAGGCCGATGCCCTGGTCATTGTGACTGAATGGAAAAATTATCGCAGTCCAGATTTCACGCAGCTCAAGAACCGGTTGAAACAGCCGGTCATTTTTGATGGACGCAATCTGTTTGATCCAAGTGATATGGCCTTGCTGAATATTGAGTATCACGGCATTGGCCGTTCGGTGTTGACTCAGGTTGAATAATTATTCCCACCATTTATGCCATGACAAAATTAAAAATAAATGAACGCCGCACCGCTGAGCGCAGCATGCTGGTTGTAGGTGATGTGATGCTGGACCGGTACTGGTTTGGGGATGTGAACCGCATTTCACCGGAGGCACCTGTGCCCATAGTGCGAATTGATCATCGCGAAGAGCGTTTGGGCGGCGCAGCCAATGTTGCACGAAATTCGGCAGCGCTGGGAGTGCATACGTCACTGTTGGGGGTGGTTGGACAGGATGAGGCGGGCGATATTGTAGAAAAACTGTTGCTTGATTCTCATATCGACAGTTATCTCAATCGTGACCCGCACATTTCGACCATCATTAAATTGCGTGTGATCGGACGCCAGCAGCAATTGTTGCGTATCGATTTTGAAGAAGCACCGTCGAAAGAAGTGTTGCGCGATAAATTAAGCCAGTTCCATACGCTGCTGCCAAATCAGGATGTGATCATACTGTCGGACTATGCCAAGGGCTCGCTGGTCAATGTGCAGGATATGATTGCCTCTGCAATCAAGCTGGGTAAAACGGTACTGGTTGATCCCAAGGGCTCGAATTTTTTGCCTTACAGCGGCGCATCTATTCTGACACCAAACCGTTCTGAACTGCGGCAGGTGGTGGGTGACTGGAACAGCGAAGCCGAGTTGACTGAAAAAGCGCAAAATCTACGCCGCCAGTTGAACATTGAAGCACTGCTGGTTACGCGCTCGGAGGAGGGGATGAGTTTATATACCGAGGACATGGTCCATCACGTTTCTACAATGGCGCGCGAAGTATTTGACGTTTCCGGCGCCGGGGACACAGTTATCGCAACTTTGGGTGCGATGTTGGCATCGGGGAAAGGACTGCTCGAATCAGTGGAAATTGCCAATCGTGCCGCTGGCATTGTTGTTGGAAAACTGGGAACTGCTACCGTAACACATGAAGAATTATTTCCAAAATAAATATTAATAATGTTAACTTTTTAAGTGTGAATATGCTAAGTTTACTGTGGCTCACGTGAGCCGGTAAGTTGAAGTCATTTTTTCACACGATATGGAGGTTTTCATGTTTAAAAAAATTGTTTTGGCTGTAACTACCTTTGTCATGGCCAGTGGTTTTGCTATTGCGTCTGTGGAAGTTAACAAAACCAATCAGGCGGGACTGGACGGTATCCGGGGAATTGGCCCATCATTGTCCAAAGCCATTCTGGAAGAGCGTGGCAAGGGTGGTGATTTCAAAGATTGGGCCGATCTGGAAAAGCGGGTCAAAGGCATCAGTGACAAGAACTCGGTCAAATTTGCCAAAGAAGGGTTAGTGGTCAATGGGCAGTCAAAGACCGGGTCAGGCAGCGATAGCCCGACGGTAAAGCGCAGTAAAGATTAAGCTTCGGAACTGCTGTAAAGTGAAACCCCGAGGAATTCCTTGGGGTTTTTGTTTCAGGATTGAGCAATATTTAATGTCGATGATCAGAAAATCAGGGAATGACATGTCATACATGACAATTGAAGATACCGTTGGAAATACGCCGCTGGTGCAGTTGAAACGACTGCCTGGTGCGAATGCACTTGCGCGCAACAATATAATACTGGCCAAGCTGGAAGGAAATAATCCGGCCGGATCTGTCAAAGACAGACCAGCTCTATCCATGATCATGTGTGCTGAGCAACGCGGGCAGATCAAGCCCGGCGATACTTTAATCGAAGCGACCAGTGGCAATACCGGCATAGCACTGGCGATGGTCTCGGCCATGCGCGGATACAAAATGGTATTGCTCATGCCGGAAAATTTAAGTGTTGAGCGACGCCAGAGCATGTCCGCTTACGGTGCGCAGATAATTCTCACTCCCAAAACCGGCGGAATGGAATATGCACGCGATCTGGCAGAGAAAATGCAGGCGGAAGGTCAGGGCATTATTCTTGACCAGTTCGCCAATCCCGATAATCCGCTGGCTCACTATAAAGGCACGGGCCCGGAAATATGGCGCGACACCAAAGGTCGGGTGACACATTTCGTCAGCGCCATGGGAACCACCGGAACTATCATGGGGGTATCCAAATATCTGAAAGAAAAAAATTCGCAGATTCAAATTATTGGTGCGCAACCAGAAGATGGATCGCAGATACCAGGGATCAGAAAATGGCCGCTGGAATATCTTCCGAAAATTTACGATGCCAGCCGGATTGATCAGACGATGTCGGTCAGCCAGACAAATGCAGAGCATATGGCACGTCGCATGGCAGTAGAAGAGGGTATTTTTTGTGGTGTATCTGCTGCCGGTGCCTGCGAAGTGGCATTGCGCATCTCCGACACGGTAGAAAATGCGACGATTGTTTTTATTGTCTGTGATCGAGGTGATCGATATTTATCCACCGGAATTTTTCCGGCATAAGGGTTTAATATTGATAAAAACTTGTAAAAAAGCAGACATAAAAAAAGCAGCGATGAGCTGCTTTTTTTATGTGCTGACAAATTATTCAGTACCGTCTTCTTTCGGTTTGAACTGTTTGTCGCTGATACGGAATTTGGCACGACGGTCGCCCATCAGAGCGCGCAAATCCTTGATACTCAGATCGCTGATTTCATGCATACGAATTAACAGTGATGCGCCTACCGGTAATCGGCGATGACGGATTTTACTGATCACTGGTGGAGCTACTTCCAATGCTCTTGACAATGCCGCGTCATTTTTTAAATGCAATTGTTTGATGAGGGTATCCAGAAGATTGTTTGGATCGTAATCAATCTCGTCTGATTCGAGTTCTAAGAGGTTAGTCATATTTATCCTATATCTGTAATGTGTTAAGTATCTCGATAAAACCTTGCCGCATAATTATTAGTTAATAATTGTGTAATATTATACGCTGCTTTACTTTGTTTTCTGTTAATTTAAAGGTAAACAATTACTAAAACTTGTTGCTCTTCTATTTTCAGCCGGCAATTAAATATGAATTCAATAATAATGTAGAAGATAATAGTTGTAAATGCAAACTAAAAATCATTTCTTATGAATAAGATGCCTCAAATAAATTTCTATTGGAAAATTTTTCTAATTAGAATTATAACTAGTTTGGTTTGAATTTCCACCAACTTATTTTCTTTTAGGAAATAATTGTGCAATGTACTAAACCGTAACATTAAATAACAGGTAATTTGATGTTTTTTAGCAACAATTGCAATTATTCACATGAATTATTAGCAAATTTGGCACGACAAACCGCTTTTCCCAGCTCAATGACGGACATGGCGTAAAAATAACTTCGGTTATATTTAGTTATAGCAAAGAAATTATGTGTCGCCAACCAATATTCTGTCGGATTGTCACCATTTTGCAAATCGACAAGACCATACATTAATTGGCTGGGCGCATTTGCACTGGTGGCCACGGTGGCAAGTTGCTCAATTGTGTGGGTTGCATCTAGTTCTGTGGCAACCATGGGTTCGGGATTATCGGTCACGAGGGTTGCCGGGAATACCAGAGGCATTCCATGCACCCATCCATGCTGCGATAGAAAATTGGCAACGCTGCCTATGGCATCCTCGGGGCTGTTGCGCAAATCGACTTTCCCGTCACCGTTAAAATCGACGCCATACTGCCGGATACTGGAAGGCATGAATTGTGGCCAACCGACGGCACCGGCATAGGAGCCCAGCAGACTCAGCGGATTTATGCCAGATTCCCTGGCAAACAATAGTGTCTGTTCCAGCTCGCCTAAAAAATACGCCATGCGAGCGTCCCGGTTCGGCAAATCCGGATAGGCAAAGGCAAGAGTGCTGAGTACATCGAGAATCCGAAACTTCCCGACGTTTTTCCCGTACAGCGTTTCTATGCCGATAATGCCTACGATGATCTGAGTCGGAACGCCAAATTGCTGCTCAGCGCGTTCGAGCGCATCTGCATGTTTATTCCAGAATTCGAGTCCGGCCCTGATTCGTTTTGGTTCGATAAAGCGGGACCGATACGCTTCCCAGTTCTTTGGTTTGGTGACAGGTGCAGGTTTTATTAATTGGATGCTTCTGGCGCTGAACTGCACCTTGCTGAACACCTGTGACAGTTCATCGTGGCGGAACCCATGTCGGGAAACCATGAATTCCATAAAATCATTGACGGCTTTGGAGTCGGTGAAATCGACAGGCGCAACTTCTGGTTCAGCGGCTGATTTTGCTTCCTCGGCAAAAACCGGTGAGTGAAAACAAAGGATGACAGCACAAAAAATCAGGATGAAGATTCGGATATAAATCGGGATGAAGTTGAATTGCCGTGCGTCGATTTGAGCTGAAGACATAGCGATAATAATTGATTTAGGGTGGAAAGCTGGTCTGCATTGTAACCTCTTCCGTACTTGCACTCGCTGTAAAGAATTAAAAAACTCACCAGTTCTGATCGGTCGGGAAATGCCGCCTGCAGGCGCTGGCAGTAATCGTGAGCACCTTGGTACGGCATGCGCGGATATCCCTGGCGCTGCATGTGGCGGCAAAATTTCAGGTACAGGTGATCGAGTCGGCTGGGTGCCGGTTTCCTGACCAGTAAAATTAGCGACAGTACGCCAACCATCAGAGTTGCAGCTACCATCATCGCCGTACCTAGCTGGGCTGCCTGAGGATTCTCTATTCCAGACAGGAAGGACAGCAGATTTAACTGCTTGCCGAGGTTGTAATTCAATACCCATAAATTCCAGCCACTGTTGATCGCATCCCACTGTGCGCGCAATTGTCTGGCAATATTGCTGACCCAGCCCTGCTGGCTCAAGTTGAGCAATCCGGACAGGCGTCGGTTCGGGAAGCTGCCGTTGATGCCGCGTTCCACACGGCTCGGTGCCACGGCAGCGGTCGGATCGATGCGGATCCAGCCGCGCTGATCAACCCAGATTTCAGCCCAGGCATGTGCGTCCGACTGTCTGATCGTCATCCAGTGGTCAATCGGATTGGTCTCCCCGCCCTGATAACCGGTCACCACACGCGCCGGAATCTTCAGGTCGCGCATGATGACCACAAAGGCGCTGGCGTAATGTTCACAAAACCCGGCGCGGGTGCTGAACATGAAATCATCGATCTGATTAACCCCGAGTTCGGGTGGATCGAGGGTGTACCTGAACGGCTGATCCCGGAAATAGTGCAGCACCAGGTTCGCCAGCTGAATCGGATTGGTTGATTGCTGTCGCAACTGCTGTGCCCATAATAAAGTCTGGGGATTGAATCCGGCAGGAAGTTGCAGCGCATGATTTTGCAGGTCGATTCGCTCGGTCACGGATGCCGGTAACGGATTGGTACTATTTTCCTGACCAGCCGGGCGGTTGACCAGAGAGCTGACGATGCTGTAGCGAATCCGGTCAGTGACCGAAACTGGACTGCGCATTTCACCGTAGCGGGTCAGCTGGCCATACCGACTTTCACCAATGCCGGTCGGCATCCCGTTAAAACTGGACAGGTATTGTGGTTGATCCAGTCCGAACAGCCAGCGCTGATTATGCGGCTCGAGAATAATATCCTGAGTCACTTCAGTGCCTGAAGTTGAATTGGCCGGAAAGTGCGAAGCGGGCGCGGTGCTGACGCTCCAGCGTTTGCCATTAAACGTATCCAGCACGATGCCGCGCCAGTACAGCTGTGATGACGGTGGCGTGCGTTCTTTGAACTGCACCCGAAAAGCGATCTGATCAGACAAGGTCAGCTCCGCAACATTACCGGGTTCCATGAAATCGGATAGTCCCGTTATACCGGTGGCACTGTTCTGTTGCTTGCCCCAAAGCGGTCCCTGAATGCGAGGAAAGAACAGAAACAGGATCAGCGCCAGCGGAACGGCAAGTGCGACGATTTTATAGCCGCTGATTAATAGCCTGGAAAGTGGTGGTGCGAGCTGATGGTATTGGAAGGAAAACTGGGTGCTGATTAAAAGCCCGGTGCAAACCAGCAGATACAACCCGGTGAGCAGACTTTGGGAGAACAGCAACTGACCGACCAGCAAAAAATAACAGACAAACAGTACTGCAACGGCATCACGGCGTGCATTGAGTTCCAGCATTTTCAGGCACGCCAGCAGTATTAAAAAAGTGATGCCGACGTCCCGGCCCAGCCAGGTATGAAAGTGCAGGTAGGCAGCCAGTACCAGCAGGCAGGCAACCAGATTGATCTGCCATTTTTCGGGCAGGGCATGACCGCGCACAGTAATCCAGATGCGCCATCCTGTGAGCAGCGCTGCGGCGCTGTTGACCCACAGTGGATTGTATTCGGCAAACGGCGCCAGAACCATGATGCAGGCCAGCACCAGCAGCAGGGTATCTGACTTGTCGCGCGGCAGGTCGGCGATTTTTTTTGCCAAAGAACGGCCCGTGAGATTCATCTTCATGATTCTTGCGCGAACAACGCCAGTGCTACAAGGCAGGCCTGCAGATGATCTGCGCCGCAATTTTGCGCGTAGTTCACATTTCCAAGTCTGAGGGTATATCTGACCTGTTCTTTTTCTGCGGCCAGCAGCCAGGCGCACAGACGCGACAACTTCTGTTCCAGGTTCAAGTTTGTCGGTAGTGCTGCAAAATCAAGCACGCACATTTTTTGTTGACCGCCTTCAAAGTGCTTACTAAGCAGTATTTGATTATCCTGACTGCTTAGCCGCGCCATCTGCCGCCAGGCCAGCTGTCGCAGCGAATCGCCGGTCTGATAATTGCGCACCCCGCTGAACTCGTCGCTGCCCAGGGTTAGCTCGGTGCCGCTGTTGCCTGCGGCGATGTAAGGAAGTGCCGGCGGGTTGGATTCAGGTCGTGGGTAGACCAGCACCTGCATTGAAGTTTTCCAGTACGACCAGGCGGTGAGCAATCCGAACGGAAACGAAGTCTGGATGCGAATTCTGGGGCAAGACATCCAGCCACGCCACGCGGCCTCGGTAGCCAGCGTCAGACTGTGGGTGCTGAATTGGGGTACATCCACGGTTTGCATGGCTGGTTTGTCAAATCCAATGTGCAGTGCGTATCGGGCGAACTTGGCGCTGTTGTTGAGTTGCACAGAAAAATGGGCCAGTTCGCCGGCATATACCGCGGGGCTGGCAGTTGCCGTCAGACCGAGTCCGGACAGATTGCGGTAAGTAAAATTAATACCCAGCCAGCCACAGCTGATCAGCAGGAAGTTGAGCGCGTAACCCAGATTCAGGTTGTAATTGATTGAGGTGATAAATATTGTCACCAGTATCAGCACATACACCAGACCGGTTTTGTTGGGAATGATGTAGATCCGGTGCCGGTTCAAAATCAGTTCGTGAGTCACGGCAGCCGGATTTTGCCACAGCAAGATTTTTCGCTTTACCCATTTCCACATCAGATTTCCACTTGCGTCAATAACTTGGACAGCAAAACCTGACTGGACAGCGTGCTGCCAGACGTCGATGTCAGCGGATGCAGACGATGCGCCGCCACGGAAATGAATACGGCCTGCACATCTTCAGGAATAACATGGTCGCGCCCTTCCAGAGCGGCCCATGCGCGCGCAGCCTGTAACAGGGCAATCCCGGCGCGCGGACTCAGCCCGGCAGTAAACAATCCGGCGCGACGCGTTTCCTGCAACAGTTTTTGCAGATAATCGAGCAGGGATCCAGAGCAGTGAATCTGCTTGATGGCCTGCTGTGCTGCGATCAGCTCAGCGGCCTGCATGAGTTGCGGTAATTTATGCAGCATGGTGCGCCGGTCATCGCCCATCAGAAGTGCGCGTTCTGCGGCTGCATCCGGATAACCCAGCGAGATGCACATTAAAAAACGGTCCAGTTGTGATTCCGGAAGCGGGAAAGTGCCAACCTGATGCAACGGGTTCTGGGTTGCCAGCACAAAGAACGGTTCCGACAGCTGATGCGTTATTCCCTCGGCACTGACTTGACGCTCTTCCATGGCTTCGAGCAGGGCCGATTGGGTTTTAGGAGTGGCACGATTGATTTCATCAGCCAGCAGAACCTGGGTAAAAATCGGACCGGGATGAAACAGGAAACTGTTTTTATCTCGTTCATAAATCGAAATGCCGATCACGTCAGCCGGCATCAGGTCGCTGGTAAACTGCAGACGATTCATCTTCATGCCCAGCGTAATGGCGATCGCATGGGCCAATGTTGTTTTGCCAACGCCGGGTACATCCTCTATCAGCAGATGACCACCTGCCAGAACACAGACCAGCGCCTGTCTGATTTGCACCGGTTTGCCAACGATGACCCGGTTCAACTGTTGTGCAGCGTCGTGCAGTTTTGAAAACATGTGAGTGCCTGATTGGAATTGTCAGCCTGCATTTTATGCGAAATCAACAGATACAGAATGGAGCAAAAAATGTTTCGCCTTAACTGAGCGGTTCTGGTTAAAATCCCCCGGGTAGATGACTAACCGATTAATGGAGAAAATGCATGGCCTTTTTAAACACCAAAGAACGCTACGGAACCGCCGCCATTGCACTGCACTGGCTTACATTCCTGGTTATGGTAGCAATGTTTGCCAGTGTTGAGCTTCACGAAAATTTTCCAAAAGGCGACCCGATGCGCGGTCTGCTCATGCGCATGCATTTTCAGTTGGGGTTGACGGTACTGCTGCTGACCATGGTGCGCCTGGCGGTCAAAGTTAAGAGCGTCGATCCGGAAATCACACCGGCGTTGGCGCATGTGCAAAAGCTCGCGGGCAAGGCGATGCATTTGGCGTTGTACCTGATTTTGGTTGGCATGCCGGTGGTCGGATTTATCGGCCGCACCCTGGCCGGCAAAGTTACTTATTTTTTTGGACTACCCCTTCCGGTGTTATTGGGCACCAATGAAAAACTGTCAGAAACAATATTTAGCATCCACAGTTTGATCGGCAATACCGCTTATTTTTTAATTGCAGCTCATGTCGCCGCGGCGATTTATCACCATCACTTCCAGAAAGACAATACGCTCATGCGTATGCTGCCTGAACGAAAATAGCGGTCAAATAGAACAATAAATCGCCATTCCAGAGATGGCGATTTTTTTTGGGTTATGGCTTTGAAATGAAATCGAAAATTGCCACTTCACCAAGATTTCCCACTGCGTAGCGCTTTAATTTTGATTTTACCGCTGGTTTGAATCAAACTTCATCGTCGGGCGAGACATAAATCCGTACAATAGCGGTTTGATTTTTAGCAAGTGAACAGCATGGCGATACAATGGTTCCCCGGTCACATGAACGCCGCCCGCAAGAAGGCGGCGGAAACCATGGAGAATACCGATCTGGTGATAGAGGTGCTGGATGCGCGCATTCCGCAGGCCAGCTGCAATCCCATGGTTGAGCAGCTGCGCAATTTCCGTCAGCGACCCTGCCTGAAAATTCTGAATAAAAGCGATCTGGCCGATCCGGCCGCCACCAAGGCGTGGCTGGATTTTTACAATGCCCAAAAAGGCGTGAAAGCCGTTGCGCTATCCTGCAAAAAACCTTCTGATGTTGCCAAGGTGCCGGGCTTCTGTCTGGCGCTGGCGCCGCATCGCGGCGTGCCGACCAAACCGTTGCGCATGATGATTATGGGTATTCCCAACGTCGGCAAATCGACGCTGATGAATGCCTTGCTCAAAAAACGGGTAGCACCGGTCGGCGATGAACCGGCGGTCACCAAGGTGCAGCAGCGTCTGTATCTGGGCAAAAACATGATCCTGGTAGATACCCCCGGTATGCTGTGGCCGAAAATCGCGCATCCAACCGATGGACTGATGCTGGCAGCCAGCCACGCCGTCGGTGTGAACGCGCTCATTGAAGAAGAAGTCGCTACCTTTCTGGCCGAACTGGTATTGAAGAGTTATCCGCAATTTCTGCACACCCGCTACGGCATGGATGTGCACGGCATTGATGCCGTCAGTGTCATCGAGGGTGTGGCCAAAAAACGCGGCTATCGTCTAAAGGGCGGCGCCTGGGATTTTGAAAAAGCCGCCCATACACTGCTGCTCGATTATCGCAGCGGTGCACTGGGCCGGGTCAGTCTGGAAACACCACAAAGCCGCGAAATATTGCTGGCCAATTACGTAGCGCCGGTACTGCTTGGGCAGGGCAAGGTGACGGATACTGAAGTCGGCGAGCAGGGGCGTGATACCGAATTTACCGACTCCGGAAAAGATTGAATATTAACCACTTGGGATCAGCATGAGCATTAAATCAGACGCATGGATACGCCGCATGGCGCAGGAAACCAACATGATCGAACCGTTCGAACCTGGCCAGGTCAGGGTCGAGAACGGGAATAAAATCGTCAGCTATGGCACCTCATCGTATGGTTACGATATCCGCTGTGCCAATGAATTCAAGATTTTCACCAACATCAACAGCACCATCGTCGATCCGAAAAATTTCGATGAAAAATCGTTTGTCGATTTTCAGGGTGATGTCTGCATTATTCCTCCCAATTCGTTTGCACTGGCACGCACCATGGAATATTTCCGCATTCCGCGCAATGTTCTGACGATCTGCCTGGGCAAATCAACTTATGCGCGTTGCGGCATCATCGTCAATGTGACACCGTTCGAGCCGGAATGGGAAGGCTATGTGACCTTGGAATTCTCCAATACCACACCGCTGCCGGCAAAAATTTATGCCGGCGAAGGCTGCGCACAGGTGCTGTTCTTTGAAAGCGATGAAGTCTGTGAAATGTCGTACAAAGACCGTAACGGCAAATATCAGGGCCAGGTTGGCGTGACCCTGCCTAAAGCCTGAGTGTCATGAGCAGGTTGTGCGGATTTCAGTGTTTGCTGTTCAGTACGTTGTTTTGCAGCGTCATAGAGGCGCAGCAACTGCCGGACAGTGTCGTCCTGGCACTGGGTAAAGCACATGTTCCGCTGGATGCACTCGGCGTGTATGTGCAGGAAATGAGCCCGGCAACCAACGCGCCTGTCATCAACTGGCAGGCCGATCAGCCGATGCAACCCGCTTCAACAATGAAACTGGTGACCAGCTATGCGGCGCTGAATCTGCTGGGGCCGTCTTATACCTGGAAAACCAATGCGTACATGACCGGTCAGCTCGATGGCGACGTGTTGGCCGGTGACCTGATTCTGCAGGGCGGCGGCGATCCGCATCTGGTGCTGGAAAACTTCTGGATGCTGCTGCGCCAGATCCGCGCCAAAGGTATCCGCGAAATTCAGGGCAACCTGATCATCGATTCTTCATGGATGGAGGTGCAGCATTTTGATGCCGCCGAATTTGATGGTGACCCGACCCGTCCCTACAACGTCGGCCCCGATGCGCTGCTGGTGAATTTTAATGTCATGGACCTGCAGTTGCATTCAAATGGAAGCAGCCTGCAGGTTGAGACACAGACACCGCTGGCGTTGCGAAGCACAGTCAATGTGCGGTTTGTGAACGGGGCTTGTACCGAATGGCGCAATCAGCTCACACCGGTATTCAGTTTTCTGAATGATCAGATCAATCTGAGTCTGACCGGCACCTATTCGAAAAGCTGTGGCGATAAAACCTGGCTCCTGCAACCTTTTCCTTTGGCGCACAGCGATTTTGATGGTGCTCTGTTTCGGGAAATGTGGCGACAGGTCGGCGGTCAATTCAGAGGGACAGTGCAGACCGGCGCAGTGCCCGCGGATGCGCAACTGGTGACGTCCTTTCAGTCGGCACCGTTGGCCGATATTTTGCGTGACATGAACAAGTACAGCAACAATGTCATGACCCGCCTGGTCATGCTGACTATGGATAAAGAAGCCAGCCAGTCGCCTGCCAGCTCGCTGCGTGCTGCCCAGTTGGTGCAGCTCTGGTTTGAAAAACTGGGACTGCCAGCTCAGGGTCTGCATATGGAGAATGGCAGCGGACTGTCTCGCACTGAGCGCATCAGCGCATCGCAGATGGGACGTATGCTTCAACATGCCTTTGATTCACCGGTTATGCCGGAATTGATGGCGTCGATGCCGGTGCTGGGCGTGGACGGTACCATGCAAAAACGGGCAGCCGGCCTGGCAGTGGCCGGTTATGCGCATATCAAAAGCGGTGCTCTGGAAGGCGTGCGCAATTTTGCCGGTTATGTCCTGGCAGCGTCGGGCAAGCGCTACGCGGTAGTCTGTTTTGTGAATCATAAAAACGCGCCTCAAACCGAAAGTGCGCAGGATGAATTGCTGGAATGGATTTACGCACATGGTTGAAGGGATTTTGTGGGATAACGACGGGGTGCTGGTCGATACGGAAAAGTTTTTTTTCAAAGCCAATCAGGATCTGTTTGCCCGTTTTGATATTGATATTACGGAGCAGCTTTTCTTTGACTGGTTCCTGACCCAAAATTGCGGTGCCTGGCATTTGCTGACTGACCATACCGCGGATCAGATCAGGCAACTGCGTGTTGAGCGCGATCAGCTGTATACGCAGTATTTGCAGGCCAATCATGACGTTGCCACGGCAGGTATGGAGGCACTGTTGCAGGAGTTGGCCCAACATGTGCCGATGGGTGTGGTGACTTCCTCGCGCAGCGAACATTTTGACCTGATTCATGGACGGCTGAATCTGTTGCGCTATTTTGATTTTGTGATTACCGATGATATGGTGGGCAGCAGCAAACCATCACCGGAACCTTATCTGCTGGGATTGTCCAAAATTGGCTTGCGTGGCGGGGAAAGTCTGGTGGTTGAAGATTCACCGCGCGGTCTGCAGGCGGCGCGGGCTGCGGGCATTCCCTGCATCGTGCTGCGCAATAAAATGATGTTTGACTATCTATTTGACGGTGCGCTTTGTGTGGTTGAATCGGTGGATGAACTGGCCCATCAGATCAGAAAATTATTGTGAACCCGGAGATCGAAATGACCAAATCTCATATCCAGCAGGGCATACTCGAGTCAGTACCGGCCCATGCAAATTACCTGACCTTCAATCTGATCGATGGCGCCGATGTCCGCACGGCGTTGCTGCAACTTGCGCCGCTGATTGATGGAAAACGTGTCGTGCTGGGCATAGGTTCAAGTACAGTGCGGGCATTGAATGCAAAGATCAATCAGTTGCGCGAATTCCCGATTATTGCGGGTGCCAAAGTAGCTTTGCCGGTCAACCAGGCCGCGCTGTGGTGCTGGTTGCGTGAATCAGAGCGTGGCGCTCTGGTTGCGCAGGTTCAGCGCCTGACAGAGGTTCTGTCCGGCGCATTTGAACTGGCATCCTGTGTGGATGCATTTCGGTTCGATAATGGGCGCGATCTGACCGGCTATGAAGACGGCACCGAAAATCCGCAGGATCTGGCCGCGCTTGATGCGGCCATCGTGCATGAGCAGGGCGCAGGGCAGGACGGCGCCAGTTTTGTGGCGGTGCAGCAGTGGCAGCATCAATGGAACCGGTTTCGGGCCATGAGTGCCGATCAGCAGGATAATGCCATCGGACGGCGCAGGAGCGATAACGAAGAGTTGGAGCATGCACCGCAAACCGCGCACGTCAAACGCACTGCCCAGGAAAGTTTTGAGCCGGAAGCGTTCGTACTGCGCCGCTCCATGCCCTGGTCGGCCGGGGTGCAATCCGGACTGTATTTTGTGGCTTTTGGCCACACGCTTGATGCCTTCGAAGTGCAGTTAACGCGCATGTCAGGTGCCGAAGATGGCATCGTTGACGCCTTGTTTGATTTCAGTCAGCCTTTGACAGGCAGTTATTTCTGGTGCCCACCGATGCGGGATGGAAAAGTGGATCTGTCTTTGTTGATTAACCAATGTTGAAATCATATTTGTTTTTGACTCTAAAATAACCAATCCTATCAAGGCCGCAATCAATCGTGACTACAAACTACATTACCAAACTCACCCAGGCATGGCAGAACAATAATTCATTGTTGTGCGTGGGGCTCGATCCCGATCTGGCCAAACTGCCAGTGCAATTTCAGAAACAGCCTGATGGCATATTCCAGTTTTGCCGTGCCATCATCGATGCCACAGCCGATCTGGCCTGCGCCTTCAAACCGCAAATTGCCTATTTTTCTGCCCTGCGTGCCGAACCGCAGTTGGAACAGATTTGCGCCTATCTGCGCGACAATTACCCGCAACTCCCCATCATCCTGGATGCCAAGCGCGGCGACATTGGCGCGACTGCCGAACAGTACGCACGCGAAGCCTTTGAGCGTTATGGCGCTGACGCAGTGACGGTCAATCCTTACATGGGTTTTGATTCGGTCGAGCCGTACCTGAAATGGCAGGACAAAGGTTGCATCGTGTTGTGCCGCACCTCCAACCCTGGCGGGTCTGATCTGCAATTCCTGCAGGTGAATGGGCGACCGTTATATCAGCATGTGGCAGATCTGGTGGCCAATCAATGGAACCGCAATGGCCAATGCAGCCTGGTGGTAGGGGCCACGTTTCCGGATGAAATCGCTGCAGTGCGTGGCATAGTCGGTGCTATGCCGTTGCTGGTGCCTGGTATCGGGGCGCAGGGTGGCGATGTCGCTGCCACGGTGGCGGCCGGAAAAACGGCGAGCGGTGGCATGATGATCAACTCATCACGCGCCATACTGTTTGCCAAAGCACTCGAAGGAGAAAGCTTCGAAGCCTCTGCCCGCAGGGTTGCCCTGCAAACCCGCGATGAGATCAATCAGTATCGTTAATAGAATGTCCAATTGTGTTATCAATAAGCCATTGTGAGAGTCGGAATTAAATCAAAAAACTTTTGATTGAGCGCTTTTGGGTCGGGTGCCTTGGGGTATAATTCGAATTTCCCGCTTGTGCCGCATGGCACCATTCGCAATGACCAAGTTTGTATTCGTTACTGGTGGGGTCGTATCCTCACTCGGCAAAGGCATAGCCGCTGCTTCCCTCGCTGCGATTTTAGAATCGCGCGGCCTCAGAGTCACCATGTTAAAACTCGATCCGTATATCAACGTGGATCCTGGCACCATGAGCCCGTTTCAGCATGGCGAAGTATTCGTCACTGATGACGGTGCAGAGACTGATCTCGATCTGGGCCACTATGAGCGCTTTATTTCAGCGCGCATGAAAAAAATCAATAACTTCACTACCGGTCAGATTTATGAGTCCGTCATCCGCAAAGAGCGGCGCGGTGAATATCTCGGCAAAACCGTGCAGGTGATTCCGCATATTACCAATGAAATTCAGGACTGTATCCGCCGTGGCGCGGATGGTTACGATGTCGCGCTGGTGGAAATTGGCGGCACCGTCGGCGATATCGAATCGCTGCCATTTCTGGAAGCGGCCCGTCAGTTAAGCCTGCGTTCTCCGAAAAATACCGTCGCATTCGTGCATCTGACACTGGTGCCCTATCTGGTGTCGGCCGGTGAACTGAAAACCAAACCGACCCAGCACAGCGTGCAGAAACTGCGTGAAATCGGTATTTCTCCAGACGCGCTGCTGTGCCGCGCCGATCGTCCGATTCCTGCAGATGAACGCGCAAAAATCTCCCTGTTTTCGAACGTGCATGAAGAAGGCGTCATCTCGCTGTGGGACGCCGACACGATTTATAAAGTACCGCAAATGCTGCATGACCAGGGTCTGGATGACCTGATCTGCGAACGTCTGGCGATCAATCCGAAACCGGCAGATCTGTCGATGTGGAGCAAGCTGATTTATGCGCTGGAACATCCCAAACATGAAGTCACTATCGGCATGGTCGGCAAATATGTGGATCTGACCGAATCCTACAAATCTCTGACGGAAGCCTTGCGTCACGCCGGCATTCATACTGAAAGCCGCGTGAATATCGAATACGTGGATTCGGAAGATATCGAAAAAAACGGCATCGACGCCCTGAAAAAATTCGACGGCATTCTGGTGCCGGGCGGCTTTGGCAAACGCGGCGTGGAAGGCAAAATCAAGGCGGCCAAGTATGCGCGTGAAAATAAAGTGCCATACCTCGGTATCTGTCTCGGTATGCAGGTCGCTCTCATTGAGTATGCGCGCAACATGGCCGGACTGAGTCACGCCAATTCCACTGAATTTGATCTGGCTACCGAGCAGCCGGTCGTGGCGTTGATCAATGAATGGCAGAATCATGATGGCAAGGTGGAACAGCGTGATGAAAATTCCGATCTGGGCGGCACCATGCGTCTGGGCGCGCAGACCTGCTCAGTCAAACCTGAAACGCTGGCAGCAGAAATTTATGGACCAGAAGTGACCGAACGTCACCGTCACCGTTACGAAGCCAACAACCACTATCTGGAGCGGGTTGAACAGGCAGGTCTGGTGGTGTCGGCCCGTACCCCGACCGAAGACCTGTGCGAAATCATGGAACTGCCGCGTTCGGTACATCCCTGGTACATGGGCGTGCAGTATCACCCTGAATTCAAGTCAACGCCGCGTGACGGGCATCCCTTATTTATTTCTTATGTCAAAGCCATTCTGGCGAACAAGGAAGCAAAATGAAACTATGTGGATTTGAAGTCGGCCTGAACCAGCCGCTGTTTCTGATCGCCGGTCCCTGTGTCATCGAGTCGCGCCAGATGGCAATGGATACTGCCGGTCAGCTCAAGGAAATTACTGCGGCGCTGAATATTCCCTTCATTTATAAATCGTCGTTCGACAAGGCCAATCGTTCTTCGGGCAGTTCGTTCCGCGGTCTGGGCATGGACAAGGGGCTGGAAATTCTGGCTGATGTGAAGCGAGAAATCGGCGTGCCGGTACTCACCGACGTGCACGAGTTGCACGAAATCGCTGCGGTGGCTGCGGTGGTAGACGTGCTGCAAACGCCGGCCTTCCTGTGCCGCCAGACTGATTTCATCGAAGCCTGTGCCGTTTCCGGCAAACCGGTGAACTTTAAAAAAGGGCAGTTCCTGGCCCCGCACGATATGCAGCACGTCATCAACAAGGCGCGCGCTGCCGCGGCAGCCAAAGGATTGCCGGATCAGTTCATGGCGTGTGAGCGCGGTGTCAGTTTCGGTTACAACAATCTGGTTTCTGACATGCGCTCACTGGCGATCATGCGTGAAACCGGTTGTCCGATCGTGTTTGATGCGACCCATTCGGTGCAGTTGCCGGGCGGGCAGGGCACTACATCGGGTGGCCAGCGTGAATTCGTGCCGGTACTGGCGCGCGCTGCCGTGGCAGTCGGGATCGCCGGTCTGTTCATGGAAACCCATCCTGATCCGTCCAAAGCCATGTCGGACGGACCCAACGCCGTACCACTGGGACGCATGAAAGAATTGCTGACCACCCTGACCGCTCTGGACCAGATCGTCAAGGCGCAGGGATTTCTGGAATCGAATTTCGCCTGACCTGTGTTAGCCCCATCAAATACCAAACTGTCCAGGTTTGGTATTTTTTTGAGATTTTTCAGTTTCAATCAATTTAATTTCTTCAGGAGTTTTAAATGAGTGCAATCGTAGATATTATCGGTCGTGAAATCATGGATTCACGCGGCAATCCCACAGTGGAATGCGATGTATTGCTGGAATCCGGCGTGATGGGACGCGCAGCCGTGCCGTCCGGTGCATCTACGGGTTCACGCGAAGCAATCGAATTGCGTGATGGCGACAAATCCCGGTTCATGGGCAAGGGCGTGCTGAGGGCCTGCGAAAACATCAATACCGAAATCGCCGAAGCGATCATGGGACTGGATGCCAACGAACAGGCATTTCTGGACCGCACTCTGATTGAACTGGATGGCACTGAAAACAAAGGTCGCCTGGGCGCCAATGCCATGCTGGCCGTTTCCATGGCCGTGGCCAAGGCCGCCGCCGAAGAAGCCGGTCTGCCGCTGTACCGTTATTTTGGCGGTTCCGGCGCCATGCAGTTGCCGGTACCGATGATGAACGTCATCAATGGTGGTGCGCATGCTGACAACAATCTGGATATTCAGGAATTCATGATTATCCCGGTCGGCGCTCCGAGCTTTCGGGAAGCAATCCGGTACGGCGCAGAAGTGTTCCATCACCTGAAAAAAATCCTGCATGACAAAGGTCTGACCACGGCAGTCGGCGATGAAGGCGGCTTTGCCCCATCAGTTGCCAACCATGAAGAAGCCATCAAACTGATTATTCAGGCTATTGAAGCTGCCGGCTACATTCCAGGTACACAGATCGCTCTGGGATTGGATTGTGCAGCCAGCGAATTCTACAAGGACGGCAAATACCATCTGGAGGGCGAAGGTCTGGTTCTGTCTGCTACCGACTTCACCAATCTGCTTGCTACCTGGTGCGACAAGTATCCGATCATCTCGATCGAAGATGCCATGCATGAAAGCGACTGGGAAGGCTGGGCAATCCTGACCAAGGCGCTGGGCAAGAAAATCCAGCTGGTCGGCGACGATCTGTTCGTGACCAATACCAAGATTCTCAAAGAAGGTATCGAAAAAAATATCGCGAATTCGATTCTGATCAAGATCAACCAGATCGGTACCCTGACTGAGACTTTTGCCGCCATCGAAATGGCCAAACGCGCCGGATACACTGCCGTCATTTCACACCGCTCCGGCGAAACTGAAGACAGCACGATTGCCGATATCGCAGTCGGTACCAATGCCCTGCAAATCAAAACCGGTTCGATGTCACGCTCCGACCGTATGGCAAAATACAACCAACTGTTGCGTATTGAAGAAGATTTGGGTGATATCGCTAGCTATCCGGGCCGGGATGCGTTTTATAATCTCAAGTAATTTCAGCCCATCCCAAACCCTATATGCGTTTTATAGCGATCGTTCTGGCCTCTCTGGTAGTGCTTATCCAGTATCCACTCTGGCTGGGCAAGGGAGGCTGGTTGCGGGTCTGGGATATGCAGCACCAGGTTGATGTGGCACATGCGAAAGTACAGGAACTCAAAAGCCGCAACGCCAAACTGGCGTCCGAGGTTAATGATTTAAAAGACGGTACTGACGCCGTGGAAGAGCGCGCGCGTCTTGAACTGGGCATGCTGAAAAAAGGTGAAATTTTTATTCAGGTGCTCGATGCCCAGACTAAACCTTCCAGATAAATAAAATAAGACTGATCACATATTGATGACCGATTCAGCGAAAGAATTATTCTTTGAAGGTAACCGGCTGATGCAATCGGGTAAGGCATTAATCGCCGAAAACTGCTTTCGCAATGCCATTAAAATCGATCCGAATTTCAGCGAAGCCTGGGCCAATCTGGGGCATCTGCGCGCCAAAGTCGGCGATGTCGGATATGCCGAACAATGCTTCCGGAAATCGATTGCGCTCAGTCCAGATCTGGAACCGGCGCATCTGATGTTGGGCGTCATGTTGATGGATCTGAAGCGCTTTGCCGAATCAGAACATCTGTACCGGGAATACCTGAGCCAGCACCAGACCAGCAAGGCCGCGTGGTCAAATCTGGGGGTGCTGCTGGCCTGCCTGAAGCGTGAAGATGAGGCCGAGCAGTGTTACCGACGCTCTCTGGCCATCGACAGCCATTACAAAAACGCCAGTTTCAGCCTGAGCTACCTTCTGCTGCGTCAGCAACGCTGGAAAGAAGGCTGGAGTCGTCTGGAAGACCGCTGGCAATATCCGATACTCGAAAAACATTTCAGCTGTCCGCGCTGGCGCGGCGATTCGCTGTTTGACAAGTCGCTGATCATCGGTTTTGAAAGTGGGCATGGCGACATGATTTTCTACAGTCGCTATATCCGGGAGTTGCGCCAGCAGGGTGTTCGCCGGCTGGCCATGATCTGTCATCCCGGTTTAAAAAAACTGTTTGGCACGCTGGCCGGTGTGGATCAGCTGTATTCGTTTGATGATGAAGTGCCGGCCACGGGATGGGATTACTGGACTGCGCCCATGAGCCTGCCGAACTTCTGCATGACCCGTTCGCATAATATTCCCGCACATATTCCCTATCTGTTTGCCGATTCGGCATTGGTACAGCACTGGCAGGCCAGTTTGCCATCGGGCGGCATGCGGGTTGGTCTGGTTTGGCGAGGCAATCCCCAGTTTGAGAACGATACAGACCGTTCCATCCCGTCGCTGCTGGAATTCGAACCGCTGGCCGATCTGCCGGGCGTGCACTTTATCGGCCTGCAAAAAGGCCAGGGAGAGGATGATATCCGTCCGCTTGGCATGGATTATCTGCCACTTGGCAAACAGTTCAACGATTTTGCCGATACGGCTGCCGTAATACAGTCCCTGGATCTGGTGATCAGTGTTGATACGGCAGTGGCGCATCTGGCTGGGGCAATGGGCAAGGCCTGCTGGGTGTTGTTGCCCGATTATCGCTGCGACTGGCGCTGGCATGCCCAGGGCGACACAACACCCTGGTATCCGGAAAAAATGCGTTTTTTCCGGCAGCCGGCCGGTGGTGGATGGGGGCCGGTAGTCAGGTCGGTACGCAACGAATTGCGAGACGTCTTACCTGACCAGTAGCAAAAGCCCAAATTTCGCAGGACTTTTTGATCCCGTAGCGAGGGTGGAAAAGCGCAATCTATTCCCTAAAGCGCGCAGGGGTGAGATAATGCCGAATCGTTATCAGAACCGGAAATAATTTTGCGCCTCCGCTTGTTTCAATCCAGCGTCCTGACTCTGTTCCTGATTCTGACTTTCCCTGTGTACGCAGATGAACAAAATCACAACAATCACGTCGCCGGGGCCAGTGTTCAACTTGAAGAGCTGACCAGTACCGAAGTGCGGGATCGTGTTGCCGCAGGTACCACAACCATCCTGATTCCCATCGGCGGCACTGAGCAGACCGGGCCGTTTGTGGCGCTGGGAAAGCATAATTACAGAGTCCGGTCACTGGCAGAGCAGATCGCGCAGAAACTCGGCAATACGCTGGTGGCTCCCGTAGTGAGCTATGTCCCGGAAGGCGCAGTCAATCCACCGGCCGGACATATGCGTTATGCCGGTACCATCTCAATTCCCGATGCCGCATTTATCGCTTTGCTTGACGGTGCCTCGCGCAGTTTCAGACAGCACGGATTTCGCACTGTTGTCTTGCTGGGTGATCATGGCGGTTATAAGCACGATCTGGAACAGGTCGCGCAAAAGTTGAACCGGGAATGGGCTGCAGACAATCGATCACGCGTAATTTATATGACCGACTATTACCGGTTGAGCTCGGACGGTGTCAATGCGATGTTAAAAAAGCGCGGCTACAGCGATGCTGAAATCGGCGCGCACGGCGGCCTGGCAGATACTGCGCTGACCATGGCAGTAGACAAGAATCTGGTACGCAATGAAGCTATCGAAGCCAATACCAAAACGCTCGAAGGGGTAGTGGGAAATCCCAAACGCGCCACTGCTGAACTGGGACAGGCCGGTGTGCAACTGATTGTAGATGGAACCGTTGCGGCACTGCGCGCAGCGATGAAGTAAAACTTAATTTTATAAAGACGCAAAATGAAAAAAGTATCTCTGGTTTCTCTGTTGTCGGCCCCTTCGCTGATTTTATCCGTGCTTGCTGCCGGGGCGATTTTCATCGCACCCCAGATCGCAGTTTCTGCTCCTGAAGCCGCCGCAGTCGCCAAAACCATCGTAACCATACCGGGCATGCCGGCAGTGATCAATCCGCAGAATCTGTACAGCGAAACCGGCGTCAATATGTTCAGTGCGGCAGTTAAAGGCGATCTGGAACGGGTTTATGTGCCTAACCTGCGCTCCAACGATGTCACTGTCATTGATCCGGCCACGCTGAAAGTTGTTGATCATTTCAAGGTCGGTCGTTCACCCCAGCACATCATTCCTTCCTGGGATTTGCGCACGTTGTGGGTGGCCAACAATGCCGAACGCCGCAAGGACGGCAGTCTGACGCCGATTGACCCGCACACCGGCAAGCCGGGTGCGGCAATTCCGGTCGATGATCCGTACAATCTGTATTTTTCACCGGACGGCAAATCGGCAATTGTGGTCGCCGAAGCCCAGCACAGACTGGATTTCCGCAACCCGCAAACCATGCAGATGCAATACTCGATTGAAGTGCCGGAATGTGGAGGCATCAATCATGCCGATTTTTCCATCGACGGCAAATTTGCCATTTTCACCTGTGAATTTGAAGGCAGCATTGCCAAGATCGATCTGGTCAACCGCAGTGTGGTCGGCTACCTGAAACTGACGATGCCCAGCACCCGTTTCAAATCTGTGCCGACCACTACCGGCAGCGTGATCAATCCGGCCGATACCGAAATCTGCAGTTCCAAAAAAGGCATGCCGCAGGATATCCGCGTTTCTCCTGACGGCAAACGGTTTTATGTCGCCGATATGGAAGCCGATGGCGTGCATGTGATTGATGGGGATTCGTTTGCCAAGGTCGGCTTTATTGCTACCGGTGTGGCAGCACATGGCATTTATCCGAGTCGCGATGGCAAACAGTTTTACGTGGCCAACCGGGGTTCACATAGAATTCATGGTGGAATCAACGGTAAGGGCAGCGTCACTGTGGTTGATTTCGCTTCTGAAAAAGTCGTTGCGCAATGGCCTATTCCCGGCGGCGGCAGTCCTGATATGGGCAATGTCAGCGCCAATGGCAAGGAACTCTGGCTGTCTGGCCGGTTTGACGATAAAGTGTATCGTATCGATACCGGCACTGGTCAGGTCACAAAAATTGCGGTTGGCAAAGAGCCACATGGTCTGACGGTCTGGCCGCAGCCAGGTCGTTATTCTCTTGGTCACACAGGAAATTTACGGTAATAAAATATGATGCAGGCTACCAAAATCATCGAATATGAACGTCCGCAGATGGAAAGCGGATCGAGTTGCGTCAGTCAGGCGTGGGCCAAAGTTCCCGATGCGCTGACTCTCGCTGAAAAAAACGCGCTGAAAGAAAAAATCAGGGCTCTGCTGAAAGAGCGCAAAGCGGTGCTGGTCGCTCATTATTATGTCGATGCCGACCTGCAGGAGTTGGCCGAAGAAACCGGTGGCTGTGTCTCAGACTCGCTGGAAATGGCGCGCTTTGGCCGTGACCATGAGGCCGCCACGCTGGTTGTGGCCGGCGTGCGGTTTATGGGCGAAACCGCCAAAATTTTAAGCCCGCACAAACGCATACTGATGCCTGATCTGGAAGCAACCTGTTCGCTGGATCTGGGATGCCCTGCAGATGAGTTCGCTGCTTTCTGTGATGCCCATCCGGATCGCACGGTAGTGGTGTACGCCAACACCAGCGCCGCAGTCAAGGCGCGCGCCGACTGGATGGTGACTTCGTCGATCGGTCTGGACATCGTGGCACATCTGCATGCCCAAGGTAAAAAAATACTGTGGGCGCCGGATAAGCATCTGGGTAACTATATTCAGAAACAGACCGGCGCCGATATGTTGCTGTGGCAGGGATCGTGTCTGGTGCACGACGAATTCAAGGGCTTAGAACTGGAACTGTTGCGCGCCGAACATCCGGAAGCAAAAATTCTGGTGCATCCCGAGTCACCTCAGGCGGTGGTTGATCTGGCTGATGTCGTCGGCTCCACATCCCAATTGATCAATGCGGTAAAAACAATGGACGCAACGACTTTCATCGTTGCGACTGACAACGGTATTCTGTACAAGATGCAGCAGGCCGCACCGCATAAAACATTGATCATGGCACCGACTGCCGGCAACAGTGCTACCTGCAAGAGTTGCGCGCATTGCCCGTGGATGGCCATGAACGGATTGCGTAATCTGGCCCAGGTACTGGAGTCGCTCAGCAACGAAGTGCAGGTTGATCCCGTGATCGGCCAAAAGGCCAGACTGTGTATTGATCGCATGCTGCAGTTTGCTGCGGACAAAAAGGCCAATGTGCGGCCCGGCGCCGATCTGGCTGCCGAACAACAACTTTTTCAGGGAATAGGGCCGGCTTGATGAACTCAGCTTTAGTAAATCCCCACGCGCCTTTTGATGCCGCACTGCAGGCAGCACTGGATGCCAATGTTGAAGCAGCACTGAGCGAAGATATCGGCAGCGGTGACGTGACCGGCATGCTGGTTCCGGATGCCGCGTGGATTGAGGCCCGTGTGATTGTGCGTGAAGTAGCAGTTCTTTGCGGTGCGCCGTGGTTTGAAGCGGTGATGCAGCGCTGTCATCCAGGCATGCGGATCCGCTGGCATTATGCTGAGGGTGATCTGATGAAAGCCAACAGTCCGGTATGTGATATTCATGCCACTGCGCGTTCACTGTTGACCGCCGAACGCAGTGCGCTGAATTTTTTGCAGCTGTTGTCGGGCGTGGCTACCAAAACCCGGCGCTATGTTGATCTGATTGCTGGCTGCAGGGCCGCTGTTCTGGATACCCGCAAAACCCTGCCCGGATTGAGGCTGGCGCAAAAATATGCAGTGCGGGTTGGCGGTGGAAAAAATCAGCGTCTGGCCCTGTATGACGGTGTACTGATCAAGGAAAATCATATTGCCGCCGCCGGTGGCATTACCCCGGCCCTGAAAAATGCTCAGGCACTCAATGCCGGCGTGGGCATTCAGATTGAAGTTGAATCTGTGGCTGAACTGAATGAAGCGCTATCAGCAGGAGCCACTTCGATACTGCTGGATAATTTCGATCTGGACCTGATGCGCCAGGCAGTGCACATATCGGCAGGAAAGGCCGTGCTGGAAGCGTCAGGCGGCATCAACGACAGCACCGTGCGTGCGATTGCCGAAACGGGTGTTGACCGGATTTCAATCGGCAGTTTGACCAAGGATATTCAGTCCATTGATTTTTCGCTGCGCGTAGTCAGTTAGGTTTTTACCTGATAGCCGCGCCACAATCCTTCCGCTGAATACAGTATCAGTGCGCTCCAGATAATGGTGAATCCGGTCAGGCGTTGCCCATTGAACGGTTCATGGTAAATCCAGATCCCGATCAGCAGCTGAATGGACGGAGAAATGTATTGCAGAATTCCCAGCGTCGACATGGGAATGAGGCGGGCGGCGAATGAAAAAGACAGTAGCGGAATAGCAGTAATCGGCCCTGCCGCCATTAAAAGCCAGGGTAAATTATCTCCGTTTGTCCATGCGGCAGAAAATGAATTGGCGTTCTGCGTTCCCAGATAAATGACATATGCCAGCGCACAGGGAAACAGAATCATGGTTTCCAGTGTCAACCCCTCCAGCGCGCCAAGCGCGGCAGTCTTGCGCAGCAACGCGTAACAGCCAAATGAAAACGCCAGCGCCAGACTGACCCACGGCATGTGACCATTCAGTACTGCCAGCCAGATTACGCCGGATGCGGCAAGCGCGGCAGCGACCCACTGTACAGCGCGCAGACGTTCTTTGAGCAAAATATAACCCAGCAACAAATTCACCACAGGGGTGATGAAATAGCCCAGACTGCCATCAATAATGCGGTCATTTGTGACTGCCCATATATACAGCAGCCAGTTAACTGAAAGCAGGGTGGCGGAGGCGACGAATCCGCCCAGCACCGCAGGCCGGCTCAATATTGTAGACAGCCAGGTCCATTGCGAACGAACTGCCAAGACGATCAGCAGAAACGGCAGGGCCCACAGAATACGGTGCGACAGGACTTCCAGAGGGGTAATTCCGGAGAGTGATTTGAAATAGAGTGGAAACAGTCCCCAGGCCAGATAGGAGCAGATTGCCAGGGTGATGCCTTTGCGCATGATTATGGACGGTAATGAATCAGAGTGCGATTCTAACTGATACTGCCAGACAGAAACTAAAATGAGGATGCAAATTAATTTAATTGCAACTCTAAGGGCGTAAAAAAACCGACCCAAAGGTCGGTTTTTTCAAAGTAATAAATTACTTGGCAGCAGCTGGAGCAGATGCAGCAGCATCAGCAGCAGGAGCGGCAGCAGCAGGAGCTGATGCAGCGGCAGCGTCAGTAGCAGCAGGAGCTGAAACAGCAGCAGGAGCGGCAGCAGCAGGAGCAGCTACTTCAGCAGCTGGTGCAGGAGCGGCTTCTTCTTTTTTGCTGCATGCAACTAAAGCGATTGCTAACAGGGAAACTAATAAAAGAGATTTTTTCATTTGTGAACTTTCAGAATATAGATCAATAAAAGGCAGATCGAAAATGCGATGAATAATTACCGGTAATTATCGCTCAATAGGCTTTTTCGATAATTTCACCTCATGTAACCAGTTGAAACTATCGAAAGTTTCCTAGGCAGCTATTATAATGACTTTTTATCAGAAGTGTCGGTTTTTGATGTTGTTTTTAACCAATTTTCGTTAATTAAATCGTTGAATTCAGTCTAATTTGTTGGAAATATTCATTTCCAGGTTGAATTTTTCAAAATTCTGGAATTTTATACGGCAGACCACTTTGAATGATTATGTATAAAAACAATGATCATAATGCGATTTAAGTGTCACTTTGTAAATGAATCCAACCGTCTTCATACCAGATGCACAAGGTTTCCTGCATGTCTTTTGATGCAGTTGCGATCAGACTGCCGTCAAGACGCCGGGTGTCAGCCAGTTGCGTCAACAGGTTTTTATCGACACCAGAAACGCCAAAAGATTCACCATTTACAAAGATGTTTTTGCTGCGGTACAGCATGCGAGTTTTCAGTGATAACTTCACGCCGCGCAGTGAGGCGGTTTTCAAAAATCTGGCCGGAGTCAGCGGTTTTTCAGGTTGCTCAAAAAACACCGAATGTTTAGGCGTCGATAAATACTCCCCGATGAACACTGTTATATCGTCGCTGGTGAATTCCAACTTTTTAATTTCGTGCGTCACCTGGTCCAGCATGTCCTTGCTGATTTCAGCTGGATGGGCGCTCGGCTTCAAATCGGGATCGGCATAACGTCCCGGCAACTCAATTGAATCCGACATGAACTGTAAAAAGGATTCGCCCAGTTCCTGAAAAGTGGGAGCACGAAAACCGACTGAATAGGTCATGCATTCACCCAACGCGATGCCGTCGTGCGCATAATGCGGAGGCAGGTACAGCATGTCGCCCGGTTCCAGTATGAATTCCTGTTCCGCTGTGAAGTTTTTCAGAATTTTGAGTTGCATCCCTTCGACCAGAGCCAGATCGGTTTGCGCGCTGATCTGCCAGCGCCGCTGCCCCTGTGCCTGAAGCAGAAATACGTCATACGAATCAAAATGCGGGCCGACACCGCCGCCATCGCTGGCATAGCTGATCATCAGATCATCGAGGCGTGAATCAGGTAAAAAATTGAATTGTCTTAACAGTGCATCGGCCTTCGCTTCATGCAGGTTGACACCCTGCACCAGCAGCGTCCAGTCTTTCTTTTTAATGTCGGGTAATTCAGTAAACGGCCCGTTCTGCATTTGCCATTTATGTTTGAAGTGGCTGACCAGGCGCGATTCCACATCGTCCAGTTTAGCCATGGCGAATAACTGTTCTGCATTCACCGGTGGAATGAATTGGGGAATGGCCTGGCGGATTAACAGCGGCTTTTTGTGCCAGTATTCACTGAGAAATTGGGCGGGTGTCAGATTGCCAAGTGGTGTAAGTTTTTTCATGGGAGTATTATAGATTCAATGTCAGGGTTAACCCAAGCAAATGGCTAGTTCTGTATAATCCGGTGCAAATTATCAGGGACCATGGAAAGGAAGTAATATGAAAATCGCTAAGAACACGGTGGTGACGGTGGAATACGTCCTGTCCGATGCGCAGGGTAATGTCATTGAGCAAGGTAATGAGCCAATGATCTATTTACACGGCGGCTATGAAAATACCCTGCCTAAAATTGAAGAAGCGCTGGATGGCAAGGAACTGGGATTTAAAATAGAAATTCAGCTCGAGCCGGAAGATGCCTTTGGAGAGTACGATTCACAGTTGGTCAAGGTAGAACCGCGCGGCCGCCTGCCCAGCCCGATTGAAGTTGGCATGCAGTTTGAAGGTATTCCTGACGACGAAGATGAATCCGAAGACGAGCTGATCTTTACCGTTACAGATATCGCTGACGATAAAGTTGTGTTGGATGGCAATCACCCTCTGGCTGGAGTGGCACTGCGTTTCGGTTTGCATGTCACGGAAATACGCCCGGCGACGGAAGATGAAATCAAACATGAACATGTGCACGACAGTTATGGTCATCATGAAGAAGATGATGACGATGACAATGACAGTGGCGCTGAGTACCGCACACATGTGATACATTAATCAAATAACACTCGAAAAAAGCCGCACTCATGCGGTTTTTTTTATGGGATTCAGATTAAATTTTTATGCTGATTTTCTTTAACTGATACAGCGCATCCAATGCTTCACGCGGACTCATTGCATCCGGGTCCAGTTCATCCAGAGCCAGTTGCAGCGGACCTTCTTTGTCTTCCATCAATTCAACCGGTCTGGCACTGGCAAACAGATCAAACTGCGAAGTGCTTTGCACTGCATGTGCTTCCAGTTCGGCCAGATGTTTGCGTGCAGCGCGGATTACCTGCGCCGGAATGCCGGCCAGTTGCGCGACTTGCAGGCCGTAACTCTGTGAGGCCGGGCCGTTTTGAACCGCATGCAGAAACACGATGGTTTCCTGATGTTCCACCGCTGACAGATGCACGTTATGCGCGCTGGGGTGGGTATCCGGTAACTGGGTCAGTTCGAAATAATGGGTGGCAAACAGGGTGTAGCTGTTGGTCTGGGTGATGAGCTGTTTGGCGATGGCCCAGGCCAGAGCCAGCCCGTCAAAAGTGGATGTGCCGCGTCCGACTTCATCCATTAATACCAGCGAATGTTCGGTGGCGGCATTCAGAATCGCAGCGGATTCAGTCATCTCGACCATGAAGGTGGAACGCCCCCCGGCCAGATCGTCCGCTGCACCAATCCGGGTGAAGATGCGGTCAATCGGGCCGATGATGGCATGGCTGGCCGGCACATAAGAGCCGACATAGGCTAATAAAGTGATCAACGCCACCTGACGCATGTAAGTCGATTTACCGCCCATGTTCGGTCCGGTGATCAGCAGCAGTTTGCGTTCGGCGTTGAGCTGGCAGTCGTTGGCGATAAAGCGTTCGATCTGATTTTCCACCACCGGATGACGGCCCTGACCGATGTCCAGCACCGGTTCGGCCACCAGCTGCGGTGCGCACCACTGATGGCGGTTGGCATGTTCGGACAGCGCCACCAGACAGTCCAGTTGCGCCAGTGCATTGGCGATGGTTTGCAGTTCGACGATATAGGGCAGCAATTGCTGCAGCACCTGATCGTATAAATATTTTTCGCGCACCAGTGCGCGGTCCTGGGCCGACAGTGCCTTGTCTTCAAAGGCTTTGAGTTCCGGCGTAATGTAACGTTCGGCATTTTTCAGGGTCTGGCGGCGCCGGTAATGTTCCGGCACCTTGTCGGTTTGGCCGTGCGTGACTTCAATATAAAAGCCGTGCACGCGGTTGTATTCCACGCGCAGATTGGCAATGCCAGTGGCAGCGCGCTCGCGCGTTTCCAGATCGACCAGAAACTGCCCGGCATTTTCTGACAGACCGCGCAGTTCATCGAGTTCGGCATCAAATCCGGTTGCGATCACGCCACCGTCGCGTACCAATGTGGCGGGCTCCTGCATGATGGCGATTTCCAGCAGATGCTGACACGCATCCGGTGTGGCGACGTTATCCAGCAGACGCAGCAGCAGCGGGGCGTTCACTGTGCAGGGTTCGAGCGCATCGCGCAGCGCGGGGAGTTGCTGCAGTCCGTTACGCAAGCCGGCCAGATCGCGCGGACGGGCTGACGCCAGCGCGATGCGGGTAGTGATGCGTTCGATGTCAGGTATCTCCGCCAGAGCTGTAATCAGGCTGTTGCCGCTTTCGGATTCCAGCAGCGCCTGAATCGACTGATGCCGACCTGCAGCCTGCTGCTGATCGCGGCCCGGATGATGCAGCCAGTGACGCAGCAGGCGTGAACCCATGCTGGTCTTGCAGTGATCCAGCAAAGAGAACAGGGTCGGTGATTCCTGTCCACGCAGGGTTTCGGTCAGTTCCAGATTGCGCCGCGTGACGGAATCCAGTCCGATGAATTCATCCATCGACTCCAGCGTGAGCGAATTGATGTGGCGCAGATTGTTGCCCTGGGTGCTTTGCAGATAACGCAGCAGTGCGCCGGCAGCGGTGATGGCTCCACTGGACTGCTCAGCGCCATAGCCCGACAGGTTGGCCACGCCAAGCTGGTCCTGCAATGACTTTTTGGCGTGCGTGTAATCAAAATGCCAGGCCGGCAGCAAGGTCAGTTTGCAGCCCATGGATGACAGCACCGCTGCCGAATAATCGTCGGCATACAGAATTTCAGCCGCGGCGATCCGTTCGCATTCCTGGAGCAGTTGATGCGGAAAGGATTTTTCAGTGGCGCTGACTTCCAGCAGCCGCATCGCACCGCTGGCCAGTGAGATCCAGGCCAGTCCGATTGTCATCTGTTTCCGCTGGGTGGTCACTGATACCGCCAGAAGCGGACGTTCCGATTTGGCTGGCAACAGATCGGATTCGGTCAGTGTGCCCGGCGTTATCACGCGCATCACCTTGCGTTCGACCGGACCTTTGCTGGTGGCCGGGTCGCCGATCTGTTCGCAGATCGCAATGGATTCGCCGAGCTTGATCAGTTTGGCCAGGTAAGTATCAACTGAGTGATACGGTACGCCGGCCATCTTGATGGCATTGCCGCCGGAAGAACCGCGCTGGGTCAGTGTGATGCCGATCAGGCGCGAGGCTTTTTCTGCGTCATCAAAAAACAGTTCGTAAAAGTCGCCCATGCGGTAAAACACCAGTGTGTCGGGGTACTCTGACTTAATGCGCAAGTACTGCTGCATCATGGGGGTGTGTTTGGATTCTTCGGCGGACATGGATGATTTGAGTATGGCAGTTTAGGCTGAGGTTGGCACCTTATCATAGACAGGGGTGTCGGTCCAGCCTGTAAAAAATCCCCCGTTCAGGATGCCTGAGCGGGGGATTTCAGGTGTGGAAGATCAGTCAACCAGTTTGTGCTGAGTCAACAGATTCTGAATGATCTGCGTATCAGATTGCAAAACACCTGCACTGTGCAACAGATCGGTATTGTTCAGGACGATCTGCATCGTATCCTGCCCCCCGGTACCAAACCCGCCACCCGAGCTGATATGTACTGTGGTGTTATAACCACCGGTACCGTTGGATACCTCGGTGAAGTGCAGATAGTTGGTCAGCGTTGCTGCTGTCGTAGAAGAGGTCACGCCGCTGAGCAGATCGGCCAGATTCAATACATCGCCACCGTTGCTGGCTGGATTGGCATTGAAGGCCGAAATGGTTTGTACATGTGGCGTGCCGGGAGTGCCATTGGCTGATAACTGAAATACAAAGGTATCACCGCCGGCCAGGTCGGTCAGTGTATTCGATCCGGAATTAATATAGGTGGCATTCGCCTGATACGAGCTGATACCGTGCGTGTCGGTTATTACCGCGCTGATATTGACAACCGGACTTGCGGCAGTTTCATTGCTCGGGAAGGATACAATGCCGGCTGCATAGCTGTAGACATGGCCGGTCGTGTCGATAAAATTCGTACCGTTCCAGTGCAGTGTCAGTGTGGTATCCGGAGTGGCTGAACTGTTATGGCTCTCTGTTATTGTCAGTGTGCTGGTTGACGGTGTTGTCAGCGTTGTGCCGGACGCGTTGATCACACCTAATGCAATTTGATCCGTATTGGTAAGGGTGACCGTGTCGTTCACGTTGGTTTCGGCGTAATAGCCGCCGGTATTGGTGCTTGACACTGTACCTGCACCGGAACTGTTGGCTGCGGTGGTCGTGACACTGGTTGTGGTTGTGGTGACTACTTCCGAGCCGTGAGTAAAGCCGGCGGCAGTCAGGGCAGCCAAAGAGGGGGCGAGATCAAAATTTGTCGTGTTCAGTGCCAGTGCTGCAGCACCATTGTCGCTGACATTGAGGCTGTATCCGCCTGGGCCAGACTGGTTATCATTATAGATGTTGATGGTGTACCAACCGCTGTTTGATGCAGTGAATGTGCCCGAGACTGTACCGCCGCTTAAGCCCCAGGTGGTGTCTGCGATCAGTTTTCCACCAACAACCAAACCGAACGAATCGTCAACAGCGACAGAGCCTTGAGTGAATTTATAGGTGTGACCTGCCTGCATATACATCAACCCACTGGATTCAATGGCAGTTCCTGCCGCTACTGCAGCGTCGGAAACTGCAGTGGATGTAACTTTGGATGTTGGCACCTGTGCAGTGCTGTTTAAAGTGTTGATCAAAGTCGCCGGATTGGTACCATCTCCATTGTTTCCCGCGGTTGTGTACAACGAACCATTCAGCGTTGCATTGTTTACCCAGCTTTGCAGGGTAAGACCTGGGACCAGTGGTACTGAAGGCACGAACGTGAAAGCCGGTGTCGGCGCATCAATAATATCGTTGACTGCCGTGACGGAATTTGAAACCGGTGAAGGATTTCCATAAACATCGGTAATGCTGGCGTTCACGACAATGCTGGTGCCATAGGTTGGCAATGGTTCTGCAAGGGTAATCACGCCGGTAGCAGGAGTGTATGCATAGACGTTGCTGGATGCATCAACCAATGCCGTCCCATTCCAGTGCAGGATAACTGAGCCGGCCGTGCCGTTTTCAGTGACATTGATTTGCACTGTACCGCCTGCGGTCAAATCCGCAACTGCTGCCGGTGCCAGTGTTACCGTGGCCGCGATGGTATTGCTGCCGTTGATATTTGCCACGCTGATGTAGTTCACTCCACCAACGACGGTTTCCGGTGTTGTGATTGCTGCTACGGGTGCTGGTGGAATAGTAATATGTTCCGCTGCGCTGGCCGTACTGATTGCAGACACATTGCCGGCAACATCAGTTTCAGTTGCCGTCACTGAAATGGTCTTGCCATCGCCCGGTGCTGTTTCGGTCAAGGTAATCACGCCGCCGCTGTAGCTGTAAGTGTTCCCGGAGCCATCAACCAGATTGGCGCCGCTCATATGCAGGTTCAGTGATTGCAGCACGCCGGCATCGTTGACGGAGATTTGCACTGTGCCGCCATTGGCCAAATCCGTTTGTCCGAGTGCAGTTAATGCAACTGTTGCGTTGACTTTGGTCGCGCCGTTTAACTCGGCGGCGCTGATATAACCGTCATGATTGGTATCGCTGGTTATTGAAGTTGTTGGTGCAGACGGTATGACAATGTCCTCAGCAATGCTGGCGATATTGCCATTGGTTGAGTTCCCGTACTGATCGGTTTGTGTTGCCGTTATCGTGGCGGTATGGGTATCTCCTGGATTGGCAAAGTTGACGGTAACAATACCGGCGCTGTAAGTGGCAAAGACTCCATTCGCAGCACCAGTGATGGTGCCATTTGATGCAACGTTCAGTGTCGTACTGGTGCCGTTGTCAACAACCGTAACCGTAGCGCTGCCACTGGCAGACAGGTTGGCAGCGTTCAGGGCAACCGTGGCAACTGCAATGCCGACTGTTGCTTCAGCATTGACTTCACTGTTATTTAAGAATCCATCATGGTTGATGTCGCTTGTGATCGCCACCACTGGCGCTGCCGGTGCGGTAATGTGTTCAATGACAGTTGCAGTGTTGCTGTTCGCCGCATTGCCGTACTGATCGGTTTGGGTTGCAGTGATCGTTGCCGTATGTGTGTCGCCTGGATTGGCAAAGTTGACTGTGACAACACCGCCACTGTAAGTGCCGGACACACCATTTGCAGCACCAGTGACCGTGCCGTTCGATGCAACGTTCAGTGTGGTGGAAACACCATTGTCAACCACAGTAACAGTGGCGCTGCCACTGGCAGACAGGTTTGCTGCATTCAGGGCAACTGTGGCAACGGCGACACCAGCGGTGGTTTCTGCTGTTACCTCAGGACCGCTCAATACACTGTCATGGTTGGTGTCGCTGGTGATTGTTACCACTGGCGCTGCTGGCGCGCTGATATGTTCAATGACGGTCGCTGAGTTGCTGTTCGCCGCATTGCCGTACTGATCGGTCTGGGTTGCGGTGATGGTGGCCGTACGTGTGTCGCCTGGATTGGCAAAATTGACTGTAACAACACCACCACTGTAAGTGCCGGACACACCATTCGCCGCACCAGTGACGGTGCCGTTCGATGCAACGTTCAGTGTGGTGGAAACACCATTGTCAACCACCGTAACAGTGGCGCTGCCACTGGCAGACAGATTGGCCGCATTCAGGGCAACTGTGGCAACGGCGACACCAGCTGTGGATTCAGCTGTTACCTCCGGGCCGCTCAATACACTGTCGTGGTTGGTGTCGCTTGTGATCGTAACCACTGGCGCTGCCGGTGCTGAGATGTGTTCGGTGATGCTAGCGGTATTGCCGCTGGCTGCGTTACCGTATTGATCGGTTTGCGTTGCAGTAATCGTGGCGGAACGAGTGTCACCCGGGTTGGCGAAGTTGACGGTCATTGTTCCGGCGCTGTAAGTGCCGGACACACCATTCGCAGCACCAGTAACGGTGCCGTTCGATGCAACGTTCAGTGTGGTGGAAACACCATTGTCAACCACAGTAACAGTGGCGCTGCCATTGGCAGACAGGTTGGCCGCATTCAGGGCAACCGTCGCGACCGCGACACCCGTGATGGTTTCTGCTGAAATTTCGCTGTTATTCAATACAGCATCATGGTTGGCATCACTCGTGATCGTCACATTCGGAGCGACCGGTCCAGTCAACTGAACCATGTAAGATCGATCCGCCGAAGCGTTCGCTGTGTTGCCAGCGGCATCCGTCATGGACACGGCAGCATGAATAGAATCAACTGACGCATTGCCCAATATATTGCCTGGTACACCAATCGAGTAAGTACCACCAGCTTGTACGGTGCCTGTGTAGTTGTGACCATCCACGGTCAGAGTAACGGTGTCGCCAACCGGTACGTTCGCCGATACGGTGCCGGTGACACTGATCGGATTCGAGCTGGCTGCCTCGGAACCATTAACAGTAGCAATCGTATTGATGCCAATAGAAATTGCCGGTGCAGTCAGTTCAACGGAATAGGCTTGATCAGCCGACGCGCTTGCTGTGTTACCAGCAGCATCCGTCATGGATACCGCTGCATGAATTGAATCGGTTGCAGCACCAGCCAGAATATTGCCGGGCACACCAATAGAGTAAGTGCCGCCAGCTTGTACGGTGCCTGTGTAACTATGTCCATCCACAGTCAGAGTCACGGTATCGCCAACCGGTACGTTCGCCGATACGGTGCCGGTGACATTGATCGGATTCGAGCTTGCAGCTTCGGCACCATTAACAGCAGGAATCGCATTGATAGTGACACTGATTGATGGTGCAGTCAGTTCAACCGAATAGGCTTGATCAGCCGACGCGTTCGCTGTGTTGCCAGCAGCATCCGTCATGGACACGGCAGCATGAATAGAATCAACTGATGCATTGCCCAATATATTGCCTGGTACACCAATCGAATATGTTCCACCAGCTTGAACGGTACCCGTGTAATTATGACCATCCACAGTCAGAGTAACGGTATCGCCTACCGGTACGTTGGCCGACACGGTGCCGGTGACATTGATCGGATTCGTACTGGCAGCTTCGGCGCCATTAATAGTGGGAATCGCATTGATCCCAATGGAAATGGCCGGTGCAGTCAGTTCGACAGAATAGGCCTGATCAGCCGAAGCGCTTGCCGTGTTGCCAGCAGCATCCGTCATGGATACCGCTGCATGAATCGAATCAACTGACGCATTGCCCAATATATTGCCTGGCACACC
>JAYVMW010000012.1:0-291230 GCA_043758755.1 Oxalobacteraceae bacterium
GCCGCAGCGCGGGCTAAATACCCCGGTGCGCTGCAGTATGTGCAATTTATTAAATGTGAAGCGCAAATGGGTTGAACCTGATCAATTCACCATTGGCAGTCATTCCCGTTTGACCGAGTTGTTGGTGATTTACGGAATTTGCGAATGCTGCTTTTCTCAGATCAAGACAGATGATGGTGAATGATTAAGAAATCAGATGGGGAAAGGCAAACGGGACCGTGAATCGGGCCAAGTGTGTTGTTCCTTCTGGGCCGTTCAACCAACACAGGGTCGCCGCGGCGCCCAATAAGCCGGACTCGGGTGTGCTTTTGGCTGCCTGGAGTCTGCACCATAGTTGCTTGTCATATCACTTGAAACACTGATAGAATCGCACGTTGTCATTAGTTGCGGTTTTGGTTGTTTTAATGCCATCAGTTTCGGCCGAATTTCCAGCTAATGTCTTGAATACATAAAGATTATTAAAAGCGAACGTCAGGTTCCTTTTTTTTTATATGCAACGGCTTTCGGTAGTTAAAAATTAACAAGCCAGCGCGCCCACCAGCACAATGAGTGACTCCCGCCATGTTTGAATACGTTCGTACCCATCAGCGCCTAATGCAATTCATCTTGCTGTTATTTATTGTTCCGTCATTTGCCCTGGTCGGTATTTCCAGTTATGTGCGCGGCAACAGCGACAGTGATGTGGCCAAAGTCGCCGGAGAAAGTATCTCGCAGCAGGAATTTGATGATGCGCTGCGCGACCGCATAAACCAGATGCGGCAGCGTTTTGGCGACAAGTTTGATGAAGCCATGTTCAATACGCCCGAAGCAAAACAGGCCGTACTGGATAACCTGATCGCACAGCATGCCCTGAAAGCGGAAGTACGCAATGAAAATCTGACGGTGTCGGACGCGGAACTGCAAAAAACCATTCTGATGATTCCTGGCCTGTCCGGCCCGGACGGCACTTTTGACCGGCAGGGCTACGCGCGTGCACTGGCCGCACAGGGGATGACTCAGGCCATGTATGAAAACAGCCTGCGTCACGATCTGGCCCAGCAACAGTTGACCGGCGCCGTTCAGGGCAGTGCGTTCGCCTCCAGAACATTGGTGGCACAGGTCAACAACATCACTGCTCAGGAACGTGAAGTGCAGTCGATTTCGTTCAAGAATCAGGATTTTGTATCCCAGGTCAAACTGACTGACGCCATGCTGAAGGATTTTTACGATAAAAACGGCGCGCAGTTCGAGTTGCCTGAATCGGCAAAAATCGAATACGTCGTCTTGAGCGCAGATGCCATCAGCGCCCAGATCAGTGTTACAGATGACGAAATCAATGAGTATTACAAACAGAATGTCAAAAACTATTCCAGCCCGGAACAGCGTCGTGCCAGCCATATCCTGATCAAACTGAACAAAGACGCCAGTGCTGCTGACAAGGCTGCGGCCAAAGCCAAGGCCGAAGAAGTGCTGGCGCTGGTTAAAAAGCAGCCCGGCAATTTTGCCCAGCTGGCCAAACAGTACTCGCAGGACGAAGGTTCGGCAGCTCAGGGTGGTGATCTGGATTACTTCGGCAAAGGCATGATGTTGAAACCGTTTGAAGATGCTGCTTATCAGTTGAAGCAGGATGAAGTCAGCGATCTGGTGCAGACTGATTATGGTTATCACATCATTCGCGTGACCGGCATCAAACCGGCGAGTGTCAAACCGCTGGAGCAGGTCAAGGCGCAGATTACTGAAGATATTCAAAAACAGAAAGCCGGCAAAAAGTTCAGCGAACTGGCTGAGACCTTTACCAATACCGTGTACGAACAGCCGGACAGTCTGAAGCCGGCCGCCGACAAACTGAAACTGAAAATCGAAACTGCGGAACACATTGCGCGCACGCCAAATTCTGCCGACAGCGCAGCGATGAGCAATCCGGTGCTGTCCAATCCCAAGTTTCTCAAGGCGCTGTTTTCTGATGATGTCATCAAAAACAAGCACAACATGGAAGCGCTGGATCTGGGTTCGAATACACTGGTGTCGGCGCACATTGTTGAATACAAGGCGGCCAGCAAGCGGCCATTGGATGAAGTTAAAGGCGTGATCGCCCAGCGGGTAACGGCACTGCAGGCCGATGCGCTGGCCAAAAAAGCCGGTGAAGACAAACTGGCCTCCCTCAAGGCCAAAGCCGATGAGGCCGGTTTCGCCGACACCAAGGTGGTGTCACGGATCCAGCCAGCCGGAGTACCAACCCCGGCCTTTGATGCCATCATGAAAGCCGATGTGCAGCAGTTACCGGCGTTTGTCGGCGTGGATATGCCGGGTCAGGGTTACACCGTGTACCGCATCAACAAAATCCAGCAGGCCGCACCCGATGCAGGCCGAAGCGCTGAAATTGCCAAACAGGTTGAAACAGTGCTGGGTTCGGAAGCGTTGTTCGACTTTGTGAATCAGTTGAAGCTCAATGGCAAAGCCAAGGTTACCAGGCCGTTGACCAGTGAAAAAACTGCGTCCTGACAAGGGCTGATGAACAATAAAAAAGGCAGCCGAGGCTGCCTTTTTTATTGCGAAACGTGTTGCCAGACCCGTGATGCGTTGTTAAAGTACAATTTTCAAACAACAACAAAATTTAGTCACTACCATGCTCCATCGACACCTGAATCACCAGCGCTTTACCCTCGCCGCAATTGATGACGTGATTTCGCGTGGCCGTTGGGTAGACTGGTTTGAGTTGCGGCTGGCCGTTTTGGAAGATCGATCTCTATTGGAAAAAGTTGAACAGGTTTGCCGCGCCCGCATTTCTGATCCCTACGCGCAACGCCATCATTTCTGGATGCATTATGCCCAAGAACACCGCACCACTACCTGATTGGGAACTTGTGCTGTCATCGGCAGCACGTCTGCAACGCATCCTGCCTGATGCTGTTCTGGTTGGAGGAACCGCATCCGCAATTCATGCGCAACATCGTTTTTCGCGCGATGCCGACCATGTTCTTACTGATCTGAGTAATTGCTTTGATAGTGTTCTAAGGGAGCTTGAATCGGTGGCAGGCTGGAAAACTGCACGGGTTCAGCGACCAGTGCAGATTCTCGGAAGCCTTGACGGCATCGAAACCGGAGTGCGTCAGCTGATTCGTGAAAAACCGCTGGAAACCCAGGTTGTCGATTGCCACGGTGAGCGAATCACCGTTCCAACTGAAAGCGAAATTCTGCGCATAAAAGGGGTGCTGATCCTCAGGCGTAACGCGACACGGGACTACATAGACTTTGTCGCATTGGTTGATCACATGGGTTTCGACAATGCCGCACTGGCGTTGCAGGAATTCGATCGACTCTATCAACAAGACAACGGGGAGTCGCCACTTCAGCAGTTACAGATTCAGCTTGCCAATGCATTACCTTACGACCTGGAAGAAACTGAACTTTCCGAATACAAGAATCTGGATTCAAAATGGCACGACTGGACCAATGTAAAAACGATTTGTGCGCACATAGCCGGTTTCATCTTTGACCACGTGTGTGAACTTCAATCGAATCGGCGTGAAGTGCCCGGCCAGTCGGGCTGACCTCATTCTCCGGACTTGCGCCCATCCTGCACCACCAGCCGGTAACCCACCCCGGTCTCGGTTAAAAAATACTTCGGCTGTGCCGGCACCGGTTCGAGTTTCTGACGCAGATTGCCCATGTAGATGCGCAGATAATGGCTGCTCTCGGAATGATTCGGCCCCCACACTTCATGCAGCAACTGGCGCTGTGTCAGAACCTTGCCGGCATTTCTGGCCAGCACCGACAACAGCCGGTATTCAATCGGGCTCAAATGCACTGCCTCGTCATTTTTGGTCACGCTGCGCAGCGCAAAGTCAACTTTGACATCGCCAAACTGGAACAGATGATCGGTGCCGGGGCTGCCCGGCTGGCGGCGCCGCAAATGCGCGCGGATCCGGGCAATCAGTTCGGCAGTGCCGAACGGTTTGCTTAAATAGTCATCTGCACCGGCATCGAGTGCATTGACCTTGTCGAACTCCTGGGTGCGGGCTGACAGTACGATAATCGGTGTTTCACTCCAGCTGCGAATTTCCCTGATCACATCCAGCCCGCTCATGTCAGGCAGGCCCAGATCAACGATGATGATGTCGGGCTTTCTGGTGGCGCACGCGATCAGTCCCTGCTTGCCGGTTTCGGCTTCATGCACGCACACGCCTTCACTTTCGAGTGAGGCCGACAGAAAGCGGCGGATCTGTTTTTCGTCTTCGATCAGTACCAGATTGATGGTGTTTTCGTTGGTCATTGAGAGTATCGTTAAGCCGGTTCGCTTTCAATTTTGGGCGGTGTGCCCAGTGGCAGGGTGAAGCTGATTTTAGCACCCTGGGCCGGCAGATTGGTGGCCCAGATTTTACCTTGGTGTGCTTCAATAATCGATTTGCAGATGGCCAGACCGAGGCCGACCCCGTAGGTGGACGATTCTTTTTCACCACGGGTAAATTTGTCGAAAATTTTTTCCCCCATGCCATCCGGCAGTCCGCGTCCATTGTCGGTGACACTGACGATGAACTCGTCATGGAACAGAGTAGCTTCCACCAGTATCTGGTCGCGCCCGTATTTGACGGCGTTTTCGATCAGATTGCACAGCACCCGTTCGATCAGTACCGAATCAAACGACAGCAGCGGCAGATTGGGTGCAATCTCGACACTGACCTTGAAGCCGCTGTTGGTAAGCGGGCTGGACAGGCGCAGTGCGCTGCCGATCACTTCGTCGATGGGTTGCCACTGCTTGTTGAGCATCACTTTGCCGGACTGCAGTTTTGCCATGTCCAGCAAATTGATGATCAGACTGTTCATGTGGCGCGCTTCTTCGTTGATACCCTGTATCAGTTCAGTTCTGGTCGTTTCGCTGATGTTGGTTTGCAGCGTGCTGGCCAGACCCATGATGGCGGTCAGGGGCGTACGTAAATCATGCGAGATGGCCGACAGCAGGGAATTGCGCAGGCGTTCTGCTTCGATGCTGATCAGGGCATCCTGTGCCACATCCACATAATGGACGCGCTCCAGAGCCAGCGCGATCTGCGCGGCAAAGGTATCGAGCAAACGCTGCTGTTCGGGCTGAAAGATCTGACGTTTCTGGGTCGGCGCGATCGCCAGCACCCCACGGGTGCGCATCGGTGCCTGCAGCGGGATATACAGCAATGAATTGGCTGGCAGGGTGTTGGTGCCCAGTCCGGCGCGCTGCTGGTTGTCATAGACCCATTGCGCCACACCCAGATCAAGATGCTCGGGGATACTGCTTGACCCGGTCAGTGGCTGGCGTATCGCCTCGTGCGAGTCGGGCAGCAGAATGGCGATTTTGGCCTGAAAAATACCGACCAGATGTTCATTGCTGATTTCAATAATCTGATTCACCATCAGCGCCGAGGACAGCGCCTTGCTCATGGCGTTGAGGGCATTGGTGCGTCGTTCGCGAAAGCTGGCAATGCGCGCCTGATAGCGCAGATTGGCTGTGAGGTTGCTGATGATCAGCGACACGGCCAGCATGATCACAAACGTAAACAGATACTGGGTGTCGGAAACCTGGAACGAGAAGCGCGGCGGTACGAAAAAAAAGTCGAATGAGGCGACACTTAAAAACGAGGCGAAAATGCTCGGTCCGCGCCCGAATTTGATTGCCACCGCGACCGCCGCTAGCAGGTACAGCATGATGACGTTGGCCAGATCGAAAATATTGACCAGGCCGGCGGTAATGCCCGACACCGCAATACAGAGGGCCGCGGCCCAGACATAACCGGCCGGCTGGGCCGGAATGTTTCTGGCGTCAGCCAGATTGTCAACCCCGTTGTGGGTGGCTCTTTTGTCCGGTTCCAGATCAAAATCATGGCCGACCACGTACACATCGACATCGGTGCTGCGGCTGGCCAGTTCATCGGCCAGACTGGTTTGCAGTACCCGTTTCCATGCCGGACGGGTCGACTTGCCAATCACCAGTTTGGTGACGTTGCGGCTTTGTGCGTAACTGAGCAGGATCGGGGCCAGCTTTTCACCGGACAGAGTAGTGGTTTCGGCGCCCAGTTCCTGGGCCAGTTTCAAGGTTTTGTGGATGGCGTCGCGTTGCGCATCCGACAGCCGTTGCAATGCCGGTGTTTCGATATATACCGCAATCAGATCGGCGCGCAGGCTGGCGGCCAGCCTTGAGGCACTGCGGACCAGCTTGCTGCTGCTTTCGTGCGGACCGACACAGACCAGCAGACGTTCCTTGGCCTGCCAGATATCCTGAATGGCCTGATCTGCGCGATAATCGCGCATCTGCACGTCAACCTGGTCGGCAGTGCGGCGCAGCGCCAGTTCACGCAGTGCGATCAGATTGCCTTTGCGGAAAAAATTTTTCGAAGCGCGCTCGGCCTGATGCGGGATGTACACCTTGCCTTCTTTTAAGCGGCGCAGCAGTTCGTCGGGCGGCAGGTCAACCAGGGTGATTTCATCGGCCATGTCGAACACGCGGTCCGGGATAGTTTCCCAGACCCGGATCCCGGTGATCTGGCCAACGATGTCATTGAGGCTTTCCAGATGCTGCACATTCACCGTGGAGTACACGTCGATGCCGGCGCAAAGCAGTTCTTCCACGTCCTGCCAGCGTTTTTGATGCCGGGTGCCGGGGATGTTGGAATGCGCCAGTTCATCCATCAAGATCAGCGCCGGTTTGCGTTTGAGGGCACCGTCGAGATCGAATTCATCGCGCAACTTATCGTGATAATCGATTTTCTGGAGTGGCAATGTTTCCAGACCTTCAGTCAGAGCCACGGTGTCGCGCCGGCCATGGGTTTCCACCACGCCGATGACGACATCAATGCCCTGCAGTTGCATGGCCTTTGCAGCGTTGAGCATGGCAAAGGTTTTACCCACGCCTGCGCACGCACCGAAAAACAGTTTGAAATGCCCGCGCAGCTGGCGGGCATCTTCGCGCTGAAGTTTTTCAAGCAGCAGGTCGGGGTCGGGTCGGTTGTCGGTCATCAGGTTTCACAATAGTCAGTGGTGCAGGGTGCAATAACATTGCACCCTGCAATTTTCCAGATACTAGTTTTTTGCCACCAGCTTGTCCAGCGCCAGATTCAGTTTCAACACATTCACGCGTGCCTCTCCCAGCATGCCCAGTTGCGGTGCTTCGGTAAATTGGGCTACCAGCTGTTTGAGCTGCTGCGGATCGGCATGCCGTGCTCTGGCTACGCGCAGCAGCTGATAGGCTGCACCGGCCGGACTGATTTCCGGATCGAGTCCGCTGCCGGAAGCAGTGACCAGATCGACCGGAATGGCTTGGGTATTGTCCGGATCGACATCATGCAAGGCTTTGACACGGTCTGCAACCGCGGCTTTTTGAGCCGGATTGCTTGGGCCAAAATTGGAGCCGCCGGAATTCACGCCGTTATACGGCATCGGGCCAGTAGCAGAAGGGCGGCCCCAGAAATAGGCGGAAGAGCTGAACTGCTGGCCGATCAGGGCCGAGCCCAGCAACTTGTGATCCTGTTCAATCAGGCTGCCGCTGGCCTGTTCAGGAAATACCAGCTTGCCGATACCGGTGGTGAGGATCGGATACAGCAGTCCGGTAATCGCGCTGAGCACGACAAACAGACTGAGGGCGGGACGAATTAAGGTTTTCATATTGGTTCCTTGGTTATGCTCGGAGCTCAGGCCCAACCGCAGACGGTCAGGATCATGTCAATAAATTTGATGCCGATAAACGGCACGATCAATCCACCCAGTCCATAAATCAGCAAATTGCGACGCAGCAGAACCGCCGCACCGAGCGCCCGATACTTCAGGCCTTTCAATGCCAGAGGAATCAGCGCGACAATGATCAGCGCATTGAAGATCACTGCCGACAGAATCGCTGAAGCCGGTGTGGTCAGGTGCATGACGTTGAGCGTATTCAACTGCGGATAGGTGCTGGCAAAGGCTGCCGGAATGATGGCGAAATACTTGGCCACGTCATTGGCAATCGAGAAGGTGGTCAGCGAGCCGCGCGTCATAAGCATCTGCTTGCCGATTTCAACGATTTCGATCAGCTTGGTCGGGTTCGAATCCAGATCCACCATATTGCCGGCTTCCTTGGCCGCCTGGGTGCCGGTATTCATGGCTACAGCCACATCAGCTTGCGCCAGCGCCGGGGCATCGTTGGTGCCGTCACCGGTCATGGCCACCAGTTTTCCTTCGGCCTGATGGCTGCGGATCAGTTTCAGTTTGTCTTCCGGTGTGGCCTCGGCCAGAAAATCATCCACTCCGGCTTCGGCAGCAATTGCTGCTGCAGTCAGTCGGTTGTCGCCAGTAATCATCACGGTTTTGATGCCCATTTTGCGCAGTTCGGCAAAACGTTCCTTGATGCCGCCTTTGACAATATCCTTCAGTTCAATCACACCCAGCACGCTGGCACCATCGACCACCACCAGCGGGGTGCTGCCTTTTCTGGCGATCGCATCCACCAGTTCGCTGACGTTTCTCGGGAATTCCTGACCGAGATTGATGACGTAGTTGCGTATCGCTTCGACTGATCCCTTGCGGATCTGGCGCGTGGTTTCGGTACCGGGTTCTTTCAGATCCACACCACTCATGCGGGTCTGGGCGGTAAAGGGAATGAAGCTCGCACCCAGCGCGTGAATATTGCGCTCGCGCAGCTGGTACTTCTGTTTGGCCAGAATGACGATACTGCGACCTTCCGGCGTTTCATCGGCCAGTGAAGACAGTTGTGCTGCGTCGGCCAGCTGTTCTTCGGTAACACCGATGGCCGGGTAGAACTGCGAGGCCTGACGGTTACCCAGGGTAATCGTTCCGGTTTTATCCAGCAACAGCACGTCAACGTCACCGGCCGCTTCGACCGCGCGGCCTGAAGTGGCAATCACGTTGGCTCGCATCATGCGGCTCATGCCGGCGATGCCGACTGACGACAGCAGACCGCCAATGGTGGTTGGGATCAGGCAGACCAGCAGCGCAACCAGTACCGTAATGGTGATCGGCGTGCCGCCACCAGCAGTGGCCACGCTGAACAGCGAGAACGGTAACAGTGTCACGGTTGCCAGCAAAAATACGATAGTGAGCGCGACCAGCAAAATCGTCAGGGCGATTTCATTGGGGGTTTTCTGGCGTTTGGCGCCTTCGACCATTGCAATCATGCGGTCCAGAAATGCTTCACCGGGATTGACCGAAACACGTACCACGATCCAGTCCGACAGGACCCGGGTGCCACCGGTGACGGAACCGAAATCGCCGCCGGCCTCACGGATCACGGGAGCCGATTCGCCGGTAATGGCCGATTCGTCCACCGAGGCAGCGCCTTCAATGACTTCGCCGTCGGCAGGAATTACATCGTGTGCTTCCACCAGCACCACATCACCCTTGATCAGCGTCGAGCCATTGACCAGCATCTGGGTTGAGCCATATTTGGGTGAGGCCAGTTTTTTGGCTTTGACATCCTGTTTGGCGCCGCGCAGTGCTTCGGCCTGGGCCTTGCTGCGGCCTTCGGCCATGGCTTCGGCAAAATTGGCAAACAGCAGGGTGAACCACAGCCATAAGGTGATGGCGATAATAAAGTTGGCCGGCGCTTCGCCCTGACCGAATACCGCCTGGAAGGCCAGTCCGGTGGTGAGCAGACTGCCGATATACACCACAAACATCACCGGGTTTTTAATTTGATGGCGCGGTGTCAGTTTGCGAAATGAATCTATCAACGCGACTTTGAGGATGTCTGGATTTAATAGAGACTGATTAATTTTATGTGTCATGTTTCTTCTCTCATTCAATGAGTTAGTGGGCAACATTGAAAGTCAGATGTTCAATTACGGGACCCAGAGCCAGTGCGGGAATATAAGTCAGCGCGCCGACCAGAATCACGCAACCAATTAACAGCACGACAAATAAGGGCCCATGGGTGGGCAGTGAGCCAACTGTGGTGGCCAGGCGTTTTTTGCGCGCCAGCGAACCGGCGATGGCCAGCACCGGCACAATGATCAGGAAGCGCCCGAACCACATCGCAATGGCCAGCATGATGTTGTAAAACGGTGTGTTGGCTGAAAGTCCGGCAAAGGCGCTGCCGTTATTGTTGACCGCAGAAGAAAACGCATACAACACTTCGGAAAAGCCATGCGCGCCCGGATTCAGAATGCCGGCCTTGCCATCGGTGACCATGACGGCAATGGCAGTACCCACCAGCACCAGGAACGGGCCGACCAGAATCGCGATCGATACCATCTTCATATCGAAGGCTTCAATCTTTTTGCCCAGGTATTCCGGTGTGCGTCCTATCATCAGACCGGCAATAAATACCGCCAGAATCGCGAAAATCAGCATGCCATACAGGCCGGAACCGACGCCGCCGAACACCACTTCGCCAAGTTGTATCAGCCACAGCGGCACCATGCCGCCCAGTGCCGTGAACGAATCATGCATGCCATTGACGGCGCCGCACGAGGCTGCAGTGGTGATGGTGGCAAAAATGCTGGAGGCAACAATACCGAAACGGGTTTCCTTGCCTTCCATATTGCCGCCGGCCTGCACCGTGTTGGCGACACTGAGCTGCTGGGTCTGGTCCACGCCCATACCGTTTAACATTGGATTGCCCTGCAGTTCGGCGGCGTTGGCAAGCCAGGCCATGACCACGAAAATCAACGTCATTGCCGCCAGCACGGCCCAGCCCTGACGCATGTCACCGACCATTTTTCCGAAGGTCAGACAGAGTGCCGCCGGGATCAAAAAGATCGACAAGATCTGGACGAAGTTGGACAGCGGGGTCGGATTTTCATAAGGATGGGCCGAGTTGGCATTGAAAAATCCGCCACCGTTGGTGCCAACCATTTTGATTGATTCCTGTGAAGCCACCGGTCCCATCGGCAAAATTTGGGTGGTGGTGGTCAGCGTTTCCTGAACTGCTGCGCCTGCTGCGTCCAGCACCGGGGCACCTGCTGCATCGACCTTGGGTTGGGTATATGTGATCGGCTCGGTCAGGGTGACGGTTTTATAGGCGTCAAAATTCTGAATCACACCCTGACCCATAAAAAATACTGCGATCAGCAGCGCCAGCGGCAAAAGGATATATATCACGGTGCGCGTGCAATCGACCCAGAAATTGCCGATGGTTTGCGCGCTGTGGCGGGCAAAGCCGCGGATCATGGCGATAACGACAGCCAGGCCGGTGGCAGCGGAAAAGAAGTTTTGTACAGCCAGGCCCAGCATCTGGGTCAGATAACTCATGGTGGCTTCGCCGGTATAACCCTGCCAGTTGGTATTGGTGACAAAACTGATGGCAGTATTAAAGGATGAATCCGGCGTAACTGCGGTCATGGCCTGCGGGTTGAGGGGCAATTCTGCCTGCAGACGTTGCAGGGCATATACCATCAGTACACCGAGCAGGTTGAACAGAATGACTGCAAAGGCATACTGCTTCCATCCCATTTCGGTTTCCGGATCAACGCCGCAAATCCGGTAAATCAGACGTTCCGCCGGTTTGAACAGGCGCACCAGCTGATTGCCTTCGCCCGCCATAATGGCGGAGATATAGGAGCCCAGTGGATAAGCGCACAGCAACAACACTGCCAAATACAGCGGCAGCTGAAAGTAAATTGACGAGTTCATTAAAATTCCTCCGCTTTAAGCAGGGCGTAGACCAGATAAACAAACAGCAGGATGGAAATGACGGCGGCGATAACGAGTAGCGGGCTCACTTGTCACCTCCCAGACGTTGGCATCCTTTGATGATTACGAGGGTCAGGGCCGCAAATAAAATGATGCCGGCCAGATAAACGAAGTCCATAGCAGCTCCTTGTGAAGACTTGAATCGGTACCGAGAAGATACTGATTGCCAGGTAAAGTTGTTATATAAGTAGTGAGAGTCGGTGTAAAGAAAGTGTAAAGGCGGGGCGTCTGATCGTTCAAAAGTGCCCAGTTCGACCAACTGAAAATACTTTTGCAAAATAGCGATTGGTATAAATTTGAAAAGAACTTGCAATAACTTTGTGAAGTATGCGCCGCACAATCCTGAATTAGTCAGGAGCGTTGACTAATGTTTCTAATGAATTTGATGTAGCTCAATTCATCTATGGCAACAAAACATTAGACTGACTCCAGTTAATCAACCTGTGCGAGATCATGAGCGAAAATATCGAAACTACTTATAACTACCGCGTGGTAAGGCAACTTGCCATTATGTCCGTTGTGTGGGGAGTCATTGGGATGCTGGTCGGGGTGATTATCGCCGCGCAGCTGGCTTGGCCCGAACTCAACTTCGGCATACCTTTCCTTACTTACGGTCGTATCCGTCCACTGCATACCAATGCAGTGATCTTTGCCTTCGGAGGTTGCGCGTTAATGGCCACCTCGTTCTACGTTGTGCAGCGCACCTGCCATGTCCGGCTGTTCTCGGACAAACTGGCCGGCTTCGTGTTCTGGGGTTGGCAGGCGATTATTGTTGCCGCCGTTGTGACCCTGCCGCAGGGTTTGACCCGCGGTAAGGAGTATGCGGAACTGGAATGGCCAATCACCATTGCAATCGCAGTGGTCTGGATCGCGTATGCGGTCGTGTTCTTCGGTACACTGGCAAAGCGCAAGGTCAAGCATATTTATGTGGCGAACTGGTTTTACGGTGCATTCATTATTGCAGTGGCTTTGCTGCACGTCGTCAATGGTGCCTCGCTGCCGGTCTCTGCCTTTAAATCCTACTCGGCTTACTCCGGTGTTCAGGACGCCATGGTGCAGTGGTGGTACGGTCATAATGCGGTGGGTTTCTTCCTGACCGCCGGTTTTCTGGGCATGATGTATTACTTCATTCCGAAACAGGCTGAACGTCCAATCTATTCGTATCGCCTGTCGATCGTGCACTTCTGGGCCCTGATCTTCACTTACATGTGGGCGGGTCCGCATCACCTGCATTACACCGCATTACCTGACTGGGTTCAGTCTTTGGGTATGGTGTTCTCTCTGATTCTGCTGGCACCATCCTGGGGCGGTATGATCAACGGCGTGATGACGCTGTCCGGCGCGTGGCACAAGCTGCGTTCTGATCCGATCCTGCGTTTCCTGATCGTGTCCCTGTCGTTCTACGGTATGTCGACCTTTGAAGGTCCGATGATGGCGATCAAAACCGTCAATGCGCTGTCGCACTATACAGACTGGGGTATCGGTCACGTGCATTCCGGTGCGTTGGGCTGGGTCGGTTTCATCACTATCGGTTCACTGTACTACCTGATTCCACGCCTGTATGGAAAAACACAGATGTATTCGGTCAAACTGATTGAAGTCCATTTCTGGACCGCGACCATCGGTGTGGTTCTGTACATCTCTGCAATGTGGATTGCCGGTGTGATGCAGGGCATCATGTGGAGAAGTTTCAATGATGACGGCACGCTGATGTATACATTCATTGAAGGTGTCAAAGCAACTTATCCGTACTACGTAATACGTCTGTGTGGTGGCGCGCTGTATATCACGGGGATGGTGACCATGGCTTACAACGTAACCAGAACCATCATGGGTGGCCAAACAGTGAATCCTGCGATTCCTGCTCCAACCCTGGCTCACGCTTAAGACGAATACGGGAGAAAATAAATGAGTATCAGTAAATTTAGTCATGACCTTATCGAGCGCAACGTTGGTTTGATGTTGGTGTTAGTGCTCCTGACGGTGAGTGTCGGCGGTCTGGTGGAAATCGTGCCACTGTTTTTCCAGCACTCAACCACGGAGCCGGTTACCGGTCTGAAGCCTTATACCCCGCTGCAGCTGGCCGGACGCGATATTTATCTCAGAGAAGGCTGCTATGGCTGCCACTCACAGATGATCCGTCCGTTCCGTGCCGAAACCGAGCGTTATGGTCACTATTCGGTAGCAGGTGAATCGGTCTACGATCATCCGTTCCAGTGGGGTAGCAAACGTACCGGTCCGGATCTGGCCCGGGTTGGCGGACGCTACAGCGATGACTGGCACCGTATCCATCTGAATAATCCACGTGATGTGGTGCCGGAATCGAATATGCCTGCGTATGCGTGGCTGGCCAAAAACAAACTGGATCCATCCGAGATTCAACCCAAACTGCGCGCCATGCGTACCCTTGGTGTTCCTTACACTCAGGCAGATATTGATGGCGGACCGGCAGAGCTGGCAGACAAAACGGAACTCGATGCACTGATTTCGTATCTGCAGGTGCTGGGTACCGCAATCAAGAACAGAAATTGAGGAGGAAACTCACATGGATTTCACACTATTGAGCAGTATTTTTACACTGGTGAGTTTGGTGGTTTTTATCGGAATTCTGTATTGGGCTTTCAATACGCATAACAAAGCCAAATTTGAAACTCTGGGCCACTCGCTTTTAGATAATGACAAGGATAATCATGGCTGATTTTTTTAACGAATGGTGGAGTATCTGGATTTCTATCCTGGTCATCATCAGTATTTTGGGCTGCGGCCTGTTGTTGTGGTCGCAAACAAAAGTGACAGTACCCGTGGACCATGACGGCAATGCACTGACTGATGGAACCACCGGCCACGTCTGGGACGGCACTCTGAAGGAAAGCAATAATCCATTGCCGCGCTGGTGGTTGTGGCTGTTTGTTATCACCATCATTTTTGGTTTGGTCTATCTGGTTATGTATCCCGGTCTGGGCAGTTACAAGGGTACGCTGGGCTGGAGTGCTGGCGGTCAGTACAATACTGAAATCCAGAAGAGTGATGCGCAGTACGGACCAATCTTTGCAAAATATCTGGCGATGCCAATTGAAGAAGTGGCCAAATCTCCAGAAGCACGTGCCATCGGTGAACGTCTGTTCCTGAACACCTGTGCACAATGCCATGGTTCTGACGCACAGGGTAACAAGGGCTTTCCGAATCTGACTGACAAAGACTGGCTGTATGGCGGTGATCCGGCAACGATTGAGCTGACCATCAGCCAGGGTCGCCACGGTATCATGCCTCCAATGGGCGCAGCGGTTGGCTCTGATGACGATGTGCGCAATGTGGCTAACTATGTTCTGAGTCTGTCTGATTCAGCCCATGATCCGATCAAGGCAGCCTTTGGCAAACCTAAATTTGCCATCTGTGCAGCATGTCATGGTCCTGAAGGCAAAGGCAATCAGGCTATCGGTGCGCCGAACCTGAGTGATAAAATCTGGCTGTACGGTGGCGACATCAATACAATTATGGATGGCATCAACCATGGCCACAACAATACGATGCCTGCACATAAAACACTGTTGGGTGATGCAAAAGTCCACCTGCTGGCTGCTTATGTGTGGAGTCTGTCGAATTCCGGTGGCCTCGAAGCTGAACAGAAACAGAACAAGTAACAATGCGAGAAGGATGTAATGGACCCCACGCCAATCAAGCAATACAGTAAAGAAGAGTTTGCACAGTCTCAACAACAGTTTGTTGAGCAGTCCCTGTTCGCAGGGCATCAGAAAATCTACCCGCGTGCCATCAGCGGGTGGTTTTCAAACTGGCGCTGGGTCCTGGTCTGGTTTACGCAACTGATCTTTTATGGCACCGCCTGGCTGAACTGGAATGACCGTCAGGCGGTTCTGTTTGATTTAACCGCTCGTAAATTCTATATTTTCGGGCTGGTGATCTGGCCACAGGATTTTATTTATTTAACCGTCTTGTTGGTGATCTCGGCACTTTCCCTGTTTTTATTTACTACCGTGGCCGGGCGGCTGTTCTGCGGGTATGCCTGTCCGCAAACGGTGTATACCGAAATTTTCATGTGGGTCGAACGCAAGGTCGAAGGTGACCGCAATGCGCGCATACGTCTGGACAATGGTGCGTTGTCAGCCCGCAAAGTCGGACTGAAATTCGCCAAACACGCCATCTGGATCGGCATAGCACTTTGGACCGGCTTTACCTTTGTCGGTTATTTCACACCGATACACCAGCTGGCCAGCGAAGTGCTGCTCTGGACGCTCGGTCCGTGGGAAACCTTCTGGATTTTCTTTTACGGCTTTGCCACGTACGGCAATGCCGGCTGGATGCGCGAACAGGTCTGCAAATACATGTGCCCGTACGCGCGTTTTCAGAGTGCCATGTTTGACAAGGACACCCTGATCGTCAGCTACAATGCCGCACGCGGTGAGCCACGCGGCTCCAGAAGCAAGAATGCTGACTACAAGGCCGCCGGTCTTGGCGCCTGCGTTGACTGCAATGTCTGTGTGCAGGTCTGTCCAACCGGCATTGATATCCGCAATGGACTGCAGTATGAATGTACCGGCTGCACTGCCTGTATTGATGCGTGTGACGAGATCATGGGGAAAATGGGCTATGAGCCTGGCCTGATCGGCTACAACACGGAACATGCGCTGGAAAGCGGTTATACCAGAGCACAAATGTGGAAACGGGTGTTCCGTCCGCGTACCCTGTTTTATACTGCCATCCTCTGGACTATCATCATCGTGGCCGGCGTTACACTGGCCAACCGGGTGCCGCTCAAAGTCAACGTGATTCGTGATCGCGGACTGCCGCGTGTGACTGAAACCGGTTCTATTGATAACGTGTATAAACTGCAGATCATGAATGCCCAAGAGACGAAATCGACCTTTGAGGTCGAGGTGACAGGCATTTCCGGTGTCAGAATTGTGAACGAACATGTGGTGGAAATTCCAGGTGCAACCGATAAGTCGTTCCCGGTCCGGGTTGAAATTCCGGCCGGTGTGGAAGAAGCCGGATCGCACAAAATCAAATTTATCGTCAAAGACCGGGCAGACGCTAAAATAAATGTATCTGAAAAGGCAGTATTTCTGGTACCCCACTGATCTGAAAGAAAAGAATGACTACCTTACCTTCATTGCAAAAATCCGATAGCTGGAAAAAGGAACCCTGGCTGTTACTGGTGATCGGCGGCCCTCTGGCTGTGGTGTGTGCCAGTCTGTTCACCGGCTATCTGGCGTTTTCCGGCGCCGACAAGGTCGTCACCGAGGACTATTACAAACAAGGTCTGATGATCAATACCGATCTGATGCGCGACGCCCAGGCCAGGAAAATGCAGCTGCATGCTGAAATGCATCTGATGGCCGATGGCCAGATCAATCTGGCGCTTACCGGTGTCGGTGGGTTGCCCAAATCAATTCTGTTGAGTGTTGCTACCTCAAACCATGAAGATCTGGTTGAGACCACGCACCGGCTACCGCTGCTGCAAACGGCAACTGGCCAATATCAGGGCAATCTGGCCAACGTGAATGCCACCATCATGCACATCAAACTGGAAGGCGGCAACTGGCGTCTGACCAGCGACTGGCATAACCCGCTGCAGACCGACCTGCAAATCGGGGCACTTACTGAAATGCATTGACGCTTTGCAACTTAGGAGGTATTTTTAGGTGATAAATTCTAAAATAAGGAGACTAGCCTTGGAATACCAGACCCATCCCAAAGTCAATCCATCCCGTTTGGTGATGGCCATTTTGTGGCCCGCTTTCCTGATGGCTGCGATCAGTTGTGGCTTATTGTTCACCATGATCGATCCGCTCGATCTGATTGTTTTTGGTGAAAAATTCAGCATGAGTTCGCAGGCCGGTTATACCCTGGGCTTTCTCATCTTCTGGCTGCTCGGTTGTGTTGCGAGCACCGTCACTGTTGTTTTACTGGTCAAACCGCGCTGATTGTTGTTGTGGTTTGAATAATCCATGTTAAATCTTTCGTTAGTGCTGACCGCAACCCTGGCCGGGGTTGCCGGTGGCAGCCACTGCATCGGCATGTGCGGCGGTATTGCAACGGTGCTGGCACAACCCGTCAAAACCAGCAAAGTGATTCCGATTGCTGCTGTTGATACTCCCGCCATCAGGTGGCTGGATCTGGCGTTGCTGCATCTTGGCCGACTGCTGACCTATGCGATAGCTGGCGCGCTGGTTGGCACGCTGGGTGCGGCCGGACTGTTGCTCAAGCCGGTCATGCCGGTGCAGGCGGTACTTTTTTTTATCGGTAATCTCACCCTGATTTATCTCGGGTTGCGCTGCCTGGGCTACAAATTCAATCTTCTGGGCCGGGCCGGGCAGTGGCTCAACCTGACTGGTTTTTCCAATCTGTTTTCAAAAATCCCATTGCCAGCGCTGCCGCTCACGCGCGGCCTGTTGTGGGGCTGTCTGCCCTGCGGTCTGGTGTATGGCGTGCTGCCCATTGCCCTCATCAGTGGTTCACCGGTGGCCGGTGCCGTGCTGATGTTCTGTTTCGGTCTTGGCACCATGCCGTACCTGCTGTTTGCGCACGGTCTGACCGGCCGGTTTGGCCAGAAAAAGCCACCGGCCTGGCTGGTGATGAGTGCTGCAGTAATTCTGATCAGTCTGGGTGTGCTGGGTTTGCTCATGCCGAATGAGCATCACAATGCCGGGTGGTGGTGTTGATTGTGTAAGCAGGCGCGCCAGAACGATTAACGGTCGGTGGCACTTGTGCCCGCAAAGGCAACCATCTGATTAATCTGATCGTTATCGAATGATTCCTTTGCACATTCAAGATGATTGGAAAAGACACTGTCCACCCAGCTCACTGTGTACTTAAAGCCTGAAACTTCACTGCCGGTCACTTCAAGCGTGGTCGGAAGGGAGTTCACAACGTAGGTGACGGCATCAGCATTGATCCTGATTCCCATTTTTGAATTCACGATGTGATATTTGGTTAGAGAACAAACACCAAATTTTGCATCGTCGAAAAATTCTCTTATCCCTGTCCAACCTTCACCGTTTTCAGTTCCAACAGGTGCAAAACCCAATAAATTATTTTGCGATACTGGTTGATAGTAAAAAGTTAAATTAATATCGCCAACGTTTTTTTTCAGGTAAAAATAATCAGGGTCATTGGATTTTGATAGCCCTTCTCTCGGTAACCTGTTTTTAACCGACATTAAATATTTGGGATTTTCAGATTCCGAATAGATATATCCATTATCACTCTGCTGCTTACTTCTGATGTTGTTTGCAGGTATACCCAGTTCGGCAGCAGGTACAATCTGGACGCCCACAAAAGGCTCTGGGAAGTTGGACAAGTCGACTTGCCCTGTTTGGGAAAAGCTCACCGCTGCGATTGGAAGCAAGAAGCCTCCAGTTAAAATAATTTTCATTTTTCTACTCCAGATTTTAAATTGATCAATATGTTTTAGCCTTTTTATTGATTGTCGAAGTCCCACCAGCCGCCATAAATACTGCAATCAACCACGTTTTCATAACCAAGCACAATAAATTGATTGTTTTGTAGCATGTAGTGCTCTCCTGTTACCCTCCATCCCGCGCCTGGATAGGCTTCAACATAATGAACTGCGGCGCTTCTCCACGTATATTTAAAGGGGGCCTCGACGGTGTGCATTTTTAATCCATTTCTGAAGTGCGATGAAAGAGTGCGCATATTCCGATAGGTCGTCCAGTCCCAGGAGATACTTTCGTTGTTGATACAATTAGCTCGGCTATGCCATGTAAGTCCATTGAAACCAGCATGTGCGGATCCGACAACAACTAAGGTTGAAATTGCAAGTAATATTTTGTTCATATCGATACCTCTTTTTAATCGGTAGATTTAAGAAATCAGTTTCCATTTTCATTTCAAATTTTTGCTGGGGCTGTTCACGCATCAAAATTAAAATGACAACTAATGGCCCAATTTAAGTTTTATGGCAGGTAGAAACAAGTCGAATAAATTGGACTTGACTGCAATTTTTTTGTAAGAAAAGCGCTGATCAAAGCCCAAATTTATGTTGGTTGGCTAACTTTATTGTTTGGCAGTGTTGATTTGATGACTTTAAAAATAACGCGGCGATCGATATTAAAACCAACTATCAGGTTTATATATTGATGTATTCGGAATTTTTTCAGGCAACTGTGAATTGGCGAGATGGACTGGGCTTCATGTTTTTGACCAGTTTGTAAGTCTGATCAGATCAGTTGCTATTTTTCGGTGGTCATAGCCAGGTATTGGAACGATCAATCCAAGAATAATTTTGGAATGGTGCCGTGCAATAACGGACCTCGCTGACTTCGGATGTTTTTTCCAATAATGGCTGTTGAAATAATTTAAATAAATCAAGCCACTTGAATGGCGATTTACGCAACGGGCCATAGTAAAGGTTATAGCCATCGACATAGACAGACACCGATTGGCGATGTTGATTTTGTAAATTTGAACTAGACTGGTATAAGGGCGTGACATCAATAACAATGATTAAGAGGCTATTTTGGACTATCCCGTATTAGACACACAGATTTCCCCCGAAGGTCGGCTCGATGTTTTATCCAAGGCAGAAATCAACAAGCTGCTCGATACCAGTCACGGCGGGTTGTATACAGTATTTCGCCACTGCACGCTGGCGGTATTAAACAGCGGCAATGCGCTCGATGACGGCAAGGAATTGCTGGCCCGTTATCCCGATTTTTCCATTTCCATTTTGCTGCGTGAACGCGGTATCAAGCTCGATATCAGAAATGCGCCAGCCGTGGCCTTTGTGGACGGGGTGATGATCAGGGGTATTCAGGAGCATGTGTTTGCCGTGTTGCGCGACATTATATTTTTAAACAGTGAAATCGAAGACAATCCCCAGTTTGACCTCACAAACAGTCAGGGTATTACCGATGCGGTATTTCATATTTTGCGCAATGCCAATTTTCTGCAGCCGCAGCTGAATCCGAATCTGGTGGTGTGCTGGGGCGGGCATTCCATCTCGGGTCACGAATACGATTACACCAAGCATGTCGGTTACCAGCTGGGTTTGCGCGGCATGAATATCTGTACCGGTTGCGGACCCGGGGCCATGAAAGGGCCGATGAAGGGTGCCACGATCGGTCACGCCAAGCAGCGCAATTCAGCGGGCCGCTATGTCGGCGTCACCGAACCGGGCATCATTGCTGCCGAGGCGCCCAATGCCATTGTCAATGATCTGGTGATTTTGCCGGATATCGAAAAACGACTGGAAGCATTCGTACGGATCGGACACGCCGTGGTGGTTTTTCCGGGCGGTGCGGGAACGGCGGAAGAAATTCTTTATATTCTGGGTATCCTGCTGCACCCGGACAATGCAGCAATACCGTTTCCGTTATTTTTTACCGGCCCAGCCAGCGCACAGGCTTATTTTGCACAGATTGATCAGTTCATCGGTGCCACCCTGGGCTCGCAGGCACAGCAGCGCTATGAGATTATCATTGACGATCCTGAGCTGGTCGCGCAAAAAGTGGTGGCCGGGATTGCCGAGGTCAGGGCTTATCGCAAAACCATTTCCGACGCTTACTTTTTTAACTGGTCGTTGAAAGTGCCGGATGAATTTCAGCAACCCTTCGAGCCAACTCACCAGAACATGAAACAGCTGGCCTTGCACAAAAATCAGGCAGTGTATGCGCTGGCTGCCAATTTGCGACGCGCTTTTTCCGGCATTGTGGCGGGCAACGTGAAACAGGCCGGCATACTTGCGATTGAAAAATATGGTCATTTCGAAATACGCGGCGACCTGGATCTGATGGAATCTGTTGATGCCTTATTGGTATCATTTGTGCAGCAGCAGCGCATGAAACTGCCCGGAACTCAGTATGTTCCCTGCTATAAGGTAATTAAATAAGTTTTCCTTCGGAAATGACTGGCCTGTTTGGAATTCGTTACTATAATCAATCCAACAGTACTCAAAAAAGCACTATAAGTTCCCATTTTTATGATCGTTTTAATAAAATCACCCGGTTTTTGGAGGAAACATGAGTTCAATTCAGCAAGAAATTGATGAACGTACCAACCTGACTGCATCAAATAAATTTGAACTGCTGTTGTTTCGCCTGGGCGTTGCCAAGCAGACCGGTCATGCCGAATTGTTTGGCATTAATGTCTTCAAAGTGCGTGAAATCGTGGCCATGCCCAGCATTACGGAAGTCGCAGGCGCGGTGAATAACATGTTGGGCGTGGTGAATCTGCGCGGACAGATTATTCCGGTGATTGATCTGCCTTCCGTGGTGGGATGTGTGCCCGCCACCGGCTTGAACATTTTGCTGGTGACTGAATATGCGCGCTCGACACAGGGCTTTGCGGTGGAGTCGGTGGAGGAAATCGTGCGCCTGGACTGGGGACAGGTCCTGTCGGCCGAGTCCAGTTCGGTGGCCGGCATGGTGACCAGTATCGCCCGTCTGGACGGCGATATTGCCAATACCCGTCTGGCACAGGTGCTGGATGTGGAACAGATCTTGCGCACGATTCAGCCGGAAGAACCGGAAATCGATGCCAAAACAGTTGGACCCAAATTATTGCTGCCGCCCGGCACAGTTATTCTTGCGGCAGACGATTCGCATATGGCCAGAACCCTGATTGAACGCGGTCTGGGTGCCATGGGCGCGCCGTTTTTCATGACCAAAACCGGCAAGGAATGCTGGGAAAAACTGCAGGCTCTGTCCAACGAGGCTGAAGCGCAGGGTAAAACGATTCTTGATAAAGTGGCGCTGGTGCTGACCGACCTGGAAATGCCGGAAATGGACGGGTTCACACTGACCAGAAAAATCAAGCACGATACGCGCTTTCAGAATCTGCCGGTGATCATCCATTCTTCACTGACTGGTTCCACCAATGAAGAACATGTGAAAAACGTGGGCGCCGACGCGTATGTAGCCAAGTTTGTTGCGGAAGAGCTGGCTTCTACCATACGCAAGGTGCTGTCTGACACCAAACTCAAGGCGGTTTGAAGCGTTTGCAGTCTGGTACGTATTTCCAGACTGCGGACGCCTTCTCACCGGGAACTAATCAGTTCCACATCAAATATCAGCGTCGAGTTGGGCGGAATTGAATTGCTTCCTTTGGGGCCATAAGCCAGGTAGGAAGGAATGATCAGGGTGCGTTTGCCACCCACCTTCATGCCGCGTATGCCAATATCCCAGCCGCGAATTACCGTTCTTGCGTCCAGCTGAAAAGTGAGCGGCTGTCCGCTGTCGCGCGAGCTGTCAAATTTTGCGCCATGCCGGTCCGCTGCCTTGGGATCGTAAATCCAGCCGGTGTAGTGCATTTCAAGATAGGAACCTGGAGTGGCTTCGGTTCCATCCCCGATTTTTTCATCAATCTTGATCAGTGAGGTAATTTTTGCCGGTGCAGTGGCGACGGTGACTGGTGGTGCGACGTCATTGGCGGTCTGGGCGAAGGCGCTGCCGGCGAGCAGGAAAGTCAGTGTGCACAAAAACGGTGCCGTGGCTTGAATCGAAATTTTCATATCTGGCTTAATGTGGGTTAATTATGCGGTGATTTGAACGGGAAAAATGGAAAAATAAAATTTTGGAAATTTTACACAACATCGAAACCGGATGTTGAGGTATATTCGCCGGATTGTCCAGTCGGCCATGCTCTCCCTCCCTAATCCATGAAAAACAAAAATCAATTTTCTCTGCTGTTGCAGCGTCGTTTTGCCCCGTTCTTCTGGGCCCAGTTTTTAGGTGCGCTAAATGACAATGTCTTTAAAATTGCGCTGGTGACGGTTCTGACTTTCGATACGCTCAACTGGACCACCATGAGCGTCGACCTGTTAAACCAGATTATTCCCGGACTGTTCATTTTGCCGTTCATGCTGTTTTCCGCCACGGCCGGCCAGATTGCCGAAAAGGTGGAAAAGGGCAACCTGGCCAGAGCGGTCAAGCTGCTCGAAATTTTCATCATGTGTGTCGCATGCATCGGCTGGTTTTATCATTTGATCTGGATACTCATTGCCGCCGTTGCCGGCATGGGACTGCATTCCACTTTGTTCGGACCCATGAAGTACGCCTACCTGCCGCAGCATCTGAAAACCCAGGAGCTGGTGGGGGGCAATGGTCTGGTTGAAATGGGTACTTTTGTGGGCATTTTGCTGGGCCAGATTATCGGCACCATGCTTGCGGTTATCCAGCCCTGGGGCATCCATCTGGTCGCATTTGGCACGATAGGTCTGGCACTGCTGGGCGCAGTCATGAGCTGGAAAATTCCTGATTCGCCGGCACCGGTTCCGCACTTGCCGATGAACTGGAATCCTTTTTCAGAGTCGGTGCGCAATATCCGCTTTTCCGTGCAAAACCGTACGGTATTTCTGGCCATGCTGGGCAACTCCTGGTTCTGGTTTTACGGCGCGATCATTCTGGCCCAGATTCCCCAGTACGCCAAAGTCAATCTGCACGGCGACTACAGTGTCTTCGTCATTCTGTTGGCGGTATTTTCGGTCGGGGTCGGCGCGGGATCGCTGTGGTGCGAGCGTCTGTCCGGACACAAGGTCGAAATCGGACTGGTCCCTCTGGGTGCCATGGGCATGACGCTGTTTGGCGCTGACCTTTATCTGTCCAGCATCAGCTATATCAACCCCGGCAGTGTCGATGTGTGGGGCTTTATGCAGCAGGCCGGCAGCTGGCATATTCTGTTTGATATCTTCGGCATCGGTATAGCTGGGGGGATATATATCGTGCCGCTGTTTGCGCTGATCCAAACGCGCTGCGATCCGGATCACATGTCACGCACCATTGCCGGAATGAATATTTTAAATGCGCTGTTCATGGTGGTGGCCTCACTGTCAGCCATGCTCATGTTCAAATTCGGCATGACGATACCGCAGATATTCCTGGTCACTGCCGGTTTGAATGTGCTGGCCGGTGCTTTTATATTTACGCTGGTGCCTGAATTCCTCACGCGGTTTCTGGCCTGGCTGCGCAACCTTATTTGAAGCGATATTCGAATAAATTCATCCGAAAAATAATCTGTTTGTAAAACCGGTATAATACGCGGCTGGCAAACGGCCAAAGACGTATCATCAGGAGTGATTTAGTGACTAAAAAAATGACCTTCCCTCTAAATTCCTTAAGCCTGGTTCTGGCTCTGGCACTGGCCCTCACCGGCTGTACGCTGGGTCCTGATTTCAAAGCGCCACAAGCCCCGGTCGCGTCACAGGCAACTCCGCCGGAATCCTATTCCTATACTGCTGTACCACTCCAAAAACAGACTGAATCCGCACCAGGCCATGCCGGTGTAGCCCAGAATCTTGTCCCGGCGCAGGATATTCCCGCGCAATGGTGGACAGTATTTCACTCAACGGAACTGGATGAACTGATCCGCAGTGCTCTGACTCAAAGTCCCAACCTGGCTTCCGCTCAGGCAGCACTGCGCCAGGCCCAGGAAAATTACACTGCCGTGTCCGGAAATACTCTTTATCCGAATGTCACTGCCAATCTGGGTCTGCAGCGCGAACATGCGTCCGAGTTGACCACTTTTATTCCTGGTGGTGCATTGTTTACCCTTTTTAACGCTTCGATCAATATTTCCTACACACTCGATGTATTCGGCGCGAATCGGCGCGAACTGGAAAGCATGCAGGCCGCTGTGGATTATCAGCGGTTTCAGGTTGAAGCCGCCTATCTGACATTGACTTCCAATCTGGTGACGACCGCGATCCGGGAAGCCTCATTGCGCTCACAATTGCACGCCACATCGGAAATCCTCGAGTTTCAGACCACGCAGCTTGATGTGATCGAAAAGCAGTTCACAGCGGGCGCAATTCCGATGAGCAGTGTTTTGGCCCAGCGGACTTTACTGGCGCAAACCCGTGCCAGTCTGCCGGGACTTGAAAAAGCCTTGCAGCAAACGCGTAACCAGCTTGCCGTGTATGCCGGTCGTTTGCCAAGTGAAGGCGGCTTGCCGGAATTCCATCTGGAATCGATGCAGCTGCCTTCTGACCTGCCGGTATCAGTCCCGTCAGCCCTGCTCAAGCAACGCCCGGATATTCGCGCCACAGAGGCGCTGCTGCATCAGGCCGGTGCCCAGGTCGGTGTGGCCACAGCCAATCAGTTCCCCCAGATCAGTCTGACGGCAGCGTATGGCGGCATGTCTCCCACGGCCAGTGGGCTGACCAACAAGGAATGGAGTTTCTGGAATCTGGGTGCCGGTGTGGTACAGCCCCTGTTCGATGCCGGTGCACTGTCTGCCAAAAAACGTGCTTCGGTTGCCGCCTATGATCAGGCCGACGCGCAATATCGTGCGACCGTGCTGGTGGCGTTCCAGAATGTGGCCGACAGCCTGCAGGCGCTCGATCTGGACGCAAAAACATTGAAACAGCAGGTGGAAGTGGAAGCCGTTGCCCGACAGACCCTGGACATGACAACCCGGCAATTCGAGTTGGGCGCACTGAATTCACTGGCCCTGCTGGATGCAAAACGCAATTATCAGTCAGCCAGAACTGCACTGGTGCAGGCCGAGGCCGCTCGCTATGCCGATACGGCCGCACTGTTTCTGGCGCTGGGTGGCGGTTGGTGGAACCGGCCCGAGTTAAAAGATATTTCTGTAAAAAGCGAGTGATCTGCACCTGCAGGATGCAGATGTATTTCATTTGATTACCGGTTAGAAAATCCGGCCATTTTAATTTTGAACGAGGGATGTATTCATGACTAAGCGTATGCTCATCATGTTGGGATGTGTTGTGGTGTTAATCGCCGTGATCATTTTAGGGTTTGTTTTGTATATCAAGAAAATGATAGCCAGTGCACCCAAGCCGTTTCCGCAGACCGTCACGACCACCAAAGTCGTGGCCGCCGACTGGCAGCCACAGTTAAATTCGGTAGGCACCTTAATGCCGTTTCGCGGCGTGGATGTGACCGCTGAAATTGATGGACTGGTGCGTGAAATCAAGTTCAAATCCGGTCAGCAGGTTAAGCAGAATGAAGTCCTGTTCAATTTGAATGCCGATTCCGATATCGCCCAGCTGCATGCGTTACAGGCCAGTGCAGAGCTGGCCGCTACAGTTTTGAAGCGTGACGAGGCGCAGTTGGCTGTGCAGGGCGTCAGTCAGGCTCAGGTTGACGCTGACCGGGCTGATCTGAAAAGCAAACATGCCATGGTTGAACAGCAGAGTGCTCTGGTGGAAAAGAAAACCATACGCGCCCCATTTTCGGGACGTCTTGGCATTACCGCAATCAATCGCGGCCAGTTCGTGCATGCCGGCGACAAGTTGGTCAGCCTGCAGACCATCGATCCGATCTATATCAATTTCAATGTGCCGCAACGTCAGGTTGCCATGCTGAAGGTGAACCAGAACCTTAAAGTTATCAGCGATGCATTTCCCAACACCGCGTTCTCGGCCAAGGTGAATGCGATCAATCCGGTGATCGATACGGCAACCCGCAATGTGCTGGTACAGGCCAAACTCGCCAATGAAAAAATGCAGCTGCTGCCCGGCATGTTTGCCAACGTCAGCCTCGATGTGGGTGAAAAGACCAGTGCCATCGTTTTGCCGCAGACCGCCATTACCTACAATCCTTACGGTTCGACCGTGTTTGTGGTTAAAAATGCCGAGGCCAAAAAGGATGATGCCAAAGGCGAATCAGGCAAACCAACTCTGACGGTAAGCCAGGTGTTTGTGGAAACTGGTGCTACCCGCGGCGACCAGGTGGTCATTACCAAAGGTTTGACTTCCGGACAGGAGGTTGTTACCTCCGGCATGCTGAAACTGAAAAACGGTACCGATATCGTGGTGGACAATACCCATGTTCCGGCAAATGATGCCAATCCACATCCTCAAGAACATTAAGAGGTAACTGATGAAATTTACCGATTTATTTATCCGGCGACCGGTTCTTGCCATCGTGGTCAGTCTGCTGATCGTGGTGCTGGGCGTGAAGTCGCTGTTATCCCTGCCGGTCAACCAGTATCCCAAAACCCAGAATGCCGTGGTGACGGTGTCAACCGCGTATTATGGCGCCGATGCGCAGACCGTGGCCGGGTTTATCACCCAACCGCTCGAATCTGCCATTTCACAGGCACAAGGTATTGATTACCTGTCTTCCTCCAGCACCAGCGGTGTGTCGACCATTACTGCAACGCTGCGTCTGAATTACGATGCCAACCGGGCCCTGACTGAAATCCTTACTCAGGTGAATTCGGTCAAAAACCAGTTGCCGGCTCAGGCGCAGGAGCCGGTCATGACAGTGCAGACCGGTCAGACAACTGACGCAATGTACATCGGTTTTTACAGTGACAAGCTGCCCACCAATAACGTCACCGATTTCCTGTTGCGCGTGATTAAACCGAAACTGGATTCGGTGGAAGGGGTACAGACTGCGGAAATCCTCGGTGCCCGTACCTTTGCGCTGCGCGCCTGGCTGGATTCGGCAAAAATGTCGGCGTTTGGTGTAACAGCGGCCGATGTCAGTCTGGCACTGTCCACCAATAATTATCTGACTGCATTGGGCGCTTCCAAAGGTCAGATGGTAACGGTACCGCTGACAGCCGGAACCGATTTGCATTCGGTTGACGAATTCAAAAAGCTGGCGGTCAAGCAGAGCAATGGTGCCATCGTGCATCTGGAAGATGTCGCCACCATCACGCTGGGATCGGAAAATTACGATTTCAACGTGTCCTTTTCCGGAGTGCGTTCGGTGTTTATCGGTATCAAAGTAGCGCCGGATGCGAACATACTGAACGTGGCATCTCATATCAGGACCATCTTTCCATCTCTGGCGGCTGATTTGCCGAATGGTCTGACCGGAAAAATCGTGTATGACTCGACCGAATTCATCAATACCTCGATTTATGAAGTGGTCAAAACGCTGCTGGAAGCGCTGCTGATCGTGACAGTGGTGATTTATCTCTTCCTCGGTTCACTGCGGGCCGTGGTGGTACCGATCATCGCCATGCCGCTGTCGCTGATCGGCACCTTTTTCGTCATGCAGATGTTTGGTTACTCCATTAATCTGCTCACGCTGCTTGCACTGGTGCTGGCAATCGGTCTGGTGGTGGATGACGCGATTATTGTGGTGGAAAACGTCGACCGGCATATGAAAGAAGGCAAGTCAGTACTTGAATCTGCCCTGATTGCAGCGCGTGAGCTGGGTGGCCCGATTCTGGCCATGACGGTGGTACTGGTGGCTGTGTACGTGCCTATCGGTTTGAAGGGCGGCCTGACCGGGGCTTTGTTTACCGAATTTGCCTTCACGCTGGCCGGCGCTGTCACCATGTCGGGCGTCGTTGCCCTGACCCTGTCGCCGATGATGTGTTCGCGCTTCTTCAAACCTGAGCAGGATACCGGGCGTTTTGTCATGCTGATTGACCGCGTATTTGAAAAAGTGCGGCACCGTTATCTGAAAACTCTGCGCAGTCTGCTCGATACCTATGTGGTGTTGATCGTGATGGCAGTCATCCTTATCGGGCTGGTATTTGCCATGTATTCGATGTCCAAGAAAGAACTGGCACCGGAAGAAGATCAGGGCGCTGTTTTGTCGTTGATCACCGGCGCACCGAATGCGACGGCTGATCAGATGCAGACCTACGCTGACCAGATTTTCAAAATGGGCAGCAAGATCCCGGAATACAAGCAAATGTTCCAGCTCACGGGCGTGCCAACCACCAATGCCGGGATCGGTGGTGTCCTGCTCAAAGACTGGGATCAGCGTTCCCGTTCTGCCCAGGAAATTCAGCAGGATCTGCAGGAACAGTGGAACAAGATCGCCGGTGTACGGGTGGCCGCGTTCATGTTCCCGTCATTGCCTGGTGCATCCGGACTGCCGATTCAGTTTGTGATCAATACCACTGAACCGTTTGAAAATCTGAATCAGGTGGCACAGAAAGTCATTGAGAAGGCGCAGGCCTCCGGCAAGTTTTACTTCCTCGACAATGACCTGAAACTCGACAAACCGCAGGCGACGCTGGTGGTCGATCGGGACAAGATCGCCACTCTGGGGATGACGCAGCAGGATGTGGGGCAAGCGCTCGGTGCGGCGCTCGGCGGCGGTTATGTGAATTACTTTTCGATTGCCGGGCGGTCCTATAAAGTCATTCCGCAAGTACTGCAGACCGACCGGCTCAATCCGGATAACCTGCTTGATTTCTACATCAAGACCCCGGCCGGCGACATGATTCAGGCCAGCACCATCGCGCATATTACCAACAGTATCGTGCCTGAATCGGTGAACCATTTTCAGCAGCTCAATTCGGCGACCATTTCCGGCGTTGCCGGGATCTCTGAAAATGAAGCGCTGGATATTTTGAAAAATGCTCTGCTTGAAGTGGCGCCGTCCGGTTATCGAATTGATTATTCCGGTCAGTCACGCCAGTTCATGAATGAGTCCGGTGGATTCATCATTACCTTCTCGCTGGCCCTGATCGTGGTGTTTCTGGCACTGGCAGCACAGTTTGAAAGCTTCCGCGATCCGATCGTCATTCTGATTTCGGTGCCACTGGCCCTGTTTGGCGCGATGATCTTTATTTTCTGGGGTTATGCCTCGATCAATATCTATACCCAGGTCGGTCTTGTGACGCTGGTGGGGCTGATCAGCAAGCACGGTATTCTGATTGTTGAATTTGCCAATCAGCTGCGCATTAAAGGCATGGGAAAACGTGAGGCGATTGAAGAAGCCTGCAGTGAACGTCTGCGCCCGATTCTGATGACAACCGCCGCAATGGTGTTTGGTGTGCTGCCGCTGGTGATTGCTTCGGGCGCCGGTGCAGCAGGCCGTCATGCCATGGGACTGGTGATATTTACCGGACTGTCGATCGGTACCATGTTTACACTGTTTGTGGTGCCATCCATGTATATGCTGATCTCTGGCAAACATGAGGCGCAAAATGATGTGGACCGCAAGATTGCTGAAATGGCCAAAGGAGTCTGAGCTGTTTTTGATACAAAAACGCCCTGAAAATTTTCAGGGCGTTTTTTTAGGTGTTCTCGATCTGTTTTGGCTTTTCGCCGAGCCAGTCCAGCAATTTCAGCGACTCCAGCGGTTTGGAATAGTAGTAACCCTGCGCCAGTGAACAGCCGAACGATATCAGCGCTTCAGCCTGTTTCACGTCTTCCACACCTTCAGCGATTACGGTCAGGCCCAGGCTCTGGCAGAGCTGAATGATCATTTTCGGAATGCTGGCGCTGCTGGTGGCATCGACAATCTGGCTGACAAAGGAGCGGTCAATTTTGAGCTGGTCGATCGGTAATTTTTGCAGATAACTCAGTGACGAGAAACCGGTGCCGAAATCGTCGATGGATATTTTTACACCGATTTTTTTCAGTTGATGCAGGGTTTCCATCAGGAAGATCGGATCTTCCATCGCCATCGACTCGGTGATTTCCAGATCCAGCATGTCAGGCGGAATGCCGGTGTCGTTGATGGCTCTTCTGACCGAATTCAGGAATTCCGGGTGCAGGAACTGCGCCTGCGAGACATTGACCGACATCTTAAAGTCAGTAAATCCTTTTTTGATCAGGCCCTGCAATTCATAACAGGCATTACGCAACACCCAGTCACCCAGTTCGATGATCAGACCAGAGTATTCGGCAATCGGAATAAACTGATCCGGCGGAATAAATTTGCCTTCGAGGGTTTTCCAGCGCAGCAATGCTTCAGCACCAATTGCCTTGCCGGTGCCGATATTGACCTGCGGCTGGTAGACCACGAACAGATGATTTTTCTGGAATGCGCTGTTCAGTGCCCGCATCAGCCTGACCCGTTCACGGATTTCCACGCCCATGTTGTTGGTGAAGTACACATAACCGGTGCGTTGCTGTTTCTTGGCGCGTTTTAAGGCGATGTTGGTGTCTTTGAGCGCGTCGGACGTGTCGCCTTCATAGTCATCGAGCTTGACCAGACCGATCGTGGCCGACAGCTGCACATCCTGCTTCTCAATCAGGAAGGGCGCATAAAACAGCGACAGAATTATTTCAGGGCGCACGATGTCGTTGTGACCGACAATTGAAAAAGTATCGCTGCCGATGCGTGCCAGTTTGCAGGAATGTTCAAAGTGATGGCGCAGCCGCTCGGCGACCGCACACAGCAGCAAGTCACCAAACTGGTGGCCCAGTGCATTATTGGTTTCGGCAAAGTGATCAATATCGATCAGGGCCAGAGTAGTCTGCGGACGGTTCTTCTGCGCCAGTATCTGGTCCAGCATGTGCAGCAGTTTCAGCCGGTTGGGCAGATTGGTCAGCGGATCGGTAAAGGCATGATTGCGCAGACGGATATTGAGCAATACATTGTCCAGACAGACTGATACGTTGCTGGAAAACACATCCAGAAAACGCGCATCCTGTGGTGACATGGCTTTATTGATCCCGACGAACAGCGCATAACGGGTTTGGGTTGTGTTGTTCAGATACAGTGCCGCGTGATGGGTATCAAGAATGTTGTGCTGATTGATCAGGCAATTGTCGATGGTCTGCAAAATCACCGCATTTTCATTGTCTTTGAGCGGTGAGTTGATCTGATTGGAAAATTGACCGTTGGCTGCGATGATGTTGAGCACACCGCCCACATCATCCTGTTTGAACAGCAGAATATTCAGGTTGGGCTGCTCAAAATATTCCACAATGTTGCGTATCGTAATGGCGGCAAATTCATTCAGGTTGGATTGGGAAATCAGTTCCCGGCTGGAGCGGGTAGTAATGTCGGAAGCGCGTCTTAAGGTATTGATGGAACAGATCTGGTCGTAAGAACGTATCGCTGAAGTAATGGTGGTAAATAGTTTGGTTCTGGTCAGTTCGGACTTGGTTTTGTAGTCGTTGATGTCAAAATCGCGGATCGCATCAATTTCCGGCGCATAACCTGGCTGGCCGGTGCGCAGAATAATGCGGACTTCCGTGAGACCCATTTCATTACGAATTGTATTCACCAGCTGCAATCCGGCGTCTTCCTGCTCCATGACAACGTCCAGCAGGATTACCGCAATATCGGTTTCATTTTTCAGAATTTCTTTGGCCTGAACCGCTGAATAAGCGTGTAAAAAGCTTAACGAGCGGTTTTGAATGGCCAGACTGGATAAGGCAAAGGTTGTTGCCGAATGCACATCGGGATCATCGTCGATAATCATGATGCGCCATGTCAAATTGCTTTCAGATTTGACCTGAGGATCAGATTTCTCCAGTTCTTCTAAAAAAACTAACTCGTCATGTGATGATTGCTGGTTCGTGCTCATCCAGTTGTGCCCTTGAGTTGAATCGCTCAGTGTTGTGACTCCCTTGGGCAGTATAGCTCAAATGCACACATTTTCTAGACAAACAATCTTTCGATTGATTAATTTTCAATCAGATCTGCAGGTTTTTTTTAATTGCCGACAACTTGATCGGCATGATCTTGGACTGTCCTGTTAAAATCGGCACTTCTTTCAATACTCAAATTCATCATGGCAGGTAATACTTTCGGCACTTTATTTACTGTGTCCACTTTCGGCGAATCGCACGGGCCGGCGATAGGGTGCGTTATTGATGGTTGTCCTCCTGGCATGTTGTTGTCAGAAGCAGACATTCAACCCGATCTGGACCGACGCAAACCAGGCACCTCGCGTCATGTTACACAAAGGCAAGAATCTGACGCGGTTGAAATACTGTCCGGTGTTTTTGAAGGCAAGACCACCGGCACGCCAATCACTTTATTGATTCGCAACGAAGACCAGCGCAGCAAGGATTACGGCAATATTGTTGCAACCTTTCGGCCCGGTCATGCCGACTACACCTACTGGCAAAAATATGGCATTCGGGATCATCGCGGTGGCGGACGATCCTCAGCGCGCCTGACCGCGCCGGCGGTCGGCGCAGGCGCCATTGCCAAAAAATGGCTGTTTGAAAAATACGGCACCCTGATCCGCGGCTACATGAGTCAGCTGGGTGAAATTGAAGTGCCATTTCAGGACTGGCAGCATGTTCACGCCAACCCGTTCTTTGCCGCCAGTGACGATGGCGCGCTGATTGCCCGGCTCGAAGAGTACATGGATGATTTGCGCAAGCAGGGTGATTCGATTGGCGCCAGAGTCAACGTGGTTGCACAGCATGTTCCGGTCGGTCTTGGTGAACCGATCTACGACAAGCTGGACGCAGAAATTGCTTATGCCATGATGGGGATCAACGCAGTAAAAGGGGTGGAAATCGGCGCCGGATTTGGCTGCATTACCCAAAAAGGCTCGCAGCACGGTGATGAATTGACTCCTGATGGCTTCCTGGGTAACAATGCCGGCGGCATTCTGGGCGGTATTTCCAGCGGACAGGACATTTCTGTTTCGATGGCGATTAAACCGACGTCGTCAATAAGAACGCCACGCAATTCGATTGATCAGAACGGCCAGGCCAGTGTCGTGCAGACCTTTGGCCGGCATGATCCCTGTGTCGGCATTCGTGCCACGCCGATTGCCGAAGCCATGCTGGCGCTGGTGCTGATGGACCATGCTTTGCGGCATCGGGCTCAATGCGCCGACGTGCAGGTTACCACACCCAAAATAGCAAAATAACCAAGAGGTTGACATGGATTCAGATAAAAAACCGGCCAAGGCGGTTGCCGGCGTCAAATTGCGTGGCGCAGAAAAAATGGCGCGCATTCCGATCAAGGTTGTTCCAACCGAACCATCCGGTTATTTGCGCAAGCCAAGCTGGATTCGCGCAGAATTTACCGGAACCGGTGAAGTGGCGCGGATCAAGTCGATTTTGCGTGAAAACAAACTGCATACAGTCTGTGAAGAAGCGAACTGTCCCAATCTGGGTGAGTGCTTTAAACACGGCACCGCCACCTTCATGATCATGGGTGATATCTGCACACGGCGCTGTCCATTTTGCGATGTGGGTCATGGCCGTCCCAATCCCCTCGATGCAGAAGAACCTGCCAATCTTGCCAAAACGGTCAGTGCCATGGGACTGCGTTATGTTGTGATCACGTCGGTAGACCGGGATGATCTGCGTGATGGTGGGGCCGGGCATTTCGGCGATTGTATCCGGGCGGTCCGCCAGGCTTCACCTGGAACCAGAGTCGAAGTGTTGACCCCGGATTTCCGCGGACGCATGGAAGTGGCTTTGCCAATATTGAATAACGATTTGCCGGACGTGTTCAATCACAATCTGGAAACCATTCCGCGGTTATATAAGGAAGCCCGGCCCGGTGCTGATTATCAATATTCATTAACATTGCTGCAGCGCTTTGGTCAGGCCAATCCAGGTGTGCCGACCAAATCAGGTCTGATGCTGGGACTGGGTGAAACCATCGAAGAAATTCAGGAAGTGTTGAAGGACCTGCGTGCGCACGGTGTGACCATGCTTACGCTGGGCCAGTATCTGCAGCCCAGCAAACACCATCTGGCAGTCAAGCGTTATGTCACGCCCGAAGAGTTTGATGATTTAAGACTGTATGCACTCGGTATCGGTTTTGAACAGGTGGCCTCCGGACCAATGGTGCGCTCTTCATATCATGCTGATCTGCAGGCGATTGGCGAATTCAGGACTTGACATGGACTTGCATCAACAACACACAATAAATCCGCCGGAAACACCAGAGCGCAGCGCTGCTGCGCATCGAAGTACGCTGGTCAGTGTGTTCGTCAACGTGGTATTGAGTGCGGTACAGATTCTGGTCGGACTGTTTTCCGGTTCGGCCGGTTTGATTGCTGACGGCGTGCATTCCCTGTCGGACCTGCTGTCGGATTTTGTCGTTCTGCTGGCTAATCATCAAAGTAAAAAAGCGGCCGACGACGATCATCAATACGGTCACCTGCGTTATGAAAACGCCGCGTCCCTGTTTCTCGGGCTGTTGCTGCTGGCAGTCAGTGTTGGTATGTTGTATTCGGCTGTGGTGAAAATTCAAAGTCCGGAACTCATACCCAAGGTGCATTTGATTGCGCTCTGGGTTGCGCTGTTCGCATTGATGGCAAAAGAAAGTCTGTTTCGTTACATGCTGTCGGTTGCCGAGAGCATCCGCTCCAGCATGCTGATTGCCAACGCCTGGCATGCGCGTTCCGACGCGGCAGCTTCTTTGGTCGTGGCAATTGGTATCTCGGGAAATTTAATGGGGTACACGCTGCTTGATCCGATAGCGGCAATGGTTGTTGGTATCCTCATCGGTCGGATGGGCTGGAAATTTACCTGGGATGCCATGAGTGATTTGACGGATCGCGCAGTTTCTCCCGAAGAGTATGGAGCGATCCGTTTGACATTGAGAGAAACGCCCGGTGTGCTGGGGTTGCATGACATGCGCACCCGCAAAGTCGGTGATCTGATTATTGTCGATGTGCATCTGGAGTTGGATGCCAATTTAACGGTGATGCAAGGTCACCATATTGCCAATGAGGCAAGTGACCGGGTTATGCGCAATCATCATGTTTTAAATGTGATGACACATGTTGATCCAGTGCTCAATGGGGTGCTGATTAACGATTGACAGAACTGGAGGTTGGCAGTCTGCTCATATTGACCAAATTTTCTAAAAGTGCCCTTAAAAAGTTCCTTGTGGAAACACTATGAAAAAGATTTCATTTTGTTTGGAAAATACCGGCATATACTTTTTCAAAATATATTTCCCGCAGGTTTCAATCAGCTAATCAAGTTACATATAGATACTGAATATACGGGAACTTCCGAAGTAGCATGCTCTGATTCATTTATATGAGGCAGGTTATGGATGCGGATGATAATCAACATTTTGAAATGATCAGGGAAGTGACTGTAGTTGCCAAGGCGCTCGATGAACGAACGCATGGCGAGATTGAGCTGGTAGTGAATCGTGGAATTGCAGCCGCAGTGCTCGTGGGAATTCCAAAAGCGATGGAAATATTGAATGCAGCCGGGATTTCGAAAAATATTTCACTGCGAGTTTTAAACAGCAAGACCAGACGACGAGCTTCTGACTGGAGATAAAAAAAGGCGATGACTGCATCGCCTTTTTTACGTTTACAGTTTCGACCCGGCAGAAATCACATGCCAAGTCCCACGGCAATGAGTCCGGCCAAAATGCCAAATCCGATAACGGCAGCCGTCAGAATCACAAGCAGGCGCGGTTTGAAAGAGCGATACAGCATAGCCATCGAGGGCAGGCTGATCGGTGGCAGAGTCATCAGCAATGCCGCAGCCGGACCAACGCCGATGCCCAGTGCCAGCATGGCCTGAATGATCGGTACTTCGCCGGCAGTCGGAATGACAAATAGTGTTCCGGCCAGCGCAAACAGAATGATCCAGAGCAGTGAATTATCGATTTCAGGGCCGATGTGCGGGAATAACAGCGCACGGGCAGCACCCAGCAGCAGAACCAGGATGATGTATTCAGGAACCAGACGCACAGTCATCTGGCCCAGTAATTTCAGCCAGCGCCGAAATGCATTGCCATCCTGACTGGCGGTCTGCTGCAGATTGGATTGCGCCGCCACGGCTTCTTCATCAGTAACAAACCGGTTAGCCAGATAGCCCAGTCCAAACACCATGACCAGACCGATCACAAGGCGCAGGATGGTCCAGTTCCAGCCCAGAACAAAACCCATGAAAATGAGCGTGGCAGGATTGAGCACCGTATTGCCCAGCCAGAAAGCCAGTGCGGCTCCCGGCGAAGCCCGACGCGCCCGCAGTCCGGCCACAACCGGTGCGGCACAGCAGGTACACATCATGGCAGGAATCGCCAGCAGTCCACCGGCTGCGACGCTGCCGAAGCCGGACTTGCCAAATACTCTGGCGATCCACTGCGGCGCTATCAGTGCCTGCACGCCGGAGCCCAGCAACAGGCCCAGCACCATCGCCTGCCAGATCGCCTTTCCATAGGCCATGGCATAGCCCAGTGCGGCATCCAACGAGGGTGCTGGCGGAGCGGCATCCTTGCCCATCAATATGGAGTTGCCGATGGCATGGTTGGACGCCGCAAGAAAAGCCTTGTGGTAGTAGGGTGACCACTTTACATAAAACAGACCGGCTACTGCGATGAGCAGGAAAGTCATCCATTTCAGCCGGTTATTTTCTGGAGCTGTTGTATTCATGATGAGCCTTGGGTTGCGATTGCGATTGTGTCAGTACGGAGTCAAGCCAGATCTGCTTCGGAGATAAATGAGTCTGCATAAAATTCATCTGCCGGCAATTGTGCCTGCGCGACAAAGTCACGCTTGGCAGAATCGACGACTATCGGTGCGCCGCAGGCGTAGACCTGCAGCGCCGACATGTTACTGTAGTCTTCCAGTACCGCACGATGTACAAAGCCGGTGCGCCCGCTCCAGTTGTCTTCGGCCAGAGCGTCGGATACCACTGGGACGTAATGGAATTCCGGATGTTGTGCAGCCCAGTCCATACACAGCTGATGCATGTATAAATCAGCCGGGCGGCGGCCACCCCAGTACAGGGTCATGGGCCGTTGATTTTTTTGTTCGAAGGCGTGTTCAATGACTGCTTTGATCGGTGCGAAACCGGTTCCGGAAGCCAGAAGAATAATCGGTTTTTTACTGTCTTCGCGCAGGAAGAAGGTCCCTTGCGGACCTTCAATGCGCAATATGTCGCGCTCTTTCAGCGTCGAAAATACCTGATCTGTAAACAGGCCGCCAGGCATATGCCGGATGTGCAGGCTGATCTGGTCGCTGGTGTGGGGCGCATTGGCCATGCTGTAACTGCGCCGTTTGCCGTCGCGCAGCAGAAATTCAATATATTGACCGGCGCGGAATGCAAATTTTTCAGTGGCCGGCAGTTGCAGAATGACCAGCATGACGTCATGCGACAGTTTTTCTATTTTCGCGATACGGGTCGGTAATTTTTTGCTGGGAAAATCGCCGACTTCCACTTCGCGAACTTCTATCGTTATATCCGACAGCGGTGTTGCGCAGCAAAACAAAGATAAGCCCTTGCTGATTTCTTCCTGGGTCAGCGTCTTTTCCTGATGTTTGCCCAGAACTGTCTGACCGGTTACTATTTTGCCCTTGCAGGCACCACACGCGCCGTTTTTGCATCCATGCGGTAAACCGACGTTGGCGCGCAGCGCCGCAGCCAGAATAGTTTCGTCGTCATTGCAGGCAAACTGGTGGCCACTCGGATTTACTGTTACCTGAAAAGTCATACAAAGCCATCCATGAAAAAAAATCAACAAAATAAAAAAATCGCCCGTCCACGCGTGCTTATAGCCGGGTGTGGCGATATTGGGATGCGTATTCTACCGCTTTTGCGTGGCCAATTGTCTGGAAGTGCGCAATCAGGGGGATCCGTAAACTGGCGTGTGCTGGCCCTGACCAGCCAGCCAGAGCGGTGCGCACAATTGCGTGCTGCCGGCGCAGTTCCGTTGGTTGCCGATCTGGATCGGCCTGATACGCTGGCAAGGCTGACCGGGATGGCATCTCTGATCATCTATCTGGCGCCGCCACCTGCACGCGGCGTCACAGATACCCGCAGCCGTCATCTGGCAGCGATGCTCTCGCATCGTTGCCGCATGGTTTATGTCAGCACGACCGGTGTTTATGGCGATTGTGGTGGTGCAGAGATTTCAGAAACGCACAAAGTGCAGCCGCACAATCTGCGCGCGGTGCGCCGTGTTGACGCTGAACAGGTATGGCGCAACTGGGCACGCCGCACCGGCTCGTGCCTGAGCATTTTGCGCGTACCGGGTATTTATGCCGCGTCGCGCCTGCCACTGGAGCGTCTCAACAGGGGCACCCCGGCACTCCTGCCGGAGCAGGATGTATTTACCAGTCATATTCATGCCGATGATCTGGCGCGACTGGTCGTGAAAACGCTGCTGCACGGCAGTCCGAATCGAATTTATCACGCCGTGGATGACAGCAGATTGTTGATGGGTGAGTATTTTGATCTGGTTGCTGACCATTTTGATCTGCAAAGACCGCCGCGCCTGCCGCGTGCGCAACTTGAACAACAGGTCAGTCCGATGCTGTGGTCCTTCATGTCAGAATCACGTCGCATGACCAACCGGCGTATCAGACAGGAATTGGGGTTTCGCTTTCTTTATCCTGAAGTTGCATGTGGTCTGGATCATGGCTGAGTCCGGCCACGGCGATTCAACGCTCTTTTTATGGCTGCCGAAAGTTTAAATGGTATAGTAATTGTTATCACAAAAATGGCATGCAGCTGGATTTTGAAACGGCGTGTCGTGCTGTTAAATATAAAGCAATTTACTCACTGGAGATTGTGAGTGCAGGTATAAACAAGAATCGAATTTGCATACACCAAATCGAATAATGAAAGTAATGCATGATTTCCAACCGATGTAATTTGCTGACCTCATTATCAAATCGACCTTTGAGAAAACGACACTCTGTTGTGTCGAAAATACAGTTGGCTGGGTTGGTTCATTTGGTTGCCGGTTTGTTTGTTGCCTGTCTGCTGTCCGGATACATGTCATTGGCGCTGGCAACAACCGGGAATGTGCGCTGGGCCGGTTATGCTGATTCCGTATTTCAGCATTACACCCAGGATAATGGACTGCCGCAACCGACAGTAACCGCACTGGCTGAGGACAGGGATGGTTTTTTATGGATAGGCACTCAGGGCGGACTGTCCAGATGGGATGGCTATCGCTTCCGTAATTACGTGCCCAACGTGAAAATCCCCGGCTCGATTCCCGATAATTTCATCAGCACGCTGCATACCGATACGGCCGGCCAGTTGTGGATAGGCACCGGCACTGCCGGTCTGGTGCGCTATGACGGACTGAAAGATCAGTTTGTTAAAGTTGAAGGCTTGAGCAGTACGGATGTGATGTCATTGGCAGATGACGGCAAGGGTGGGCTCTGGATTGCGACTGGAATTGGACTGAATCATCTGGATACTGTGACCGGCAAGGTGCGGGCCTGGCACCATAACCCTGCAGATCAGAACAGCTTGCCCGATGAGCAGATTTTATGCGTGCTGAAGGACCGGGATGGCCGGATCTGGGTCGGCACCAAAGGCGGCCTGGCTCGAATGGATCCTGTTACGGAAAAAATTACCCAGGTGCCGGTTGTCGCGCATTCGGGGCCGGTATCCAATTTCAGAAGCCTGTATGAAGACCGGAAAGGGCGCATCTGGATCGGGACCAATCATAACGGCGCATTCGTCATTGATGAAGAAAATGGCAAACCGGTGCAACTGGAAGAAACCGATGATGCAAAATCGTCATTTTCAACCGACTTTGTCATTAGCATCAGTGAATCTGAAAACGGCGAAATCTGGTTTGGAACGTATGGTGAAGGTATTGTTGTTGTTAATTCCGATACCAGGCAGACCCGACGTATCCGGCACGACACCAAAGTTTTTTCCAGCCTGATGCATGATGCGATCTGGATCGTTTATCGCGATCGCACCGGTGCCATGCTGGTTGGAAGTACCAGCGGTCTGGACCGCATGGTTAATGCTGACAGTGCTTTTTTATCTCTGTTCGGAAATACCGACCGAGCTGGCAGCATCTCGGGCGCTGACGTGGTAAGCCTGTTTGAATCAAATGCCGGGACAACCTGGTTGGGTTACTCCGGCGCAGGGGTGGATGTGATTTCAGCAAGCGGGGAACGTATTGCCGTTTTGCGCCCGGATCAGAAAAAACCTGAAACAGCGTTGTCGAGGGCACCGATAGCTGCTTTTGCCAGTGATGGCAATTCGGTATTTATCGGAACTGACCGCGGTGTTTATCAGGCTGATCTGAAAGGTAAAGGCCTCAAACGAGTCAAACTGAAGTTGAAAGACCGGATCGATGCCGTGAATGCGCTTCTGTATGAAGACGGTGTTCTTTATGTTGGTGCAGGTCGGGATGGCCTGTATGCAGCAGCGATGGATATCAGTGCCAGGCCGGTGTTTTCTCATCTGGATGAAAAACAGCTCACTGATCAGCGTGTCAATGTCATTATCCGGGGTGTGAGCAAGGATCTCTGGGTCGGGACGGCGAATGGTTTAAATCATATTGATCTGGTTACGGGGGCGGTTGAGAAAATACTTTTTGATCCAACAGATCCTGACGGATTGACTGCCGGTTATATTTCTTCGCTTCTCATCGATCAGCGGGGACGATTGTGGATCGCTCTGTTTGGTGGCGGTATCAATGTTGTCACGGGACGCGACAGCCAAGGAAAACCGGTTTTGAAAAAAATCAGTACCGAAGCGGGTCTTCCCAATAACAATATGAATGCGCTTGTGCTGGACAATCAGGGACAGGTCTGGGCCAGTACCGACGACGGTATCGGTGTGATCAACGCGGATACTTTTGCCGTGCATTCCTATCACCGCGCCGATGGTGTTGCCATTGGGACTTACTGGGTAAACTCGGTTGCCAGAACCAATAATGGTGATCTGATTTTTGGTGGCAATGGCGGAATGACCGTGATTCATCCCGAGCAGGTAAAGCAATGGAATTTTCAGCCATCAATCGTCGTCACCGATGCGCACAGTGGCGAAAAGCCAGTGCCGGTTTATGGTACTGTTTCCGGACAAAAGCCATTGATCATTACCCCGGATGCAAACAGTATTTCAGTTGAGTTTGCTGCGCTGGATTACTCGGCGCCGGAGCGCAATCTGTACTCGTATCGTCTGGAAGGCTTTGACAGGAACTGGATCAATACCGATTACACGCGCCGCCTTGCCAGCTACACCAATCTGCCGCCCGGCAACTACACGCTGCAAATTCGTGGCTCAAACCGCAATGGCGTCTGGGCAGAGAAATCGCTCAGTATTCCGGTAAGAGTACTGCCGGCCTGGTATCAGACCTGGTTATTTCGTATCGCAATTACACTTGCTGTAATTTTGCTGGTGGTATTGCTGGTGCAGGCCCGTACCGCCTATCTGAGCAAGGCCAAACTTGAACTCGAAGCACTGATCGCGTTACGTACTCAGGAATTATCCAAAAGCACAGAGCAGCTGCGTCAAAGTAAGGTTCAGCTTGAAGAAATTGCCTTCCTGGATGCGCTCACCGGGTTGCCGAATCGCCGTTTGTTTACTGAGCGGTTTGAAAACTTTAAAGCAAGCGCAACCCGCAGTAATAAAAATTTTGCCCTGCTGCTGATTGATCTCGACAAGTTCAAGTACATCAATGACACTTACGGTCACGATGCCGGCGACGCCGTTTTGCTCACGACCGCAGAAAAACTGATCAAGGCAACGCGCGCAGTGGATGTCGTCGCGCGTCTTGGTGGCGATGAATTTGCCATACTGCTGGACAGTTCCGAGCCTGACATGTCGATCAGAATTGTGTGTGAGCGCCTCATGGAGTCCTGTCTGGATCCGATCATTTTCGGCAATCAGCAATTCATCGTTACCATGAGCATTGGTGCTGCCATCTATGCCACGCATGGCAGTTTTCAGGCCGAATTATACAAGTCGGCAGATATGGCACTGTACGAGGCCAAAGGCAGCGGACGCAATACCTGGCGCAGTTATGGACAGCCGTCAGGATAGCTGCGGCGCATTTACCGATAACTGAGCCACCAGTCGGAGCGACGTGCTTTTACCGAGGCGACCCAGCGGCAAAATGGATGAATGTAAATACCGGTGCACAGAAGTGGGTAATCCAGCGGGTAAAGAACAGTGATGCACCGATGCTGGAATCGCGCATGGGGCCCTGCATTGCACCTGCCATATTGAAATCGCGCACATGATCGAGTGCCATGACAACGATGATCAGGCCGCGCAGCATGTCGATTGAAGTTAGCCGGCAGGCGCGCTGATCCAGTGTTCCAGATACGTCTTTATGCATATCTTCCTCCTTGTAATTTTTATTTCCGTTATTTAATCTCGCTCAGAATTCAGATCACGTAACAAATCACAGAGACGAAATGGCAGGCACTGCCACCCATGACGAAAAGATGCCAGATGCCGTGTGCATGTTTCATGCGTTCATCAATTACATAAAAAATCACGCCCAACGTATAAATAATGCCGCCAGCCGCCAGCCAGTAAAAACCGTGCCAACCCAGTGCGCTGATCAGTGGTTTGACGAAAAAAAGCACCGACCAGCCCATCAGGATGTAAATGATCAACGAAGAAATGCGTGCTGTGCCGGCGAAAAATAATTCCTGGATGATGCCAATCAGGGCCAGACTCCAGACGATGTCGAATAATGTCCAGCCGGTTCTGCCATGCATGGATACCAGAGTAAACGGGGTGTAGCTGCCCGCGATCAGCAGGTAGATCATGCAGTGATCGAATTTTTGCAGAATGTTCTTGGCTGTGCCGCTCGGAATGCTGTGGTACAGCGTGGAAAACAGGTACAGCAGCAACAGGGTCAGACTGTAAATGCAGGAACTGATGATTTTCCAGATATCTCCGGTTAACGTCGCCAGAGTAATCAATACCGTACAGCCAATTACCACCAGAGAAGCAGCAACCAGGTGGCTGATGCTGTTTAATTTTTCACCTTTGTACATGATGCCCCTTGTTAATTCCCGCTACCTTAACAGGGAACGTGATAAAGGTGCAATTGAACAAGATTTTTGCCCAATTGATGACCGGCCCGGGGTCATGCTCCCGTCTGGGCGTCCAGCAATCGATGCAGTTCCTTGAACTCGGGAGCGCCCACATATTTTTTGATGATGTTGCCGTGCCGGTCAATGACAAAAGTAGTCGGCGTCATTGTGACGTCGCCAAATGACTGCGCCAGATTGCCATCCACATCCAACGCCACGTCAAATGGCAGTTTTCTGGTACCAGTGAAATTCAGCACGTAATTGGGCGGATCATAGGACATCGCCACGGCGATGAATTCCAAACCCTGTGCATGGTACTTTTCGTAGGTTTCGATCATTTTCGGCATTTCACCAACACAGATGGTGCACGAAGTAGCCCAGAAATTGACTATGACAACTTTGCCTTTGAGCTGTTCCAGACTGATTTTATGGCCCTTCAGGTTGGTAAAAGTGACATTCGGGACAGTCGGTTTTTCACAATAATTCAATGCAAAGAGCAGCGAGCAAGAAATCAGCAGAAACAGAAAGTTGGAAATGGAATGGTTTGCTTTAGTTCGGAACATGATTTGGATCAATAATTCTGAGGATGCCAATTATAGTCTTGCCTGGAATGGCTCAGTAAAATCGGTATAAAAGCGGCGAAATGTTGTGAGTGGGCATAAATTAGATTAAAGAACTTCATCACTTGATATAACTCAAACGAATAACATAATCGAACTGCTATAAAGTCGGTATTGAATGCAATTCGGCAATATTTTGGGTTATTAAGTGGTTCAACAATTAAATTGGAATACTCCAATCAGAAGGGAAAATGACATGAATTCGACAATGTTCGATAGATTGAGAGTGAATTTTCTAGGCTTGTTAATTTTAGGCATTAGTTTATTCACCTCATTCAGCGCGCAGGCACTTCCTGCCTTTGCAAGGCAGACCGGACAGAATTGCGTAGCCTGCCATGCCGGCGGACAGTTTCCGGAATTAACGCCGTATGGACGCCTGTTTAAATTAACCGGCTATACCATCGGCAGCAGAACCATACCTCTGTCAGTTATGGGTGTGGTCAGTGATACCAAAAACACGAATTCAAACCTTGCCGGGCCTAAAGACGGTGCCGTGGTATTTGGAACGGGCAGCGTATTTTTAGCCGGGAAAATCACCGACAATGTCGGTATCTTTGCGCAGGCAACTTACAATAATTACGGTGGTGACAGCGGCTATCAGGGCACCTGGGGCTCAGATAACTTCGATATGCGCTATGCGGACCGGATTATTGATGTCAACAACGATCTGATTTTTGGTGTTTCGCTCAATAACAATCCAACCGTTTCCGATGTCTGGAATTCTGCACCAGCCTGGATCATTTATGCCCCAACCATGTTTGGTACATCGGGTCCGGATGCCGGTCCGATAGTGGGTGGACTGGGCGGACAGGTGGCAGGACTGAGTGCCTATGCGATGTGGAATAATTTTCTGTACGCAGAAGTGGGTGCCTATAAAACAGCAAACGGTGTCTTTTCGTTTCTGAGCCAGGGCACCAATGATGCAGGCCAAACCAAATTGGCCGGTTCGAACCCGTATGCCCGGCTGGCGTTGACCCATGAGTGGGGCCCACACAATATTATGGTCGGCGCCTTTGGACTGAATGCGAATATTCATTCGGACCCGCTCGATTTGAGCAGCGCGGTCACCAAGTATCGTGATCGTGGCGTTGACGCACAGTATCAGTACCTGCTTGATCCACATACCGTTTCGGCCCAGTTCAGCTATGTGCGGGAAACGACAAGTAATGGAATTGCGTCCGGATATTCCGCAAATGACTCCATCACACTCAATTCGTTGCGGATAAAAGGCACTTATATTTATCAGGCTAAATATGGCGCAAGTCTGAGTTACTTCAGTACCACTGGCACCACGGACTCAACCCTGTATGGGGCGACCAGCGTCAATTTTTCGCCCGATACCAAAGGTTGGACACCCGAAATATTTTATACGCCAATCCAGAATATCCGGATCGGGCTACAGTATTATGCATACTCAAAATTTGATGGCGCAGGCACAAACTACAACGGCACCAATAATGCCAAAGACAACAACAATGCATTCTTATATGTTTGGGGAGCCTACTGATGAAGCCCTCAACTCCTAATGCAGTTCACATTAAAAACACATCGCGATCAATGGAGATCAAAATGAAAGGGATTCAGATAGCAATAATAGTGGCGCTGGGCGTGCTGGCTTCGGGTTGTTCAAATGTTGAACGTTCCCGGGATCTGAATAATGCCAGCGTATCACCTGCTGTTACGGCAGTGCAAGTTTGCTCGAATTGTCATGGCGTTGATGGTAATCCCATATCACCTATCTACCCCCGCCTGGCCGGACAGCAGGAAGATTATGTGATTAGCCAGTTGAAAAATTTCCGCAGTCAACATCGTTCGGATCCTGAAGGATATGAATATATGTGGGGCCTGAGCCGGAATTTGACGGATGAACAGATTGTCGGTCTTGCCAAATATTACGCAAAGCAGACACCGCGTCACGATGATGAAAAGCTGGACCCCAAACTTATTGCTGAAGGCAAGGAAATTTATGAAAAGGGTGTGCCGGAACAAAACGTGATTGCCTGCTCTTCCTGTCATGGCGACAAGGCGCAGGGTATTGGCGCCTTTCCAAGGTTGGCGAACCAGCATGCAGATTATCTGGAAAAACAATTGAATGTATTCCAGAATACTAAGCAACGACCCGATACGCCCATGGAATTTGTTGTGCATCCGTTGACCGGACCCAACAAACAGGCTGTTGCAGCTTATCTGCAATCATTTCCAGAGTAAAAATATCTAATCAAATTTTGATTAACCAAATAATTGGAGATTTCAATGAAAAAATTCCTGATACTCTGCGCGTTGGGGTTGATTTGTAATTCACCGGCATTTTCTGCAGATACATTCATCATGGATCCTGAATACACAATCCCTTCTTTTGAAGTGGGACATTTAGGCTTCACGACTCAACGCGGCCGGTTTGACAAGGCTGAAGGGAAAGTGGTGCTGGATATCCCGGCCAAGAAGGGCAGTGTTGAATTTATTGTTCATACCAAGTCGCTTGACATGGGCTCAAAAGCATGGACTGTCCATGTTCGTTCGGAAGGATTGTTCGATGTCGAAAAATTTCCGACCATGACTTTCAAATCAGATAATCTGATTTTTGAAGGTGATAAAGTAGTCGCAGCCGAAGGGCAGTTTACATTGCTGGGTATTACAAAACCCCTGAAAATCACCGTGAACCATTTTAATTGTTCTATTAATGCATTAGTCAACAAATATATGTGCTCAGGTGATATCACTACCACAATCAAGCGTTCAGATTACGGGATGGTTAAATATATTCCAACGGTCAGTGATGAAATTCAAATCAACGTTCCAGTTGAATCCTATCGCCAGTAATGAAGCTAAAAGAATCAAAGTTAAATCTTTGGCAGGTTGCGGGATGGCTGTTCAGCTTTCCCGTGGCTGTTTTGTTTTTTTGTGCCCCGGTTTTTTCTGCTGAAAAGTTTGTCTTTGACGAAGTGCACAGCATTCCCCAATTTGAGTTCAGCCATCTTGGGGTGACCACCCAGACCGGGCGGTTTGATGTGGCCAAAGGAGTTATTTATATTGACTTTGCCGCACACAAAGGCAGCGTTTATTACGAAATTGAAGCTGCTTCCCTGAACATGGGCTATGGGACAGAAACGCCCGAATCGGCCGGCTATCGCCTGTTCAATGTATCGACTTTTCCAACTATTCAATTTAAATCAGGGAAACTGATTTTTAATTCGAAAAATGAAATTACGGCAGCAGTGGGCAAACTGACTTTGCTTGGTGTGAGCAAACCATTGACTGTGACCGTCAGTAACTTCAAATGCGCCATCAATCCACTTACTAAACGCAAAACCTGTGCCTGTGACGTGAGAGCGACTTTGATGCGTACTGACTTTGGCATGATTCAATATATACCCGGCATCAGCGACTTAATTATTATTAACGTCCCCGTGGAAGCCTACAAAAACTAAAAAGGGTGAGACGTGATCGGCAGGTAATTAATTTACCTGCCATTGTGATCTGGCCAGTCCTGATCTGATTTAACTCCTGGATTGATCAGCTACGTCGTATGCGGCAATCCCATAGGCAAAGAGCGACAAAAACAACAAGCATCCAGCGAGGGCGATCAGAACGGGAATCGTGAATTTTGCACCGACTAGCACGCCGATAATTCCCAGTACCCCCACAACTTTGAGGCAGGGATCCATTTCTTTCCACGACTCTTTGAGAAACTTCAGTTTATTTCCGACCTGGGCGAAAAATCCGAATTTTTCCGGACCCGGGATGGTCGAGGCAAGAGATGAATTTGAGGGGGGAGCGCCGAATTCACTGGTGTTAATTGAGGGGGAAGTAACTGGCAAGACGTCAGGCATTGGGAGTTTTCCTTAAATTGAATTTGAAATTTAATATCAAACAATATTAAGGGACCGATTCTCCTCAAGCCCAAAGCCTTATGAAATACAGTGTTACCCGGGGCTGTCTGGCTTTCTCTCTAGGCAGTAGGCAGACTGATCGCCTTCCCGGCTACGTGTATGGAAAGCACGATAGCCGTGGAAGTCGAGCCAAACTTGTTGAGCTTGTCGATGATTCTCTGTAAATGCTTCACATCGGTGGCCAGCACTTTCAGTATCGCTCCGTCTTCCCCGGTCACGGTATAGCAGTCAATCACCTCTGGCTGTTGCGTGACAAAATCAACGTAAGGCTTGCCCTGCTGGGTCGATATCCGGATCAGTGCAACGATGTGGTAGCCAAAGGCCTCCGGATTGACTTTGGCGTGGTAACCCTCGATCACGCCATTGTTTTCAAGACGCCGAATCCGTTCCGATACGCTGGGTTGGCTCAGATGAATCTGACGCCCGATTTCTGCAATGCTGGTTCTGGCATCTTTTTGCAGCAGGGCCAGGATTTTGATGTCATAAGTGTCTAATTTCGAATTCATAGGTAAATTTCCATTTCTTTATGCTAAAACAAAGCAGTTTGAAGAGAACGGCTGTCAATGTATCTGTTTAGGATCAATTTTATTAGGTATAGTGTGCTTTGACCTTTGACCAATTCTGCACCAATTGACATGATAAATCAACAACACATTAAAAAAATTGCAAAAGAAATTCAAACTCCGTGCTGGATTTACGACGCCGCATCAATACGGCGTCAAATAGGACGGCTGCGCCAGTTTGATGTGATCCGTTTTGCTCAAAAAGCCAGTTCCAATATTCACTTGCTGAGTCTCATGCGCGAGCAGGGCGTACTGGTTGATTCGGTTTCTCTGGGAGAAATTGAGCGGGCCCTGGCAGCAGGCTATCAGCCTGTGCAAGACAGTCATTCAGCCCCCATCGTTTTTACTGCGGATGTCATGGACCGCCAGACTCTGGCGCGCGTGATTGAACTGAATATACCGGTCAATTGCGGATCTCCAGATATGTTGCAACAGCTTGGAGCAGCCAAATCAGGGCACCCGGTCTGGCTGCGCATCAACCCCGGCTTTGGTCACGGTCACAGCCGCAAAACCAACACCGGTGGCGAACAAAGCAAGCACGGCATATGGCATGAACAACTCGACGAGTCGTTGCGCATCATCCAGAAAACCGGTTTGAAGCTGATCGGCCTGCACATGCATATCGGATCGGGTGTGGATTATGCGCATCTGCAAAGTGTCTGTCTGGCCATGCAGCAGCAGGTGGCGCGAGTTCACGAGTTTGGCATGGATCTCAGTGCGATTTCAGTGGGAGGTGGTTTATCGATACCTTACAGAGTCGGTGAGGAAGAAGTCGATACCGCGCATTATTTTGAAATCTGGCATGCCGCGCGCCAGAAAATTGAAATCATACTCGGGCATCCGGTTGCCATGGAAATTGAGCCAGGTCGTTTTCTGGTCGCACAATCCGGCGTGCTGGTGACGGAACTGCGTGCCCAGAAACAGGTCGGCAGCAATTTCTTCGCTCTGGTTGATGCCGGTTTCAATGATCTGGCCCGACCGGCCATGTATGGCAGCTATCACCGGATCACTGCGCATGCACCGGATGGCACGCCGAAAGGGGGGGCATTACGCCCCACGGTGGTAGCCGGTCCTCTGTGTGAATCTGGTGACGTGTTCACTCAGACCGAGGGCGGTGAAATCGTTACTCAGGATTTGCCGGTGTGCGAAGTTGGCGATCTGCTGGTACTGCACGATACCGGTGCCTACGGTGCATCCATGTCTTCAAACTACAACTCCCGACCGCTGATCCCTGAAGTTCTGGTCGACGGCGACCAGTTCCGGCTGATCCGCCGCCGCCAGACGGTGCAGGAATTGATTGCACTGGAAGTTATATAGCCAGTTCAGGCAGACTGGCAGACCGGGAATCTGCAATGGGCGGGTTGTCTGCCGCACGATAGGTAAATACCATCGAATACTTGGTTTGCCCAGTCAGGTTGCGGCCTGCAGCGTGAAACAGATTGCTGGAAAAAAGCAATACATCTCCGGCCTTCAATTCAACAGGAATGGCTTGTCGCAACAATGGCTGGTTGGCCGGAAAATCCTGCTTCAAAAATTGCGCAGCATCCAGCCCCCCTACATCAATTGCGACCCTGTGGGAACCGGGGATCACCAGCAGGCAACCGTTTTCAACCGTTTCATCCCGTAAGGCCAGCCAGGCGGAAATCAATTCGGGGCGCTGAAAATGCCAGTACCGGCTGTCCCTGTGCCAACCGGTGATGCTGGAAAACTGCGGCTGCTTGGTCATGATGCAATTGTGATGAGCCTGTGACAGTAATACATCATTTCCCAATAATTGCTTCAAAGGTTGGGCGAGATTGCTGCCGGTAGCCCAGTCAGAAATCAGCCTGCCGCGTAACGAGACATGCAGCAGGCGACGAACCGTGCCGCCACCATTTGCAGATCGTGATGCGGGTGCTCCGGGATAGCCAGTTTCTGCTTCGTATTCGACCGGAGCGACGGCCATTTGCAGTTGTTGTTCAGCGTATTCTAAAACCTGCCTGCAATAACCTGAGGTGCCGAGTTTGGGTAAGACAAGAAATCCAAGTTGATGGAATTGAGCAATTTGAGCAGGACTGAGCATACGGGTTACACGAAATCAACAATTGGAATGAATAATTCATTTTATAGATATTTTTCCTGCAGGTAAATTTATGCTGCGCAACGGGTTGAGATCTTAAGTGATTTCCACGTGGAAATGTAGTGTGCTTTGCCTAATTTAATGGCTCATATTTGTTTGGCCGGAAATCAACTCTCGACATATAATTTCCGTAATTAAAAATACATAACGAGCAGCAACACTCAAATGGAATATTTTTATCATCGGTCGAATCAGAACCGAATCTGTACCAGATAAAAATAGCTCTTCCAGTCTGTCGGTTTACGTTCCACTGAAATTGCAAAAAGTAAAAGTTTTTCCTGCCTTTATTTGGACTGGGCAGGAATTTATTTTTTATGGGCAACACAATTTTTTTTACTATACTGAAACTATTGATTCAGCAATGAGGCTTTCCTAATTTTCAAGGCAGGTAATTTACATGAATGTTTCTTATACACAGAGTCAGCATTTTTTTTCTGAAAAGCGTGTTGATGGAGGCGTGGTTTCACGGCAATTCGCCGACGCTTACCAAAATGTCCGACAGCAGACCATTAACCTGACCGTCAGCCTTTCTGTAGAAGATATGGCCGTGCAATCCATGCCATTGGCCAGTCCGGTCAAATGGCATCTGGCCCATAACAGCTGGTTTTTTGAAAAATACCTGCTGGCTCGTTATGTAAAAGATTACCTGCCGTTTCATCCTGCGTTCAACCTCATGTTCAGTTCCGGCCCGTCAGCGCATTTTGCGCGTGAACAGCGCAGCCTGATCACCCGGCCCAGTCTGTCCGTGGTGCGCAGTTATTGCACCCACGTTGACAATGCCGTTCTGGCATTGTTGAGAAACATGCCGGATGAAGGCTACCCCATACTTGAATTGGGCCTGCAAAAAGAGATGCGGGTTCAGGAACAGATGTTGTGTGAAATTAAGCATTTGCTGGGTTCCAATCCATTTCATCCTGCCTATGTCAGCAAACCGTTAGAGCCATCTGAAAAAGTGGCGAATCTGAAGATGATGGAGCTGCGCGGCGGCATGGTGGAAATCGGCCATCCGGGATTGACCTTCTGCTTTGACAATGAATTGCCCAAACATCGTGTTTTCTTGAATCCGTTTGCCATTGCTGACCGTAAAATCACGAACGCCGAATATCTGGCTTTCGTGAATGCCGGCGGGTATTCGGAAACCCGCTGGTGGATGGAGGAGGGACTCGAATGGCGCAAGAAGGAACGTGTCAAAGCGCCACTTTACTGGCGCAGGCTGGATGACGCCTGGCACGAATACACCTTGCACGGCTTGATGCCGCTGGACCCGAACCGTCCGGTCTGCCATATTTCCTTTTATGAAGCCGATGCCTTTGCCCGTTTTTCCGGTGCCAGATTGCCGACCGAGTTTGAATGGGAATTTGCGGCAAATTCGATTATTCCAGAATTGCCGGATATGCCGGTTTTGCTGGATGCCGCTGCAGGAAAAACAATTGAAAACGTGTTTTTACATCCCTCAGCTGCGCGAACCGGTAACGGACTTAAGCAGTTTTTTACCGATGTCTGGGAATGGACCAGTTCCAGTTATGCGCCTTATCCCGGGGTGAAACTGAAGAATGACGAAATGACCGAAAACCATGAACGACAGATGGTCAACCAGTATGTGCTGCGCGGTGGAAGCGCAGTAACCCCGGCTGGCCACACTCGAATCAGTTATCGGAATTTCGCACCGACCCAGACGCGCCATCAATTTAGCGGAATACGATTGGCGCGCAGCATTTATTAGTACCGGATTTTGAAATGGGGAAAATGGCAGCAAGGGCTGCCATTTTTTACAATGCGCGCATTTGATTCATGGTCTGTTTGAAACGACGCTGAATTTGCTCCTGCTGAATGTGACGTCCCTGTCTCACGCGCCACTGACCACCCACCATGACATCGCGCACCAGATTGTCATTGCCGGAAAAAATCCAGGTGTTCAGAATGTCTGCGCTGGCAATGCCGCACAGGTTGGGATGATCTTCATCCAGTACCAGCAGATCCGCGCGTTTGCCTGGCGCCAGAATGCCCACCGGCCTGCCACTGGCCTGTGCACCGCCCTGCAGGCAGGCTTTCCACAGAAAATCACCGATATGGCGTTGCCCGGCAACGCTGGACATGTTGCGACGTTGAGCGGACAGACGCTGCCCGTATTCGAGCCAGCGTAATTCTTCAATCGGACTTTGCGAAACATGGCTGTCGCTGCCTATGCCGAAGCGCCCCTGTTGCGCGATGAAATCCGGCAGCGGGAAAAAACCGTCGCCCAGATTACCTTCTGTACTGGTGCAGATGCCGGCAACCGCCTTGCTGCGCGCGATCTGGCCGACTTCAGTAGCAGACAGGTGAGTGGCATGGACCAGACACCAGCGGTCATTGACATCCTGTGTATCCATGAGCAATTCAACAGGACGTTTTCCGGAATACGCGCTACAGCTGTCGACTTCTTTTTGCTGTTCTGCGATGTGAATATGTACAGGGCGGTCTGCCGGTAATGCATTGATCAGTTCGCTGATCTGAGCGGTCGATGCAGCACGCAGTGAATGTGGCGCCACGCCGACTTCGACCTGGCCATTGCGAGCTGCCTCCAGCAATTGCACCAGCTTTAAAATCTGCTCAGGGTTGGTGGAAAAACGCCGCTGTTCAGTACGCAATGCATCCTGATTGAAGTCGGCATAGCTGTACAGGACCGGAAGCATTGTCATTCCAATTCCCGTCTCCTGTGCGGCGGCAATGACGCGCTGCGCCGTTTCGGCCATGTTGTCGTAAAACGCGCCATCCGGAGCGCGGTGCAGATAATGGAACTCACACACCGAGGTGTAGCCGTGGCGCAGACATTCTGAATACAGTTGCGCGGCGATGGACTGGATCTGCTCCGGATTGACAGCCAGGGCAAAACGGTACATCAGATCGCGCCAGGTCCAGAAACTATCCGGACCTTCGCCGGCAATTTCGGTCATGCCGGCAATGGCACGCTGAAATGCATGCGAATGCAGATTCACCATGCCCGGCACTACAAACTGCGCAACCTGCTCATGATTTTTCGGCGTGGTATCCGTTTCTGTACTGGTTAAGTTGCCCTGATCATTCCATTGCAGACGCACGTTTTTGGTCCAGCCGTGTTCCAGCCACACATGACGAGCAAACAGACTCGGTAGTTGGTTCGCTTCAGTCATGCACGGCTCCTGACTTGTGCCCAGTTCAGGCAGGCCGACAACAATTCAGACAGCAGAGGTTGAACGCCAGAAGCAATATCCGGTCGATAAGTAAAAGGCGCTGTTTCATCCATATATACACATTGCGCCATTTCAAGCTGAACGGCATGCACATTGTGATCTGGCTGCCCGTAGTTGCGGGTGATATAGCCGCCTTTGAAACGGCCGTTGAATACATGCGTGTATCGCGCGGCATTTTTTGAACTGGAAATGACTTCCTGCAGGCCGTCCTGCAAATCCAGTGCGCAGGACTTCTGGTCCACGGTGCCAAAATTAAGATCAGGTAATTTGCCATTAAAAAAACGCGGCACATGAGATGCAATCGAATGGGCGTCCCACAGAACAGCGATGCCATGTTTATCCCGGATGCGCTGCAGTTCGTGCTGGAGTCGGGAGTGATAGGGTTGCCAGTATTGCTGGATGCGCTGTTCTATCTGTGGTGCGGTTGGTTCACAGTCCGGTTTGTATAACGGCTGTTTGGCAAACGTATCAACCGGACACAGGCCGGTCGTATCCTGCCCCGGATATAAATTGCTGTCTTCCCTGGGACGGTTCAGATCAATCACGTAACGTGAATATTCGGCACTGATTACCGACGCTCCCAATTTTTCTGCCATGTTGTACAGCAGCGTGAGATGCCAGTCTGTGTCGGCTTTAACCTGGGCAACCTGCTCCATATTTTGTGCAATGTCTGACGGTATGGCCGTACCGACATGTGGCATGGAAATCAGCAATGGCGCGTGGCCTGCGCGGAAATGAAATGGTGTTGGCATTGTGGAGTTGTTGGTTTGGTATGTAGCGGGAATAGGGCGGTAGCCGAATTTGTTGCTGAGGTGAAAAGAAAGCACATCGTATCAGTTCGATCGATTAATTCAAGCATAAATTCGCGAACACCAGTTTCTGTTGCTTAAGAGAAGCTGCTTCGGATCTAAGAATATAAGTTGCCAAACCAACATATCTATTTGTAATAACGGTCTGATTTTTCAGTAAATATTTCCTTGCTTAAAAAATAAATATGAGCAAATGTGCAGCAAATTCCGTTGGCTGTGGGCCATGGATACGAATTCCGTGAAGCAAATATGAACTTTGCGGACGTTTTCCATTGTCTTGTAAATACGAGTTTTGGATAATTATTAGTTTGAATATACTTTTTCGAAATTGAACGTTGGGCAGATAAGTTCAATTTTAGTATTTCTGGTGGGGTGTTTCAGGCAGAAATGCGAGGGGTACGCAAGGAATTGTTGGAAGCAGAAGGTCTTTCAATCAATTTAATGTTGTCCGGAATTGGCTTGCGTTTGTATTCATTCATTTTTTAACTGACTAAAGAGTACTGACATGATTAATACTAAAACGAAAACGAAAACGAAAACGATCGCCATTGTTGATGACGATGAGGGAGTGCGAGATTCATTGACATGGCTGTTAAATTCACAGGACCACACCATTAAATGTTATTCGAACGGGGAAGACTTCCTGAAAGATTACAATCCAGAAGAATACAACTGCATCATTCTCGACGTGAGGATGCCAGGAATGAATGGTCTGGAAATATTCAACAAACTGCGTTCCCAAAATTATTTTCCTCCAGTGGTATTTCTGTCTGGTCATGCTGATTTGTGTACCGCGGTTGAGGCAGTCAAAAATGGCGCATCTGAATTTTTGCAAAAACCGGTGGTGAATAATGATCTGGTAAATCAGATTGCAGACCTGATCAAAAATGATATGGAAAAACGTGAAAAATGGCGTCTTACCAATACCATCAAAGATCAACTGTCCCATCTGACTTCGCGTGAACAGGAAGTCATGCACCTGATGTTGACAGGCAAACTGAACAAGCAGGTCGCCGATGAGCTCGGGATCGCCATTAAAACTGTTGAAGTACATCGTTCCCGGATTTTGGAAAAAATGAATGTGAGATCAGCGCTTGCCCTGTCGCATCTGTTAAGTAATATCCAGTAATCAGGTTATCCCGGCGGGTTAATACGTAACCAACTGCCGGGATCCCGAATTCAGGCTGCCCAGTTTAAAGACGCTGACAACGTCGCTCAGATGGGCAGCCTGTTCATTTAATGATGCGGCCGCAGCCGCGGCTTCCTCAACCAATGCTGCATTTTGCTGGGTAACGCCATCCAGCGATGAAATTGCCTGCCTGATCTGGTTGACGGCCTGCGACTGTTCACGACTTGACGTACTGATTTCAGCAACGGTTGTGGTGACGTTCTGAATGCTTTCCACTACCTCATCCATGGTGGATCCGGCCTGATTGACCAGCTTGCTGCCAGCTTCAACCTTGGAGACAGATTCGCTGATTAATTCCTTGATTTCCTTGGCCGCGCTGGCTGAGCGCTGTGCCAGATTGCGCACTTCTGTCGCAACTACTGCAAATCCGCGCCCCTGCTCTCCGGCGCGCGCTGCTTCGACTGCTGCATTCAGAGCCAGAATATTGGTTTGAAACGCGATGCCGTCAATGACACTGATGATTTCAACAATTTTGCGCGATGATGCATTGATTGAATTAATGGTTTCAACCACCTCGGCCATTCTTGCACCACCACGGCTGGCAACTTCGGACGATTTGTTGGCCAGCTCATTGGCCTGCTGGGCATTTTCTGAATTCAGTTGGACATTGCCGGTAACCTGTTCAATTGCCGAGGCGGTTTGTTCCAGTGCACTGGCCTGCGTTTCAGTGCGACCGGACAGATCCATATTGGCCGTGGCAATTTCATTGGTCGTCTGAGAAATGGTATGTGAACTGATACGTACGTCATGCACAATCGAGTTCAGGGTGTCGTTCATTTTTTTGATTGACCTGAGCAACTCACCGGTTTCATCCCTGTTTGAATTTTCTGCAATCACACTGCTCAAATCACCGTTTGCCACGCGTTCTGCCACCTCAACGGCCAGATTGAGCGGCGTAACAATATTCTTGATGAGTATGACTGTCAGCAGACCTCCGACAATACCTGCAATGAGTATCACGATAATCTGAACCCGCAATCCCGTGCTGTAACTCTGATCTGCATTTTGAGCACGCTGCACCATTATTTTTTGTGACTGGTCCAACACAAAGGCAACGATACTTTCGATTTTTTGGGTTGCAGGGCGATCCATCCCTTTTACCAGCGCATCGACGATATGCGAGCTGTTCGGATTGGCGACATCGTATTGCTTAAGTGCAGTCAAATACTTGTTTTCAAGTTCTGCGTGCAGGGCAAGGGATTCATCTACCTCCTTGGTATCAAATCCCAGTTTTATAAACTGACCTTTGAGTTTATTCAGATTTGTTTGGGTAATTTCGCTCTCTTTGGCAAAAGCCTTGCTGTACTTGTCAAAGGCAGCCTGATCATTGCCGCGCAATAACGTATCTTTCCATTCCTGGACCTGCTTTTTGAATTCGACCTGCGCAGTACGTGCAGTGTCTATCGAATTTTCAAGCTGGGTGGAGAGGGCCATGGTTTCTTGATCGATGGCACGTATTTCAGAAAAGGTGCGCCACCCGGTCAGGCCAGTGATCAATATTGTGAACATTAAAAAGCTGGCCAAAATGGTAAGTTTGGTTGCGATTTTTAAATCAGCCAGTTTCATGTCGAACTCCTTAGCGCAGTAATGCCAATTCAAACGGAAATTATTTTTTAATCCATACAACGTGACGCCTGCTGCAAGAAAAGCATGGTGAAGTATAGAATGCAAACGACTAATTGCAATTAAATTAGTTTTGCGAATAACCTTGAGTTTGGTGCGAACCGGTTGAGTGTGGAATCACGAGTGATTCGACAGTGAGTAAGGAGGGGAATGGAATCGATGAATTTTTTTGTGGGGAACAATAAAAAATTAAGTGTTCACCATGTTGAAAATTCATCGATGGGAGTGCTGCATCAATCTCTGAAATTATTGAATTCCAAAGGCAGATCTTTAATTTCTTTTTTCAGCATTGCCATGGCAGACTGCAGATCATCACGTTTGGCACCGGTGACACGTACCGCATCACCCTGAATTGAAGCCTGAACCTTGAGCTTGCTGTCCTTGATAACGCGAACTATCTTTTTTGCATCTTCGGTTTCTATGCCATTTTTGATTTTGATGACCTGTTTGATTTTGTCTCCGCCGATTTTTTCGATTTTTCCGTTATCCAGAAAACGTACATCGACGCCGCGCTTGCTGAGTTTGTTGAGCATGATTTCACGTAATTGTTCAAGCTGGAAATCGGCATCGGCAAAGGCTGTCAGATCGCGCTCCTTCTGTTCGATACGCGCATCGGAACCTTTAAAGTCGAAGCGGTTGCTGATTTCTTTGTTGGCCTGATCGATGGCGTTTTTTACTTCGACCATATCGGCTTCAGAAACGGTGTCAAAAGAGGGCATGGGATGTTCCTTTGTGATAGTGCTATCAAAGCCGGTATTTTAGCGTAACTCACAGGGTTGATACCAGTTTATAATCTCGCACCATGCCAATTCACTCACTGCTCCAGTCTGATTTTGACCTGCAATCGCTGACCACTTTCGGGATTGCCGCGCGCGCTCGATTTTATACCCGCATTACCCAACCGGAACAGTTGCCCCTGCTGGATCAGATGCCGCAACTGGCAGGCTTGCCGCGTCTGATACTGGGCGGAGGCAGCAATCTGATTCTGACTGGCGATTTTCCGGGCGTCGTAGTACACATGGCCCTGTCAGGGCGCTCCCTTGTCGGTGCCGATGAACGGTTCAATTACGTACAGGCTGCGGGCGGTGAAGTGTGGCATGACTTTGTGCTGTGGACGTTGGACCAGGGTTGGGGCGGTCTGGAAAATCTGTCGCTCATACCCGGCAGCGTTGGCGCTGCACCGATACAGAATATAGGTGCATACGGTGTGGAGCTGAAGGATGTTTTTCATTCATTGGACTGGTACGAATTCGCGACCGGAAAAATTCACCAGATAACGGATTGCCGGTTCGCCTATCGCGACAGTATTTTTAAGCATTCCTTGCGCGATAAAGGTGTCATCCAGAGCGTCACCTTTGCCTTGCCGAAAATGTGGCAGGCCAAACTGGGTTACGGGGATGTCGCCAGGGCAGTACAGGCATACGATCCGCCGACGCCAATTCAGATCAGTCAGGCGGTCTGCTCTATTCGGCAAAGTAAATTGCCTGATCCTGCACAAATTGGCAATGCCGGCAGCTTTTTTAAAAACCCGGTTGTCAGCAATGCATTGCGTGACAGCCTGCTGCAGCAGTATCCGAACCTGGTCAGCTATCCGCAGGACGACAGTCATTCTAAACTGGCAGCGGGCTGGTTAATCGAGCAGGCGGGCTGGAAGGGTAAGGCTCTCGGGCAGGTTGGCGTCTACGCAAAACAGGCCCTGGTGCTGGTGAATCTGGGAGGGGCGGCCGGGCACGAAGTGGTCACTTTGTCGCGCGCCATTCAAGCTGATGTGCTCATCAGGTTTGGTGTTCAGCTGGAAATTGAGCCTGTGTTTGTCTGAGAACAACCGGTTCGAATCAATGTCAGCACCTAAAAAAATACCGGAACAATTTTTTCCGGTATTTTTTTTAGGGGGTGGATGGTTACTTAATTGTGGTGGTGTTCATCGCCATGAGCGTGCATATGTTGCGCCATCTTTGCTGCAGCCTTGTTCATGGTAACCTGCTGCTCTGGAGTCAACACTGCATAAAATGTTTTCAGTGCAGCTAAATGATTTTGCATGGAAGTCATGTGTTTTTGCATCATCGCCAAATGATTTTCCAGTTGCTCAGGTGCCGACAGTTTGTCCATATCCGCTTTGGAAGGCATCGATTTGTGTTCAGCCTGCATGGCACTCATTTGCTGATGAATACTGTCGGTAAATGTCTTCCAGGCTGGTTCCTGTGCTGCTGTCAATTTCAGTGAGTCATGCAGTTTGGCTTCGTGATCCTGCATGTGTTTTGTCATTTGTGCATGCATGCAGTCATCTTTGGCCTGCGCATCTTTGCAGCCCCCAGATTCCTGGGCACTTGCCATCAGTGCGATTGAGGTAAAACCGATAACGGTACAGCTCAGGATAAATCGCTTTATGTTCATCATTTTCTCCAGATTGGGATATTTGCATCAAATAACACGGTATGTGTCTGGCAGTATGGTAGGAGCAGCATGTATCGATTAAGTGTCCGGTGCGACTGGTTTTGTATCGATGTGTATTGGATCAGTATGACACATAACAAAAATGCCACGCAAGTGACATTTTTGTTGTCGAAAAATCAGCTGTTATTTTCGTTTGATTTTTGCATTTGCTGCAATCCGCATGCGTAATGCATTGAGCTTGATAAAGCCACCTGCATCGGCCTGATTATAAGCGCCGCCGTCTTCATCAAACGTGGCGATGTTCATGTCAAACAGTGAATCGGTTTTGGAATCGCGCGCCATGGTGGTGACATTGCCTTTGTACAGTTTCAGGCGCACCCAGCCATTGACACTTTTCTGGGTGTGATCAATCAGGGTTTGCAGGGCGATGCGTTCCGGTGACCACCAGTAACCGTTATAGATCATGCTGGCGTAACGCGGCATCAGGTCATCTTTCAGATGGGCGACTTCACGGTCCAAAGTAATGGATTCGATGGCGCGGTGCGCACGCAGCATGATGGTGCCGCCCGGGGTTTCATAGCAGCCACGTGATTTCATCCCGACGTAACGATTTTCGACCAGGTCCAGACGGCCGATACCATGTTTGCCACCCAGCCGATTCAATTCGGTCAGTACCGTCGCCGGTGACATGCGTGTGCCATTCAGTGCCACGATATCACCGTGTTCAAATTCGATATCCAGGAATTCGGGCTGATCCGGTGCCGCTTCAGGACTGACAGTCCAGCGCCACATGCTTTCTTCAGCTTCTGCGCTCGGATTTTCCAGATGGCGGCCCTCAAAACTGATATGCAGCAGATTGGCATCCATCGAATACGGAGCGCCGCCTTTTTTGTGTTTCATGTCAATTTCGATGCCGGCGTCTTCGGCATATTTCAGCAGCTTTTCGCGTGACAGCAAATCCCACTCACGCCATGGTGCAATCACTTTGATGTTCGGTGACAGCGCGTAGGCGCCCAGTTCAAAACGTACCTGATCATTACCCTTGCCAGTCGCGCCGTGCGAAATGGTGTCGGCACCGGTCAGGGTGGCAATTTCCACCAGACGCTTGGCGATCAGCGGACGGGCGATTGAAGTGCCCAGCAAATATTCGCCTTCATACACGGTATTGGCACGAAACATCGGGAACACGAAATCGCGCACAAACTCTTCGCGCAGATCGTCGATATAAATATTTTCCGGTTTGATGCCGAATTTCAGTGCTTTCTGACGGGCCGGTTCCAGTTCTTCGCCCTGACCCAGATCAGCGGTAAAGGTGACGATTTCACAATGATAGTTATCCTGCAGCCATTTCAGAATCACAGAAGTGTCCAGGCCGCCTGAATAGGCTAAAACTACTTTTTTAATATCGCTCATGATGTTCTCTAAAAATGAAAAGGGTAATGAATGTGCAAGGTAAATTATTTCGCTTCGGTGACCTTGCCGATCACCAGATATTCCAGCAGGGCTTTCTGTATATGCAGCCGATTCTCCGCTTCGTCCCACACTACCGACTGCGGCCCGTCGATGACGTCGGCGGAAACTTCTTCGCCGCGATGGGCTGGCAGACAGTGCATGAACAGTGCGTCGGGTCTGGCGCGCGCCATTTTTGCCGAATCAACGATCCAGCCGTCGAAGGCTTTGATACGTGCCTGATTTTCGGCTTCATAGCCCATGCTGGTCCAGACATCGGTGTTGATCAGATCCACGTCGACACAGGCGTCCGATGGATTGCTGAACAGGGTGTAATTGGTCTGTGAGGCAGGGATGCGGCTCATATCCACTTCATAACCGGCAGGCGTGGAAATGTTCAGATGGAAATTGAAAATCTGCGCAGCCTGCAACCACGAGTACAGCATGTTGTTGGCGTCACCGATCCAGGCGACCTTTTTGCCGGTAATGGCACCACGGTGTTCGATATAGGTAAAGACGTCTGCGAATACCTGGCAGGGATGATGTTCGTTGGTCAGTCCGTTAATGACCGGAACGCGCGAATTGGCGGCAAATCTTTCAATTATGTCCTGGCCAAAGGTACGGATCATGATGATGTCGCACATGCGGGACATGACCTGTCCGGCGTCTTCTACCGGTTCTCCGCGGCCCAGTTGAGAGTCGCGCGTATTCAGGTAGATCGCAGCACCACCGAGCTGGTGCATGCCGGCTTCAAACGAGAGTCTGGTACGGGTGGAATTTTTTTCAAACACCATCACCAGTGTCCGGTCCAGCAGCGGGTGATACGGCTGATATTCCTTGAAGCGACGTTTGATAATGCGGGCCCGTTCCATGACATAGTAGAACTCGTCCAGCGACAGGTCGGACATTTGCAAGAAGTGTTTAATTGCCATAATTGAATGCAGTGCAGCTCTGAAATTTCAGATTGTTGCGGTGCGTAGTGGGAAAGAGATGTTGTAAGAAGTGTCAGCGATTATAGAGGATTATTCATCCGTATTGCTGAGAAAAGAGGCGCCAATTTGGAATTTAACGGAATTTGTGTTGATTTTTAGAATTAAATTCAGGGAAGGCCGGCTTTGTCCCCCATTTATTTATAGCCCAGAGTTTGGGCCGCTTCATGGACCAATTGTTCATACATGTCATGGCGCATCTGGCTGACCGCGCCGGTCTGCATCGCGGCAAGCACCGCGCAACCGGGTTCGGTGTGGTGATGGCAGTTGTAAAATTTACAGTTTCCGAGGTAGGGACGGAACTCGGGAAAGGCCCGTTCCAGCATCCCTTCACTTAAATGATGCAAACCAAATTCCTGAAAACCGGGCGAATCAATGATGATGCTGCGTGCGTTCAGTTTGTAGGAGCGCACAAACGTGGTGGTGTGTTTGCCGGTGTCGAGTGCCATCGAGATTTCGCGCGTGGCGATTTCTGCGTCAGGAATGACCAGATTGATCAGCGACGATTTACCCATGCCGGATTGACCGATCAGAATCGTGGACTGGCCTTCCAGCAGCGGCAGCAGGGTGGCCAGTGTCTGCTCGGGATTGGTTTTTGCGGACACTTCATGCACCGGATAACCCAGCGACCGGTAAAGTTCGAGACGCTTCTGGGCCGCAGGCAGTAGATCAAGCATGTCGATTTTATTCAGTACCAGATGGGGCTTGATACCGCCGGCTTCGGCCGCGACCAGAGCACGTGAAATCAGATCATCGGCAAACCCTGGCTGGGTCGCCACCACGATAAACAGCTGGGTTAAATTTGCTGCCAGTAATTTGGAGCGGTACTGGTCCGAGCGGTACAGCAGGGTTTTGCGTTCAGTGATGGATTCAATCACACCCTGGTTGGGGGAAGTCAATTTGTATTCAACCACGTCACCAACGGCCACATCGCTTTTCTTGCCGCGTGTGACGCAGTTCAGCGGCAACTCGGCAGCTTCCACCAGATAATGGCGGCCATGTGCGGCCAGAACGGTACCAAATAATGCCGCCATCAGGAAAACGACTGCTGAAAAATCGCATCGACTTTGGCCGCGCAGATGAAATCATTTTCCGAGATCCCGCCCTTGCCGCCATTGACGCTGTGGGTATCAAACCGGATGACGCACCTGTTATACGTCAGCACGATTTCGGGATGATGGTCTTCCAGATGAATCACGTAGGCGATCGCATTAATGAACGCCAGCGTCTCGTAGTAATTTTTGAACTGGTAGGTCCGCGCAATGCGGTTGCCATCCAGCTGCCAGTCCGGCACGGCAACGAGGCAGGCATTGATGTCAGTCTGTGACAGGGCGGTTTCAGTAGGGTGGCACTTGCGGGCCAGAAGTTCACGTGTGCTTGGCATGATGATTTAAGTGCTCGGTTGTTGGTTGAGATGATTGATCCGGATTGCAGCGCTCGGATGGCTGTCATAAAAGGTGGAATGCAACGGATCTGGAGTCAGGGTTGAGGCATTGTCATCATACATCTTGACCAGCGCCGTGATCAGGTCGTTGGCACTGGTATGGTGTGCGGCAAAGGCATCGGCTTCAAATTCATGTTTGCGTGATGTCAGTGCATTGATTGGCGAGAAAAAGAAGGTAAAGATCGGCAGGGTAAGCATGAACAGCAGCAATGCCATGGCATCATTACTGGCTGTGCCGCCGATGATGATCGGTTCGACACCCAGACCGGTATAAAACCAGATCTGCTGTTTCAGGTAACCCAGCAGGGCCAGAAAACCCAGCGACAGGACAAATATCAGGACTATTCTTTTTACAATATGCTTTTTCTTGAAATGGCCCAGTTCGTGCGCCAGAACGGCTTCAATTTCCGCTGGTGCCAGGCGCTCAATCAAGGTATCAAAAAACACAATGCGCTTGGACGCACCAAAGCCGGAAAAATAGGCGTTGCCATGCGCGCTGCGTTTGGAGCCGTTCATGACAAACAATCCTTTGGAAGCAAAACCGGTGCGCTGCATCAGGCCTTCAATACGCTGCTTCAGACTTTCATCTTCAAGTGGTTTGAACTTGTTGAACAACGGTGCAATGACTGTTGGATACAGCACCATCATGAGCAACTGAAATCCGCTCCAGACCAGCCACGCATACAGCCACCACCAGTCACCGGCGCTGCGCATCAAAGTCAGAACCACCCAGCACAACGGCAAGCCAATCAGCGCGCCGATCAGGCTGCTTTTGATCATGTCGGTAAAAAACAATCTGACGGTCATTTTGTTGAAACCGAATTTTTCTTCGAGAACAAATTGGCGATAGTAATTTAGCGGGATATCAATCAAACCGGTAATGATGGTAAAACCAACCAGAAATCCCAGTTGATAGCTCATGCCGGTACCCAGTAATTGAATCAGATGTGAGGACAGGGTCTGCAGCCCGCCAAACAGGGTCAGCGCCAGCAAAACCACCGTGCCAACCAACAGATCAACGAGACCCAGTTTTGTTTTGGCAATGGTGTAATCAGCGGCTTTCTGGTGCGATTCCAGTTTGATTTTTTCTGAAAATTGCGGGGGCAGTGCGGCGCGGTGCTGTTGCACATGACGGATCTGCCTGGACGCCAGCCAGAAACGGCATCCCATCGTCAGGCAAAGGAAAACGATAAACAAAACTGAAAATGCCAATGAATCCATGTTGCTCCTGTGAGAAAATAGCGCTTTTGCGTGAATGGACTAGAATCAATCAATCTGTTCACGTGTTTCATTGATTTATTGCCAAGTCTGATAAGACCATCCGGCATCACCCACCGCGCCAAGGAAGTAATAATGACACAAGCCAGTATTTTACCCGTAACTCCAAGCCCCAAACCGAATGAATTTAATCTGATCTGGCTCGACATGGAAATGACCGGCCTGGACCCCGACAGTGACCGCATCATTGAAGTGGCCGTGCTGGTGACCGATATGGAACTCAACGTTCTGGCCGAAGGTCCGGTATTCGCCATTCATCAGTCCGATGAAGTGCTCGACAAAATGGACAACTGGAACAAGGGCACGCACGGCAAATCTGGTCTGATCGATCGCGTGAAAGCCTCCACCACGACCGAAGCCGATGCCGAAGCCGAGTTGATTGCCTTTCTGAAGAAATATGTCCCGGCCGGAAAATCACCAATGTGTGGCAACTCAATCTGCCAGGACCGCCGTTTCATGGTGCGCGGCATGCCGAAGCTGGAAGCATTTTTCCATTATCGCAATCTGGATGTGTCGACACTTAAGGAATTGTGCCGGCGCTGGAAACCGGAGCTAATCAAAGGTTTCAAAAAACATCAGTTGCATACGGCTATGGCCGACATTATTGAATCGGTTGAGGAATTGAAGTATTACCGCGAGCATTTCATCGTGAAATAAGACATAAAAAAACCGTCCATCGGGACGGTTGTTATATTGTGGCCTCATCAATGCACGGTCGGGCCGGCACCGCAACAGTTCTTGTACTTCTTGCCGCTGCCGCAGTTACAGATATCATTGCGTCCCTGTTTGGGCTGATCGCGCCGGATGGTGGCGACACCGCTGGTGCGAATCGGCAGCCAGTACTGGAATATGTGCGGAATCGCAGCTTCAACTTCAATCGACAGCTTGTGGCACTTGGCCGGTTCATCGATGAGCTTGGTATCTTCCTCGCTGATTTCATCTGCGCCCAACAAAAAGATCGGACGCAGCAACGGGCCGACCGGTGACGATTCTATCGGTTCCCATTTGTCAGCGCGTAACTGCATGCCCTCCCAGAAGCCCCAGGACCAGGCTTCACCATCAATGATTTCCTTGCCATTGAGGTCGTACACGCAAAACAGCGGTTCAAATTCTTTGGGCGCGACCTCAAAGGTAATCATGACTTCGTTACAAAAGCGCGCAATCAGGTTGATGATGCGTTCGGACTGCTTTTCGGAGGTGAACTTTGGTTGCTCTTCGCCTTCCAGTCCCCACACGTTCGGTAACCATTCTGACAAGGGGATGAATTCCGGTCCGATGGCAATCGCTGTCAGATAACCATGTAACGCATCCATGGTCATCCCTTCATCACCGACAGCATCCGACATCAAAAAGTTATCAAGTTCGTCAAATTCTTTATCGGACAGCGGTTGATCTAAATGCATGGGGCACCTTGGTTGGTATGGAAATAGCGGCAGTGTAGCGCTTTGAGGTTGTTTTGTGTGGATAGGTTGGGCATGTGCCGGTAAAATAGCGCCTTTTGGCCTACGGGATTAATAATGACTCAGGATGAACTTAAACAGGCGGTTGCAAAAGCCGCCATTCAATATGTGGTAGCTGGAGAAATCGTCGGCGTAGGCACCGGTTCCACGGCCAATTTTTTTATCGATGAGCTGGCCAAAATCAAACACACCATTCCAGGCGCCGTTGCATCGTCGGAAGCGACGGCAGCACGTTTGCGCGGGCATGGCATCAAGGTGCTCGATCTCAACGACGTGGCTTCAATGCCGGTATACATCGATGGAGCCGATGAAATCGATCACGGCGGCGCGATGATCAAAGGCGGCGGTGCGGCATTGACCCGTGAGAAAATTGTTGCCTCCGTGGCCGAAAAATTTGTCTGCATTGCGGACGGCTCGAAACTGGTCAAGGTGCTGGGCAAATTTCCATTGCCGATCGAAGTTATTCCCATGGCGCAGGCAGTGGTAGCGGCTCAGTTGAGTCTGCTGGGTGGTGAACCGAAATTACGCATGAAAGACGGCAAGCCTGTGATCACTGATAACGGCAACGTGATTATTGATGTGCATGGTTTGGAAATTCACAAGCCGGTTGAACTCGAAGCGTTAATGAACAATATCGTCGGTATCGTGACGGTGGGATTGTTTGCCAGACAGGGCGCCAATGTCTGTTTGCTGGGCATGGAAGATGGCGTAAAAACTTTGTCGTTCTGATCCCTGCTTCCTGAAAAAACCGCTATAGATACAGCGGTTTTTTTATGCAGTTGAGCTGCCTGAAATTATTCACTCGGCGGCACATACCCGGTAGCCGCATCCGCCCCATCGCCAAAGAAATGCTTTTCCATCTGCGTAGCCAGATATTTGCGCGCCCGCACATCCGCCAGGTTTAAACGGTTTTCATTGACCAGCATGGTCTGATGTTTGAGCCACGCGGCCCACGCTTCCTTGCTGACGCTTTCGTAAATCTTTTTGCCAAGCTCACCCGGGTAAGGTGGAAAGTCCAGACCTTCGGCCTGTTTGTTTAATTTGATGCATTGAATCGTGCGACTCATAAGTACTCCAGTTACAGTTGTTTAATCAGTACGATAGACTTGCGCTGCCAGTTGTACATGCGCTGCCGGTCTTTGGGCAGATCATCGACGGTGGCATTGACGAAGCCGCGTTTTAAAAACCAGTGCGCAGTGCGCGTGGTCAGTACAAAAAGTTTGGAAAAGCCGGCGCGGCGCGCGCGTTTTTCCATGTGCTTCAACAGCCGCTCACCATCGCCCTGGGTCTGCACTTCCGGTGCGACCGTCAGGCAGGCCATTTCAGCCATGTTTTCGGCCAGGAACGGGTACAGCGCGGCGCAGCCGAAAATAACATTGTCATGCTCGATGACCGAGAAATAATTGATTTCACGTTCAATGAGTTCGCGACCACGTTTGACCAGCGTCCCATCGGCTTCCAGCGGTTCGATCAGCTCAATAATGCCGCCGATGTCGTCAATGGTAGCTTCGCGCAGACTTTCCAGATTTTCGTAGGTAATCATGGTGCCCACGCCGTCATGCGAGAACAGTTCCAGCAGTACCGAACCATCCATGTTGAACGGAACAATATGCACCCTTGGCACGCCACCGATGGCGGCCTTGATACTTTGTTCCAGATAGAAAGCACCTTCGGGCGGCAAATAGGCCGCAGCCAGTTCCGCCTTGGCCTGCTGGTAGGACAATTCGCGTATTTCATCGCCGTCCTGATTGCACAGCAGCGGCGTTTCGGTGATAAAAATCAGTTTGTCAGCATTCAGTGAGATGGCCGCCGTTACCGCAACATCTTCCATAGTCAGGTTAAAGGCTTCACCGGTGGGAGAAAATCCCAGCGGCGACAGCAACACCAGACTGCCGGCCTCCAGAATGCGGTGGATGGTGTCATTGGCAATTTTGCGGGTCACGCCGGTCAGACCGTAATCGATGCCGTTGACGATACCTATTGGTTTGGCAGTGACAAAATTACCAGAAATAATGCGGATTTCCGAGTGGGCCATGGGCGTATTGGGCAAACCCTGGCTGAAAGCAGCTTCAATATCGAGACGCAGTTCGCCGGCTGCTTCCTTGGAACATTCGAGCGCGGCCGTATCGGTGATGCGGGTGCCGTCATGAAACCGGCCTTCCACGTTTCTCAATCCAAGCTGTTCTTCTACCTGCGGACGCGAACCGTGCACCAGTACAATCTTGATGCCGAGCGCATGCAGCAGCGATAAATCCTCTGCCAGATAAGGGAGCACGCCGGCCATCACCAGTTCGCCGGGAAAGGCGACTACGAAGGTTTTGCCGCGAAAGGCGTGGATGTAGGGGGCGACCGAGCGCAGCCACTGTACGAATTGTTCTGCATTTTCCATGTGCCGAATTATAGGGTAGTTTTTATTACAGATGAGAAGCTGCCCCCAAAACAATTTATAATCTGGCCCCTATGATGACGGCAAATAAACCACAAAACAGGAATCGACCCGCTCCAAAAGGGAAATCTGGCACCGAACCGGTACAGCCGTTGGCACCAATGCGCAATCCGCTGCCGCCCATTACCTTTCCGGAAGAACTCCCGGTGTCAGGCAGGCGTGACGAAATTGCCGCTGCTATCCGCGATCATCAAGTCATTATTCTGTGCGGTGAAACCGGTTCCGGTAAAACCACCCAGCTGCCCAAGATCTGTCTTGAACTGGGGCGCGGGACCAAGGGTCTGATCGGACATACCCAGCCGCGCCGGATTGCCGCTTCGTCAACAGCCAAACGACTGGCCCAGGAATTGGGTTCAGAGCCGGGTGTGCATGTCGGTTTCAAGGTGCGCTTCAACGATACCCTGTCCAAAGGTGCCTGGGTCAAACTGATGACCGACGGCATCCTGCTGGCCGAGACCCAGGGTGACCCGTTACTTAGACAGTACGACACCATCATCATCGATGAAGCGCACGAGCGCAGCCTGAATATCGATTTCCTGCTCGGCTATTTAAAGCAGTTACTGCCGAAACGTCCCGATCTGAAAGTCATTATTACCTCGGCCACCATTGACGCCGAGCGCTTTTCCAACCACTTTGGAACAACTGGTAAACCGGCGCCAGTGCTGGAAGTGTCCGGTCGACTGTATCCGGTTGAAGTGCGTTACCGGCCGGTGCAGGAAGATGAAAAAGACAAAGAACGCGATCTGATGACCGCCATTACTGACGCGGTCGATGAATTGTGTCGTCTCGGTTCCGGTGACGTGCTGGTGTTTTTGCCGGGCGAGCGGGAAATCCGCGATGCGGCCGAAGCGCTGCGCAAACACCATCCGGCCCATGTCGAGATCCTGCCGCTGTTTGCCAGACTGTCGGCCCAGGAACAGGAACGGGTCTTCAAAATCACCAATGCGCGCCGTATTGTACTGTCGACCAATGTGGCTGAAACCTCGCTGACCGTACCCGGCATCCGCTATGTGGTTGATACCGGACTGGCACGCGTCAAACGCTACAGTTACCGCAACAAGGTCGAGCAGTTGCAGATTGAGCCAATCGCGCAATCGGCTGCCAATCAGCGCGCCGGTCGCTGCGGCCGGGTCGCCGCCGGGGTCTGCATCCGGCTTTACGAAGAACATGATTTCAAAGCGCGTTTGCCATTCACCGAACCGGAAATTCTGCGTTCCTCGCTGGCAGCCGTTATTTTGCGCATGCGCTCGCTGCATCTGATTGATGTGGAACGGTTCCCGTTCATTGAAGCACCGCAGGGCCGCGCCATCGCCGACGGTTATCAACTGCTGCAGGAACTGGGAGCGCTCGATGAAGCCAATCAGTTGACTGCGCTGGGCGCCAAGCTGGCCAAACTGCCACTTGATCCGCGTATCGGGCGCATGATCCTGGCCGCCAGCGAACAGCAAAGTCTGACCGAGGTACTGATCATCGCATCAGCCCTGTCCGTGCAGGACCCGCGCGACCGGCCCATGGAAGCCCAGGCCGCGGCCGATCTGGCACACAAAAAATTTGCCGATGAAAAATCCGAATTTGTCGGCTATCTGAAAATGTGGCAATGGTTTGAAGAAGCCATCGCACATAAAAAATCCAACCGCCTGTTGCAGCAGAGCTGCCGTGAAAATTTTTTGTCGCAGTTGCGGCTGCGTGAATGGCGCGAAGTCCATTCCCAGCTACTGACCATCGTCAAAGAGCAGGGCTGGCGTCTGAACGAAACGCCCGCCACCTATGAACAGCTGCATACCGCACTGCTGACCGGCCTGCTGGGCAACATTGGTTTCAAGGGCGAGGAGAGCACTCAGTACCTGGGCGCGCGCGCCATCAAATTCAATATCTGGCCTGGTTCAACCCAGCTGAAAAAAGCCGGACGCTGGATCATGGCCGCTGAGCTGGTCGATACCAGCCGGCTGTACGCACGTTGCATCGCACAGATCCAACCTGAGTGGCTGGAAAAAATCGGCGCGCATCTGCTCAAAAAATCAGTCAGCGAACCACGCTGGGAAAAACGCGCCAATCAGGTTTCGGCCTTTGAACGCGCCACGCTGTATGGACTGGTGGTGTACAGCCAGCGCCGGATTCAGTTTGGCTTGACCCATCCGGACGAAGCGCGTGAAATTTTTATCCGCGACGCACTGGTAGCCGGTGATTTTGAAACCCGTGCCCCGTTTTTTGCGCACAATCAGCAATTGCTGCGCGAAATCGAAAATCTGGAGCACAAATCCCGCCGGGTCGATGTGCTGGTGGACGACAGCCTGATCATTGCGTTCTACGACAAGCTGATCCCGGCCGGCATTTTCAATGGCATCACGTTCGAAAAGTGGCACAAGGAAGCGACTCAGAAAAATCCGAAACTGCTGTACCTGCAGCGCGACGATTTAATGCGTCATGAAGCAGCCGGTGTCACCACCGATGTCTTCCCCAAAAAAATGGCCATGGCCGGCACCGAGCTGCAACTCACCTATCACTTCGAACCGGGCAGCATGCGTGACGGCGTGACCATGACCGTTCCGCTGTTTGCGCTGAACCAGATCGCCCAAGACCGCTGCGACTGGCTGGTGCCGGGCATGCTGAAAGAAAAAGTACAGCTGCTGCTGAAATCGCTGCCGCAGAAAATTCGCCGTCACTGCGTGCCGATTCCAGACTATGCGGCCGGCTTCTGCAGCCGCGTTGCCTTTGGCGAGGGCAATTTTCTGGAAACGCTGATTGCTGACATTCGCGATCAGACCGGGCTGTTGACCAAACCGAGCGATTTTAAATTTGAAACCATCCCGGCGCATCTGGTGATGAATTTCAAAGTGGTCGATGAGCATAACCGCCAGCTGGATATGGGGCGCAACCTGGCCACGCTGCGGGTGGAACTCGGCGGCAGTGCGCGTGAGAGTTTTCAGAAACTGGTACAAGGCAAGCATGCCGATCAGGAAGCGGTCCGGCCAGCGTCAGCTGCAGCGGAAAAAACTGCCGGCGCACCTGGTGGGGCCATCCAGAGCGACAACCTCACGACCTGGACTTTTGGCGAATTGCCCGAACTGCTGGAAATTGCGCAGGGCAAGCAGACGCTGATCGGTTATCCGGCACTGGTTGATAAAGCCAGTTTTTGCCAGTTGCAGGTGTTTGATGACCCGGAAGTCGCCGCCAAAGCGCATCGTGGTGGTTTGATGCGTTTATTTGCCCTGCAGCTCAAAGAGCAGTTCAAGTTTTTGGAAAAAAATATCACGAATCTGCAGCAAATGGGTATGCAGTTCATGAGCCTGGGCTCGCAAGAAGAATTGAAGAGTCAGATCATTGAACTGGCATTTCAACGTACCTTTTTGCAAAATCCACTGCCAGTCAATGCCGACGAATTCAATCTGAGAAAAGAGCAGGGACGCACCCGATTGAATTTGCTGGTCAATGAAATTGCGCGGCTGATCGGCACGATACTGGCTGAATACGCCGGCCTGCCAAAAAAACTGCAGGGTAACAAATCGCCATCCACCGCCGACATGCAAAACCAGTTGCAGTGCCTGATCAATAAAAAATTTATTGTTGACACACCGTACACGCAGCTGGTGCATTTTCCACGCTATTTAAAGGCACTGGCAGTGCGGCTGGATAAAATGCATGCTGATCCAGGCCGGGATGGCAAGCTGATGCAGGAATGGAATCTGGCTGCCGCCGAATGGCAGCGCACCAGTTCGCAGGCCAAAAGCAGCGACAGCAAGCTGCAGGAATATCGCTGGATGCTGGAAGAGTTGCGCGTGTCGTTATTCGCTCAGGAACTGAAAACGCCGATGCCGGTTTCAGTGAAGCGGTTGCAGAAAGTCTGGGAGAGTCTGCAGCGTTAACGTTCTCTCGTGAGCATAGTCCGAGGTGATGCAATGATATAAGGAATTTGCGCTGGCAAGCGCACACCGTTTTGTGGCGCCGGGCTCAAAGCGGTGGTTCTTTTGATAAAACGCAATGGCGTTGAATTTCGGACGGAAGTGACTTGCTGGTCTCGTAATCAATTTCAATTTTCCCAGCCTCGACGCCGGTCCATATCGAGCCGGTCAGCATCGACAAATGCAGTTTCACCCTTTTAAATTGTGCTCCACTCAGGTCCACCGAGGTTAAATTCGATCTGAGCAAGTTGCTGTCAATTAATTTGGAATGCATCATTTTGGCATTCGTCAGATTGGAATATCGGAGATCAACCATAGACATGCTTGCATGCGTCATAGAGACATTTACCAGGCATGCATTATCGAGCCGGGTGCCTTTCAGCATTGCATGGTCAAGGTAAGCGTTCGTTAAATTAGTTTCGTTCATGGCAGTATTTTCTAGGTTGGCAAACTTGACGATGGCTCCTGTCAATACCACTTCAAATAAATTGGCACTGGATAAATCGGCCTTTATCAGTCTCACGTGTGACATATTTGCATGGTGAAATTCTGCTCTGACCAGACACGCGTCGTTCAAATTGGCGTTGACCAGTATGGCATGCCGCAAATTGGCCTTGACCAGTTTGCATCCATGCATGACTGCGTTTGTCAAATTTGCGGAATTCAGATTGATTTCTGATAAATCCAGATTGCTCAAATCGACCTGAGACAAATCCAATTTGATCCGGCGCGCCCTGACTGTATCAAAGATCTCATTGAGGCATTTGATCTTGGATTGGTTGCTTGCCGCGGTAATGATCAGACCTTTGGCTGTCTGGTCAGTGGCGCTCAGAATGTCGGCGATTGCGGATCTATTAGCCAGGCAGATTTCGAGTTCTTCGTCATAGGCGCTGATCATGTCAGTCAATACTTTAGGTAATATTCTGCTGAGAGTTGAATCGACGTTTTGATATCGATATTGATCACGATAAATAACCAGACCCGGGCGTAACTGCACTGTTCCATCCCGATTGTCGGTAAGCTTTACTCCTGTGCTCAAAATCAATCTTTTTTCATTTTCATCAATCACCACCGTTTTCAGTTTCGATGACATACGTGACACACGGCCTGTTGCAGAGGGAATCGGGTCAGAAAGCGTCCTCAAAATGATTGCATTGACTGATGCATGGACATGTTCAGTAATAAAATCAGAATAGCAAAAACGGGTGATTGCCCTGTTCAGCGTAGAGAAGTTAAATATGGTCAGAGCCAAAGTCGAGACCATTGTCAGATCCGTATCCTGCAATTCGGCGCACAGCAGGCAGGCGTTGGTTATTTTTGCGGAATTTAAAATTGCTTTGGTTAAATTGGCACCGATCAGTCTTGCGTTGGTCAGATTGGCTTTGGTTAGATTTGCCTGGCGCAGATTGGCGTTATTCAAATTGGCGTGGGTTAAATTTGTATAGGCCAGCTGTGCATCGACAAGACAGCTGTTGCGGAGGTTTGCATGGCTCAAATTGATAAAAGTCAAGTCAATGCCGGTCAAATTCAGATTGCTTAAGTCAACGTGGGAAAAATCGATTGAATTATTTTCGGCGCCGAGATTCTCGAAGATACTGTTGAGATAGTCAATTTGATTTTGACGGCTGGCAGCGGCGATGACCTGCGCTTTCTTCAACGGATCAGCGGATGTCAGAATGGTGATGAGGAGATTTATGTTTTTTTCGTTTATCGTTATTTGCCGGTCATCTGAGCCCATGAGGCTGCCGGGCTGTTCAGTTGATTTCTCTACACCAGTTAAATCAATCGACTTGGGCAGTTCCAGATCGGTGCTGTGAGCAACACTGTTTTTTAACTGAACGGTACCATCGCTTTCCTGTATCAGGTCAATTTGATCCTTGGAAAGGATGCGCTTTACATTGTCATTGATGATGACCGTGCCGGCGCCATGCCGCGTTTCGATATCTTTGATTATCTGATTCAGCTCAGCCAGATAGTGGTGCCGACAGGCATTTCTAAAAATCGCAGCGATGCATTGATCATCGCGGCTTTTGTCTGCCAGCGCATCGAAGATGGCGGCCTTGTTTTTGCACTGGCGTTGGTCCGCAAACAGGAGTGGCTGCATGGCCAGCTCTACCGGGAATTCGCTCGCCGCGGGTGCAATGGTGGAAGGATTGGTTAAGGGTATCGGTGTCATTGGAGTGGCCCTATTTAAAAATGGAACAGTTGGTTAATTTAAACGCAGCGGCGTCGGATTCTGCATTGAGCGTTGTATTGAATAGACCAGCCTGAGAGGATTTAGTTCCTGACGACCCTGATTTGGTCAGATCTGTATGCCGGCAATGGCACAAAGTCCGGCTTCCATGCCGTACCTGATCACCGTATCGGCGTCTTCGCCATAGGCACGCACCCCGATCGCTGGATTCATCGGGTTGTTGTTCACAGGATGGATGAAGTCATTGGAGTCATGCGCTTCTTTCTTCTGAAATTGGCTTATTGGCGCAGAACTACACACAGCGAATCGCGATCCGGAACGGCAGTCGACTGCGTGTAATAAAATCAGCAGAGATCTTCGTGGCTGTGACTTCGTTCCAGATTGATCCGGTCAGCATCGGGTTCGAGCGCAAATTGACATAGGCAAGCGTTGCCGCGCTCAGGTCGGCTGAGCTTAAATTCACGCCCATTAAATTGGCATGCGAGATATCGGCGTGCATTAATTTTGCGTTAGTCAGATTGGCTTCACACAGGTTAGTGAAATGCATGGATACATGGATCAATGAAGCATTGACCATCACGGCGCGCGTCAGGTCCGTTTTATTCAGGTTGGCATAATCAAAAATGGCACTGCGCAAACCAACATCACCGCGCAGTTCTGCAGACTCCAGATTCGCATACTTCAGATTGGCACGCACCAGGTTCACGTTATACAGGATGGCTCCCGATAAATTGGCCCCGGTCAATTGGATATTCGTCATAGTTGCATTGTGAAGCTTTGCATACTTCAAGAATGCGTCATTTAAATTGGCATGAGTCAGGATGGAGCGTTCCAGACTGGCCCCGGACAAATCACAGCCACGCATGACTGCATGGCTTAAATTGGCATAATTCAGATTGATACCAGACAGGTTCAGGTGACTGAGATCGACATACGATAAATCGACCCTGATGCGCTGATTCCACAGCTTTTGAATGAACCGGTTCAGGCAGGGTATCTGCATTTGAATGCTGGCAGCGGCAATAATTTGCGCTTTTGCTACAGGTTCATTTGATTTGAGAATATCAAGGATAGCGGTTTCATTCCTTTCACTGAACTCGATTTCCTCCTCGTAAGCACTGATGAGTTCGGTCAATACTTTGGGAAGTTTGCTTTTCAGGGTTGAATCGACAGCCAGATCGCGTCGCGGATTATGGAACAGCGTCAGTGCGCGGCGTAACTGAACGGTGCTGTCGCTGTTGGCATGGAATTCAATTCCTTTGGCTAACAGCAGCTGGCTTTCACTGTTATCAATGACGATGTGCTTGCCGGTTGGCAGAGCCAGAAAGGTGGGATCGGGATCGCGCCAGTCGGGCAGCACGACCACATTCAGGGGTGCATCCGCTTTTGGAAAGAATTGATCAATTTGAAATTTATCATTGGTGAAAGAGAAATCACAAAAATTAAAGGTGCCCTCATGAAAATTAATGAGATCCAGTGCAACGACTCCCTGCAATTGGGCGCACAGCAGACAGGCAAGCGGCCCACTGGCATTGCGCAGGATCGCACCGGATAAATTGGCGCCAATTAATCTGGCGCGCTCCAGACTGGAAGAGGATAAATCGGCCTGAGCAAGATTGGCATTATTTAAACAGGCTTCAACCAGTCGTACGTCGCGTAACAATGCTCCGAACAGGCAGGTGTTGCGTAGATTTGCAAAACTCAAATTGGCATTGGACAGATCAATGCCGGTTAAATCCAGATCGCTTAAATCAATGTGGGTCAGGTTGATGGGATATATTTCCCGTGCGCAGAGTTCCTTGAAGATCGTATTGAAACAGGGGATGGCGTGTTGATGGCTTGCTGCGGCAATGAGCGCTTGTTTTTGCGCCGGGTCACCGTATTTTAAGATTTGGACTATTTCCTTTTTATTATCTGCACTGATCCTGATATCTGCATCATAGTGGCCAATCAGCCTGCACAGCTCGTCGGGCAATATGCCTCCAAGACTCACGTTGATCAGGCGCTGCCGGTCCAGATCGGTATGAACAGGCGTTATTGCTTCAAGCTGCACCGTGCCGTCGCTGCAACACGTCAAATTTATTTGATCTTCAGCAAGGAGGTTCTTGACGTTGTCGCTGATGAGAACCGTGCCGGTGCCATGCTGCGCTTCGATAGCTCTAATGATCTGATTCAATTCAGCCTGATAATGGTGCAGGTAAGCATTTTTAAAAATGGCGGCCATGCAGCGATCAGAGCAGCGTTGGTCTGAAAGCGCGTCAGTAATGGCCGCCATGACTCTGCGGTTTTTGCATTGACCGTCTGCAGTGAATGGCAGTGGCTGGCTTGCCAAATTGGTGTAGTCCGCAGTGACCGTAAAGGAATCGGGGCAAGGCCGGGTGGTGGTTATCGGTGTCATGGTTGTCAGTTAAATGCATTTGAGGCGCAGCAGGAAGGGCAGCTGAATCCGTACTGCTGGATCCGCATCGATTTTTTTTGCGCGGACGTTTTTCCAATTCATGCCAGCCAGTATTACCCAACCTTTCAGGCGTACCTGTTCAAAAATTGCGCTAGTCAGGTCGGCCTCGGTTAAAATGCCACCCGACAAATTAGCCCCAATTATCCTTGCATGCATCAGTTTGGCATTGGTCAGATTGGCGAGACCCAAATCCACGCCTTGCAGGTTCGCGTGCGTCAACGAGACCTTCATCATCTTGGCCCGGTGCAGACTGGCATCCTGCAGATTGGCATAGTCAAGGTAGGCACCCGATAAATCTGCGCCTCCGCGCAACTTCGCATTGTTCAGATTTGCAAACTTCAAAATGGCGCGCACCAATGTCGCTTTAAATAATATGGCGGATGATAGATCGGCACCGAGCAGTCTGGCATCGTTCATACTTGCATGATCGAATCTGGCACGTATCAAGATTGCCCCATTGAGATTGGCACAGTTCAGATTGGCCTGTCGCAGAACTGCCCGCGACAGGTCGCAGCCATGCATGACGGCATGGCTCAAATTGGCGTTGGTCAGATTGATGTCGCGCAGGTCCAGATTGCTGACGTCAATATGTGACAAATTCAGGGTGATTCCCTGGACCCGTAATTTTTTAAAGAGTTCGTTCAGAAAGAGGATTTTCTTTTGACCGCTGGCAGCACTGATTATTTGACCTTTTGCCGCTGGATCACCGGTTTTCAGAATATCGAGAATTGCGCTCTCATTGATTTCGGAGATCTCGATTTCATTCTCATAAGCGCTGATGATGTCAGTCAATACCTTGGGCAGTATTCTCAGGGTCGAATCGATCACCAGATTCCGTAGCGGATCTTGAAAGAGTGCCACCGGACGGCGCAACTGCACAATGCCATTGCCAACATCATGGAACAGTATTCCTTTGGCCAGCAGTATATTTTTTTCCATTTCGTCAATGACGACTACGTGCATCGCCCGTGGCTGATCGATTAAAAAGAACGACTTGGTACGACTTGTCATGGCGCTCACAATCTGCACATGGACCGGTGCATCTACCCGGTTGAACTGCTCCGGATTATAAATTTCGTCACTTGATATTTTGAAGTTGGAATAATTAAAAGCAGCGCCTCCAAAATTGCGCAGAATATGGCTGCTTACTCCTTGCAGGTTGGCACAGAACAGGCAGGCGGATTGCCCGTTGGTATTGAGTAAAGTGGCGCCGGATAAATTGGCTGCTATCAATCGGGCCCGGCTCAGGTCTGCAAAAGATAAAATGGCCTGGCCCAGATTGGCATTATTTAATTTGGCACAACGTAAACTGGCGCCGACCAGCACGGCATTGACAAGGCAGGTGTCCTGCAGGTCAGCACCCGTCAAATTGGAACTCGACAGATCAATGCCGGTTAAATCCAGATTGCGCAGGTCCATATAACTGAAATCGACGCAGAATTTTCGAATTTTGTTCAGTTCTCTGAGCATCTCATTGAGAACCGGCATGCGCTTCTGATGAACTGCGGCGATCAGTATTAATCTTTTTTCGGCCGGTTTGCCGTATAGCAGGTAATTTTTTATATCAACTTTATTTTTTTCACAAATCTCGAATTCGTCATCATAGCCGCCGATCAATTTACACAACGCTGCTGGCAACAGGTGTCCAAGTGTTGAATCGATCATTTCGTGCCGCTTTGGATCCTGATGTACCGGATTGGTTTTCTCAAGCTCAACGGTGCCATCACTGTTCTGGACCAACTTAATTTGGTCAGGCGCAAGCATGTCGATGACATTCTCGTTGACGGTAACGGTGCCGGCGCCGTGTAGTTTTTCGATATTTTTAATGATTTGATTTAACTCAATCTGATACTGGTACAAGCAGGCGTTTTTGAAAATGGCAGCAAGGCATTGATCGGAACAACTTTTGTCTGCCAGCGCGTCGATGATGGCCACCATGACATCTTCGTTCAGACATTCGCGAAAAATTGTGAACCGCAGCGGCAGTGTTGCCCGGTCGGTTTTCCTGCCGGGTAACGTGGCTGAGCTTGTCATTTTTGTGGAAAGGGCTCTTAGTAACATTTATTTGGTGCCTCGTCGGGAACAGTCAGGACAGTAAAAAGTTGGGGTGCGTCATTGCGGCGAGTATGATCGAAAGCCCAGCCCGGTTGGCAATGGGCTCTGACACTGCGTTAATGGCAACGGATCCGAATCAGAAACGGCAGCATCTTTCGTGTCGGTGCATCAGAAAAGATTATTCTGGCACGCACGTCCTTCCACACCGATCCCTTCAGTACCGGTTCACCCACCAGGGTGACACGTTCAAGATTGGCGTGGCTCAGATCGGCATTGGTTATATTGACCGCCACCAAACTGGCCCAGCGTAAATTGGCGTGCGTCAATTTTGCATTGGTCAGATTGGCTTCATACAGATCCACGCCAGACATGGTTGCATGGGTCAGGGAAACATTGACCATGACAGCCTGAGCCAGATTGGCATTGGTCAGATTGGCGTGGTCAAGATAGGCGCTGGTCAGGTCCGTGCCGCCCTGCAGGTCGGCACTGTCCAGATCTGCGAACTTCAGTACCGCATCCATCAGGTTCACGCTAATTAACACGGCTTGCTTCAAATTGGCCTGAAACAGTCTGGCACCGCTCATGTTTGCGTTGGTGAACTCCGTCTGTTCAAGTCTTGCGCCATTCAAATTGACACAGGAAAGATTGGCATTGCGCAGCGTAGCCTGATACAGGTTGCAGCCGTGCATGACTGCATGGCCTAAATTGACGTAATCCAGATTGATGCCCGTCAAATTGAGATTGCTCAGATCGACACGGGAAAAATCCAGTTTGACACCCTGTTGCCTGAGTTTCGGAAACAGTATATTCAGGTAAGCAATCTGAGACTGCTGGCTGGCAGCGGCAATAATCAGCCCCTTCGCTGCCTGATCACCGGATTTCAGGATGCGGATGATTGCGCTTTCATTTTTTTCACTGATCTCCATTTCTTCATCATAGGCGTTGATGAGGCCAGTCAGTACTTTGGGCAGGGTGGTTGTAAGCGCAGAGTAAATAGCCAGCTTTCGACCGGGATCCGCTCTCATGGACAGGCCCAAACTCAACTGAGCCGTCCCATCCCGGTTTTCCGTTATGACGACGCCCTGTTTCAAAAGAATTAATTTTTCATTTTCATCAATAACCACTGTTATCGGTCGTTTTGATAAATCGATCGGGCCGGAAAATGATTCCGGGATGGAGTCGTCAGTCAAGGTGCCGTATGGATCAGGCAGGCGCGGCAAAATCTTTGCCTTAAGCGGCTCCTGCGCTCTGGGAAACAGTTGATCATAGCCGCAAACCAAAGATTGAAAGTTTTCAAACGTGGAGAAGTTAAAGATTGCGCTTGTCAAAGTGTAAGGATTTCCAAACTGGGCACCGTTCAAATTGGCGCATAGCAGGCAGGCATAGTCCAGATTTACCTCGTTCAAATGTGCCCGAACCAAATTTGCTCCGATCAATCTGGCATTGTCGAGCCGGGTCGCGATTAAAATTGAATTGCTCAGATCGGCATTATTTAAATTTGCGTACATTAACCATACATTGACCAGTCGTGCCTTGCGCAGGCAGCAGTTTTGCAGATTTGCAAAACTCAAATTGGCGTGAGTCAGATCAATGCCCGTTAAATCCAGATTGCTTAAATCGACACGGAATAAATTGAGCGGCTTTTCTTTGATTAATTGGGCCTGAAATATTTTATTCAGAAATTGAATTTGACGTTGGTGACTGGCTGCAGCAATCAGCAGGCTCTTGGCGGTGGGATCATCAGACTCTAAAATTGCGATGATTTCGGCACGGCTTTTTTCACAAATTTCGATTTCATCATCAAATGAAGCGATCAGTTTGGACAGCTCGGTTGGGAATATGTTTTCCAGCGATGAACTGATTACAGCATGTCTGGTAGGATCCGATTCAACAGCAATTATTTTTTCAAGCTGAACCGTGCCATCGCTGTTCTGCAGCAGATTGATTCCCTCTTCTGACAGTATGCGCAGCACATTTTCATTGACGAGAACCATACCGGTGCCATGTCGGGTTTCTATGCTGGTAATGATCTGATTTAGCTCGTGCTGGTATTGATGCAGCCAGGCATTTTTAAAAATGGCGGCAATGCAGTGATCCGGGCGGATTTTGTCTGCCAGCGCCTCAGTGACGGCTGCCAGGGCTTGCTTGCCTTTGCATTGACCCTGTGTGGTGAATCTCAGTGGCTCGGCTGCCAATTCGGTTGGGCTGTGGGGCAATGCGGATTTAAAGGTAGTTGGTCTGGTTAATGTTGTCGGCGTCATAGATTTTTTTCCGGAACGAAAATTATTTGGTTAAATTAAATGCATTTCCACCACAAGCGGACTGGGAGCGCATTTCTGGTTTGACGATCGGTATAAATTCTTTTTGCATGCACACCGTCCCAGACTGTTCCAGTGAGGTTTGTCTCGCCGCGCAAATCGACCTCTTCAAAACTTGCGTCAGTCAGGTCCGCGCTGGTCGGGTTCGCGCCTGATAAATTGGTTCGAATCAGTCTTGCTGTCCCCAGTTTGGCATTGGTCAGATTGGCACGAACCAGCGAGGCGTACGTCATGTTGGCGTGCGTTAATGAAACATTGACCATGACGGCCTGATCCAGATTGCTATGCTGCAGGTTTGCGTGATCCAGCCAGGCATTGGTTAAATCTGCCCGGCCTAAAATAGCATTGGTCAGATTTGCAAACTTCAACATGGCGCCTACCAACGTCGCATCTCTTAAACGGGCTCTTGTCAAATTGGCGCCAAGCAGACGGGTATCGGTCAGATTTGCGCAGTAAAAATCTGCGGCTTCCAGGTTGGCGCCATTGAGATTGGCGTGTGTCAGATTGGTACGAATCAGAAGCGCGCGCCAAGTCGCAGCCGTGCATGATCGCATGGCTCAGATTGGCAGAACTCAGATCGATGTCGGCCAGCTGCAGATTGCTCATGTCGACATGGGATAAATTCAGCCGGGTGCCCTGATCGGCCAGCTTTTGAACAAGTTGGTTCAGGTAGGGGATGTGCAACTGACTGCTGGCTGCGGCAATAATTTGGCCTTTGGCTACCTGATCCGTGGATTTGAAGATATCCAGAATCGCGGTTTCGTTTTTTGCGCTGACCTCGATGTCATCATGATAGGCACGGATGAGTTCAGTCAATGCTTTGGGCAACATGTTCAAGGTGGAGTCGATCACTTGATAGCGGATTGGATCACTGCGCGTAATCCAGTCCTGACTCAACTGCACCGAGCCGTCAGCGTTATTTCTAATTACGATGCCGTTGGCTGACAGGATGCTTTTTTCATTGTCATCGATGACAACACGCCATGCGCTTGTGTTGCCTGTTGTGCCGGAACCGGCAACAGATATCGTTTCCAGCGAGGTGGGCACAATGACGGCATTGACCGGGGATTGGATTTTTGACAGGCTGAGCTCAGATTTGGATTCGGATGATTGTGCAGCGGTAATGTGGCAGAAATTATAAATGGCATCGTCAGAAGAGAAACTGTCTCCAACTACTGCCTCCTGCAGATTGGCACACAGCAGGCAGGCATCGGTCAATACTGCGCTGCACAGGCGTGCCATGGATAAGTCAGCGCCGATCAATCTTGCATTGGTCAGATTTGTTCCGATGCAATGTGCCCCGCTCAGATTGGTGTTGTTCAGCCTGGCACCAATCAATATGGCAAAGTCCAGCACGGAATCGGACAGGTTGCTGTTTTGCAGGTTGGCAAACCTCAAGTTCGCAAAGGTCAGATTGATGCGTGATAAATTCAGGTTACTTAAATCGATACGGGACAAATCCACCGCGCCGTATTTTGATTTGAATACACCGAATATTTCATTGAGATAAGCAATTTTGTTTTGGTGGCTGGTCGCGCCGATGAGCAATTCTTTTGCGGAACGGTCATTGGATTTCAAGATCATCAGGATTTCATCTTTGTTCCTGCAACTGATCTCCATGTCATCATCATAGGTACCAATGAGGGTGCGCAACGTTTTGGGCAATAGTCCATCGAGTGTTGAATCGATCACACTGTGTCGGTTCAGATTCAGATCAGCCACGATTTTTTTGTTCAGCTGGACCGTGCCATCGTGGTTTTTAAGCAGATTGATGCCATCGTCGGCGAGCATGCGTTTTACATTGTCATTGATGACGACTGTGCCGGCACCATGCTGCGTTTCGATATCTTTAATTATCAGGTTCAGCTCCGTCTGGTACTCGTGGAGGCAGGCGTATTTATAAATGGTGGCAAGGCAACGATCAGAACGGTTCTTGTCACACAGTGCATCGATGACGGCTGTCAAGACCTCCTTGTTTCGGCACTGTCCTTCCAGCGTGAATCTAAGGGGCCGCGTCGCCAGTTGGCTTGGGTTGTCAGGTGCTGTGCCTGTGACGGTGGCGTGGTGGATTATGGTTGTCGGAGTCATGATTTTTAAGTTCAAAGTCGCAGCGGTGGTGTCGCTCGCCCGCAAAGAGCAGGCAAACGCCGTTGATCGTTACATTGAATAGACCAGCCTGAGCTAAATTAGTTCCGATCAATTTTGAATTTATCTGGCCAGGCGCCCCCGTCATTTCCATTACTTCTATTGTCAAATTAAACGCATTGACGCCAGAATCGGTTTGGAAGCTGCCTTTGTCCTTGCCAGTCAGTGTCAATTTTCCTTGCACGCACACCGTCCCAAATTGTCGCGCTGAGATTGGGATTGCCACGCAACGTGACATGTTCAAAACTTGCATCACTCAGATCGGCGCCGGTTAAATTCACATCCGACAAATTGGCATGAATCAATTTTGCGTACAATAATTTTGCGTTGCTCAGATTGGCGCGGATCAGTGAGGCTCCATCCATGTTCGCATGAATGAGGGAGGCATTGACCAGCACGGCGCGATACAGTTCGGCACGTTTAAGATTGACAAAGTCAAGAACGGCAGCGGTGCAATCAATGCCATTCAATTTGCTGCCAGACAGATCGGCAAATTTCAGTTGGGCACCCACCAGTCTGGCCTGAAACAGGTTGGCTTTGGACAGGTTGGCATTGACCAATATGGCATCAGTCAGGTTTGCGTCACTCAAGTTACTGCAGCGCAGACATGCCTGTGTCAAATTGGCGCCGCTCAGATCACTGCCAGCCAGGATTGCATGGCTTAAATTGGCAGATTCCAGATTGATTCCCCGCAAGTCCAGAAAACTCAGGTCGGCACGGGACAAATTCAGTTGGCCGTGCTGGCTCTTGAATGTTTGAAAAATTTGATTGAGACAGGAAATTTGGTCCTGACGACTTGCTGCGGCAATGACATTCACTTTTGCCTGCAGGTGGCCGGATTTCAATATGGCCAGAATCTCGGTTTCATTTTTCTCGCTGATCTCGATTTCATCATCATAGGTGCCGATCAAGTCGCTGAGCCCTTTGGGTAGTATTGTTGTTAAAGACTGATGAATCGTTGTGTGACGATCTGGATCCGCCACGGCGGCGACGGTCCTGGCCAAGTGCACAGTGCCATTATTGTTTGTGGTCAGTGTAATGCCGGCCTCGCCGAGTATGCGCACGACGTTTCGGTTAATCACGACTGTGCCGCTGCCATGCAGTTTGTCGATATTTTCAATCAGCTGATTCAGTTCGGTCTGATAATTGTTCAGCCAGGCATTTTTCAAAATGGTCGCGATGGTTTGGTCTGTCCGACTTTGTTCTGCCAGCGCATCAATGACGGCTGCCATGACGAGCGTGTTGGTGCATTGCCGTTCCGTTGTGAACTTCAGGGGTTGAGTTTCCAATTCTGGTGTGTTGTCAGCCTGTGCCGGTGCAATGCTGGTGGGTCTGGTCAAGAGCGTCGGTGTCATGGGATTTCTGTTTCAGATACGGGGAAATTGGACTTGTGATTAATCGAGGCACTGCAGACGAATCGAAAGTGGCAGCAACCGTTTGGTAGCCGGATCGGTAACGATTTTGGTGGCGCGCACACCGGTCCATATTGTGCCAGCCAGCTTCGGTTCATCGATCAGGATGGTGTCGTCTATGGTTGCCTCGCTGAAATTTGCATGACTCAAATTGACACTGCTCATTGTGGCATTCGCCACTCTGGCGTACATCAATTTGGCATTGGTCAGATTTGCCCTGCCCAATTTGGTGCCAAACATATTGGCATGGGTAAGCGACGCATTAATCATCACAGCGCCAGTCAGGTTGGTCAGTTCCAGCGACGCATAATCCAGATAGGCGTTGGTCAGGTTTGTGCCCCCCTGCAGTTCGGCACCGAGCAGGTTGGCGAATTTCAGTACGGCTCCCACCAGGTTCACTTGATTGAGGATGGCACCGGTCAGATTGGCCTGTATCAAATGCGCGCCACTCATGGTGGCATTGGTAAAGTCCGCTTTGATAAGCGATGCACCATTGAAATTGGTCTTGATCAGATTGGCCTGATGCAGTGTCACCTGGTACAGATTGCAGCCGTGCATGGCCGCATAGCTTAAATCGATATTGTTCAGGTTCATGCCAGTCAGGTCGAGATTGCTTAAATCAACACGGGACAAATTCAGTTTGAAACCCTGCTGCCGCAGCGTGCTGAAAATCTGGTTGAGATAGAGGAGTTTGAACTGCCGACAGGCTGAGCCAATCAGGAGACCCTTGGCGCTTTGGTCAGTCGATTTCAGGATGTCCAGAATGGCGGTTTCGTTTTGCTGGCTGATCTCGATGTCGTCGTCGTAGGAACTGATGAGGTCGGTGAGTTCTTTGGGAAATATTTTCAACAGTGTGGACTCGATGGCGGCACTGCGCAGCGCATCGTGTCGTACAGTCAGGCCACGGCTCAACTGAATGGTGCCATTGCCGTAGTCCTTCATGACCAATCCGCTGGCCATGAGCAATCTTTTTTCCTTGCCGGTAATGACCAGCGTAGTCGGTCCGGAGGACGAATCGTCGGAATCGGAAGCCATTTCTGGCAGAGTGGGTACCACCATTACATCGATGGGTGCCTGTAATTTTTTAAGCTGGATCAGTGTTTGATGCGGCAACCTTGTTTTGCCATACACACTTGCTGCAAAGTTGGAGAAATTGAGTGCGGTCAGATTTAAATCCATGCTGTTGCCCAGCGCGGCCTGTTCCAGGTTGGCACAGAGCAGGAAGGCATGGGTCAGGGTAGCGCCGCGCAAGTTGGTACCGAATAAATTGGCGGCAATTAATCTGGTGTTGTTCAGAAAGGCATTGCTCAGATTGGCACGGGTCAGATTGGCCTGATTCAGGTTCGAACCAGTCAACCGGGTATCAGAAAGCCTGGCATCGACCAGGCAACAGTTCTGCAGGTTGGCAAAACTTACCTCGGCATGAGTCAGATCGATGCCGGTTAAATCCAGATTGGATAAATCGATACCGCTCAGATTCAGCCGTGTATGTTTGAACAGTTCATTCAGGTAGCGAATTTGATGCTGATGCGATGCCGCAGCAATGACTGCACTTTTTGCTGCTGAATCGCCGGTTTCCATGATGGCGATGATTTCTTTGCGGTTTTTCTCGCCGATCTCAATTTCATCATCATAGGAACTGATGAGTTTGCACAGTGTTGTCGGCAATATTGTTTCCAGAGTTGAATCGATCAATTCGGCCCGCCTGGGATTCGATTTAACCGCGATGCGCTTTTCCAGTTGCACCGTACCATTGTTGTTTTGAACCAGATTGATTTGTTCGTCAGCCAGCATGCGCCGGACATTGGCATTGAAGCGCACCGTGCCGGCACCATGCCGGGTTTCGATATTGGTAATCAACGCATTCAGTTCGGGCTGATAGTTGTGCTGCCAGGCGTTTTTCAAGATCACTATGGTGAGCGCATCGGAACAGCTTTTGTCTGCCAGCGCATCGGCCACGGCAGCCATCACATCTTTGTTTTTGCAAAGACCTTGATCTGAAAAACGCACCGGTTGCGAAGTCAGATTTTCCGTTTGCGCAGCGTTCAATTTCAGTACTGTGGTGGAGGTTGTGGAACAGGATGTTGGTGTCATGGGAATGGGCAGAAAGATTCTGCGTTGACAAAGAAGGGCGATTCTCGTCCGAATTACGAAAAGACCCTATTCAGGGTTTTACTGATGTTCTTATTTGATTTTTAAGGAACTGATTTTTTAATAAGCGTAATTTTTTTGCATACTTTGGCGCACCGCGCGTCATAAAACACGATTCAGGAGTGCACGCCTGGATTACAGTCGGGCTGCTTAAGAGACCACAGAAATACAAGAATTTAGGGGAATGTTATAAATAATCGTCGATAAGGGTTGACCAGGTACATCATTCTCCCTATAATTGCTGTCTTCGGAGTGTAGCGCAGCCCGGTAGCGCACCTGGTTTGGGACCAGGGGGTCCAAGGTTCGAATCCTTGTACTCCGACCAATACAAAAGACTGTCTTCGGACAGTCTTTTTTCATATGGGCCAGACAAAACCGGTCTGGTCAGCATGGCAACTGGTTTTATTTCATCGCCAACCGGGCGGCCCGATAACCCCACCAGGCCGCTTCTTCAAAAACCGAAAATCCCGACAGGTCCGAATGCGCGAACAGGACCGGGCCATCCAATTCACGTAGTGCCTTGAGTCCAGCATTGGCGCGGAATTGCGGTCTGGGAATAGCCATGGCATGTCCGCGTAACGTGATATCAACCCGCTCAACGCAGGTGGCGAATTTCCAGCCGTATGCCGTTTTCAAATCAGCACTGGCAAGTTGGAGCAATGCGTCGGCCGATGCCGACTCCAGCCACTTGCGTGCCTGCTGCGGAGTCTGATCAGACAGCGCCACATACGACGTGAATACGGTTTTTGGCGGAGGCGACACCCGGATATCCTGATGGGTGGATACCACATAGCCCAGACCGGGTTCATCATAGATGACGTTGTCCCACGACAGCTGGGTTTCGGGCAATTCGGCCGGAAAGGCTTTCATTAAAAAATTGGCTACCAGCCAGGGGGAATACTGCGGCATATGTCTGGCCGCATCAAAACCCCAGTCATGGATGGATTCAACTACCCGTGCAGCAATCTGCAAAGGCATGGCGCAGATGGCTTTTCTGGCGCGCACGATAAACGTTTTCGGCACGCCGTTGATCAGATGAAAACAGTGCGCTTCGACCCCATCTTTGGTGGTGATCAATCTATATGTCGTGCCGCTGATGCGCCGTGAGCCTGCTGCCTGATCCATTGCCTGGGCCAGCGGTTGCAATCCGCCAGGCCAGGTCAGCCAGGCGCCGTTTTCGGCATTTTCCGCTTTGCCGGTACGGCTGCAAAAATAATGCAGGCCGGCCCAGGCCGAAACCTGGTCGTAACGCGCGCCAAAATCATCGCGGCAACAGTAGTTCAGATACCAGTGCAGCGCCGGCGAACGGTAGTTATTTTTATTCAGCCATTCCTTGAAGGTAACCTGATCCAGCGCCAGCCATTCAGGATCGGTGGATGAATGCACGCTCGGAATGGCAAAGAAGCGTTTGCCGCCTGCGTCACGCAGTTGCCGGATGCGTTCTACTTCACTGAAGAAACGATGCTGTTCTTCGATTTCAGCCGCCGGTATACCATCGGTCGGTATCAAACCTTCCTGCCAGCGGCCCTGCATCAGCAGCCGCTCTTCGGGCGCATGCAGTACATAGCGCTCGTCATAATATGGACGTTCCTCCTGCGGGTTGCGCAAGATGATGCCGAGGTCGGACAGAATTTCCCGCACGTGAAACGATTCTGTGGATGGCACCGGCAGGTAATGGGCGCCGGTCGGGTAAGCCAGATCGCCGAACTGTCCGCCGGCGGCGTTGCCATAGGGTTGCGGGCCGTCGATGATTTTGAAATTCTGCATTCCTTCCCGGTTCAGTTTCCAGGCGGCGGTTAAACCGGCAATGCCGGAACCGAGAATGACGACATCGGTCTGGATGATTTCAGAAGGGGCCGGCAGGGCGCGATGGTCGCGCAGAAAATGGCCTGCGGCCCGGCCCGGATAATCCAGTGTGGTGCTGATTTCCTGCCAGCGCCAAAAGCCGGCAGCGCTGCCCAGACTTGCTGCGCCGGTCGCGGCCGACCATAATAAAAAGGAACGGCGGTTCATGGTCAGCGGATCACCTGACGCCAGTCTTGCTCGAATTCGCGCACCAGCGACTGGGTGTCCAGCCGGTTCGGCTCCATCGGCAGGCGCTGCATGTCGGGCGGGAAGGAAAACATTTCACGCGTGGTTTCCTGGGTCAGATAACGCATCGGCAGGTCATAGGTTTGGGGAATGTCATAGTGTGATTGCGCTGTCGCAATCACAAAGCCCCACTCGCCAAACGACGGCACATACAAATGGTACGGCCAGGTGTGCAGGCCAACTTCACGCAGCGTGGCATCAATGGTCCAGTAGGCATGCGGAGCAAAAAACGGTGAGGTCGACTGCACGACGATGAGGCCATGTTCAGAGACATGTTTTTTGACGATGCCGTAAAACGGTACCGAATACAGCTTGCCGAGTGCGAAGCTGGACGGGTCGGGAAAATCAATAATGACGGCGTCGAACATATCCTGATTGTTCTGCAGCCAGATTGCCGCATCGGCATTCACCACATGCACGCGCGGATCGCTGAAGGATTTGCGATTGAGTTTGACCAGTTCCTCACGCTGGGTAAAAGCCTCGGTCATGGCCGGGTCCAGATCAACCAGTGTCACCTGTTTGATATGGGTATAGCGCAGCACTTCGCGCAAAGCCAGTCCGTCGCCACCGCCCAATATTAAAACCGAGCGCGCCCATGGCAGGGTCTGCAAGGCCGGATGGACCAGTGCTTCGTGATAGCGGTATTCATCCCGTGAAGAAAACTGCAGGTTGCCATTGATGTACAGGCGCAGATCATCTTTCCAGCGTGTGATGACCAGTCGCTGGTAAGGGGTTGTGGTGGAATAGATGATTTCATCACCGTACAGACCATGTTCGCCCCAGTACACCATGCGCTCCGACAACGCAAAGCCACTGATCAACAGGCAAAGAATGGTGGCCGCGCGCAGCAGCCGTGTGCCAACCTGCGTGAGTTCATTGCGAAACGTGTGGATGGTCCACAGTGCCACGCCGATATTGAGCATGCCAAATAAAAAGCCGCTGCGCACCAGTCCCAGATGTGGTGCCAGAACCAGTGGGAACAACAGCGACACGGCCAGCGCACCCAGGTAATCAAAGGTCAGCACCCGGCTGACCAGTTCACTGAATTCGGTCTGCCTTGCATTGAGCACGCGCATGACCAGCGGAACTTCCATGCCCACTAACGCGCCGATCAAAAAGACCAGCAGATAAAGCAGTGTGCGAAACGGCCCGGACATCCAGGAAAAACTTAAAAACAACAATGCCGCGGTCATTCCGCCGATCAGACCGACCGCCATCTCAATATCGACAAACCGGGCCAGCAGATCGCGATCCTGTATGTATTTGGAAAAGTGCGCACCGACGCCCATGGCAAAAAGGTAACAACCAATGATGGTGGAAAACTGCAGTATTGAATCGCCCAGCAGGTAGCTGGCCAGCGCGCCGGCGATCAGCTCGTAAGCCAGGCCACACGAGGCGACGACAAAGACGGAAAGAATTAATATTTTTTTAGGCATGGAATATCTTTTGGTTTAATATACTTGATCAGTTGTCTTTGGTAAACATCGATTCATCCACACAGTGAGACTATCGTGCCCGCAATTATCAGCTACGCCATCCATTTGTTGACTGCCAGCGCGCTGCTCGCGCTGTTTTTTATGGTGTATACCTACATCACCACGATTGATGAAATTCTACTGATCCGCCAGGGCAATCTGGCCGCGATGCTGTCTCTGAGCGGTGCGCTGATCGGATTTTCTCTCACGATTGCCTCGAGCCTGTTGCACACTTCCAGTTATCTGGAATTTTTAGCCTGGGCGGCCGGTGCGATGGTCGTGCAGGTGGTGGCGTATGCCGTCACGGTACGCCTGTTACATATTTCTAAAAGCCACATCGAAAGTGGCAATGCAGCTTTTGGTGGCCTCATGGGCGCTATTTCCCTGTCAATCGGCGCGATCAACGCGGCCTGCATCTCTTAACGCACGTTTACCTGGACGACATTATCATGAGCTTTGGATCATTCATCAAGAAACAGTTCATCGACATTCTGCAGTGGAATGAAGAAGTCGATGGGGTATTGGCATGGCGTTATCCCATGCAGGATTTTGAAATTCAGAACGGCGGCACACTGACCGTACGCGAGTCGCAGGTGGCAGTGTTTGTCAATGAAGGTCAGGTGGCCGATGTGTTCGGTCCCGGCAATCACAAACTGAACACCAGCACCTTGCCGATTCTGACTTACCTGAAAAACTGGGACAAGGCGTTTGAATCGCCGTTTAAATCGGATGTGTATTTTTTCAGTACCCGGATCCAGACTGGCCGCAAGTGGGGTACTACCCAACCTGTCACGATACGCGACAAGGATTTTGACATGGTGCGCATTCGCGCCTTCGGCATGTATTCCTACCGGATCGCTGACGCTAAAAAATTCTTTACCGAAATCAGCGGTACCCGTGAGCAGTACACCCGTGATGAAGTCGAAGAGCAGCTGCGTGGCATCACTCTGGCGACCATGGCTACCTCGATCGGTGCGGCCAATGTGCCATTTTTGGATATGGCGGCCAACCAGACCTTGATGGCCCAGCAGGTCAAGGGTGATCTGGCCACGGCATTTGAAAAATATGGTCTGGGGCTGGATGAATTCAATGTCACAAGCGTGAGCCTGCCGGAAGATTTGCAGGCTGCGTTGGATGAGCGGATTTCTGCCGGCATGAAAGGTGGTCTGTCCAAAGAAAGAATGGGCGGGTTTACTCAGTATCAGGTGGCTTCTTCCATACCGCTGGCAGCGCAGAATGAAGGCGGCCTGGCCGGACTGGGTGCCGGGTTGGCGTCGGGTGTAGCCTTTGGTCAGGTCATGGCACAGGGCATGGCTGCTCCTGTGGCGGCAGCGGCAGCACCGACAGAAGAGCCCATTGAAGCCCGTCTGGAAAAACTCAAAGGTTTGCTGGATAAAGGCTTGATTTCCGCTGCCGATTACGATACCGCCAAAGCGGAATTGCTCAAAAAACTGATCGGCTAGACCAACCCTCCTGACTATGCAGACTATTCCATGCCCGGGGTGCGGTGCGCCAATTGAATTCAAGTCAGCGGCGTCTGTCATGGCCGTGTGCGGGTATTGCAAAACCACGGTGCTCAAAGATGCCGAGTCGGTGAAAAATATCGGCAAGATGTCAGGTGTGCTGGAAGATTATTCGCCGATCCAGATCGGCACCAGTGGCGTGTTCGGCGGCAATGCCTTCACGGTGATCGGCCGGATTCAGCTGCGCTATGCCGACGGCATGTGGAATGAATGGTATGTGATGTTTGACAGCGGCAAGCCGGCCTGGCTGGGTGACGCATCCGGTCAATATATGTTGACTTCCGAAGTGCCGGGTGGTTCGCATTTTCCGGCGTTTTCAGCGCTGTTGCCGGCCCATCCTTATTCTATCGGTGGCCACACTTATACTGCCAGCGATGTCAGAACAGCTGACTGCATTGGCGGCCAGGGTGAGCTGCCATTCAAGGTGGGGCAGGGATATCAGGTGCGGGCGGCTGATTTGCGCAGTGGCCGCAGTTTTCTGACGCTCGATTATTCTGATTCTGAGCAACCCAAAATTTATGTCGGTCAGGCCGTCACGCTCGATGAGCTGAAATGCCAGCTGTTGCGTGAAGACGATCAGGTGCAGCAGAGTGCCGGAAAGTACCGTGGCAAAATCTCAGCCCTGTCCTGTCCATCCTGCGGCAGCAGCGCTTCATTCCTGCCCGGGTTGACCGGTACGATAGTGTGTCCGAGTTGTCATGCGCAGCTGGATGTGTCGGGTCCGACTGCGCAGGTGCTGGCAGTGGCCAGCAGTGTGGCGCAGATCCAGACTACGCTGGAACTGGGTGCGCAGGCTACCATCAGCGGCAAAACGTTTCAGAACATTGGCCTCATGCGTTGTGTCGACAACGATCATAACGAATGGACCGAATATCTGATGCACTCTCCGAGAGCCGGTTTTTTATGGCTGATCGAAACCGATGAGGGCTGGGCCCGAGCCATGGTGATGGACGAATGGCCACTCTGGGCCCAGGAAGACAGCGCATTGTTCAACAATATCAGCTATCAAAAGCTGTATCGGTATCCGGCCCGAGTTCTGTATGCGATCGGCGCCTTTAACTGGCGGGTTCAAAACGGCTATCAGACCGAGGTGGTGGAATTTCAGAGCGGGCAAAATAAACTGGCCGCTGAAATTACCGCAACCGAGATGACCTGGTCACAATCTGCGCCGGTCAGTGTCGATCAGATTCATGCCTGGTTCGGCAATACCGTCAACGCCCACAAACAAAATACCGAAGAATCAATCCAGCACATGTCGACCAAGTTCATGTGGATTATCGGATTGTTGAATCTGGTGCCCATGCTGCTGGCACCGCAATCCTGGGTTGCGATACTGATCGGCATGGCGGCGATTTATTATCCGGCCAAATATCTGAGTTCTCTTGATAACGGTGGCTCATGAACAGAAATTTTATGATTTATGCCGTGATTGTCACCGTGCTCACTACCGGCTTCGCCTGGAAAAATCTGCTGGCGTCCAACACCAATGACCAGTACCACTCTGGCGCAACTCGCGGCAGCGGCTGGAGTTCTTTCATGGGTGGCGGGTCCTGGTCGGGCGGCAGCGGCGGGCATAAATGAATACAAGTGCATTTCAACCTTCGGGTCAGCATCTGCTGGCTGATCTGTGCGGCGTTGCGCCAGACCGGTTGACTGACCCGGCCGATCTGGAGCAACTCTTGATTGCGGCGGCCAGGGCCGCCGGAGCGACCGTACTGTCGAGCCACTTTCATCATTTCGGATCCAACCAGGGCGTAACCGGCGTGGTGCTGCTGGCTGAATCGCATATTTCGGTCCACACCTGGCCGGAATCCGGCTTTGCTGCGCTGGATATTTTTATGTGCGGCCACACCCGACCTCAACGCGCGCTGGAAGTAATTCATGGCGCATTGCAATCGCGTGAGTGCATCGTGAAAACCATCATGCGCGGCGAAGTGCTTCAGATTCTGGTCTGAACTCTGCTGACAATTAATTTTTTTATCCATCATTCTCAACCATGACCATTCTCATCCGCGCAGCACAACCGGCCGACGTCGACACTGCCATTCAATTGATTTATTCATCCGGTCCGAATGCCTTTAACTATGTGTTCAATACCGATGATAAAGGCTCAGCCATCGATTTTCTGCGTATGGCTTATCTGGATGGTGCCGGTGAATTCGGTTACCGCAATCATCTGGTGGCGCTTGAAAACGGCCAGGTGGTGGCCAGCGGCGGTGGTTGGAGCGGGAAATCCGGGCTGGCTTTTCTGGTTGCCGGTGCCAGACAGATTTTCAGTCATTACGGACTGAGCAGTGGCATTGGCGTGGTCGTGCGTGGTTTGCGTACCGAAGCGGTGATTCCGCCGCCTTCCTCCAGTCAGTTTTATCTTGGTCATCTGGGCGTATTGCCTGAACTGCAGGGGCGCGGTATCGGCAAGATCCTGATTGCGCATCTGCTCGAGCAGGGCAGGGCAGCCGGTTTCAAGGTCGCAGCACTCGACGTGGCCGTGACCAATCCGCGTGGTCAGGCTTTGTATGAACGACTTGGTTTTAAAGTGGACCGTGAACGCGCTTCCAGTTTGAAAAACGCGCACGGTTTTGTTTCCGCTCATCGCCACATGCAAATGGAATTGATCAGTGCGTCAGATCCGGAGCGGGATTGATCTTGATTTCCGGAGCAAGAAACAACTGTGCGCAATCCACCACGTCAAAGCTGTAGGGCTTGCCGCAGAATTCACAGTTGATATCGAGTTTGCCCAGACTGGACAGCGCTTCATGCACTTCTTCCTTGCCCAGCATAACCAGCATATTGCTGACCTTGTCGCGACTGCAGGTACATTGGAATGTGATTTTATGCGGGTCAAACACCCGGACGGTTTCTTCCCAGAATAAGCGGTACATCAGGGTGGCCGTATCGGTACTGACCAGTTCTTCTGCCTTGAGCGTATTGCCCAGTATGACAGCGCGTTCCCAGGCATCCTGCGCCGACTGTTCATCGTCGTCCGGATTGGCATTGCCGCCAACGTGGGGCAGGCGCTGCAGCAGCATGCCGCGACTGACCTGTTCGTCACAGGCCAGCCACAATCGCGTGTCGAGCTGTTCGGACTGGCGCATGTAATTTTCAATCACTGCTGCAATTGAATTGCCTTCGAGCGGCACAATACCCTGATACGGTTGCTGGCCGGCCGATTTGTCGCTCGGGTCGAGCGTAATGATGAAGCGCCCGCGCCCGTGCGCATTGACCAGTTCGGTCAGGCTGGTGTCGGGACTGATGATGACATCGTCAACCAGCTTGGCCATAGAGCGGATATGCAGATAATTGTCGCATTCCACCACCAGCAGTTTGACCGGGCCGTCGCCGTGGATTTGCATGATCATGCTGCCTTCGAATTTCAGATTGGCACATAACAGCGCAGCAGCACTGGTCAGTTCACCGAGCAGGTTGCGAACCGGCAGCGGGTAATGATGATGTTTTAAAACCTGCTGCCAGGAAGCGCGCAGTTCGACCAGTTCGCCACGCACCGTGGCGTCGTCGAACATAAATTTGGTGAGCGTGTCGGTCATGGTTATTTCAGTCGAACCAGACTGGTTTTAAACAGCTGGGCACGTTGCACATAGTTGGCGGTATTTTTGTGCATGTGGCTGATTTCAACGTCAGTCAGGGTGCGTGCCACTTTGGCTGGAGAGCCGATGATCAAAGAATTGTCGGGAAACTGTTTGCCTTCGGTTACCAGGGCACCGGCACCGACCAGACAGTTTTTTCCGATCCGCGCACCGTTGAGAATGACGGCCTGAATGCCGATCAGCGCGCCATCGTCCACGGTACAGCCATGCAGCATGGCCTGATGGCCGATCGTGACATTTTTGCCTATGGTCATGGGAAAACCCATGTCGGTATGCAGTACGGCGCTTTCCTGCACATTACTGTTTGCTCCGATCGAAATCAGTTCATTGTCACCCCGGATCGTGACGTCAAACCATACGCTCGAGTGAGCAGCCAGATGCACTTTGCCGATGACACTGGCACTGTCTGCGACAAAAACAGTGTCGTCAATTTGGGGGGCGAATTCGCCGATTTGGTATATAGCCATGATAGTTATCAATCGAAGGAAGGGGGATTTGGGTAAAATGCACGGTGCGTTACGAATGCGCCATTTTACTCTTCATCTCTTTACATAGCCAAAAACATGCAGTCGACGTCTCCCCCTGTTGCAAATGAATTACGTTTTCAGTCTTTAATCATACTGGGCCTTTCTGATCCTGCCCAAAAGGTTGTGCAGACCGAGATCCTGCAAAAACAATTCCAGAGTGGGCAAGTCGGACTCGATCGACTGGCCGGTCTGAGCGCCGCGGGGATATCGATACCAGGTCGTCCGCTACAGCCGGTGCTGGTACCGCCGCTCGAAGTAAAACGGCGCAGCATGGCAACGACAGAAGGTCGGGCTGCACTGTTGCATGCCTTGTGCCATATCGAATTCAATGCTATCAATCTGGCGCTTGATGCAATCTGGCGTTTTGCCGGCATGCCCGACCAATATTATGCTGACTGGCTCAACGTCGCTGCCGAAGAAGCCCTGCATTTTTCGCTGCTTCAGCAGCATCTCAACAGCATGGGTTATGCCTATGGCGATTGCACCGCTCACGACACCCTGTGGGAAATGGTCGCCAAGACCAGTGATGACGTGCTCTCGCGCATGGCGCTGGTGCCGCGCACCATGGAGGCACGCGGGCTGGATGCCGCGCCCAGCACGCGCAGCAAACTGCTGCAGGTCGGTGATGTGGCCGGCGCGGCGATAATCGAACTGATTCTGCGCGATGAAATCGGACATGTGGCGATCGGCAATCGCTGGTTTGGGTATCTGTGCGAACAGCGCGATCTGGATCCGGTCCACTGTTATCAAGAACTTACCGTGCGCTACCGTGCGCCGAAACTGCGCGCCCCGTTTAATCTGGAAGCGCGTCGCGCGGCTGGTTTTTCTGAGCGCGAATTGCAGATATTGCTGGATATTATTGATGCAAAATAGCTCAAACGCCTTTCTGAAGCTATAATCGCTGGTCAATCCGCTTTTAACGCAAATTTTATTCTGGTCATCCCCATGCATTACATTTCCACACGCGGCATCGCTGCACAGCACACTTTTTCCTCGATTCTGCTGGGAGGACTGGCCGAAGACGGCGGTCTGTATCTGCCCGAGAGTTATCCGAAAATTACCGATGCCGAGCTCAATCTTTGGCGCACTCTGTCGTATGCCGATCTGGCCTGTGCGGTTCTGGCCAAATTTGCCACTGATATTCCTCTGGAAGATTTGCGCGCCATTACACAAAAAACCTATACGGCATCCGTGTACTGCAACGCCGGGGATGCGGATGCAGCACAGATCACTCCGCTGAAACAACTGGAACCCAATCTGTATCTGCAAGCTCTGTCCAATGGCCCGACTCTGGCCTTCAAGGACATGGCCATGCAGCTGCTGGGAAATCTGTTTGAATATACGCTGGACAAACAGCATGCCGAGCTGAATATTTTTGGCGCAACTTCGGGCGATACCGGCAGCGCGGCCGAATATGCCATGCGCGGCAAACGCGGCATCCGGGTATTCATGCTGTCCCCGCATAAAAAAATGAGTTCGTTTCAGACCGCGCAGATGTTCAGCCTGAACGACAAAAATATTTTCAATATCGCCGTTGAGGGCGTGTTTGATGACTGTCAGGATATGGTCAAGGCCGTGTCCAATGATCTGAATTTCAAGAACCGTCACAAGATCGGTACCGTCAATTCCATCAACTGGGCGCGCGTTGTGGCTCAGGTGGTGTATTACTTCCGCGGGTATCTCAGCGCTACCACTGACAATTCCCAACCAGTTTCATTTACCGTCCCATCTGGCAATTTCGGCAATGTCTGCGCCGGTCATATTGCCCGCATGATGGGTCTGCCGATCGACAAACTGGTGGTTGCCACCAATGAAAACGATGTGCTCGACGAGTTCTTTAAAACCGGAAAATACCAGGTGCGCAAGTCCGATCAGACCTATCACACCAGTTCTCCGTCCATGGATATTTCCAAGGCGTCCAATTTTGAACGGTTTGTGTTTGACCTGATTGGACGTGACAGCAAGCGCCTGGCAGCACTGTTTGCCAAGGTTGACAGCGCCGGCGGTTTTGATCTGTCCGGTGGCCTCGGCAGCGACGGTGACGAATTTCTTCGCATTGCCGAATTTGGTTTTACTTCAGGCAAATCGGTGCATGCCGACCGCCTGACAACGATACGCAGAGTGTCAGAACAGTACGGCGTGGTGGTTGATACCCATACTGCCGACGGCATCAAGGTGGCGCTCGAGCAGCGCGACCGCAAAGTGCCAATGATCGTTCTGGAAACTGCACTGCCGGCCAAGTTCAATGAAACCATCCGCGAAGCTCTCGGTCACGATGCACCACGACCGTCAGGTTTTGAGCAGATAGAATCATTACCTCAGCATTTTGTGGTGATGCCGGCCGAAGTGCAGCAGATGAAGGCATTCATTGCCACCCATACCGGCCTGTAAGCATGAGATAAGCGCATGTTTTTTGATATTTGTTGAAAATACCCCAAATAGGGCATATACCAAAGTTAAAAAAATCTTTATGCTGTGCAAAAATATAAACTGATAGCAAACTGAATTTATGCAGCGAAGCAGTTACCTTCTTGTCTATTTGCGGATTGTTGACTAACTTGTTATCTGACCGGGCTGCATTGCATTGGGTGTTATTGAAGTGTCAAAGTCGGCTACTCTGTAGTTGGCGCATTAAAATAATTGATCGTTGTGTGTTTTTGTCAATGTCAGCATGGACCGGTTCCAGATGCGTTTTTCCCTGTTCCCAAAAAAGAATTTAAACATTTTTCAGTGATACGAAGACCGGAATGGATAGAAATACCTTACTCAATTCAAGCCGCACAAAATTTCTTTCTGCATTTAATGCATTGATTGACGGTGTCGTACATCGCTCCATTGCCAAGTTGTATGACAAGGCCGAAAAAAGTAGCAGTACCCAGATACAGCGCCATTTACTGGATGCGCGCACCTTGCTGGTTCGCAATGAAACCGTGCTGGTTGGGCACATCAACAGACAGCTTGACGCCTTATTGAAACGCAGTTATCAGACCGCGTATGACACCTTCCGCCCGTCCTTTTTCAAGGCAGCAAAATCCACGCCGCTGGCTTTGATGGATATCAATGCATTTGAAGATGATCTGCGCATAGACATCATTACCGGGCGCTTTCGCAGCGAATCCGAAGAGCAGTTGCGCGATCTGAATATCCGGATCGCGATTTTGTTTGAGCGCAATGACATTGCCGAGCGCGAAAATCCATTCCGACCCTATCTGTTGTCCCGCGCGATCGTATTGGGTGTGGAAGCGATTAAGTCCGAATCAGAAATATTCGTCATCCTGACTGACCAGATCGCTGAAGAACTATTGTTGCAGGTCGCTTCGCTGTATGAGGAAGTCAACCAGCATCTGTCGGAATGCGGCGTTGCGGCACAATTGCAGTTCAAATCACAGCGCATGCCTTCCGATCTGACCAATCCGGTGGGCTATGATGCCGAAAGCAAGGCGGAAGAAGCCGTTGAATCCGGTTTGGCAGCGCAGTCGCGTCAAGCACCGCAGCAGCGTCAGTACCCCAACCCTGGAACAGTTCCGCCGGGTAAAATCGGGAAAATCGAACAACTCATCAATATCGTCAAATCGCGCAATGTGCAGGGTATGGGGGGCAATCCGGGCGGAAATTTCATGTCAGCCGAAGGCAGCGGCGCATTCTTTGGTAATGGTGCTGCAGGCGGCAGCTTTGGGCCTGGGCATGGTGGCGCTGGCTTTGGAAACTTTGGCAATGGCGCATCTGGCGGTATGGGTGGCGGAAATGGTTCTGGTGGCGGAAACGGTCAGGGCCCTGGCGATGGACCGGGTGGGCAAGCCGCTGCTGGCGGCGGGTTTGGCCAGGGAGGTGAATCTGGTCAGGGCGGTGGAAATACTCAGAATGGTGCAGGCGGATTGATGAGTCAGGCCGCCTCGACAGTGACCGGGTGGCTGGAAGGCGCGCAGGAAGTTGGCGATACGTTGAGACGGGTATTTTTTGGCGGCGGAACCCGTGCCGCGATGCAGGGCAGTCCGGCCGGCGAATACAGTAATGCAGAAGGCATTGAGTATCAGAGCGGATCTGGAGAATCCTGGCAGAGTGGTGGCGGCCCTGAGCAGATGATCGTCATTTCACCGCAGTTGCGCCATGCATTGCATGCGCCTGTCCCGACTTCAGTTGAAATGGTCGGCACGGATGGGGAAGTTCGCAATCTGATTATCGAGCGGCGCGACAGCCTGAATTCAATGGCCTCGGATCAGCATGAAAAAATGACCATCGACATCGTTGCGATGTTGTTCGAATTTATTTTGAAAGATCATCAGGTACCTGCCGAAGTGCGGGCCCAGTTGGGGCGCCTGCAGTTTTCTGTGCTGAAAATGGCACTGATGGATTCAGCGTTATTAACCAAAAAGAGCCATCCGGCCCGGATGCTGGTCAATCGTATCGGTTCGATCTCGATTGGCCTGCAGCAGATTGATCCGACCGGCGAACGTATTTCGGCAGAAATCTGCCGGATTGTGGAAGAGTTGCTGGCACATGATTCAGAAAATCCTGAATTGTTCAGCAAAATGCTGGATCAGCTCGACGGCTTTATTGCCCAGGAATTATTAAATTCAAATAACAAGGTTGAGCAGGCGATCAAAGTGGTCGTGCACGCAGAGCAGCGCTCGCAACGACTGAGTCAGGAAAGCGTCAGACTGGAAAAAATGCTGGAAGGCATTCTGATCACGCCCTATCTGAAACGTTTTTTAATGGATACCTGGTCGCACGTGATTGAACGTGTCGAGCGCAATCCGGCCGCAGATTCAACCCGGTTTCGCTTACTGGTGCCCAATCTGCTCTGGAGTATTTTGCCCAAGGCAAATCGTGATGACCGCTCCATGCTGCTGCAGATTATCCCCATCATTGTGCCGATACTGCGCGAAGGGATGGGCCTGGTGGCATGGCTCCCCGAGCACCAGCAGGAATTGCTGAACTGGCTGGTGGATGCCCATACGACGGTCATGCGCACGGCAATCACCGATGAAAAAGTGCTTTCCCTGGTCGATATTCAGCGTCATTTTCATGAATTTGTGTATCCCGATGCAGATCCTTTGCCCGTCAGTGACGCTGCTGACCGAGTGAATGTAAATCGGGTATTTCTGGATGAAGCCATCAAGGAACTTGAAAGAGAATTGCATGAAGTCGGTGTACTGCAGGATCTGGATGTGCAGCCGGATATTGTTCTTGAAAATCCTCAACCAGATGACGAAGATCTTGGCGAATCCGGTGGGCACGCCAGCAATGGCGCCACCAGATCTGACTATGGCAGCGAGTTTGACGAGGAGTCTGCAGATGTGGCCCTGTTTGCCGCGCCCAAGGAGGATGACATTCTGGACCGTCTGCGCAGTGGCGTCATTGTGGAGATCAACCTGTCTGGCAGTCCAACCAAAGGACGGCTGAACTGGATCAGCCCTAATTCGTCCAACCTGATTCTGACCGTCAATGGTCAGGAAGCACCGTCCATTATCAGCGTGCGCATGTTCCGGCGCATGTTGAAAAATTCCCGTGCCCGGTTCGTCGAAGTGGCACCTTTGTTTGAACGCGCCGTTCAATCCCTGCTCGAGTCGGCCGACTTGGTTGATCTGGCACACGCGGCCTGATTCTTGCACTTGCAAACTGTTTGTTCCCGCCGCGCGCCTGTCCCGCCATTTCAAAATACGATGACACGCTTATTCTTTCAGGCACTTTGCGCACTGCTTTGTCTGTTATCCAGTTGGACTGCGTGCTCGGAAGAGGTCCAGGTTGCCGTGGCCTCCAATTTTGCCACCCCGATGCAAAAGATTGCCTCACAGTTTGAACAACTCTCAGGGCATAAGGTGAGTCTGTCATTCGGTGCAACCGGCAAATTTTTTGCACAGATACAAAACGACGCACCGTTCGATATATTGATGGCGGCCGATCAGCTTACCCCGGCCAGACTGACCGGACAGTCTGTGCCGGGCAGCCAGTTTACCTATGCCGTGGGCGCACTGGTTTTGTGGTCGGCCGTACCAGAAATGGTCGATGCGCAGGGCGCGGTATTAAAATCGGGACGATTCGCGCATCTGGCCATGGCTGCACCGGAACTGGCCCCGTACGGTGCAGCGGCCGCGCAAACTCTGGAGGCTTTGGGACTGGCCGAAGCGCTGAAGTCCAAACTTGTGCAGGGCCAGAGCATTGGACAAACCTATGCTTTTATTGCAACCGGCAATGCCGAACTGGGTTTTGTGGCACTGTCGCAGGTTTGGGAAAATGGCAGAATCAAATCGGGCTCAGCCTGGATCGTGCCGGAAAAGCTGCACGCACCGTTGCGTCAGGATGCGATTTTACTCAGACATGGCAGGGCTAACCGGGCCGCGCTGGAGTTACTGGCCTATCTGAAAACTGACGCGGCACAGACCGTGATGCGCAACTATGGATATCATTTTTGATGGATGCTGCTGATTTCAACGCCGTCTGGCTGACCCTGAAACTGGCGACGCTGACCACATTCATGTTGCTGATGCTGGGCACGCCGCTGGCCTGGTGGCTGGCGCGCAGCAAATCCAAAGCGCGTCATCTGATACGCACACTGGTGGCTCTGCCACTGATTTTGCCACCGACCGTGATCGGTTTTTATCTGTTGATTTTTATGGGTCCGCATGGCGCATTCGGACAACTGGCCGTGGCGCTTGGTCTGGGGGAATTAACCTTCACCTTTACCGGTCTGGTGCTCGCGTCCATGCTGTATTCCATGCCGTTTGTGGTACAACCGCTGCACAATGCTTTTGAAGCGATCGGCGCGCGTCCTCTTGAAGTCGCAGCGACCTTGCGCGCTTCACCTCTTGATACCTTTATTTCGGTGGTGTTGCCGCTGGCCAGACCGGGTTATCTGACCGCAATCGTAATGGGATTTGCCCACACCGTAGGTGAGTTTGGGGTTGTACTGATGATAGGCGGGAATATTCCCGACCGGACCAGAGTGGTTTCGGTGCAGATTTATGATCACGTTGAAGCACTCAACTATACCCATGCCCACGCCCTGGCAGCATTGATGCTGGTGTTTTCATTTGTGGTGCTGTTTTCACTTTACCTGTTCAACTCGCACGCCGTTGCCAGGAGTTCCACGCAATGAGCGGCATTCATCTGCAGCTGGCGCTGCCCAATCTCAATGTGGATCTAACCTTGCCGGGTCGCGGTATTATCGCTGTCACCGGTGCATCCGGTGCCGGCAAGACCACCTTGCTGCGTGCTGTGGCCGGCCTGGAAAAGGCGCTGCGCGGGCGTATCGAAATTAATGGCGCAGTCTGGCAGGACGACAGTGCTGCAGTCAATTTGCCGGCCTACCGGCGTGCCGTTGGTTTTGTATTTCAGGAGCCGAGCCTGTTCGCACATTTGTCGGTTCTGAAAAATATTGAATTCGGCATGCAGCGCGGTTCTCTGTCGAATCGAAAAATCTCCATGACACACGCAATTGATTTGCTGGGAATTGGTGCGCTGTTGCAGCGCAATCCTTCGACACTGTCGGGTGGCGAAAGTCAGCGCGTGGCAATTGCCCGTGCTCTGGTCACCAGTCCACTGCTGTTGCTCATGGATGAACCTCTGGCTTCGCTGGATTGGCAAAAGAAGGCGGAAGTGCTGCCTTATCTGGATCGTCTGCATCAGGAATTTGACATCCCGGTACTGTACGTCAGTCATGCTCTGGATGAAGTGGCCCATCTGGCTGATCATGTGGTCATGCTCGAAGCCGGTAAAGAACTGGCATCCGGGTCTGTATTTGACATAATCAGCCGCACGGATCTGGCCCTCTGCTCCGGCGACCACGCCTCTTCGCTGATTTTGGCGCGCGTTACTGCACGTGACGCGCACTACCAGCTGACCCAGGCTGAATTTTCAGGTGGGACTTTGTGGCTGGCGCACTGTCAGGCAGAAATGGGATCCATGGTGCGGTTGCGGATTGAAGCACGTGATGTCAGTTTGTCGCTATACCCGCAGCGCGATTCGAGTATTCTGAATTCAGTGCCGGTGCGTGTGCGTGCCATGCACGACGAGTCGGCCGGACTGATGATGGTCGAGCTGGATGCAAATTCAACCAGTTTGCTCGCACGAATTACGCGCAGATCGGCAGATCAGCTGCAGTTGCAGGCCGGCGCTGCGCTGTTTGCCCAGATTAAAGGGGCCGCGATTTTAAAATAGCGTCGGGGAAAGCGTGAGCCGGCTTTCAAAATGACGCTTCTGCCCGGTGAACGGATCGGTAAAGCCAATCGAGTGCGCCAGCAGTTGCAGCGGCTGTGAAACATCATCAGCCTTGCAGGGCAGGGCGACCGGATAAAAAGTATCATTCAATATAGGAACACCCAGTGCTGCCATATGCACCCTGAGCTGATGCTTGCGTCCGGTCAGCGGCTGCAGACGGTACCGGCAGTGCGTGCCGGTTTGTTCCATTATTTCAATTCTGGTTTCTGAATTGGGTTGCCCCGGAATTTCCTGCATGCGAAAAAATGGGGTCCCCGGCACCATCCGGCTGCGATACGTGAACGGTGCCACATAACCCGGCAGGTGCGCTGCCATTGCCTGATATTCTTTGCTGACACTGCGTTGCTGAAACAGGGACTGATAGGCGCCCCGGCTTGTACTGCTGGTGGAAAAAATCATGACTCCGGCAGTTTCCCGGTCCAGTCGGTGGATCGGGCTCAAATCGGGCAAATCAAATTTGTCTTTCAATCGCACCAGCAGGGTTTCATGGAGAAATCTGCCTGTGGGAATGACGGGCAAAAAATGCGGTTTGTCGACAACCAGAATATGCTGATCCAAAAACAGGACCTGTTCCTGGAATGGTATCGGCGTTTCATCGGCAATTTCGCGGTAATAGAAAATGCGCCGGCCCCAGAAATAGGCGCTGTCAGGTGTCAGTGCCGTGCCTGATTCATCCACCACTTCGTTGCGCTGCATGCGGTCCAGCCAGACCGCAGTTCCAACTTCCGGAAAGCGCTGGATCAGAAATTCAAATACGCTGCTCCATGCCCCTTTTTGCAGCCAGATATAACTTGGCGCGACACCGTGGCGAATCGGCAGAGGAGCACAGGTTGGCAAAATCATGGATGGTGCTGCAACTGCAATTGGCGGCTGACGCGAATGAACAGGTATTGCAGCGCCAGAGCTGTCAGTGTCAGCGCAATGATCAGGGCAATCCAGTAACCGCGTACGCCCAATCCGGGAAATTGCTCAGTACCAAAGGTGAGCAGATATCCGACCGGCATGCCGATCACCCAGAATGCCGTCAAATGAATCAACATTGGCATGCGGGTAATTTTATAACCCCGCAGCACGCCGGCACTGACTACCTGGGTAATATCCGAAAACTGAAAAAATCCGGCCAGTACAATCAGCTGCCCGGCCAGCGCCAAAACCGCATTGTCCTGCGTGTACCAGCGCGCTACCCAGACTGATCCGAAAATCATCAGCCCCCCAGAGGCAACCGCGATGAACAGACCCAGTCGTATTCCGTTTTGACCGATGACGCGCGCTTGCGCATAATTTTTGGCACCGACCGCATGACCGACCCGCACGGTCAACGCAGTGCCGATCGCCATGGGAACCATAAAGGTCAGTGAGCAAAAATTAAGGGCAATCTGATGTGCCGCGACAGAGGTCGTTCCGAGACGGGCTATGATCAGGGCGATAAAGCTGAAAGTACTGACTTCAACCAGAAACATCATGCCGATCGGCAGGCCAAGTTTGAACAACTGTTTTTGCATGGCAGAGTGCCAGCCCTGCCATTTCCGGAACGGGTGGGTGTGCCGGTATTTTTCATTATGCAGGATCCAGGTTGAGAGCAGAATGAAATTGACCCAGACGCAGAAAGCGGTCGCCCAGCCACATCCGACACCACCTAGCGCAGTAAATCCAAAGTGACCGTAAATCAGAATCCAGTTGGCGGGGATGTTGAGCAGCAGACAAAACACCGAGATCACCATCATGGGCCTGGTTTGTTTTAATGCCGCGCTATAACTGTACAGTACCCGGTAGCAGGCAAAGGCCGGCAAACCAAAGCTGACTGCCTTTAAAAAATCGCCCGCTTTACGGGCAATCACGGGTTCGAGTCCCAGCATGGGAAATATCGGCGCAATCAAAAATGTCAGGCCCCAGGCCAGCGCAGCCAGAATCAGCGCCTGAACCATTGCCTGCTGAGTCAGTGTCGGAATCAGCGCGGTATCGTCGGCACCGACTTTGTGTGCCACCATGGGGCTGGTGGCCAGCAGATAGCCCAGCATGGTGACGACCAGCGTTACCCAGATCGATGAGCCGACCGATACGGCCGCCAGATCTCCTGCCGAGACGTGACCGGCCATGACGGTATCTATAAAGGCGGTTCCGGTGGACGCTAACTGACCGACGGCAATCGGCCACGCTAAATGCCAGGTGGCACGGGTATCTTTTAAACGCATGTTTGCTCTTTTTATGGGTATTGCAATGGTGCTCAGTGCGCGAATGGAATCACAATAAAAATTCAGCTTAAATATCGCGACCAGCAATTAATGATGCTGCCAATGTCCACCATTCATGTGCCATTCGTTCCCGACCTGATGCCAGTGATGTGGAACCCAGACGTAGCCTGGCTTTGGTGCCTGCCAGTGACCTGCATGCCACACGTGATGCCCGCCTTCCCATAACCATACGCCGGAAATCCAGAAATAGCCTTCCACCGGCGGGACGCCAATGACTTCCATTTGCGGAGCTGGAGGAGCCACATAGGTTACCACCGGCGCAGGGGCAACCTCGGGATAAACAACTTCAGCACGGTAGTGATAGGGAGCCGGCGCAACGATGCAGCCTGACATCAAAACGGTTGCGGCAAATGCAATAGCCGTCGTAGTGTTTTTCATGTGATTTCCCGTATGAGTTGAAAGGGGGTAAATAAAGATTCTTGCTGCGAAAATATTAGTTCTTAAGTTGGCGTTTGGGATGTCAGTAAATTGTAAAGAATTGCAGGAAATTGTTGATTTGTGGCATTATATTTAATAATCCTTAAATAAGAAAGCTGACCTTAGATTCCATCGAAAACTTGTATGTAGTAAATTTTCATCTTATTGTGAAGTGAATAAAATTGACTGGCGGGTTGGTTGCCCCAAATCCGGGAGATGAAACCATGTTGAAAGTTGTAGTCATGGATGGAAATGCAATCTCACGCGGATTGTTAAGTTCTGTGCTGACCAATGGAGGTCATCTTGTGGTTGGCGACAGCAATGTCACATTTACCGGCATTGCACGTATGGTTAAACTCAGGCCGCAACTGATATGTATCGATCTGGAGCAGGTTGAGGGTGACAAATTTCAGGTGCTGGATAAGATTCGCAGCGAATTGCCCAAAACGATCCTATTTTTGGTTTCCAACAGTTTTGATGCTGAAGGAATCAGGTTGGGACAGGAGCATGGAGCAAAAGGATTTATTGTAAAGCCATTCAATTCAGCCCGGGTGCTGACAGCAATTCGGAATGCGGTCGTCAAGTTTGTGCAGGAAATGAAAAAAAATGCTGTCCCAGATGATTGAAGTGGCGAAGTCAGTGATTGAAAAACGTCACCCCCGCATTGCGTAACATGCCTGTCAGTGCAATCAATGGCAACCCGGTTAGTGCCGTTGGATCACTGCTTTCAATTCGTTCAATGATTGCAATTCCCAGCCCTTCATTTTTTGCACTGCCGGCGCAGTCATAGGGCTGTTCAATTTTCAGGTAGGCATCCAGTTCTTCATCAGACAAATTCCGAAAGGTCACCACGGTTTGTATGTTGGCAGTCTGAATGTCAGGCTCGGGACGGGTGTTATTTAATACACACAAGGCACTGTGAAAAATAACCTGCCTGCCACGCATCATCTGCAACTGTTTCAGTGCGTTTTCATGATTGCCTGGTTTGCCGATCTGAATCTGGTCCATGGTGGCCACCTGATCAGATCCGATAATGATGGAGTTTGCTGCATTTTTGGCAATGTGCCGGGCTTTTTGTTGTGCCAGACGCAGTGCTGTTCCCTGTGGCGTTTCATCTGGAAGCACAGATTCATCGATATCTGGAACGATTACTTCAAACGGGAGTTGTAATCGGGATAATAATTCTTTTCTGTACGGTGAACTGGAAGCGAGTATGATGCGTTTTTCTTTACTTAACTCATTCATTTTTACGTAAACCTTTGACCGAAAAGGGAGAATGCTGTTATTATCGCAGGTTTTCTAAGTGTGTAATGCATTATGGTGATTGATGCGTTTGCGTTTTGTCGCAGTGGGGAACATCAGTCGGGGAAGTTTAGCCTGGCAGAGTTGACCAGATTGCGTGCAGAATGCGTTTCTTCAGATGGTCAGATTGAGTGGGAGTTGGTTGGCGCAACACATGCCAGCGGACATCCTTTACTGCAATTGTCCGTCCGCGGGACCATATATTTGATGTGTCAGAGGTGTTTGACACCTTTTGCCTTTCATGTCGAATCGGCAACGAGCCTTATTCTGGCAACAGATGAAGCAAAAGCCGATGAAATTGATGCGTCAATGGAAGAAGATGAAATTGAAGTAATTGTTGGAAGCAAGGCATTTGATATCGTGACACTGATAGAAGATGAAGCATTATTGGTTATACCGCTATCGCCAAAGCATGAAGTTTGTCCAAAGGATAAATCAAGTGCGGAGAAATTTGATGCGTTTGCGAAAGCAAAAAAGGTATCACCATTTGCTGCAATAAAGGATCGGATCGAATTTGGTAAAGTCGAAACAGATAAAACCAAAAACTGATCAGGTACAAATAGTAAATTATAGTAATCAGGATTCCGGGCTGGGACGACGAGTTAACCGGTCGGAAATGTTAAAAATTTCAGAACTTAAGTTTGAGTATTAGGAGTTATCATGGCTGTTCAGCAAAACAAAAAAACCCCGTCCAAGCGCGGCATGCACCGTTCACATGACTTTTTAGTTGCACCACAACTGTCGATCGAGCCGACAACTGGTGAAACTCATATGCGTCACCATATCAGCCCTAACGGCTTTTATCGTGGGCGTAAGGTCTTGAAAACCAAGAACGACGAGTAATTCACAATTTGTGATTTTGAAGAGCAATTGATTGTTAACTCAAACGCAATGCAATGTTGTGTTGAACTATAGTTAATAAAAAGAAGAAGCGGCGTTTCCAGTTATATTCTGGCGCCGCTTTTTTATTTTAAAAAAAATTCAAAGTAAACTTCCCTGAGCCGAGTATTGACTTTATGCTCAGAAAAATCAAAAACAGTAAAACTAAATCTGATTTGCTTATAGGAAATGTGAACTTTACAATTTAGAATGAGCGGTCTAATAAATTTAATCCGCCATTCAGGAGGCGAGTCAAAAAATGACCATACGTATTTCAATAGATTGCATGGGTGGTGATCGGGGCCCGGCTGTGACTGTTGCAGCAGCAGTTTCTTTTGTTAGGCGTACAGAAGATGCGCAAGTCATACTGGTTGGGCAGGAGCAGATCATTCAGGCTGAGTTAAAGAAGCACCGGTCTGAGCAGCATCCACGAATTTCTGTTGTCCATGCGAGTGAAATTGTCACGATGGAAGATACTTTGGAAATTGCACTGCGCCGCAAAAAGGATTCTTCAATGCGTATTGCAGTGAGTCAAATTAAGGATGATGGCGCTGATGTTTGTGTATCTGCCGGAAATACCGGTGCATTGATGGCCATCTCCCGTTATGTGTTAAAAACAATGCCGAATGTGGACCGGCCCGCAATCTGCAGCATTTTGCCCAATCAAAAAAATAAGCCGACTTATATGCTCGATCTGGGCGCCAATGTGGATTGCGAACCGCAACATCTGCAACAGTTCGCACTCATGGCATCAGCATTGTTTGAGGCGGTTGAGGGACAGGAGAAGCCTACCCTGGGATTATTGAATGTTGGCGAAGAAGATATCAAGGGAAATGATCTGGTTAAAAAAACGGCACTGCTCCTGCGTGATGAGCATGCCAGAGGCAATATCAACTTCTATGGCAATGTGGAAGGTAATGACATTTTTGCCGGCACTACTGACATCGTGGTGTGCGATGGTTTTGTCGGAAATGTGACCCTGAAGGCAGCCGAAGGGATGGGGCGGTTTGTAAAAACTGTCATGACCAATGAATTCAAACGCAATATTTTCACCATGCTTGGTGGATTGGTGGCGCGCGGCGCGTTAAAAGCCTTGGCCAAAAGATTGAATCCATCCAATTACAATGGCGGAAGTCTGCTGGGGTTGCGCGGATTGGTTATAAAAAGTCACGGCGGCGCTGATGCCTACAGTTTTGAATGGGCAATTCAACGCGGATATGATGCTGCAAAACACGATGTATTGGGTCACATTGAAAAGGTAATGGAAGAATTTTCTGGTCAGGCCGAACCGGAGGGAGCTTTAAGTGGGATTTCTTTGTCTCAATCATGAGATGTAATTGGTAAAAGAAAACTGTAAAGAGAATACGCGGAATGAAATTATTTAGCAAAATAGCCGGTACCGGGAGTTATTTGCCACCACGGCGAGTGACAAATCAGGAGTTGGCAGACCAGATGGCCTCCAGAGGTATTGAGACTTCCGATGAGTGGATAGTTACCCGCAGTGGAATTACTGCACGCCATTTTGCAGAATCAGATGTCTGCGCCAGTGATATGGCGGTGGTTGCTGCGCAGCGTGCGATGGAGATGGCCGGTACAGACAAGAGTCAGATTGACCTGATTATTCTTGCCACTTCCACACCTGATCATTTGGGCGGATTCCCAAGTACTGCCTGCATAGTTCAAAAAAAACTTGATATACACGGGTGTGCCGCGTTTGATGTGCAGGCCGTGTGCAGCGGTTTTATTTACGCGTTATCCATTGCGGATGCAATGATCAAAGCGGGCAGCCATAAGAATGTGCTGATAATTGGTGCGGAAGTATTTTCACGGATTTTAGATTTCGATGATCGCGGCACCTGCGTGTTGTTTGGGGACGGAGCCGGGGCAGTTGTGATGTCTGCATCCACTGAACCTGGTGTGCTGGCAACCAAAATTCATGCAGATGGAAATAATTCGCACATTCTGTCTGTGCCGGGTAAAACTTCACAGGGTGTCATTGAAGGGAGTGCCTTTGTTCACATGGATGGCCCGGCAGTTTTCAAGATTGCCGTTTCAGTACTCGAAAAAGTGGCCCGTGAAGTTCTGATCGCTGCCGATATGACTGCCGATCAGCTGGATTGGCTGATTCCACATCAGGCAAATATACGCATCATGCAAAGCACCGCCAAAAAATTGCATCTGCCATTTGAAAAAGTGGTCGTCACGGTGGATCAGCATGGCAATACTTCGGCTGCTTCAATTCCGCTGGCACTCGATTGTGCAGTCCGCGATGGTCGTGTCAAAGCTGGGCAGACCGTATTGATTGAAGGTGTGGGCGGCGGATTTACCTGGGGCGCTGCGCTGGTCCGGATGTAACTGTTTTTTTTAATTATTAAAATTACCCTTATGAATAAAATTGCATTCGTTTTCCCAGGCCAGGGTTCTCAGGCCATCGGCATGTTGAATGGATTTGCCGATCATCCGGTAGTCAGGCAGACGGTCGCAGAGGCTTCTGATGTGCTGCATTTTGATTTGGGCAAGATTATCTCTGAAGGTCCCAAGGAAGAATTGGACCTGACAGTCAACACGCAGCCGGCAATGTTGACCGCCGCAGTTGCCTGTTACCGGGCATGGCTGGAAGCCGGGGGCGCTAAGCCGGTTCTGGTGGCAGGCCACAGCCTGGGTGAATATTCTGCACTGGTCGCTGCCGGGGTGCTGGCATTTAAGGATGCGGTACCGCTGGTGCGGTTTCGCGCGCAGGTAATGCAGGAGGCAGTTCCATTTGGGGTGGGTGGAATGGCCGCTATATTGGGGCTTTCTGACGAGGAAGTAAGACTTGCCTGCGAAGAGTCGGCTCAGGGTGAAATTGTTGAGCCGGTCAACTTCAATGCGCCGGCTCAGGTCGTTATTGCCGGTCATAAAGCGGCAGTGGAGCGTGCCTGCGAAGCAGCCAAGGCGCGTGGTGCAAAACGTGCACTTGTACTGGCGGTTTCTGCTCCGTTCCATTCCTCACTGCTCACACCTGCTTCAATCCGTCTGCAGGAATATTTGAAACAGGTTCCGTTTGCAGCACCACAGATCCAGATAATCAATAATGTTGATGTTGCCATGGTTAATGATGCGGCTTTAATTAAGGATGCTTTGGTGCGGCAGGCAGCGAATCCGGTACGATGGGTGGAAACAATTCAAAAAATGGCTGAACAAAATATTTCGCACGTTGTTGAATGCGGTCCGGGGAAGGTGCTGACTGGTTTGGTTAAACGGATTAACCCTGCGCTGACCGGTGACGCATTTTTTGATGATGCATCATTGAACAAATTGATGTTGCTTTTAAAAAGCTGACATTACAGTTATAGACATTTCGGAGATTGACCAATTATGAATCCAATATTTGATTTGACTGGCCAGGTGGCTCTGGTAACGGGAGCTTCGCGTGGTATCGGTCGGGCAATAGCTACCCTACTGGCTCAGCAGGGTGCGACAGTCATTGGTACGGCAACCACTCAGACAGGGGCCGATAGCATTACTGCTTATCTGGCAGATGCAGGCAAAGGTCGTGGCGCTGTTCTGAATGTATGTGACGCACAGGCAAGCGTGGCTTTGATCGAGCAAATTCAAAAAGAATTTGCAGGACTGTCCATTCTGGTAAATAACGCAGGAATTACTCAGGACCAGTTGGCAATGCGCATGAAGGATGACGAGTGGGACGCAGTCATATCAACCAATTTAACTGCGGTGGGCCGGCTGTGCCGAGCTGTATTGCGCAACATGATGAAAGCAAAGTACGGTCGTATTATTAATATCACTTCTGTTGTAGGCTCTGCCGGCAATCCCGGTCAAATCAACTATGCGGCGGCCAAAGCCGGTGTGGCGGGTATGAGCCGTGCTCTGGCACGCGAGATCGGCAGTCGTAATATTACCGTGAACTGCATTGCTCCCGGATTTATAGATACCGATATGACCAAGGCACTCAGTGAAAATCAAAGTGAAGCCATTTTGCAGCAGATTCCACTGGGACGATTGGGGCAGCCGCAGGAAATCGCTTCAGCCGCGCTGTTTCTGGCTTCGTCAGAAGCCGGATACGTCACGGGTACCACCATGCATGTTAATGGTGGCATGTACTTGAGTTGACCCATTTATGATGATGTTAGTTGTCATTAAAGTAGTATTTAAGCTCTAAATCTAAAATACAGTGAAAAGAAGTTGAGAAAAGTTGAGTAAAGTTAATTTTTAAACAGAAAAACCCCCTTTTTTTTGCGCATAACTCTGTTAAAATGCGCGCACTTTCTGTAACACACACCATGGAGACGTATATGTCAGATATAGAACAACGTGTAAAAAAAATTGTAGCCGAACAACTCGGTGTGGCTGAAGCCGACATCAAAACGGAATCTTCTTTCGTTGATGATTTGGGTGCTGATTCTTTAGACACAGTTGAACTGGTGATGGCTTTGGAAGATGAATTCGAAATGGAAATTCCGGATGAAGAAGCTGAAAAAATCGCTACCGTGCAAAATGCAATAGACTATGCCAAAGCGCATATCGGCAAGTAATCGTTTTCTTCAGAAATTCATGCACTCGAATTTGTAAAAACCAACGCAAATTGGTTTTTACTGATCTACAGGCAGTAATTGTGAGTGATGACACGGTGTCGACATAAAAGATATTCAAACTGTTCGATATCTTGTTATCCTCAGTAATGCAGTTTCAGTTGTAATCCAATTATACATAAGCGTATTACATCATTTGGCCGACTCCAGGAGAACCGCTTGAGCCGTTCGCATCAAAGACGTGTCGTAGTTACCGGAATGGGCTGCGTCTCACCGGTTGGTAATTCATTATCTGAGACTTGGGATGCTATCGTCTCCGGTAAATCAGGCATTGCCACAATTACAAAATTTGACCCAACTCCCTTTACCACGCATTTTGGTGGTGAAGTGAAGGGGTTTGATATCGAATCCTATATCCCTGCAAAAGAAGCGCGCCATATGGATGCATTCATCCATTTTGGACTGGCTGCCGGTATGCAGGCCATGCAGGACAGTGGATTGGTGGTCACTGAACAAAACGCAGAACGGATTGGCGTAGTGGTAGGTTCAGGAATTGGCGGACTGCCATTGATTGAAGAAACCCATACTGAATACCTCAATCGTGGTGCGCGCCGCATCAGCCCGTTCTTTGTTCCAGCTTCGATCATCAACATGATTTCCGGGCACCTTTCAATCAAATATGGTTTGAAGGGTCCCAATTTATCGATTGTGACGGCCTGTTCTACCGGTCTGCACTGCATCGGCGCTGCGGCACGGATGATCGAATATGGCGATGCCGACATTATGGTTGCTGGTGGTGCCGAGTCAACCATGTCGCCACTGGGTTTGGGTGGTTTTGCTTCAGCGCGCGCACTGTCATCGCGTAATGATGATCCGGCTACTGCTTCACGGCCATGGGATAAAGATCGGGATGGGTTTGTTTTGGGTGAAGGTGCCGGGGTGATGGTACTGGAAGAGTATGAGCATGCCAAAGCGCGTGGCGCCAGAATTTATGCCGAAGTATTAGGTTTTGGCATGAGTTCTGATGCCTATCACATGACCGCTCCGCTGGAAGATGGTGACGGTGCAATGCGCTGCATGAAGTCTGCCCTGACTAATGCCGGTATCAATTCAGATCAGGTTGATTACATCAATGCACACGGCACCTCTACACCGCTGGGTGATCTGGCAGAAACCAAGGGTATCAAACGCACCTTTGGTGACCACGCCAAAAAACTGGTCGTCAATTCAACCAAATCCATGACGGGGCATTTGCTGGGAGGAGCAGGGGGACTGGAAGCGGTAATTAGTGTTCTGGCTGTCCATAACCAGATTTCACCTCCGACGATCAATATATTTAATCAGGATCCTGAATGTGATCTGGATTTCTGTGCAAATATTGCCAGAAAAATGCCAATCAATATTGCCGTTAAAAACTCGTTCGGTTTTGGCGGAACTAATGGAACACTGGTTTTTGGTAAAGTTTAATTCTGGGACTATAAAAGGCGGCTTGCAATAGCCGCTTTTTTTTCGTATTGATGTCAATAGACCTGTCTGTTGTAATACATCCTTCCAAAAAATTGCAAATTCTTGCAATGCTGTTTTCGATTTGTCTGATATTGATCGGAATTCACCTCGCCTGTTTTTCATTCATTCCAATATATTTAAAAATAATTTTTGCTACATCGTGTTTTATTGCAGCGTTATTTAATTTTTTCGTTACTAAAGCAGCGTCCAGGAATCGTTGGCGTGTTTTGATCAATGGACGAGGAGAAATTCGTTGCCAACGGATTACCGGTTCAGGCGAGCTTTCATCAAACTCTGATGTATTTTTTAAACAATCGTGCTATTTGGTTTCAGGGACCGTCATCTGGTCGCAACTCCTGTTACTGCGCCTGCGAACATTAGATGATGACAATATGATAAATTTAATGATACTCTCTGACGCAGTCAGTAGCGATGAGTTTCGCCGTTTATCAATTGCCTGCCGCTGGATTGTGGCGCAGACAAATTCGGTTTGGAAATAGTTAGCCACTTATAAAAGTTCATTTTAGCTTTTGCTTTGTATAAGCCATTTCAATGACCTTGCTATGTTAATTTTTACGTACGAAAAAAATTAACCTCCACGAAAATAATAAGAATTGGGACAAGGGTGTTCAATAATAGTGACAATAATGTAACGGATGCTTTGAATAATGATTTCGGGAACTTTTTATAGTGCCCGGTGTCTATATTCTATGCCCCCGCAACATAGGTAACGATCAAGGGGATAAGGTGTGACGAAAGAACGCGATGTAGATCAGATTTTGGTTGAGTGCGTACTGAATGGTGACAAGCAGGCATTTGAGTTATTGGTGCTGAAATACCAGCGAAAATTGATGCGGCTGGTCTTATTTTTTATTAAGGATAATGCAGAAGCGGAAGACATTGTTCAGGAAGCGTTTATCAAGGCTTACAAGGGGTTATCCAGTTTCAGAGGTGAGTCCGCGTTCTATACCTGGCTGTACCGGATCGGCGTGAATTCTGCAAAAAATCATATCAATTCGCAAAAGCGCAGAGTTCAGACTTCGTCAGATAACGATATGCAGGACAAAGAAACGTCCACTGAAACTGATGGATTCAACGAAGGCAGTACGCCGGATTCCGTTTTGGCATCAAAACAATTGGCGGAAATGGTGAACGAGGCAATGAATTCAATGCAGGAAGAATTGAGGATGGCGATCTCGTTGCGTGAAATCGATGGGATGAGTTATGAAGAAATTGCCGACATGATGGAATGTCCAATTGGTACGGTACGTAGTAGAATTTTCAGAGCTCGGGAAGTTATTGCAAATAAAATTCGACCATTGATGGACAGTTCAATGGATAAACGCTGGTAATGCAATGGTTTTTGGATGAAATTCAGGGAAGATATGAACGTCAGCGATAATAATCAAATAAAAGAACAGATTTCAGCTCTGATGGATGGCGAATGCCACAACCCGAATATGAATGAGGCGCTTGCGTCGTTGCGGGCTCAGACTCATAAAAACGACTGGGAAATATATCATCAGATTGGCGACATACTTAATTCAAATGAATTGAGTATTAAATTGAGTAATGATTTCAACTCTCGGTTCAGTGCCAGACTGGGTGAGTGTGTGATATCCAAGGCAGATCAATTTGCCCCAGCTCAAAAAATATCAAAACATTGGAACAGCAAAGTGGCCTATGCACTGGCTGCAATGTTGGCATTGGTAACGGTAATGGTGCCTCAGTTTGCCGGTCATGATGGCGCTGAAGTGAGCGCTCCTTATTTTGCGGGGCAATTTATGTCAGCAAACTACGTGGATCAATCCAAATCGTCACTGAATACAGTTGCATCCAGCAAAAACTCCGACAGCAGCAGTTCTGAATCTCAAACAACAATGTTAAGAGATCCTTTGATTGACCGATATCTGGCAGCACATCAGCGCTATTCCAATTCCGTGTACAGCGCCGTGGAATATGAAACCAGCCCGATAATTCAGGAAGCAGGAAAGTGATGAAAATTCTATTTTCAATTCTGTGTCTGCTGAATTTTTCCGCGCCTGTTTTTGCTGATGAGTCGGTAGACGCGCAGGCACTTTTGCAAAAAATTCAGACTGCATCAAAAAAAGAAAGTTATGTCGGAATTTTTGTACTGCAACACGAAAACCAACTCATTGCTTCTCGTATTGTGCATCGTTACGAAGCCGGTGAAGAACAGGAAAAGCTTGAGAAGCTCGATGGTCTGCGTCGGGTATCGGTTCGCCACAATGAAGATATCATCAGCTATCAGCCGGGTACAAAAACTTTACGCACCGAGAAACGCCAGAACCAGGATGTATTTCCGGCGGTATTGTCCTTTAACAGCCAAAGTCTGGTTGATCACTATCAGCTTAAACTGGCAGAAAATGCGCGTGTTGCCGGAGTGGAGTGCCGCATGGTCATCATTGAGCCCAAAGACAATATTCGGTATGGTTACCGGCTGTGTGCTGCGATTCCAAGTAACTTAATGGTATTGGCGCAAACGACCGACTTGAATAAGCAGATAGTGGAACAAATCGCATTTACCAGCCTTACGTTTGGTCATGTTGATGAAAATAGTTTGAAAGTTGATTTTCCGGATATTCGTGAATGGAAAACAGTGCATGGTGCAGTCGCGGCGTCTACTGAATCCGGATGGTCGGTGAAAAATCTTCCTGCCGGATTCAAGAAAATCCGCGAAGTGCGGCGACTGATCAACGCCGGTTCAGATGCTGCCACAAGCCACAACCCTGTTGATCTTCATGAGGTTTTGCAGCTGGTTTTTTCTGACAGTCTGGCATCTGTTTCCGTGTTTATTGAGCCAGTCAGTCTGGCGCATCGTGCCGGCATAATCCAGCAGGGTGCAACGACCATCGCGGGATTCCATTCGGGGAACTTCTGGATTACCCTGGTTGGTGAAGTTCCGGTTGCAGCAATTAAATTAATGTCAGATTCAATAGAATACAAACCGAAATAATTCAGCTTAATTTCATATTTATTTTTTCGAATTTATAATTTATTCTTCCTGTGGTGATTATGATGACCAAGACAGATGTCCAACAATTTATTAACTCACACTCCATTATGAAAAAATATTCTGCCCTGCTTTTGACTGCCGCGATTGTTTCTGCGGTACCCGTAACCGGGTTGATCGTGTCAACACCGGCCCATGCCGCTGTTCCTTCATTTGATTTTACCGAACTGGCTGAAAAGGCCAGTCCGGCTGTAGTCAACATTCGCACGACTGAAAAAATCGTAGTGAATCAGTCTGGCAATCAGGACGATGAGATGCAGGAATTGTTCAAGCGGTTCTTCGGTGTGCCCATGCCCCAGCAACCTGGTCAGGCTCCCAAAAAACGCAAATCGATGCCACAGGCACCCGGAACCGAAGAGGAGGTGCCACGAGGAATTGGTTCGGGGTTTATTATTTCTCAGGATGGTTTTGTCTTAACCAATGCTCATGTCGTTGACGGAGCTGATGAAGTGTATGTCAATTTGACAGACAAGCGTGAATTTAAAGCGCGGGTAATTGGCATCGATAAACGCACCGATGTGGCAGTGGTTAAAATTGAAGGCTCCAAATTGCCCTGGCTGCCGATCGGTGATTCAGACAAGATCAAGGTTGGTCAATGGGTGATAGCTATCGGCTCTCCATTCGGTTTGGATAATTCAGTGTCGGCTGGAATCATATCTTCCAAGGCCCGCGATACCGGTGAGTTTTTACCATTGATTCAAACCGATGTTGCGGTCAATCCGGGCAACTCAGGCGGACCATTAATCAATATGAATGGTGAAGTGGTCGGGATCAATTCGCAGATTTACAGCCGTTCGGGCGGTTTTATGGGCATTTCTTTTGCCGTGCCGATCGATGAGGCAATGAAGGTAGTTGACCAGTTAAAATCAAATGGCAAGGTGAGCCGCAGTCGTATCGGTGTCAAACTGTCAGAAGTACCCAAAGATGTGGCTGAATCCTTTGGTCTGGCCAAAGGGCAGGGCGCATTTATCAGCATGGTTGAGCCCGGATTGGCGGCTGATAAAGCCGGAATTGTGGCGGGAGATATCGTCCTGGAATTCAATGGTCAGCCGGTTGCCAAATGGACCGACCTGTCACGATTTGTGGCCAATACCAAGCCCGGCACCAAATCAACCGTAACGTTGTGGAGTAAAGGTAAGACGCGCACTGTAACTCTGGTGACAGGTGAAATGGAACAGGATAACAAGCAGGTCAAGGATAAGGAAAAAGCACCCGAACCCGAGTCAAATTTGCTGGGTCTGTTCGTGACCGATTTGACGGATGATCAGAAGCGCGACCTGAAAGTCAGTTCTGGTGTGGTAGTTGAAAGCGTGGATGGCAGTGCAGCGCGTGCCGGCATACAACCGGGCGATTTGATTACCCAGTTAAATAATGCAGATATCAAAGACGCAAGGCAGTTTAAGTCGCTGGTTGCCAAACTGGACGCCAAGAAAATTGCGGTTGTGCTGGTGCGTCGTGGCGATTCTTCACAATTTATTCCCTTAAAACCGGCTCCGGCAAATTGAATTGAATTGTTCTGACATTGACAGGCTGCACAGCCATGTGCAGCCTTTTCCGTTTTATCCAATCTAATTCGAGATGATATTTTTTACTCTGTACAGCCGAAGTTATTGTCATTTATGTGATGATATGAGAGATGCTCTTGAATTGCTGGTTCGGGACGTGCCGCATCAGACTGTCGTGCTTGATGTGGATGAGGATCCGGCATTGCTCAGTCTGTATGATGAGCTGGTTCCTGTACTGTTTGCACATAAATCATCTGAACAGGATGTTGCAGGAATGGGGGCGGCCGGAGCATCTGCGGCCGGTACGCAACTCTGCCATTATTTTTTGGATGTAGATAAAGTGAAGGCATTTTGTGATGAGTAACTATGAACTGCCAATGGATGATTTTGATTTTGACAGTCAAATTATCTGTGGCGTAGATGAAGCCGGCCGCGGCCCGCTGGCCGGTGCGGTTTTTGCTGCAGCGGTCATACTTGATCCTGCGCGCCCGATAGCCGGGTTGCGTGATTCAAAAAAACTGAGTGAATCCAAACGGGACACTCTGGCCATTGAAATTAAAAAGCATGCCCGGGCCTGGTGCGTTGCCCAGGCATCAGAGCAGGAGATTGATCAGCTCAACATCCTGCAGGCAACCATGCTGGCCATGCAGCGTGCGGTGCAGGGACTGTCGCTGACACCGGAACTGGCATTAATTGATGGGAACCGCTGTCCGGTTTTGAAAATGGCCGCACAGGCGATTATCAAAGGCGATGACAAAGTGGAAGCAATTTCTGCCGCGTCGATACTGGCCAAAACTGCACGCGATGCTGCGTTGATGGAATTGCATGCCCGGTATCCCCAGTATGCATTTGATCAGCATAAAGGTTATCCCACAGTCCTGCATCTGGAACGACTCCGGGAACACGGGGTTTCGCCTGTGCATCGGCTAACTTATGCGCCGGTACGCGCACTTTTGCCAAAAATATGAAATTAATTACTTCGCGCGATAATGCGCTCTATAAGGAACTGAAACATCTGGCAACCAGTGCGCAGGCCCGGCGCAAGGCTGCCACTACACTGCTCGACGGTGTTCATTTGTGTCAGGTGTATCTGGACAATGTCGGACAGCCAGTATGGTGCGTAGTGAACGAGACCTCACAGCATCATCCGGAAATCGCGCAATTGGTTCGACGGGCACAAAAGCTGCTGGTTCTTGCGGATTCGCTATACCAGTCGCTCAGTCAGGTGGAACACGGTGTCGGCATATTTTTTGTGGTGCAGATTCCAGAATTGCACGCGCCAACGCAGATTCTGGAGTCAGCCGTCCTTCTGGAAAATCTGCAGGACCCCGGCAATTTGGGTTCCTTGCTCAGGAGCGCGGCAGCCGCGGGCATCAAGAAGGTATTTTGCAGCTCCCAAACTGTATCGGCCTGGTCGCCCAAAGTCTTGCGTGCCGGTATGGGGGCGCATTTTTTAATGGAAATCCATGAGCAGTCTGATCTGGTATCCCTGTTGATAAACTCTCGGTTACCTGCTTTGGCGACCAGTTCTTATGCCAGACAAACCATTTATGAATGTGATCTTTCAAAAGATGTAATCTGGCTGTTCGGCCATGAAGGTCAGGGTATATCGGATGAATTGATGGAACGTGCAAGTATTCAGGTCAAGATTCCGCATTTGGGAAATATTGAATCACTGAATGTTGCGGCCTGCGCCGCGGTTTGTTTTTTTGAGCAGGTCAGGCAAAGCTCAGATTAAACCTTCAAAAATAAGTACCTTGACCGTATCGCCGGAAACGATATTTTCCTGCTCCGGACTCAGCACGATCAGGCAATTTGCCACTGCCATCGAGCTCAGCATGCCCGACCCCTGTTCACCGGTCAAGCTGACGTGCAGATTGCCGTTTGAACTGATTTTGCAGATGCCGCGCTTAAATTCAGTTCGGCCTGCTTTTTTGGGAATGTCCATGTTGGCAATCGCCTTGACTGCCGGCGTCATGCCCACGGGAGAACCTGACAGCAATTGCAGGGCTGGGCGTACGAAGAAATAAAACCCGGCCATCATCGCCACGGGATTGCCAGGCAATCCAAATACGTAGGAACTGTTTTGATTGTTCTTGATCTGTCCAAACGCCAGCGGTCGGCCCGGACGCATATTGACCGACCAGAAATTGATGTGTCCCGACTGTTGCAGGACCTGCCGGGTAAAATCTGCCGCACCATTGCTGACACCACCGGAAGTAATAATGACATCGGTCTGGGGCACGATATTTAGAATAGCCGATTTAATTTCTGCAGGGTCGTCAGGCAGGATGCCCAAATCCAGAACCTGGGCGCCGAACCTGGTTAACATGGCATGCAGGGTAACGCGATTGCTGTCGTAGACACAGCCCGGGTCCAATTGCCGGCCGGGCAGGCGCAATTCGTCGCCAGTCGAAAAGATGGCGACCCGCAAAGACCGTTGGACGGCAATTTCTGTTTTTCCAAGCGCGGCCAACAGGCCGAGTTCTGCCGGCCCCAGGCGTGTTCCTTTGGCCAGCGCAATTTTCCCCGCCGCCAGGTCTTCACCACGCATCCTGCGATGCTGACCGCGGCGTATTTTTATATCGCGCATATCAAGAATAGAATCTTCCTGGATTATTGCCAGCTCCTGCGGCAACACGCTGTCAGCAAAATCCGGCATCTGCGCGCCGGTCGTGATCCGAACGGCTTGCCCCGGTTGTAACCGCTTTTGAAATGGATGGCCGGCATGAGATCTGCCTGCAATGGTCAATTCAGCGTGTTGCAGCAAATCGCGCTCGGCAAATGCAAAACCATCCATCGCGGCATTGTCAAAAGCCGGGACATCGATACCTGCGACGACGTCACAGGCAAGGATTCGGTTCAATCCTTGCCCCGCACTGATCTGCTCAAATTCTCCGACAGGTGAAATTGTGTCCTGAATTTGCTGCTGAACCTGTGCGACCGTGTAGCTGACTGCTTCTTGTTCTTGAGTGTTGGACATGACGTAATTATTTTTCAGTTTGATGCGCGATCTGCTCAGTCGCGCAGTCCTGCAATTCGTTCAAGGTATTGATATTTCTGAATTCTGAATCATTTGAAAAATATACTCTCGCGATCCTGAAATTCCGGTACCAGCCATCCATTCTGCGACCGCCTTCGTGAAAATAGCTCCGCACCTGTGCAAGACAGGTAACCGGCATCAGGCAGAACACTGGTTGCAATCTGGGGTTTTTCGAATCTCCCGTGCAGGCTACTGCAATATCTGCATTTTCTTCCGACAGGGAAGTCATTAACCGCCGTGCCAGATCCTCGGGTAAAAATGGCGAATCACAGGGAGCGGTCAGCAGGTAAGGCGTAGTGCAGTGGATCAGTCCGGTTTCCACACCTGCCAGCGGACCTTGAAACTGTTCCTCGTCCGGCAGAGCGGGATCGAAACACTGATCCTGCCAGACCGGAAATCCAAATCGTGCATAGTCGTTCAGATTGCGGTTGGCATTGATGGCGACATTTGCAACCTGCGGTGCCAACCTGGCAATGACGTGTTCAGTCAGGCTGCGGCCATCAAGTTGCAACAGGCCCTTGTCCTGTTGCTGCATGCGACTGGCTCGACCACCTGCCAAAATCAGACCTGTCACTGAAGGGATTGCTGATTCTGAATTCATCGCCGTTATCCGCCTATATAGGACATTTCCACTTTCTTCACTGGGCCGGTCTGCTGGCTGCGCAATTCCGAATATCGGTCAGCACGGTTGTGCCACAGATACGTCAATGCGCCGGAAATCTGGCTGTCGTCGGTCTGGCTGCGCAACAGGTCGCGTATATCATGACCGTGCCCGGCGAACAGACAGGTGTATAACCTGCCTTCGGTTGAGAGGCGCAATCGGGTGCAGGTGCTGCAAAACGGCTGCGTCACACTGGAGATAACGCCAATTTCACCTGATCCATCCAGATATTTCCAGCGCTGCGCGGTTGCGTCGTTATTTCCTGAGTCAATCTGAACTAATTGCAGATCAGGTTCAGCCTGGCTGATCTGGCTGATCACCTGCCGCGATGAAATGACTTCATTCATTTTCCAGCCGTTGGAGTCTCCCACATCCATATATTCAATAAACCGCAACACAAACGGAGAATTTTTGAAGTGACGGGCCATGGGTATGATCTGCTGATCATTTACACCGCCTTTGACAACCATATTGATCTTAACAGGTCCCAAACCTACCCTATGTGCGACTTCGAGTCCGTGCAGCACATCGGCAACGGCAAAATCGGCATCGTTCATTTTTTTGAAAATGGCATCGTCCAGTGCGTCGAGTGATACGGTTACCCGGTTTAATCCGGCGTCCTTGAGCAGCTGGGCTTTTTGAGCCAGTAGTGCGCCATTGGTAGTCAGAGTCAGATCGAGCTCGATACCATCCGGTGTTTTGATACGGCGCAGCATGGCAACCAGTTTCTCCAGATTTTTGCGCAGCAGCGGCTCGCCACCGGTCAGACGAATTTTTGTCACCCCGTGCCCGACCATGATGTGGGCCAGACGGGTAATTTCTTCGAACGTCAGCAATGCGCTGTGCGGCAGATACGAATAATTATGATCAAAGATGGCGCGTGGCATGCAATAAACACATCGAAAGTTGCATCGATCGGTTACCGAGATGCGCAAATCCCGCAGCGGTCGCTGCAGGGTATCGATCAGCTGTCCCTGTACAGGGCTGTCAGTGTGCAGTGGCAGTGAGGGACTGTCGATATGCGGGATGATGGGAATAATTCGATTGGACATTCGATCTGATCTGGTCATGCAGTTGCAGCCGATTTTAACCCAGAAACCCGGTCCGGTACGATGCACATGAAAACGGGATCAATGCTGAAACAAAAAAGCATGGCCTGGACTGGTCGAAATGTTATGATGCGCCATCAAAAATATTGAGTGCAAAAGGGAAGTTATTCATGGATATGCCGGTTATATTTATAGCGGGATTAACCCTTGGATTGATTGCCGGCGCGTGGTTGACCTGGCTGGTGTTGGCTGCGAAATTCCGCCATCAGGTTGACCAGATCCGTCAGCAGGGTGCAACAGAACTCGCGATTCTGAATGAACGGCTGACAGCGCAGGCTTTGGCATTTGTGCAAACACAGCACCGTTGCGCAGCAACGCAGTCCAGATTGGACGAACTGCAGCAGCATGGCTCGAACCAGCAGGCCAGAATTGCCGAGCTGACGACCCGTCTTGAATCGGAACGGCTGCAGACCACGGAAAAGCTGGCCCTGTTGCAGGCAGCGCGCAGCGAATTTGGCAATCAGTTTCAGGTGCTGGCCAATCAGATACTCGAAGAAAAGTCCAAAAAATTTACTGAACAGAACCAATTGAATCTGGGAGGAATTCTGTTGCCGCTGCAGGAAAAAATCACCCAGTTCCAGACACAGGTGGCCGACACTTACGATAAAGACTCTAAAGAACGTCTGACCCTGAAAAATGAAATCGAACGGCTGGCGGCGCTGAACGGAAAAATCAGTGAAGATGCCGTCAACCTGACTCTGGCTTTGAAGGGCAGTAATAAAACCCAGGGAATCTGGGGTGAGATGGTGCTGGAGAAGGTGCTGGAATCTTCCGGCCTGCGGCGCGGTGAAGAATATCAGGTGCAAAACACCTTTGATCTGGAAGAGGGCGGTCAGCATCGACCCGACGTCATTATCCATTTGCCGGAAGGGCGGCACATGATAGTCGACGCCAAAATGTCGCTGCTTGCCTATGAACGCTATGTGAGTGCGACCAGCGATATCGAGCGCTCTGACAGTTTAAAGCAGCATCTGCTATCGGTTCGCGCACATATCAAAGGTCTGTCTGAAAAAAATTACCAGACCCTGACCGGATTGAATGCGCCCGATTTTGTCATGCTGTTTTTTGCTGTGGAACCGGCTTTCATGCTGGCTTTCAGTCACGACCAGAGTCTGTTCAATGACGCGCTGGCCAAAAATGTACTGTTAGTCAGCCCGAGTACCCTGTTGGCCAATTTGCGCACGATCGCCTATATCTGGCGTCAGGAGCAGCAGAACCGCAATGCTCAGGAGATTGCCCGGCAGTGCGCGAAGCTGTACGATAAGTTCGTGGGCTTTGTGGAAGACCTGGAAGATATAGGAAGAAAACTCGGGCAGACTCAAAAATCATTTGACGACGCCAAAAGCAAACTGACCAGCGGGCGCGGCAATCTGATCCGTCAGGCTGAGCAAGTGAAAAAACTGGGCGTCAAGCCGACCAAAAAATTGCCGGCACAATTGCTTGATGATGACAGTGATGATGACGAAGACCTGCCTGACAACAATGTGTCCCAGCTATCCTGACCTGTTTGACGGCGTCAACATTCCAAGAAGCTTTATTTCCATTCTGAGGCTGATCTTTGGCATTCTGTCGCAAACCGGTGGCGCCAGATTTTATGAGCACTAAGATGGCGTCAATCAACCCATCGAAAGGTAGTAATCATGAAAACAGGTAATCGCTCCATTTTGGTCGCACTCGGCGTAGTCGTCATTCTGGCTTTATTTGCACTGTTTGCAATGCACGGCTCTCCTGACAATCTGCATGTCATTGTCGATGGTGAGACGATGGCAGGCGTTCCTGCTGCCGGTTTTGCGTTTGGCGGTGTAATTGTCGGTCTTGCCATTGCATTTTTTGCACTGGTTGTTGTCTCGCTGATCCTGGCCGGGGTGTCTATCTTTGTCATGCTGATCCTTGTGGCGATGTTTTTCGCACTGCTGGCGCCGCTGCTCCTGCCGTTGGTGCTGGTTGTCGGATTGGTCATGTTATTCAAACGGAAAAACGCGAATCAGCCAATTTGATTTTCGATTGCAGCAGCATGGGGGGATATCAATTCCCTTGCTGCTTTTTTAAACAAATTGCTTGCTATTCGCACTCTAACCAAGCCAAAATGTGCGACTTTTCACTGTCCCTCATCCCCTTATGTGCAAACGACGTATTTCAAGCATTTTCATCACTTCAGTATTCCTCTCAGTATTGCTAATTCTCGCTGCCTGCAAATCCCCCGAACCTGTTACCCCGATTGTTCCCGTCGCGAAGTCCCCTGCGCCTGCCATTCCGCTGGTTGACACCGTGTCGGTTCTGAAGGTGCCAAGACGCGTTAAAGTCGGACTGGCATTGGGTGGCGGTGCGGCGCGCGGCTTTGCGCATGTCGGCGTCATCAAGGCACTTGAATCTCAGGGAATTGAAGTCGATATTGTGACCGGCACCAGTGCTGGCAGTCTGGTCGGTGCGTTATATGCGGCCGGCAACAGCGGCTTTGCGCTGCAAAAGATTGCTCTGAATATGGATGAAGCAACCATCTCGGACTGGAAAGTGCCACTGTTTGCCAATACGACCGGCGTTCTGAAAGGCGAGGGCCTGCAAAACTATGTAAACCGGGAAGTGCATCAGCTGCCGATCGAAAAATTGAAAAAGCCGTTTGGCGCGGTGGCGACCGATTTAAATACCGGCTTGCCCATTCTGTTTCAGCGCGGTAATACCGGTGCGGCAGTGCGCGCTTCCTCGGCTGTTCCCGGGGTTTTTCAGCCGGTCAGAATCGGCGACAAGTTATATGTTGATGGTGGACTGGTGGCACCCGTGCCGGTTTCGTTTTCGAGAGAAATGGGTGCCGATTTTGTGATCGCTGTCAATATTTCATCCGAACCGGATGCTCAGGCTTCGGCTTCCTCATTCAACGTACTGATGCAGACCTTCTCGATCATGGGACAGACGATCAATCAGTACGAGTTAAAGGGTGCGGATGTTGTGATTCATCCTGAGCTGCCGGATATGAAGGGCGGAGATTTTGGCGGGCGTCATCTGGCAATTCTGGCCGGGGAGCGCGCAGCCATGACTGCCATGCCGGAGATCAAACGAAAACTCAAAGAGATGCAGGAACGGTAGCCGTTTAATTGGGCGGGCCGTCGTCGTTGATGCGACGCGCGCCGTTAAAGCGTTTTTTCCAGTAGGCCAGTTCCATGCTTTCGATGCGAACCTGTCCGCCTTTGGATGGGGAATGGATGAATTTGTTGTCGCCGAGGTAGATGCCGACGTGAGAAAATCCGCGTTTTAAGGTGTTATAAAAAACCAGATCGCCAGGCTGTAGTTCAGCCGGTTCAATTTTTTCGCCGGAGCGACTGATTTCGGCGGCAGTACGCGGCAATTCGACGTTAATGGCATCTTTGAATACCAGGCGCACCAGGCCGCTGCAATCCAGACCTTGTTCGACATTATTTCCGCCACGCTTATAGCGAGTACCCAAAAAGTCTACTGCCGTATTGACCAGTGTTGAAGCGCGATCCGTTAATTCCTGAATTCGGGTCAATACCGTGGTTTGCTGCTGCGGCCCGCTCTCGTCACACCAGGCAGGCATAGCCAGGCACAGGTAAAGTGCTGCAGCAATGCATACGTTATGGATGGTGTGGTTTGTTGTCATTTAATAATTTCTTGGATGTGCAGGACTGTCGCAATGTAAGGGACTAATCAGGATCTGTCAAAAAAGTTTTGTAATCGATTGTGATTGGATAAATTAAAAGAGGTGGACGTCACCAGGCTGTCCTACAATGCAGTTTCTTGAAAATGATGGAGTCAAAATGCAAACCAAACCAGTATTGACACTCGATGATGTCAAAAAAATAGCTGCAGCGGCTGAAGCCGAGGCCGTTGCTCACCAGTGGAAAGTTGTGATTTCAGTTGTCGATGACGGAGGTCATCTGCTTTGGTTGCAACGGCTCGATGGAGTTGCCCCCATTTCCGCGCATATCGCTCCGGCCAAGGCACGCACCGCAGCCATGGGCTGCAGAGAATCAAAAATCTATGAAGACATGATTAACAATGGCCGCATGTCGTTCCTGAGCGCGCCTCTGATAGAAGGCATGCTCGAAGGTGGTGTACCGATTATTGTTGATGGTTATTGTGTCGGTGCCGTAGGCGTGTCAGGCGTAAAGTCTGCCGAGGATGCTCAGATCGCCAGAGCCGGAATTGCAGCTTTATCACTTTAGTTTATTCTTTAACCATCATTTCGCATGGCCTTGTGGCATTTATCAGTAATCAAATCAATGAGTTCTTGAGTTTTTGAAGAGGTCAGGGTATTATGCCCGGCTTACCTCTTCCCGCACTCAACTTGACGCTGAGGCGGGCTTTCATTGTCCACAAGGAGATTACATGCGTCATTACGAAATAGTATTTATCGTGCATCCTGATCAAAGCGAGCAAGTTCCCGCAATGATCGAGCGTTACAAGGCTCTGGTTCTCGCCAAAGGCGGCCAGGTTCACCGTGTAGAAGACTGGGGCCGTCGCCAGTTGGCTTACATGATTCAAAAATTGGCTAAAGCCCACTATGTTTGCATGAACATCGAGTGCGACAGCGAAACGTTGAACGAACTGGAAACCGGCTTCAAATTCAATGATGCAGTTTTGCGTCATCTGACAGTCAAAGTGAAGAAAGCAGAAACAACGCCTTCACCAATGATGAAGTCAGTACAGAAAGAAGATGCAGCCAAGTCGCAGCGTTCAGAAGCGCCAGCTGCGTATTAAACTCAGTTGAGTCAACGCGTACATTGATCAGGAGCGATTCCGCAGCAGGTCATACAAGAAGGTCAGATGAATCAATTTCAACTGGTTGCACAGGTAGTCGAGCGAGAGATGTTGAGATACTCTCCGGGCGGCATACCGATAGTGTCAGGAAAACTGGCACACAGTTCGCAGCAGTTGGAAGCACAGGTATCAAGGTTGGTGGAGCTGGAAATTTCTGCATTGGCTATCGGCGAAATTTCAGGACAGTTTAACCAGCTCGATCTGGGCAAAGATTATCAGTTCACCGGATTTATGGCGCGCAGGAACCGCAACAGCAAAGGTCTGGTATTTCATGTAATTGAGATACAGACAATAAACTAGATTAGGAGCCATCATGGCATTCGGTAAAAAGTTTGATAAAAGCAAATTAAAGCAAAAGCGTCAACAACAAAACCCATTGTTCAAACGTAAAAAATTCTGCCGCTTCACAGCAGCAAACGTTGAACAGGTTGACTACAAAGACATCGATACGTTAAAAGATTTCGTTCAAGAAAACGGCAAAATCATGCCAGCACGTTTGACTGGTACCAAAGCACTGTATCAACGTCAGGTAGATACAGCCATCAAGCGCGCTCGTTATTTGGCCCTGTTGCCATACACCGATCTGCACCACGCGTAATTGACGAATCTCAATTACTAAATATCGGAGAAAAATATGCAAATTATTCTGTTAGAAAAAGTCGTTAATCTCGGCAACTTAGGTGATGTAGTTCGTGTTAAAGATGGTTATGCACGTAACTTTTTAATCCCACAACGCAAAGCACGTAAAGCAACAACGACAGCCATGGCTGAATTTGAAGCAAAACGCGCTGAACTGGAAACAGCCGCAGCAGGCAAGCTGGCAGTTGCTGCCGCCGCTGGCGAAAAACTGAGCGGTCTGACTGTTCAGATCAGCCAGAAGTCTGGTGTTGATGGCCGTCTGTTCGGTTCTGTCACCAACTCTGACATTGCTGAAGCGTTGACCAAGCAAGGTTTTGCTGTTGAAAAAGCACAAATCCGTATGCCACACGGTCCATTGAAAATCGTGGGCGACCACCATGTTTCAGTGGCTTTGCATACTGACGTAGTGGTTGATGTGATTGTTGCTGTACTGGGCGAACACGCTTAATTTAGCAATTCAGCAATATAAAAAATCAGCCGGCGTCGCGTAACTGCGACCCGGCTTTTTTTTGCGTTTAAAAATCCGGAACTGCTCTAAAAAAATTAATTTCAGGCATTTTTAAACCCTTAAAAGTCGGAATGAACAAGGTATAATCGCGCCCATGAACAAGCCCTCCGACCCACAACTCGATTCACTGCGCGTCCCTCCCCATTCCATCGAATCAGAACAATCCGTATTAGGCGGATTGCTGCTTGATAATGCGGCCTGGGACCGGGTCGCTGACTTTATCAACGCCGATGATTTTTATCGCTACGATCATCGGCTGATTTTCCAGACCATCGTCAAACTGATTGCGGCCAGTCGTCCGGCCGATGTGATTACCGTATTTGAAGCATTGAACTCGCTGGGTAAGGCCGATGAAGTCGGCGGCCTGTCGTATCTGAATGCGCTGGCGCAAAATACCCCGAATGCTGCCAATATCAGGCGCTATGCCGAACTGGTGCGTGAACGCGGCGTATTGCGCAAACTCATTACCGTAGCCGATGAAATATCGGGTAATGCGTTCAATCCGCAGGGCAAAGAAGTCAAAAACATGCTGGACGAGGCCGAGGCTAAAATTCTTGCAATTGCCGAAGAGGGCGCGCGCAACAAGCAGGGCTTTCAGGAAATCCAGCCACTGTTGAAACAGGTAGTCGAACGCATCGATGAGCTTTACAGTCGCGAAAATACCAGCGATATTACCGGCGTTCCTACCGGCTTTGCCGATCTGGATAAAATGACTTCCGGACTGCAACCGGGTGACCTGATTATTGTCGCCGGCCGACCATCGATGGGTAAAACAGCTTTCTCGGTCAACATTGGTGAAAACGTCGCCATCGAAAGTGGTTTGCCGGTCGCGATATTTTCCATGGAAATGGGTGGCGCCCAGTTGGCCATGCGGATGCTGGGATCAGTCGGACGTCTGGATCAGCACCGTCTGCGTAACGGTCAATTAAACGATGAAGACTGGCCGCGCTTAACGCATGCGATTCAGAAAATGAATGATGCACAGATGTTCATCGATGAAACTCCGGCACTGAATTCAATTGAACTGCGCGCCCGAGCCAGACGCCTGTCGCGCCAGTGTGGCAAGCTTGGCCTGATCATTATCGATTACCTGCAACTGATGTCGGCCAACAATGCAGGGGAAAACCGTGCGACCGAGATTTCGGAAATCTCCCGGAATTTAAAGGGGCTGGCCAAGGAACTCAATTGTCCGGTCATTGCTCTGTCTCAGTTAAACCGGTCGCTGGAACAGCGTCCGAATAAACGTCCCATCATGTCCGATTTGCGTGAATCTGGCGCGATTGAACAGGATGCTGACGTTATCATGTTTATTTACCGTGACCAGGTCTATAATCCCGACTCGCCCGATAAGGGCACCGCTGAAATCATTATTGGCAAACAGCGGAATGGACCGATAGGCAGCGTGCGCCTGACCTTTATGGGCGAATATACCAAATTTGAAAATTACACCGGATCGTTGTCTGTATATGGCGATTCTGAATAAACAGTTTCAGATGTTTTACGTCAGTTGTAAAAAATAAATCAGCTCTACAAAGCAGCGCATCACAACCTAACACAAAGTGAGAAAACCATGTTTGGACGCTTAATGCCCACTGAAGGCAAATTTTTTGAACTGTTTAATCAACACGCCAGCCTGTGTATCAAAGGTTGTAAGGAAATGGTCGAGTTGATGAGTAATTTTGACGACCTCGAAATTCGCGTCCATGCCATCGAGGGCATTGAGAAACAGGCTGACAAAATTACCCACCAATGCATTGACCTCCTGCACAAGACCTTCATTACACCGATCGACCGCGACGACATCCATCAACTGATTACCCGCATGGACGATATTCTCGATCTGCTTGAAGACGCCGCCCAGACCATTTCTCTGTATGACATCCAGCATGTGACTCCGGAAGCCAAACGACTGGCTGAGCTGTGTCTGGCCTGCGCTGAAAAAGTGGCGGCCGGCGTGGCGCTGCTGCCCAACATGAATAATTCCAAGGAAATCATGGAAATCTGTATTGAGATTGACCGCCTGGAATCCGATGCCGATCATGTCATGCGGGCAGCCATGTCAAAATTGTTCCGCGATGAACCTGATGTGCGCAATCTGATCAAATTAAAAGCCATTTACGAAATATTGGAAACCGTCACAGATCGTTGCGAAGATGTCGCCAATATCATTGAAGGTATCGTGCTGGAAAACTCCTGATAAAGACACTATGCATACACTTCAATTAAGTATTTATGTGCTGGTAGTGCTGATAGGCATCGCATTGATATTCGATTTCATGAACGGTTTTCATGACGCGGCCAATGCCATCGCCACGGTGGTTTCCACCGGAGTGCTCAAACCGCAGACCGCAGTGGCCATGGCAGCGTTTTTCAATGTGGTGGCATTCTTTTTCTTCCCGACCAAGGTTGCATCAATGGTGGGCAAGGGCATGATTGATCCGACCATTATTGATCAGTACGTTATTTTTGGCGCGCTCATTGGTGCGGTGACCTGGAACTTTATCACCTGGTATTTCGGAATTCCGTCATCCTCTTCCCACGCATTGATCGGTGGTCTGGTCGGGGCTGCGGTTGCCAAGGCCGGAGTTGGTTCTCTGGTGGCCAAAGGATTGTGGATGACTGTACTGTTTATTGTCCTGTCGCCACTGCTGGGTTTCATCTTCGGATCGTTGATGATGTTGCTGGTTTCCTGGCTGTTTGTCGGCACCACACCCAAAAAAGTCGATAAATGGTTCCGCCGCCTGCAGCTTGGTTCTGCAGCCATGTACAGTCTTGGCCATGGCGGCAATGATGCACAGAAAACCATGGGGATCATCTGGATGCTGCTCATTGCCACCGGCTATTCGAACGTGGCCGACAAGAACCCGCCGTTATGGGTCGCACTGGCCTGCTACGCCGCGATTGGATTTGGTACCCTGTTTGGCGGCTGGCGGATTGTCAAAACCATGGGCCAGCGCATTACCAAACTCAAACCGGTAGGCGGCTTCTGTGCTGAAACCGGCGGTGCATTTACGCTGTTTATGGCTACCGCGTTAGGCGTTCCGGTCTCAACAACCCATACCATTACCGGCGCCATCGTTGGTGTCGGTGCCGCACATCGGGTGTCAGCGGTGCGCTGGGGCGTTGCCGGCAATATTGTCTGGGCCTGGATACTGACTATTCCGGCATCTTCTTTCGTTGCCGCCATAGCCTGGTGGATCGGCAAACAGATTATGTAGTTGAAAAAAACCTCACAATGAGGTTTTTTTCAGTCAATGTTGCGGATTATGCCTGTGCACCGCTGGCGTCAAACACGCCTTCAAACATAATCGAACTCAAATAACGTTCCCCGGAATCTGGCAGTATCACAACGATCGTCTTGCCGGCATTTTGGGGCAGTTTGGCCAGGCGCACTGCAACGGCGGTAGCTGCGCCGCAGGATATGCCCGCCAATATCCCTTCTTCACGAGCCAGTCGCAATGCGTATTCAACAGCTTCTTCATTGCTCACCGTTTCAATCAAATCGACCAGACTCAAATCAAGAACGGCTGGCACAAACCCGGCGCCGAGCCCCTGAATCTTGTGCGGACCCGGTTTCACCGGTTCGCCGGCACGAGTCTGGGTCAATACCGGACTGGCGAGCGGTTCAACCGCTACCGACTGAACTGCAGCCCCCTTGGTCTTTTTCAAAAAACGCGATACACCGGTAATGGTGCCGCCTGTGCCAACGCCTGAAACAAAAATATCAACTCTGCCTTCGGTATCAGCCCAGATTTCAGGTCCGGTAGTCGCTTCATGAATGGCCGGGTTGGCCGGGTTTTTAAACTGCTGCAACAATAGATATTTGGGATCGGATGCGGCAATTTCTTCGGCTTTGGCGATGGCGCCATTCATGCCTTTTGCACCTTCGGTCAAGATCAGTTTGGCGCCAAATGCCAACAACAGTTTGCGCCGTTCGATACTCATGGTTTCAGGCATGGTCAGGGTCAGCGGTATGCCTTTGGAGGCCGCAACAAAGGCCAGGGCGATACCGGTGTTGCCACTGGTTGGTTCAATCAGCTCTTTGCCTGGCGTCAGTACGCCGCGCTTGATGGCATCTTCAACCATCGCCGCACCGATTCTGCATTTCACTGAATAGGCCGGATTGCGTCCTTCGATTTTTGCCAATACGGTTGCCTGAGCGCCGTCGGTCACTCGGTTCAGACGAACCAGTGGGGTGTGTCCGATTGACGATGCATTATCTTTAAACCAGCCTGACATGACAGCTCCTTGGTAGTGGTGGGTGGGGATGTAACCTGATCCGGCGAGGATACCTAACTCTTTTCTTTCGTACAACGTATAAAAAGTAATTTTGATATGTGGAAAACAGCGTGTTGAAATAATCTGAGCATTTTTATAAAAAAGCGCGAATTGAAGGCTTTAAATCTGAATTTGTCCTTTTAGATCAATGCATTGGAAGTTAATCTAACCTTGTTAATACATTAATGAAAGCGAGTTGGTTGCTATCATTTACCTATCTATAATTTCGCCTCATACCACTTTGAAAGGGAAATAACAATGCGTAAATCAACTCAACTTGTTTGTTCAATTTTATTTGCAGTAGCCGGTTTCAGTACTCAAATCGCACACGCACAGGAGGGAAGCAGAATGGATGCTGTACTGGAACAACGCTTTAAAGCCGCCAATACCAGCGCAGACGGGAAGCTGACACTGGAACAGGCCAAGGCCGGTATGCCGCGGGTAGCCAAAAATTTTGACAAGATTGACACCGATCACAAAGGCTACATCACCTTGCAACAAATTAAAGACGCCATGAAAGATGGCGCAGCCGCAGTACAAAAATAGAGGAAAGAACGAGGGAAAAGTCTTCCTTAAAATTTATTCGGCTTCAGTCAGTATTCGCGAAATTAACGCGTGTTCAAACTGATTTTCCAATGGAATCGATACTTCAATCCCGCTCCCGAGAGCAACCTGAAGATCGGTTCCATTTTTATCGCGCATCGATTCCACGACCATTAAACGATTGCCCTGTGGATGAATCAGTTCCAGTGTGTCACCAACGGCAAATTTGTTTTTCACTTCTACCGTGGCCCAGCCTTCATTGATCTGGTTGACTTTGCCCACATAAATACTGCGTTTTGATTTGGAATGTCCGTCCAGATAGTTCTGGGTTTCGTGACTGCGGTGTCTTTCATAAAACCCGGTGGTATAGCCACGGTTGGATAAGCCATCCAGATCCGCCAACAGGGCAGGGTTGAAGGGCTTGCCGGCTACTGCATCGTCGATCGCCTGACGATACACCTGCGCTGCGCGTGAAACGTAATACTGACTTTTGGTCCGGCCTTCAATCTTCAATGAATCGACCCCGATTTTCACCAGTTTTTCCACATATTCCACGGCCCGCAAATCCTTGGAGTTCATGATGTAGGTGCCGTGTTCATCTTCCATGATCGGCATGAGCTCACCGGGTCGGTTGGCCTCTTCGATCAGATAGGTCTGATCGGCCAGCGGATGGCGTGGAATCTGGGCCGCAGCGGAAAATGACTGTTCGGCGTCGCGCACCGCCTTATTGAATTCAAACTGGATAACCTTGGCCTGACCTGCTTCATCCTCACTGGCATTGGCCATTTTGTAATCCCAGCGGCAGGCATTGGTGCAGGTACCCTGATTGGCGTCGCGGTGATTGAAATAGCCGGAGAGCAGACAGCGTCCCGAATAGGCAATGCACAGCGCACCGTGCACAAATACTTCAATTTCCATATCCGGGCATTCCTGACGGATCTGGGTTATTTCATCCAGACTCAGTTCGCGTGACAGAATCACCCGGGTCAGGCCCATTTTCTGCCAGAACTTCACGGCAGCGTAATTCACGGTATTCGATTGCACAGACAGATGAACCGGCAGGTCCGGCCACTTTTCGCGCACCATCATGATCAGTCCCGGATCAGCCATGATCAGCGCATCCGGTTTCAGTGTCACTACTTCTTCCATGTCGGCCAGATAACTTTTTACCTTGCTGTTATGGGCCAGGATATTGCTGGCTACGAACAGTTTTTTGCCACGCGCATGCGCTTCCTGAATACCGGTTTTCAGATTCTCCAGTTTGAAATCGTTATTGCGGGCCCGTAACGAATAGCGCGGCTGACCGGCATAGACGGCATCAGCGCCGAAATCAAAAGCTGCGCGCATGCGATCGAGGTCGCCTGCCGGTAATAAAAGTTCTGGAATGATTATTGCCATGATGTGGATGTTGCTTGCCGTTGAGAAAGGCAAGCATTATAAATGACTATCTGCGCTATGGAATTGTTCTGGCTCACGATTTTCACGGTTCGAATTCTTTCATCTACGTAAGTTTCGATAGCTAATTAAAAATTTTTTGCTATTCTGAATTGGAACCGGCGTGATATTGCATGCTTGACCTCCAGCTTTCGGAGCAGCAATGGGTAATTTGATTTCCAGGGTGTTGGCATTTTTTAAACTCGGTTCCGAGAACCAGGTCAGTCTGGTTGCGCCCAGCGCTTCCGCATTGGATACAGTGACAGTAATAAACAACCCGGAAACTCCTGAAACAGAGCCAGCTACAGCAACACCGGGTGAAGCACTCGGCAGATCGAAGTTGGCATATGAATATGAGGGTGACTATGCTGCGCTGCCGACTTTTGTTGAAGTCAGTTTTTTTAACTGGATGGCCGGCAGATCGACAGAAAATCCGGTGCGGGACGAGTCTTTCGAGCACAAAATCATTGAATATCTGGATGTACTGGAAAAGTCCGAAACAGGCGGAGCCAATCAGATTCCGCGCGTACCCAGCGTCATGGTGGAATTGCTCAAACGCACTCACGAAGAAAATGTAACCGGCTCCGAATTGACTCAGATTATTACCAGGGATGTGGTGCTGGTGGCCGCGATACTCAACGAAGTGAACAGTTCGTTTTACAAGGTGAACAAAAAGGTCACTGAACTCAGCCAGGCACTGATGATGCTGGGGCATAATCGACTGCGCATGGTGCTGGCCAAAATTTCGTTCACGCCGGTGTTTAATGATCAACTCGGTAACCACACCAAGGTGGCAGCAACCAAACTCTGGGAAGCGTCGCAGCAGCGTGCGCTGGCCTGCTACCTGTTGGCCAAATCGAGCGGTGCGGATCCCTTCATGGCATTTCTGGCCGGTCTGATGAAGGACGTGGGTATCATCGTGGCGCTGAGGGTGTTTGACCGGAGCAACAGCGAAGGTGAGCTGCCGAGCTCGGATGAATTTCGTACTGCATTTCTGGCTAAATCCATGGCGCTGTCAGCCCGGATCGGCCAGATCTGGACCTTGCCGGACATTGTGGTGCAGGCGCTCAAAAAGATGAACATGGATTGCAGCACCACGGAACCAAAAACCATGGCCGAGGTTTTGCAGCGCGCTGATTTAGTCAGTAAAACCAGCATGCTGATGCACGCCAGTCAGCTCGGTCTGGACATGAATAAGCTGCATGTCACCATGACCAAAGCAGAAATAGACTGTCTGAGTGCGTTGCTGTCCGGGCAGCTCAGTGTGGCCAATATCATGTGAGTGCGTGTGAGTGTGCCTGGAAGAATTGATTCGAATTTTGAAAAGGATTTTTGGAGTATGAATGGGTAATCTGTTTTCCTGGTTATTAAAAATTTTTAAACCCGGCTATGTTCCCAAGGACACTCCGTTTGAACCTGTTCATGTTGAATCTGATTTGATTGTCAAAAACAGGAAATCTGCGGCAGGCAGCAATAATAAACCAGCGCCGCAGGTCAAAGAATATGAAGGAAGCTATAAAGAGTTGCCGGCCTATGTTGATGCCTGTTATTTTGAGTGGATGGCCGGCAAGTCCCAGGTCAATCCGATCAGCGATCAGGCTTTTGAACAAAAAATAATCGAATATCTCGATATGCTGGCCGAGTCCGAGCTGGCCGGATCAAATCTGATTCCGCGCGTGCCGAGCGTGATGGTGCAGCTGTTGAAACGCATGCATGAAGAAAACGTGTCAGGATCGGAACTCTCGCGCATTATCGCCAAGGATGTGGCGCTGGTGGCTGCCGTCCTCAGGGAAGTCAACCATGCGTTCTATAACCTCGGCGACAAGGTCGCCGAACTGAGTCAGGCTATCCTCCTGCTCGGACATAACCGCTTGCGCATGGTGCTGGCCAAACTGTCGTTTACCCCGGTCTACAACGACCAGCTTGGTAGTTATACCAAAATAACTGCTGCCAAGATCTGGGAGGAATCACAATACCGCGCCGTGGCCTGCTACCTGCTTGCCAAACATCAGAAGGTGGACCCGTTCATGGCGTTTCTGGCCGGACTGATGCAGGACGTGGGTCTGATGGTGGCATTGCGGGTTTTTGATCGCAGCAGCGGTAATGGTGGATTGCCGACAGCCCCGCAATTCCGCAACGCGTTTCAAAAGAGAGCGCTGAACTTGTCGGCCCGTATCGGACAAATCTGGTCAATACCGGAACTGGTGATCAGAGCTATTGAGGCACAGAATGGCGACCGGATCGCACTGGCCAAGATACCGATGGCCAGGGTGCTCAAAAAAGCCGATTTCATCAGCAAAACCTGCATGCTGATCAATGATGGACAACTGCGGCTGGATATGGAGCGCGTCCGGGAAATCCTGTCAGATGCCGAAAGTGATTGCATGATCACCATGCTGCAGGGGAAGGTGGGCGTGGCCAATATTTTGTAGATGTTGTTTTGCGCCCGGATATTTACATTGGTTGATTTCCTGTTTTAAAATGCTCGTTCACGTTACGTCGAAGAAAAAGAGTTTCGGAGTATAGCGCAGCCCGGTAGCGCGCCTGCTTCGGGAGCAGGAGGTCCAGGGTTCGAATCCCTGTACTCCGACCAGGTCGCAAGCCTGAATCGTCAATGTCCCGCTGCTTCGACCCTGTCATCTATCTCAAAAAAAATGATAAAAAAAGAAATGCGCGCAGCGCTGACATCCACGCTGCTGCTGGCTACCATCCTGATTCTGTGTGCCGCTGCCGATCCTGGTGGATTGTTTTCCATCGTTTCCTGGACTGGCAGTCGTCCGGTTGCGGCATGGTGGTGGTGGGCGCCGTACGCCGTTTTTATTCCCCTTTTGCTGATCCTGCATTACACCGCAGTCCACAGCCTGACCCGCGCTGCATTTGCCGGGACGCCGCGCAGCTGGCTGTTTTTCAGGATCTGGCTGCTGCAAATTCCGGTTATGGCATGCGCCTGGCTGATCAATGCGCTGGTGGTGCTGTACGGTTCCATGGCCGGCAAAATCTATCTGCTTTCCTTTTCTGCCACGTTTGCATTTCTGTTCTGGTCCGCAGGGTACGCAACGCTAAAAATCGCCGCTCTGGGCTGGTTGCCGGCGCTGGCCGGACTGTTTGGGATTCCCAATTCAAATCAGAAGGAGCTGGTCGAAACGGAATCTGACCGTCCGGCCACGCTGACGGCGGGTCTGGCCATGCTGATGCTGGCATTGTGCTCGCCGTGGCTGGCATCGCACTGGTGGCAGGGATCACCTGTTGGTTACATTTATCATGAATTTCCCGGCATGCCGGTACCGGGTCCGGTTGCCGGTCCGGTTATTGCAGCGCTGGCTTTATTGCTGTGCGGTGTGGTGGTGCGCTTTCATGCGCGCCGCAGCTTTGCGCGTCTCAACACTGCACCATCGGCGATTTTTGCAGCCGGAGCGCTGGCTGGCGTGGTGGCCGCAATAATTCTGTTTGTGGTTCAGGCCATTGCGTTGTTCGTGCATGGTATCGGTTCGTCGGCAAGCAGCGATGCCTGGTTCATCCCGGCACTACTATTGCTGGCGACCGAAACCTGTTCCTTTGCACTGTTGATGGCGCTGTGTGCCGGCATTGCGGCATTGCTTGGATTTGCCTTCAATCGCCTGCAGACTCATGGACTGTCGCTTGGCGCAGCCGGACTCATCGTTGCCGTGGTTTTGGCGCTGACTACATCGGATGCCGCACATCAGTCCGTCAGCAGTTCGACCCGGCAGTCAGGCTCGGTGCCGGGTGGAATTGGCGTGACCGTGTGGCATGATCAGGATCATGCCATTCTGGCCAACCGGCGCGGTTCGCAGGTAATGCTGCGCGGCGTGAATGTCAACCAGCTGGGTGAGTACTGGCAGGCCGATACTGCTCTGGCCGCAACCCAACCGCTGACCAGACAGGACTTTGTCGATATGGCCTCACTGGGCATCAACTCGGTGCGCCTGACCTTATCCTGGGCCAGACTGGCACCGCAGCGCGGCGTCATTTCCGACCAGTATATTGAACAGATCAGACAGGCCGTTACCTGGGCTGCTGAACATCACATCTATGTGGTACTCGACATGCATCAGGATGCCTGGAGTGCTACCGTAGCCGCGCCCAAAGGCATTGTGTGCCGTGACGGCACCGAGCCGATGAAGGGCTGGGACGGTGCACCCGAGTGGGCCACGGTAACCGATGAAGCACCACCATGCCAGTTCACCGGACGCGATCTGGCACCGAACGTGTCGCGCGCCTTCCAGTCGTTTTATTTTGACCGGAACGGCATACAGACCGAACTGGTCAATGCCTGGGCGGTCCTGGCAGGCAAATTTGCCGACAACAGTACGGTGCTCGGCTACGACCTGCTCAATGAGCCGAATTTTGCCGAAACGCCCACCGTGACCTCGACTTTGCTGCTGGCGAATTATTATGCACGCGCGATTGAAGCGATTCGCAAGGCCGAAGCAGGTGTTACTCACGGATATGCCCATCCGGTGGTCATTGAGCCCAGCATTTTCTGGAGCGGCTTTGGCGTGGACAATCTGCCGCCGGCCGGATTTACTACAGACGACCAACTGGTGTATTCGCCGCATCTGTATAACGAATCGATTACGTCGGATCAGGATCTGGGTGTGAATCTGATTTCAATTGAGCGCGGCTTCAGGCTGGCGCAGCACGCAGCGTTACAGCTGCATGCCGCGTTGTGGATAGGGGAGTGGGGATTTTTCGGTGATTCGCAACAGCAGGCTGCCTTGTGGGAGCGCCAGGCACGCATTGAGGAGCAATTGCAAACCGGTTCGGCCATCTGGGTCTGGAAGCAGGGTTGCGGCGATCCGCATGTCTATCCGGGCAAGAGCGCGGGCAATATCGTGCGCGCCGACTGCCCGGCAAATGGTCCTGTAGCGACCGATGCCGTAGTGCGCAGGATATTGCAGCGACCCTATGTGCAGTCAGCGCCGGGTCGCATCATTGACTCGGTACGCAATGAACGAGGTTTTTCTTTCAGCGGCAATGCCGACAATGTCACCATTCCGGCATGTGACCTTCAGGTCTGGGTACCTGGATCTGTTCAGCCCAGACTGACTGTGAGTGCAGGAATTTTGAATCCGCAGTGGCAACGGATTGAATCCGGTTCAGCGCTGCTGGGTGCAAGCGGCGGGTGGATCTTGCATGCCTGTGTCAGCAACAAAAGGTATAACGCTGAAATAAATTGAAAGTTCGGATCAAGATTATCTACCGATCATAAAATCGGATTATGCAAAAGCAAAAGCTGACGATGGCAGAATTGACTGGGTACCGGACGATTCAACTCAATGGGTAAGTTCCACAGTTCAAATCTGCTCATCTCCGTGTGACTATTTCTTTTCCGACTGCGCAACGCAGTTCATCGAAAGGAAAGGATCACCATGTTACCCAGTTCAAGTTCATCGTCAGCGTACCGTGGGATTGGAGGAAGTTTGCAAGTCATCAGTACCGCATCTGACCGAACCAGTCCCGCGCAACCCCTATCCGAATTGACGCTGCGCTCAGGTGCGAAGCCAGTAACCATGCGCAGTGCGAGCCTGTTAACCCTGCCAACAGTATTACTGGAGCTGGTGCGCAGCGCGTTAATCGACAGAGAAACCTTGCAACTGTTGTTGACCAGCCGTTTCATGAGCAAGCACCTGCAGGCAATTTATAAAATGCGGCTGCGGCCGGAAGTGGCACAACATTGTGTGTCTCCGATCGTAAGTTGCCAAAATACCGTCAATCTCAGTCCTGCGTATTTGAAAATGGGGCAGCTTGGTGATTCGGCATTTACTATGTCCAAGATAATGAAGACCACGGGTCCAAACGAAACCGGATTGGGTCGGTTTGTGCGCAAATTTGCGCAAGATCGTCTGTTGGATACGACAGATTTTGATCAGTTGAGGGCCATATTCACAGGCGTTACTCTTGGGACAGGCGGAACGTTGACAACACCCGAAAAACGCAAGGCATTGCTGGAATGTGTGTTGGCTCCTTATGCAACAAGGAATAACGCACAGATCGAAGCAGCGATAATGGGTATCTGTATCGGCTTGGGTGGACCGAACATGAAGCGCGCGCAACTTAATGCGGTACTCACACAGATACTGGCCAGCTTTGAAACAGCCAACCAAGAACAGATGGTGGCAATGATCATTGGTATGTGTGGCGCACTTGGCAATTCATCGCATGCGCGTCATAAGGAGGTATTTCTGCAGGTCCTGGGCTGTCGTTACCCGGTTTCCAAAAATATGATGTCAGCCCTGATTCAATCCATGTGCAGCATTTTCGGCGGGAAGGATATGCCCTCAGCAACCCGCGACTTTGTGATTCAAAAAATCCTGGCCACTTATAAAACGAAAACGCCACAACAGATGGGTGAGTTGATCTGGAGCGTGTGCAGCGGGCTTGGTGAAGAATTGCCTTGCGGTGGTACTGACATGTCGAGGGCCAATCTGAATACATTGCTCAGGCACATTATCGAATCTGATGGAACGAGCAGTCCGGTGCAGGTGGCAGCCATGCTTCATTACCTGTTTTTTGCTCTTGGTGGCACGAGCATGACTGCAGCGCATAGCCATGTTCTTGCCGCACGGATCCGGCAGGCTGCCCAGGCGGAAAAAATAATCAATATGCTCAAAACGGCGGGTGACAGAATATCGATTGTGGATATTCTTGAGCTGGACGGCAGCCGGGTTTAAATTAAGTGTCTCATCCGGTTCTTTTTTGAGCACTGCATCAACATTAGACATCTATCAATTCCAAGAATGATCAAACCGGCATAATCGGTAAGTTGAGAATCAAATGCTGTCAAACGGCCATCATTTTCCTTCGCTCTTAACTTGTCATTCCAATAAAGAATTTAGCTGCTATAGTGAATTCATATTCGCAACAGCGCAATTGATCAATCCTTGGGAGTTCATGATGCAATCTTCAGAATCAGGTCAACCAGTCAGTCTTGTCAGTCCCACCGACGCCATGGAATACTGGACCGACGCCATCCAGCGCTCGATCCTGTTCTGGGATGTGCTGCGTGTGCGCGGCAATGAATACATCGAGCACGAACAGGACGGCAAACCGCCGGTGCTGGTGTTTGATTTCCAGATCATTCTCGATGCACGCAAATTCAGCAGGCCGGCCAATTACGCGCTGGCAGCGATTTTGCCGCCCGAGGGTTGCACACCCACCGATCCCGACAAGCGCCCGTTTGTGGTGATCGATCCGCGCGCCGGCCATGGGCCAGGTATAGGCGGCTTCAAGATGGACAGCGAAATCGGCATCGCGCTCAAAGCCGGGCATCCCTGCTATTTTGTGATGTTTTTTCCGCATCCGGTGGATGGACAGACCATCGAATGTGTCACCAATGCCGAGCGGCTGTTTCTGGACAAGGTGAATCAACGCCACCCGCACGCGCCGGGTAAACCGTTTGTGATCGGCAATTGTCAGGGCGGCTGGGCACTCATGATACTGGCAGCGCTTACGCCCGATTCGGTCGGACCGCTGCTGCTGGCCGGCACACCGTTGTCATACTGGGCCGGCGTGGAAGGAAAAAATCCGATGCGTTATATGGGCGGTCTGCTGGGCGGTACCTGGGCGGCTTCTTTGGCCGGTGACCTGGGTAATGGCAAGTTTGACGGCGCGCATCTGGTGAACAATTTCGAGAAACTCGATCCTGGCAATACGCATCTGGGCAAACTGTACAACCTGTATGCCCATGTCGACACCGAGAAAGAACGCTTTCTGGAATTTGAACGCTGGTGGGGCGGCCATTTCCTGCTCAACAAGGAAGAAATGGAATGGATTTCGCAAAACCTGTTTGTCGGAAACCGGCTGTCCACCGGCAAGCTCACCATCGATGGTCAGAACGTTGATTTGAGAAATATCCGTTCGCCCATTATCGTCTTCGCTTCGTGGGGTGACAACATTACGCCACCGCAGCAGGCGCTGAACTGGATCCCGGATCTGTATGAAAACGCCGAACAGATTCGCGACAATGAACAGACCATTGTTTATTTTCTGCACGAGCAGATCGGTCATCTGGGTATTTTTGTGTCCGCCGGTGTGGCCAACCGCGAGCACAGCGAATTTGTCAGTGCGCTCGATCTGATCGACGTTCTGCCGCCCGGACTGTACGAAGCCATTATTACCGACGTAACACCCGATATGCCCGGCGTTTCCATGATCGATGACCGCCACGTGATCCGGTTCGAGCCGCGCGAGGTGCAGGATATTCTGGCGCTGGGCGATGGTCGGGAAGGTGAAAAAGCCTTTGAGCTGGTGCAGCATGTGGCCGAAATCAATCAGAAAATGTATGACCAACTGGTCTCGCCAGTCATGCAGATGTGGTCCAGTGAATTGAGCGCAAGCCTGATGCGCTACATGAATCAGTCACGGCTGGAACGCTCGATGTTTTCCGACTCGAATCCGCTCATGAAAGCCATGAAGCCGCTGGCCAAACTGGTGCGGGAACAGCGCAAACCGGTCTCGCCCGGCAATCCGCTGCTCAAAGCAGAGCAAAAGACCGTCCAGACACTGCTGGCCGGCTTTGATAAATACCGGGACGCACGGGACGCCAGTTACGAAAAACTGTTCAGAGCCATCTATGATTCGCCCTGGCTGGCCGCAGCTACCGGGTTCAAACCGGAGGAACCCTCGGTGCGCATTCATGCGGGCCTGGATGAAAAAATAGCCAACCGGCGTGCCGAACATGAACGCTGGTTCGAGCAGGGCAATCTTGAGTCCGGCATGATGCGACTGCTGATTTATGTGGCCAGCGGAAACGGTGTGATCGATGAGCGCCCCTTTAACGGCATCAAGCGCCTGATGCTGGAATCGGGCGGTGATCAGAAGTTCAATCTCCAATTGCTCAAGGACACGATCCGGCAGCAGACTTTTCTGATGCGCATGGATGAAGAGCGGGCACTGCGCGGATTAAATAAATTGCTGCCAGGCAGAGCGGACCGGCAGCGCGCGCTGAAAATGGCGCGTGATTTACTGTCGTTAAGCGGGCCGATCAGCGCCGAAAAAGAAGGGCGATTGCAGCGCATAGCGCAGATACTGGAGCTGGAAAAAACGGCGCCGGCAAAAAAGCTCACGCAGGTTAAAAAAGCGCTGGCAGTGAAAAAACCTGTGGCAGTTAAAAAAGCCGTACCGGTTAAAAAGGCCGTAGCGGTTAAAAAAACACGCAGGCAGAATTGATTTTTCGCTTATACCTTGCGTACCAGCTGCTGTGGCTGGTACCAGGTAAACCGCAGTTCCGGCACCACGATCCCGCCCGGCGCATCCCACAGTGCCGACATATCCTGTCTGGCACCCATGCGTTTGTAAAAGCCGATGGCTGCGGCATTCTCGGTGACCACCCACAAATGAATCAGGTCATCCGGATACTGCGTCAGACTCCAGTCGGCAATATAGCTTAACAGCGCGCGGCCGATGCCGGCCTTTTTGTGGGCCGGATGGGCGTGCAGATTTTCTACCAGCGTGCCGGCTTGCGGATCAAATTTGGCATACGCGCAGGAAAAGCCGAGAAGGTTGCTGTGTTCATCTTCGGCGACGATGACATGCTGATTGGGCAGTGGTTCAGAAAAGCGCCGTTCCCAGTCATTCTGGCGGTCGTCATCCAGCTCCTGTTGCAGGTACTGATCGGTGAGTATGCCCTGATAGGCAATGCGCCAGCTTTGAGTATGCAGTGTGGCGATGGCCGGCGCATCGGCTGCCGTTGCTGTTCTGATCCGTACCACGATAATTCCCTACATGGCTCGCATAATGTCCGCGGCTGCAGCAAGCAGTGCCGGCAGATACTGACCGGTTAATGTATCCATAGCGGAAGACGTACTGGGTGTGCCTATGTTAATGGCTGCCACGATTTTACCCTGTGCGTTCAAAATCGGCACCGCGGCCGAACACAGTCCCAGTTCCAGCTCCTGATTCACGGTACTCCAGCCTTGTTTTTTTGTCTCCTGCACGATGTGTTTGAGTTTTTTCTTGTCGGTCACCGTATAGTCAGTCAACGCCTCGGGTGTAATCTGGGCAAAATAGTTATCCAGCTCTGCCTCGGTGCAATTACCCAGCAGCACCCGTCCCATCGAGGTGGCCCAGGCCGGCAGTCGGGTACCGACGCCGAGGCTGATTTTCATGATACGTTTGGTCGGAATGCGCAGCACATACACGATATCGAGTCCATCCATGACTGACATCGAACAGGATTCCTGCACCCGCTGGGCCAACTGCTCCAGTACCGGCTGTGCCGCTGCGATCAGGCGCTGTGACGAAAGGTAGGCATAGCCCAGCTCCAGAATTTTCGGCTTCAGATAAAACAGCCGTCCGGCATTTTCCACATAGCCCAGCTTTTCCAGTGTCCATAACAGGCGACGCGCCATGGCACGCGTCATGCCGCACTTGGCGGCCACTTCAGACAGTGTCATTTTGGAATTATCTGCATCGAATGCGCAAATGAGCGTGAGCCCATTGGCAAAACTCTGGATGAATTCGTTCGGTTTTTCTTTTTCGGTCATATGGTCTGGTGCTGCCGTTATGTTGTTTTGGGCTTGACTGACTGGCGGAAATCGGTTTACTCTTCATTGTACTTAATGCGAACAGAAGTTCGTTGTGCGAATATTTTTACAGGTTCAGCTCTTGATGTCAATTGAAAATAAATTATCGGAACAACAGGCAGTTATGCACAGTTGGTGCGTACAGGATGACTGGCGCGCACCGGAAATTGTCGGAGGTCGCGGTGCCACTTTTTGGGACAGTAACGGGCACCGCTACATAGATATGAGTTCGCTGGCCGAATGCAGCAACCTCGGCCACCAGCACCCCAATGTCATTGCCGCAATCAAGAAACAGGCCGATCAGCTGTGCTTCATTACCTCAGAATGGGGTGCGGAACCACGCCGCGCGCTGGCGCAAAAAATTCTCGAAGTCAGCGGCTTCGACGGTGGCAGGGTGTTTTTTACTTTGGCCGGCGCCGACGCCAATGAAAATGCGGTCAAGTTTGCGCGCTGGGCTTCCGGCAAGTCCTGCGGACAGGTACTCGCACGGCAGCGCTCCTACCACGGTGCCTCGAACGCCACCATGAATTACAGCGGTGATCCGCGCGGTGCGAACTATCCCGAACTGGAACACGTGGTGCGGGTCGAGCCGCCATATTGTTATCGCTGTCCGTTTGGCTACAAGTCGAACAGGGAATGCCGGCGCGAATGCGTTGGCGATGTGCGTCAGGCGATTGACAATGCCGGTGCCGACGCGATCGCTGCAGTATTGATGGAATCGCACGCCGGCACCAATGGTATCGTGGCGCCGACTGACTACTGGCCGGCACTGCATCAGATCTGCCAGGAACAAAATATTTACCTGATCGCCGATGAAGTCATGGCCGGTTTCGGCCGCACCGGAACCTGGTTTGGCTGGCAGCACGCCAAAGCAGCGCATCGTCCCGATATGATGACACTGGCCAAAGGTATTACCGGCGCGCATATTCCGCTGGGCGCAGTCGTTGTTTCGGAACAGGTTAATCAGCGCCTGCAGAGCCACATGCTGTACACCGGCCTGACTTATTGCGGACATCCGCTGTCCTGTGCGGCCGGTCTGGCTGCTGTGCAAACCTATCAGGATGACTTGCTGATCGACCGGTCGGCCCATCTGGGACGCGACCTGTTCAGGATGCTGGGCGCCTTGCAGGAAACCCACGACATCATTGGCGATGTGCGCGGCAGCGGTCTGTTTGCCGTACTGGAACTGGTCAAAGATCGCGCCACCCGCGAGCCGATTGCCCAATGGGGTGGTTCCAGCCCGGCACTGCGCGCGCTGGTAAAAAAAGCGCGCGAACTGGGCATCTCGTTTGCAGTGCGCAGCAACCTGATCGTGCTGGCGCCGCCACTAGTTATTACAGAACGAGAATTGGGCGAGGCCATATCGGTGCTGGATGATCTGCTTACCGAATTTGGACCGGCCCTGCAGGGAATCAAGTCATGAATTTAAGCAAAAAACATATGTCTTTGCAGCAGGCGATAACGCAACTGGTGCAGGACGGCATGAGCGTGGCCATGGAAGGCTTTACCCACCTGATTCCATTTGCCGCCGGCCACGAAATCATCCGCCAGAACAAGCGCAATCTGACCCTGATCCGTATGACACCGGATCTGATCTATGACCAGCTGATCGGCATGGGTTGCGCTGCCAAATTGATCTTTTCCTGGGGCGGTAACCCGGGGGTCGGATCACTGCACCGGTTTCGCGATGCGCTGGAAAATGGCTGGCCGCATCAACTGGAACTGGTCGAGCACAGCCATGCCGCCATGGCCGCGGCCTATCAGGCTGGCGCGTCGAACCTGCCGTTTGCCATGCTGCGCGGTTATCTGGGTTGCGATCTGCCCAAGGTCAATCCGAGCATCAGGTGGATTAACTGTCCTTACACCAATGAATTGCTGGCCACCGTACCGGCGCTGCGTCCTGATGTGACCATCATCCATGCGCAGCAGGCCGATCTGGCCGGCAATGTGTATCTGGGTGGCATCGTCGGCGTGCAGCGCGAAGCGGCTTTGGCTGCCAGACAGGTGATCGTCACGGTGGAAGAAATCGTGGAAAAACTCGATCTGGATTTGAATGCCTGCGTTTTGCCGCACTGGGTGATTGCGGCGGTGTGTCACGTACCGGGCGGTGCCACACCTTCCTATGCTCACGGGTACTACGAGCGCGACAACGCGTTTTGCAAACAGTGGGATGACATCGCACGCGAGCGCGCCAGCTTTAAAAGCTGGATGGAGCACATGGTGCTCCAGAGTGCCGATTTCGCCGCTTACCAGGAAAAAGGAAGAGTCTTATGAGCAGTGCGGCACAGCTGAGTTACAGCACCGATGAAATGATGACCGTAGCGGCCAGCCGCCTGCTCGCTGATGGCGCAGTCTGCTTTGTCGGTATCGGTCTGCCGAGCGCCGCGGCCAATCTGGCGCGCCTGACTCACGCACCGGAGGTGGTGCTGATTTATGAATCCGGCACCATCGGCGCCAAACCGGAAGTGCTGCCGCTGTCGATCGGTGACAGCGCACTGGCCAGCAGCGCTGACTTCATCGTCTCGATCCCGGAAATTTTCCGCTACTGGCTGCAGGCAGACCGCATTGATGTCGGTTTTCTGGGGGCCGCGCAGATTGACTGCTACGGCAATATCAACACCACCGTGATCGGTGCTTACGGGCATCCCAAAACCAGACTGCCCGGTGCCGGCGGTGCGCCGGAAATTGCCACCTCGGCCAAGGAAGTGTTTCTGATTCTGCGGCAAAGTCCGCGCAGCTTCGTACCGAAACTCGATTTCGTTACCTCGGCAGGGTATCTCACCGGCGGCAGCGCGCGCGAACAGGCCGGTATCAAAACCCGCGGCCCGACCCACGTCATTACCGATTACGGGATACTCAAGCCCGATCCGGTTACGCGTGAACTGGTCATGGCGGTTCTTTATCCCGGCAAAACCATCGAGCAGGCCCAAGCGGCCACTGGCTGGGAACTGAAATGTGCCGAACATATAACGCTGCACAGCGAACCGAGCGAAGCTGAATTAAGTGTGCTGCGTGCGCTGCATGCACGCACAGAGCGGGCCAATGGTGCCCATCAGGTAGCCAGAACATGATCAACCTGTACCTGGAGCATATCGTTGCCGGAGTCGGTGTGACGCTGCTGATCGCTCTGGGGTCGCTTTTGATCGCCATCGTGCTGGGACTGTTCGGTGCCGTGTGCAAACTGTCAGATTTCAGGGCGCTGCATGTGCTCTCGGACGCTTATTCCACCATCGTGCGCGGCGTACCGGAGCTGGTCTGGATGCTGTTCCTGTATTTCGGAGCGCAGATCTGGCTGAATCAATTATGTGCCTGGTTACATGTCGACAGTATCGACATTGATCCGATGATGGCCGGGATTGTCACCATTGGATTTATCTACGGTGCCTACATGACTGAAACGTTTCGCGGTGCGATTCTGGCCGTGCCCAAAGGGCAGCTCGAAGCCGGTCTGTCGCTGGGCATGTCAGCGCAGCGGGTGTTGGTCCGGATTACTCTGCCGCAGATGGTGGTGCATGCCCTGCCGGGTTTTGCCAACAACTGGATGGTACTGGTGAAAAGTACCGCACTGGTGTCAGTGTTGGGGGTGAGCGATCTGATGCATCGCGCTGCGCTGGCCAAATCGGCTACCGGCAATGCTTTTGGCGTGTATCTGGCGGTATGTCTGGTGTATCTGGCCATCACCAGCGTGTCGATCTGGCTGTTGCGTCTGTGCGAGCAGCGTTTTTCGCGCGGTATCAGAAAGGCAGCGTGACTATGGATGAATTGCTCAGCGAGTTGGCTGCATTCTTTGGTGGTTCTGTCGACAGTGGGCCGTTTGGCACCAATGACGGTCTGGTTCTGACATTGCTGTTGCTGGTCATTCCGATGCTGCTGGGACTGGCGCTGTCGATTCCGCTGGCCTTTGCGCGCAATTCGGCAAGCGCCTGGATTGCAAAACCGGTCTGGATGTATACCTATTTGTTTCGCGGCACGCCGATGCTGGTGCAACTGTTTTTGATTTACTACGGACTGGCCCAGTTTGACGTGGTCAGAGACAGCAGCCTGTGGGATTACCTGCGTGATCCATACTGCTGCGCGCTGCTGGCCCTCACATTAAATACCACAGCCTATACCACGGAAATTCTGGCCGGACAGTTGCGTCGCATTGACTGGCGTGAAATCGAAGCCGCGCAAAGTCTGGGTATGAGCCGCTGGACCATGTCCAGGCGCATCATGCTGCCATCCGCCTTGCGCCGCGCACTGCCGGCCTACAGCAATGAAGTCATCATGCTGCTGCACGGCACATCCATAGTCAGTCTGGTTACGCTGACCGATATCACCGGCGTGGCGCGTCACATTTACAGCGACACCTACAATCCATTCCAGCCGTTTATTATTGCCGGTGTCATTTACCTGTTGCTGACCTGGCTCATTACCCGGGTCTTCATGAAAATGGAGCGGCGCTGGCTGGCGTTTTTAAAACCGATGACACAATCAAAGCGTGAGCAAAAACCATCATGACACTCAAAAAAATCGGGATGACTCTGTTGCTGATCTGCGCCATGGCCGCAGCACAGGCGCAGCAAACCTTGAAGATCGGCATCGAAGGCGAATATCCGCCTTTCAACCGGGTCGATCAGAACGGCAGTCTGATCGGTTTCGATGTCGATATCAGCCGTGCCCTGTGCGCAGAAATGAAGGTGCAGTGCAAATTTGTGATACAGGCCTGGAATGGAATTATCCCGGCACTGCTGGCCAACAAATCCGACCTGATCATTTCCAGCATGGCCATTACCGACAAACGCCGCGAAACCCTGGCGTTCAGTAATCCGTACTACTATGAAAAAGCGATTTTTGTGGCGGCCAAAAAGAACAGTCTGCAAATTACGCCGCAAGGGCTTAAAGGCAAAGTCATCGGTGTGCAAGGTGCGACCGTGTTTGAAAAAATGCTCAAGGAGAAATTCCCCGGCGTTACCGTGCGCGTGTATACCGCGGTGTCGGACCATAATCTGGACCTGGTCAGCGGACGTATCGATGCCGTGCTTGGCTCGAACCTGGTCATGAACAGCTGGCTGCTTTCAGAGGAAGCCAAAAATTTTGAGATCAAGGGCGATCCGTTTGTGGATGTGAAGTATATGGGGAATGGCGCTGGCATTGCCGCGCGCAAAACCGACACCGAATTAATCAAAAAGGTGAATGCGGCGCTGGATGCCCTGCACAAGAACGGCCAGTTTGATCTGATCAGCAAAAAATATTTTAAAGACGATATTACCCATTGATTATGCTTAATGAATTTGATCATCATCTTTTTATCAACGGCCAGTTTGTAGCGGCCAGTGTCGACGCGCAGTTTGACTGCATCGCACCGGCTACCGGTGAACTGTTGTGCCGGGTTGCACAAGCCAGTGCCAGTGACGTGGACCGGGCAGTCAGTTCAGCGCGTGCCAGCTTCGATTCTGGTGTGTGGCGCAACACGCCGGTGTCGCAACGCAAACAGATGCTGCTGAAACTGGCACAGCTGGTGGAAACCCATCAGGAGCAGCTGGCCGTGATCGAATCGCTCGATACCGGCAAACCGCTGCGTGATGCGCGCACGGTGGATATTGCCGGATCGGTGCAGATGATCCGCTGGTTCGCAGAATCGCTGGACAAACTGTACGATGAAATTGCCCCGACCGATGCGCCGGTGGTGGCACAGATCCGCCGCACCCCGCTTGGAGTGATTGCGGCGGTGACGCCCTGGAATTTTCCACTGCTCACTGCGCTGACCAAAATCGTCCCGGCGCTGGCCATGGGTAACAGCGTGGTCCTGAAACCGTCCGAACTGTCGCCCTTAAGCGCCCTGTATTTTGCCCGACTGACACTGGAAGCCGGTTTGCCGCACGGGGTTTTTAACGTCGTCACCGGCAACGGCGCCGTTACCGGTCGCGCACTGGGCATGCATCAGGATGTCGATGCCTTGCTGTTTACCGGATCGACTGCCACCGGCAAAAGTTTCATGGAATATTCCGGACGGTCCAACCTGAAAAAAGTCAGTCTGGAATGCGGCGGCAAATCGGCCAACATCGTACTCGACGATTGCCCGGACCTCGAACGTGCCGTCACCGCAACCGCCAACGGTATCTTCTTCAATGCCGGACAGATCTGCAACGCCGGCTCGCGCCTGATTTTACAGCGTGGCATCGCGGATGAATTCAAGAAACAGCTGATCTGCCAGCTCGATCGCTTCAGGCCAGGTGACCCCATGGATGAGGGCACCACTCTGGGCAGCATGATCTCGGTCGCGCATGCCAACAAGGTGCGCGGTTATATTCAAACCGCCAAACAGGAAGGTGCGCGCATACTGGCGCAGGGAACCGCGTTTGCGGCACCAGCCGGACTCAACGCCAGTGCCTGGGTTCAGCCGACCCTGATTGATCAGGTCAGCCGACACATGCAGATTGCACAAGAAGAAGTGTTCGGTCCGGTGCTGGCGATTATGGAAGTGGACAGCGTCGAAGAGGCCATTACGCTGGCCAATGAAAGCATTTACGGCCTGGCCGCAGCGATCTGGACCAAAGACATGCGCGTGGCGCACCTGGCGCAGCAGAATCTGCACGCCGGATTTGTCTGGGTCAACAGTGTGCGCGCCGGTCATATTGCCACGCCGTTTGGCGGGGTCAGGCAATCCGGTTTCGGGCGTGACAAATCGCTGCATGCTTTTGACAATGTCTCGTATTTGAAGACGACCTGGTATGACTACAGCTGAACGAATTTTAAAAAATCAAATAATTGACGGAAACAAAAATGAGCAACCAAACCAAAACCTGGCAAGAAATCGACCTGCAGCACCACATGCATCCGTTTACCGATCACGTCGATCTGGAACAGGTCAAACCGCAAATCATGGTGCGCGGAGAGGGCGTCTACATTTACGACAGCGAAGGCCAGCAGCTGCTGGACGGCATGGCCGGATTGTGGTGCGTGAATGTCGGCTACGGCCGCGATGAAATCGGCACGGCCGTGGCCGAACAGATGCGTGAACTGCCTTATTACAATAATTTCTTCAAAACCAGCACCAGACCGGCGCTGGAACTGGCCCGCAAACTGGCGCAGCTCACACCGGAAGGCGTGGATTATTTTTTCTTTGCCAATTCCGGATCGGAAGCCAACGACACCAATATCCGTCTGGTCCAGACCTACTGGACACTGCTCGGAAAACCGGAAAAAAAGCTCCTGATCAGTCGTCACAATGCCTATCACGGCAGTACCATTGCCGGAGCCAGTCTGACCGGTATGGCCAGCATGCATGACATTGCTGCCGTGCCGATTCCGGACATCGTGCACATTGCCAACCCGGACTGGTATGCCAGCGGCGCTGACAGCGATCCGGAGCAGTTCGGGCTAGAGACTGCGCAGGCACTCGAACAAAAAATACTTGAACTCGGCGCGCGCAATGTCGCGGCGTTTTTTGCCGAACCGATACAGGGTGCCGGTGGTGTGATCGTGCCACCGGCAAGCTACTGGCCGGAAATTCAGCGCATCTGCTCCAAATACGATGTGCTGCTGGTGGTCGATGAAGTCATTACCGGGTTCGGTCGCACCGGGCAGTGGTTCGGCTCCGATACGTTTCAGATTAAACCGGATCTGATGACACTGGCCAAAGGTCTGTCCTCAGGCTATCTGCCGATTGCGGCCAGCGCCCTCGGTGCGCGCATGGCCAAAGTGCTGCGCAGCAAGGAAGGGCGTTTCCCGCATGGTTATACCTATGGTGGTCATCCGGCTGCGGCCGTTGCCGCATTGAAGAATATTGAAATCATGCAGCGCGAAAATCTGGTCGACCTGGTCGGCCTGGACACCGGGCCGTATTTCCAGCAGCAGCTGCACACGTTGCTGGATCATCCCTGGGTCAGTTATGTGCGCGGCGCCGGGCTCATGGCCTGTGTGGTGCTCAGTCCGGACAAGGTCAGGCGCAGCGCCTTTACACCGTTGGGTGGCATGTCGAATCTGGTACGTAACCAGTGTTTCAAAAATGGACTGGTCACCCGCGCAGTCGGAGACGGGCTGGTATTTTCACCGCCGCTGATCATTACCCGCGCGCAGATCGACGAGCTGGTTGCCAAGCTCAGAAAGAGTCTGGACGACGTTTATCATTCACAGGGGCGACAGAAATGAAGCACCTGGCCGTGGCCCGGCTGTGGTTTGAAGGCAATTCGTTTTGCCCGCGACTGACTACCTTCGCCGATTTTCAGGCGCGCGAGTGGCATGACGCACGCACCGCAGCAGATTATTACCGCGGCTCGCACACCGAAATGGGCGGCCTGATCGACTGGGTCGAACAGCACGCCGGCGCGGTGCACACGCATATCCTGCGCTGTGCCGCCGCTGCACCGGGCGGTCCGATCGAAGCCGGTACCTATAAGCGCATCAAGGATGACATTCTGCTGCAGCTCACCCACCTGCACAGCCTGCGCCATCTGGATGGCATCTATCTGTCCCTGCACGGTGCCATGGTGGCCGAAGATAATCCGCGCGCTGACTATCATCTGGTGCAACGGGTGCGCAACATCGTCGGGCCGGCCTGTCCGATTGCACTCAGTTTTGATCTGCATGCCAATCTTGACCCCGAGCTGGCTGACCTGGCGCAGATCATTGTCGGTTACAAAACCTATCCGCATGTCGATATGGCAGAAACGGCCAAAAAGGCACTGGATATTCTGCACGGTGCCATGCACCACCTGATTGAGCCGTTATCCACGATCACACCGGCGCAACTGGTTTTGCCCAGTCATCTGATGACCACGACACACGGTCCGATGGCCGAGCTGGAACAGATCGCACGCGAGCTGGCCGAATCCGCGCAGCTGCTCGATATCACCCCGTTCGGCGGCTTTGCCTATGCCGATACACCGGTTACTTCAGCCAGTGTTTCGGTGTGCATAGACGCGGGCAAAAAGGCGCAGGCCCGTACCGTAGCCGAACTGATCGGATCGGGCATGGTGGACCAGATCCGCTTGCGCACCAATGCATTTCTGCCCAGTCTGCCCGATGCAGAACAGGGGCTGGCACAGGCGTTGGCCATGCTGAAAGACAGGCAGGGTTGCGTTGCCATCGTTGACCCGGCTGACAATCCGCTTTCGGGCGGTGTCGGTGACACGACCCGGTTATTCCAGACAGTGATTGCAGCACGACTGGATATTCCGACCGTATTCGCGTTTTTTCATGATCCGGAACTGGTCAGCCGGGCTGTGACCCTGGGCGCCGGTGCCGAAATTCATGCCAGCCTGGGAGCTCGCGTGACAGCCGAATACGGTGCTGCCGTGCCGTTTGCGGGACGTATTGAGCTCATTACCGACGGCCGCTTCGTCAACGACGGTCCCATGGAACAGGGCTTGGCCTGCAATGTCGGCCCCTCGGTGGTACTGCGCTCAATCGAAGTGCCACAGTTGCGCGTGGTGATCAGTTCGCAGTGCCAGTCGCCCAATGACATGGCCTGGTGCCGGTTGCATCAGATCGACCTGACCCGGACCAGGCTTTTGTGCGTCAAAGCCAAAAATCATTTCCGCGCGGCTTTTTTGCCGCAACTGCTGGGCATTATCGATATCGATACCCCGGGACCGGCCATGCTGGATCTGGCAGCCTTGCCGTATCAGCAGGTGCAGCGCGCGCATCTGGCCGGACAGAATTGATCAGTAACAGAACCAACAGGAAAAATCGGCATGGCAGAATTAATCATCGAGCAGCTGCACAAATCGTACGGTCAGAATGAAGTCTTGAAAGGAGTGTCGCTGCAGATCGACAAGGGCGAAGTGATGAGCCTGATCGGTTCGTCCGGTTCCGGCAAAAGTACCTTGCTGCGCTGTTTAAATTTGCTGGAGCGGCCGAATTCCGGACGGCTGATTTTTGGCGGAGAACCGGTCAGCCTGACGCGCCAGAAGGATGGCACGTTGTTCTGCAATGACGCACGTCAGTTGCAGCAGTTGCGTACCCGCATTGGCATGGTGTTCCAGAGTTTTAACCTGTTTTCGCATCTGACGGTGCTGGAGAACGTGATCGAGGCACCGCTGCAGGTGCTGGGCCTGCCAAGAAACGAAGCCATTGAACGGGCGCGCCATTATCTGGACAAGGTCGGTGTGGTGCAGCGTGATGGCTATTATCCGTCGCACCTGTCCGGCGGCCAGCAGCAACGCGTGGCGATAGCCCGCGCGCTGGCCATGGAACCGCAAATGATGCTGTTTGACGAACCGACTTCGGCGCTGGACCCGGAGCTGGTCGGCGAAGTGCTGACTGTAATACAGAATCTGGCCAGGGAAGGGCGCACCATGATGGTGGTGACCCATGAAATGGGTTTTGCGCGCAACGTATCGAATCAGGTGGTGTATCTGCATCAGGGGTTGATTGAAGAGCAGGGCGCGCCGGATCAGCTGTTTGATGCACCGAAGAGTGCGCGGCTGGCGCAGTTTCTGTCTGGGGTGCAGCGTAAGGGCTGATGCGGTAGCCGTCGACGCAGTCCAATATAACAATCACAGGAGTTAAAGGATGAAAGTCAGCCCGACTATATGCAGTGTTGCAACCGCACTCCTGTGGACTGCAGGCGCGGCCTGCGCAGCTGCGTTTCAGATCGAAGATGTTCATCGCATCGCCGACGTGGCCGGCCCGGTGGTCACGCCCGACGGGCGCTGGATTGCATATACCGTGTCGAGTGCCGACAAGGAGTCGAACAAGACAGTAACCCATGTCTGGCTGGCCAGCGGTGACGGCAAACAGCGTACCGAACTCACAGTCAGCCAGAGCGGCAGTAAGGTCAGTCCAGCCAGTGCCTGGCTACCGCAGTTTTCCGGTGACGGCAGCGCTCTGGCGTTTATTTCTGATCAGGCAGAGGATCATACGGCGCAGGTCTGGATACGGGCCTTGGACCAGACAGGGCAGCAACAGGGCGCGCATCAGGTAACGCACTTTGAGGGGGGCGTCAGCGATTTTTCTCTGGCACCTGATGGACAGCAGATTGCCGTGGTGGCGGAAGTGGCGAATGGTGAGAAAGACGACGGGCCGATAGTCATTGACCGTTTTCAGTTCAAGGATGATGAACGCGGCTATCTGACCAAAAAGCGCCGGCGCCTGTTTCGTGTCGGGGTCAGCGACCAGTCTGAACAGGCTCTGACCGACGCCGGTCTTGATGTCTGGCTGCCGGCCTGGTCGCCAGACGGTCGCAGTATTGCCTGGGTCGGCAAACGTCAGCACGAAGGTGACCGGCATGCCGGATTCAATGTGTACCTGATCAACGCGCAGGATGGGAAAGGTCTGCACTGTGTTTCCAAAGACGGTCTGGTCAACAATGACCCGGATCATGCAAGCCGGCCGGCCTGGTCGCCCGACAGTCGGCAGCTTGCCTATCTGCAGGGCGGTCCTGAAAAATTGCTGGAATACGCGCCGTGGGAACTGGCCGTAGTCAATCTGGCGGATGACAAAATTCGCCAGGTCGGCAAAGCCGATCGCAATTTTGTCCATCCTCAGTTTTCGGCCGATGGCAAGGCGCTGTATGCCATTGTTGAAGAAAGCCGCACCGCCTATCTGACCCGGATCGATCTGCGCAGTGGTGCTGCCCAGAATCTGACTGCCGGTCGGCGCATGGATGCCGATTTTTCAGTTGATCAGAATAATCGTGCCGTCACGCTGGTGTGTGACGATCTGCATCCGTGTCGCCTTTCCGTCATCGACCATGCCGGTGAAACCGTGCTGGCCGACCATAATGCATGGCTGTCTGACTATACCCTGGCGGTTTCGGAAGACCTGCAGATCAAAAGCCGCGACGGCACCCTGGTGGACGCGCTGCTGATCAAACCGCTCGGGTATCAGAGTGGTCAGCGTTACCCCACCATCATACGTGTACATGGCGGGCCGATCTACCAGTTCAGCCATGAATTCATGATTGACTGGCAGCTGTTTGCTGCACACGGTTATGCGGTGCTGGCGGTTAATCCGCGCGGTTCATCCGGACGCGGATTTCGCTATGCGCATGCTATCTGGGCTGACTGGGGTAACCGGGACGTGCAGGATGTGCTGGCTGCCACCGATTATCTGGTCACAAGCGGTATCGCCGATAAAAAACATCTCGGCATCGGTGGCTGGAGTTATGGCGGCATGCTCACCGATTATGTGATCGCATCTGACCAGCGCTTCCAGGCCGCCATTGCCGGCGCCGGCGCGGCAAACATCTTTACCAACTATGGCGTGGATGAATACACGGTGTCTCTGGAAACCGAACTGGGCACGCCCTGGAATAATCCCGGGGCCTATAAAAAAGTCAGCTTTCCATTTTTTCATAATGAACGCATCGTGACTCCGACGCTGTTCCTGTGCGGCTCGCTCGATTTCAATGTGCCGTGTGCCGGCAGTGAACAGATGTATCAGGCGCTCAGTTCGCGTCGCATTCCCACCGAACTGGTGATTTACCGGGATCAGCACCATCAGCTCGATGTGCCGGGCAATATTGTTGACAGGTTTTCCCGTTATCTGAATTGGTATGACCGGTTTTTGAAAAATGCATCTCAATCAGCACCAGCTGGGAGTGATTGAAAATGAGTGACGTGATGAAAAAAACTGCTTTGGTTGTGCTGACATCCTGTTTTTTCATGTGCGGCGCAAGTCATGCCGCACCAACCGACCGGGCGCGGGATCTGGGTGTGCCGTTTGAAGGCGCCCCCGGGCCCTTGAATGCGATCACCGATGTGCCCGGTGTGGAGGTGGGACAGCTCACGCTGATCGAAGGCAGCGGCAGACTCGCGGTCGGCAGGGGGCCGGTACGCAGCGGCGTGACCGTGATTTTCCCGCTCGGCAAACAAAGCGATGCCGCCGTCAATGCCGGTTTTTTTAATTTGAACGGCAATGGTGAAATGACTGCGCAATCGTATCTGCAAGACTTCGGTGTGGCGTACGGACCGATAGGTATTACCAATACCAACGCCATCGGCCAGGTGTACGCAGGCATCCAGCAGTGGACTTCCAAATCCTTCGGCAGCGCGATCTGGCCGGTAGTGGCTGAAACCTGGGACGGCATGCTTAATGACATCGAAGGATTTCACGTGAAATCCGAGCATGCGCTGCAGGCCATCGCCAACGCCAGAACCGGTGCGGTGGAAGAGGGCAATGTTGGCGGCGGCACCGGCATGGTGTGCTTCGGTTTCAAGGGTGGCATCGGTACGGCTTCGCGCCAGATTCAGGTGCAGGATCACCCTTACACAATAGGCGTGCTGGTGCAGTGCAATACCGGCAAGCGCGACGTGCTGCGCATTGCCGGCATGCCGCTCGGGCAGGATCTGGCCGAGCTATGGCTGGGTTGTTATGACAGGCAATTCGCCTCTGCCGATCAACAACCGCTGTGCAGTGTCGATGGCACCGGCGGCAAGCCGACCCGCGATCAGGGGTCGATCATCATTGTGGTCGCAACCAATACCCCGCTGTCGCCAACCCAACTGAACCGGGTGGCCAAGCGCGCCGCCATGGGGCTGGCGCGGCTCGGTTCCTTTGCCGGCAATGAATCGGGTGATATCATCCTTTCGTTCTCGACTGCCCAGGGTGCCAATGATCCGGATAACAAGGTGCCGGTCAAGGCTGACCAGATCGCCAACGGTGATATCGATCTGGTTTTTGAAGCCACGGTGCAGGCCACTGAAGAAGCGCTCGTCAACGCACTGGTTGCAGCCAGAACCATGAGCGGTATCAACGGGTATACCGTATACGCCCTGCCACACGAAGCACTGAAACAAGAACTGATCCGATACAAGCGAATCAAATAAAAGAGGGAACAACCATGTTTTTGCCACTCAATGCCTGGATAGTTGACGGCATCCGCACCCCGTTCGGACGCTATGGCGGTGGTCTGGCAGCGGTGCGCGCCGATGATCTGGGTGCGGTGCCATTGCGCCATCTGATGAGCCAACATCCACACATCGACTGGCATGCGCTGGATGACGTCATCTTCGGTTGCGCCAATCAGGCCGGTGAAGACAACCGCAACGTGGCACGCATGTCGGCGCTGCTGGCTGGTCTGCCGGTGACGGTACCCGGCTGCACCGTCAACCGCTTATGCGGGTCCGGTCTGGATGCCGTGGCCATTGCCGCGCGTGCGCTGCATGCCGATGAAGCGCAGCTGATCATTGCCGGTGGAGTCGAGAGCATGACGCGCGCCCCGTTCGTGATGGCCAAAGCCGACAGTGCTTTTTCACGCTCGGCCAAGATTGAAGACAGCACCATAGGGTGGCGCTTTGTCAATCCGCGCATGCAGCAGCAGTACGGGATTGATTCGATGCCGGAAACGGCAGAAAATGTGGCGCAGCAATACGGCATAACCCGTGAAGTCCAGGATCAGTTTGCCTTGCGCTCCCAGCAGCGCTGGCAGGCCGCACAGATGGCCGGTTTCTTTGACGGTGAAATTGTTGCCGTGACCATTGCGCAAAAAAAGGGTGACGCCATCTGTGTCAGTGCGGATGAACATCCGCGTCCCGCAACCACGATCGGGCAGCTCAGAGCACTCAAAGGAATAGTCAGTCCAAACGGCAGTGTTACGGCCGGCAACGCTTCCGGAGTGAATGACGGTGCCTGCGCACTGCTGCTGGCCTCAGAGCCGGCATTAAAAAAATACGGTTTGACTGCGCGTGCACGTATCGTCGGGGCCGCCGTCACGGGCCTGGCGCCACGGATCATGGGCATGGGGCCGGCGAGCGCCACGCAAAAACTGCTGGGACGCATCGGTTGGCGCATTGATGACATTGACGTCATCGAGCTCAATGAAGCCTTTGCCGCGCAGGGAGTGGCGGTTCTGCGCGAACTCGGACTACCCGACAATGCCTCTCAGGTCAATCCGAATGGCGGCGCCATTGCACTCGGTCATCCGCTCGGTGCGTCAGGTGCGCGTCTGGTATTGACCGCCTTGCGCCAGCTGGAAAAAACAGCGGCGCGCCGCGCTCTGATCACCATGTGCATTGGTGTCGGGCAGGGCATCGCGCTGGCCATTGAACGAGAATAAAAAACCAGGCAGGGGAAATACGCCATGACCAAATTCACCATTGATCCGGATATCACCACAGCGGTGACGCTGGACAGTTCGTTTTATAACGACGCAGCCGTTTTCGATCTGGCCCGGGAAAAAATCTTCACAAAAACCTGGCAATGGACCGGCACGCTCGACGATGTCAGGCAAACAGGCAGCGTGGTTGTGCGCGAAATTTTGCCGGGCCTGCACAATGAACCGGTGATCCTGGTACGCGATGAGGCAGATCAGCTGCGCTGCAGTTATCATGGCCGGCGCTTTGATCTGCGCGGAACAATGCTGTCCATGCCTGAATTTTCTGAAACTAAAAATTCTGGGCGCCGGCTGTGGCCTTGACCAGGTCGAGATGGAAGACGAAGCCGTGGTGATGGCGGTGCAGCGCGGCGTGCGTTCACGCTTTTATCAGCATGGGCGCTATGCGCCGAGCCGCGAGCAGAGTACTCATCATTTTCATCAGCTGATCTGTGAATTCATGAATCGGTAACAACAGCTGCAGGGTACAATAACATTGCACCGTGGTCCGCCCGAGAAGATGCAATGTTATTTTAAACAGAAAGGAAAACGTCCATCCCCACCGGAACAGTACAACTTCATCGGGTGCTGCGCGCACCGCCAGAGCGTGTCTATCGGGCTTTTCTGGAAGCCCATGCCATTGCCAAGTGGCTGCCGCCGCATGGTTTTATCTGCACCGTTGACCATCTGGACGCGCAGATCGGTGGCACCTTTCGCATGATGTTTATCAACTGTACCAACGGCAGCGCCCACACCTTCGGTGGGGAATATCTCGAACTGGTGCCGAATGAGAAAATTCGCTACACGGATAAATTCGATGATCCCAATTTGCCCGGGGAAGTTCTGGTGACAGTGGTGTTAACAAAGGTGCTGTGCGGCACCGAGATCAATATCGTGCAGGCAGGATTGCCCGAGGTTATTCCGGTTGAGATGTGCTATCTCGGCTGGCAGGAATCACTTGATCAGCTTGCCCATCTGGTTGAGCCTGAAATCGCCAATTGACAGCGGCTAGTCCTGGTGGAGAGATTTTTCCACTGAGATCATTGCATTGCCAATGGCTGTAAAATGGGCGACTTCCCGGTCCTGCTTTAACAATTACAATTTGGAATTTTCTCATGTACAAACTTTACTATTCGCCGGCAACGGCAAGCATGGTGATCCACCAGGCCCTGCTGGAAATCGGATGCCCGTTTGAACTGCAGCTGGTGGATTTTGCCAGCCAGGCGCAGCGTGATCCCGCGTATCTGAAGTTAAACCCGCAAGGCGTTGTCCCCACGCTGATCATCGATGACAGGCCTGTGGTTGAATCGGCTGCCATTTTGATGCTGCTGGCCGACCGGCATCCCGGGGCGCATCTGGCACCGGCAATCGGGTCGGCCGAGCGCGACGCCTGGTATCAATGGATTGTATTTCTCAGTAATTCGCTGGCCGCAACTTACCGTTTCTGGTTTTATCCGGCGGATCTGGGTTCGGTTGAACACACTCCTGAAAATCGGGTCGCGCTGCAGCGAAAAATTGAAGGGGTCTGGGATCGACTGGACGCCCATCTGGCCGCTGGCGGTCCGTATCTGCTGGGTGCGAATTTCAGTGCGGCCGATTTGCTGTTGATCATGTTGATGCGCTGGTCGCGCAACATGCCGCGCAGCGCTCTGGAATGGCCGGCGTTACAACAATTTGCGGACCTGATGCGTTCCCGGCCGAGCTGGAAAGAGCTTTACCAGCGAGAAGGTTTGACTGACTGGACGGGCTGGTAACAGCGCAACAGATTTGCCCATATGTTTTAAATTCGGCTGACTGGGGAGTATTGAGTGCCGCTTAATCAAGAAACCGGGAAGTCTGTCTGAAGACCCACTGCACGCATTCCGGAGCAGTCTTGTGCCCGGGTAATTCGCGAACGGGGCACGCACAACAAATCATTGCGAAATAATTCTGCAATTACGCCAATTGCAGGATAAAAAATGGGACGACATGAAAATTGCAATTCTGGATGACACGCAGGATGCCGTACGTGATCTGCAGTGCTTTCATTTGCTCAGTGACTACGATGTAAAGATATTCAATACCGGCGCCAAAGGCGTCGGGCAACTGGCCGCGCGGCTGGCACCGTTTGATGTACTGGTGCTGATTCGGGAGCGAACAGCCATATCCGGGGCGCTGATGCGCAGGTTGCCGAATCTGAAATTGATCGCACAGGTCGGAAGAAATACCAGTCACATTGATCGTCAGGCTGCGACAGAATGTGACATCACCGTTTTGGATGGCCTCGATGATCCGACTGCGCCTGCTGAATTGACCTGGGCACTGATTATGGCCGCTACCAGAAAGATCGTTCAGTATTCCACCAATCTGCGCAATGGCTTGTGGCAAACCGCGAGTATTCACCAACAGTTCAATGGTTTGGGAACCGGATTAAAAGGCAAAACACTTGGAATCTGGGGTTATGGAAATATCGGGAAACTGGTGGCAGGTTACGGTCGTGCCTTTGCTATGCGCGTTCTGGTCTGGGGCAGTGAGCACAGTCGTCAACTGGCAGCCAAAGATGGCTTCGACGCTGCCGAAACCAAAGATGCCTTTTTTTCAGAAGCGGATGTACTTAGCCTGCATTTGCGTTTGAACGAGGCGACCCGGGCCTGTGTCACCGAACACGAATTTTCACGTATGAAACCGGGCTCCCTGTTTGTGAACACAAGTCAGTTTGAACTGGTTGAACGAGAAGCCTTTTTCAACGCGCTTCGGTCCGGTCAGCTGGCTGCACTGGACGTATTTGATACAGAACCTTTGCCAGAAGATTCCGTGTTGTTGAAAATACCGAATCTGCTGCTCACGCCGCATTTGGGTTTTGTTGAACAGCACAGTTATGAAATGGCTTTTGAATCTGCGTTCAGGAATATTCTGAAATTTTTGCAGCAGCGAGCTGTATAACGGCCAGATACCCGCCAGACGCGGTGTACCCGGCCTGTTGCCATCTACGGATTGGATGGCGTCTGCGGATTGCCGGCCGGTTTCAGATACGGCACGCCGAGCAGTTGGCGCACTATCGGTGTGCCCAGACCCAGTACCTGGTTGTAAACCGGCGCAGTGTATTCTGCGCCGTTAAAGCCGGGTATGTTGTTGCGGAATGCCGGTGCGCCGATATTGTGGGACTGCAGCGATCCCCTCAGGTACAGCAGGTAATTCACGTTGCCCAGCCGGTGCCCGGTGTTCTGTCTGGCCAGCGCCAGAATTCCGGCAAAATCCGGTGCCGAAACGCTGGTGCCGATCACGCCGTACAGTGCGCCGTCAAAGGCCAGGATCGCAGCACTTCGGTCAGCCGCGCAGGTATTAACCAGACCGCCCGGACAGCCACCTTCCATGACCGATACATCCGGTACGGTACGCATGGAATTGGAGCCGGTTGGCACCAGCCACTGATAGGCCGGCTTGGCAAATATTTTACTCACGCCACCACCCGAGCCCCAATATCCACCGGAAACGGTAACACCATAGCCGTATGGGTCATACGGAATCTCAGGGTCGCCATAGGCATTTTCACTGACATAGCCGGAATTGAGTCCCTGACCGGTGATGGTCTGCAGGTTGGTGCCGCCAACCCCCGTCACACTCGGGCTGACCGCCGGGTGTTCAACACCGGCCACGAATGTGGCGCCGGGCAGACCATTAAAATAATCCAGCGTAGGAATAGGCAATCCACCGCTGTCACCTGAACTGGCAACAAACGTGATGCCCTGCGCATTACCCTGTTTGAAGACCTGTTCGTACGCCTTCAAAATCGGTGTGTAATCGGTGCCGCCGTTGTAGTAAGCGGTATACCCGTCTTCCGGACCACCGAACGAGGAACTGACGATATCGGCCGAATTGTCACTGACGATCTGCATATAGGCCGCCATGATGGAATTGTCGGACAGATCCGGGATGTTATATAACTCGATCACAGCGTCAGGTGCCATGCCGCCGACCTGCTGAATGTCGAGCGACACTTCAAAAGAAGCACCGCTGCCGGGATCGAAAGGCGCGCCGCCCAGCACCGGTTTGCGGATGATGGTCGGGGTTGGCTTGCCCGAAATGGCAGAGAAGTGTTCGTGGTTGAAGTACAGCGCCACGTCCGAATCCAGATAGTCGCTCGACATAACGATGGCCACCGTAGCGCCTTTGCCGGTCAGGGTGGGGTAGGCCGGGAAATCATAGGCCTGTTTCAGGTCGGTAAACCAGTAAGTGCCCCAGGCGGCGTAACGGTTGGTTGGTATTACTCCCATGTTTTTGGAGTGGACATGGCGCTGGGTTACGGTGGAAAACGCCGGAATAATGGCACCTTCGTTGCTCAGTTCTGCATTGATCTTCTGTCCGGTGGCAGCGACGATGTGTCCTTTACCGTTCACATTCTGAACCTGCAGGGCCAGACCGAGTGCGGCGCTGACCGCAGCGGCAGTGCCGCTGACGTGCACACCATGGGCATGTTCGCCCACAATGGTCAGGCCGTTACGCTGCAGATAAGTCTTGACGCGACCTATGCTGTCCGGGCTTGCGCCAAACCGGCTTTTGAATTGCTGCGGCGTGAGCCATTGCTGATAATTGGGTGAATTGGGGTCTTTGAGGTCAGCCAGCAACTGGTCCAGTGCCTGGACATTTTGCAGCGGCAGAAAGACATCGAATTCAAGCTGCTGGCCGGACGAGATGGTATTGGCGGTCACTGCGGCCTGTACCGTCATGCATGCTGCCAGAAATAAACCGATAGAAATGAGTGCGGCAGATAAATGTTTCTTGTTAAACATTTGCTTCTCCTGAAAAGATATTCCGGATAGATTGATTGCCCGATCTGAGACTTTTTGGGTGCGCGTGGTCGCGCCCGGATGAGGGCAGCAATTTCTGTGCCGATTGTGAAAACACCTTAGTTTTCAAGCAATTGAAGCGCTGGCAGTTTTTGACTTCGTCATGGTGTCAATTTTCCCGACAGGTCTTCTGGCTACAAATCCAATTTTGATTTGCATAACCCCTTGGCCAGGTTTATCAATTGGCTCTCAATTACGCTCCCGGTCGATCCTGATCAGTTTGGCCACCTGCGAATCGGCACCTACCGGTTCCACCATCACGACCTTGGCGACCGGGTTCCGGTGTGCGCTGTTATCACGGTCATTCATGGGACCTCCAGAGTGCTGATGTTGTCCGACCCAACATGGCAAGCAGGCCGACCAGCAGCAACAGCAGGCTGGCTGGTTCCGGCACGTTGGAGGCCGACGCCAGTTCAGTTGCAAATCCACGCGCAAATACGGGCGCAGGCGCAGCAAGACCATCTATGTAGCTGAAATCAAAACCACTGGCGCTGCTGGAGGTCAAACTTTCGGTAATGACCAGGTCCTGTATTCCGACCTGCAGCAACCCCAGATTGATGCTGCTGTCGTTGAAAAATGCCTGGGCGGAACTTAGGGTATTGAAATCCATATCCAGCAACGCTGTGCCGTTGTCGGTAACGCTCAGGTTTAACTGCTCAAAGCCATTTTCATAGGACTTTTCATTCAATAATCCCAACAGCAGGTCTTTCTGGCTGCCAAGATAAAAGTTGAACTCGCCACTGGTCACATCGGTGTGGGTTGTGCCACCCTGATCTGAAGAACCTTCGACTCCGGTTCCCAGCACCGTGGCTGATTTGAACGCGTTGGCCACCACCGGGCTGCCGCTGAGCAGGCTGTTTACCGTTGCCGCATCAGGCCCGCCATTGATTTTGGAAAAGGGTCCCGTGTCGTTTTCGACACCCGGAAGCTGGTAACTGTTTCCGCCATAATTGGCGCGGGTTTCTGCACTGGCCGTGCGGCCTGCAATGACCGGTGCCGAGGCATAAGCGGTGACGCTCGAATTGAAGCCGCTCGTTGCCGTGCTGCGGGCCAGCGCCAGCCCGCCCGAACCACTGGCGCTCGCATTGGCGCTATTGCTGCCTTTGCCAACGCCATTGGATTGGGCCAGCGCCAGCGCAGCACCGCCATTTGATTCGGCGCTGGCATCGGCATGACTGTGACCATTGGTTTGTGTGGTGCCAGCCAGTGCCACTGCACTGACACCGCCGGCACCGCCGCTGGCATTGGCACTGGACTGGGCATAATTCAGTGACGTTAAGTTACTGAACGCAGAAGCACCACCGCTCAGACCGGTTCCGGCACTGCCGGTGGACCCGCCCGTACCGCCAGTGGCGTTGCTGCTGCCGGTAAGGTTGCCGGCGCTATTGACAGTCAGACTGGTCTCGGCAAACCCGCCGGCACCGGCGCTGCCGCTACCGGTGTTGCCGCCTGCACCGCCGTTGGCGCTGACCGACAGATTCAGGCTGGCCGCCAGAGAGTTCGGCAGGAACAGTATGGATGCCGCATTACCCCCATTACCGGCAACGCCGGTGTCGGTTCGGCCACCGGCACCGCCTTGCGTACTCTGAGACAGTTTCAGCGTTCCCGTGGTTGTGCCGCTGACGGCGTCGACCGCGACCGTACTGGCACCGTTGCCGCCACGCGCGCCGGCATTGCCATAGCCGCCAAAGCCGCCATACTGGGAGGTGCTGACCGTCACACTGCCGCTGCCGGAACTGCCGCTGGCACTGGCGGTGGCCGTGCCACCGTCGGCACCTCTGTGTCCTGTTCCGTAGGCGCCGCCACCGGTTCCGCCACTCACCGAAGCGCCGGTTAATACCGCATTGTTGCCGGTCGTGACACCACTGGCATGGCCAACTGCCGTACCGGCAGCACCGCCATTGCCTGCCGAATTGGCACCTCCCGCGCCGCCGTAGGCATAACTGTTGGCGCGCAGCGGATGCGCTCCGGTCGCGTTCAGGTTGGCAAGTGCGTCTCCGCCGCTACCGGCAGCGCCGGTTCCATTGACAGCGCCGCCAAGGCCGCCGCTGGCCTGACTGGACAGAACCATGTTGTTTGCAGACAGATTGGTAAAAATCAGACTGGAATCGCCCTTGCCACCATTGCCTGCGCTGGCGCCGGCCGCACTACCACCGGCGCCGCCTGTTGCGGTCTGAAACAGGTCAAGCGAACCGCTGGTCGAACCGCTGGCTGCATTACTGAGAAACGAGTCGGCACCCTTGCCGCCATCAGCGAGGCTATTGCCATTACCACCTTTGCCACCGGTTTGTGTGGCACTGACTAACACATGGCCGCTGCCGCTAAGGCCGCTGGCACTGGCAGTCGCAGCGCCACCGGATGCGCCGCTGTGCCCGGTTCCGGAACCGGATCCACCTGTTCCGCCGGTCGCCACAGACGTAATGTTCACACCGTTGCTTCCAGTTGATGGTGTGTAGCCATTGGCAATGGAAGTGGCCATACCGGCAGCACCGCCATTGCCTTGCGCGCTGGCACCGCCCGTGCCGCCATGAGCCGCACTGTTACCAGTCAGCGCTCCGCCTGCGAGTGCAGTCAGATCGGAAAATGCATTTCCGCCGGCGCCGGGCGTTCCTGCTCCCGTGGCCGAGCCGGCATTACCTCCGCTGGCCAGACTGAACAAGGTAAGCTGGCTCGCAGACAGACTTCCCCAGTTCAGGCTGGACTGGCCATAGCCGCCCTGACCGGCAATCCCGCCTTCGCTGCTGCCGCCGTGACCACCAGTCACAGACCGAGACAGTGAAAAAGCACCGCTGGTTGAACCACTGGCGTTATTGTTTGCGTACGCGTTGGCACCATTGCCACCATTGGCCCCGCTATTTCCATGGCCACCGTTGCCGCCAATTTGTGACGTACTCAGAGTGACATTGCCGCTGCCGGAACTGCCGCTGGCAAAGGCGGTTGCGCTGCCACCACTGGCGCCGCTGTATCCGGCTCCGTATCCGGATCCACCGTTACCGCCTGTCGATACCGAGACAGCGTTGGCAGCGTTGTTGCCGCCGGTATTGGCACTGGCGTTCGCATTAGCGTCACCACCCGTTGCTCCTGACGCACCGGAGCCCTGGATTGTTGCGGTCCCGGCATGGCCCGGAATGCCCGAGTTCCCGCCCGTACCGCCGGTGGCGCTGGCGCTGGCAGAGGCATCCAGCAAAGTCAGTGGGCCGGTGGTTGCGGTGGCGTTGGCGATCCCACCCGCGCCACCTGCGCCCGCATTACCGCCATTGTGAGTGAGGTTGCCAGACCCGCCATTACCCCCGTTACCGCCATTGCCGCCGGTGGCGCTGGCCGTGTTGGACTGGTCTGTAATTGAGCCAGCAACTGCGTTGGCGCTGCCGCCCGGACTGCCGGCGCTGGCGTTGCCACCAGCGCCTGTGCCATTTGTGCCATGGTTGCCGTTGGTACCAATCACCGTATCTGTTGCTGCATAGCCAGAGCTGGAAACCAGACACAGCAGCACAACGGCAGCGCTCACGGTCGCTTTCAATGACGCGTGGCGGTTGGTGATCCTGAAATTGTCGGGAATTAAAAGTAATGCCATGATGCCACCTCCGCTGTGCGCTCAGGGTGAAAAGGGCATTCGGTGCGATCCGGTGACAAGGCAATCAGCACATCGTCAGGGCGCAGAGAATTTGAAAAAATTACAGATAAAACGTAACTTCTTCAAATAAGCAAAAATCTTGCCAATTTAAATTAACTTTTTAAAAACAAGTGATTGCAAAAAGTCACTAATCCATTCATTTAAATTTGTAAAAAAAATCGACAGTCCAGTTTTTGCCACAACCGGATTTCGGCGAAAGGCCCGGCATTCCGAACTGCTCATAGTTACGAACCGGCTGCATTTGGTTGGCAACAACTCGAGAAATTAAAGAGTGGTGTGTTGTCCGCCTCTTTGCATTTTGACCACAATAATACTCCAGCAATAATTGCAAATATCGCAGTCAGTACATGTGCCGAGAGCACGCTCGCTATCACAGCTGCAGCTGCTATCAGACGAAAAAAATTACCCTCTGAGAAAATTTGATCGGTTTTCTGACAGAACCGTTGCAGAAAAGTTGGCCGGGGAGGAGTTGCCTGTAACGGCACCCTCTGGTTCGCAGGTTCATCAGTGACTCCAACGTTAGCGGTTGTCAAAGATTGGTTCAAGTCAATGGTTTGCATATTGTTCACCTCGTTAAATTAAGTTTATTTATGAGTCTGCGCAGCCGAAATCAATCGGCAATGCAAAATAGCTTGAAGTGTCGAAGTTTTGTCGGCATTTCGTTTATTTTTTGCGTCAATACGTAGAGTATTGACGCAAAAATAATAACCAAAATCTGATCCCGTTAAGTCAATTTTTAGCTTCGACACGTTCCGCAGCAAATGCTGCTGGGGTCAGTCAGATTAACCTAATCATCAGCACCTCAAATGACCATAATTCGCCAGGCAACCCAACGTTGCCACGATCCCTGTTATTGCGAGATACTTAAACATGTTTGTGCAACATCCTTCAGTTCGATTGAAATTACTGCTTGAGATGCGAAGCAATCTGTAAGTACCAAGCATTGATAAAATCAAAATTCCAGCACCAGCTGTTATGTCAATCGTGTCTGCACCGTGGGTCGCAATCAATGCAATCCCTGTACCTGAGATATAGCCATTAAACCCAAAGATCATGCTCAAATCTGGACTGAATTGTTGCACATGACTTAACTGGTTTAACCGGTCTGGTCCCGGCATCTGAATTGCATGGTCCAATGATTCTGATTCTGCTTCATTGGGCCTGGGAGAAAGGGTGAGTCGAGTCATTTCGTGATTTTGTATTCCATTCATTTTGTCACCTTAGTAGTATTAGGCACAAAAAGAGACCGCGCCGACCGTCGCACCAAAACCAATTACCTTGAACGCCGTACCACAAATGTTCAAACATCCCGTTATCCCGTTGCATGCAGAGTAAGCAGCGTATAGAGATCCAATAGTGCCCAGCGCAGCAAGAGAATAGCCGCCTGACATCCTGGATGCGTCACTTGCCAACAGGCCTACTGACAAACCCACGCCAATTATAAATCCGCAGATTCCAATAGAAATTACCGGATGTGAAGAAACCAAGTTGGAAGCCGGGCCTTGTAATGAAGCATGTTGAAGGACGTTTTGATCTGGTGGTTGTTGTAGTGCAAAGTACTGATGGTTGTGAACATGAATAGAGCCCGCAGTTCCAGTTTCACTGAGAAGTGTTACTGTGTTCGTTTGATCGGCAGTAGGGATTGTTAGCATATTTGATTCTTTCATTGTTACGTATCCGTGATACGAATGGCAACATTAAGCGATCTTAATATTTGAGGAAACAAGAGATTTCACGTAGAACGCAACGCACAACTATGTGGCAGAGGTTTAACTACACCCCAGAGGAGTTTCAGTAATACAGCTCTTTCGCTCCCTTGTATTCCTGCAGCGAATTCCCCCCATCTACCACAATCATTTGCCCGGTCAGATAGCTGCAGCCGGCACTGGCCAGAAATTTCACCACTTCGGCAACTTCGTCGGCGAGTCCGGGACGGCCCACCGGCGTGTGCGCGCCTGCCGCCAGTTCTTCGGCAAAACTGGACGGCGTGGCAATCCAGCCCGGCGCAACCGCATTGACCATGATGTTATGCGCGGCGACTTCATGGGCCAGCGCGCGGGTCAGGCCGACCATGCCGGCTTTGGCGGCGCTGTATCCGGCAGCACCCGGTACGGTCACCAGTGGCCCGGTTACTGAAGCGATGTTGACGATGCGACCATAGTTCTGCGCCAGCATCACCGGCAGCACGGCGCGGGTGACATGAAAACAGGTGTGCAGGTTCAGATCGATGTCACGCTGCCATGCGGCGAAACTGGTCAGGTGCATCAGCGGCCCGTCACCATTGTCGTCGACACCGCTCTGGACCATGCCGGCGTTATTAATCAGGATGTCGATGCGGCCGAAGCGCGCCAGGACGGCGGCGATCAGTGCGGCAGCCTGGTCTTCTTTGGTCAGGTCGGCAATAAAACTGAAATGGGTATTCAGGTTGCCAGCAGCGCCGAGTTCCTGCGCCCGGTCGTGGATACGCGCGGTAGTCGATGTGATGGCAACGCGCACACCGGATTGCGCGAGCAGTCGGGCGCAGGCCATGCCGATGCCGTCGGCACTGCCGGCACCGGTGATCAGTGCAACCAGTTCGTCAGACATGTCAGTGCACCCGTAATTTGGAATTGCGCAAGCCATACACAAAATACACCACAATGAAGATGCTCATCCAGATGAAAAACACCCGGAAGGTCAGATCCGACAGATCTTTCATGATGTAGATACAGGCGAAGATACTTAAAACAGGCACGAAGTAGGGGCCGAACGGCACGCGGAATCCACCGCGCACTGCCTTGTCACTTTTGTGACGCATGATCGGTACGGCAATGGCCACGATGATGAAGGCGGTGAGCGTACCCATGCTGACCATGTCCCACAGAAAGTTGGCGTCAACCAGCGCGGCAACGATGGCCACGATGATGGAAACGATCACGGTATTGTTGACCGGAACAAACGATTTCGGATTGACTTTGCAAAACACCTGCGGTGCCAGGCCGTCCCGGCCGACCGCATACAAAATCCGGGTCTGGCCGTAAATCGAGACCAGGGTAATGCTGAACACGGAAATGATGGCGCCGGCCGACAGCACGATGGCCGGCCAGGCCTGCCCGGTGACGTCCTGCAGAATCACGGCCAGTCCGGCTTCCTGCCCGATAAATTTTGCTGCCGGTTGCGCGCCGACCGCAGCCACTGCGACCAGCATGTAAAACAGGGTCACTATGCCGAGCGCCGCCATCAGGCCGAGTGGTACATTGCGTTTTGGATTGGTGACTTCCGATCCGGCCGTGGCAATGGTATCAAGACCGATGAAAGAGAAAAACACCGTGCCGGAAGCGGCAGTCACACCAGCCATGCCGGCCAGTCCCTGACTGTTGTCGGTGTTAAAAAACGGGGAGAAATTGTGTGCATTAAACCCGGAAAAAGCAATCACCACAAAGAACAGCAGTATCGCCAGCTTGATGACCACCATGATGGCATTGGTGGTGGCCGATTCCTGCGTGCCGCGGCACAGCAGTATCGTGCATAGCGCAATCAGTAGCACGGGGGGTAGATTGAACTGGTGCAGATGGAATTCCGGGCCGGCTGCACCCAGCACGATCATCGGCGTATGCAGTGCCAGCGGAATTTGCCAGCCGGTGGTGTTCTGCAAAAAATTATTCACATAATCGGACCAGCCGATGGCCACAGCACTGCACGACAGGCCATATTCGAGCAGCAGACAGGCTGCCACGAAGAACGCGGCAAATTCACCCATTGACGCATATGCAAACGAATAGGCCGAGCCGGAAGACGGGATGCGAAAGGACAGCTCGGCATAGCACAGCGCAGTGAGTCCGGCGGTCAGTGCAGCAATCAGAAACGACAGAATGACCGAAGGACCGGCCTTGGGAACGGCCACGGCCATGGTGAAGAAAATCCCGGTGCCGATGGTGGCGCCGACTCCAATCATGGTTAAAGGGAATAACCCCATCGAACGTTGCAGTGAAGTTGCGCCATGTTCGTGCGCGTCTTCGAGTTTGAGATCGACCGGCTTGGTACGTATTATTTGCTGAAAAAGCGTTTGTCCCATTTGCTTCCTTATTGAGGTGCTATTTTTAATCGTGCAACTTTAAACGTAATATAAGGTTCTGTGGGGAAATTTTTGTTGTTGGAATGGGTGCGTTCGGCATCGTACAACCCGGCCATTGCCATTACTGCAGTGCTTTAATAATTTCAGCCACCATGGCCTGCGGCTGGTAGTGCAGCTGATCGGGCGTAAGCCCCATGCGTACCACCACGAGTTGCAGCGACGGGATGATGGCAATTACCTGTGTGTCATGGCCCTGCATCCAGTAAATATCGGCCGGCAGCCTGAATGGCGTGTCAGCATTGGCGTCATCAGCCGTGTCGCTTGCCAGAAATGATCCTGGTCGAGCTTGAGTTTTCCGGCTTCGACCTGCAGGCCGACCAGCGCGGCATTCACGGTTTTGGTCATGGACCAGCCGAGCAGGGGAGTGTTCTGGGTGAAGCCCGGTGCATAGCGTTGCGCAATCAGTTTGCCATGCGAAATGACCGCGATGCCGCGCATGTTTGGTCCAGCCAGATCGTCGCTCTGGATGATCTGATTCACCTTGTCATTGGATACTGCTTTTGATCCCTGCGGCCAGTCTGCCTCGGCAGAAGGTGACGGCAGCGACCTGGCATCAAAACGCCATTTCTGAGCCTGCGTGATATTGCCGTCCGGGACGGCTGCGCAGCCGGTGCCGGGGCGATAGACCGCAAGACCGTTGCCGATAAAGCCCAGAATATTGGCGCGCACGATCCCGTGTTCGCGCTCTACGCTGACTTTCATCAGTTTCAGAAACGGATTGCCGGGCGCCTGCACATCGACTTTCATGACTTCGTCGGCGTCCCGGCCGGCCAGGAAGACATTGGTACAGACGATTTTGGCGCTGTAGTTGGATCCGATGTGAAACAATTCCGGCGGATTGTGATGCCGCCAGACTGCGCTTGCGGCCGGATCGGGCTACCGTCAGCGCAGCGTAACTAGACTACCAGCAGCAGCGCTGCCGACAGCAGAATATGCAACTGCTGTTCGCTGTCGAGCGGATAAATGTTGAACTGCAAGACACTGAGCGTGAAGCAGACCAGCAGGATCAGACCGCCCAGAATCGCCGTGGGTTTTTTGGATCGCAGCGCGCCGAACATGATCAGCAGTGCGGACAGTGCCGGGATAATCTGCGCCCACGCTGCAAAATGCAATACTTCAGTCAGCCACAGACACACGGCAGCGGCAATGATAAAAAAACTCACCGCAGCCCTGATCCGCTTTGCCAGGTCGCCGTCACTCCAGCACAGGCTCACAGCCAGCAGCGGCAGGGCGGCGCACCCGGCCAGCACCGCGAGCAACGCATGCGGTCCTTCGGCCTGACTGACGCCGGCAAACACCAAAGCGCCCAGCAGTGCCGCCAGACCGATGATCAGGGTGCCGATGGCAACGCCAGGTCTGTGTTTCAGGTTGCGCCAGGTGATACCGAAGCTGACACCGGCAAGCAGGAGTTCGGAAAACAGGTCGTAGTTCATGCTGCCACCGTTTGATTTCTGCTGATCATGGTTATCCATAGCGCGCTGCCCAGCATGGTGCAAAGAACGGCGACTTTCAGTGCGGCCAAAGCGGCGTAACCGAACCAGTCCGGACTCAGGTAAAAAACCAGACCCAGTGCAACGGTGCGCACCAGTTCCAGAAGGCCGGCGTGGCGCTGCATGTTCAGCAGCGCGCCCAGTACCTGCATGCTGCCAACCAGCAGCGCGATATATAGCGTGAGCTGCATGGCATTCAACTGTTCGCCGACGCCGATGCAATGCATGATGAGTGGCACAGTCAGCAGGTACTGCACGGCCACATACCAACGCACCGCAGGTGTGGTGTGCCAGACAAAACGCTGCATACCGGTGGTATCCAGATGCGCCAGTCCGGCATCGTTCCACAGTCCCGGCGGGGCAATCCAGACCCCCAGTTTTGCGCGCCAGCCGCTGGCCTGGCGTGAAGCCAGCCACAGTTCGTGGTAGTAATGCAGCACGCCCCACAGCGGGTTGTAGCTGTGCAGCGGATTGCGGATGCCGTACAGGATGGTTTCGTCGTCGCGTTCTTCTTCAAAGGTACCGAACAGGCGGTCCCAGATGATGAACACGCCGCCATAATTTTTGTCGATGCAGTAATCGTTTTTGCCGTGATGGACCCGGTGGTTGGACGGGCTGGAAAAAATCCGGTCAAACCAGCCGAGCCTGCCAACCAGCTCGGTGTGCACCCAGTATTGATACAGCAGATCGATCAGTCCGACGCCGATGAATACTTCAGGTGGCACGCCAATGACGGCCAGCGGCAGAAAAAATATCCAGGTGAACAGCCAGGTCGTCGAAGGTTGGCGCAGCGCAGTGGACAGATTGTAATATTCGGAAGAATGGTGCACGATGTGCGCAGCCCACAACACCCCGACTTCATGTTCGAACCGGTGTGCCCAGTAGTAGCAGAAGTCGTAGAACAGCATCGCGCCGATCCAGACCCACAGGCTGACGGCACTCAGCGCCACGCTGCGGTAGTGTTCAAAGACCGTCACGTACAGGCCGATGAATACGATTTTAAACATCAGGCCGGTGAGCTGGCTCAGAACACCATGATGCAGGCTGGTGACGGCATCGGGAATGTCATACACGACCCGGTTTGTGCGCCAGGCCAGCAGGGCTTCAAACAGGATGGTGATTAAAAAAACAGGGATGGCAAATAATATTGGATTCACGGATTGTCTCTGAAAGATTGTTATAATAATTCCGCCAAGAAACTTTATAGCGGTTTAAAAAAATCCCGTCAATCCCAACGACCGAGAGTGTCGTCTAAAATTTCCAGAAAGCAAATCTATGCGCATTTTCACTCGTCTGGCCGGCATATTTATTGCAGCCTGTGTCGTTTTTTTGCTCGGGCATACGCTGTGGGCCAGTCTTGACCGCGCCGACCAGGAAGTCAAACCATTTGATGCAGGATTGGCTGCAATGGACACATTTGGCGTTGACGCCGGCAAGGGCAATCTGCTGGGCGTGCAGCCCTGGATGGTGCCGCAGGATTACGCCAATCCGGCCACCCTGACAGCCAAATTCTCCACCTACCTGCAAGCCGCGCACGACAAGGGCTGGCTGTCGGATAAAACCGTGGCGGTGTTTCCCGAATATACCGGTACCTGGCTGATCGCTGGCGGTGAAAAAAACAGTATCTACGCGCAACAGAATTCCGAAGCCGCCATGACCACCGTGGCGCTGACTCACCTGCCCGAATTTGGATACCGTCTGGCCAGCGCGCCACCGGTTGCCGACAAGGTCAAGTGGGCCCTGTTTTCGATCAAAGGCAAACAGGCCGCAGCTGCCTATCAGCAGGTGTTTGGCGCGCTGGCTAAAAATTTCGGTATCAGTATCGTGGCTGGCTCGATTGTCCTGCCGCAACCGCAACTGGTGGATGGTCAGATCGTCGTGCACGAGGGCCAGGCTTTGTATAACGTGTCAGCCGTGTTCGGTCCGGACGGAAAAATCATTCCACCACTGGTGGTGAAGGTGTTTCCGATCACGGACGAGCTGCAGTTCATTGCAACCGGAACGACCGGCGCGCTGCCGGTTTTCAATACCAATGCCGGCAGACTTGGTGTGCTGATCTGCGCCGATGCATGGTATCCGGCCAATTATGCAGCCCTGAAAAAATCCGGTGCCGAACTGTTGGCAGTGCCTTCGTTCAGTGCCCATGATCAGGTCTGGTCCACTGTCTGGACCGGATACAACGGTGGTGCGCAACCGGCCGACGTAGATGGGGCCGACATCGGCAAAATCACCGAGGGTGACGCCTGGATGAAATACGCCATGCCGCTGCGCAGTCAGGCAGCCGGGATCAGGGCCGGCCTGAATGTGTTTTTGCGCGGATCATTGTGGGACCTGGGATCGGATGGCTCAACCATCCGGGTCAGCGGTTCTGAAACCGGCAAAGGGGATGTCCTCAAGGGCGCAGCGCTGACCAACCTGTGGCTGCAATAATCAATTTCGGAAAGAAGCGCGCCATGCCTGCGACAGAAAATGGATTTGCCTGGGATCTACCTGATCCATTCACGATTGCGCTTGCGCCACAGGCTGCCGATATTGACGGACTGGATCACACCAACAATGCCGTGTACGTGCGCTGGTGCGAACAGGCCGGTTGGGCGCATTCCGTTGCGCTGGGACTGGGGTTGGAAGATTACCGCCGGCTTGACCGGGGTATGGCGATCCGGCGCGGCGAATATGATTACCTGCTCCCGACTGCCGTCGATGAACCACTGCTGATGGGGACATGGCTGCAACGCGGTGACAGTGCAATGGCCATGCACCGGGTGTTTCAGTTGATTCGGTTAAGCGACCACAGCACGGTATTGCGCGCACGCTGGACTCTGGTGTGCATTGAACTGTCCACCGGTCGTCCCAAACGCCTGCCGGCCGAATTCATTGCTGTGTATTTGCCTGTGATGGTCGATGGCGCGTAGGGTGCAATATCATTGCACCCTACGACCTGTTACACCACCCTGCAACTGCCTTGCTTGGGCGCGAAAAAAACCGGACTGCCTCAAAGGATCAGTCCGGTTTTTAATCAGTGCTTGAGAATTACATGCTGGCAGTGAATTCAACACCGTAAAAACGCGGTGGTGTAATCGTTGCATACGGAACGCCAATGGAGGTCAGCTGACCACCCATGAACTGGACATACCGTTTGTCAAACACGTTGTTGATGATCACAGATACGCCATACTGACCGGTGCTGTTCATCCAGCCTAAACGGGTGTCAAACTTGGTCGTTGCAGTGCCGGTCTGGATGTTCGGATAAGACATGCATGGCAGGCCAGGTGCATCGCTGCAGCGGCGTGAGGCGCTGGTGTGATTGCCCTGGAAGGTAAAGTCCATGTGACCATCCAGTAATTTCCAGTTGATGTTGGTGCCGGCCATGCCCGTGAAGTAAGGTGTGCCTACCGGCTGACCTGCCAGGTTGGTTGAGCCACCGGTTGTGCCAATTTCATCGTAGCGGGTATAAGAAGCATCGATGAATTCGAATCCGCCAAACAGGGTGACATTGCTCATCGGTCTGTAACGACCGTCCATGTCCAGTCCCATGGCTTTCTGGTCACTGGTAGTGACGTTGTAAGTCGGAACCGAACCCGGTTGGCCGCTGCCGGTCAGGCTGATGTTTTGTAGATTGTTAAACCGGTATGCAAACAGCGAAGTATTCAAGGTCGCTTTGTATTCCGGGAAAGTTTCTTTCAGCCCCATTTCCAGATTGGTCATTTTTTCTGGCGAATAACTTGGGTCGCGCTGGCTCGCTACTGACGAACCAGGATTCGGCGGTGTGAAGACGTTGAAGCCGCCAGCCTGATAGCCCTGGGACAGCGAAGCAAACACCATGGTGTTCTTATCGTACTTGTGATCCAGTACCAGACGTGGACTCAGGTTGGTCCAGGATTTGGTTTGTTGAACCGGGGTTGCCGACAATTGCGCCGCAGTTGCAAATGCTACGTTGCTCGGGAACGATGCGGGTGTGAACGGGCCGCCTAACTGTGCTGGAACCATCCCGCCCCAGGCATTGATGAACTGGTCAAACTGTACCGATTGACGTGGCGGGGTATACCAACTCATGGTTTTTTTGTCGTCCGAAAAACGCATCCCGACGGTCAGATTGGACTTGGCATCCAGGTGCCAGATCGAGTCGCCGTACAGCGACCAGGCCTTGGTATCGGTGGTGTTGTATTCAAATTCAGACCATGGGAACGTGGTGGTCTGACTGACGCCCGGCACGCCGCCGGCGCCCAGCGCGCCAAACAGGTAGCCAAACGTGTTGGACATGCTGCCGCCCTGAACCAGGTTGAGCGTATCAATGGTGCCGGTATTGGTATTGGCGCCGGTGGTCTGGCTTTCCGCATTGTTGTAGAAACTTACGCCGCTGATCCAGTCCATGGAATCATTTTTGCCGGACAGTTTGAATTCCTGCTGAATACTGTGGGATTTTTTTGCGTCAAGAGTGCTGATGGCAGTGTAGATATTGTTGGTGCCGGAGTTGTCGGTGGCATCCCAGGTCTGGAAGTTGCGGTACCCGGTAGTGGAGTTGAAGGTCATGTCGCCGACCGGTGCTTCAATGCGCAGCGTTAATCCGTCAAACTTGCGTGATTCCGAACCCATGTCCGAGGAAATCAGCGGACTGGTGAGCGGATTGCTGAAATTGGCCGCATAGGTCGCATCATAGACGCCCTGATAGACACCGATCGGACCGGCGCCGCGAATCACACCAAACGCTGGACGGCCATCCTGGTTGAGCTCTTCATGTTCCCATGAAAAAATAACCTTTGCGCGGCCGAAGGATTCCTTGAACGACAGACGGGTGGCCCAGTCATTGGAGCCGCCGGTAACCTGATCGGTAGTTTCATTGGTGACCCAGCCGCGACTGCCGATCCGTGAAAATACGAAGCGCACAGCTGCCGTATCGGTCAGGGGTGCATTGAGCATCAGATCACCCTTGTGGGTACCGAAATTGCCCACGGTGTAATGCAGCAGTGCATCAAGATCCTGGGACGGTTCATTGGTTACGACAGAAATCGCACCGGCAGCACTGTTGCGGCCGAACAGCGTGCCCTGTGGCCCCTTGATGACTTCAACACGCTGCACGTCGATAAAATTCATCATGGCGCCGCCGGTTTTGCCGGTATAGACACCATCTTCATAAATTCCTACCGGAGAATCGGTACCGATACCGAAATCGCCGCCGCCCTGTACACCACGGATCGAGAATACCGGCTCGGTGGCTTCGGTATTGTCCGCAGTAAAGCCGGGAATGTAGCCATTGAGCTCGGACAGATCCTTGGCGCCCAGCGCCTGAATATCCTTGGCTGTCACTACATCAATTGCGATCGGCACATCGGCTAAAGACTGATGGCGGGATTGTGCCGTGACAACTACAACGCTGACATCGTCGTCCGCCTGGGCAGGCATTGCAAGGATCGCGGTACTGCCGGCAAAGGCAAGTGCCAGAGAATTCGCTAAGATGGTTCGGCGGTTAAATTCCATGTTTTCTCCGTAATTTTTAATTTTTTACTTATGGTGTTACCACGTAGTGATGACGCCTGCAAGTATCTGATGCCGGATGTTTTATTGCAAATCAGAAATTTAATTTGCAGATTTATTTACCACAGTTAGAGTGAGGATTCTAATAATAAGCCGGTGCCAACTTGATTTTGCCTTGAGGCTGCTATACGCTCAGTTGCTCATAATAAATATTTCAACTTGACCGACTACCAGGAACAGGATTGAAAATTCAAGGGACGCGCAATGCAGAAAATTCACTGGAGCTGCCTGTTTTTTTTATGTGCAGTCCTGCTGACGCAAACCTCAACACGCGCAGAAATCAAGCCGGAAAAAGCCCGCGCAGAAGTGCTTGCTGATCACCACGGCAAACAATGGATCTGGGTATGGGGCAATCGTGCTCCGTCGCAAATTGACGGGCGTGCGTTTCTGTTCAATTCCGATGGCCGGCAGCTCGGGCAACTGAATACCGGCTTCTGGCCCAACAGTCTGATCGCTTCCGAAAAACGCAACGAACTGTTTTCGGTGGAAACCTATTTTTCGCGTGGTCTGCGCGGCGAACGCACCGATGTTGTAACGGTGTATGACCCGAAAACGCTGGATGCCAAACGTGAAATAAAAATCCCGCCCAAACGGATCAATGCATTGTCCAATACCGGTCTGGCCGTCATGTCGGACGATGACCGGTTTCTGCTGGTTCTGAATTACACGCCGGCCCAGTCGATTTCGATTGTTGATCTGGAATCCAGCCGGTTTGTCACCGAAGTCGAAACTCCCGGTTGTGCCGCCATTTATCCGGCCGGTGCGCGTGATTTCTATTCAATCTGCGGCGATGGTGGTTTCCTGCATCTGCGTCTGGATAATAACGGCCAGCCGGTATTGCGCGAACGGGTTGCACCGGTATTTGATGCCGCGCATGATTTTCTGACCACCTCGGCGTCGCGTTCCGGCAATAGCTGGTATTTCATTTCCAGCGAAAACAATGCGTACGCGCTGGAAATGACACCAGAACATTTGAAAGTCACCGGGAAGTGGTCATTGGTAACGGATAAAGAGCGCGATAAAAACTGGCGCATCAGTGGTGTTCAGCATACCGCCATCCATCGCGCCAGCGGTCATCTGTTTGTACTCATGCATCAGGGCGGACCGGAGACACGGGAAGAGCCCGGCACCGAAGCCTGGGTGTTTGATGTCAAGACTCATCAACGTGTCGATCGTATTGAACTCAAGGAACTGAGCCTGGGTATCGGCGTCACGCAGACCGGCAAGCCACTGCTGTACAGCGTCGATTTCTTTGTGCCCATGCCGTATCTGGCCATGTTATGGGTATTCATCACCCAGGGTCAGGATGGCATCATGAAAGTGCTGCAGAACTGCATTACGATTTATGATGTGCCGTCAGGAAAACTGCTGCACAAAATCGACGGATTGCCTACCGGTTATCTGAACATGGTTTTACCCTGGTAACCCGCGATGGTCCTGCACATTAATCCGCTCGTTGATCCGTTCGTTGTGTACCCGTCCCGGTTCGGTGTAGGGATATTGCTGTGCGGTGCTGCCGCGCACAAGCTGCGCGACTTGTCCCGCTTTGAAGCGGTTCTTGGCGGCTATCAGATTTTCCCGGTCTGGTTAATTCCGTTGCTGGTCAGGCTGGTTCCGGTGCTGGAACTGCTGACCGGCGTGGCGCTGTTTTTTTCCATGAGCGCCGAGTTTGCAGCGCTGGTCAGTGCCACCCTGTTTCTGGGTTACGGCGTACTGCTGTTTTTCAGTCTGAGGCGCGGAACGCTGGTTGCCGATTGCGGCTGCAGTTTTGGCGGCGCAAAAAATCAGCCGGTCAATGTGCCGGTTACGCAACTGAGCAGCGCTCTGATCTGGCGTAATCTGGTACTGAGCTTGATTTCCATGAATCTGGAGCAGGCCATGACACAACGTGATCTGGGCTTGTTTGATGTGACTGCTATATTTTTATTCACCCTGATCGGCGCAGCTTTTTACACGCTGGCCAATACCCTCATCAGTACGCAACAATCAACCCGGAATTTGTTTCATGAATGAAGTTTTAATTATTTCAAATGTCATCAGCTGGATTCTGTTACTCGCTTTGGCACTGATCGTACTGGCTCTGGCGCGCCAGATCGGCGTGCTGCATGAGCGGATCAAACCGGTAGGTGCGCTGTCGTTTGCCAAGGTAATCAAGGCCGGTGAAGTGGCGCCGGCATTCACCCTGCCTAGTCTGAATGGCGGTTCGGTCAGTCTGGGTGGCAAGGCAGTCCGATCGACGCTGCTGTTTTTTCTGTCGCCAGCTTGCCCGGTCTGCAAAACACTGCTGCCGGTGTTGAAGTCGGTCCAGTTGACCGAGCAAAGTTGGCTGCAACTGGTATTGGCCAGTGACGGCGCAGAAGCCGAACATGTGGAATTCATACGCCAGCAACAACTCGAAGCGCTGCCGTATCTGCTGTCGCGCGAAGTGGGCATGGCGTACCAGATCGGCAAGCTGCCGTATGCCGTGCTGATTTCTGAACAGGGTGCGGTCAGTGCCCACGGTCTGATCAATAACCGCGAGCATCTGGAAAGTCTGTTCGAAGCAAAAGCGTTGGCGATGGCCCAAGGAAAAGAGATTGCACATGAAAAAATACTGGTTCAATAAATTCGACGATGTGACTGAACTGTTGCTGCGCCAGAATGCGCGCACCAGTTCACGCCGCTCTTTTCTGTCGAACTTCGGTAAATCGCTGCTCGGTATCGGCGCGCTTACGCTGCTGCCGGTGTATCGGGGTGGAGCCAGCGAAAACGTTGATAAGAATAAAGATGAAAGCGGCGACCCGAACAGTTGCGACTACTGGCGCAACTGTGCCATCGACGGCTTTTTATGCGGTTGCTGCGGCGGCACCAATACCTCCTGTCCGCCCGGCACCACGCCTTCCGACATCACCTGGATCGGTACCTGTTTAAATCCGACCGATAAAAAGAATTACATCATTTCCTATAACGACTGTTGCGGCAAAAGTACCTGCGGCAGTTGTGGCTGTCAGCGCGATTTGAACAACACCCCGATCTACCGCCCGCAGACTTCCAATCACCTGAACTGGTGCAGCGGTTCACAGGCCGGCGTGCCTTACCACTGTTCACTGTCAGTGGTGCTGGGTGTGAAGGATTAATGTATGAATCTGATGCGCCAGGTTTTGTTGATGCTGATGTGCCTTGCAACGACCGCCGGTGCTACTGAAAAAGTGGTGACCGACTACATGCTGAACTGCATGGGCTGTCATCTGGATGACGGACGCGGCTATGCATTGCGTGGTGTGCCGACGCTGAGCGGTTATATGGGCAATTTTCTGAGCGTGCCAGGCGGTCGTGAATTTCTGGTGCAGGTACCGGGTTCGGCGCAATCCGATCTGACTGATGCCGAGCTGGCCACGCTGCTTAACTGGATGCTGCATTCCTTCAGCCCGGCGCAGATTCCAGCTGGTTTTGTGGCCTACAGCGCCAGTGAAGTGGGGCAGTTACGGCATCGTCCGCTGGTTGATGTAGCAGGTACCAGAGCTGCACTGGTGCGCCTGATTGATCAGAACCACGCGAAACAGAACAGGTGAGGATGAAGATGAATAAATGGATGCTGCTGATGATGTTGTCTGGCGCAGCACATGCAGAAACCCTGCAGCAGAATCTGCCATTGTGTGCCAGTTGTCATGGGGCGCAGGGCGAAGGCAATCAGACTCTGGCAGCACCGCGTCTGGCGGGTCAGGACCGCGCCTATCTGGAACGCCAGCTGCACAGCTTCAGGGCCGGCAAACGGGGTTACCATCCCGATGATCAGCCTGGCGCAGCCATGCGTGCTGTCGCTCTCAAATTAAGCGATGCCGAAATTGCAGAGCTGGCCACGCAATTTGGCAGCATTAAAGTGGATAAAAGCGTGAATCAGCGAATGACTGATGTCAAAGTGGGCCGGGAACTGTACAACACCACCTGTCTGTTCTGTCATGGGCAGTATGCCCAGGGTTATGTCCAGCTGCAAAGTCCGAATCTCAACATTCTGGAGCCCTGGTATATCAGCGCGCAGATTGCTGCGTATAACAGAGGGTGGCGTGGCGCGGGCGCAGAGCAGGATCTGCCGACCCTGATGATGCGCACCATTGCCTCGCATCTCAGTACGCAGAAAGAACTGGATGAAGTGAATGCCTATATCGGTTCGCTGTCCGTGCCGCTCAGACCGTGATTGAACTCGCGTAAGGTGCAACGAGTGATTACCTCCTGCGTGATCCAGTCGGCAGTCCAGTGGGCTACCTGATCGCGCCATACTCTGGTGGAAAAAGTGTGGTCGGCCCCGTCCAGTTCGCGAACGCTGAACCGGGGGCGCCTGAACAGTTGCCGCCATGCTTCAGATGCGCGGGTGGCTTCGGTAAATTCACGCGCGGTCAGATCATTGCCGCTCAGGATGATCAATACACCTCCCTGAAATTGACGCAGACCCAGAGCCATGCGCACCGACAGTTCCTGCCCGGTTTCAGGTTCTGCGCTTTGCGCCAGTCGGTATTGGCGGAAAAACGACCTGCCGGCCTGAATCAAATTCAATTTGCCGCTGACGAGTTTCTTCCAGAATGCCAGCTGAACCACGCGCTGCGGAAAATATTGTTTCATATGGGCCTGCGCCTGAGTACGTTCGGTTCTGACCCAGGGATTGGCCATGACCAGGCCGGTTATGCGGTTGTCCTGATGGGCGTAAAAAGCGCAGGCGGTTGCAGCGTCACACAAGCCCCACAGCACAAATTCCTGGACGCAGGGAGATATGGCGCTGAATGTGTCGAGCGCACAGCGGATATCGTCGTGTATGTTCAGAAAGTCTCGCTGTTGACCGGTGCTGTCACCCATGCCGCGGAAATCAAAGCGCAAGGTCGCAATACCCTGTTGGGCCAGATGACGCGCCAGCAGGGTAAATTGCCGGTGGCTGCCGGCCCGGTACTGCGGGCCGCCCACCACAATCAGAACCCCGGTTCGGCCAGGCGCCTCCGGGCTGTGATGGACGCCGATCAAGTGCTCGTGCCGGCATTCAAACTGCACTGCAATTTCACTGGCTGTCATTGCTGATCCTCAAACGGGGCGCTGCAGGCTGCTGTCCATGCGCTCGATACGCTAATTTCCGGTGTCTGCCAGTAAGCGGGGCCGGTAATGAGTTGCAGTTGCACCGGATTGCCGATCCGTTGCCAGCTTTCCAGAAAAAGCTGGCGTTTCTGTGCCAGCACCGATGGTTCATGGCGCGTCATTTCCAGCCAGTTGATTTTTCTGACAGGAACGGTCCAGTTGGCCGGTTGCAGTTGCGCGATGCTGTCGATCAAATTCGGGGAAAGTTCATAGCCGGCAATTTCATGTTGAGTCTGCGCGCCTGCGCCATTGCCGTTCGGGTTCAACATGGTGCGCGCCAACTGAATCCTGCTGAGCTGATTCAGGTAGTCTGCGCCATCGAAGACCGGCTGACAAAGCAGCAGCTGATCAATTTTCGCGTCAGCGGTGCGAATGAAATCCAGCGCCAGTAACGCCCCGAGCCGGTCGGCCCACAAATTGAGTGTGCCTGCATGTTTTTGTTTCAGCCAGTCCAGAGCGGCCAGAATGTCGGATTTCCAGATATGCCACTGCGCGTCGGCAAAATCGGCACTGCTGTCACCGCAGCCATACAGATCCATCTGCAGCACGCCCATGCCCTGTGCTGCCAGACCGTTGGCAGTCAGGGCGGCCATGCGGCGGCATTTGTTCATTTCTTCGGCAAAGGCGTGAATGTGCAGAATGCTGCCGGTCGGTGGTATTGAATCGGACCGGGAAGGCTTCAAAGTGGGTGGGTGATAAATGCAGAATCGCTGGCCCTGATGCACGGGCAGGAAAAAAGCCTGACCAGCGCCTGCAGTCATGGGGTGATTTCTGACAGTTTGCGGTCAATCAGACTGACCAGACTTCCAAGTGTTGCAAAAACCCGACCATTGATTTCATCATGATCAAAGCTGATACCGAAATGTTCTTCGATTTCCACGATGACGGCGGCAACGGTAATAGAATCAAGCTCGGTAATTGCCCCCAGCAAAAAACTGGCTTCGGTCAAAGGTGTGCTGCGCTCATCAAGCTGCAACACATTGATAAGTATGGTTTTTACGTCATTTAATGAACTCATGCCTGATCCAGTGTTGTTTTATGTACTACGAAACGGATGGAAGTGACCTTGTTGGCTTAATATAACAGACCTCACCTTTGATTTAACAGGTTCTGTAATTAGTTGAGTTTTGAGAAACCCGCCGGCTGACAAAAAAATCGATGTCGGAATTCTTTACACTTTTGTCTTGTCTCTTAATGGTATTTGTACTCTTAATGAATTGCAACTTCTAACCTTTTGAAATTATTGCTAATTTTTATCAATTGTTTGCTTGGAATAATTATTGCTTATCATGATTTGATGGTTACTTCGGCTTTTGTACAGTTTAAATTATTGCGACTTCTTCATTTTTGTATCGATAAGAAGGTGTATGTAAATTGAACAACACCCTCAGGGATTACTATGTTGACCGATCCATCCGATAAGGATGATGAACTAACCAGCCACCTTGAAAAATCAGTCGGGCCGGTGGTGGATGGTGCACGGCGTCGCTTTACCAGGGCCAGTCTGGCGGTATCCGGTGTATTAATGAGCCTGTCGAGTCGTTCTGTATTGGCCTGTGAAGCGATCTCTCCTTCGGGGTTTTGTTCTGTCAATCAAAGCCGGCATGGTTCGCAACACGAAAGTCGCTGCCGCGGACCATATTACTGGAGTGGCGAATGTGGTTGGCCGGTAAGCAAGGAAATTCATTTCAATGATATTTTTTATCAGTGCCCGACCAGGTCACCGTATCATCAGCAGAAATGCCATGACATTGTTTGCGGCAGGTTGCAATACGATTCGAGCCCCAACCAGTGTTTGGGACAATATCTGATTGCTGCCTACCTGAATGCCTGCATGGGTTGGTCGGAGGGATTTCTGTCAACGTCTGAATGCATCAATTTGGGCAATGAATGGCTGCGCACGGGTGTGTTTCGTCCCACTGCTCACGTGACATGGAACACTGCTCAGTTACTGCAGTATTTTCAAAACACGCAGTCATAGATCGATAGTTTAGGATTCCTGGAGAAGTGGAACAACGCATGAAGTGGCGAACCAGATTGAACTCAAAAGAACAGCTACGCCAATTGGGTGAGGAATATGTGGTCTATGATGCGGTTTCCGGCAGCACCCATCTGCTTGGCGCTGCAGCAGGCCAGATTTTGTTGCGTCTTGAACCCACACCGCTGAGCTCGCACAATCTGACAACTCAACTGGCAGCCGATTGGCAGCAGACTTTGGAAATTGATTTTGAGCAGGGCATTGAAGCTGTATTGGTTGAATTGCAATCGATGGATTTGGTTGAGTGTGTCTGATTGAAACTATCCGACCTATCCCTTCCAGAATTAAACCGACAGTTACGTCAGGGATTTTATTTGCGAACCGGTGCGTTTGTTGTGAACGTCAAATCTGCCATTCCTGCAGTTGCACATGGACTGTCCATGCTGTACGCGGATTATCCTGTGGCTGCCAGAGAGTTTGCTGACTTTCATGTAACGCTGGCACCGCCGCGACATTGGCGGCGATATTTCCGGCCCCAGGTATTTTTTCGGTTTGAAGGAACATCGCCATTCAGTCCGCTGCCGCTGTCTCAGGCATTTCCCATGCTGGAATGGGGTATGAACTGGTGCATTTCCAGTAACGCCCATTCCTATTTAATGATTCATGCCGCGGTGCTGGAAAAAAATGGTCATGCCGCCATATTGGCAGCGCCACCGGGATCGGGTAAAAGCACACTGTGTGCAGCGCTGATGCTGCGCGGTTGGCGTTTGCTGTCGGATGAACTGACTCTGGTGCGCCTGTCTGATGGCCAGATCGAGCCGGTTCCGCGTCCGGTGAGTCTGAAAAATGATTCGATCGATGTGATCAGAAAATTTGACCCTGCTGCCGTGTTCAGTCCGTTGGTCAGGGATACCGTCAAGGGGACTGTCGCGCATCTGAAACCTACCAGTGAAAGTGTGCAAAGAGCGCAGGAAACCGCGCGCGCGGCCTGGATTGTTTTTCCTCGGTATGTGAAAGACTCGCCCACTTTGGCCGAACCAGTTACGCTAGGTCGGGGCATGATGCGCGCAGCCGATAATTCATTCAATTACGGGTTGCTGGGGCAGCAGGGCTTTCATGCCATGGCAGAGCTGATCAGTCATTGTAAGTGTATTGATTTTCGATATAGTGAATTGGACGAAGCTGTTCAGTATTTTGATCATTTAGCGTTGCCTGACCGCGCATGAGGAAAACCGGATTAATCGTAACGGCCTTCCGCGATCCCCGCGCTGTACCGGGCTGGGAATTGCAGAAATGGGATTTACTGTTGCGTCAGCTCAGACAGGCGGGCATGACGGCAAGTCTGCACGACCGGCTGGGTACGCTGGGATTATTGCAGGCTGTACCGGAACAGCCGGCCAGACATCTGGAATGGGCATCACGACTGGCAGGGCGGCATAAACAGTCAGTTCTGCATGAAGTGACGTTAATACGGAATGCGCTCAGTAAAGTCGGCATCCCGGTGGTTTTACTTAAAGGGGCGGCGTATGTACTGGCAGGATTGCCGGCCGCAGATGGAAGAATTTTTTCAGATATCGACATTCTGGTTCCTGCAGAAAGTCTGAATCTGGTTGAGTCGGAACTGATGTTGCATGGATGGCGCTCCACGCTCCATGACGTGTACGATCAGCGTTATTACCGCAGCTGGATGCATGAACTGCCGCCCATGACGCACGCCAAGAGAGGAACGGTCATTGACGTACATCATGCAATATTGCCGGTGACGGCAAGACTGCATCCCGATTCGGCGAAACTGTTGAAGGCGGCGATACCGACGGCCGGCGCTCCGATGGCTGGCACACCGGCGCTGTTGACCCTGGCACCGATTGATATGGTGTTGCACAGTGCACTGCATCTGTTTTACAACTCGGAATTTGATCATGGTTTCCGGGATTTGGTGGATATCCATAATCTGCTGCAGCATTTTTCAGAATTGCCCGGATTCTGGACTGGTATAGTCGCTCGAGCGCAGGATCTGGAATTGACCCGCCCGCTGTTTTACGCTCTGCGCTATACGACCTTGTTTTTGAATACGGCAGTACCGCGTGAAGTCATGATAAATGCGGACGTAGGCAAGCCAAATCAGGCATTGCTTGTATTGATGGATGGTCTGTTTGAACGGGCCCTGCAGCCTGATCACCCGGACTGTGGAGACCGGTTTACGGGAGTAGCACGTTTCGCTTTATATTTGCGTGGCAACTGGTTGCGTATGCCGCCGCTGCTGCTGATGCGGCATCTGTTTCAAAAGGGATTTATTTCAAACAGGAAACCAGCAGAAAAAGCGCAGTGTGACATTTGAAAAAAATTATTACAATTTTCCTTCGGCGCAATTTGAGGTAGAGATGTTAAATTGCTTGGCAGTAAAAATGAACAGGATACTCGCTATGTTGATTCAGTCATTACTAGGAAAGAGGGATCTGCTGATTCCCTACTTTAACTTTGATAAAGTTGACAAGGGAAATATGACCTCACCTGCGCTGCTGGAAATTTACAAATTACGCTATGAAGTGTATTGCCTTGAATGTCATTTTCTGAACGCTGAAGACTATAAAGAACAGCTTGAAGTGGATGAGTTTGATGAGTACTCCACACATATCTCCGCCTTTGACTTGGACAACAGCATTATCGGTTCAGTCCGACTGGTCCAGCCACAAAAAAATCAGATATACCCGTTTGAAACCCACTGTTCGGTATTTGACGGTTTTGAATACCCCGATCGTGCCAAGACCGGTGAAATATCCCGTCTGGTGGTGAAGAAGTCGTACCGCCGGCGTCGCGGCGATTCGATGGAAGGTGTGTCGAAGGATTTTGTGGAAAAAGGTGACGTTGGTGCCATCAAACCGGTGACCGATACCCACCGTCGCACCAACAATAGTCCATTGCTGTTGCTGGGCATGTACCGGGAACTGTATCGCTACAGCCGTCAAAACAATATTTACTTCTGGTACGCGGCAATGGAAAGATCACTGGCCCGCTCGCTGGAAAAAATGGGCTTCAAGTTTGTGCCGATCGGACCGGAAACCGATTACTACGGAAAAGTCACTCCGTATATGGTGGACCTGCAGGAACTCAATACCCGGTTGCGGCGCGAAAACCGGTTTCTGGCGGCCTGGTTCAATGACGAACCGATCCCCTTATGGGTAATGGTGAAAACCCTGGTCAACAGTTATGTTGTCACTCACTCAAAACACAAGTAGGAAATCGGTCAGGCACTGATATCGATTAATTTGGTCTCGTGGTTTTTGAAACTGTGCGCCACCATGATCGGTGCGCAGGGAACGGGGCGGCCAGCGATCCAGTCATGCATCATCGACACAGCCATGGCGGCCACGGTAAAGCTGCCAACGGCGATCTGGGAAGCAGGGCAGGGGCGACCATCCTCCATGATGATCAGTGCCTTGGCTACCTGTTCAACGACGTCTTTGTCCAGATGCGCACCAATTCTCCCCATTATTTTTGAAAACACATTGGTATAACTGGCGTTGCCCTCGGTTTGCGCCTGTTGAATATCGGCAGAAATGATGTCAACCAGCGATGCTTTGGAATCCGGCGGGAAGAACAGGACCCCAGCGCCAGGGCCGATTGACAGGGCGGTAAATACCGGTTTGTGATGTTTTTTGGCCGAGCTATGCAGACTCAGAATCGCTTCCAGATCCAGAAAATCGATGGTATCGAAAATAATGTCGGCATTTTTTACAAGTTCCTCAGTATTGCTCTTGTCCAGATACGCGTGCACGGCATCGATCTGGGCAGTTGGATTGATTTGAAGAATATGTTTCTTCAAGGCATCAACCTTGGGCTGATTCACATCGTCCATATCAAAAAATTGCCGGTTCAGGTTATGCATGTCAACTACATCGCCGTCGACCAGCGTGAAATGACAAAAACCCATCCGTGTGGCGCAAATGGCGGTCGAGGCGCCGAGGCCACAGCCGGCAAACAGGACCTTCAGTTCACGCATTTTGGCTTGACTGTTGGCGTCGACATACCCCGAGTTACGGGTGACGAAGGTTTCGTATTTGAAATTGGTTTCCATGTTGATTGACTCCCTGGTGGCATGACTGGCAGGGTTTGGGCATGTTTTCCTGCGGGGTTTATCTGGGGTATAGCACAAAAATTTTTACTATACAAATCGAAAGAGCTGAAAGTTTTCCCGCGCGGATAGCGATGCTGGTTAATATATTTCTCGATGGAAAAATTTTACCGCCTTTCAGTGTCGAAAATTTTTACAGTCGTCCTCCAAATTTTAAAAATTTGGGTCATATGTAAAAACACGTAGTCGTTTCTGCAGGGAGAATCTTCAAAATGGAGTTTCTGGCACGCTGATTGCTTAGTAGCTGATGTCAGGAAGTAATATCGAACTTCACCTAAAGCGGAGAAATAACATGAATATGAAGAAACTGATTTTAGCTACGTCGCTGGGCTTGTTGGCATTAACCGCATCAGCGACACCAGCGGATCCGCTGGCAGGTTTGGCAGCTGGTCCCCTGATAATCAAAATGACCGGCGAATCTGCCACAAATTTTAATATTGACGCCAATCCTTCGCTGTTTAACACCGGTTTGCAAAATACCTGGGGTATGGGGATTATCAGTCAAATTACTGATAAAAATAATCTCTGGTGGAATTCAACACCAACCGATGTTTTGTTTTATACCATCACTGGAATATCTGATCAATTGATTTACGGTTCAGGTGGCAATACAGTTGTTGACAGCGTTGGAACCTCGGCTGCACACGGAGGTGATGGCCTTATCCATTTGAATTTGTATTTGGAACCTTCTCTGATGGGTCTGGGCTGTCTGGCCAGCGCTACTTGCCTTTCCGGTACAAACCCTTTTACGGCTGCGACTCCCTATTTGGCAATGACGTTTAAGACGGGTGTGGATTTGTCGAATATGTCCGCCATGTTATATCAAACTTTAACTGCCAATAATGCCACTGGTGCAGGTGAAGGATCATTTTTTGCCAGTGTAGTTGGTGGTACTAATGCTGCCGAATGGGCTAGCTACGGTGGTCAGGATATAACCGGTAATTTTACGGTTAGTCCGATTAATACAACCACATGTACAGCGACCGATGGCAGTTGCTTTAGTTCAAAGATTAACGATCCAATTACAACGAATCCAGTGCCAGAACCAGCTTCACTGGCAATGGTAGGTCTGGGACTGGCAGCACTGGCCAGACTGCGCCGCCGCAAAAGCTGATCAAATCTCCGAAGTCTTTTAGAAAAGCCTGGTTCGCCAGGCTTTTTTTATGTCTGCGGCTCGTGTCTGCCGACACAATCGCTAATGTGTTTAATTGAAACAGATTGGTAATAAACAACTGTTTTTAAAGAAAAAGTCGTACTCACGGCATGTTTCCTTGCTATGATCAGGGTTCTATTTTGTTGTTCTTTGGATATTTTCTATTCGACATGATTGGAATAGACTGACCAGCGACAAAATATTAGGTCAAAAGTTCCCCGCATAAACGCTTTTTAATATGTCTGAGGTGAACCATTTGAAGCTGGACCGCTGGACCGCCGGACCGCCGGACCGCCAGATCGCCGGACCGCCAGATCGTAGTTAATGCAAATACTCGAATCATACTGTGTGTGAAAGAAGAAGGATTATGCGAATTGCGAATCACCATGTGCCCCGTATCACCGTCTTTCTGCTCGTACTGGAGTTTTCCGTAGCCGTTCTGTCGGTCTATCTTGCCGGGATGATCCGATTTTCAAACACCAGCTATCCTTACAGCCTGCCGCAAAATAATTTTCTGTACGCTGCCATCACGTTTGCCGTTGCCCTTACCACCTGCATGAGTGCAATCGGCATGTACAACATTAATTACTGTACTAATTTGCTCAATACGCTGGTGCGTCTGGTCTCTGCACTGTCAGTCAGTTTTGTGGTCGTCATTTTTCTGTTTTATCTGATGCCCGATTTATACCTGGGGCGCGGCGTTCTGGTTCTGGTCATGCTGATTTCAGGCTTGCTTATCTTCAGTGCCAGAATTCTTGTGCTGAAATCGTCGGATGCAGAGCTGCTCAAGTCGCGCATCGTGTTTTTGGGGTGTGGCGAGCTGGCCAATGAATGTCGCAAACTGGCCAAGAACAGCACGTCGTTCAATCAATACACGCTGGTCGGTTTTATTCCCATGGATGGGGAAGTCTGTAAAGTTCCCGGCGATGAAGTGCTGATTAAAACCGAAGACCTGACCAACTTTGTTTTGCATAACAATGTGAATGAAATTATCGTCTCGGTGATGAATAAACGTGGCTGCCAATTTCCGCTGCAGGAATTGTTGGGCTGCAAATTGCATGGCATCCGGGTCAGTGATGCCACTGCCTTTATTGAACGCGAAGCTTATCAGATCAGGGTGGAAGCGATGCAGCCGGGTTGGCTGATATTCGGCGACGGATTTAATCAGTCATTTTTACGTCGTCTGGGAAAACGCTGCTTTGATCTGGTGGCCAGCGTAGTGATTTTTACCCTGGCGATTCCAACCATGTTGTTTGCCACGGCGATGATATACGCAGAAGACCGGGGACCGATTTTATATCGACAAGAGCGCGTCGGATTGAACGGCACGACCTATACCGTGCTGAAATTTCGCAGCATGCGTCTTGATGCAGAGGCATCCGGTCAGCCGCAATGGGCCACCAGCAATGACCCGCGCATTACTCGCATCGGCAGAGTTATCAGGATGTTGCGCATTGATGAACTGCCCCAGATTTTCAATGTAATCATGGGCGATATGAGTTTTGTCGGACCGCGTCCGGAACGCCCCTATTTTGTGAACCAGCTCCAGAATGAAATCCCTTATTACAACATGCGTCACAGCATAAAGCCAGGTATTACCGGTATGGCCCAGGTTCGTTACAGTTATGCCTCGTCCAGGGAGGACACCATCCAGAAACTGCAGTACGACCTGTACTACGTCAAAAATAACAGCCTGTTTCTGGATATATTGATCATGGTTGAAACCATTCAGGTGGTGTTGTTTGGAAAGGGAGCACGTTAATTGAGCGTGAAATCGGAAACATACGCCGGAGCAAATGCGCATGCTGAATAATATCGGACTGTTCAGCTACGGCAGCGCGGCAGTCTGCTATGCACTGCTGTGCGTTATTTTGTTGTTCAGGTGGGTCAGAAAGTGGCAATGGGCGTTGTTCCTGTTTTCCTCTGCGCTCACTGCGGCGTGGGCTGCTGCCATTACGGCAACGGTCGGATTTGGCAAACCGTTGGGATTGCTGGTGCCTTGCCTTGAAGTACTGCGCAGTGCCAGCTGGATTCTGTTCTTGCTGGCGCTGCTGCAGCCGTCAGAAAGTGACTCCTTCAAAAAAATTGCCCGCACCAGACCCTATGTGATCGGTATCGTCAGTTATCTGCTGGTTCTGTTGATTGCGACGCTGTTGTCCGGCACGGCTTTCATCAAGCCGCTGTCCGGAATGATCGAAACGACCGGCAGGGTGATGCTGGCCATTATCGGCATGCTGCTGGTGGAGCAGTTGTTCAGGAGTGCGTCCGAACATGAACGGTGGAGCATGAAATTTGCCTGCCTTGCCCTGACAGGCATGTTTGTGTTTGATTTTTACCTGTATTCCGATGCCATGCTGTTTCACGTGGTGAATGGTGAAATTCTGGTGGCACGCGGGTTTGTCAATGCGCTGCTGGTGCCGCTGTTTCTGATTTCGCTGAACCGAAATCTGAAGTGGACCATGGGGCTGGGGTTGGGGGTATCGCGACGGATTCTGTTTCATTCCGCGGCGCTGATCGGTTGTTCGGTTTATTTATTGATCATGGCCGCTGCCGGCTATTATCTGCGCTATTTTGGCGGGCAGTGGGGCACCGTGCTGCAGATGGCTTTTCTGTTTGGTGCCGGAATATTGTTGTTTGCGGTGCTGTTTTCCGGATCGGCACGCGCCTGGCTGCGGGTATTTATCAGCAAGCACTTTTATAAATACAATTACGATTATCGTGAAGAGTGGATCCGGTTTACCCGCATACTGTCGGTCGTCGGTCCGGGGCTGGGAGAGCGTGCCATTCAGGCGGTTGCCCAACTGGTGGAAAGCGGCGCTGGCACGCTGTTCATCAGCCATGAATCGGGCGACTACGTGTCCAGCGCGCAGTGGAATGCCAACCAGACCTGTCCGGTCGTTGCGGCCAACAGTGCCGTTGTGCAGTTTTTACATCAGAAACAGTGGATTATCGATCTGCAGGAATTTCGTTCTGAACCGGAAAAGTACGACAATATTGCAATTGAAAAATGGATGCTGGATTTCTCATCCGGCTGGTTATTGATTCCGCTGGAATTTCAGGGGAGTTTGTTCGGATTCATTTTTCTGGAACAGGCCAGAAGTAAAATCGAACTGAACTGGGAAGTACTGGATGTGTTGAAAATTGCAGCGTCACAGGCGGTCAGCTATCTGGCGCAGCAGGAATCGGCGAACGCACTGATGATAGCGCGCCAGTTCGAATCATTTAACCGCATGTCGACTTTTATGGTGCATGATCTGAAGAATCTGGTGGCACAGCTGTCACTGATGATGCTCAATGCCGAAAAACATCAGCACAATCCCGAGTTTCAGAAAGACATGCTGGAAACGATAGACAATGCAGTCCAGAAAATGAAAACCCTGCTGCAGAAACTGGCCCGCGGCTTTGAAGAAGAAAATTTAGGTGTGCTGCCCATGGATCAGTTGCTCAAACGGGTAGTTGCAAGCAAATCACCCTATGAGCCGACACCGGTACTGAATATTCTGGAACCCGGTATGGTGGTCTATGCAAACAGTGAACGGCTGGAGCGGGTGATCGGCCATGTGCTGCAGAATGCCATTGATGCCACCGGGCGTGATGGTGCAATCGAAGTCCGGCTGTACAGCCAGCATCGGCTGGTGGTGGTGGAAATCACTGACAGCGGCTCCGGTATGAGTGACGAGTTTGTCAGGGATAAATTGTTTTCTCCGTTTGTTTCAACCAAAGTGGCCGGGATGGGAATCGGCGTGTTTGAAACACGTGAATACATTCAGCAACTGGGTGGCCGGTTGGAGGTGGTCAGCCATCCGGGCAAGGGAACCTGTTTCAAAATGATATTGCCGGTCTATGTCCGACAGGAACAAGCTGTTGCATAACGGTGCCGGTATAACTACAAGAGGTGCCATGATGAATCAGGGCAAAATGAAATTACTGGTAGTGGAAGATGATCTTGGGCTGCAAAAGCAGCTCAAGTGGTCGCTGGACGCCTATGACGTGGTGCTGGCGGCCGATGCTGAAAGTGCGCTGGCACAGGTACGGCGCTATGAGCCTGCCGTCATTACTATGGATCTGGGATTGCCGCCGGACCCGGATGGCGCGTCGCAAGGTCTGGCGCTGCTGTCGCAGGTGTTATCGATCGCACCGGATACCAAGGTAATTGTCCTGTCAGGCAATCAGGACCGGCAAAACGCCGTCAAGGCCATTGCAATGGGTGCGTACGATTTCCATCAAAAACCGTGCGATCCGGAAGTGCTGGGGCTGGTGGTGCAGCGCGCCTTTTATCTCCACCAGCTGCAGCAGGAAAACCGGCGCATGGTGATGGAGCAGGCTTCTTCACCGCTGTCCGGTCTGATCACGCGCGATCCGATGATGCTCAAGGTCTGTCGCAATATTGAAAAAGTCGGACCGAGTTCGGCTTCGGTGATGTTATTGGGCGACAGCGGCACCGGCAAGGAAGTACTGGCGCGCGCATTGCATCAGATCAGCCCGCGGCGCGACAAACGCTTCATGGCAATCAACTGCGCTGCGATTCCGGAAAATCTGCTCGAAAGCGAACTGTTTGGTTACGAGAAAGGTGCATTCACCGGCGCGGCCAAGCAGAATCTGGGAAAAATTGAACTTTCCAATCAAGGTACCTTTTTTCTGGATGAAGTGGGCGATCTGCCCCTGCCCCTGCAGGCCAAACTGCTGCGCTTTCTGCAGGAACGGGTGATTGAACGGGTGGGCGGGCATACAGAAATTCCAGTCGATGTGCGCGTGGTATGCGCGACCCATCAGAATCTGAAACAACTGGCCCAGACCGGCCGGTTTCGCGAGGATCTGTATTACCGGCTCAGTGAAATCGTCATCAATATTCCGCCACTGGCAGAACGCATTGGTGATGCGGCGCTGCTGGCACATTTCTTCAAAAATAAATTCAATGCCAGGGAAGGCCGCCCTGGTCTGATTTTCAGTCCCGAATCACTGTCGTTAATCGAAAGCCACAGCTGGCCGGGCAATGTGCGTGAAATGGAAAACTGTATCAAACGGGCAGTGATCATGGCCGAAGGCACGCAGATCATGCCAGAGGATTTGGGACTTCTGAATAAGTTGGCCACCGAAGAACCCATTAATCTGCGCCAGATCCGCGAAGAAGCTGAACACCGGGCGGTGCTCAAGGCGTTGTCGCGGGTCGATGGCAATGTGGCCAAGGCGGCCGAATTGCTGGGCGTGAGCCGTCCGACTTTGTACGATGTCATGAATCGACATGCAATCAAGTAAATATCTGATTCATGAGCTCATCATGGATACGGCAGCCAGGTTGCCGCACAGTGAAGCTTTGCGCTGTGACGGGCAGGGCATCAGTTACGCGCAGCTGGCGCTGCAGATCGAACTGGTCAGCGCAGCTTTGCTGGGCCTGGGGATCCAGCGCTGTGAACGGGTCGCCGTGTATCTGGAAAAAAGAATCGAAACCGTGCTTGCCCTGTTTGGCGCGTCCATGGCCGGCGCTGCATTTGTACCAGTCAATCCACTGTTAAAAACCGAGCAGGTTGCTTACCAGCTCAGGGACTGTCAGGTCAGAATTCTGGTGACCTCGGCCCAGCGCTTTCAGACCCTGCTGCCCGGTCTGCTGCAATGCCCGGATATGCACACCGTCATTATTGTTGGTGAATCGACAGGTGATGCAGTTGCAGCGCAGTTTCAGACAGTCGGTTGGGATGTGCTTGCTGAAATGAAGAGCGAACGGGTCGCGCATCGCTGCATCGATTTGGATCTGGCTGCCATTTTGTATACCTCGGGCAGTACCGGCAAACCCAAGGGCGTCATGCTGTCGCATCGCAATCTGGTCAGCGGCGCGCACAGTGTTTCCCAGTATTTGCATAACAGCGCGCAAGATCGGGTTTTGTGCGTACTGCCATTGAGTTTTGATTACGGACTGAGCCAGCTGACCACCATGTTTCTGACTGGCGGTACCGCCGTGTTGCTGAATTATTTAATGCCGGTTGATATTCTGGACGCGGTAAGGCAGGAACGCATTACCGGTCTGGCCGCCATCCCGCCGTTGTGGGGGCAACTGACACAACTGGATTGGGCCGGCGTGACCAGTCTGCGCTACCTGACCAATTCGGGCGGCGCCATGCCAGGTCCGGTGCTGGCCAGACTGCGCAGCGCAGCGCCAGACACCCTGATTTATCTGATGTACGGATTGACCGAAGCGTTTCGTTCGACCTTTCTTGATCCGCAACTGGTCGATGTGCGACCGGGTTCGATCGGCAAGGCCATTCCGAACAATGAAGTGCTGGTGTTGAGGCCGGATGGCAGTGTCTGCGCGCCAAACGAACCTGGCGAGTTGGTGCATCGCGGCGCACTGGTCGCACTGGGATACTGGAATCAGCCCGAGCTGACCGCCAGGCGCTTCCGGCCTGTGCCGGTGCAGTCTGGCGCGACGGTGCTGCATGAAATGGCGGTGTGGTCGGGCGACACGGTGCGACGAGATAACGACGGGTATCTTTATTATGTGGGCCGCAGCGACGAGCAGATCAAGGTTTCAGGATTTCGCATCAGCCCGACCGAAGTGGAAGAGGTGTTGTGCCGGTTCGAAGGCATCACCGAGTTGGCCGTGATCGGCGTGGCGCACGCTGTGCTGGGACAGGCACTTATTGCTGTCGTGGTTCAAAATGACAAATTCGAGTTGACCGAGACGGCACTGCGTCGCCATTGCGCGCGGTTTTTGCCGTCGTATATGGTGCCTGCACATTTCGAGATTGACGTCACGGCCTTGCCACGCAACGCAAACGGAAAAATAAACCGTCAGGCGCTCCAGTCGCGCTTTGCCACTTTTTTTCAGACTCAATCAACCGATGTCAGGATGAACGGGCAACCAGAATCACGCCGGCCATAATTAACACTGTGCCCGACAGGCGTTCCAGACTGAACGGCTCGCCAAGTATGAAGATACCCATGAGCATGGTAAAAATAAACCCGATACTGACAAACGGATAAGCCTGTCCGACATCAATTTTTGACAGTACTCCCAGCCATAAAAAAGTGGACAGGACATAGACCGACAGTCCCATCCAGATTGCCGGACTGCCGGCAACCGCCTTGAAGGTCTGCATGCCTCCCAACGTCAGGCCCAGTCGGACTGAATCTGCAGACATGCCCGATTTGAGCAGAATCTGCGCAATGGCTGACATGGAAACCGAAAGTAATATCAGAGTTAGCGTAACAAAGTTCATGGATTTGTTTCCTGTACAAAGCAGTTAAATGGACATGATGGTCACGCATATCATGCCGGCCAGTATGAGCCAGCTGGGACGATCCCGGATACTGAAAATAATTGGATCATCCGTCATTTCACCACGGGTGGTTTTTATCCATAAACGCGATATCCAGTACAGCATGAGCGGGCAGAGCAACCACAGGCGGCGTGGATGATGGTAGTTAAGCTGGATGAGTGAGTTATCGACAAACAATGCCAGAACCAGCACGGCAATGTAACCGGCAGTAATGCCCATGGTGACAATGAGATTAAAGTCGCTGAATTGGTAATCGCGTCCGCGCGCTCTGTTGAGTTCCTCTTTGTTTAACATAACCAGTTCTGAAGCTCGTTTGATCAGGGCCAGACTGAGAAAGGTGAACATCGAAAATGAAACCAGCCAGGAAGAGATATCAACCTGAATGGCCAGGGCGCCGGCAATAATGCGTATCGTATATAACGAAGCCAGCAACAGGACATCCAGCAGAACGTAAGATTTGAATACCAGCGAGTACGACAGTGTCAGGACCAGGTAGACCAGCGCGGAAAACAGAAATTCGACTGAAATGGATGAAGCCAGCAGCAACCCGCCGGTCAGCAACAGAGTCATGCCGATGATGCCATGAGCGATGGACAGATTTCCTGCGGCAAAAGGGCGCATTTTTTTTCTGGGATGCTGCCTGTCATTATTCAGATCAATCAGGTCGTTGAACACATAGGTGGCTGATGCGACCAGTCCAAATGCAATAAATGCTAGACCCGCCGAGTGAAAGCCGCTCATTGTGAACGTATGAGAAGTGAGCAGCGGAACTCCGATCAACAGGTTTTTCAGCCATTGATATAACCTTGCCTGTTTCATCCACAATGTCCAGTACGAAGGCCGGTCATTAAACAGCACCATGGTTTTGCCCATGTTTTCGCTCATTTTTCTGACATTATTCAGCACCCCGAAGTTCGGAATGGTAACAATGGCCGTACTGGCTCTTTCCCAGATCGGAAAATCAGCTCTGGCATTGCCTGCGTAATCAAATTCTGCCCCGCCGGTCATGGCCAGTATCGCTTTCAATTTTTCCTCTCCTTTTAAATTGCAATCGGCAGTGCTTGCCAATACCTGTTCAAAAATCCCAAAGCGATCTGCCACGGCCAGCGCCAGTGACTGATCGGATGCGGTTGCAAGTACCAGTTTGCGTCCTCTGGCATGTTCTTCCTTTAAAAACTCGAGCAGTTCGTCCTGAACCGGAAGCAGGCCGGTATCAAGTCGAACCTGCGCTGCAATGCGGGATTTCAGATAGGCCCTGCCACGCATGAGCCAGAACGGCATGATGAACAGCAGCCAGAGATTTTTTTTCAAGGCCTGCAGTGCACTTTCGTGCAGTAAATCTGTTTTGATCAGGGTGCCGTCCAGATCAACAAACAGCACAGGTGGCTCAGGGTTGGAAATGGTCATGTTTATGTCCGACTGAAAAACGATGCGTTGACGGAATCGGGAATCACGAAAAACAGTGTCAGGGTCGGTCCGGTGTTGCGCGCCTGATCGCTGGCAGGTTCAGTCCCAACCGGTCGGGCCTTTCATTGAATTTACCCAGATTTTTATAAATCACCAGCACTTTTTCATGTGCACTGTAGTTGGCCGGGGTGGCAATCTGCGCGACAACTTTAAAATTGCCGGAAGCCAGAACGTGTTCAAATTTCCGCATGACTTCAAGATCATTCCAGAATCCAGGCTGGATAACCAGATACTGAATGCCCAGCTGATTGATCTGATCGTTAATCTGACGTTCGGTCAGGTCATGCTCGGTTACGCCGAGCTCGCGCCGGATTGACACGTTCAGCAGCAGTTTGTCGGCACGAATTACCGAGATATCCCTGCGCTGTTCCTGTTCGCGCATGTTGAATATGAACGAGCCGTCACGGTAACCGGAAAACAGAACCCGCCCGCCGGGGGCCGCGTTGCTGGCAATATACTGTGCCGCCTGTGCATAACCCCGGACATAATGCACCGGGCGCGCCACAAGGGTCTGGATCAATACCGCACCGGCAAGTAATGTAATGGACACGGAATAAATTCGGGCCGGCAGGCAGCGTTTGAAAAAAAGCACCGCTGCAAGAATCAGGGGCGGAAAGATGAACAGATCATGTCTGGCTTCTTTTAAATCAATTGCAGAAAAAAACAGGTAACCAACCACCAGCCATGAGGTCCAGAAAAACTGGTCATGGGCGGGCATTCCCTTCCAGTTTCTTTGTACCAGTGACCAACAAATCATGAGACCAGCCGCAATGGTCAAGGGCCATCCGAGCTGATCCGGAAATTGCCTCAGGTACCATAACCAGCCAGCCGGCGAAAACCTTGAAACAACTGCATCATTGATGCCAACCACACTTTGCACATTGGCCTGGCCAAATTTCAGTGTCATCAGGATCAGCGGCACCAGCATCATCAGACTGATCACTGCGGCAAACCAGACCTGTCTGTCTCGCAACAGCAGAGCTCGACGGTCGTTGAACAGGGTCAGCGCATACACCAGTCCCATGAAGCCGGTGGATATTTTTGTATACATGGACAGCAGCAGCAACAGGGCGCACAGATACAGATGCAGGGCCCGTTGCGAGGTCCGATAGCGCAGGAAGAAAACGGCACTCCAGATCAGGAAGGCAAAGGCTGGAATTTCCAGCATGACCTGGCGACCCCAGTAGGCTATTTCCGGAACCGTAATCAGGATGACTGCGGCCACGAATGCTTCCCATGCGTTCAGACAGAAGCGAAACAGACTCCAGGCACCAATGGCAAAAGCAACATAATGCAGAAAGACCACCAACAGCGCCGTGCTGTGTGACACGCCGAAAATGGCATAAAACGGAATGGAGAGAATATAAAAAAGTGGCGGGTACAGCAGGATGGTCAGGGCCGGATACTGGCCGTAATAGTCATTGGCAAACTGAACCGGATGCAACCATTGTCCGCTGTGGATGAAATCGAGCAGAAAAACACCGTTGAGTGCATGGCGCGGCGCATCACTCCAGTCGAAAGCACCTTGCCCAGGAGCGCCGCTAAAAAGCAGCAGGACTATGCCGCATAATCCGCAGAATGCCATCCACAAACCAGTGTGCCGAAGTTGGTTCTGCATCTTTTCTTCTCAGGGCAATCAAGCGACATTGAAGGAAGTTCATTTGCAAGCATAAAATTTACTGCTGGTAAGTATGCGGAATTATTAAAACCTTGTCATTACAAATTTGGGCTGTTGCAGGTTTGGTGAATTCAAGATGTCAACAATGCGCTGCCGGTTTCCCGCGTATGGAGCCGCTTGTTGTGCAGAGCCGCCTGGTTGTCAAAGCACAACAGGCCTCAAAAAATATTGCCTGCTGTTTCTGCCTTCTTATATGATGAACCGGATATCTGGCAAGTCCGTGACAGTCGCAACAATGCACCTGACGTTGCCGGCTCATTGGCTAGGAGCCTCCCACCACTTCTTTTAGATCGCTGCAGATGCAAAATCAAACGGCGCTACAACCTGTTCATGCTGCACAAAAGCAGTTTGCCGTGCTGGATAACTGTCTGCTGGTGGGCAAGATTCCGGTTACCACACTGGCGCTGCGCGCCGGCAGTACCCCGTTTTATGCGGTTGACCGAGCCAAGCTGAGCGAGAAAATGCGCTGGTTAAAGTCTGTGCTGCCGCAAACCCTGGCGGTAAATTATTCGATCAAGGCCAATCCGATGCCGGCACTGGTGCAGCATATGGCGACGCTGGCTGATGGATTGGATGTTGCCTCGGCCGGTGAGCTGCAACTGGCTCTGGATACCGGCATGGACCCTGTCCACATCATTTTTTCCGGACCTGGCAAGACCGATGCAGAACTGTTGCAGGCGTTGGCGGCCGGTGTGACGGTCAATGTGGAATCAGCAGGGGAGCTGACCAGGCTGACCCGGATTGCGCAGCAGTGGCAGATCGAACCCCGGCTGATGTTGAGAATTAACCCCGATTTCATACTCAGATCATCCGGCCTTGCCATGGGTGGCGGGGCCAAACCATTTGGCATCGACGCCGAACAGATTCCGCAGTTGCTCGACCAGGTCAGGCAGCTTGGTCTGGAATCAGTCGGCTTCCATGTGTTTGCCGGCTCCCAGAGTCTGAATGCCGCAGCCATCATGGATGCGCAGACCCGCAGCTGTGATCTGGTGCTCCAGTTGGCGCAACCCGGAAAAATGAAGGTAAGCCGTATCAGTCTGGGCGGCGGATTCGGCATACCCTATTTTCCCGGAGAAGTGCCGCTGGATATGGTTGCAGTGGCTGAACATCTGCAGGTCTGTACCAGGCGGCTCAGGCAGGCATGGCCGCAGGCCAGAACCGAAATCGAATCGGGCCGCTATCTGGTCGGTGAGGCCGGAATCTATGTCACCCGTGTGGTCGATAAAAAATATTCGCGCGGAAAATGCTTTCTGGTTACCGATGGCGGAATGAATCACCATCTGGCCGTAACCGGTAATTTTGGGCAGGTTATCCGCAAAAACTATCCGGTTGCAGTGGGTAACAAAATGCGTCCGGAGTCTGATGAACTGGCCACGGTAACCGGACCGCTGTGTACACCGCTGGACTTGTTGGCAGACCAGATGCCGCTGGCGCACGCCGAGGTTGGTGATCTGATCGTGGTTTTTCAGTCGGGTGCGTATGGTGCCAGCGCCAGTCCCGGCGGCTTTCTTTCGCATCCTGCGGTGCGCGAAATACTGGTTTGAATAATCAGCACCACATACCCGTAATTCAGGAGTTAACATGATTCTGCCAAAACGCAGATTTTATTTTTCAGTTCTGGCCGCACTGATGCTGAGCTGTAGCGCCGCCGATCATGTCGCCGGACAGACTGCCGCCGTGCTGAAAACGGCGCCTGATGCTGCGACTCCGATTACCTCACTTAAAATTCAGATTGCCGACCCGGATAAAAATAAATCCGATACCACTCTGGTGCCCGTTACCTTTGGACAGGTATTTGCACCGGGGGATGTGCCTGACCCGGCCGCGTTGACCGGCAGTCTTGCCGATGGTACACCGGTGGCTTTGCAGGTTGACGCGAAAGCGCGTCACAGCGATGGTTCATTAAGGCATGCCGTGCTCACCGCCGCCGTGCCCCTGAGTCTGGCAGGTGAAGTAACCACACTGGCTTTGAACAGAGCGCAAACGGCGGTGACCCGAGCCAACGGAACCGGCCCGGCGGAATTATTGAAAAGCGGATTTACCGCCAGAGTTAACATCACCTTGAACGGTCAGCTCTATACCGTTTCAGCTGATGAATTGCTGCGCGCAGGCAAGCCGGCAGTCTGGCTGTCTGGCCCGCTGGTCAATGAGTGGCAGGTCTGGTCTGCGTTCAAAACGGCGCAGGGTGTGGTGCATCCCAATCTGTCGGCGCGTTTTGCGATCCGCTCGTATACCGGAACGGGTGCTGGCTCTGTGGATGTTGTCATCGAAAATGACTGGGCCTATGCGCCAGGTCCGCAAAATTATACCTATGACGTGCAAGTGCTGGTGGGAGGAAAACCTGTCTACAGCAAAACGCAACTGACCCATTATCATCATGCCCGCTGGCGTAAAGTGTTCAACTGGGGAACTCGGCCCGAAACACAGATTCGACACGACACGGCTTATCTGATTTCCAGCAGAGCTGTTCCCAATTATGATCGGCCCCTGAGAACCTCAGCGCCGCTCATGTCCGTATCTTCAGTCCATTTGCCGGGAGACAAAGTCGAAAGCAAGGGAGAAAACAAGGCTGAAAACAAGTTCGAACCCATGGGCAGCGGTCTGGCCATGGCTTATATGCCAAGTACCGGAGGGCGGGGCGATATAGGTCTTTTGCCCGGCTGGGCCGTCAGTTATTTGCTGAGTATGAACAGTGGTGCCAAAAAGGCCATGCTGGCAACTGCAGACCTGTCCGGTAGCTGGTCGATGCATTACCGCAACCAGATAACCAATCGTCCGGTAAGTATTGTCGATTATCCTTACATGTCACTGGTCGGCAATCCTGGAGATACCCTTAATCCGAAAACCAGGAAACTCGAGGTATTTCCGGTTTGTGGTGGTGACTGCAAGACACCGCTTACTGCAGACTCTGCACATGAACCTGCCATGTCCTACCTTCCGTATCTTGTCACCGGCGATTATTATTATCTGGAAGAATTGCAGTTTTGGGCCATGTATGACTTATTGCAAAGTAATCCCGGATACCGGGAAAACAGCAAGGGTCTGTTCCACCGGACTCAGGTCAGGGCTCAAGCCTGGATATTGCGCGATCTGGCCAGCGTTGCCTATATCACGCCCGATGCGGATGTGCTGAAAAAGCAGTTTGAGAATTTTTTATCGACCAATCTGGATTGGTACAATGCGACTTATTCGTTCAATTCTTCGGCCGACAATACCTTCGGTGCTCTGACTGATATCGATGCGCGACAATACCGCAACTATACCGCCATTGCTCCCTGGCAGGACGATTTTTTTACTTCTGCCGTCGGCTACACGGTCGAACTGGGTTTTGAAAAAGCGCTGCCTCTGTTGAAGTGGAAAGCAAAATTTCCGATCAAGAGAATGACCGACCCGGGTTACTGCTGGATATTTGGCGCAGCCTATGAATTTCATGTCACTGACCGCAACGGTGCGCCCATGTACAAAGACATGGCACAATCTTACCGGGCCAGCAACCCTGAAAACGTGACATCGCTGCCCTGCGGCAGCTTGGCGATGGCGAACGCGCTGAAACTGCGTGTCGGCGAAATGACTGGATATGCGGATTCTCCAGGCGGATTTCCTTCCAATATGCAACCCGCTCTGGCTTACGCTGCCAAGGTAGACGTGCCTGGTGGAGCGCAGGCCTGGAAAGTATTCATGGCTCGGTCGGTCAAGCCGGATTATTCCCAGTCATCCCAATACGCCATCGTTCCAAGAACCAAATAATGCGTGGTGCCGGTATCGGCATGGTTGAATCGGCTTCCCATCTTTTTAAATCGTTTTTCTGAATATTCTGATGAGGCCAGATTATGGGGCGGGAAAGTTTGCTGACAAAAGAAAGTTACCTGGAGCTGGCCAGAACCGCCGCGGTTCAAATAGGTAGCTGGAAGGCGTTAAGTCAAAAAGAAAAAATAAAAAATGGCATAAAGAAATATCTGTTGCACCGTCCGGTAACGGAACCCGACCCGTTTTTTTGGCCACAGGGGTTGCTGGCACTGGGGCTGCTGAATGCCTGGCGACAGACCGGCGCATCATTTTGCCTGCAGGCGGTGCAAAGTCATCTGGAACGCTGGATTAACTCCGACACGCCCTGCCGATATGTAGATAATGCAATTCTTGCTTATGCCTTGCTGGAAATGCATGCCAACCAGCCGTCGGCACGTTATCGCGCGGCTGCTGATCAAATTGCAGAAAAAATAGCCGCGTTTCCGATTACTCCGGATGGCAGTTTTTCATATCGTGGTAATTATCCATTTTATGTATTTGCCGACGCCATCGGCATGGTATCGCCGTTTTTGTGTCGCTATGCAAGCCTGACGGGGCAAGAAAAATGGCGCGAACTGGGGCTGAAACAGATCAGCAATTTCTTTCAGTTTGCAATGGATGCAGCGTCCGGCCTTCCATACCACGGCTACGATGCCCAGTCTGGCGTGAAGCAGGGCGTCATAGGTTGGGGACGCGCGGTAGGCTGGCTGCTGGTTGGCATGACTGACAGCCTGATCTGGTTGCCGCCGGGGCCGCAACGGCAGGCACTGCAACAACAATTGAGCACGTTGGTACAGGCGGTGTTCGAGTGGCACAGGGACGATGGCTATTTCTGCTGGCAGCTGGCTGCGCGGGAAGGGCCGGTCGACAGCTCGGCAACCGCGCTGATAGGCTATGCCGTGCGCACTGCGATGGAATGCGGGGCCTTGGCGCCGGATAAGAACGACGCGCTGAAGAAAATTGAAATGGCGCTGCACAGTTCAGTTAACCATGGCACGGTAGAAAACGCCTCGGCAGAATGCGGTGGATTTTCTCTGTACCCGCAACGGTATGGCGCGTATCCGTGGTCACTGGGTCCGGCGTTGCTGGTTTTGCAATGTAGCACAGCGTCTGACCGCTGAAAAAAATAAGGGCATCCATAATTCCGTTAAGGATGTCCCAGGTTCAGTTCAAGGCCTGGGAGCCTGCGCGGCAGAACAATCTACGTCGTATATGGACTCGTCTGTTTGTGCTAGCAGAATATCGTCAATAAACAAGAATTGAGTTGCTGTCGTTCTGCCGCGCACATTCCTAGTTGGTCAGATTCAGACTCTGGGTGAAATTTCTGGTTAACATTTCGAGTTCCTGGCGCTTTTCCCTGATGATCCGGATGGTTGGCTCGGAGTCGGCAAGCAATGCATAAACGCGTTCTTTCAACGCATCCGGTTCGAAATTGATCGAAGAGAGGCAATTTTCTTCCAGACCGAACAGTTCAAAAAAGCCATGATGCTTGATGTCATAAGCCAACGCAATACTGGGAACATCAACGCTGTGGGCGAAAATGCAAGAGTGCAGCATGCCACCGATGTGCAAATCAAGTTCGACATAATCCGCAAACAGCTTGGCAGGATTGCCGCGTATGACTTTGACATGCAAGTGTTTGGCGGCCATCAATTTGGGGATGGCTTCGGCCGACTCATGATGGACAAAATAGCGATAGCTGCATCCCGTGGTCTGCTGAATTTCTTTTAAAACCGTGATATACGCTTTCAAATTTTTTCTCATAATGGCATTCGAGGTCGGTCCGTGAAAATTAAAGTTGATCCCGATTACCGGATGTTTTAACTTGCCATTGATGGCGTCCGGTTTGCGTCGCACCTGATGCAGCGACGCATAATGCAGTGCCGGGTCGCCAATCAGTTCTACCTTCTTTTCTGTATAGCGTTGCAGTAAATTTTGTGAAAACGTATCGCGTACAGAAATGGATCGGCACATGGACAGAAAATCACTGAGAATTTGTTCGTCCGTGCCGTCGATCACAGGTTCCTCGGTTTCAGCAAGGTCATAGTGTGGTCGATTTACGCCGATGCCAAACAGGACCGGTCTGGCATGCGTGTCTTTTATCAACTGCCTGTCTTTGTCGATTCGGTTGGCTAGTCGATTATCATGATCGAGAGAAATGTAACCACTGCCGGCGATAATAATTTCCGCATCGGATTGCACACTGGATAGTGCAGGAACCTGCCTTAATTCGCCCCAGTTGACATAGTCAAAGTTGGTTTCGGCGAACGCTTCCCGGACAAAGGCAGAAACCGTATCGGCAATGGCGACATCTCCCATATTGAAGGAGTGCGCGGAGAGATAATCCCTGTAGTCAAGTTTCGAGTAATCGTCCCGGGATAATTGGCGGCGATAAATCAGATATAGCAAAGCACGTTTGACTTCATCGTGCAGTTTCTGTTGCCAGTCAGCGCAAAATCTGCTGTTGGCTTCAGCGCCATAGATGATGGTTTCCTGATCCTTGGTTCCCATTTTGCGTCCTTTTCAAATCGGTATCCAAAGATTGCAACAGCAAAATTTGAATGTACATCGATAAATTGAAGCCTGACTAAAAATGAAGCAATTATCTTGCCAGTGGCTATGACTGACTCCCAGGCAAGAAATCGTTCAGCGTCTACATTTTGCGTAAAACATCATCAGCAAAGCTCTTGGAATATAAGTCAGGCTTTTGACAGGTCTGGTACCACTGGCTATCGCTTTCATGAATAACGGGATGCTTGCCTGAAATTCGTCGGCAAAAAACAGATTGCATCCAGTCTGAAATGAACGTTGACCGCGAATATTGCGTTGCTCCTTCAAAGATAATTTAACTTTTTGCTGCTCTAAATGTTTTTCCAGCATGGGAAATACAATCAGTTGCGACTGTGCATGGTGGCGTTTCATCAGACTGCCGGCACTGTCGAAATAATTGATCAAGATTTCGTTCAGTACGATAACTTTGCCTCTGAGCGCCAGTCTGATCCACAGGTCCAGATCTTCGCCTACCTGCAGATTTTCATCAAATCCGCCCAGCTCAAGTACCAGGTGTCGATAGGTCAGAACAGTCGGGGTGGGAATGAAATTATAGATAAGCAAAGTCTTCCACGCGTTTGCACCTTCAACCGGTGGGCGGTTTTTGTGACCTTCCTTGAGAAATTCACCCGATTCCGACACCAGTTTGCTGTTGCAGGAAACCAGCGAAATGGACGGGTCGCGGTAAATTTCAGCCAACTGTTTTTTTAATTTTCCCGGCAGCCAGACATCGTCGGCGTCAAGAAATGCCAGAAATTTTCCATTGGCGGCCTGGATCCCGGCATTTCTGGCCGCCGATACACCACGGTTTTCCTGCATTTTGATCAGGCGGATCAGGCTGTTGGCCTGTGCCAGAGTCGTTAATACCTGCCAGGTTGAATCGGTGCTGCCATCATCAACAATAATGATTTCGATCGAGTCGACCTGCTGGATCATGACCGACTCAATGGCTCTTCCAATTGTTTCAGAAGCATTGAATGCCGGAATAATGGCACTGACTTCCCGATTGGAATCAGTTCGCTGTTGCGGGCTCAGATTGGTCTTGGTGTTCATGATTTCATTGCCCCAATCCGCCATTGCAGGCTTTGAAAACTGCGCGCTGTAAAGGCCTGCATTGAATTGTTATGCCAGATACCACGATAAAACTGGTGTTCAACGCTGGCAATTTCTTTTTTGCTGTCGGTGACTCCTTCGCCCCGGTCTATGGTGTGAATCTGCTGCTGCGGCGTTGCCAGTAAAATCTGTTCGATCAGGATCCTGCCTGGTCCGTATTGGGCCATGGCGGGATTGAATACCGGTAACCAGTATTGAAGAATGCCATTGCCAGCCAGACCATAATGACTGGCCACCCAATGTCCACCCGCTGTCAATTGCGACAGCATGCCGGTGCATGACTCAAAGCGGGTTTCAAGCAATTGTTCCAGCAGCGCGACTTTCCACTTCCCGGCCAGTGCATCCGCAACGCCGGTGCGACGGTACTGCAGCTGTTTTTGCTCGATTAACTGATGCAGCAATTCGCGGCGATTTTCTTTGACATTAAATATGAACTGGATCGGCCCAACATCATCGGTCAAATGTTTTTTGCGGCGCTTCAGATCGCTGCTGTGCTTTTTACTGAAAACTGAATTCGCGTCAGCTGGTTCATTCTGTGCCGGGCACGAAATTCGCAATCCCGGTCTGGGTTGTTCACCGTAGAGGCCATACCGGCATTGCGTTTCATCCAGATGTGAAAAACAGACATGATTCAGTCCGGCCAGTGACAATAGTTCGGCCGGGCTGATCGTGAATCCGGGCGCGGCGATCACTCCAAAATAGTCGGTCATCTGGCCGCCTGCCGGTTCAGCCGATTTCAGCCATTGCATGGCCCGACTTTTGAACTGGAACGGGAAAAAACCGACGATTTGATTGTCGTGCCGCTGGTAGATAACGCATACCCGAACCCGTTGTCCAGCGCGCGCAACCGCCAGCGTGTATTGAAAACTCAAAAACGGCGACGCCAGGTGCGGCACACTGGCCGACAGATGATTCCAGACCGAAATTTCTGCTTCGGTCAATTCGACGGGTAGAACGATTCTGGAATGCAAAGGCTTATTTTTCATTGCACCCTCCGGAAGCCTGAATGACGCCCAGCGGCCGCGGGAACAGCCAGAATGCCAGCAGAAAGGGATAAAAGCGCGCTCTCTCGTCGGTAATGTCCTGTTCGGTAATTGCGATGCGACCCAGCACAATCTGGTTCAACTGATGATCGCTGGCGCGGTTGAGTACCATGTCGCTGCTGAACAGGAACTGATAATCGGCCGATCTGCAGGCAGCAATAACCGTATCGTTGTAGGCACCGTGCGGAAACGACATGAGGTTGATTTCCGATCCGCCCAGACAGGTTGACAAATTTTCCCGGGCTTTAATTACCTCAAAGGCCGGATCAGCACAATGTGTGAGCGGTTGGTGCGTATACCCATGACTGCCGATGCTGTGTGTTACGGCCAGCTTTTTTAACTGGTCCAGGGTCAGCATGGCCGGCGGTGCGTTGGAATGCTCGTGAATTAATCGCGACAGCCAGTACAGCTTTTGCGTGTCCTGATTTTCCAGCTGCCGGATTATTTTCCTGATACTGACTATGTCGGCAGCGCCAGTAATTTCGAGTTTGGATTCGATGCCGGTCAGAACCAAAAAATTATCTAAAGTCGCAATCCCATCCGGTTCGCTCGACAACAAACTGAACACGGCTTCCTGCCAGAACGGCGCGGCCTGATCAATGACCGATCCGGTAATGAAAACTACGCTGGACATGTTGAATTCTTCCAGCAGTGGCTGGGCATGTTGCGCCGTGTCGGACCAGCCGTCATCGAAGGTGATCAGCAGACTGCGGCTCGGCAACGGCTTTTTGTGAATTAACAGATCATTCAGATCGCGCATGGACACGACATGGTAATGCTTTTTGAAAAACTTCAGACATTGCCGAAAGTTCTGGGTACTCATGCTCCAGACCGGATCGGCGCCGCTGTGTTTGCCAGCGCTGTCAGTTGGAAGTACCCGATGAAACATGGCGACAGTCAGTGATTTTTTATTGCGCAGACGATGATAAAAACCCATCAGTCCCGATTGATATAACACGTATTTGCAACCTGATTTGAAAAACTGTACCGCACTTTTTTTTCCGGTACAGGGCGCGGAAATCGGGAATGGCAGTGAAGAGAAAAAATCCTGCAATTGATAATAAAAAGGATGTTTGATGATGGTAATGCCGATCAGCCATCCGAGCAGCGAGCTGAGTCCGCCGACCAGCAGCGGACCGAGCGACTCATCCGGTTTCAGGTTCCAGAACAGGTTAACCAGCAGCGGCCCGGCGCTGCTGAACAGCGTCACAACGGCGCTGTGCTTAAACGACAGGGCCAGATCAGTCATGGTCACGCCTATCGTGATTTTGAGATACCTGTTGACGATAATAAAGGAAACGAATTCGCCGGCAATGATTGCCAGTGATATTCCCGTCAGTCCGTAGACTGAGGCAATCAACACAGCAACAACTTTGACCGGCTGGGATAACAGCTGGGTAACGGTGGCCTGTTTGATCTGGCCATTTGCGATCATCACGTGGCCGGAAAAAATGGACATGGAAGAAATGGCGCCGGCTACGCACAGCAGCTCTACTACCGGCACGGAAGCGTCCCACTGCAGACCATACAGAAAACGCACGATCGGATAGGCTAACAGCGCCATCACGGCAAAAAATGGCCACGCCAGAACGGTGAGGTAATTAATGGCCAGTAAATACGGCTTTTTCAGGTCATCGCCGTTTCGTTTGATTTTTGAAAAATAGGGCAGTGCAACCGGTGTCAATGCCGATGCAATCAACCTGGCAAACAGCTGTACCAATCCGTTACCCCGGCTGAAATAACCGACCGACATCATGTCAATCTGTTTGGCAATGATCAGGTCCGGGCTGTTGGTGCCGATTGTGTTGGCGGCATTGCCAAAACTGGACATGCCACCAAATGAAAGTATGGTGCGAATATGGGTAAAACGGGGTAAAAACGGCAGGCCTTTGGGACGGAACAGATTTGCCGCTAGCCCAAACGACAGTATCCCGGCAAAATTTGCCCAGGCCAGACTGGCCGCGCCATGGCCGCGATAGGCCAGCGTTGTGGCGATCAGGACATGGCAGATGGCGCTGAATATCTTGATGAAAAATATGGTCTTGAACTGCATTTCTCTTCGATAGATGCCAATCAAAAGAGAGCCGAACGGCGATATGGCAAAACTGAGCGCCATGATCTGCATGATGTCTCGCAGTGCGATATTGTTATAAAAGCGGGCTACGGCATTGCACGATAACAGCATAATTGCCGCAACCAGCAGCGCAAGAATAATCGCAACGCCAAACGCGGATTGAATCTTTTCCCTGGTCAGTTCGGTTTCCTGAATAATAAAATTGACCACACCAAAATCTCTGAAGGCGTGCAACAGCAACATGAGAAATGCCGCGACCGAATACACGCCGGTATCTGCAGGAGACAATAAACGGGCCAATATCAGTACACCCAAAAATTGAATGCTTAATTCAAGATATTGGGTGGCAAAGGTATACCCGATTGATTTTCTGGTGCTTTCCATAAAACGTTAATCTTTTCCTTGAGTAAGCAGCATTACTGAACCAGCCAGCGCAGCAGCCGCAGTTTGAACATGAGTGGAGATTTATCCCAGGGTCGGCCACGTGGAATCTGGAAAAAATCGGTATCCCGACTGGCCGCGCCCAGAGTGGTTACAAAAGCCGCGCTGTAGCCGGCCTGTTTTGCCATCTGTATGTGACGTTCGTCGTAATCAATGCCGGGCTTGCCATTCGGATAGGCGAATAAGCGCACAGGTTTGCCGGTGATCGCCTCCAGTTCCAGTTTGCACCGCTCAATTTCGTTTTGCGCCAGACCGTCATTGAGTTTGGTCAGTATCGGGTGGGTTACGGTATGCCCGCCGATTTCAAATCCATTGTCAGCCAGGCTGCGTATCATGTCGTGGGACAGCATTAATCCGGGGCGCTGCGCCGACTCGATTAAATTCTCCAGTTCCTGGGTCAATGCCAGTCTTTGCTGCAAAGGCAAATATTTTGTTGCTGAAATCAGCCGGTCCGCCGCGTTTTCACGATCAATCTGATTGGATATGGGGTGGGTGCCTAACCCGGAATTGCTCAGGTCCAGAGTCCCTTGCGGCAGGTGGCGCACGGCTTCAATAATCCGGTCATTCCACATATTGCTGCCGTCCAGATAACTGGTGGCGATAAATACTGTGGCTGGCAAATTGTATTTTTTCAGGATCGGCAGCGCCAGATCATGCGTGGACCGGTACCCGTCATCGAAGGTGATGCAGATGCAGCGCGGTGGCAGTGTGCCTTTTTGCAATTTGTCCAACGCGTCAGACAGTGGCAAGACATTAAAACAGCTTGCCAGTGCTTCCATTTGCCATTTAAAACAGGCCAGATCCGGTTCCGAATCCAGCAAAGGGTCTATTTTTTCGAGTATGCGGTGATAAATCAGAATGTATAGACGATCGTTTCCATTGGCGCGGAATACAAATTTATCGCCAATAAAACGGATGAGTTGCGACGATAACCGGTCAGCCAAGGGGGTTTCCATATTTTATCTGGCTTCCTTGTCGGTATGAATAACGGGAACTGCGTCGGTCACGGAGTCCGGTTCTTGGTGTGTTGCGAGAAATTTTTCCAGCACAAGCAGTACGGCGACAATGTCATATAAAAGGTCGTAATACGCCAGGGTTAAAAATGCGCCGCCGGCCAAAAAGCCTGCCATACTGACCTGACACATGCCGGCAAGATTGGTTGCCCAATTGAGGTCGTTGCGGCCTTTGCATAGTTTGAGTATGCGGTTGCCGGTGCGCCAGGTCAGGAAAAGAAACAAGATGTATAAAAACAGACCCAGATAACCGTGTTCGCCCAGCACCTGAAAATAAATGCTGTGCGCCGCGTGCTGATTGTGGGGGTCCGGCGCGTACGTCAGAAACTGCCGATGAGTGAAACAGTTAAACCCGCCTCCCAGGAACTTGGAATTGGCCAGATTGACGGCAAATCCCCAAGCATTGATTCGGCCCAGCGCGGATGGGTCGGCCTGATAATTGTCGATCGTGTGCATTCTGTTAAACCACTGATCAGGCATAACCGATCCTGCAATCGCAATCATCAGAACAAGCGCGACGCCTATGCGAAATTTGTTGTGACTCTTAAACATCAGAAACATCAACATTACCGCGCCTCCCAGAATAGCGCCGCGCGAATAAGAACCAGCCACCGACACGGCACACAAAATAAGCAGGACGATGACAGGCACTCTGAATAAGATACGCTGATACGTTATCGATAAATACCAGATGAGCGGCATGACAGTGATGATGGCAAGCGCCAGAGCGTTATTGTCCTGAATGTAACTGCCTTCCGGGCCATAAACATTGCTGAAGCCGCCGTGGGCGATGGTAAACAGTCCGCCTTTAAATCCGAAAAAACCAATCGACAATGCGATGACGGCAACAAATAACTGAATTTCCTTTTTGGTATCGATACTGACCAAAACAATCGCGAACAGAAACATGGTTTTGATAACACGATTCCATTCATTCCAGGCTCGCTCCGGTTCAAGCGCAAACAACGTTGTCAGCGACATCCATACGATGAACAGCATCAGGGTAACGATGACGCCGTTGACGGGCAGCTGTTTTTTCTGTTTGGATATCAGCAGGCTGATCAGGGTAACGACTGCAATCGTTGCCTCAAAAGGAAAGTCGTAGGCGGCCGCGTAGGTCAGACGGTGCGGATTCATCAGGCTGACCCAGGTGAACAGAAGCACGCCCCAAAAATGATTTTTGAAAACAAAAGGCAAAAGGCCAAAGATGAAACAGAACAAGGCGATGTCACGCATGGCGGATCAGCCTCCCAAACAGTTGTACTACCTGACGCGCGTTGGATTCCCAGGTCAACTGTTTGTCAAATATGGTGCTGCGGGCATTTTTGCTGATACGACTGCGCAGTGCCTGGTCCTCGCACAGGCGGTTGATGGCTTCGGGCAGAGCGTCTGGCTGATCAGGGTCAAACAGCAGTGCATTCTGTTCGTCGGTAAGCAGTTCACAGATATTGGCCTGGGCCGGCGCCACGATCGCTTTGCCGAGCGCCAGATATTCAATCAATTTCAGCGGTGAGGCATAAGCAACCACGGCAGGTTGCAGTGCTATATCAAACGTGGCGACATAATCGGGAATTTTTTCGCGACCGATCATGCCGGTAAAACTGACCCGGTCCTGCACGTTCAGGCGCTGCGCCTGCTGTTCCAGCCGGGAGCGTTCCGGCCCGTCACCGACCACCAGCAGATGGCGAGGTGAATCCGGCGGGTCGCTGGCGATCAGGTCGATGACTTTATTCAGTCCATGCCACTGGCGGACAAACCCGGTAAATCCGAGTACCAGTTTATGCTCCAGACCAAGTGTGGTTCTGGCTGTTGCATCCGGAGCGCGCTGGCTGAATTCGTCCAGATTGATGCCGTTGTGAATGACGCGCATTTTTTCCGGCGCTACGCCATAGCTGGCAACGATGCCAGCCATTGCCTCAGACACCGGCACAACCTGGTCGGCAGCATTCCAGACATAACGTTGCGACCATTGCGCCAGCCGTCTGAGTGATATGCCGTCATACCGGGAACGTTCTTCATAAATTGGCGAATTGACTTCCAGCATCAGTGGCACACGGTATTTGCGCGCGGTCCAGATCCCGGCCAGCAAAAAAAGATTGTACCTTTCGTAAATGCAATCCGGCTGATGCTGCTTTACTGCCCGGCTCAGGTCGCGCAAGGCAATCAGGTTGTAGCCCAGTTCCATCAATTCATAAAAGAATTGCGGCACGTGGCGTTTCAGAAAAACCAGCGCTTTGTCATCCGATCCAAATCGTTGTTCGCCGTCGCCGGCCGGCGCAACCAGAATCACGACATGCCCCAGTTTACGCAAGGCCGCAATCATTTCTTCTATATGGACTGACTGGCCGTCTTTGGACCGGGTACGATGGTGGTAGAGGATCTTCACAAGTCGGCTCTGCCATTCAATATGGTATTAAACAGATCCAGCTGACCGCGCGTGGTTTCATCCCAACTGTATTTTTCCGCATATTGACGCGTTTGTGCGCAGCTAGGGAAGTCCGATCGCAACAGGGTCACTGCTGCAGCCAGGGCTGCCGGGGTGCGCTCTTCTACCAGCAGACCCGCCTCCTTTGCCATGATGACTTCTGACGACCCGCCAACATCAGTGGCAATCACCGGTGTGCCGCATGCCATGGATTCCAGCAACACATTCGCCCATCCTTCCCTGGCTGACATCAGTACCATGAGGTCTGCGGCGTTGTAGTAGCGGATCAGTTCGGTTTGCGCAATGGCGCCAACAAATCTGACCCGGTCGGCCACTTTCAGTTTTTTTGCCAGACTCTGCAATTTATCCAGATCCGGTCCGGCGCCGACGATCATCAAGTTCGTGTCCGGCAAATGTACCAGCGCCTGTATCGCGATGTGATGTCCTTTGTTCTCAGTCAGTGCGCCAACGGTGAGCAGGGTGAATCGGTTCAGTCCCAATTCAGTTCTGATCTGGGCTTTTTCCAGGCGGTGAAAACGTTGCAGGTCCACGCCATTGCGCAGTGGCGTGATGTGACTGGCCTCGGCCCCCATTTTGACCAGCTCATTTTTGAGGGCTGCACAAACGGTGATTACTGCCGCAGCATTTCTGGCGGCCCACAGAATCAATGTTCGGGCCAACGGCTTTTGTCCAATCAGGTTGATATCGGAACCGCGTGCTGTGATCACCACCGGCTTGTTGAAGTATTTGCCAAGCATGACGGCAGCAACACCGTCCGGATAAAAATAATGCGCGTCGATCAGGTCAAAGTCGTAGCCGTCGCGGATGATTTGTGCAATGACCTTCTTTAATGACTGCGCCATCATGAACGGGGCCAGGTACATGCCGATTTTTGGGATCAGCGCATAGCGCGGATGACGGATCAGAATACCCTGACGGGTTTCTGTTTCGGGAATCCGGGCAAAACTGGCATACCGTCCAAAGCGTGCGTGTTCAGACGGAAACCATGGCACCGGTGCCACCACTCTGGAATTGGCCATGCCGCTCGCAACCAGATACCGTAGTCTGGTTTCCACGAAGATGCCGTGGTTGTTCTGTTCGGCATTCGGATATAAGGTGCTGAACGTGAGTAGCTTCATCTCGGTTGAGTGGTCATGTTTGCAGTCAAGTGATTGTTAATTGTCAATTGTCAATACTAGCAGAGAGAACTGTGAAGCTCTGAAAAATGTTGTTATATGTTGCTTAAAATGCCGTGTCAAAAGTACACTTATCTACCCTGTGCAGACTTCAAAAATACCGCGAACATCAGCAGCGACCACAGCGCAGCGCTGTAGTCCTTGCGGCCTGATTCATGTTCTTCAATCAGATAGACCAGATAGGACTGGTTAAAAATTTGCGTTTCCAGCATCGCCGGATCAAGTACATTAGCGCGGATCACGTCTTTCAGAGGCACGCGAAACCAGTCTGCCAGCGGAACTGAAAAACCCATTTTGGGCCGGTACAGAATGTCATCCGACAAATAGGGGCGCAGCGATTTTTTGAAAATATATTTGCCGGTACTGCCGCGCAGTTTCAGCCCGGACGGCAAACCGGAAACCCATTCAACAAAAGTATGGTCCAGCAAAGGTACGCGTACCTCGAGAGAGTGCGCCATGCTGGCGCGGTCCACCTTGGTCAGAATATCGCCAGGCAGGTAGGTTTTCAGATCCAGATATTGAATCAGCGACAACGGATCATCGGTTGGTGCCGCGCTGGCATGAGCGCGCATGACTTCCAGTGCGTGGTAACCCTGCAGTTCAGACTTGAAGCGGGGGCAAAACAGTTGCTCGCGCTGCCGGTCAGGCATGATGGATACGCCGTGAAAATAGCCCGCCACATTGTCTTTGGCCAGCGCTTCAAAGGTGGTTTTTGCGCGCAGGCTCTGAGGCGCCCAGTCGGCCTTGGGGTAAATTTTTCCGAGCGACCCAAACAGGCAGCGACGCAGCCCGGCCGGAATTCTGGCGCGCACGCGCTGCTCGGCAGCAGCATACCGGTAGCGCCGATATCCGGCAAAATTTTCATCGCCACCGTCGCCAGACAGACAGACCGTGACACGTTGACGCGCCAGCTGGCAAACCCGGTAGGTCGGGATCGCGGAACTGTCTGCAAAGGGCTCATCATATAAAAATGCCAGCTTCCCGATCAGGGTGTGGGAGTCATGACTGACCAGTTCGCTGTGATGGTTGGTGTGATAGCGCTGCGCAACCTGGGTTGCGTAGGCGGATTCGTCGTAGTTGGGATCGTCAAATGCGATCGAGCAGGTATTGACAGGAGCTGAACTGTGCGAGGCCATCAGCGCCACAACCGCGCCCGAATCGACCCCGCCGGATAAAAATGCGCCCAATGGAACTTCTGACATCATCTGGCTTTGTACTGCCTGAGTCAGACGTTCAATCAATTCATGTTCAATCTCTGCTTCACTGCGCTTTGGGCCTGGCACAAAGGGAACATCCCAGTACTGCACTTGACGTACCGACGTATCGCCAACTCTGATATGCAGATAATGACCGGGACTGAGTTTGAAGACATCGTTATAAATGGTTTTGGGTTCAGGTATATAACCGAAAGCAAAATAGTCTTCGACCGCAGTTGGATTCAACTTTGTGCTGACGGTCGGGCTGCTCATTACGGATTTCAACTCGGATCCAAATACAAACATCCCGTCCGGCAGTAATGCGTAATGCAGCGGTTTGACCCCAAGGTGGTCGCGCGCCAGAAACAGGGTTTTTTGATTGCGGTCCCACAAGGCGAACGCAAACATGCCGGTCAGGCGTGACAGACAGTCGATTCCCCATTGTTCCCAGGCGTGCACGATCGTTTCGGTATCGGAGCGTGTTTTAAAAACATGCCCGAGCCGGGTCAGTTCGGTCATCAGTTCGCGGTAATTATAAATTTCACCGTTGAAGACAATCACCACGCTGTTATCTTCATTGAACAACGGTTGCCGTCCGGTCGCCAGATCGATGATGGAAAGTCGGCGGTGCCCAAAACCCAGCGCGGTCTCGCTGTACAGTTCCCCTTCGTCCGGTCCGCGATGGTGCTGACTCTCATTCATGCGTTCCAGCAAACCACGGTCTATCTGGCGTGCTCCTCTGGTGTCAAAAATGCCGGTTATGCCGCACATGGCAGTTTCCTTTCATGGCACAGTTCCCGGTACAGCCGCGTATAGCTTTCTATCATGTGGGTCTGGCTGTAGGCTTCCACAACCCGTGCTCTTGCCGCGCTGCCATGCTGCCGTGCCAGTTCCGGATTAACCAGGTAGTTCATGATGGCAGCCGCCAACGCAGCTTCGTTGCCAGCGTCCACCAGGGTGCCATTGCAGTTGTCACTGATGACTTCAGGGATGCCGCCAACGCGCGACGCGACCACCGGCAAACCGCAGGCCATGGCTTCCAGCAGGGCAACCGGCGTTCCTTCGGCCAGCGAGGGCAGGGCGAATACGGTAAAGCCGGACATGATGGTTGCAATATCCGGGCGTGCTCCCGGCAACCAGACCAAGTCTTGCAGGCCGGCGTCGCGCACCTGCTGTTTCAGGTCCGGCAATAACGAACCAGCGCCGATAATGGTCAGCCGCAGCGTGTTGCGATATGCCGGATACTGCTGCAGCATCAGCTGAAAAGTCCTGATCAGACCGGCGTGATTTTTAATGTTTCGGATTTGACCAACCGTGCCGATCACCACATGCTGCGCGGTCCACGGCGAGGCGCCGCCGGGCCCGGTCAAGTGTGGCGCAAATCTGTCGGTATCAACTCCATTGATGATGAGTTGTTGCTTATGCTCGGCAATGCCCACAACCCGGGTCAGCCAGTCTTGCAGATCCTTCGATACGGTCACATACCGGTCGATAAAAGGGGCCAGATGCCTGCGCAAAAAATTGTGGCGGGCATTGGTACCTTCCATATCGGCCATGTCACGACCATGCTCGGCATGGACCACGACCCGCACACCGGCCAGGCGGGCTGCCGGGGTATATTCAATCGTGGCCAGATTATAGGTGTGCAGAATGGCCGGTTTGAGTTGCCTGAATAACTTCCATAACCTGAAATGCAGCGTCAGAGCCAGTCCCGGCGGCTTGTGCAGTGCGATGATCTCAACGCCGGGCTGGGTAATCTTTTCTGAAAAACTGGTGTAGTCGGTCAGGCAGATGATGGCATGACGAAACTGGTCAGGGTCAATCTGATTCACGCAGTCCACCAGCAGCGACTCCAACCCGCCAAAGTCAAGACGGTAAATCAGATGTACGATCAGTGGTGGCCGGGGTGTCAGTGGTTTTGTCATGATCGGTCATTGCCCCCGGTTTGCATTGAGCACGGATTCAATTGCCATGAAATCGGAACTCAAAAAGGAGCGCAGGGCAGTGCGCGCTTCTTCCGGATTTTCTGAAAACGGCGCGCTGATGATGAGGGCTGCCGCATCATCGCCGGCAAACCTGAGTTTGTTGAAGGTCTGAATCATTTTTCCGGCAATATGACTGTTGTTGAACTGTCCGTTGATCCAATCCATGGACCAGATCAGCAAATACCCGCCGCTGCCGGACAACTGGGTTTCATGCACCGATAACTGTTTTTTTCCTCCTGACAGTGTCAGGTTTTCCACCAGGTCGGTTTGCGTGTTGTTGGCCCAGTTTGTACCTGTATCCAGATTCATTTTATTGCTGCTGCTGATCAGCTCGGCCTGATGGGTCTGGTTGCGATAATACTTGATTATCAGTCTGACTTTATGCGTGTCTGTGGCATAGGAACGATCCAGTTCGGTCTGTGCCGGCAAATAATAAGGTTGCCACTGCACCGCAGCTTGAGCCGGTTCCCAACTTGAATGAAACCCGCTCAGATCGGCAGTGTGCGGGTTGTGATTGGAGCGTTCTATCACGTTGACAATGAGGAGGAAACTCACCAGGCATAACAGGATAACGGCGGTGCTGCGCAGCAATTGGGACAGCGAAGCGCTGCCGGGACGGTCGGAATTTTTTTCCTGCACGGTGCTGGCCGCAGCAGCGATCGGATCGTCGCGCCAATAATTTCCGACCCAGAACAGCAGATACATCACCAGACCGAAAAACACCCAGCCGTAGATCAGATGATCGACACCGACGGCCAGTGTCATGCTGCTTAAATGTCCCAGCATCACGATCATATAGGCACGCAGACCGTTGGCAATGACCGGGATGATGAGTGAGGCAATGATGAGCAGCAGGCGCTTTTTCCAGCCCGTATAGGTCAGATAGGCAAACAGGCAGCCCAGCGTGAACGAGGAAATCAGGTAGCGCACTCCGCTGCACGCATCCACCACTGACCAGTTCCCGCTGGGAATGGTAAATGAACTGCCGTTGCGCAGCACCGGTATGCCGGTCAGTTGCAGTGCCGTTACGGTAAAGTCCGTCGTAAAGTTAATCAGTGGTGCAATGAACATGTCGCCAAACGGTACTGCCAGCAGCAGGAAGCACAGCGGAAATGCAATCACTTTAAAGATGCGCGATCCGGCCAGCGTCAGGACGATCAACGGAATGAATGCAACAAAACAGTATTGTCTGATGACCTGCACATCACCCAGATCGGACAGCAGCCAACCGGCTCCTGCCAGCACCAGCAATGCCAGACCGGGCCAGTACGGGACCACCGCTGTCATTGTCAGCAACTGCCGTTTGCGCCAGATCAGCCACAGACTGATCGGAGCAATAATATAGCCATGGGCGAAGGTCTCGGAACTGTTCCAGATTTCCACCAGTGATCTGGCCGTGCCGGCGTAGAGAATGAACGGGGACAGCAATGCTACGGCGAACAGGGCGCCGGTCATCAGAGCATTGCGGTTCGGGCGATTCATGAGCGAGACTCCCCGGCCGTGGCCGGCAGCACCAGTATGCGGTCGATGGCGCGCAGATTGGCATCCCATCCGTAGGTGGACAGCATTTTTTTGCGTGCCGCTAGCCCCAGATCCGTTTGGCTGCCATTGAAAATATTGCACACGTGCGCGGCGATCTGCACTTCATCTTTGGCCAGTAAAATTTCCTGGTCCGAAATCGCATCGATTCCTTCCAGTGCGTCCGGGGTGACAACAACGGTCCTGGCCATCGACATGGCTTCCAGCACCTTGTTTTGAATGCCGCGCGCAATCCGCAGCGGCGCCACCGCCACATGGGCGTGGGACAGATAGGGGCGCACATCAGGCACGGTGCCGGTGACAGTCACGCCTTCCAGCAGGGCCAGTTCCTTGACCGCTTTGCCGGGACGAGCGCCGACGATGTAAAAATGTGCGTCAGAATGCTGCTCATGAATCAGGGGCAGAATGGATCGTGCAAACCATTCAACCGCATCGCAGTTGGGCCAGTAATCCATGGCGCCAGTAAAAACAATATTTTTGCCGGAGGGCGGATACGGGCAAGGCAGTACCACGTCCGGCGAAAAATAGTCAGTGTCCACGCCGTTGCTGAAATAGCCGGTTTTATGGGCGCTTTCCGGTGCCAGTTGCCTGAACAAATCAGCTTCCTGGCGCGATACAAACAATGAGTAATCAAACAGTGCGGCTATCTTCCTTTCATACTGCAACAGTCGGGTTCCTTCGCGGTGATACAGCCAGCTCAGCGGCCACCACTTCTTTTGCGCATACTGCAGCCATTTGTCAGAATCGATATCGACGAAATCAATGACACGCATGGCGTCGTGATGGCGTTCTGCGTACTGAGCCATGGCCGAGGAAAAAACCACGATATGCCTGATCTGGTGGCGCGCTATGGTGTCATCGACCCATCTGCGCATGTTTTCATTGTGAAAATAGTCCAGTGTAAGAGGGCGGCCAAACAGCAATCCGGTCAGGCTTTTCAGTCTGGCTTGCAGGGGTTCCAGAACCACATGGCAGGTTGAGGCGCACAGGGCATCGACCTTGCCAATATATTGCAGATCGTTCTTGTCATCGATGAAGTAAGCGGTATGTACCTGATAGTGCTTTGCCAGGTGTTCGAGCAGATGCCATGAACGGATCTTGTCACCTTTGTCGGGTGGGAATGGTATGCGATGTACCAGCAACAGCAAATTTTCTTTGGTCGGTGTTGTCATCCGAGATTTTTCACCAGAAAAGGACCAACGAAATTGGCTACGGTGATCGGCATGCGTCGCCACAGATTGATAAACAGCTTGAAGCGCGGATTGAGCGGGTTATTTTCAGGCAGCTCAGACAGCGTGTACAGCTGATATTCGTAGTGCAGCGGCTGGGCGGTAAAGCCCCAGTTTTTTTTGAAATCAAAGGCGCCGGTACCGGCTTTGCTGCGCCCGAAATCAAATACCCGGATTCCTCTTGCGCAGGCCCGCTTCATTAATTCCCAGTACATGAAGTCGTTGCCGGCCACTGCACGTGCCCGGGTGGTGCCGCCGCCGTAATAGGGCAGCACTTCATCCCTGAAATAAAAACTCAGCACGCCGGCAATGACCTCAGCGTTTTGCGTGATGGTTAATATCTCGCAATCGGACCCAAACACTTCTTTCAGTATTCTGAAATATTTTTTTGAAAACACCGGCGTGCCCAGATGATGCACGCTGTTCGAATAAGCATAAAAGAACCGGTCGACGTCCTGATCGATTTCGCCCTGCAGATTTTCCTTGATACCCTTGCGTACCATTGCGCGCTGTTTTCTGGGGATGGCCAGCATGTTATTTTCTTCAATCGGGTCAATTTCCTTCCTGAACGTAAAGTACAGGTTTTTGCTGATCCAGTCGGGATTTTGCGGCTCAAGGTTGCGCATTTCCAGATAGCCGGCCCTGAGTGACTCGGCCAGCTGTTGCGCTGCCAGTGTAAGGAGCGCTCTGGCCGTTGCGTCGTGACTGGCAACGCCGCCATAAACGCAGAACGGTAATGAACATAATGAATGGCCGAACAGTGCGCTTTTGATTTGCGCCAAAGGCAGTACACCGATAATTTCGCCATCGGACTCGGCATAGTAAAACCAGGTCTTATGGCCAAAGGCACTCTCTATGACAGCCTTCCAGCCTGCCCTGTGAAAAAAAGTGGCATCCGGACAGGCCGTAACAAACCGGTCCCAGCGCTCCATGTCCTGGGCCTGCATGAGGCCCACGCGAACGGCTGAAGGCAAACTTGAACTGATGGGTACAGGCATCTCGTTAAGCATATTCATTCAGTCGGTTCGCCTTGTTTAAAAATACCGCGTCCATGCGGCTCCAGCGAAAATCGCGAATCAATTCCCGTAATTTCGATTCATTTTGTGACAGATTGATGTAGTGCCGGAATCGGGTTTTGAAATTGAGCTGCTGCTGAACCGGCTGGTCGGGATCGAGTTCCCAAGGGTGAAAATAAAAAATTCCCGCTTGCCCGTCAATTTGATTGATGCGCCTGATCAGCCAGTGCGACAGTGAATACGGATAGAGCCGGAAAAAACCGCCGCCGCCTGCCGGAAAATTTTTATTGAAAAGACGCACTGTGGAGATCGGCAATTCCAGCAATCCGTCCTGCCCGTTCGGATACCAGGCAAAACGCGGCGCATCATGGATGCCGTAATGATCATGGCTGATCGGGTAAATACTGGAACTGTAGCGATATCCTGCCTTTAACAGCACATCCAGTGCCCACAGGGTTTTGGTACCGATGGAAAAACTGGGCGCCCGATAACCCAGCACCGCATTGCCGGTCAGGTCTTCGATCAATTGTTTGCTGCGGTTGACGTCAGCACTGAATTCGGATTGGGTCTGGTCACCCACGCGCAGGTGATCCTGGCCGTGGCTGGCCAATTCGTGGCCATTGTCGTGAATGTTCCTTACCATGGCCGGATAGCGTTCGGCGATCCATCCCAATGTAAAAAATGTCGCTTTCACCTGTGCTTCATCCAGCAGACCAAGGATGAGATCAATGTTGCGTTCAACACGGCAGATCTGACTTGGCCAGCTGTCGCGCGAAATGTAGGGGGCGAAAGCCGAGACTTGAAAATAATCTTCAACGTCGATGGTCATGGCATTGCATATGACGCTGCGCTCAGAACGTTGCATTTAAATTCCCTTTTTTGTCATCCCCACGCAGGTGGGAATCCCGATAATTGTTGATGTCGCTGGCTGGGATGCTATCCCCACCTGGCACCTGTTGATGCCAGCATTACATACTGGTCAATTAAACTTTTGATGGGTGCATCAATTTATTTAACGTCTCGATAATCGATGTCAGCGCCCGTTCCATCCGCCCAAGGCGTTCGTCAACGACATCGGAATAGGAATAATTTTCTGCCAGACTCTCGACCAGCGGCCGGATGGCTTTGATCGGAGCAGGTTGTGGCACTGCGGAGATGTCCTGCTGGATATCCTTGATAACCAGCGCAATTTCAGTGGCGGTAAAATTGCGGATTTCTTCCAGATACCCCATCAAAAACATGCGATCACAGAATGAATTGATCTTTCTGGGAATGCCGCCGGTAAAATTATGAATGGCGATGAAAGCGTCCCGGTTTATTTTGGGATTGCATTTCCAGCCAACGGTCGTTAAGCGGTGCTCTATGTAATCTCTGGTTTCAACGATATCCAGCGGACCTAAATGGTAGTTTGCGATGATGCGCTGATACAGTTGTTGCATTTCAGAGCTGTGCATGATTTGACGAAACTCTGGTTGACCCAACAGAAAGGTTTGCAGCAGACATTTATCGTCAGTCTGAAAATTGGACAGCATGCGCAATTCTTCCAGTGCGCGTGGCGACAGATTTTGTGCTTCATCCACAACCAGCAGAGCGCGTTTGCCCGCCATGTCCACCTGCCTTAAAAATTGTTCAATGCGGTGCAACATGGATGCCTTGCTGGTGTTTTCGTATTCAATGCCAAAGGCACCGGCAACCAGACGCAATATATCTTCGGAATCGACATGGGTATTGACAATCTGCGCAGCAACGATGTTTTTTGAATCGAGTTCAGAAAACAGATTGCGCATCAGCGTGGTTTTTCCGGCGCCTATTTCTCCGGTAATGACGATGAATCCTTCGCCCTGCGAAATGCCATACTCAAGATAGGACATGGCACGCTTATGTCCTTTGCTGCCGTAAAAAAATCGCGGATCGGGCTTTAACTGGAACGGCTTGGAGGTAAATCCGTAATATTTTTCGTACATCTGAACCTCATTAAAATTTGAATGCGAGCATCAATGACAGAATATTATTTTTGGAACTGCCTATGAAAAAATTGGATGTGGACTGGATGTACTGGTATTGCAGTGTTGCTCGAAGTCTCGGATCCCACTGATGATTCAGACTTGTCGTCAATATGTTGCTGTCAAAGGTAATGTTCGCTGTTTCGTCCACCGACTTTGAACGCGATACCATCAATGAATAATTGGTGCGTGGCGTAAAAGTGTGATTCAACATGATATTGGCACCGGTCTGCTTGGTGTTGTTGTTCTGGCTGATGTCGCTGGAGACTGTACTCACAGGGAGGGACTGGACATCGCGCCGGATATTGAATACGGAAAAAATGAGCGTGTTGCGCAAACCTGAAAGCGCAACCGAACCCTGCAGATACCGTTGTAAAAATACCTGGTCCGTAACGGTATTGACTGGCGTTGTGAGTGTGCCTGGCAATCCGTTACTCTGTATGAATGCATCGACTGCCTGCTGCCTTTGCGTTGCATCGGGAATGCTGGACATCCACAGCGCGTTCAGAAAATCGGACGTGTTTGTGGCGGAGGGAACAAACAGCTGGCTGCGACTGGTAGTGAGTCCATCGCTGTAACCCAGATTCCACACCGTTGCATAGGTTCTTTCATTGGCAATCAAACTATAGGTGTTACCGTAGTAGTGTCTGCCAAAACTTGCGCTCAGCTTGGTTCTTGCGCTGGGCGTCCAGCTGAATCCCAGTGACCAGTCCGCACCTTCCGGCTTTTTGCCATCCGGGGTCAGGTAACTGTTTTTTTCATATCCGGCACTGGCGGTCAATGCGAATTCAGATGAAAGATGGTAGCCACTGCTCAGGGTGGTGCTCTGCATTTCCAGATCATTCTGGTTTGTATAATTTATCTTCTCATCGCTGTACAGCAGATTCCAGTCTACGGTTTTGAAAGCAGGGCCGCTCTTGACGACTGTCCTGACAGCATTGGAAACACTGTCTAACAGACCGCCATATGTGGCATTGATATAGTTGTGGATAAAACGAAGTTCTGCAGAGGCGTCCTGCCCGAAGTTGGTTTTTAAGTAAGGTTCCAGATCGTAGGTTCTGGTTTCGTAGCGATTGCCGGACAGGGTCTGGTTGTTGGGTGTTTGCGGGGCGAATGCGGAGTAATTCTGCTGGCTGATATTGGCACTGTTCTCAAAATAAAACAGGTCTTTGATAAATTCTTCTTTTGAATTTGCCGACAGGATCTGATTGGTTTGCTCAGAATGCGTTTCACCGGAATAGAGTAATTCCTGAACCGCATAATCGAAATGCAATTTGAACGACGGGCCATCGGCTGAAACAAGAATTCCCGGCATGACTTCGGTGATGAAGGCACTGTTTTGCGTGCCGTTCGACGTCAGATACACATTGTCATTGTAGCTTTCCATTAAATTGAGGGTCGGGGTAATGCGAATATCATCCGCACAGGCGGCAACGGAAAGTAGCAGTGCGCAATGAAACAGAACGATCTGTCTCCCTGTTTTTACCTGAAACCGTTCCATTGTTTCACGCTTCCTAGGCATAGTAATCACCGTAGTAATCACTGGCGAATTCTTTCGCTTTGTTATAAATCAGTGACACATTGTTGGTGGTTTTTAACTGGCTTAATACTTCCTTGACCGCATTTTGCGTAGTCGATCCGGCTTCCACTACCAGAACAATCTGGCCCATCTGATTGGTCAACACTCTGGCTTCAGTGCTTAATAATAATGGCGGCGAATCAAAAATAATGACCCGGTCCGGGTAGCGATCTGAAATCTCGCTCAGCAGCTTACTCATGGAATGACTGGCCAGCAATTCTGTAGCATGTTTGTGATGACTGCCGGCAAACAGCAAGGTCAGCTTGTCGATATTGGTTCGCAGCATGACATCGGCCAAATCAAGATTTTTTTCCTTTAGAATATCCATGAGTCCGACTTGATATTGTTCCTGATCATGTTTGATTTTCAGATAACGGGAAATCGCCGGTCTGGCCACATCGGCATCCACCAATAAAACGGTGCGATCCATTTCAAGTGCAATACTGATGGCAAGGTTGATTGCGCAAAAAGTTTTTCCTTCACCAGGCAAAGAACTGGTAATCATGATCAGATTATGGTGAAACGGTCTGGTGCCGGTGTTGGCGTTGAAAATTTTGTCAAGTAACGGGCGTTTAATTCGGCGGAACTGTTCTGCGATGCTGCTGCGTTCGGTATCCGGTGTCACCATGCCAAGCTGTTGCAGTTTTTCCAGATCAATTTCGACTCTTTTGACATTCTGACTTTCAACTGATGCCGGATTGGCAGCTACGTTTATTTTGGCAGTTGGCGTCGGCCTGAGCGGGACTTTTTGCTGATTTTGCGGCACAACTTTGGATTCGATTTCATGATGAACATCTTTTTGCTCAGCTGCCGAATTCTTGTTTTGATCAAGTTTTAGAATCGCTTTTTCAATTATGCTCACGCTTCGCTCCAGACTTTGGTTTTAAAGTTCAATCGTGCGTATTCAGGCTGACAGGTAGATGGTAGTCATCATGGCACCGTAAAAGAGCAGGAGCATGAACGCAGAAAATGAAAAGGCATACAGGCTGCGCTTGCGTCTGATTTGTTCGGCTTCGGTCCAGTTCATCGTGATGGTGCCCAGTATCGGCAGTCCCGTCCCTTCAATCAGCTCATGTTGTGATAAAAAAGTGGGTCTGACTTTACTCATTAAAACCGAACTTAAGATACCCAGTACCAGAGCGCCCAAAAAAGCGAGTGAAAAAAGTTTTAAACGGTTTGGCCCGATCGGTGAAACCGGCGAAGTAGGTGGGTCAATAACCCGGAATGTCATCATCTGGGTTGTGGCATTGAGGTCGCTGGAAATTTTGGCTGACTCGCGGCTCGCAACCAGTTTCTCGTAATTTTCCTTGTTGATAACGTAATCGCGATTGAGCTGTGCCAGTTGCGACTCAATTTCAGGCGCGGCACCGGTCAATTCCCGTAATTTTGAATAGCGCATACTGTATTCATCAACACGCACGCGCATTGAAGCGACTCTCTTCTCCGATTCAGCCAGTGACACCCTGAGCTGTTGGTACATCGGATTGGCTGCAAGGTTCATTGACCCCGGTTTCCTGTTTTTTTCTTCTGCAGCTCTTTTCGTCTGCAGTTGGTCCAGCAGTCGCTTCGAAGCAACGATGTCAGGATGCTCTTCTGTGTACTGCATGCGCAGATTGTCGAGATTTTTGGTTACGGCGCGAATCCGGTCATCCAGTTCCGGATCGGAAAAGGGGGGCGATGTGTCCTCACCGGTTGCCGAAGGAGCGTCGATGCTGGCGATCTGCTTTCTGATGGCATCGCGACCCTGTTCTGCCTCGGCCAGTTCCAGTTTGGCCTGACTCAGACTTTCTGTGATCTCCAAGAGCTTGCTGCCAAATTCTGCCCCGTCATGCGGCAATAAACCCAGATTTTTAAGTTTGAATTCTTTGAGCGCATTCTCTGCAGCAGAAAGCTTGTCTTCGTATATTTTTATCTGGTTATTGATAAAAACAATGGCTTTTGCCGAGTCCTGGCGTTCATCGCCGATTGAGCCTTCCACAAAAATGGTCAGCAGTGACTGCACCACGTCTTTTGCTATTTTGGGCGTGGTATCGGTGTAGCTGATGCTGTAAATATCGTTTTGAGTCGTGCTGGTGATTTTGATGGATGCAATTAATTTGTCGATTAATTTCTCTTTATTTTTTTCATTGTTGGCCAGCAGATCCATGTCAACCATGCGCATGACGCGTTCCACATTGGGGCGACTGAGCAGGGTTCGGCTCATGATCGAAACCTGCTGTTCGACGTTGGGTACGCTGGTCATGCCGGACAGCAGCGGCTTCAGGATGCTCTGGGTATCGACAAACACTCTTGCTGACGATTGATATTCATCGGGGAGTTTGAGTATGACGACAAAGCCAATGATCGAAACAACCCATGCTATGTTATTGGCATTCCAGCGATATTTCCAACCACCCCGGAATACGGACTGTATCTGTTTAAGCAATTCTTCCATCTGCATTTTCCATGGTGAGGTGTGAACGGTATTAATTCATTCGTAATGCAATTGCCTTTTTAGAAGCAAATATATACATGCTTTACGTAACCGTCTAGACAATTTTTATAATTGATTGGATCTCAAATGGAAAGTGTGTCATCTGTTCTAAATTGAAATAATGTCGAAAAAAATAGGGATTAAATTAATTAGTCGTTGTGTGATGGTAATTGCAATAAATAATTTATTATAAATGCATGAATCATCACAAAGTATGCTGTAGTATCTTCGCTTATCGTCAAAGAAAGAGTACAAATGCCTAGCAGTCAGCTTGACTGACTACTAGTTTGGACACTGCGGTTTTTTTAAAGATAATCTGGAACCTGTAAGTTTCAACAACACGTATAGGGAATTCAAATGAATAATCTGCGCATAAAAAATACTCCATGGCTGTTCGCACTGTTTGTTTCCTGCTGTCTTGTTTTATTGTCCGGATGTGCGTCTGGTCCTGGTACACCGTACGACGCTAAAAACGCCCAGTTCTCCGAGACCGATTATGTGATCGGTGCCGGTGACGCCCTCAACGTCATCGTATGGCGTAATCCCGAAGTATCGATGGTCGTCACGGTTCGTCCGGACGGAAAAATTTCAACACCGCTGGTAGAAGATATTGTCGCAGATGGTAAAACGCCTTCGATACTTGCGCGCGAAATCGAATCCAAATTGTCCAAATTTATTCAGTCTCCCGTTGTGACAGTGGTAGTGACGTCATTTTCCGGTCCTTATTCGGAACAGGTTCGGGTAATCGGAGAGGCAGCCAAACCGCAGGCACTGGCCTATCGGCATGGCATGACGGTGATGGACGTCATCATTGGCGTGGGCGGCATCACAGAATTTGCATCAGGTAATAAAGCCACCATCATTCGCAACACCGACGGCAACCAGCAGAAAATCAATGTGCGCCTCAATGATTTGATCAAGGATGGCGATATCTCGGCCAACATGCCTGTGCGGCCAGGCGATATTCTGCTCATCCCGCAAAGCTTCTTCTGACATCACCCTCGAATGGCTGTCTGTAAATTCAGGCAGCCAGTTGTTTCAGCATTTTCTGCGCCTCAGGCATGGCTGGGAAATCCTTGCTCTTGACCGCACTTTCCAGTTCTTTACGCGCCTGAATCTTGTCACCGGTTTTAAGCAGGGTAAAGGCCAGATGGTAATGGACTTCACCGTCAGCCGGTATCAGCTGTGCCGACTGCTGCAGCAGCGGCAACGCTTTCGCATAGTCACCTTTCTGAGCCAGTATCCATCCATACGTATCCAGAATCTGGGGATTCGATTTTGCCAGGTTGTGGGCCTTTTCAGCGTAGCCGATCGCATTTGGATCTTTCTCATGATCACAGGCCCAGGCCAGATTGTTGAGCAGCACTGGATTATTTGGATCTGACTTCAACAGGATCTGCAATTGTGCGATTGCTGGCAATTTTGATTGCGGGCTGGCCAGCAGCCAGGTCGCGTAATACAGTCGTGTTCGGTTGTCATCCTGGTGTTCCTGCAACCAGTTTTCAATCGCCTGACTGGCTTCCTTGTCCTTTTTTCCTTTGACCAGTGCATCGTGCAGTTTGACCAGAACCAGGCTGTTTTTGTTAAGCCCCAGGGCGGTTTGATAGGAATTGGCCGCCGGAACAAATTTATTCTGGCGCATTAATATATCGGCTTCCAATATGAATCCCTGCGCATTTTTGGCGTCCTGGGTCTGAATCTGCTTTGCGATTTTCAGGGCCGCGTCAAATTTGCCATTTCTTGAATCAAGATCCGCCAGTGCTATCTGGGCATTGAGGTAACCGGGTTTAATCAGCAATGCCTTGTTTAACGCTTCCCTTGCATTGGTTTCGTCATTGGCGTTGAGATAAGCAGCGGCAAGTTCCATCTGCGCTTGTGGTGAATCTGAACGCATTCCGGCCAACTTGGCATAGCTGGAAATTGCTCCCTGCCGGTCATTTGCCGCTATTTGAGTCCGGGCCAGCAATGAAAGAAATTCAGGATTGTCCGGTGCAGAAGCCTGCAGGTTTCTGGCCAGAGTCAGTGCCTTTTGCGTTTCTTTGGATTGTAAATAGAAAGCGATCAAAGGCTGTGCGGCCTGAACCTGATTGGGATGATCGTCCAGAGCCCGGGTCAGCCATTTTTCAGATTCCTTGCCGTTGCCCTGCACGCCTGCCACGGATGCGAGCGCGAGTTCCGCGTTCAGATTGTTTTTGTCGATTTTTAACAACGCGAGTAACCGCTCATTGGCGGCATCGAATTTTTTATCCCGCACATCCAGTTGGGCCAGATTGGCGACCGCGCCGAAATAACTGGGTTGAATTTTAACGGCAGTTTCAAAACTGGCCCTGGCATTGACCACGTCATTTTTTCTCAGATAGATGATGCCTTTCAGACCATGTGCCAACGCATTGTTTGGTTGCTCTTTTTCAAGACGCCCAATGGTCTCGAGCGCCTTGTCAAGCTCGTTGGTCTTCATGTAGGCCATTGTCAGCATGATGACCGATTTGGGAAAGGTGAGTTTGTCATTCAGACTGATGGCTTTTTCAAGTTCATTGATGGCGTCTTTGTTATCACCCATAAACGCTTTTTCCATGGCGATGTCATTATGAACATTGGCGTTTTCCGGTGCGATTGCGTTGGCCTGATCAAAGTACATGCTGGCCTTGTTGAAGTCCCTTACTTTCAGTGCCGATTCACCTGCCAGCGAGTACAGCTGGCTGTCGTCCTTGTTGCCACCTTTAATGGCAACTTCCAGCGTATTCAATGCCATTCCGGGATTGCCATTTTTAATCTGGCACTGGGCCAGCAGTTTGCGGGCAAACAGATTGCCGGGAATTTCCTCGAGGTATTGCTTCAGAAATGCTTCCGCCTGCGTGGTGGAGTCCATGGCAAAGTTGACTGCGCCGGACAGCAGAATGGCCGGCAGAAAATGGGGCGCGCTTTTAAGCACTATACTCAGTGTGTCCAGCGCTTCACGGTTTTTGCCCTGTCCGAAATACAGGGTCGCCTGAACATAATTGCCGTAGGGATTTTTGGGCTGCGTATCCATTGCGGCCTTGACGTCAGATTGTGCTGCGTCATATTTTCTTGACCGGATTTCGATATTTGCTTTTTCGATGTGTGCCATAAAATTGTGCGGCTGTATTTTTAACGCCGTCTCGAAACAGGTCAGCGCCTCAGTCGGGTTCGATTGAAATTGGAAAATCTTGCCCTTGAAGAGCCAGGCTTCGACATTTTTAGAATCGGATTCAATCGCCTGATTGTTGTAACTGACCGCCTTGTTGATATCCTGCTCCGACATCGACAGTTTGGCCAGACCAAGCAAGGCAGCAGACAGGCCGGGCTGCTTCGTCAGGGCCGCATTGAATGTATCTCTGGCCTGGGCGTTTTGTCGTAAATTGAATTGGGCTTCGCCCTTGATTGCCAGCAGTTCTGGCGAGAGGTTTTCACCTGAGGCGTTTAATTCATCCAGACATTTTTTGAATTGACCTTCCATCAGCAGCGACCTGGCAATCTGGGTTTCAAGCTGACTCTGCGGCACGCCCAGTTTGACGGCTTTGCGAAATTCATTTTCAGCAGAATAGCCATCACCAAGCTGGAGGTACAGTTCTCCCATCAAGATGCGCGCCTGTTTATGGTTGGGGTCTTTTTGCAATGCGTTTTTAAACTGAATCAGGGCGGATTTTTCATCTCCTTTCAGTTCATAATTTTTGGCCTCCTCAACAAATTTGTCGGCCGAATAAAATCGGGTGCAGGCGGCGAGCGCCGTACAGGAAACCAGCATGGCCAGGATCAACGTGCGATTATTAATGCGGTTCTCAAATTTTGACATGATTTTTACCGTAAGTTAAAAGAGCATTAAAGAGCGACCTGTGAAAACTGCTAACGTGATTTTAATTTCTTGATTGTCCGTGCCAATTTTTGCAGCAGGAAGGAAATCTGACCTTTCAATGTGTGTCTGTTGTAGGCAATAATTCCCCAGTATTCCCTGCGATGTGACATCCAGTCCTGTTTATAACTTTCATCGCCGTTTAAAAAATCGACTTCTTCAACCTGATCCACATCGATTACGTGCTGAAACAGACAGGCCGTGAGTATCGAACCGATTGAATAGGTTGCGTAGTGTTTGTCATAAGCCAGCTTGTAGATTGACGCTTTGTTTTGATGCACCAGCCAGACCTGCACGGCCACCGGTTTGCCGTTAAAACTGGCGATGCCCATTCTGAGCCACCCCTGCCTGGCGCTTTCCAGAATCCAGCCTGGCATGAAATCGGGAAACGGTTCAGGTTGCTTCCAGCTGTTTCCATACACCTGCAGGAAACTTTCTATCCGTCTTTTGGCATCGTCAACCGAACTGATTATGTCAACGCTGAACTGTCCTTCGTTTTTTAATTGCACCGATTTGCGCTGCAGGGTGTTTTTCAGCCTGGACGGCAACGACGCATAATATTGCTGATAAGTCCGGCCTGCGACGTTGAGATACCAGTTGCCAGAGCAAAAATAGCTTTCCACTGCCATGCCGGCATTGCTTAAAGTCTGCATCAGCAACGCATAATCATCGGAATTTTTTTCGATGGGATGCAAGTCAATAATGTCCCAGCGCGGCGTTTCTCTGACTATGCCCTGGACCAGGGTATCCAGATTCTGGCGGGACTGCCGGTCATTGATATTGATTACAGGCCCAAATATTGCCGAGTAATAGTTGGCTGCAGCGCGCAGAACGTTGAATTGAATAAAAGGAATCCCCGGCGGTTTGTGACACATCGGCAGGGCGGCAAGAACCGGTGACTGGAGATCATCGGATTCAAGGCCATATATACGTAACTGAAACTGGGTATTAAAACCGGTCTGGCTTAAATTCTGGAACCACGGCAGACTCAGAAAGAAGCCACCGCGTTCACTGCAGGTCTGAAAAAAATTGCTGTACGATGGCGACAGGTCGTTGAAACTGGAATACACGTTTATCCGGGCCATGTCGTCGTGTCCGTTCAGGTTCCGATATCCAGATTGAGCTCGTACCAGGCGATCGTTTTTTGCAGACCCTGGTCCACTTTGCAGGTCGGTTTATAGGCCAGCAGATTCTGCGCCTTGGAAATGTCGGCCTGCGAATGCCGGATATCGCCTGACCGAAATGGCAGAAAACTGGGCTGGTGATTCTGGACGTGAGGATGATTTTTTTCCAGTATTGCGCGCATCATTTGATACAGGTCCATCAGACTGGTTTTGTCGCTCAGCGCCACATTGAAAACCTGATTGCTGGCCTGATCATTGGTGGTCAGGGCCGAGAGCATATTGGCCTGTATCACATTATCGATATAGCAAAAATCGCGCGTGGTTTCGCCATCGCCATTGATGAACAGATCCTTGTTTTTGATTAATGCAGAAATCCAGATCGGAATCACTGCGGCGTATGCCCCCTTGGGATCCTGACGCGGGCCGAACACGTTGAAGTAGCGCAGGCCGATGCAGGACATGCCGTAGCAGCGCTGAAACACGTCTGCGTACAATTCATTGACATACTTGGTCACCGCATACGGCGAAAGGGGCTGGCCGATGACTGATTCGACTTTGGGCAAGCCAGGATGATCGCCGTAAGTGGAACTGGACGCGGCATATATGAAACGCTTGACCTGCTGGTCCCGGGAGGCAACCAGCATGTTCAGAAAACCGGTGATGTTGTTAGCGTTGGTAAATACCGGGTCTTCGATGGAGCGCGGCACTGAACCGATAGCCGCATGGTGCAGTATGTATTGCGCGCCCGAACAGGTTTTCTGACAGGTGTCGAGATCGCGGATATCACCTTGAACAAAGCTGAAATTATTCCAGTTATCCGGCCCGACAATATCACGAACCTGATCCAGATTATGTTGATAACCGGTGGAGAAATTGTCCAGTCCGACTACCTTTTGATTATTTTTAAGTAAAAATTCCAACAGATTTGACCCGATAAAACCGGCCACTCCGGTAATGACCCAGCGCGATTGCTGAGCTTTTAATTGATGCTCAATGTCAATAAATCCATTCATTTTTTTTCCAGTTATAAAGTTAGAGTCGCCAGACACTGAAGCCGGCTGCAATTAATTCGTCGGGATTGTATTGGGATTTGATATCGATGAAACAGGCATCGGGTAACGATTTTGACTTATAGTCCGACAGTGGGCGGTTCAATAATTCCTGATGGGACACGGCGGCAACCGTCACCTGTGCCACCGGCAGTTCGGACCAGGAATCGAGCCTGATACCGTATTCATGCATGGTGTCATGGGCGTCGGCGATCGGATCATGGACATGCACATCAAGACCGTAAGTCTGCAGTTCGGCAACCATGTCTGCCACTTTCGAGTTGCGGATGTCCGGGCAGTTCTCTTTGAAAGTAATGCCCATCACATTGACGATACAGCCCTTGACGTGATGATTGGCACGAATAATTTCCTTGACTACTTTTTCTGCAATAAATTTAGCCATGCCGTCGTTGATGCGCCGGCCCGCCAGAATGACCTGCGGATGATAGCCAATCATGTCGGCTTTGTGAGTCAGGTAATACGGATCAACGCCGATGCAGTGGCCGCCGACCAGACCGGGCCGGAAATTGAGGAAATTCCATTTGGTTCCTGCGGCTTTGAGCACCTCCAGCGTATCGATGCCGATCATGTCAAAGATAATTGCCAGTTCGTTCATCAGGGCGATATTCAGATCGCGCTGGGTGTTTTCGATCACTTTGGCCGCCTCGGCAACCTTGATGCTGGAAGCGCGGTAGACACCTTTAACGATGATTTTTTCGTAGAGTTGCGCAATTTTTTCCAGTGTCGGTTCATCATCGCCCGAGACCACTTTGAGTATATTGGGCAAGGTGTGGACTTTATCGCCCGGATTGATCCGTTCCGGTGAAAAGCCAACGTGAAAATCCTTTTTCCAGGTCATTTTGGAGTGGCTTTCCAGTACCGGAATACAGATTTCTTCGGTAGCGCCCGGATAAACAGTCGACTCATAAATGATAATGGCGCCGCGTTTCATGTGTTTGCCAACGGTTTCGCTGGCACTTAACAATGGTTTGAAATTGGGATTGTGGGCACTGTCGACTGGTGTTGGAACGGCGACGATGATGTAGTCGGCCTGTGCCAGAATGGTCGGGTCGGAACTGGTGGTGAGGTGGGTTGCAGTGCGAAACTCTTCTGTTGAAATTTCACCGGTCGGATCAACCCAGTCGTGGTAACTGGCAACTTTGCGTTCGGATATGTCAAACCCCAGGGTCCGCATTTTTTTCCCGAACTCAACCGCCAACGGGAGACCGACATAACCTAAACCGACGATGCCAATGGTAGTATCCATAATGTTGTCTACTCTTGTAATAAGTTTAGTCAGTGACAGGGAAATAACTTTTATATCACATAATGTCGCCTGTGCATGATATTTCATATTTGCTGGTTTTTGCATGGCAAAATGCCAATTTGCTTCTCTTATTGCCCGACAAAAACAACAACCTGTGGTTAAGAACACCCCGTTAAGGATTCGCTGAATGATAGAAATCGCCTTGCACAGTTTCCCCTTTGCGACCCTGGTTTTCATTACTGGATATGTGTTTTTTCTGTATCGTTTTCCAAAACTATGGTTACCCATGGTACTGGCGAGTATGCCGGTGCTGGATTTTGCGCCCTGGACCGGGCAATTTTTTTTTGATGAATATGACGCGTTATTGTTGTTGACCATCGCTGTCGTGTCTGTGCGTCAGGGCCGGTTTTCGAGCCGGGACCAGGACTTTGGATGGACCAGGATTTCCGTCGTACTGGTGTTTGGTCTGCTCATTTCTGCGCTACTGGCAACGCTGCTTGGCGCCTTCCCATTTCCGTCACTGGATATCAATTCCTTCAATGACTACCTGAGCCCTTATAACGCCTTGCGGGTTGGCAAAGGGACCGGCTTTGCCTGCCTGCTGGCGTGGCTGGCAGCGGCAGATCTCCGGCAGGATATGCAGCGGACCTTCAGCCATTTCACGCTGGGTCTGGTGCTGGGTGTGCTGTTCGCCAGTCTGGCCATCGTCTGGGAAAGGTTGAGTTATACCGGATTGTTCAACTTTGACAGCCCCTACCGAGTGGTCGGACTGTTTTCCGGCATGCATACCGGCGGGGCGTATGTCGAGGGCTATCTGGTCACCGGTCTGCCTTTTGTCATATGGTGGGGAATTCATCAGCGCCACTGGATGGCAAGAAGTGCGGCATTACTGATTTTTTTAACCGGCTGCTATGCGCTGCTGGTGACTTACGCGCGCGGCGGCTATCTGGCGTTTATTTTATCCGGCCTGGTCATGTTTTCAGGTCTGTTGTGGCGCAACCTGGATGATTTCAAAAAGAGCTATTCGCGCATTGCGCTGCTGGTGTTGATCATCACGCTGTTTGGGGCGAGCTTTTCCTATACAAAGACGCCCATGCACAAACGATTCAATCACCTGTCTGAAGACCGGATAACGCGGGTTACGCACTGGCGCCAGATTATTTCAATCATGGACGGGGGCTGGAAGGTCGCTTTGTTTGGCGAAGGGCTGGGAAAACTGCCGCTGCTTTACGCGCAACGTGCCACGGCAGATGATGCATTATCTGAATATCGGTTCGTGAAAGAGCAGAACAGGAATGTGCTGCAATTGACCGGTGGCGATCCGCTTTATTTTGAACAGATAGTGCGCCTGAACCAAAACGATCAATATGCCGTGACGCTGGTTGCACGCAATAAATCGCCGGCTTCCGATATTTACCTCACGCTGTGCCGAAAATGGATGCTGTATGCCCACCAGTGTCAGTGGTTTCGAACCACACTGCAGCCCGATGCACAATGGCAGACCTTTCATTATGTGGTGAAGATGGATGAATTTTCCACGCTGCCGTGGTATTCGGCTCCAACCATGAAGTTATCGCTTGAGAATGAAGTGGCCGGCAGCACCGCAGAAATCGCATCCGTGTCTTTGCAGTCGCCGGGTGGCAGCGAAGTGCTGCACAACGGTGATTTTTCTGCCGGTTCGGATTACTGGTTTTTTTCTACCGATAATCATTTGCCGTGGCATTACAAAAATTTGTTCCTGCAAATTTATTTTGAACAGGGTCTGCTGGGCCTGACGCTGATGCTCGTTCTGCTGGCATACAGCGCGACAATTCTGGTGCAACGACGTTCCGAGCCCGATTTCCCCGCCCCGTTGCTGGCCGCCGCACTGACCGGGTTTCTGACGGTCGGCCTGGTGGACAGTCTGTTTGATTTTCCGCGCATGGGGATGTTGTTTTACCTGATGCTCATGCTGATCCAGTTTCAAAAGCCGCTGTCAGGCAAAATCTGAACCAGGCAAATAGTTACCCATTTATTGACCTGGACACATATCATTGTGTATATATGTGTGTAGACTGGAAAGTTCAGCAATTTGGCTAACAAACATTTATGCGACGTCGCACCGTGATGAAACTGGCAGGATTGCCATTTCTTATTAATTTGCCTTTGCAGGCTCAGCAGAACCGCACACTACATATTTCCACGTTGTTGTTGAGTGACCCTGCCACAATAATTGCAGCAAAAGAGGTGGTTGAGGCATACCGACGATTGAATTTAAACGTGGAAATCAAGGAACTGCCAGGTGATCGGTCTTTACAAAGTGCAAACTTGGGGGAGACTGATGGCGAGTTGTATCGCAGAGCCGAACTGGAAGCGCAATATTCCAACCTGATCATGGTGCCTGTCCCCTTAATGAATTATGAAATCGTCGTGTTTTCCCACAAGGTGAATTTTCCCGTGAAAGATTGGGAAAGCCTGCGTCCGTACAATGTCGGATTTGTTAAAAGCATCAAGGCCATCGAAGACAATACCAGGGGCATGAAAATCGAAGTTGCGCCGGCACTGCGGAATGCATTTTTGAAGATGATGGTGGGGCGCTCTGATGTGGTGGTTTGCAATCGACTGTCAGGATTGGGCATGATAAAAGAACTGGGTCTTACAGATGTTAAGCTACTGTCACCAGCTTTATCCATATTTCCTGTCTACCACTATATACATAAAAAACACGCAGAACTGCTCGTAAAACTTACAAGAGAATTAAGGCAAATGCAAGAGGATAAAACTTTCGAAAATATGCAAAAGACTGTAATCGCAAACTTGGGACTGGAGTAAATTCTGGTTGTCGAAATACGGGTCGCACTGGCTGCCAAGTGCCGTAACAATGGCTGCAATGCCAGGAGCATCATTTCCAATTCACTTTAAAATTAATCTGGTCATAACGGGGAAATGGTCAGATGGATAGCGTTGATTCAACGAATCGGTAAGCGTCCCATACTTAATTATCCGGACCCGTTTGGTGACAAAGATGTAATCGATACGGTCCTTTGGTAATTCTCCCCACCGAAAACCATTGAATGTCGCAGCCGGTCCGTAAGGCGCTGCTTCGCTGACATCCCGCGCATCTCGCAATGTACTGCGCATAATGCCGATTTGCTCTGTATCTGGCGTGGAATTAAAATCACCAAGACAAATTACTGGTTGGGTTCCAGCGATTTCTTCAATCTTTCTCAAAACAAGCCTGGCAGATTCGCGGCGCGCCACGATGCCCTGATGATCAAAATGCACCGAAAAAACATAGAAGGATTTTCCAGATTTTCGGTCGCGCAATCGTGCCCACGTAGCGATACGTTTGCAACATTCTGCATCCCAACCCAGTGATGGCTGACCGGGTGTTTCACTCAACCAAAAGTCACCGTGACGCTGCAGCAGAAAGCTCGAGTTCCGAAAAAAAATTGTCGAATGCTCGCCCGCATCAAGTCCGTCGTCCCGACCGACGCCAACATGGGAGAATTCACTCATTTCTGACAAATCCTGAATTTGATTTCCCAATCCTTCCTGGGTCCCGAACACATCGAATTCATGAAAGCGTATCAACGCTTTAACAGATTCTTTCCGAAGTGGCCAGCCATTGGCACCATCACTCGGGTTGTCAAACCGCAGATTGTAAGTACCTGCAATAATCGATTTTTCCTCCTGAGCCGGAGTATCCTGGGCCGCAAAGGTGAACATTGGGATCAGTATCAAACACAACATTCCAATCATTCCAGACGTTGCTATAGGTCGCATTTAAAGACTCCAAATTTATATCAATACCTGTGTTACAAAAAACAATTTTCCTGCCATTCAATGAATATGGTCCTGATCCCGCAGCGGCGGCAAGTTATCTGGCAACAGAGGATTGCTCAATTCAAATACGGTTCTGGTGCCAAGATGTGCGCGCTTGATCGACTCGCTGTTAAATTTCTCAAACAACCGGTCGAACGAACCATCGGATATTGCAGTCCGCAGACCGCTCTCGATCGACCTTGCCAGTGCTGCGTTGTTTTTTCTGACAAAAAAGTATGTATAGACTGGATAATGCAGCGCCAGCCCCTGTTCAATTTCCAGTTTAAGGTTTGCATGGCTCTCTGACTCGCCCCAAATCTCAACGATACCACGTGGAAAGTATTGAAAACGCTGCTCTGCAAGCATGGCGAACATCGTTTCATAGGCTTCAGCGCCAACCACCTTCAGACCGTTTGCGCGAAAAATTGCACTGTCAGACCAGTCGCGCTGCAGTCCTGCAGACTGCAACTGCAACTGCGCCAATGTATGAACGTCGGCAAACAATTGGTGATCATCGGCGCGAATCAGGAACAGGCGCCAGCCGAGTATGCCTTTGTCGATCGGAATCTGGACCGGTAAATAATTTTCTTCTTTTTCACGTGTGGTTGGCCCCCAAAATACGTCGATTCCACCATTGGCACCCACATTTTTCATTGCTCGCTTCAAGGGCATGGAAATGGGATTTGCACGTAACTCGTACCGGCCGCCGGTTTTACTCAATGCAAGCTCAAGTAGCGTTATATAGTAGTCCGAACGCCTGTCAGCCGGTGTGGCAGCAGCGGAGTAATAAATCTTCTGGACCGATTCAGCAAATGCGCTCGACAGCGAAGTCGTAAACAGGTACGACACGGCTATTGCCGCCTCCATAATATTGGTTCGTAACTTCATGGGGATTAAGGAGTTCATTTCAAATATGGTCGAAGTTGGATTTCGCCTTCGGTTTTCCCTCACCTTGGTTCTGACGCTGGAGAAGAAATAAATCACGAAATACGGATGCGCTAAATTTTATGATACAGCAGGACTACTCTGCCGGCAGTTTTTTTACCCGGAACCATGCCGCATACAGGGCCGGTAAAACCAGCAGTGTCAATACGGTCGCAACGATCAGGCCACCCATGATGGCAACGGCCATCGGTCCCCAGAATACCGATTGCGACAGTGGAATCATGGCCAGCACCGCCGCAGCGGCAGTCAGCAGAATCGGGCGCGCGCGCCTGAGAGTCGATTCAATGATCGCGTCCCAGGCCGACATGCCCGCGTCAATATCCTGTTCAATCTGGTCAACCAGGATAATCGCGTTGCGCACGATCATGCCAAACAGGGCGATCACTCCCAGTTGCGCAACAAAGCCAAACGGACGCTGCAGGATCAGCAAGGCAAAGCCTGCCCCAACGATGCCCAGCGGACCGGTGACCAGCACCAGCATGGCACGGGCAAAGCTGTGCAGTTGCAGCATGAGTAAAGTCAGAATGATGAATACCACCAGCGGAATGTTGACTAGGATCGAGTCCTGCGCTTTGGCGCTGTCAGAGGCGGCACCGTCGACGGTTATCTGATAGCCGTCCGGCAGTGCAGCGCGTATCTTGTCCAACAATGGATCGATCTGATCCGATACGGTCGGCCCCTGAATGCCGTCTGCCACATCCGCCTGCACGGTAATGGCCCATTGCCGGTTCTCGCGCCACAACACGCCCGGTTCCCATTCAAAATGAGGATTGGTCAATTGCGACAGCGGGATCGAGCGGCCGTTATTGGTCTGGATCGTAGCATTGGACAGCGCTGAAATGGTGTCGCGCTCATTGACGGGCTGGCGCACGATAATGTCGATCAGCTTATTTTTTTCGCGGTACTGGCCGATAGCGGTGCCGCTCAGAATGGTATTGACCGCGCGCATGACATCCTGCGAGCCAATTTTTAATGCCAGCAATTTATCCTGATCCAGGTCAAGCCGTAATACCTTAATGGATTCATTCCAGTTGTCATTCACGCCAACCGCATACGGATTGGCGCGCACCGTGTCGCGCACCTGACTGGCGATCTGGCGCACCTTGCCCATGTCATCCCCGGTTATTCTGAATTGCACCGGGTAGGGCATGGGCGGACCATTGGGCAGATACTTGATCCGTCCCCTGACCTCGGGAAAATCGGTTTTGAATGCGTCGCGGATTTTCTTCAGCAGTGACTGCCGCGCTGCCAGATTTTTCGGCAATATCACCATCTGCGCCACATTGGATTGTGGAAAAATCTGATCCAGCGGTAAATAAAAACGCGGGCTACCGGTGCCGATGTAACTGGTTACGTCGACTGTTTCCGGCTGCGCCAAAATAAATTGCTCGAGCTTTTTGGTCTGCGCTTCAGTAGCAGAAAACGCGCTGCTTTCGGGCAGCCAAAGTTCGACCAGCAATTCGGGGCGGCTGGAATCAGGGAAGAACTGCTGTTCGATAAAGTTAAAGGCAAATACGCCGAGTGCGAAAACCAGCAGCGTAATCAGAACGGTGGTTCTGGGCCAGGAAATGCAGCGCGTGACGAGTCGGCGAAACAACTGGTAAAAATGGGTATGGTAAATGTGACGGTTCACGTTGACGGACTCATACCCGGGTTTGAGCAGGACAAAGCCGATATAGGGCGTAAACAATACCGCGACCAGCCACGAAATGAGCAATGCCAGCGCGTTGACCGAAAACATGGAAAAGGTATATTCACCGGCCATAGATCTGGCCAGGCCGATGGGCAGGAAGCCGGCGGCGGTAATTAACGTGCCGGTCAGCATCGGCATGGCAGTTGACCGGTAGGCGAAGGTTGCCGCATCAAAGTGAGACAGGCCTTCTTCCAGTTTTCTCGACATCATTTCGACGGCAATAATGGCATCGTCAACCAGAAGTCCCAGCGCAATGATGAGCGCGCCGAGCGAAATTTTGTTTAATTCAATATTGAGAATCCGCATGAAAATGACGGTAATGGCCAGCACCAGCGGGATAGTCAGTGCCACGACCAGGCCGGGCCGGAAATCCAGCCGCACAGGATTGATATGCAGTCCCAGAGCAATAAAACTCACTGCCAGAACGATACCAATGGCAGCGGCCAGGGTCTCCAGAAATTCATTCACCGATGATGTCACTGCTTTGGGTTGATTGGCAATGCGGTGCAGTTCCAGTCCGGCCGGCAAACGCTTTTGGATTGCGGTTGCGCTGCTTTCCAGGCTTTTACCAAGTTCGACGATATTGCCGCCGCGCTCCATCGAGATGCCAACCCCAATCACATCCTGATTGTTAAAGCGCATTTTGTCATGTGGCGGATCGGCATAACTGCGTTTGACAGTGGCAAAATCGCCCAGTCGAATGGTAATGTCGTTACTGCGCAGCAGCATGTTTTCCAGATCCAGTCGGGATTTGATGGCGCCGCTGACACGGACCGGGATGTTGTTGGACGGCGTGACCAGATCACCGGCAGACAGTACGACATTGCGTTCATTGAGCTGAGTGACAATGTCGTTGAATGAAATACCGAATTGCGCGAATTTTTTTTCGGAAAATTCAATCTCCATGGTCTCCGGTTGCACGCCAAACAATTCGACTTTGGCAACGTTCGGAATTTTTAAAAATTCCAGCCGGGCCAATTCGGCATAATCCTTCAGTTCCGCGTAACTGAAACCTTCACCGTACAGCGCAAATATGGAGCCGAAGGTATCACCGAATTCGTCGTTGAAGAAGGGCCCCTGGACGCCGGCCGGCAGAGTCGTGCTGATATCGCTGATTTTCTTTCTGACCTGATACCAGGCCGAGTCGGTTTCCCTGGCCGTGGCCGATTCGCGCAACTGCAGCATGATGAGCGATTCACCCGGTTTGGAATAGCTGCGGATTTTGTCGATCAGCGGTGTTTCCTGCAATTTTTTTTCCAGCCGGTCGGTGACCTGTTCGGCCATCTCGCCGGCGGAAGCGCCGGGCCAGCTGGCACTGACCACCATGAGCCGAAAAGTCACCGGCGGATCCTCATCCTGTCCCAGATAAGCGGAGCTGACCATGCCGCCCAGCAGCAATGCACCGATCAGATATCGGATCAGTGGAATATGCTCCAATGCCCAACTGGATAAATTGAACTGTTTTTTCAATTGGCCGAGTCCCTCATCACGGTGACCTTCTGTCCTGCATGCAGCGACGCGACACCAGCGATGACAACGGCCTGTCCCTCTTTGAGATTGCCTGTGATGATGACATCGTTACCGCTGGAGTCGCCCGTTTCAACCGGAACCAGTTTCAGCAGATTGTTTTCTACCACCCAGACTGCATACCCATTTTTATATTCAAGCAGCGCAGTAATGGGCAGGGTAATTTGCCGGGCAGGGGATTTGGAGGTGAAAATGGCGTAGGCTGTCATGCCCAGATGCATTTCCTGCGGTTGCTCGGGCAGGGAAATCTTGATGGTAAAGGTTCGGGTGACCGGGTCAGCGATGGGGGAAATTTCTCGGATAACTCCGTCAATCAGATTTTTGGGCTGCGCCCACAGGCGCACCTGTACATTATTTAACTGGCGAATTTTGTCGACCTTGTCTTCCGGAATGGCAACCACAATTTCCATTTCACCCGGATTGGCGATCTGCAGCACGGGGGTACCCGCAGTAACTACCTGGCCGACTTCGGCATCAATACTGGTAACCACCCCGTCTGCATTGGCCACCAGCGTGGTGTAGTTGGTTTGATTGGACTGGTATCGGTTGTTGGCAACTGACTGATCATAATTGGCCTGCGCCGAGCGGTACGCTGCTTCCTTGCTGTCCAGCAGAGTCTGGCTGACAAACTTTTTATCGTACAGATTGCGGTAGCGATTGAATTCCGACAACGCATAGTCACGCGCAATTTCACTGGCCTTGACACTGGACAGGGCTTGGGTCTGCAGCAGTTCCTGATCCTGCGGATCGAGCTGCATCAGTATCTGTCCCTTTTTGACGGCGCTGCCGACATCCACTTTGCGCGCCACTATTTTTCCGCTGACCCGAAAACCGATGCGGGTCGTGACCCGCGCTCTTACGTCGCCGGCGTATTCGGCGACTTCACTGATACTGCTGGGAGATACCTTGATGACCTTGACAGGTCGGACGTCATCGATTTTATCAATGGATTTTGAACAGCCGGGCAAACTGAACAGGACCAGCAGCAGTCCGGTTCGCAGCGCAGTTGCCAATGGTGCAGGGGCGTCAAGACCGCAGCAACGGGAATTCAAAATCAGTGTCATCGTGCGACCTTATTCTGTAGTGAAGCAGAAGCAGCGAAACATGCAGTAATGAAATGTTGTGATTGAGCAGATTATCACTCAGGCAGTTTAGAACCAGTTTATGTTTTTTAAAGGATGTTGTGAAAAAACTGATTAAGTTGATAATTACATATTGTTATGTGAGTATTGCGCTCTGTGAAAAATGACAACACAAGGATCAAAACAACAATCTGTTCATTAAATTGAAATTTAAATTGGCAGTAATATTTTTTATGCTAGGATTTTCCCGTTCAAAAGCAAAATTCGAATTCAACAACCAGAATCAGAAATCAAAGGAATTCGTATGGCCTTAATTCCTGTCATTCTCTGCGGTGGCTCAGGTTCACGACTTTGGCCGGTCTCCCGGGAACACCACCCCAAGCCCTTTATTCGCCTTGAAGATGGGCAAAGCTTTTTGCAAAAGGCATTTTTGCGCGGCGCCGCATTACCGGACGTCTCGGAAATTCTTACCGTAACCAACCGGGAATTCTTTTTCAAAACAGAAGATGAATATCGTGAGGTCAATCAGGGCAGCCTGTTCCCTCCCGTATTTACCTCGTTCATTCTGGAGCCGTGCGCTCGCAATACGGCCGCGGCCATAGCCAGCGCAGCACTGTATATTTCGTCCCGCTATGATTCTGATACCCTCATGCTGGTGCTGGCTGCCGATCATCTCATTACCGATCAGGCTGCGTTTGGCCGTGCAGTTGAACAGGCCAGCGTGCTGGCACTGGACAATAAACTGGTCACGTTCGGGATCAAACCGGAAGGTCCGGAGACCGGGTACGGTTATATTGAGTGGAACCGCAACGAAGTGGTGCGGTTCGTTGAAAAGCCAGATCACGCAACGGCGCAGAAATATGTGGATTCCGGCAAATTTTTATGGAACTCCGGCATGTTCTGTTTTAAAGCCGGCGTCATTGTTGCAGAAATGGAAAAATACAGCCCTGACATTATGCGGCTGGCAAAAGCATGCATTGAAAAATCGCGCGCAATTAACGGCACCACCTTCGCCGAACTGGCTCTGGATGCAGAAAGCTTTGCGCAGATCCCGGATAATTCGATTGATTACGCCGTGATGGAAAAGTCGCACCAGGTCAACGTGGTGCCATGCCAGATCGGCTGGAGTGATATCGGTTCCTGGGATGCGCTCAGTGAACTGACCGAGCCGGATCAGAACGGTAACCGGTTAGTCGGGCCAACGGTTCTGCATGAGGTGCGTGACTGTTACATCCAGAGCAGAAATCGCATGGTCGGCGCGGTCGGGGTCAGCAATCTGATTGTTGTTGACACACCTGATGCACTGCTGATTGCCGACAAATCCAGCTCTCAGGATGTGAAACAGTTATACACAGCGTTAAAAAAACGCGGCCATGATACTTGCAAACTACATACCACGGTGCATCGTCCCTGGGGAACCTATACCGTTCTTGAAGAGGGAGAACGATTCAAAATCAAGCGCATCGTTGTCAAACCCGGCTCGTCTTTGTCGCTGCAGATGCATCATCACCGCAGCGAACACTGGGTAGTGGTACAAGGCATGGCCAAAGTGGTGAACGGCGAAACCGAACTCTGGGTCAGAGTCAATGAATCGACCTATATTCCGGCTGGCCACCGCCACCGGTTATCCAATCCCGGCATGATCGATCTGGTGATGATTGAGGTGCAAAGCGGTGAATATCTGGGCGAGGACGATATTGTCCGGATTGATGATGTCTATGGCCGAACCGATAAAACTAAGTCTGGCTGACAGGCAGGTCAAAATAAAAGCAGGAACCCTGTCCTTCAATCGAGGTGAAGCCGATCTGTCCCTGCATGCGTTCAACCAGTACTTTGCTGATGGCCAACCCAAGGCCCGTACCACCTTTGAGGCGGGTGTCGGACGAATCTGCCTGCGAGAATTTCTGAAAAATCCGGTTGAGAAATTCTTTTGGAATGCCCGGGCCTGAATCCGTGACACTGACCCTTACCGACTTGCCCATCGTGCCGACCGAAATATTGACGGTGCTGTTTTCTGCTGAATATTTGATGGCGTTTGAGAGCAGATTGGACATTACCTGCAACAGACGCTGGCTGTCCACCTCGACTTCGAGGTTGGATATGCCGCTGTTCAGAACTAATCTGACATTGCGTGCCGCGCAATAGGCGCTGTTGCTTTCAATGGACAGTTCAATCAGAGGCAATAAATTCTGACGCTGCATGTCAAAACGCATTTTGCCTGCTTCCAGTTTTTCCATGTCCAGCAGGTCGTTGATGAGGTAGGTTAAGCGCTGGCTGTTCCTGTGCGCCACATCAATGATGCGGGATGCCTGCTCCGGTATTTCGCCCAAAACGCCACCCATTACCAGCCCGAGTGAGCCCGAGATCGACGTCAGCGGAGTACGCAATTCATGACTGACGGTAGAAATGAATTCGCTTTTCATTTGCTCAATCTTGATCCGTTCAGTGATATCGGTAATAAAACCGTGCCAGAGTGTCGAGCCGTTCGCTTCACGTTCCGGCGCAGCGTTTCCCAATAGCCAGCGCACCGTACCATCGCCATATTTAACCCGGTACTCATGCTGCCACAGAGTCAGGTCGCGTGCAGATTTTTGGATCGAAGCCGCTACGCCGTCCAGATCGTCCGGATGGATAACGTCAAACACTTTGGCGGCGTCCTTCCTGACTTCTTCTGCAGTGACATGGTAAATGTCCTGAATGCCGTCACTGGCAAAAGGAAAACAGGAGCTGCCGTTTTGCCGCATACGGAACTGGTAGACCATACCGGGTACCCGGCTGGCGATTTTTTCAAGCAGGTTCAACGCTTCCATGGCCGCCTGCGAGTTTTTTTGGGCTGCCAGTTTCAGAGTGCGTCCCGACAGCCCCATGCGTACTGCCGCCAGAATCGCAACCATGAGCACGGCAATTGCGACGGCCAGATATTGCCGATACCTGTTTTTGTTGTCATTCGGTGTGTAGATCAGTTCCAGACGGGCCGCTTTGGCCTGGCTTTTGCTGATTTTTCCGACCGATTCATAAAAATCTGCAATACGATAAATGCGATCAATGCTGGTGTAGCCGATGTCGACAATATCCGGGCGTATCATTTTTTCGATCACGTCGGCTTCGTAAATCATATGCTGTTCGGAGCTTTTTGCGCCATATTTGGCACGTAATACCGCTATCGTTTCGGTCTTGTGGGCCAGCGCGTATTTCCATCCCCGTATCGATGCCTCCAGAAAAGCCCTGACACGTTCCGGGTGTTCATTGACTTCCCGTTCAGTTGTAATCAGATTGTCGCCATAAAAGTCGATGCCATAGTTAAGCGGATTGATCACATTGATTTCAATACCCAGTTCTTTCATCTGGAAAGGTTCGTTGCTGAGATAGGCGGGTTCCACGTCAACCTCACCGTTGATAAACTGCGCTCCGGTGAAATCCGCCGGGACGTGGCGGTAATCGGTGGGCTTCAGTTTTGCTTCCTCGAGCATGGCAATCAGCGCTGAATCGTCAATGCCTTGCTGGAACGAGATGGTTTTGCCCTTCATTTCCATCGGACTGACGATGCCTGAATCCTTTTTTGCGATAAATACCAGCGGGTTGTGCTGGAAGATCGAAGCCAGTAATTTTAATGGTTTGCCCTGGGCGCGATACAGCAGCACGGCCGAGTCGGCCACGCCATATTCCGCATTGCCATCAACTATTTGCTGGATATTGTTTTTTTGCGGGTCGCGTTCAAGAATGTCAACGTGAAGTCCGGCCTGTTCGTAGTAGCCCTGATTGAGCGCCATGTAGTATCCGGCGAACTGGAACGAGCTGAACCACTTCAACTGCAGACGAATTGGGTCAGTTGGTGCGGCCCGGGCGGACGCGGATGACAGCACCAATGTCACAAGTAGAATGCGGCAGGTCCTTGTTGCTGACAAAATATCCATACAGTGTTTTTGTGGCAGGACCAGAGTTTAAAAAGGGACGGCGGGCTATGGATGCAACCTGTTTGCACTCAATCAATTTGGTTCAGTTTCTTCAAATGTTCAAGGTTTAAATGTCATGCGAAGGCAATTTGCCCGAAATACGCCAAAGATTGCCAGGAATGCCACAATAAATTCCAGATTTTTTCGGTGAGCCGGTCTTGATTGACACAGCGCAAACCGGATCGCTCAAAGGAATTTATATTGGTGAAGTGGCACCAAATCATATTGCGAGAATCCGAATGAACAGCTCCATCAGGAAATACCTGCTTCTGGCCCTCGTGGTCAGTGTTATCGCGCTCATTGCCTGGGCGATCGCGGTTCAAAAGCAGCCCACGGCAGCGGGTATGGTCAGCGGCAACGGCCGCATCGAGGCCACTGAAATCGACATTGCCACCAAATATGCCGGCCGGGTGGTCGACATCTTCGCCCGTGAGGGGGATTTCGTCAAAGCGGGGCAGGTTCTGGTGCAGATGCAAGTCGATGAACTCAACGCCCAGCGCGACGAGGCACGCGCCCAGCAACAACAGGCAAGGAACGCAGTGACCAGTGCCGAGGCACAGGTACGGGTGCGTGAAAGTGATCTGGCCGCTGCCGAGGCTCTGGTAGTCCAGCGTGAAAGCGAACTCGACAATGCCAGACGACGTTTGGCCCGCTCGCAGACGCTGTCGGCACAAGGTATGGTCACCCTGCAGCAGCTCGACAATGAACGCGCTGCAGTTGACGGCGCAGCCTCAACCCTGAGCGCGGCCCGGGCACAGGTTTCGGCAGACCGGTTCTCGATTGCCGCGGCCCGCTCTGAAGTCACCGGAGCGCATTCGGCCGTGGACGCGCTGGCTGCAACGGTGGCGCGCATTCTGGGCAATATTGCTGACAGCCAGCTCAAGGCGCCGGTCGACGGTCGGGTGCAGTACCGGGTCACCCAGCCCGGCGAAGTACTGGCAGGTGGCGGCAAGGTGCTCAACATGGTGGATTTAAGCGATGTCTACATGACCTTCTTCCTGCCTGAAACGGTAGCCGGCAAAGTGGCGCTGGACAGTGAAGTGCGGCTCGTACTCGATGCGGCCCCCGGTTATGTGATTCCGGCCCGCGTGTCGTTCGTTGCCAGTGTCGCGCAATTCACGCCAAAAACAGTGGAGACTGCCGTGGAACGCCAGAAGCTGATGTTCAGGGTCCGGGCCCGCATCGATCCGGCGCTGCTCAGAGCGCACATCAAACAGGTTAAAACCGGCCTGCCGGGCGTGGCCTGGCTCAAGATTGACCCGAAGGCCGAATGGCCGCAAAACCTGGCGGTAAAGGTCTCTGAATGAATACTGCAGTAGCCCGTCTGGTCGATATCAGCCTGCGTTATGGAAAAACGCTCGCGCTCGATGCGATCAATCTGGAGATTCCCGCTGGCTGCATGGTCGGGCTGATCGGCCCGGACGGCGTTGGCAAGTCCAGTCTGCTGGCGTTGCTGTCCGGGGCGCGCGCGGTGCAAGCCGGCGACATTGCGGTGCTCGGCGGTGATATGCGCAGCAGGCGTCACCGCAATCTGGTCTGCCCCTCGATTGCCTACATGCCGCAGGGCCTGGGCAAGAATCTCTATTCCTCCCTGTCGGTCGAGGATAACCTGCAGTTCTTTGGCCGGCTGTTCGGCCACAATGCAGCGCAGCGGCGCCGGCGTATCGATGCGCTGACCACCGCCACCGGACTGTATGCATTTCTGGACCGACCGATAGGCAAACTGTCCGGCGGCATGAAGCAGAAAGTCGGTCTGTGCTGCGCGTTGATCCATGATCCCGATCTGTTGATACTGGATGAGCCGACCACCGGTGTCGATCCGCTGGCACGGGCCAATTTCTGGTCGCTCATTGCCCGGATCCGCCGGGCCCAGCCCGGCATGAGTGTCATCGTCGCCACCACCTACATGGAAGAAGCAGAACGGTTCGACTGGCTCGTGGCGATGGATGCGGGACGTATTCTTGCCAGCGGCGCACCGGCAGAAATTCACCGGCTCACCGGCACCGCGACGCTGGAAGAAGCGTTCATTACGCTGCTGCCGGAACAAAAAAAGCAGGGCCACAAACCGGTTGTGGTGAGTCCGTTTGTGGTGGTCGATGATGTTGCCATCGAGGCGCGTGATCTGACCATGCGCTTTGGCGACTTTACCGCGGTGGATCATGTCAACTTTCGGATCCAGCGCGGCGAGATTTTCGGTTTTCTTGGCTCCAATGGCTGCGGCAAGACCACCACCATGAAAATGCTGACCGGCCTGTTGCAGCCCAGCGCAGGACAGGCCTGGCTGTTCGGGCAAAAACTCGATGCCAGAGACATCGGAACACGGCGCCGGGTCGGTTATATGTCGCAGTCGTTTTCGCTGTATTCCGAACTGGGTGTGACACAAAATCTGGTGCTGCACGCGCGGTTGTTCGGTGTGCCCGAGGCGGCAATACCGGCGCGGGTCAGTGAATTGCTGCTGCGTTTTGGACTGAGCGGCGTACCCTTCGCCATGCCGGACCAGCTGCCGCTGGGCATGCGCCAGCGCCTGTCGCTGGCAGTCGCACTGGTGCATGCACCGGAACTGCTGATCCTGGATGAACCGACTTCGGGTGTTGACCCGGTGGCGCGCGATGCGTTCTGGCAGCTGCTCATCGACCTGTCGCGCAACGACAAGGTGACCATTTTCATCTCGACGCACTTCATGAACGAAGCCGAGCGCTGCGACCGCATTTCGCTCATGAATGACGGCAAGGTGCTGGCCAGTGCCGCACCGGCCGAGATCATCCGGCAGCGCAATGCCGGCAATCTGGAAGAAGCCTTCATCGCCTATCTGAAGGATTCTGCCGCACCGGAAGAACTGACCGTTACTGAACCGCCTGTTTCCGCAGTGATCGCTGACAGGCCAGCGCGCCGGCGTTTCAGATTCAGTGTTGGGCGCGCTTACAGTTACGCGCTGCGCGAAACGCTGGAATTGCTGCATGACCCGGTGCGCATGGTCATGGCGCTGTTCGGCAGCCTGATCCTGATGGTCATCATGGGTTACGGTATCACCATGGATGTGAATGATCTGAGCTATGCCGTGCTGGATCGCGATCAGAGCGCCTTAAGCCAGAATTACGCATTGAACCTGTCTGGCTCGCGTTATTTCACCGAGCACGCACCGATTTCCGATTATGCCAGCCTCGACCGGCGCATGCGCAATGGCGAGCTGTCGCTGGCCATTGAAATTCCGTCTGGTTTTGAACGCGACGTGCAGCGTGGCGCTGCGGTGCAGATCGGCGCCTGGATTGACGGTTCGATGCCGCAGCGCGCCGCCACCGTGCAGGGCTATGTGCAGGGCATGTACCAAAGCTGGCTGCTCGAAGTGGCCAAAACGCAGTACGGGCAGGATCTGTCGGCAGGAGCAGCCAGCATCGAAACCCGGTTTCGCTACAACCCGGATGTGAAAAGCCTGCCCTCCATGGTGCCCGGCGTAATTCCGCTGTTGCTGATGATGATACCGGCCATGCTGACAGCGCTGTCGGTGGTGCGCGAAAAGGAATTGGGCTCGATCATCAACCTGTATGTCACACCGGTCACGCGCAGTGAATTTTTGATTGGAAAGCAACTGCCTTATATCGTGCTGGCGATGCTGAATTTTCTGTTGATGACTTTGCTGGCGGTGACCATGTTCGACGTGCCGGTCAAGGGCAGCTTCGTTACATTGCTGCTGGCTACCCAGATATTTGTGGTTTTTTCTACCGGCTTTGGCCTGTTTGCGTCCACTTTCACGCGCAGCCAGATCGCCGCGATGTTTTTTGCCATGATCGGCACCATGCTGCCGGCCATCCAGTTTGGCGGACTGATCAATCCGGTTTCATCGCTCGAAGGAGCAGGGCGGGTGATCGGGGAAATGTATCCGGCCTCCCACTATCTGACCCTGAGCAGAGGTGTCTTTAACAAGGGGCTGGGATTCGCAGATCTGCAGGCTGCCTTTTTGCCGATCGCGCTGGCCGCGCTGGTCATCCTCGGGCTGTCGATTGTGCTGCTGAAAAAACAGGAGCAATGACCGTGAGCCTGGCATCCAACATTTACCGGCTCGGCATCAAGGAACTCTGGAGCCTGCTGCGCGACCCGATCATGCTGGTGCTGATCGTCTACAGTTTTACGTTTCAGATCTACATGGCTGCCACCGGCATGCCGGAACAGTTGAGCAACATACCGATATCGGTGGTCGATGAGGATGGCTCACCGCTGTCAGCACGCATCATTTCTGCGCTGCGCGCACCGCAATTCAAGCAGCCGCAACTGGTATCTCTGTCGGAAGTCGATGCCGGGCTGGATGCCGGGTTGTATACCTTTTCACTCAATATTCCGCCCAACTTCCAGCGCGATGTACTGGCCGGTCGCACACCAGCGATTCAGCTCAATGTTGACGCAACCCGTATGAGTCAGGCCTTCACCGGCAGTGCCTACATTGAGCAGATTGCGATGGGTGAAATCAGTGATTTCGTCCAGCACTTTCGCGCTAGCACAGTGTCACCGATCGATCTGGCGCTGCGGGTCCGTTTCAACCCGGCCATGACCCAATCCTGGTTTGGTTCACTCATGGAGATCATCAACAATGTCACCATGCTGTCGATCGTGCTGGCCGGTGCCGCACTGATCCGCGAGCGTGAACACGGCACGATTGAGCATCTGCTGGTGATGCCGGTTACGCCGGCTGAAATCATGCTCGGAAAAATCTGGTCAATGGGCCTGGTGGTGCTGCTGGCCACCGGATTGTCGCTGCAGTTTGTGGTGCAGGGCGCGCTCAGAGTGCCGATCGAGGGTTCGGTGGCGCTGTTCCTGGCGGTGGCAGCGTTGCACCTGTTTGCCACCACCTCGATGGGCATATTCCTGGCCACGCTGGCGCGCAGCATGCCGCAATTCGGTTTGTTGATTGTGCTGGTGCTGCTGCCGATGCAGATGCTGTCGGGTGGTTCCACCCCGCGCGAAAGCATGCCGGTGCTGGCGCAAAACCTCATGCAGGTCGCGCCCACCACCCATTTCGTGGCGGCCTCGCAGGCGATTCTGTACCGCGGCGCCGGCTTCGATGTGGTCTGGGGACAAATGCTGGCACTGGCATTGATCGGCGTGCTGTTTTTCATTGGCTCGCTGGTGCGGTTTCGTAACAGCATCAGTCAAATGGCTTGATGCTGCACTGTATTCGCAGCAAAAAAATTTGTTGTTTTTGAAGTCGAATCCCCCACTTCCAACCGGTCGCCCCCGCGTTGGACGCAATTGTTTGAAATCGGCCTGTGTAAATTCGCGTGTAAACGGATTATGACTCCTGATTCAGATTGATCCAGACTGATTTCGACTGGGTATGCGAGAGCAGGGTTTCAACACATTTATCCCTACCCTGGCCGGACTGTTTGTAACCGCCCCAGGGTTGAGTCATGTCGCCATGGTCGTAGCAATTCACCCAGACGATGCCGGATTCGATTTTTCTGGCCACGCGATGGGCGCGATTCAGATTCGCCGTCCAGATGCCGGCAGCCAGGCCGTAAATGGAATCGTTGGCAATGTCGACCGCTTGTGCTTCCGTATCAAAGGGCATGAGCACGGCTACCGGACCGAAGATCTCTTCCCTGGCAATGCGCATGTGGCGCGTGACGTCGGCAAACAGCGTGGGCTCAACATAAAAACCCTCGCTGCCTGCCTTGGTGGTGCCGCCCATCACAAGTCTGGCGCCCTCGTTTTTACCAATCTCGATATACGACACAACGCGCGCTTGCTGTTCGCGTGTAACCAGTGGTCCCATGGTGGTTGATTCCAGCAGCGGGTCACCAGTGGCGAAGCGGGTCGGTGCCAGGGCCAGAAATTTTTCCAGGAAGACCGGATAAATGTCGCGCTGTACCAGAACTCTAGAGCCGGCGCTGCAGACTTCGCCCTGATTTCCATAAATACCATTGACGGCATACTGAACCGCCGTATCGATATCTTCCACGTCGCTGAACACAATTTGCGGACTCTTGCCACCGCATTCGGTGCTTACCCGTTTCATATTCGATTGCCCTGCATAGATCAGCATCAACTTGCCGACCTCGGTGGAGCCGGTAAATGAAATTTTGTCGACATCGTTATGCAACGCCAGCGCCTTGCCGGCATCTTCACCCAGACCGTTGACCACATTGAACACACCGGGTGGCCCGCCAACTTCTGCAAACAGACGCGCCAGCAGTAAGGCACTGCTCGGCGACTGTTCCGCCGGTTTCAACACCACCGAATTTCCGGCTGCCAGCGCCGGAGCGGTTTTCCAGGCCGCCATCATCAAAGGAAAGTTCCATGGCGTGATGCAGCCGACCACGCCGATTGGTTCTCTCATGATCATGTGCAGGGCACTGGAGGCAGTATTGGTCACTGCGCCTTCCATCTTGTCGATGGCTTCGGCAAAAAACTGAAAGGTGTGACTGGAAAAGGGCACATCGCCGTTGATCAGTTCAGATATCGGTTTGCCCATATCGAGGCAGTCGAGCAGGGCAAATTCGTCAGCATGCTCGGCAATTTTTTGCGCCAGCCGGTACAGCACGTCCATACGGTCCCTGGGGGCCAGACGTGACCAGACCCCGCTTTTGAAGGATGCTCGGGCGGCCTGAACGGCGCGATCGATATCGGCTGCGCTGCCGCGCGCCATATTGAACTGGGCCTTGCCGGTTACCGGACTGGTGGTCTGAAAATGTTCACCTGAAACGGACTCCACAAACTGTCCGTTGATAAACAGCCGGGTTTCCACCTGGAGGTTTTTCGCGCGCTCGTGCCAGTCTGCCGGTTTTGTTGCTGTATTCATTTGCCTGTCTCCTGATGCTGTCGATGTGAATTCAAAATACACACCTAACAGCACAAACCGTGCCACCGTGACAGGCACTGAAAACCGGCCTATTGGCTCCTGGTGGCCGGGATCGGCGCAAATATGCTGAAGATTCACATCATTTGGTCAGAACGATGATGCGCTTACGAAGCGAAGCAAACAATCAGCAGTCAGTCAAGCGTGGGGCGGCTTTTGCGAACGATGGTGGCGATGTCGGTTTGCAGGAACTTGGCGGCCTTGCGCTTGCTGCCCATCAGTCTGATCGCATCAGCAATAATTTTCGATTCAAAGTCGCGCACCATGGTTTTCAGATCCTCGACCTGCGCAGGTTCATCGTCCTGACTGTGCGACTCTGCCACTGCGACCTCATCACTGTGCTGCAGGGTGAGCCGGCCGCGCAGCGGCGGTTCAGTCGAACCGTGTTCATCAGTGGCCTGCATCTCGGGTGGCAAATCTGCAACCGTTGCGGTGTCGTCGCACACCACGGCCAGATATTCCACCAGATTTTGCATTTCGCGAATATTGCCCGGGAACCCATAGCGTTTGATCGCCTGCCGGCACTCCTGATCAATACTGAGCGGTGCGGCGCGCCGGGCATTTATTTTTTGGAGAAACTGATTGATCAGCGGGTCGAACAGTTCCGGCTGATTGCGCAGCGGCGGCAGTTTCAGGGCCACCACCGAGAGCCGGTAATACAGATCCTGGCGAAACCGTCCCTGCCTGACCAGTTCGAGCAGATCCCGGTTGGTTGCCGCAATCACGTGGATATGCACCTTGCGCGGCGCTGTGGCACCGAGTCGCTGCACCATGCCAAATTCCAGTACCTGCAACAGCTTGGCCTGCAGTTGCAGCGGTGTTTCGCCAATTTCGTCCAGAAACAGCGTGCCGCCGTCGGCTGATTCGATCAGGCCGGCTTTGCCGCGCGTGTTGGCACCCGTGAAGGAGCCTTTTTCATAGCCGAACATTTCCGATTCGAACAGTGACTCGGGAATGCTGGCACAGTTCACATGCACGAACGGACCATTTTCCGTACCGCCGCGCCGGTGCAGCAATTTGGCAAATTCGGTTTTGCCAACGCCGGATTCGCCCAGCAACAAAATGCGGATGCCCAGCTGCATGGCCTTGATACCGGTTGCCAGCATGCGCGCTGAGCCCTCCCAGTTGGGAATGACGGTCGTGCCAGGCGCATACTCATTGCTGCTGTCAAGGCCGGAAAACTCAGCAGACTGACTGGGTCGGGTTAAGGAATCGAGATTGCGTTGCACGATAAAAAAGCAGTTCATCACGCCCCGGCTGTCGCGTATCGGCCGTCCGGATACGGCAATGCGCCGGCCGTTGACATCGAACACGGTTTCTTTCATGCGTGCGCCAGCTTCGAAAGCCTCCAGCAGTCCGGCGCAATAGGCGCTGGACTGATTGAGCAACTCGCTCAGGTGACGGGTGATGCACTGCTCGCGCGTGAGTTCGTTGATACCTTCTGCAACGGCATTCATGTACTGCACAATGCCGGCCCGGTCCACCAGCACAATGCCGTCATTGAGCAGGTCGCACATTGTCACCCAGCGCGGGTCGCGCAGGAAATTCAAAAATTCGCTCTGGGTCCATTCGATCGAATCAATTCGGGCAATCTGGGAAAATTTCATTTGCTTACCTTTATTGATGGTCGCGCAACGCGGCCGCGGTACTTGGCCGCGACCGGCCGCAGCGCCAGTACGAACTGACTCTCTTCTTCGGAGTCGAGCTGGGCGACTCGCACATCACAGGGGCTGACGATGCCGCTGTGATGCTGCAACTCGCTGGTCCAGCGGTGCGTTTCGCCGTTCGCCCAGATCCGGCTCAGTTCAGGTTGCGGAAATGGCAGAAACTCGCTGAAATCCTGCTCCAGAATTGATTCGGAAGTCAGTCCCAGCAGCTGTTGTGCGGCCGGGTTCAGCGCCTTGATGACCCGTTTGCGGTTGACGATCAGCACCCCGTCGGGCAGAGCTGTGAGCACGTTGCGGATCACGGCTTCCGAGTAGGCCAGATGTTGTTGCTGCTCTTTGAAATCGGTGACGTCGTGTACCGTACCCCACAGTCGGTGCAAAAAATTATTTTCTATGTGCGAACGGACATTGTTTTCCACATACTTGGCCGAACCGTTCAGTTTGATATCAATGGTCAGAATGCGGTCAATATTGAAGTTGTTCTGAATCAGGTTGCGAATAAAGGTTTCGTTCATCGCATTGCGCTGAAAAATGGTGGAAACAGGAATGTCGTCCATGCGCACATCAGGGGGAATATCATAAAAACGCGCCATGGCCTTATTGCACATGGACCAGTGACATTCATTGATAAACACCTGACGGATAATTTCCATCTCGTTCTGACTCAGATCGACCGGTTCGGTAAATTCAATACACCAGATCGCTTCCGTTGATGCATCCAGAAATTCCTGCAGGACCGTAGCTTTTTCTCGCAGGTCGTGAATGAGATTGACTGACGCGCCAGTTTCAAGTCCCGCCAAAAACAGCACCGGCAGACCGGCGCGCTCAACAGTGCACAGGCGCGCGCAAACCACAATTTCTGCGCCGCTGATGCTCTTGAGTCCAACTACCTCGTCGGCGGCGTGCGCAGCCGGACTGTGCTGCGCCAGCCAGGTCTGAATGCGCCTGTCGGTTTCGCTGTCCAGCACGACGCGCACCGGCGCACCAACGAGATCATGGCGCTGCCATCCGGTCAGTTTCAGCAGGTAATCGCTGCAAGCCACGATCAGGCCATTCATGCCCACCTCAAGGGCCGGCATCGGAAGATCTCGTATCACGCTGTTTCCTTTCTCACCACGGGTATGAGCTGGTATTACCAAAACATAAAAAGTGATTCATTAATGGATATTGATTCTATTGCGCAGCATAGAATGCCAATTGATCTGGCGCAAGTGCCATTTAAACGGGTAATTTGGCGCATTTTTGCATGGCATGAATTTCGCTTGAGGTAAATCTGAATTTTGGTTTTGAATTCGACGCAGAATCGTTGCGCATCAATCTGGAGGCGAAACAGTATGTTAATAACCGGCATCAAAAGTCGTCCGCTCTACGACCGGCTGACACCGTTCCCTGAAGGTCGTTTTCATGTGGTCGCAGGGCAGGGTGGGGGCGGTCAGGCCATGTTGCGCCTGTTGTCCGAGCTGGACCTGTCAGCGGACCAAACACGGGTGTTGTACTCGCACGAATCCTTTTCGGGAAAAAATTATGCCGCGCAGTTGCGGGAGCTCGGCATCGCGAACCTGGGCGAATTCGGCAGCAATGCCGCGCTGGTGGACCATCTGAACGACGTGCTGGCCAGCTGTACGATGGGCACCCGACTGTATTTGTCCGGGTCGGAAAGTTTCATCGGTACGGCCATGCAGGTTGCAGCACGGTTCGGCCTGAATGCGGACGAAGTGCTGCGTGAAGACAATGGCACTTTTGTGCGTCGCGTGTGGTGCGTGCACTGCGATACCTATACCGAAAATGTCACCAAACGCGTCTTCAATTGTCCCGGCTGCCAGCTGGATCTGGTGGTCCGGGATCACTATTCAGGCCGGCTGGCGGCTTTCATGGGCGTCAAGGCGGATGCTGAACAAACCGGCGTGATGCCACCTGCAGAGGATCTTGATACATGAACAGTCATTCAGGCACGATCGACGTCATCGTCAGCGATATTGAATCGATTACCCCGCTCATCAAAGTGTTTACCCTGCAGCGCAGCGACGGGCGGCCGTTGCCGGGCTTTTCCGGCGGTTCGCATGTGCTGGTGCTGATCCCGTCGCGGGGGAAAATATTTCGCAATCCGTACTCGCTCATGAGTTCGCCGTTTGACACCAGCAGCTATCAGATCGGTGTGCGGCGTGCCGAACAGGGCAGGGGCGGTTCGATCGCCATGCACGACGAAGTACAGGTGGGCACAAGGCTGAAAATTACCCAGCCGGTGAACAATTTTCCACTCAATAAACTGGCGCTGAAACACATTTTTATCGCTGGTGGCGTTGGTATTACACCGGTCATTGCGCAGGCCAAAGATTTGCAGGTCGGGCAGATTCCGTATGAAATTCACTACACGGCCCTGAGCCCGGATCACGGCGCGATGCAGCATTATCTCGACGCCGGTCCACTGGTAAAAACCACGCTGTATTTCAACAGCATCAACAGACTCATCAATTTCAGACAGATTCTGGCGCAGCAGCCGCTCGGATCGCACGTCTACATTTGCGGACCGGCTTCCATGATTGTGGACGTAATCGCCGTGGCGCGCGAGCTGGGCTGGTCGGAAAGCCATATTCACTGGGAAGAATTTACCGAACAGCACAGCGGTGCGGCGTTTGATGTCAGATTAAGTCGCAGCAACCTGACGGTCAATGTGCCTCCGGAACTCAGCCTGCTGGAAGCCCTCGAAGGCAGTGGTGTTGAGGTTCCCTATTTATGCCGGGGTGGTGCCTGCGGTCATTGTGAAACGACCGTGCTTGAGCTTGACGGCGAGCTGATCCACAACGATATCTGGCTGTCCGAGCATCAGAAAAGCAGCAAACAGAAAATCATGCCGTGTGTGTCGCGCGCAAACTGTACCCGACTGGTGCTTGACCTTTAAAGGAAAAATTCATGTCCGTATCAATTCAATTCAAACCGGCCGAAACGTTTCGCGGCGATTACACCTTCCGCAATTCATCCGCAGCGCTGGCGCGCTTTCCGTTTCCTTTTTTTGAAGACAACTACGATTATTCAATGAATCTGGAGCCGCATGTGCCAAGCGGTGACGGTATCTATTCTGCCAACTTTGACGTTGATGAGCATTACATCGGCGAATGCCGGGAACGCGCCCTGGCTCTGGAAAAAGATCACGACAAACATTACATTGCCCTGCCATACATCATGCAGGCCCAGTGGGATTTGCTGGAATTGATCATGCAGTCCTACGTTGCCGATTATCCGCAGTATTTTTCGCTGGATATCCAGGGCAACCAGTGGACCTGGTCGAACCGGCTGCTCGATATATGCGATATCTTCACTTTTGGCGATGTGGCAACCCTGCCATACGAACCGCTTGAATACATTACCCGCCAGGCGCAGGGTGACTGGGTTATTGTGGACGACCGGGATGACACGCTGATCTGGAGTGCCGGCATGGCCACCGAGCGTGCCGACTATTCAGTGCGCTTTAACGTCGGCATGACCTGGAGTGAATGGCATGGACCGGTACCGCGCATCACCGAAATGGGTGTATTGGATCGGGCACTGAAATTTTTAAAACGCATGCGGGTCGGACATCCGGTGCGGCGTCTGAACTGGACCTTTACCGTCAATCCGCGTTTTGAAACCTCGGCTGAATCACTGGCTGAATGGGCTCCGGATCGCACCGCGGTCACAGCGCAAAATGTCGGCAAAAAAGTGTTTCTGCGGGTGGAGCATCAACCCTTGCACCGACTGCCCAGAAGCAATGCGATCGTTTTTCCGGTGCGGACTTACTTTGCCAGTCTGGAAGAACTGGTGACGGTGCCCAAATGGGGGCGGCGTTTGCACCGGGTGCTCAGAGATCTGAATCCGGCGCATAAAGACTATAAAGGATTCGCGCTGTATTACGACATCATGGTGGCATGGCTGGCTCAGTATGATGACGGCTTGCCGACTACGCCAGGTAGTGGACCAAAATAAGGGACCAAAATAAGGGAGCGGAATAAGGGACCGGAATAGATTCATTCCGGTCCGAAGCGACTGAGCAGGGTCAGTCTTTGCTCAGCTGTTTTCTGCGTGCCGCCAGCAGGTGCGCGTCACCGGCAGGCGCGGTGCCGCGTTCAAACGGTTTGAACATCAGCATATAAATCAACCCGGTTCCCACGACGATGCCGGTGGAAATGAACATGGCGTAATTCAGATACCACGGGTCATTCGGACTACGCGGCCACACCATGTTGACAATCGCGGATACGCCATAGGCCAGTGCCGCCAGATTGACCGGCCAGGCCCAGGCGCCGAGTCTGAATTTGCCGGCCGGCACCCAGCCTTTGGAGCGCGCGATCAGTGCGCCGACCACAATCATCTGGAACGCCAGATAAATTCCCACCGAGCCGAAAATAATAATGGTTTTGACGGCATTTTCCAGATACAGGCCAAGAATGGCGACTCCGGCCGGAAACAGGCCGGCAACCAGCAGTGCAGCCACCGGCACATGGGTGTTGGGAGACAGCCGGCTCAGGCGTGCGCTGCCAAAAATCATTTTGTCGCGTGCGTACGAGAACAGCAGGCGGCTTGCGGCGGCCTGCAGACTGAGCAGGCAAGAGAAAAATGACACCAGCACAATCGCAATTACGGCCCGAAATCCAACTTCGCCAACGGCCGCACGCAACACGGTGGCCACCGGATCGGTATCCTTGCCGGATATGACGGCAGCCATATCAGGCACGGCCAGTATCAGCGCCAGCAGCACGAACATTGCCGCACCGCCGCCGATGTAGATGGTCAGACGCATCGCCTTGGGAATGGCCACACTCGGATTGGGCGTTTCTTCTGCCACGTCACCGCAGGCTTCAAAACCATAATAGGCAAACATGGCCGCGACACTGGAAGCCAGAAAAGCGGGCAGATAACTGCCATCGACGTTGGCACCGAAGGTATCGAACAAAGCAGAAAACGATAAATGACGCTCAGCGACCAGCAAATAGCCGCCCACCGCAATCGCGCCGAGCAGCTCGCAGATGAATCCGAACATCGCCACTCTGACCAGCAGTCGTGTGCCACTGACATTCAGCAAGGTCGTCACAGCGATCATGGCCACCGCAATCCAGATTTCGCCGCTGTGGGTCACCGGTATGCCCAGCAATTGCGCCAGATACGGAGCGCCGCCGACCGCCACTGCGGCAATGGTGGTGCACAGGGCCCAGATATAGATCCAGCCTGCCATCCAGGCCCAGCGTTTGCCAACCAGACGGCGTGCCCACGGATACAGGCCGCCGGAGATCGGAAACTCGGATACCACCTCACCAAAAATCAGACACACCAGCATCTGTCCCATGCCCACCAGCAGATAACTCCAAAACATCGGTGGTCCGCCCGCATTCAGTGCGAACTGAAATACGGTATAGACCCCCACCACCGGTGAGAGGTAAGTAAAGCCGAGCGAAAAATTTTCCCACACACTCATTGAACGATCAAAATTGGACGAGTAGCCCAGTGCTTTCAACTGTTCTGAATCGTCATCCGCAGTCGCGGTATCAGCGTGCCGGTCAGCTGAAATGTCTCTTGTCATTTTTTCGGTCCTTTGGTTTGGTCACAATGACGCATGCCTGCGTTTTGAATTGTCATCACGGATTGTTCAATTGAAGATCACCCTTGGCATCAGAAAAACCGCGCAGCAGTTTTTCTGATTCCAGGGTAAAGGTTTCTTTGGAGACGATGCTGCCACGCGCCTTGGCCCATTTGCCGGTGCCGCCATCAATAGTCAGCGTGAATCCGTCAAAGGCCGTATCCATGCGCGCCAGTAATTTTTCACCCTGTTGGTCGGCCAGTTCACAGCGGCCGCTGCCTTTGGTCAGCGTTTCTTTGTCGCTGATTTTGGTGGCGGCTTCCATGCCGACGCACGACACTAACAGATAGGTAGCCTCTTTGTTTTGCAGTACCAGTTTATAACTGCCCTCAAACTGAAAAACCGTTGTGCTTTTTACTGCGCTTTCCATCATCGGGCGCGAAAAATCGGCCGACCAGCCTCCGGTCAGCACTGCCGGTTCGGCACCGGATGCGCAGCATACACCTGCCATGATCATTCCGGCCAGCAGTTTGGCTGCCTTGTTTGTCTCTGTTTTCATTTCAGTTCCCTCTCCTGTTAGCAATCGAATATGCTGCACGTCGTATTTGTGATATCACTCCAAAATCAATAAGCAAGTATTGCGCCACAATAAAAGCAGTTGTGAAACTGCCCAATCAAACCAGTTTCTCAAGTGCTTCGGTAAATTCAAACAGGTCAACGGTGCTGCCGAGCGTGGCGACATTGAATATCGGCGCGTTGCTGTCGATATTGATGGCCACGATGGTATCGACATGTTTCATGCCGTGCAAATGCTGCACCGCGCCGGATATGCCCAGCGCAAGGTAGAGTTTGCAATTGATTGCAACTTTACCGGTCAGCCCGACCTGATGCCCTTTGTGCAGCCAGCCTGAATCGGCCACCGGACGCGAACAGCCCAATGTTGCGCCCAGTTTGTCGGCCAGCGCAGCAAAGCGCGGAATATTTTTTTCATCCTGAATGCCGCGCCCAATTGACAGGATAAAGTCGGCTTTGCCAATATCGACGCCGGCAGCGGCAGGTTCGATGAATTCGATATGCTGATAACAGCCAACGGTTGCGCTGCTGTCAACCATAAACGGCGTGCACTGCGCAGTGCCAGCGCCTTTGGCCGACTTGAATGCGCCACTGCGGATGGTCAGTACCACCACCGGTTTATCCGGAAAATCCAGCTCGATATTGACCTTGGAGCCGTACCCGGAGCGCGTCGCGCGCAGGCCCTGTTCGGCACGATCCAGCGCAAACACGTCGGCAGCAAAACCGCTGCCCAGATGCACGGCCAGTGCGGATGCATACGCCATGCCGGAGGCGGAATGGGCGATCAGGATGGTGTCGGGTTCATACTGCAGCGCTGCCTGAAAGGCCGCCTGCTCGGTAATGGCGGCATCAAAGTGTGCATTGGCGGTGTGCGCGACCAGAATTTCGTCAACACCGGGCAAAGCGAGCGCAGGGGCCAATTCGGCGGCATCGGACCCGACTATCAGGAAGCGCACCGACCCGCCGAACTGTTGTTGCAACTGGGACGCCGCGCCGCTCATCTCTGCGTTCAGATCAGCCGGCACGCCGCGCGTATGTTCGGCGATGACAAGAATTCCACTCATTTCTGACTCCCGGTTTTGCTGCGTATCAGCTGCATGACTGCTTCGGCCACCTCGGCGCTCGACCCTTCCAGCATCTGGGCCCGGGTGGCTGGTGGTACTGCCATGCGATACAGACTGGCAGCGGCGCTGTCATTGAGATCCGGGCCGGCTGCCAGCGCCACTAGCGGTTTTTCCCTGGCCTGCTTGATCATGCGCATCGACGCATAGCGTGGCGTATTTGCGCCGGTCTGCATCGTGATCAGCGCCGGCACCTGCATGGCTATTCTGTGCTGCAGACCGCCTTCGAGTTCCCGCGTGAGCTGAATCAGCTTGCCGCCGTCCCATTCGGTGGCCACCACCAGCGCAGCACAGGGCAGGTTCAGCATTTTGGCCAGCGCCGCACCGGTGGCGCCGTTGGCAAAATCGGCCGACTGCGCGCCGGCGATGATCAGATCGGGCTGCTCCTGCAGGGCAATGCCGGCCAGCACCCGCGCAACCGTAATCACATCGGCGTCCTGCAGGCTGTCATCCCAGACCCGCACGGCGCGGTGTGCGCCCTTGGCCAGCGCCTTGCGCAGGGTTTCGTCGGCTGTTGCCGGTCCGACGCTGGCCACCACCACTTCACCGCCGCCGTTCTGTTCAGTCAGGCGCAGCGCCTGTTCAAGCGCCGTGTCATCCCACTCGTTGAGCTGATATTCCAGGTACTCCGGCAAAACTGACTTTGCTGCTTCGGAAAACTGAAACTCATTGCCCAGCCTGCCGACCTGTTTGACCAGCACCAGAATCCGCACCCCGGCTTTTTCCGGTTTTTCATATTCGGCAAGTGGCGCTGCACTCACAGCCTGGGCCCGCCATTGTTTGACCGGACCGGCGGGTTCGGTGCGGCAGGCAGTGTCAGCGCGCTCTGGCGCGGCAATTGCCGGCTCGGGTGCCAGCGGCGCACTGGATTGCCCAAGCCGGCTGACTATTAATTCATCAATTTTTTCAGACACTGCGGCGGCTACCCGGTCCGCAATGGCCTGGGTGATTCGTTGCGCCAGGTCCGGCACATCGCGCAGTGAAATGGAATTGAGTTCAATCGCCTGGGCGACCAGGTCGGCAATGTCTTCAACGACAAAAGCCTGTTCCACACCGGCGGTTTTTCGGGCATCTTCAAACATGGTCAGGTCCTTGGGGCAACTGGTGACAAATACATCGATTCCATACAGCTCGGCGGCTTCCCGGATGCGAAGTTCAGAAGGCTTTTGGGTGCCGGGGTTGTCGGGTATCCAGATCCTGCCACCACCGGCGCCGCAGCAAAACGAGTTGTCGCGATTTCTGGGCATTTCGACCAGCGTGCAGCCGATCAGTTCCAGCAGCCGGCGCGGCGCGTCATAGACTTTGTTCAGACGTCCGAGATGGCACGGGTCGTGATAGGTCACCCGCAAGCCGAGTGGCCTGGTGACCTTGAGCGCACCCGTGTCGATCAACTCGCACAACAATTCGGTGTAATGCGACACCGGCGCGATGTCGCCATAGACCGGATATTCATTGCGCAAAGTATTGAGCGTATGCGGGTCGGTGGTGACGATACGTCTGAATTCTCTGGCGTTGGCCATTTGCCCGAGATTGTGCTCAACCAACGATTCAAACAGGCCTTCTTCACCGATCCGGCGCACATCGTTGCCGGCGGTTTTTTCGGCTTCATACAACAGTCCGAAGTCAAGTCCGGCGGCTTTGAAAAGACGTGCCACGGTTCTGGTCACCTTCTGATTGCGCGGATCAAACGAGGCCTGATCGCCGACAAACCAAAGGAATTGCGCTGGCTCCTGGCGGATATCCTTGATGCGGAATTCCAGCGCGCCGGTCCATGAACCGCGCACCCGCGCAGCTTCACCGAAGCTGTTGCCCGACACCGCAATCGTATTCAGTACTGTTTTGAGCAGCGGATCAATGCGATCCTGTTCGATCAGGGCGCGGCGCATCTGGACAATTTTGACCGGATGTTCAACCCCGACCGGGCAAATTTCCACGCACGCGCCGCACATGCGGCACGACCATAACGCGGCTTCGCTGATTACTGCACCGAGCAGTGCCGGTGCGCCCGGCGGCCTGCCTTGTGCCTGCGTTTGGTCATTGTGCACCCGCAGGTCGAGGATCAGATCACGCGGACTCAGCGGATAACCGGCAGTACGCGCCGGGCAGGCCTCATGACAGCGGCCGCATTTGGTGCAGGCGTCGAAGTCCAGCATGTCCTTCCAGGAAAAGTCTTGAATCTGACTGACCCCGGACTGGACCGCATCGGGCCGCAGCGCCGGCAGGCGTCGCAGCACCAGTGGATCCCTGTTGCTGAGCGCACCGATGGCAGCGAAAATATGTTTGGCCTTGTACCAGGGCACGGCAACGATAAAGCTCAGTGCCGCACAGCCATGCAACCACCAGTTGACCGAACGCAGGCTGGAAACATTGCGTTCCGACAGACCCAGTTGTGACAACAGCGCGCCAAATGCCGCGCCTGCCGGTTCCCACTGGCCCCAGGCCGGATGTTCCAGCGCGTGGCGCGTACCTTCCTGTATGAATCCGGTCACGATGATGACCAGCAGTGCGCTCAGAAAAATCCAGTCTTCGCGCTGCCACATCTGTGCAGCAGGACGCAGCGCGGTTTCACCTGCATAGCTGCGCAGATAGGATAATTTGGGCAGGTGAAAAAAAGCCCGTCTGAAGATCATGGTGACCACGCCGCACAACACCAGTACACCGGCGATGTCGAGCGTGAGGCTAAACAGCAGAAAGAACGTGCCGCGCCAAAAAACGATCCCGAACAGTGGTTCCAGAATGTCGTGCTGCAGGGTGATAATCGATGTGCCAAGCAACAGCACCGCAAAGCCATAGAAAATCGCCATGTGCGCTGCGCCGGCGATCCGGTCACGGCGGCGCACGGTACGGTGGCTGAGCATGTCGAGCAGCATGCGTTTGAATCCGGCCCACAAATCCAGCCGCACAGGGGAGGGCTGGCCGCGCCGATACTTGGCCACGGCACGCCAGCAGCCCCAGATGAATCCGGCGATGACGGTAAAGGCGACCCCGTAAAATATCAGTACTTGCAGAGAGGATAAGCCCCAGAACAGTGCTCTAGTTTCCATTTTTTATGCAGGTGAAGTAAACAGTACAGGCGTGACCATGAGCGCAGGCCCGTGGCCACGTGTTGACAACACTCCTGTCAGTCAGGCTCGACCTTGATGCGCACATCGCCAAGTCGTGGCACGGTGTCTGAACCCCACAACTGACGCTCGCGTATCCATGGCAACGGATAGGCAGGGTGGGGGCTGTCAAATTCGCGTGCCAGCCGGTGTCCTTCCCACATCGCCTGATTGGCCTGCATCGGCGCCTTGCAGTCACCAATGCGATAAATGTCCTTGATATCGTTGCCGCTCCATTCGGACTTGCGGGCCTTGAGCTCTTTCCAGAGTGCATCTTCGGAGCTGCGTGATGTCACCAGAATGACGGCGTCGATCTCGAGCTCAAAGTCGCCGCCATTATCCTGGCGTGGCACACTGCCGGGACTCGGACCGAGCAACTCTGGACCGAACTTGTAGGCATAACTCAAGGTAACTTTGCCCGGTTCGATTTTGGAGATCCAGTGATTGCGATAGGTCTTGACTCCCTTGGCAAACAGCAGCCGTTTGTTGTTGGGCAGCTCGAGCGTGAAGGCACTGTATTCGGCCACTTCCGAGGCATCACAGACATAGGTGACTTCCTTGCCCTGTTCAATCATCAGTTCGGTCAGTGAAATGCCGACAAAATGTCCTTCGGCATCCAGTACCAGCACCCGTTTGCCGGGTACCGGCTTGCCGGCCACGATCTGGGCGGGCGTGAGCACGTAGGGCAGAGAGTCATCGGCGCCCGGTATCGGTCCGGTACCGGGTCCGATGCCATCGCCGCGCCACGAAGAGCCGGTAGCAATCACGACCCGGTCCGCGCCATATTGCAGCACCTCGTCGGCGCTCATTTTGCCCACGCCCAGATGAACTTCAACATTTTTCAGTTTGTTGAGCTGAATCTGGCGGTAGGTGATGACGCGGCTCCACTCATTCAAGCGCGGCAGTTTGGTGACCCATTTCCAGTGTCCGCCCAGTTCACTGTCGGCTTCGCGCAGGTGCACGTCGTAGCCGCGTTCACCGAGGATGCGCGCGCATTCCATGCCAGCCGGTCCGCCGCCTACCACCAGAACCGAATCGGTACTTTTGGTTTTTTCGAATTTTTCCGGATGCCAGCCGCGCCGGTATTCTTCGCCGATGGTCTGGTTCTGGGTGCACATGATCTGTCCGGCCTGATTGAATTTGGAGACACAGATATTGCAGCCTATGCATTCACGAATGTCTTCCAGCCGACCTTCGTTGATTTTGTTGGGCAGGAACGGCTCGGCAATCGAGGGCCGCGCCGCGCCGATGATGTCGACCACGCCTTTATTGATCATGGCGACCATGTCGTCCGGGCTGGTGAAGCGTCCGTTGCCGACTACCGGAATATCCGGTCCGAGCGCAGACTTGCCCTGCACAATGAACGGCGTCATCCAGCCCGATTTGCGGAAGCGCGATGAACCGGCATCTTCGCCCCACTCAGCGTAGTCGCCAATTTTGAGCGCTACCAGATCGACCACCCCTTCCTTGCGAAACAGTTCCAGCAGGCGCAGGCCGTCTTCACTGGCTTCCACGCCTTCCGGTCCGTGCAGGGTATCCATTTCAAAACGGGTGGTGATGGCGCAGCGATCACCCAGATTGCGTTTGAGTCCGGTCAGCACTTCAAGAATGAAACGCGCACGGTTTTCAAACGAGCCACCGTATTTGTCAGTACGAAAATTGTAGCGTGGCTCGAGAAACTGAATTGGCACTGTATCGTCGCCGGCCGACACTTCCAGCAGGTCGAAGCCGGCCTGTTCGGCGCGTTTGCCCGCTTCGATATACATATTGATGACAGCCTGAATGTCAGAGTGATCCATTTCTGAGCCATACACATTGCGGGTGGCAAACATGGTGGACACGAACTGGCTGGGCGAGCGCCCGATTTCGCGCGACTCGAGGCACGGTGCATGGCCGCCGCTGTACCACAACTGAATGCCGGCCAGCGCGCCGTGTTTGTGGGCCACGTCACACATATAACCCAGATTGGCCACGTCGCCCTGATCCCAGATGCGCGCCGATGTGTAGGGATATTCATCGGCTTCCGGATGAATGGAACAGTATTCCGTAAACACCACGCCCCAGCCGCCCTCGGCCTTCATGCCGCGCAAATGCGCCTGCGCACCGGGCCGTTCCGAGCCAGGGCCTGCGCAATGGGAACTTTGGAAGAACCGGTTTCTGGACAGCTTCGGCCCGATCTTGATGGGCTCAAACAGAATGTCGTATTTAGGATCACGCGCCATGAAAAATCTCCCTGAAATCAATTGCGTTAAGAATCGGGTGCATTGAGCGACTTGCTTCGCTGGTGAGAACATCCGCAATTTACGTGCCACATTTCGCCAAATGTAATTAACCATTCTTTTCAAGGGGTTATGGATTGGAATGGCGGATTGGTGTGGTCAGGTCGCTGCGCAAATACAGCAAGCGGTTGGGGCGCTACAAATTCGCAGCAGGCAGAGTGATCCATTTTTGGGCAAGCGTCAGCAGCATCGATCCGGCAGGTGTACTGGTTTTGCAACCATCACAGTGTGCTCAACATTCTGGACTGTTGTGTATGGAGCTGTCTGATATTAAAAAATACAATGGCGCTCATTTGGCAATCTCAACTTTACTCATGGAGCAAGCAATGACCAGTCCGGCCCAAAGCAATGCAGATTTAATGGCCAGAAGAACCAAAGCAATACCACGCGCAATCGGCAATGCGCATGCGCTGTTCGCCGCCAGGGCGTTGAACAGTGAAATCTGGGACGTCGAGGGAAAGCGTTATATCGATTTTTGCGCCGGGATTGCGGTATTGAATACCGGGCATGGTCATCCCAGAGTGCTCGAAGCGATCAGCAACCAACTACCCAATTTCAGCCATACCTGTTTTCAGGTGATGGCCTATGAATCGTATGTGGAGCTGGCCGAACGGGTCGCGCAACTGGCGCCAGGCAGCTTCCCGAAAAAAGCCTTCTTTATGTCGACCGGTGCCGAAGCCATCGAAAACGCCATCAAACTGGCGCGCGCCTTTACCAACCGCTCCGCAATTATTTCGTTCAATGGCGCCTTCCACGGCAGAACCATGTTCGCACTGGCATTGACCGGCAAGGTCGATCCCTATAAAACCGGATTTGGACCGATGCCAGGCGAGGTGTATCACGCGCCATACCCTTCAGATGTGCATGGCATCAGCGTCGATGATGCGATCGGCGGTATTGAAAAACTGTTTAAAAACGATGTCGACCCCAACCGGGTTGCGGCGATTTTTGTTGAGCCAGTCCAGGGTGAGGGCGGCTTCATACCAGGTTCAGGAGATTTTTTTCGGCGTCTGCGCGCCTTGTGTGACCGGCATGGCATTTTAATGGTGGCCGATGAAATCCAGACTGGTGTGGCCCGTACCGGGAAAATCTTTGCGATGGAACATTTTGGCGTGGTTCCGGATTTGACGACCATGGCAAAGGGACTCGGTGGCGGCATGCCGATATCGGCAGTGGTCGGTCGCGCCGACGTGCTGGATTTTTGCAAGCCCGGTGCGCTGGGCAGCACCTATGCGGGCCACCCGCTGGCCTGCACTGCTGCGCTGGCAGTACTGGATATTGTGCGGGATGAAAATCTGTGTGAACGCAGTCTGATCATCGGCGAGCAGCTGCGATCTTATTTTGGTGCACTGTCCGAGCGGTTTAATTGCATCGGCGATGTGCGCGGACTGGGTGCCATGACGGCCATCGAATTTTTTCATGATGGCGACAAATCCAGACCGGCACCGGAAATTGCCAATGCGCTCAAGACCGAAGCTGCTCAACGCGGCTTGCTGCTGCTGACCTGTGGTATCTACGGCAACGTACTGCGCATCATGACACCACTGACGATTCCATACCCTGTGTTGCAGGAAGGGCTGGAAATTATTGGCACAGTCATGGCAGATCTGGTTGCACAACAGGTCGCCGCTTAACTCGCAACAAAAATTCAAACTACCAAGGCAAACATGAAAAATAAATTCAACTGGGACGACCCGCTGCTGTTAGCAGCACAACTGACTGACGAAGAAAACATGGTGCGCGAATCAGCGTATCGCTACGCTCAGGACAAACTGGCACCGCGCGTGCTGGAATCGTTCCGGCATGAAGTGACTGATCAGCATATTTTCAGGGAAATGGGTGAACTGGGTCTGCTCGGCGCCATGATCCCGGCCGAATATGGTGGCTCCGGCTTGAACTATGTCAGCTATGGCCTCATCGCGCGTGAAGTCGAACGGGTTGATTCGGGCTTTCGGTCCATGATGAGCGTGCAGTCCTCGCTGGTAATGTGGCCGATCTATAAATTCGCCAGTGAAGAGCAGAAGCAGAAATATCTGCCGCGCCTGGTTACCGGCGAACTGATCGGCTGCTTTGGCCTGACCGAGCCGAATCACGGATCCGATCCGGGCAGCATGGTCACGCGCGCGCGCAAGGTGGAGGGCGGCTACAAGCTGTCCGGTGCAAAAATGTGGATTACCAACGCTCCGATCGCCGATGTGTTTGTGGTGTGGGCCAAGGACGATGAAGGTGCAATTCGCGGTTTCGTGCTTGAAGCCGGCTGGAAGGGACTGTCTGCTCCGGCCATCCATGGCAAGGTCGGCCTGCGCACTTCCATCACCGGTGAAATCGTGATGGATGAAGTGTTCTGCCCGGAAGAAAATGCCTTTCCCGAAGTGCGCGGTCTGAAGGGGCCGTTTACCTGTCTGGATTCGGCGCGTTACGGTATCTCATGGGGTGCGCTGGGTGCGGCGGAAGACTGCTGGCACATTGCCCGGCAATATGTGCTGGACCGCAAACAGTTCGGACGTCCGCTGGCGGCCAACCAGCTCATCCAGTTAAAGCTGGCCAACATGCAGACCGACATCACACTGGCACTGCAGGGTTGCCTGCGTTTGGGGCGCATGAAAGACGAAGGCACGGCCTCGGTTGAAATTACCTCCATGATGAAACGTAATTCCTGCACCAAAGCGCTCGATATCGCGCGGGTAGCCAGAGACATGTTGGGTGGTAACGGCATTTCGGATGAATTTGGCGTGATCCGTCACATGGTGAATCTGGAAGTGGTCAATACCTACGAGGGTACCAACGACATCCATGCGCTCATACTTGGACGTGCACAGACTGGCATTCAGGCGTTTCAGGCTGATCGTTGAACGTCTGCCGAATTTTTGTGGGTCTGATCTGAAAGCGGGTTATGAATCAAAATTTTATTGACGGTAAATTTGTCAGCGCTGCTGCAGCCAAACGCAATATCAATCCATCCAACACGGATGACATCGTCGGCGAATATGCGCAGGCCGACCATGCTCAAACGGAGGCTGCGATTGCCGCTGCGCATGGTGCGTTTCCTGACTGGGCGCTTGGAAATGTGCAGCTGCGCTCGGAAATGCTGGAGCGGATTGGCACCGAACTGCTGGCCAGAAAAGAAGAGCTGGGCCGGTTGCTGTCCCGCGAAGAAGGCAAGACGTTGGCCGAAGGTACAGGTGAAGTGACCCGCGCTGCGCAGATCTTCAAATTTTACGCCGCTGAAGTGCTGCGCCAGCGCGGTGAGCGGATTGCGTCGATTCGTTCCGGCGTGGATGTCGAGGTCACGCGCGAACCGGTGGGTGTCATCGGCATCATCACGCCCTGGAATTTCCCCATGGCGATTCCGGCCTGGAAAATAGCTCCGGCACTGGCTTACGGCAATACGGTGGTGTTCAAACCGGCTGATCTGGTGCCAGGGTCGGCATGGGCCCTGACTGAAATTATCAGCAGGTCCGGGTTGCCGCCCGGCGTGTTCAATCTGGTCATGGGACGTGGCAGCGTGGTTGGCCAGGCCATGCTCGACAGCAAACTGGTGAATGCGATTACCTTTACCGGCTCGGTTGGGACCGGAAAAACCGTTCTCACTGCCACGGCAGCGCGCATGGCCAAGGCGCAGATTGAAATGGGTGGCAAAAATCCGATGCTGGTACTTGACGACGCCGATCTGGATGTGGCGGTCAACTGTGCGGTGCAGTCGGCCTTTTATTCCACTGGCCAGCGCTGCACTGCGGCCAGCCGCATTATTGTGCAAAAAGGTATTTATAACCGGTTTATCGACGCCGTTACCCGCCGCATGTCATTGCTGCGGGTTGACGACGCCTTAAAAGTCGGTACCGATATCGGCCCGGTGGTTGATCTGGCGCAGTTAAATCAGGATCTGGACTACATCAAGGTCGGACAGCAGGAAGGGGCCAGACTGGTGACTGGCGGCAAACAGGTGTCGCGTGACACCAAAGGTTTTTATCTGACGCCGGCATTGTTTGCCGATGCGACCAACCAGATGATTATTGCGCGTCATGAAATTTTCGGCCCGGTTGCCTGTGTCATTCCGGCCAACGATTATGAAGAGGCGCTGGCAATGGCCAATGATTCGGAGTTCGGGCTGTCCTCCGGAATCTGTACTACCTCCCTGAAGTACGCAACCCATTTCAGGCGCCACAGTGAATCGGGTATGGTCATGGTTAATGTGCCGACTGCCGGGGTGGATTACCATGTTCCGTTTGGCGGTCGCAAGGGCTCCAGTTATGGGTCGAGGGAGCAGGGCACTTATGCGGCCGAATTTTTCACAACGGTCAAAACTGCGTATACGATGGCATAGGGGTCTGTCAGACCCCTGCTCATTGGTTACTTTGTCGGCGGATGAATTCAAACAGGTCCGGTTCGTCAGAAAACCCGACGTTAAAGCGCATCCAGGCCGAAGCGCGGCCATCGGTCATGAACAGGTGACCGGGTGCGAGCAGTATGTTTTTTTCGAGTGCGGCATTACATAACACCGACGAATCTTCATAATCTTTATGGCGTGCCCAGATGAACAGTCCTGCAAACGGATCGGTAAACAGTTCCAGTCCGGCCTGCACCAACCGGTTGCCGACCTGTTCCTGCGCCTGGGTGAGTCGTTCATTGAGAGACTTGATTTGCTTGCGATAGCGCCCTTCGTTGAGAATTTCCAGAGTCAGGCTCTCGGTGACTTCGGAGGAAGTCAGGCCGGTCATCATTTTGATCTGAGTCAGATCTTCAATCGCATCCGGATCGGCTGCGATGAACCCGACCCGCAGGCGCGGCGAGATGGATTTTGAAAAGCTGTTGATGTAAATGACACGGCGCAGCTGATCCAGGCAGGCCAGACTGCGGCGCGCCTGGGTATCGAGATCGGCGCACACGTCATCTTCGACGATGATAAAGTCAAACCGGTCGGCCAGCTGCAAGACGCGGTGGCCGGTATTGGCGCTGTAACTGGCGCCGGTTGGATTATGCAGGCGCGGATTGGTAAAGAAAGCGCGTGGCCGGTGCTGGTCTGCAAGTTGTTCCAGTGCTGCCAGATCGGGTCCGGTTGGTGCCCAGGGTACGCCGATCAGTTTTGCGCCGCGTGCGCGCAGGTTTGACATGCTCACACTGTACCCGGGTTCATCGACCAGCACCGTGTCGCCGGGTCGCAGCAGATATTGTGAAACCAGTTCCAGGGCGTGACTGGCGCCGGTGGTCATCAGGATCTGATCGGGCGCCGCCGCAATTTCCCGTTCCGCCAGCCAGTCGGCTATTTTCAGGCGCAGTTTGCCCAACCCTTTCGGCAGTCCGTAGCCACTGCCATGCAAGGCGGGCTTGCCGGCCAGACTGCGCATGCTGCGGCGCAGGATTTCTTCATCAACCCAGTGGTCCGGGACCCAGCCATAGCCGGGAGTATGGTCGGCACTGGCATCTTCCCAGACTTTGCGCACAAACCAGAGCGGGTCAAAGCGAATATTGCGCAGCGACTGCTGTGGTTCGCGATACAGGCTGCGTGGCACATTGCGAACGAAAAATCCGGAACTTTGTCGTGGTACCAGAAACCCTTCCGCAACCAACCGGTCGTAGGCTTCAACGACGGTGGAGGAACTGACTTTCTGCAGGTCGGCAAATTGCCGGATTGAAGGAACCTTGCTGCCGGCGCGCAGTTTTTGCTGTTCGATTAACGCCTTCATTTTTTCAACGATCTGTACTACCAGCGGAAGCGAACTATCGGGATCAAGTGAGAACATGTCAGCTCTGTCTATTCAGGATGCACGGATTGTAGCTGATGCGATTGTAAAAACCTAGGCGGTCATTGAGCATCTGCGAGCGTTGCCGCGCTGTGTTGTGCGTGCTAGTATTACTTGGTATTACATTGGAGGATGATATGGAATTTACTTCAGTAACCAGCAAAGGGCAGGTAACAATCCCTAAAGATGTGCGCCAGCAGCTGGGAATCCGGAAAGGCACGCGCATTGAGTTCCAATTGGTCGGTGATCATGTCGAAATGCGAGTCAAGACATCACCAGGCGACGTTGCAGAAAGCGGATTCGGTATGCTGAAGAGTTCGTTGCCTGCTGTGCCAGTTGATCTGGATCCGGCCAGAGTGATCAAGAGATGATCGGGCTTGATATCAATGTCCTGGCCCGCTATTACGTCGATGATGCAGCAGACGCAGAGGCGACCCATCAACAAAAGGCCTCGCGCCAGATCATTGAATCTGGTCGTCCTTTGATGGTATGCAAGTCGGTAATTCTTGAGCTGGAATGGGTAATGCGTGGCTACTATGGGTTTTCGGAGGCGCAATGTCGCTCGGTGCTGCGACATCTGCTGAGCCTTGCAAATGTCATGATTGAAGACCGGGAGATTGTCGAGCGCGCGCTGTCAATTTGCGAGGCCGGGATAGATTTCGCGGATGCACTGCATCACGCCAGTTACAAGAATTGCGACTCCATCGCGTCATTTGACGACAAAAAATTTGCGCGTCGGTCTAAGAAATTGGGACTGACACCGGCGATATTTGTGCCCTCGTAACAAAGTCCAGATGTGGTTAACACGATGGGCTCAGGTTCGCCAAGCCGACACAAATATTTCGGGTTCGGTGTTCGGGTATGAAAGCCGGAACTTTCTCCTGTAATGTCAGATTCCCAAATATCAGCGCGTACGTGCCGCAGCCGGCGTGTCGACTGCAGCACGGTAGGCGTGCCACGAAGCATGGCCGAGTATGGGGCCGACCACCAGCAGGCCTGCGAATCCCGGCAACATCGCCAGCGCAACCAGCACCGCAATGATCAAGGCCCACACGACCATCACGCCGGTTTGGGTCAGCAGCAATCGAATGCTGGTCAGTCCCGCTGTTATCGCGTCGGTACGGCAATCAAGAATCATGGGAATGCTGACCACACTGACTGAAAAAATGATGGCGCCAAACACGCTGCACAGAACCATCCAGCCGATAATGAATTCGATATTGCGCGGGTCCAGCAGGCCGATCAGGGTGCCGGCGAAATCCGGCATGGGGCCTTCGAACGACAACGCAAACACCACCAGTGAAGCGCGCGCCCAGAGCATCTCCAGCACCAGCAGCACGATCCCGAAAATCGCCATGGTGTCGAGTTTGTGGCGCCAAACCAGTGCTGCTTCGACCAGATGCGGCTGCTCACCGCGCTCGAGTTTGTCACTGACGTAATACAGTCCCATGCAGACAAACGGCCCGACCAGCAGGAAGCCGGCCGAAAGTCCCAGCACGTAGGCGGGCGCATTGCGGAACATGGTCAGCAGCGCCCAGCCCATTGCGACAAAACAGGCGCCAAAAAAAAGGCCGATGGCGGGCGCGCGCATAAAATCACGTGCGCCCAGTGAGAGCCAGCGGAACGGATCGGCAAAAGTCAGGGTGCGCAGGTCAGTCAGAAAATCTGTGTGGGCTTCGCCTTCGGAGCTGGATTGATGGTCGGTGTTCATTGGGCGGCTCCTGGGTGAATTCGCGGGCAGATACAAGTATGAGACAATAGATTAGAACTTTTAAATAAGCAACTTTCCACGCAAAGCCTGCAATTAAAACTACAACGGCCGTCGTCAAACAGCATTGTTTGCGGTGAAAAGTCCACCTGATTGACGTGCTGCACAGTGATTAACCACGCCAAACACCGACTCGGTCGGTATTCGAGGAAGCAGATGCAAAACCTGATTACGCAATTTAAAAGACTGTACCTTGCGCAGAACTCGTTGCCGCTGGAAGCGCTGGCGCAACACCTGTCCGGGATTGAGTGATGGCGTGGGGGAGGTCCACGAATTTGTCGCAACCAAGCCCTTGAAATCAAATTGAGCCCAGGTTCCTGGCGCCTGTTTTCCTCAAAGCGGGACTGTCGGGAAAATTTACAACTTGCCCAGTGAGATCAACACCACTGGTGTGCATGTCGTTGATTATAAAAAATATTTATCCACTCGGTATATTTTTTGCTTTTCTATTTTTGCCGGACGAATGGCTCGCCCGGCTGCGGAATTGAAGCCAGAACCCAAATTAACCGGAGTGTCTGATCATGCAAACCAAAATCATGCTTGCCGCTGCGATGCTGGTCACCACCGCAGCTGCGAATGCGTCAGAAGTAACCTCCATCGTTGGGGGCACCACCCTTTCCTTTCCCGCAGTGAACTACCAAGGCAACGGACCACAGTCCGTCGCGCCTGGGATAACCTGGTCGTCGAATAGTTCGGAACTGGTAAGCCAGCCTGTTTTCGGTTTCACATCTGATTACGGGTTTGGGTTAAATGGTGCCTGGAATTACGACTCCAGCCATCGTATTGGTCCCATGGCAGCGCTTGACTGTTCGCAGAGCCTTTACGCGCTTTGTGATTCATCGCACGATTCGATGACTTTCGCCGAGATTGTCACGTTTGGTTTTATCGAATAATTTTAAAATAATTCGATCTTTTTATCGCTGCCTGACCGACCGGTCAGTGCGGCGGATTCAACCGGTCGATGCGCTATATCCTTTAAATGCCAGGGCCGCTCGGATGATATCAACTGCAATGCCATTATCTGATTCGCCAGTTACATATGGTGAAATGCTCGAAGATGTATATTGTTCACTCTTCATCGATTTAACCCATCCGTGATCAGCGAAAGGTATACCTATTTAGGTTGGGGTTTAATCACCAGGGGTTCGGGGCGTCCAATGCCAAATCCTTGCACATAATCTACCCCCATGAGCTGTAATTTCTCCAGAATGGCGTCGTTTTCGACAAACTCAGCGATCGTCTTCAGACCCATGACATGCCCGATGTTGTTGATGGATTCAACCATGGCAGCGTCGATAGAATCTCTAACAATATCCTTTACAAATGCACCATCAATTTTCAAAAAATCAATCGGAAGATGTTTAAGGTAAGCGAACGACGACATGCCGCTACCGAAATCATCCAGGGCAAATTTACAGCCCTTTTTGCGCAACGTGACTATAAATGCTCTGGCATTGAGCAAGTTGGTAATGGCTGCAGTTTCTGTAATTTCAAAACAGATACATTCCGGTGGAATGGCGCTGGTTGCCATTTGGTCAAAAATATACTGAAGCGCTCTTTCATCATTTAAGGTCGCTCCAGATAAATTAATGCTGAACAATGAAGTAGCAGCATTTTCCTGGCAGGAAATATAATTAAACGCCATCTGGACGACTTTCCGGTCGATTTCAGGCATCAGGCCATAACGTTCGGCCGTTGGAATGAATGCCATCGGAGGCACAATCGTCCCGTCCTTCGCAGCAATTCTGACCAAGAATTCAACGTGCTCATGGTAGGCATGAAATCCGTTGATCGATAAGATCTTTTGCGAATAGAGTACCAGTCGATTTCCTGCAATCGCACTGCATATTTTTGAATACCAGTCAATTTCACCAAAACGCCTGTTCACCGCTTCATCATTGGGCTCGAAGATATGAATCCGGTTGCGACCCAAATCTTTTGCGGCATAACACGCTGTATCGGCAGTTCTCAATAATTCGTCGCAGCCGAACTGTTGCGGATCATTCCCGCCAAAATTGACCAATCCAATCGATACACCAATGGAAAACACCTGGTCTTCCCACGAAAAATGAAAATCACCAATAATACTGCGCAGATTTTCCGCTACCTGAATCGCAAAATAGGGCGGGCACGATTCAAGCAATACACCAAATTCATCCCCACCCAGTCGCGCCAGTGTGTCGTTGGCCCGCAGGACGACTCTTAACAATCCGGTGATTTGCTTTAGCAGTTCATCGCCTGCAGCATGGCCGCAGGTATCGTTGACGATCTTGAATTTGTCCAGATCCAGGTAGGCAAGTGCATGCTGATTCCCAAGGTCACCAGTGTTATCAATCGCTTTTTGAATGCGTCGCTCGAACTCACCCCGATTAACCAGTCCGGTCAGTGGGTCGTGTGTAGCCTGAAAGGTCATTTCATCAGCATGACGTCTGGCGTCGCTGACATCGTGAAAAATAAGTACTGCGCCAAACATTTTGGATTCGAGATCATGCAGCGGTGCTGCACAGTCTTCTATCGAATAAATATTGCCGTTTTTACAGATCAGGCTACAGCGATTGGTGCAAATGGTTTCTTTACCAGAAAATACAACGTGTTCGATTGACGACATCACGTTTCCCGGTAATTCGTGATTTTGCAAAACAAAGATTATTGAAATGGACTGTCCATATGCTTCGCTCATCAGCCATCCGGTTTTTTCTTCGGCTACCGGATTAAGATAGGTAACAGTTCCATACTGGTCGGTAGTGATATCGGTCAGGGCGGCGTCATCATGGCGCGCTTGTATGACAAACTCTTGGAAATAGTCACCGTCAGCAAAAAGGACTATCTCTTTCCCTTGTGGGAACAGGCCGGGTGGGATGGTTCCCAGCATGTCTGGCGATTGGAATTTCAAGTCAAGCAAGAAGCCATCAAGCAATTTGGCCTTACTGAATTTGATCTGGTTCTGGACAATCTGGGCGGCATCTGGGGGTATTTGACGACAGAATGGCTGCGCCTGTCCATTCCTAACCCCAGTGATTCTACGCGCAGTCGCTGGGATATTCATCCGATTTGGACTCTGCTGGCTTCGGTGGATTGGGAAGAGAAGGGCGGCGAGTTGACCAGAGCATTCCCGGTATTGCGTTCTCCTGGTAACGATTGGTTGATGACCAATAGCTTAAGTGCGCTGACTTCATTTATGGCGGTCAACGGGATCTATGATTTTGAAGAGGGAATCGATGCCTTAAAGGCTCATCTGTTTGTGTACCACGATGAAAAGGCGTTCCTGTACGGTCAATCCTTCTCCAGCTATATCTGGGACAAGGTTGCCTGCAAGGTGCGCCAGTACAACGCACGCATGAATGTCGATCAGGTATCAGAAGAGGTCAGGCATGCAAAAGGATTGGACGTAGTGTCTGAAACCTATCGTAAAGCCAGTGACGGTGAATAACCGTTAGCTCCTATGCGCTCAATGAATTTAATCGAGGCCGCTGCCTTCCTCAGAATGCATCCTGAGGAAGTGCGTCGCCGCTCCAAATCTGGTCAACTGCCCGGCGCAAAGCCGGGGAAGTCTTGGGTCTTCCTTGAAGATGATCTTGCTGATTATGTGCGTTCGCACTATGCTAGTACTCGGCAAGCGTTGCAAGTGACACCGAGAAAGGAATCAACATGTCACTCATCAAACGCGGTAGTACGTGGTATATCGACTTTGCCACGCCTTCAGGAGAACGCGTTAGACGTTCTGCTGGAACAAGTAATAAAGCCCAAGCGCAGGAACTCCACGACAAGTTAAAACTGGAATCATGGCGTGTTGACAGGCTCGGCGATAAACCCCGCTATACATGGGATGAAGCAGGGCATAAATGGCTGATTGAATCCAGCCATAAAAAAACATACCGGGAAGATGCCAAGAAATTGGCGTGGTTTCAACAGTATTTGCGTGGTCGTGTATTAGCTGAAATCAGTCGGGATGAGATTGCAGCGATAGGCGAGAAGAAGAGAATCGAATCAAGCGGGGCAACGGCAAATCGCTACCTTGCATTGATCCGGTCAATTCTGCGCAAGGCGTGCTATGAATGGGAGTGGATAGAAAAGGCTCCGAAAATACGTTTGTATCCTGAATCAAAGCGTCGGGTTCGCTGGATAACTCCAGAGCAGTCCAAGCAATTACTGCAAGAGTTACCTGCCCATCAGCGCGACATTATGCTATTTGCTCTGTCAACAGGACTACGGCAAGCCAACGTGCTTGAACTGGCTTGGAATCAAGTTGATCTGGATCGGCAAACGGCGTGGATACATGGCGACAAGGCGAAGGGGAAGGAAGATATTCACATTTCGCTGAGTGAGTTTTCGGTGTCGTTACTGCAGCGGCAGTTGGGCAAGCATCCTGAACATGTTTTTACTTATGCCGGGAAATCAATCGGGCAGGTGAATACAAAAGCATGGAGAGCTGCCCTAGTGAGAGCTGGTATTGAGAATTTCCGCTGGCATGACTTGCGGCATACATGGGCAAGCTGGTTGGTTCAGAATGGAACGCCTTTGTATGATCTGCAAGAAATGGGTGGGTGGAAATCGGCAGAGATGGTCAGGCGTTATGCCCATCTGGCACCTGCTCATATGGCCAAGCATGCAGCAGTAATTGGAAATCTGCTTTGCGACACAAATACGGCACAAAGCCTGAAATAGAAAAGGGGCTAGCCTTAGCTAACCCCTTGAATTCTGTGGCTCCCCGACCTGGACTCGAACCAGGGACCTGCGGATTAACAGTCCGTCGCTCTACCAACTGAGCTATCAGGGAATTGACAAGCAAGGAAAAAAATTATTGCCCTGACTTTTACAACGACGCGTATTGTAGCAGAACTTATTGCGACAAAGTGATCCTGTTTTTCAGAAAAATATTTTATTTGTTGATTACTGGTTTTCAGTACCTGCAGTTTTGAATTTTAAACAGGGCCAGTTCTGGTTCATTATTTAAAGTTTGACTCTGTGATGATTCGAACTATAGTGAAGCAAGTCAGCGCTTTGCTTATTTTTTTTTGCAGGCGGCACAGTTTTTTGAACTATTGTTCAGACAGAGCAGATTTTTGTTGATGCTTACTTCGCAATGGTGTGGCGTGCTGAATTTTTAGGCTTTTTATTAAAACCAATAAAATTCAATAAGTTGCGCAGCCATTTTTTTATGTAACGGTCAACTTATCCACAATAGTTGTGAAGAACTTTGTGGTTAAATTGGTTTGTCATTTTAGTCATGCGTGATTAATGCCAAGATCGCAATGAGTTAATGATGATCATCACGCGGTCACAAAATGACATCATGCTTGCCAGGTTTTTAGATTTCTTTCCAAAGAGAATTTGCCCGTAACTTAACCGTTACGGGTTTTTTTTTAAATCGGTTGATTGTTGTTTATATTCAACGGAAATCAAGCGAGGATTTTGTGCGTCGGCACTGACATTTAAAGAGCGGAAATGGTGTTAAATTCCAAAGCCTTAGCTAAATTGTTGAATAGATGCCGAATTAAATTATCAGGGCGATTCAGGCATCAAATTTTTAATAATTTGGTTTTTTGGCAAAATGCATAAATAGTGCAAACAATGCTTGATAAGAAGTACTGATTGTCTTATTGTGCCATGCACTAATTACTCCAAGGTATTCAATTGTCCAATCAAAATCAACCGATGAAGAGCAGTACCGCTGCTCTAACCGTTGCTGCAGTTGGGATCGTCTACGGCGATATCGGAACAAGTCCACTTTACACAATGCAAACCATATTTTCTGAGGAATACGGTCTTGCCTTAACCACATCGAATATTCTCGGCGTGGTTTCGTTGATTATGTGGGGGTTATTCATTGTTGTGGCGCTCAAGTATGTCACGCTGATTCTGCGCGCAGATAACCGCGGTGAGGGCGGGATTATCGCTTTGATGGCATTGGCGCTGGAATCGGTGGGTAAAAAGTCGAGCTGGAATTATGTGCTGCTGATGCTGGGCCTGTTCGGTGCGGCACTGTTTTACGGCGATGGGGTCATTACCCCGGCCATGTCAGTGATTTCAGCCATTGAAGGATTGAATGTCGCCACACCGAATTTCAGTAATAAAGTGGTGCCGATTACCGTGATCGTCCTGATTTGCCTGTATTCGTTTCAGCATAAAGGAACCACAGGGATTGGTAACTGGTTTGGCCCGATCATGATGATGTGGTTTGCGTCTCTGGCGGTCATGGGTGTCATTAATATCGTCAAGGCACCGGTGATCATCAATGCACTGAACCCTGTGCATGCGATTGAATTTTTATTGGCGCACGGCTGGCTGGCATTTGTGGCGCTGGGCGCCGTTGTGCTGGCGTTTACCGGTGCCGAAGCGCTGTATGCGGATATGGGACATTTTGGCCGCAAGCCGATCCGCATTGCCTGGTTCAATATTGTATTTCCGGCCCTGATGCTGAATTATCTGGGACAGGGCGGTCTTTTGATGACTGACCCGTCTGCCGCTGAAAATCCGTTTTATCATCAACTCGGCGCATGGGCTATTTATCCGCTGGTGGCGCTTTCCACCGTTGCTGCAGTCATTGCTTCTCAGGCGACGATCTCCGGCACGTATTCGATGACCAAGGAAGCGATTTCACTGGGGTTGTTGCCGCGGCTGTCGATTATTCATACCTCGGTCAAGGAAATTGGTCAGATCTATATGCCGATGGTGAACTGGATACAGCTCGTGGTGGTGCTGGCCGCCGTAGTCGGATTCGGATCCTCCGCCAATCTGGCCGCTGCGTATGGTATTGCCGTCACCGCGACCATGCTTATTACCACCATACTGACCTTTTTCGTGATCCGTTATTCATGGAAATACAATTTGCTGCTGTGTATTTTTGCCACCGGCTTTTTCTTTATCATCGATGCGGCGTTCTTTTCAGCGAACGCACTCAAGATACTGCACGGCGGCTGGTTCCCGCTGGTTCTGGGTTCAAGCATGTTTACGATCATGCTGACCTGGCATCGGGGCCGTGAACTGGTGTTCATTAATCTGAAAATACAGGCAATTCCGCTCAACGAATTTCTGGCGTCATTATTCATCACTCCACCGCACCGGGTCCATGGCACGGCGATTTTCCTGCGCAGCGCTTCTGAAGGTGTTCCGCACGCGCTGCTGCACAACCTGTCGCACAATAAAATTCTGCACGACAGGGTCATTTTTCTGACTGTCTACAACCAGGAAATTCCATGGGTGCCGTTTGAAGAGCGGGTGCGCGTGGTGCCGTTAGGGAATGAGTGTTTTCAGCTGGATGTGTTTTACGGTTTTAAAAATGAACCGGACATTCCGCAGGCTCTGGAGCTGGCCGCAGCCAAAGGTCTTAAATTTGAAATTATGGAAACATCGTTTTTCGTCACCCGTCAAACCATCGTATCCCGACCTCAGCATGAAATGGCACCATGGCGCGAATGGCTGTTTGTCATGATGTCACGCGCTGCCCGAGATGCGGCTGACTATTACCATATTCCAAGCAACCGCGTGATCGAAGTCGGCTCGCAAATTGAAATATAAGCAGCTTTCTGTAGTTGTTTGATTGCAATTGCAGGACCAACTCCGTATAATTGCGCGCTTGGGTCTGGTTTAACGATCAGGCCTATAGACCAGAAGGCAAGGAGAGGTGGCAGAGTGGTCGAATGTACTTGACTCGAAATCAAGCGATGGGGCGACCCATCCGAGGGTTCGAATCCCTCCCTCTCCGCCAATAAACAAACCCCGCAAGG
>JAYVMW010000013.1:0-16976 GCA_043758755.1 Oxalobacteraceae bacterium
CCCATCCCGAACAGGACCGTGAAACGACTCTGCGCCAATGATAGTGCTGCAACCAGTGTGAAAGTAGGTTATCGTCAGGCTGTTATACCAAAAAACCCCACAGTGTTCTGGCGGGGGTTTTTGCTTTTGGGGTTACGGACAGATTTAGATATTCAAGGCCGGGAGTTTCCTGCTACGCTTGAGACTTTCAAGTTCACCCGGAAATCAATGATACCCTGGCTAGACTCAGACACACCATTTCCACCGGTTGATTCTGCTCTGACAGAAGAAGACGGTGCCGCCGGATTGTTGGCCGCAGGTGCTGATCTGTCACCACAAAGGTTGTTGGATGCTTACCGACAGGGGATCTTCCCGTGGTTTTCTGATGGGCAGCCGATCTTGTGGTGGTCAACCAATCCGCGTATGGTATTGATGGTAGATCGCTTTAAAATTTCAAAAAGTCTGAAAAAATCACTGCGAAAATTGCAGAATAACCCCGACATCGAATTTAAATTCGATAGTGCGTTTGAGATGGTCATGCGCGCCTGCGCGGAACCGCGCATGGATGAGGATGGCAATGCCGGCGGGACCTGGATAACAGAACCGATGGTTGCTGCCTATACTGAACTGCATCAACTCGGGATCGCGCATTCAACTGAAATGTGGATGGATGGTGAACTGGTCGGCGGCGCATACGGCATCTGCCTTGGACGCATGTTTTACGGAGAATCCATGTTTTCACGCGTGAGAGACGGTTCCAAACTGGCGTTTGCACATCTGGTTCATTTTCTGAAATCGCAGCAGGTACGGATGATCGATTGTCAGCAACAGACCAGACACCTTGCGTCTCTGGGAGCCGCTCCAGTTTCGCGCAGTGAATTTATCAGGCACATCAGTCAGACGACCGGGATGGCGCCGATTACGGAATGGAGAATCATCGGAGCAGGAGTATAACGTGACGCAATTGAATGACTTACCCTTACATATCATCCAGTTTTACGCGACCGCTCCGTATGCATGCAGCTATCTGGACGATCGGGTGGCGCGCTCGCAGGTCGCCACGCCGCCGCAACTGATTCAGTCCGAAGTGTATGCCAAACTGGTTAAAAACGGATTCCGGCGCAGCGGAGAATATACCTACCGTCCTTATTGTGACAATTGCCAGGCCTGCATACCGGTGCGGGTCATTATTTCCGAATTCAAACCGAATCGCAGCCAGCGCCGCGCGTTTGCGCAGCACAGTAATCTGGTTACGTCCGTACATGATCTGAGTTTCATTCCGGAGCACTACGATCTGTATCAACGCTATCAGCAGTCGCGCCATTCGGGCGGTGGGATGGACCAAGACAGCCGGGAGCAGTATGTGCAGTTTTTATTGCAAAGCCGGGTGAATTCGCGCCTGATTGAATTTCGGGATGCCAGTAACGTTTTAAAAATGATCAGCCTTGTTGATATTCTGGATGACGGTTATTCTTCCGTCTACACATTCTACGATCCGGATAAAGCCGCATCTTACGGAACCTATAATGTGCTTTGGCAAATTGAGCAGGTCCGTCAAGCCGGTTTATTTTTTTTATACCTTGGTTACTGGATTAAGGAAAGCCGTAAGATGGCATACAAATCGAATTTCCGTCCGTTCGAAGCTTTTATCAATAATGAGTGGGCTGCAGCACATGACATCAACCATTCATAAAGCAACCGTATACTGAATTTTCACAAACCAGCCCGGCGTCGACCGGGACCATTCCATGCCTACCAAACTTTTATATTCCTTTGCACGTCCATTTTTATTTTCCCTTGATCCGGAGCAGGCACACAATCTGACGCTGCCGTTACTGAAAAAGTCAGCCGCATTTGGCATCGGAGCACTCATGTCCAGACCGGATCCAGATCCACGCAAGGTCATGGGTATTACTTTTCCGAATCCGGTCGGACTGGCTGCTGGATTGGACAAGGACGGTAAATATATCGACGCTCTGGCTGCGCTCGGTTTTGGTTCGCTGGAAATCGGGACTGTGACACCACGTGCCCAGGCTGGCAATCCTAAACCACGCATGTTTCGTCTGCCGCAGGCAAATGCGATTATCAACCGGATGGGCTTTAACAATGGCGGTGTGGATGCCTTTGTCGCTAACGTACAGCATTCGAAGTTTTATCAGGAAAAATCAGGTGTATTAGGTTTGAATATCGGCAAAAACGCAGATACACCGATGGAAAAGGCAGCAGACGATTATTTGCACTGTCTGGAAAAGGTCTATCCGTACGCCAGCTATGTTACGGTCAATATCTCCTCTCCGAACACCAAGAATTTAAGGCAATTACAGGGCGCAGACGAGCTTGATGATTTGCTGTCCAAACTGAAAGCCGCGCAGCAGAAACTGACCGATCAGCACAAGCGCTACGTTCCGCTGGCCTTGAAAATTGCACCGGATATCAATGCAGAGCAGATCAAACTGATTGCTGACAATTTGCTGCGTCACCGTATTGATGCCGTCATCGCCACCAATACAACGTTGAGCCGGGATGCGGTAGCAGGTTTGAATCACGCAACTGAAGCAGGTGGCCTGTCAGGCGCACCGGTATTTGAACTGTCGAACACGGTAATACGCGGATTGAAGGCGGAACTGGGTGAGAGTATTCCAATTATCGGCGTGGGAGGCATCATGTCTGGCAAGGACGCACAGGTCAAAATCGACGCTGGCGCACAGCTTGTGCAGATATATTCCGGATTGATTTATCAGGGGCCGTCCCTGATTCACGAGTGTGCCGCAGCGTTAAAGCGCGGATAATTTATTTGGCCGGTTTTTTTCTCGGGCTCGTTGCAGGACTGAACTCTTCGATCATGTCGCGGAATTCAGCAACGTCTTCAAAGCTTTTATAGACCGAGGCAAAACGGATATAGGCGATTTTGTCGAGCCGTTTTAATTCGTGCATGACCAGTTCACCCAGTTGCACCGAGGGAATTTCACGTTCGCCACTGGCCAGCAGGCGATCTTCAATCCGTTCGATTGCACTGTCGATTGCAGGGGCGGAAACCGGACGCTTGCGCAATGCCAGCATTAAACTCGCGCGTAATTTGGCTGATTCATAATCGCAGCGACTGCCATTCTTCTTGACGATGTACGGCATGGCCAGTTCGATGCGTTCATACGTAGTGAAACGCTTCTCACATTTACTGCAGCGGCGCCGGCGCCGGATCGCATCTCCTTCTTCCGAGACGCGTGTATCCAGAACCTGAGTGTCATCGCTATGGCAAAAAGGACATTTCATGGTCTTGCCTGATCAGTGGAGTGTTGAATTCGCTTCAACACTCTGTCCAGTTTCAAAAGTTTTATTTACGCTTCATAAACGGGATGTGCATCAGTCAGTTTTTTGACTTCAGCCTTCACACGTTCAATCGTTGCAGCATCGTTGGGATTATCCAGCACATCGGCAATCAGATGACCGACTTTGGCCGCATCGACTTCGTTGAAGCCGCGTGTGGTAAAGGCCGGGCTGCCAAGACGAATACCGGATGTCACAAAAGGCTTTTCCGGGTCGTTCGGGATCGAGTTTTTGTTGCAGGTCATATGCGCCGAACCGAGCAATGCTTCTGCCGCTTTGCCAGTAATGTTTTTTGAGCGCAGGTCAACGAGCATCACATGCGATTCTGTGCGGCCGGAAATAATGCGCAGACCACGTTCAATGAGTGCCTTGGCCAGCGCATCGGCATTTTTTACAACCTGCTGCTGGTAGGTTTTGAATTCCGGGGTCAGTGCTTCTTTAAAGGCGACTGCTTTACCGGCGATCACGTGCATCAAAGGACCACCCTGCAAGCCAGGGAAGATCGCTGAATTGATGATTTTTTCGTGTTCGGCTTTCATCAGAATGATCCCTCCACGTGGACCGCGTAATGATTTGTGGGTGGTTGACGTCACAAAATCGGCATGTGGTACCGGATTGGGATAAACACCTGCAGCAATCAGACCGGCGTAATGCGCCATATCGACCATAAAGTAAGCTCCGACTTCTTTGGCGATCTTGGCGAAGCGCTCAAAATCGATACGCAGGGAAAATGCGGATGCGCCGGCGATAATCAGTTTTGGTTTGTGTTCACGAGCCAGTTTTTCCATGGCGTCATAGTCGATATCTTCCTTGTCGGTCAGGCCATAGGAAACTACGTTAAACCATTTGCCTGACATGTTCAGTGGCATGCCGTGGGTTAAGTGACCACCTTCGGCCAGTGACATGCCCATGATGGTGTCGCCCGGTTTTAATACGGCAAAAAATACACCCTGGTTGGCTTGCGAGCCAGAATTTGGCTGAACATTGGCGGCTTCTGCACCAAACAGCTTTTTGACCCGGTCAATAGCGAGCTGCTCAACCACGTCAACGTTTTCGCAACCGCCGTAATAACGTTTGCCCGGATAACCTTCGGCATATTTGTTGGTTAGCTGTGAACCCTGGGCCTGCATGACGGCTGGAGAAGTGTAATTTTCCGAGGCGATCAGTTCGATATGGTCCTGCTGGCGTTTGTTTTCGTTCTGAACTGCTGCAAAAATTTCAGGGTCAACATTGCTTAAAGTGTGATTTTTTGTAAACATAAATTTTCCTGGCGATGAAGGAGGAGTCCAATATCGTTGAGTGTTGCATTGAACAGGGAATGACAGGTAGCCATCAGTGGTTGTGCCATGTGGCTACATGGGAGACGAAATGGTGGCCAAATTCTACGCGATGAGGCCTGTTAGGGCAAGTTAAAGTCGGGCCGGGCAAGGCGCAAAGCCGATGAAAACACTATACTTACGGACTCAAGGCCTGGTGCATTTAATTTAAACGGGATCAGGCCGGCATGAGTCTGATCGAAAATATAACAGGGAGTAAGCATGATAGTGTTGATAACGGGTGCGAGTTCTGGCTTCGGGGAAGCCATGGTGCGGGTATTTGTGAAGGGCGGCCACCGGGTTATCGCTGCAGCCAGACGCACAGAAAAACTGCAGGCGCTGGCAAAGGAATTGGGCGGTGCAGTTTTACCGGTTACTTTGGATGTCACTCAGACCGAGACCATCCCAGCATTTTTAAAAAATCTGCCCGAAGACTGGGCGACGATTGATGTCCTGATCAACAACGCCGGACTGGCCCTGGGAGTCGCGCCGGCGCAGCAAGCGTCACTGCTGGACTGGGATACCATGATTTCCACCAATAATCGCGGACTGGTGCACATGACGCACGCCGTACTGCCCGGCATGGTGGCGCGTAAAAGTGGTCTGATCATCAATCTGGGGTCGATTGCCGGCAATTACGCCTATCCGGGTGGTAATGTGTACGGTGCTACCAAGGCCTTTGTGGATCATTTCACGCTAAATCTGCGTGCCGATCTGGCCGGCACCGGAGTGCGTTCTACCAATATTGCACCGGGACTGTGCGGTGGTACCGAGTTTTCTCAGGTGCGTTACCGCGGAGACGAGGCGGCTGCCGCCAAGGTGTATCAGGGCACCCAGCCACTGACAGCTGAGGATATTGCAGAAACTGCCTACTGGGTGGCCACTCTGCCCAAACACATCAACATCAATGAAATTGAAATGATGCCGACCTGTCAGAGTTTTGCGGGGATGGCGATTAACCGTGAAATGACCTGAACTGGCCGGCAGCAGAGGGGCAACATTGGTGTTACAAGTGTGGTGTTACTTCGGCCGAAATACGCTAAAATGCCCGCTCTTGCCACTCCATGAAGGCTCAAGTGACTCAAGACGCCCTGTTTCGCTGGACACTGCGAATTTATTATGAAGATACCGATGCCGGCGGCATCGTGTATTACGCCAATTACCTTAAATATTTTGAACGCGCCCGTACCGAATGGTTGCGTCAGGTCGGCATCAATCAGGTGGAAATGGCACTGGAATATCAGGCCATGTTCGTCGTGAAATCCACAGAGGTTGATTATCACCTGCCGGCGCAACTCGATGATGAACTTCAGATCACCACCATGGTGGAAAAACTGGGCCGCGCTTCGCTGGTGTTTGTCCAGGAAGCCTGGCGTAATGATCAGTGTCTGGTCAGTGCCAGATTCAAGGTCGGCTGTGTTGATGCGCAATCGGTGCGACCCTGCGCCATCCCCAAAAACGTATTGAAGGCCGTGCAGCAAAATATTACCCCCTTACTGTTAAATTAAGACCACCACAATATGATGACTGTCACTGAAGATCTCTCGTTTATTACGCTCATTACCAATGCCTCGATCATCGTGCAGATCGTCATGGCAATGCTGCTGTGCGTGTCGCTCATGAGCTGGAATTATATTTTCCGCAAACGTTTTGCCATCCGAAGAGCCCGGATTCAGACCGAAAGTTTTGAGCGTGAATTTTGGTCGGGCGGTTCGCTCATTGATCTGTATAAAAATATGGATCACAAACGCAAGGACAGTGGTGCACTCGAACGGATTTTCGGAGCGGGTATGAGCGAGTTCCAAAAAATTCGCGCCAGCGGCAATAATACTGACAGCGCCGCCATGCTCGATGGTGCCCGGCGCGCCATGCGTGCTGCCTATCAGCGCGAGATGGATGCGCTTGATTCGCATCTGTCTTTTCTGGCCTCAGTCGGTTCTGTGTCACCGTATGTTGGTCTGTTTGGTACCGTATGGGGCATCATGAATGCGTTTCGCGGACTGGCCAATGTTCAGCAGGCGACACTGGCTGCAGTCGCTCCCGGGATTGCTGAAGCGCTCGTGGCAACGGCGATCGGACTGTTCGCCGCCATTCCGGCGCTGGTGGCATATAACTCCTGCACGCATGACATCGATCGTCTGTCGATACGTTTTGAAAGTTTTGTCGAAGAATTCTCCAATATTCTGCAACGTCAGGGGAGATAATGCCGGTCAGTATGCGCAGCGGGCGCACCCGCAAGTTAAAATTTGAAATCAATGTCGTCCCCTACATCGACGTGATGCTGGTGCTGGTGGTGATCCTTATGGTTGCCGCGCCGATGACCAATCCGAGTGTGGTCAATCTGCCCAACGCCGGGCCGTCAAAACAGGCTCCGACCGACTATCTGGAACTGACCATCAAGGCAGATGGCGGCGCCAGTATAGGCCGGCACAGCAAGGGCAAGGCTGACAAGACCAGCAGTCGTGCCGATCTGATGGAACGTCTGCAACACCTGCACGAATCGGAACCGGATTTGCCTCTGTTGATTGCTGCCGATAAAGACATCAAGTATGACGAAGTGATACAAATGATTGCCGGTGCCAAAAAACTTGGCATTAACCGTGTCGGTTTAGCGACGAAATGAACCGGATTGCACGGCGTTTAGTTGCGTTGTTGATGTGTGCCGGAGCGTGTGTTTGCATGCCCGGTGCCGCACAGGAAAACAGCGCAGACGCTGTCCCAAACGACCGTGACGGTGCTGTGCCAGGACAGGAAACTGCGCTGCTGACCGAATTTGAACTGGCAGACAGTTCGGCACTGGATAAAACGATTGTTGAACTGCTGAAAAACCATGTTTCGGTGTTCCACCGCCCGGCTGAAGCCGTCACCCCGACCGAATTAAGTTTAATTCAGTATGCCATCCGTAAAGAAATTACCAGTCTGATTGCCACCGAAGGCTATTTTGCGCCCGTTATCAGTTTTGATGTCCGGGCTGTCAATGATAAAAGACAGGTACGGATCAGCCTGGTGCCGGGCGAGCCAACCCGGGTCAAATCCGCGCGGATCGATTTCATCGACGATGCCGTGCCGCCCGATCTGCAGCGCTCGATCAGGGAGCAATGGACGTTGACCATAGGCGATGTCTTCAGGGACGACGAATGGTCGCACGCCAAAAATGCCGCACTGGATCGACTCACAGAACAAAGTTATGCTGCCGCCAGAATCAGTAACAGTGAAGCCATCGTGCAGGATCAGTCCGCCGAATTGAGCGTGGAACTGGACAGCGGCCCGCGATTTCATATTGGCAAACTTCGTATCGAGGGCCTGCATATGTACCAGAGCTGGCTGGTTGAGCGCTATCATCCACCCGAACCGGGCTCGTTCTACAATCGTGAAAACCTGTTGAAGTTTCAGCGCGAATTGCAAAACTCGCCCTATTTTTCGTCGGTAACGGTCAATGTCGAGCCTGATCCGTCCGATGCACAGGCAATGCCTCTGGATGTAATGGTCACCGAGAGAAAAAAATACGATATCGGTCTGGGGGCCGGTTTCAGCAGCAATACCGGCGCACGTGGTGAAGTGTCGGTTCAGGACCGGAATTTTCTGGATGATGCCTACAATCTGAAGAGCGTGATGCGGATTGAGCAAAAGCGCCAGGTCGGTTATGTCGACATGTATTTTCCGCCGCAAAGCGAAGGTTATCTGGATTCGGTGGGCGCTTTGTTTGACCGCACCGACATTTCGGGTCTGGTTACCAGCACAACCTCGCTCGGCGCCAAACGCACCATTACCGAAAATGAAATTGAACGGCGTATGGGCCTGTCATTTGTATATGAAGAAAGTACGGTTGACGGTGGACCCCAGACCTTGGCCAGAGCACTGGTCGCTTCAACCGGCTGGACCAAACGAAAAGTGAACAATGCGTTTGATCCGCGCTCCGGCTACATCGCACAGCTCGATATCAGTGGCGCGGCAAAGGCGGTCTTGTCTGATCAGAATTTCGTGCGCCTGTACGGAAAATTTCAGTACTGGCTGCCACTCGCAACACGCGATGTCCTCATATTGCGGGCGGAAAGTGGCGTCGTGCTTGCTCCCAGCAGTAGCGGCATCCCCGAAGAATATTTATTCCGGGCCGGCGGATCGGGCAGTGTGCGCGGCTATTCGTATCAAAGTCTGGGTGTAAATCAGAATAATGCCGTCGTGGGTGGTCGCATGCTGGCCACCTCCACCGCTGAATATGTGCACTGGATGGACGGCAACTGGGGTGTGGCCGCGTTTGTCGATGCAGGCGACGCCGCCGATTCATTGTCCTCTTTGCACATGGTTCAGGGTATCGGGGCCGGTGTGCGGTTCAAAACACCGGCCGGACCTATCGCGCTAGATTATGCCTACGGCCGTGAAGTGCAACAATGGCGCCTGGATTTCTCTATCGGGATTGCATTCTGAAATGACCAATTCCGCCACGTCCAGCCAGGCAGCGATCAAAAAAATCCTGCGCGCGATACTGGGTTTTTCAGCCGGCCTGACATTGCTGGTCGGACTGTGTGGTATCTGGTTGTTTGCCAGCACTGCCGGGGCGCGCTTCAGTCTGAGTCTGCTGGAACATTCCACGGGTATTCAGAGTAGGGGCGTTTCCGGCAGTCTGGCAAAAGGTCTGCACGTGCAGCATCTGACCCTGAATGGCAAACAACTCGAGTTTATTGCCGACGAAGTGGATGTGCAGTGGCAACCTTCAAAACTGTTTCAGCGCCAGATTCAACTGGATAACGTGCAGGTCGGGAATGTGGAGCTGGCTCTGGCACCGGGTGATGGCCAACCGGCGACCCTGCCGCGTTCGCTGCAGTTGCCCGCCCGGATCCGCCTGCTTCAAATTGATCGGCTGAGCGTTGCGCAATTTCAGCTGGCGACGCTGGAGCCTGAGCACGAGCACAGGAATGCGCAACGTTTCTCATCGCTGCATGCAGCACTGACAATCAATGCCAGTACGATTGCATTGAAAACGGACGGAAATACACCGTGGGGCAACGCCATCATAGAAGGCAGTGTGACAGTGTCGGCACCCTTCGCGATTCTTGCCAATATTCGCTGGCAGGGACTTTCGGTCAGGCAGGACAAAATAACGCTGCCTGAAACCAGTCTGACCGGCAACCTGAGCGGCAATCTGTCGAAGATGCTGCTGCAGGCGCAGCTTAATACAGACGAGAGCAAAACCGGATCTGATGTCGCGGCCGGGAAAATCGATGTGGTTCTGACTCCCTTTGCGACCTTGCCTGTTGACACACTGCAGCTCGACCTGACCTCGGTCAACCCAGCCAGTTTTTATCAGGATGCTCCCAGAGCCCGGCTCAATCTGAAAGCAGATTTCAAGGCACATGGAGATGCCAACTCGCCGACCCTGTCAGGTCAATTTTCCGTTATCAACAAGATTCCCGCCACCTGGAATTCAGGCGGCATTCCGATTGCCCAGGCCAGTTCTGACCTGACTGTGTCAGAACAGGCAATCAGCTGGAAGGACAGCAAGATCGACATGGGGCAAGGAGGCGTAGCAGTGGGTTATGGCGCGCTGAATCTGCATTCGGTACCCGGCACTGCCCAATCTGTGTTGCCGGATTTGAGTGCGCAATTTGATCTGAGTCGCGTCAACCTGATTGGTATTGATAATCGGCTGAAGAAAACCAATCTGGCCGGCAAGGTGCAGGTCAGCAATAAAAGCCGGGCACTGCATTTCATATTGAATCTGCGGGAATCCAATCCTGCCCTGAATGCGCAACTGCTGGCTGAAATTAATTTGGGCGAAGATTTAAAGCTGGATGTTCAGCAAATGGAATTGAAAGCCAAGGAGGCGATCTTTGCGGCACACGGATCAATCACACTGGATAACAGACAGGAATTTAAACTCGCTGGCGAAATGCAGAATTTCAATCCGGCGCGCTGGCTGGCTGTACCGCAGGGACAAATTGCGCTCAGGTTTAATCTGGCAGGTCAGCTGCAGCATGGTCAAAACTGGCAGATTGATGCGCAGGTGCCCTACCTGAACGGAAAATTTGCCGGGCTCGATTTGCATGGTGAATCGGATTTTCAGCTCAGGCTGAATGAATTGCTCTCAATTCAAAAACTGAATTTCGATTGGGGAAAAAATCATATGTCAGCCAGTGGGAATTGGCAGATGGGCGCGCAACAGCATGCGGGGATGCACGAAAAATTGCAGGTCAGTGTTGCGATACCCGATCTGGAAGCAGTCAGTCGCCCCTTTGAAAAATTTTTGCCAACCCCAATGCAGGGCTCTGTTTACGCTGATGGCGTCCTTTCTGGCAATGCGACCCGCCCCAGCGGACAGCTCACGGTAACCGCCAGCCAGCTTGCCGTTCCTGGAAAGATTTATCTGGACCGTTTGCAGGCTGACCTGTTACTGGACGAAGGCGCGCAAGGAAAATTTACCGGCAAGCTCAATGCAAGTGGATTAAGTACCGCAAAGCCAGATAAAACCAGGATTGATGATGGTCGATGGCAGGTACAGGCCCTGCAGGCTGAGATTGAAGGATTGCGCCATGAGCACACGATCCAGTTGACAGCAACATTGCCCCAGCAACAGCAATTTGCACTGCAGGCGCGAGGTAATTTGCTGGAACCTCAATCCGGCGCCGGGCAGGTTGCGACCTGGAAGGGGCAAATTTCCGCCCTGAATTTATCTGGCCCGCTGGATTTTCAATTGCGCGCACCCATTGCGCTGACTCTTTCAAGCCAGTCCGCGCACATGAGTGAAGCTAACTGGGAGGGAAATCTGGGTCGGTTGCATGTGCAGCAGATTGACTGGGCGAGCGGGCAACTGGAAACCAGTGGCCAGTTTCAGGAGATTTCGCTGGTACGTGCACTGAAATTTTGGCGTGCCGATTTACCAGTGTCCGGAGACCTGCAGCTTGATGCGGACTGGCAGACCCATACCGGGTCGCAAATTTCAGGCCAGTTACAGATCAGACGTACCAAAGGTGATCTTCTGCTGCAGTATCTGTCCGGCGGTCATGGCCGGTCGATCCCGCTGGGTATGAAAAAACTGCTTTTGACGGCAAACCTGCCCGACGGCGATCACACCCATAATCAGCCTCTGGCCCTGCACCTGCAGGCTCAGGGAGACAGGTTGGGCCTGTTTGAGGCCGAGCTATCCAGCAGCATGAACAAAGACGGCCAGCAATGGGAATTGCAGAAGGGGGCGCCGCTGTCAGGAAAGGCGAATCTGCAGATCAAGGATCTGAGCTGGATGAGCCATTTGCTGGGCGAGGGAATCAATCTGCATGGCGCGCTGGATGCCAAGGCCGAACTGAGCGGAACGGCAGCGGAACCTGTTTATCGGGCTGCAATCAGCAGCCATGATTTGCAGATTGCCTTGACCGAACTGGGCATTGTGCTGCCCAATGGCCAGCTGGATGCCGTGATTGAAGAGAACCAGCTCAGGTTGAATTCGCTGAATTTTTCGGATTCGATCAAGCAACCTCCTCGCCATGAACAACTGGCCGACCTGAACTGGCTGAGCGAAACCGGAAAACTTGAAACCAGCGGATCAGTGAATTTGCGTACCGGGCAGGGAACCCTTTCCACGCACTGGGATAAATTTCCGTTCATGCAAAGTCCCACAGCATGGCTGGTTGCATCAGGGCAGGCTCAACTGGCTCAAACCGGGAAAACCTGGAACCTCACCGGGAAACTGAATGCCGATGCAGCGTATTTTTCAGTTCCTAAACAGGCTGCGCCCCGGTTGTCAGGTGATGTGATGGTATTGAATAAAAACGAAAAACGTACTGCTGAAAGAGCTTCCGGCCTGCGCACCGGACTGGATTTCAGTATCAGCGCCGGGAATCACTTTATATTCGTCGGACGCGGCATTGATACGCGACTCGATGGTGAAATCCGCATACGCAGTAAAAATGGTGGCCCGATCATCTCTACCGGTAATATCCAGACGGTGGGCGGAACCTATGAAGGTTATGGCCAGAAACTGCAGATCGACCGGGGTATACTCAATTTTCAGGGGCCGATCGACAATCCTGGGCTGAATGTACGGGCAATCCGGCGTGGACTGGCAGTCGAGGCGGGCGTTGAAGTGATCGGCACGGTGGATAAACCGGAAGTGCGGCTGATCTCGGAACCGAATGTGCCGGATCCGGATAAACTGTCCTGGATGGTGCTGGGCAGGGCCTCGGATCAAATGGCCGGATCGGAGGCCGGCCTGCTGATGAGCGCGGCGGGCGCCATTTTTGGTGGCGATGGGGGGAGCAGCAGTAAAATTCCGAGTTCGATCTCGCGCAGTTTTGGTCTGGACAGTTTATCATTCGGAACCACTACGACTGCCCCCGGAACCCAGTTGCCAGCGCAGACCGTGGCCGGAACCATTAACAGTGCAGCGCCTGGCGATCAGGTATTCAGTGTCGGCAAGCGGATTGCCCCGGATCTGGTGTTCTCCATTGAGCGCAGTCTGACTGATGCAAGTAACGGAATGAAACTCACATGGAAATTAACACGTCAGTTCAGTATTATTGGCCGGGCTGGCAGTGATAATGCCGTTGATGGGCAATATATTTTTTCATTTGATTAAACCGGTATGGGTGAAAGAAACAAATTGAATCAGAATCAGCAAGCAGTCAGCGCAGCCGGTACTTCCGTGCGATCCGCGACGCATTATCAGATACCCGGTGAGCCCGGACGGAACACCTCGCTCATACTGGCCGGGGTCATGCACGTACTGCTTTTTTTGTTTTTATGGGTAGGCATACACTGGCAAAGCAAAACACCGGTAGGTGTGGATGCTGAAATCTGGGATATCAATACCAGGCAAGCCGCGCCCGAGCCGGTAGCGGAAACGCCGCCACCCCCGCCTCCGGAACCGCAAGTTGAAAAAGTGGAGCCACCCAAACCTTCAGTGCGTGAAATCGAGGAGGCGCATGAAGCAGAAATTGTCATCGAGCGCGCCAGAGAAAAAAGAATCGCAGACAAGAAGAAGCTAGAAGAACAGCTGAAGCAGGAGGCTGTTCTGGAGAAGGAACAGAAAGCGCAGAAAAAGCTTGATCAGGCCAAAGAAGCAGAAATGAAAAAGGCCAAGGCCCGGGAGGAAAAGGCGCGTGAGGACAATATAAAACGGCTGGCCAGCCAGATTATCGGCACCGGTCTGACGGGTGATGCAGTGAAATCGACAGGGAATAATAGGGTGGATGCCGGATATGCTGGTAAAATTGCGGCCAAAATCAAATCAAATATGGTTTACGTCGGTTCAGAAAATTCTTCTGATAATCCGACAGTCGATTTCAGAATTGATTTATTTCCAGATGGATCGCTGCGTGGACCACCTAAAAAAACCAAATCGTCAGGTGTGGCAGCGTTCGATGATGCGGTAGAACGTGCCATTACCAAATCGGCGCCATATCCGGCAGACAGTTCAGGAAATGTACCGACAACTATTCCGTTGACTTACAGATTGAGGGATTAAACTGCATGAACGTTGCATATAAGAAATTCATCATCAGCGTACTGAACACCCTGCTGCTTTGCGTATGCATGGTGAGCCTGTCCGCTCAGGCGCAACTTCATGTGGAAATTTCCGGCGTCGGTGAAACCCAGATTCCGATTGCCATCGCCGGCTTTACCAACGAGGAAATGGCACCTCAAATGGTCAGCAAAATCATCAAAGACGACCTGGCCCGCAGCGGTTACTTCAAAATTGTGAATTTGCTTGGTGCCATATCTGAAACCGACACGGTGGATTTATCCAAACTGAAATCGCAGGGAGCAGACGCCATGCTGGTTGGCAGCGTGCAAAAAACTGCAGATGGTCGCTACGACGTGCGCTACAAACTGTACGACACCAACAAGTTGACAACCCTGTCTTTTTTTAACGTTACGCAGTCCCCCCAGTTCATCCGGGTAGCAGCACATAAGGTTGCTGACGATGTTTTTGAGAAGCTGACTGGAATTCGCGGTATATTTTCTACCCGCATTGCTTATGTGACAAAAAACGGTACCAACTACCAACTGGAAATTTCCGATGCTGACGGTGACGGGGTTCAGGTCGCGATCAAATCCAAAGAACCCATTATTTCCCCCTCCTGGTCACCTGACGGTACCAAAGTTGCCTATGTTTCATTTGAATTAAAGAAACCAGTGGTCTATGCTCAAAACTTAATGACCGGACAACGAACTTTGATAGCAAATTACAAAGGAAATAATTCGGCGCCGGCCTGGTCACCGGACGGAAAAAGAATTGCAGTGGCATTGTCAAAAGACGGATTAACGCAGATTTATAGCGTCAATGTGGATGGCACCGGTCTGCAACGCCTGACGGAATCATATGGAATTGACACCGAGCCTCAATATTCTGCTGACGGTCAGTCAATCTATTTCACCAGTGACCGCAGCGGTGGCCCGCAGATTTATCGTATGAGTGCCGCAGGTGGGGAAGCAAAACGGGTGACGTTCACAGGGAATTACAATATTGCTCCAAGAATTTCGCCGGATGGGCAAACTTTGGCGTATATTTCTCGCCGCGATAATAAGTTCCAGTTATATGCATTGGATTTGGGCAGTAATCAGGAATTACGTCTGACCACCACGCAAGATGATGATTCGCCAAGTTTTGCTCCCAACAGCAGGTATATAGTGTACGCTACCGAAATTGCCCAACGCGGCAGTTTAGGTGTAGTTTCAGTAGATGGCCGCACTTCTCAGCGGTTAACTACGCAGGCAGGTGATGTTCGAAACCCGACTTGGGGTCCGTTCATGAAATAACAAAGTAGATCAAATGGCGGAATGCCTGTAAATATCAGGCTTTTATTTTTTTTTAATCTTTAGAAGGGAAAGAATCATGAGTAGCATTTCAACAAAATTGGCATTGGTTTTAGCATCGGCAGCATTGATGAGCGCATGCAGCACACCTAAAGTGGAAGCTCCGGCACCAGTGGCTGAACCAGCTCCAGCACCAGTCAAGCCAGTAGAAACCCGTGTTGTTGCTCCTGTTGTAGCACCTGAAGTTGATCCACTGAACGATCCAAAAGGCATGCTGGTAAAACGCAGTGTGTATTTTGACTTCGACAAATATGTAGTCAAAGAAGAATTCAATCCACTGTTGGCTGCACATGCCAAATACCTCTCTTCACACACAGCACGCAAAGTTCTGGTTCAAGGTAATGCCGATGAACGCGGTGGCCGTGAATACAATCTGGCGCTGGGTCAAAAACGTGCAGTTGCTGTAACCAGTTCTTTGTCAGCACAGGGTGTAGCAGCTACTCAGATGGAAGCCGTATCACTGGGTAAAGAAAAACCCAAAGCACTTGGTCATGACGAAGCATCATGGGCAGAAAACCGCCGTGCTGATATCGTTTATTAATCGGAACAGTTGAATGAAGCGATTCTTTCTTATCCTTACCGCCGCCGTCACTTTGATTTCGGCGGGTGCGTTGATGAGCCCGGCACACGCCGGGCTGTTTGATGACGATGAAGCACGCAAGGCAATCTCGGATCTGAACGCCAAACTGACTGCGGTAAGCAGCAGGCTCGATGATCAGGCCGAGAAAAAGGCGGATAAAACCGCCTTGCTGGAGCAGTTGAATCAATTAGATTCTCTGCGTCAGGAAATTGCCAGGTTACGTGGCCAGCTTGAGGTTGTGGGCAACAGCGTAGATGAAATGCAGCGTCGGCAAAAAGAGTTTTATGTTGACCTTGATAACCGCTTACGCAAGCTTGAACCTCAGAAGGTGGTTCTGGATGGGAAAGAAGCGCAGGTAGACCAGAATGAACAACGAAGTTATGAGACCGCACTGTCGGTCTTTCAGTCCGGTGATTACCCCGGTGCTGCAAGTTCCCTGAATACTTTCGCCCAGATTTATCCCCACTCAATTTATCTTCCGGTTGCGCAGTACTCTTTGGGTATCGCTTACTATGCACAGAAGGATTATAAAAATGCAGTTGCTACTTTTCAGTCGATGCTGAAAGCTTTTCCTGACAGTCCCAAAGCGCCCGATGCGATGTTAAATATAGCAAGTTGCTATTCGGAGCAGAAGGATAAAGTTCAGGCAAAAAAATGGCTGCAGAATGTGCGCACGGTGTACCCTGATTCATCCGCAGCAAAAACTGCGGCGGATCGTTTGAATTCGCTTAAATAATAAAAAAATAATTGACGTTTGTTTGTCAGCCAATCTGGCTTGTGATTTTCATAAAAAGATATTATTTTTTGATTTGATCTGAACCAGTATCGAGCCGTAGAATATAAAGCCAGTTTTTGTTTGACACCCGAGGATGCGCTAACCTATAATAGCGGTCTTTCGGGTCGTTAGCTCAGCTGGTAGAGCAGCGGACTTTTAATCCGTTGGTCGCAGGTTCGAATCCCGCACGGCCTAC
>JAYVMW010000014.1:0-33769 GCA_043758755.1 Oxalobacteraceae bacterium
TGTCTCCTTCTGATTTTTTAGTGCTGGGAGTGTAGCATTTCCTTTTGCAGATCGTACAGCCTTTGATTCGTTGCAAATAACAGCATCAGAATAATAAAAAAATTGCTATTTTAAATGTTATAAATTACTGTGCCTTGCATGCCGGGACAGCCGCGTCACATTCGCGGTACAGAACAGAATTTTTCAGGGAGAGTTTTGTGCAACCTTTTTACCAGTCGCTGATCACGTTGATTGCAGCATTCTGTATGGGCCAGCACGCGTTGGCGGAAAATCCGTCACCAACGGTGGAAAAATATCCGGCAGCCCGTCCGGGTGACGGATTTTCCTATGTCAACGGCGTGTTTCTGGTCAAGTGCAATCGCTGGAAAGTCGCAGAAACCACCAGCACAGGCTTCATTGCCAGCAAGTGCGGCGACAACACCATGTATGTCACCGCCGACAGTGGCAATCCGGTCATGAGTGTGAATGGCAAACAGGAAACGGTAGCCAAATTTACACCGTTTTACCCTGACACGGCTTTTCCGCTGTTTGTAGGCAGGAAATGGACCGGCAAATACACCGGTCAGGAAGGAAGCTATATTAAATGGTCTGGCGACCTGACCTGCGCAGCGACTGCCTTCGAATCTATCCAGGTTGCAGCCGGAAAATTCGACGCGTTCCGGATTGAATGTACGGACAAGTGGGACGCGGGGATTATTTTTATGCACGGCACCAAGAAGTCAACACGCTGGTATGCACCATCGGTCAACTTCGTCATCAAATCAGTCAATGACGACGCCAAATGGGACTATGAAGCCGCTGGCCTGGACCAGCACTGAACGCGACAACTGTTATGCGACCTAATCCGCTTGCCACGATTTTCATCTGCTGCCTCATGACCCTGCTGACCGGGTGCGACACGCTCGGACCGCCTCTGGCCCGCTCTGCACTGTCTGTGGAGCGCTGGCGCTCTGACCTGGTGCGCCGGGAAATCGTCGTGCCGGATGGCTCGCATATCGTATTTCTGGACGGCGGCCAAGGCGAGCCGCTGGTGCTGCTGCACGGATTCGGCGCCGACAAGGACAATTTCACCCGTGTTGCTCACTGGCTCACGTCGCACTATCGGGTGATCATTCCCGATCTGATCGGCTTTGGCGAATCGTCGCATCTTACTGACGTGGATTACCGCTATGCAGCACAGGCTGCCCGTGTACACGAGTTTGTCCAGGCACTCGGTCTGTCCAATATCAATCTGGGCGGCAATTCGATGGGAGGCGGCATTGCACTGAGCTATGCCGCGCAATATCCCCAGACGGTGGGCAGCCTGTGGCTGATAGACCCGGCAGGCATCGCCGGGGTGCCACCCAGCGAACTGAGCAACATCATCATGGCGGGCAAACCCAACCCGTTGCTGGTTACAACCCCGAGCGATTTCCCAACCCTGATGAAGTTCGTGATGAGCGATCCGCCTTATCTGCCCGGGCCGATTATGGATGTGATGGCGCGCGAGCGCATCGCCAACCAGACGCTAGAACGGCTGGTTTTCCAGCAGATTGCCCTGAATTCAGTCAATGAAGCAGTCCTTGGGTTGCCAACTCCGACGCTGATCGTCTGGGGCGCAGATGACCGGGTCCTGTCGGCCGGCGCTGTACCGCTGCTGCAGTCGCTGTTGCCCAACGCGCAGGCTATTATCATGCCGGGAATCGGGCACGCGCCGATGATCGAGCAGCCCGAGCAGGTTGCTCAGGACTATTTGCAATTCCGTGCGCGCATGGTTACGCATCAGTAGCACTGGCAATTTATTTTTTTAAACTCAACCCACGAAGACCTTATGTCCACTGAAAAAAAATGGCACTTTGAAGATTTTGTCGTCGGTCAGACGATCCAGATCGGATCACGCAGCGTGAGCGAGGAAGAAATCATTTCGTTCGCAAAGCAGTTCGATCCGCAACCGTTTCATGTTGATGCCGAAGCGGCCTCACAGTCGATCTTTGGTGGCATCATCGCCAGCGGCTGGCATACCTGCGGCTTGATCATGCGCCTGATGGTGGACGGATTTCTGGCTGATTCAACCAGCATGGGTTCGCCCGGCGTCGATGAAATCAGATGGATTACACCGGTGCGGCCCGGCGACACCCTGTCCGTATCGACCACCATCCTGGATGTCAAACCGTCCAAAAGCAAGGCGGACCGCGGCGTAGTCTGGACCGAATGGCGCGCGCGCAATCAACACGGCGAACTGGTTGCCACGATCAAGGGTATGGGCATGTTCTTACGGCGCAAGGCATGATCCAATGAAAACTATCGATTCCAAAGTAATCAATCTGGATGAATTGAAGCTGGAGCATTTTGAAAAGGGCGCGCGCTTCGAGAGTCACTCCGCACGGATAGGCACGCTGCTGGGCGCGCGCGATTTGGGGTATTCCTACGACGTGGTCCCGCCTGGCAAGTGCTCGTGTCCTTTTCACAGCCATCGCGCTGAAGAGGAAATGTTTTTGATCCTCAAAGGGAGCGGCCTGCTGCGCTATGGTGACGAAACACGAAAAATTCGCCAGGGCGATGTGATCTGCTGCCCGACCGGCGGACCGGAAACGGCGCATCAGATTGTCAACGATTCTGATGCGGAACTGGTCTATCTGTCGGTGTCGACGAAGATGCCGGCCGAGGTATGCGAATATCCCGATTCGAAAAAAATCGGCGCCTATGGTGGTGAGCTGCGCCATATGACCCGCATTGAACATGATCTGGATTATTGGACCGGCGAAGTGCCACCCCAATCCTGAACCGACTTTCCCAACCATTGAGGTAATTGACTATGTCCAACCTGCCCAAGTTAAATAAGCGCCGCCAGTTTCTGATCAAAGCCCCATTGGGCCTGCTGGCCGTCGCCAGCGCCGGCCAGGTAACAGCACAGGCGACTAAGGAAGCTGCGGCGGCCGGTGCCGCGGCAGCCGGAGTCGCAGCGGCCGGAGCCGCGCCGGCCGGCGCGCCGCCAGTCTTTGGCAATGCGCCGGCGGTGGGCCCGGAAGTGACGGTGACGACCTTTGCCGAAGCCGAAAAACTGGTCCAGATTCAACTCTCAGAACCCGAACGCCAGATGGTCAGCGGCAGCTGGCGCACCCTGATGGCGCCACTGCTCGAGCGTCGCACCGGTCCGCACAAGACAGCATTGACCAACACCGATGTACCGGCCACCCAATGGAATCCGGTGTTGCCCGGTGCCAGAGTCGGCCCGGCGCACGATCAGTTCGTACGCAGCAAGTCTGATGGTGCGCCCTTGCCCAAACTGGACGCCGACATTGCCTTTGCCCCGGTCACCAGACTGTCGCACTGGCTCCAGACCAGACAGTTGAGCTCCGAGCGACTGACCGGGATTTATCTGGAACGGATACACCGCTTCAATCCAACCCTGCGCTGCGTGATCACGGTTACCGAACAACATGCGCTGGCGCAGGCACGTGCTGCCGATCGGGAAATCGCACTCGGCAAATATCGTGGGCCGCTGCACGGCATTCCGTACGGTGTCAAAGATCTGCTAGACACGGCCGGCATTGCCACCACGTTTGGTGCCGAGCCGTTTCGTGACCGGGTACCGGCAGCAGACTCCGCAGTCGTGCAGCGCCTGACACAGGCTGGTGCGGTGCTGATCGGCAAACTGAGTCTGGGTGCGCTGGCCCTGAACGATATCTGGTTTGGCGGACAGACCATGAATCCGTGGTTGCCAGAAGAAGGCGCATCCGGTTCCAGCGCCGGGCCCGGTTCCGCCACTGCCGCAGGTCTGGTTGGGTTTTCGATCGGCAGTGAAACCGGTGGCAGCATTGTCAGCCCCAGTATGCGCTGTGGTGTCACCGGTCTGCGTCCGACCTTCGGTCGGGTACCACGCACCGGCGCAATGACACTGTGCTGGTCGCTCGACAAACTCGGACCGATGACCCGCTCGGTTGAGGATGCGATGTTGGTATTGCATGCCATTTCCGGTCCGGATGCAGGCGACTTGGCCAGCACACCGGCCAAACTGGCCTTTGATGCCAACGCACCGGTGCGCGGTCTGAAAGTGGGTTATATCCCGGGCTGGATGAATGAAGACCCGGCCACCGAAGTCGACCGCGCCGCGCTGGACGCCATCAAACAGCTGGGCATGATCCCGACTCCGGTGACGCTGCCGGACTGGTCCTATGATGCCCTGAATGTGATCCTGTTTGCCGAAGGCGCTGCGGCCTTTGAAGAAATCACCATGGATCACCGCATCGATCAACTTAGGGAGCAGGTTCCCGACGCATGGCCCAATATATTTCGCAGCGCTCGTTTTCTGTCTGCAGTGGATCTGGTCCAGGCCGACCGCATGCGCCGCAAGGTCGCCATCGAAATGGCGCGCCTGTGTGCGGAAGTTGATCTGCTGCTGGTGCCGTCGCTGCGTGACGAGATGCTGGTCATTTCCAATAACACCGGCCATCCCTCACTGACGTTACGCACCGGTTCGGTGCTGGTATCCGAAGCCCGCAGTGACTGGGTGGCGGACCCGGCGCATCCATTGCCGAAGTTTTCACCGCCACGCCGTGTACCGCACGGGGTGACGCTGATTGGCCGGTTGTTTGATGAAGGCACCATTGCGCGGGTGGGCATGGCACTGGAGCGGCACTTTGCCGTGGCACAGGAACGGCCACCGGGGTTTTAATGGCAGCACCAGGGGCGCATCTGAAAATACATAAAGTGCTACAAATGCGTAATTTTGTCATTTTTTGCCATAAGTTGCCATAAATTGCCATTTAATGTTAATTGTGGCACAGTGCCGGCAGGAGGTGATAGCTATGCAAAGCATGAACATTTCTTTACCAGATCCCCTTAAACAGTTTGTGGACGGACAGATCGCCGAGGGGCGATACAGCAGCGTGAGTGAGTATGTACGTGAACTTATTCGCGCTGACGAGAAGCGCAAGGCCGAGGACCGTCTCGAAGCATTACTCCTTGAAGGTCTGAGTTCAGATGAATCCGAGTTGACCAAAGAGGATTGGACCGCTATTCGCAGGGAAGCATTGGCAAAGATCGGAGCCAGAAAGAAGCAAAGCTGATGCCGGCAGTTTTTAAACGCTCCGCAGCACGTCTCGATCTGGTTGAACGTTATGTTTATTTGGCCGAACACTCCGGCACGGAAGTCGCCGAGCGTTTTCTGCACAATGCTGAATCCAGTTTCGCCGATTTATCAGAATATCCGCTTATAGGAGCGCCGATTATTTTACGGAGCCCCCTGTTGGCGGGTTTGCGAAAATGGCGGATCAAAGAATTTGACGAAACCCTCATCTTCTATTTACCTCGAAATAACGGTATTTCGGTCGTTCGCGTTTTGAACGCTGCTCAAGACTGGTGGAGCGCATTGGGGTTATAAGAAGAAATGACATTGCGAATGCGGCAGTCCATTCTTAAAAACAATTCAAGTGAAGCAATGTTGAAATCAAAATTAACAAAAAAAATTTTGCTGGCAACAGCGCTGGGCCTCGCTGCAGGCATAACAGGAACAATGTCAGAGTCGCACGCAGAAACGGTTGAGTCGGTCGTGATTACGGCAACCCGGACACCGCAGTCGGCTCTGCAGATTCCGACCGAGGTGTCGGTAGTCAGCGGCGAAGAAATGGCATCGCGCAGCGCATCCGATCTGGCGTCCGCGCTCGCCCTGATTGCCGGTGTTGAAGCGCCCTCGGGCGGCGACGCCGGTCCATCCAGTGCAGTGCCATCGTTCTGGGGTCTGCATGAATTTGACGCCTTTTTGCTGGTGGTGGATGGCATTCCGTGGGGTGGCGCCTTCAACCCCGGCATCACCACGCTGGACTTTACCAATGTCCGGCAACTCGAAGTAATGAAAGGTGCCGCACCCGTCATGTATGGTGCCACCTCGTTTGTGGGCGTGGTGCAGTTGCTGCACAACCCGGCTGGGCAGGCCGCCAGTCAGGCTGATTTTGCATATGGCACTTACGGTTCGTTCAAAGGTTCGGTCTCGTTCAATTTGCCGGCAACAGACAACCTGAAACAATCACTGGCGCTGGAAGCAAAACATCTGGGTTTTGCCGATGATCGAGAAGTGATGGCGGATCAGCATGCCCTGTACCGCAGTCTGGTTGCCATCGGTTCGGACACGCTGCGCTTTGATCTGGATCTCAGTGCAGTCCAGGACGTACCGCCCAGTCCGGTGATGCGGGTTGGCAATGCAGTGACGCCACAGAATGCCAACTTCAATCCGGCGGATGCCAAAATCAACGAAAACAAATATCATTTCGTGCTGGGCTACACCCACCCGGTCAGCGATGGAAAATGGGAAACAACACTCTCGTATGCGTATTCCGACCTCACCGACATTCGCGCATTTTTACACCCCGATCTGAGCGGTGACGCCGACACCCAGAATCAGCGCCGCTTTATCAATGACGGTTATTTTGATTCGCATCTGACGCAACAACTCAATCCGGCCACGCAGTTATTGTTCGGCATGGATGCGTTATACGGCACCGGTCGTCAAACCAGCCTGAACGGCAATGCCGCCTATAACGTGCCGTTGAATGGCTCGGTGATTCCGCCCGCCACAACCAGTCTGCCGGTCAATGAAGTCGGCAGGCTGTACGACCGACGCTTTTTTACCGGCCAGTATGCCCAGCTTGAATGGAAACCGGATGCCAACTGGAACGTGATCGGCGGCATGCGCCTGAACGAAACGGTTGAACATAAAGATACCAGCGACCTGACGACAGCGCCTGCTGATCTGGCAGCCGAATCTGTAAGCAAAAGCAAAGTCAGATTATCAGAAACGCTGGGCGCAAGTTATCGCTTCTGGGCGCGCGGTCCTGAATCTGCCTCAGTCTATGCCGATGTGCGTTCTGCCTTTAAACCTGCAGCGATTGATTTCGGACCTGACTACACGCCACAGATACTGGAGCCGGAAACGGCGCTGAGTTATGAAGCGGGAATCAAGGGTGTCACCCTTGATGGTCAGCTCGAGTATCAGACTGAACTGTTCCTGATGAACTTCAGCAATCTGGTGGTGCCAACCAGTTCGGGTGCGTTGGCCAATGCTGCCGGTGAAAAATTAAAAGGAATGGAACTGGAAGGACGCTGGCATATCACGCCGCAATTTGATGTGGTGGGAAGCGCCTCCTATCACGATGCCCGTTACACCAATTATGCCTTCTTCAATGGCGCTACTGCCGTCAACATCGCGGGCAACCAGTTGTCCCTGTCCTCGCATGTGATCGCTGCAGCCGGGCTGTTATATGCCCCGGAAAGCGGATTGACTGCCAATGCAATGTTGAAATATGCCGGCAGAAGATATCTGGATGAAGAAAATACGGCTGCGGTGGGCGGCTACACCAATATTGATGCCACTGTCGCTTACAGCTGGGACAAATACCGCATCGCGCTGGACGGCACCAACCTGTCCAATAAACGACCGCCTGTGACATCCAGTGAATTTGGCAGTGCATCGTTTTACCTGCTCAATGCCAGAACGGTATTTCTGCATTTCCGAACCAGTTTTTAGGCTGGCTTCTGGACTAACTTCATCGTGCAACCTATGCCAATGTCTGAGCTCGGACACGACAGTGAAATTGCCTAAGGCAAATCTTCCCCGCTTTCATCCGGTTCAATTTCCAGCTGACCGGGCGCCGGCATGACAACCGGTGTCAGACCGGACGCCGACTTGACCCGGTTGAGCCCTTTGATCAGCGCCGTTCTGTAACGGCTCCAGCCTGACCAGATCTGACTGATCTGAGACGCATACTCGTGCGCGACCTGACGTTGCGCTTCGGTCGGCGCATTGTCCGACTCTTCCAGATCACTTTCGATTTTTGCCAGAACAGTGCTGCATTTTTTCAGGCCCGGTTCGGTGTCCAGCGTCTGAAGTGTTTTCAGTTGCACGGCAAGCGCATCGGTTGACGCGTGGCGGGCCTGCAGGACGTCCATGGTTTCTTTGATCTGGCTGCGCACAAACGTCATTTCTCCATAACCCTGCCGGGCTTTGGCCAGTCGGATCGAAATAAATCTGGACAACGTCATTGCCTGCTGCAAGGCGCTGCCGGACACCTTACTGCGCGGGTCCTGCACAACACGCAACACCGATTCCTGGCTCTGACCATCGACCGTCAGGCGAATCCGGTACGTCCCCGGCAGCACCAGCATGCCTTCGGGTTTGAGCGGGGTATCCACCCACGGCGTGGCGGCGATGGCATAGTCGTAACCGATGGCAGCGGGTCGGGCATAACGCAGATTCCAGATTGCGCGGTGCATGCCGGGTTGCGCTGACAGTGAGGCAGCCGGTTTGATCCAGGCATCGGAAAAATACCGTTCAGCCTCGGGCAGTGCGGGCGGCGTGCTGGACAGGGTCTGTACCACCGTGCCTGCCGCATCGAGAATCTCGATGTTAACTTCGCCACTGGCCGCACGACCCAGCCAGTAGTCGATGGCAGCCGGTGGCGGATTCTGACCCATCGGTTCTTCCTGTGGCAGCGGTGTATCGCGATTCTGATTGGCGCGCACCCGAACCGCATCGGCCGGCTTGAACAGACTGGCCGACTGCCGGGACAGTTGTTGCGGCTGCATGCTGCGCAACGCATCCACGTTATCCAGAATCCAGATCGCACGTCCCTGCGTGGCGGCGATCAGGTCGTTGTCGTGGACCAGCAGGTCATTCACCAGCGCGGTGGGCAGGTTGTGTTGCAGTGCACTCCAGTGGGCACCGTCATCCAGCGAGACAAATACGCCGATATCGGTACCTGCATACAGCAGACCAGAGCGTTTCGGGTCGCTGCGCACCACGCTGACAAAATGGGATTTCGGCAGATCGCTGCTGATATCGTTCCAGTGCGCGCCGAAATCACGGGTCTGCAGAACATGCGGCTGCAGGTCGTCGATTCTGTGACCATCGAGCGCGACGTACGCCACACCATCGTCGCGATCCGACACATCGATGGCGGACACCTTGATCCATTGCGGCAGATTGGGCGGTGTCACATTTTTCCAGTGCGCGCCAGCGTCGCGTGTTTGTTGAATGAGGCCATCGTCGGTACCAACCCAGATTTCTCCGGCATGCCGCGCAGACGGGGCAATGCTCCAGATGGATCCGTAGCCGCAGGTTCTGGCGTGGGCAATGGCCACGTCACCACTGCAGTGTGATGCCTGCTGGCTCTTGCCGGTCAGGTCGGGGCTGATGATGTCCCAGTGTGCGCCACGATCCTTCGAGGCAAACAGCACTTCTGCACCTTCATACAGTGTCACCGGTCCGGTGCGGGAGATCGCCATCGGTGTCACCCACGCAAAATGGTGGGCCGATTCAGTCTGACGTTTGCCGTAATTGGGTACCGGCCACGGACTGATGTCACTCACCTGCGCAGTACTGGCGTCAAAGCGCGACACGCGCCCACCCAGGCCGCTGGCATAAACAATATTCGGATCCTGTGGATCGGGAATATCAACATCGCGCTCGTCACCGCCCACCGGGTGCCAGTCGCGCATGGTCAACGCGCCAAAGTCACTGCGGCTGGCTATGCCGACCGTACCGCTGTCCTGCTGACCTGAATAAATCCAGTACGGATAACGGTTGTCAGCGGCCAGATGGTAAAACTGCCCGGTAGGCTGGTTATGCCAGCTCGACCAGCTCTTGCCGCCATCGACGGAAATAATGGTGCCCTGATCGCTGCTGGCGGCAAAATGATCCGGGTGCAGCGGATTGATCCAGACATGATGGAAGTCGTCTCCGCCGGGCGCGCCGCGCAACAGGGTGCAGGTTTTGCCACCTTCCGAACAGCGCCGCACCGACTGACCGACTGTATAGACTACGTCCGCATCATCCGGGGCGACCGTGATGCGGCTGGCATAATAACCGGAGATCGCCGGTTCGCTGTTGACCCGTTGCCAAGTGCCCCCGCCATCGTCCGAGCGATACAGTCCGCCGGCTTCGGGAACCGAAATGGTGGCATACAGACGCAGACCGTTGCTGTTGCCAGTACCAGTGCCGGTGCGGGCACTGGCCAGACTGATCCGTCCCAGATTACCGGCCGGCCAGCCCTGTGCCTGCAGCCGATCCCAGCTCTTGCCGCCATCGATGGATTTGTACAGTCCGCTGCCCGGTCCGCCGATCTGGGTAAAGTAACTCTGCCAGGGATACTGGCGCGCCTGCCAGGCCGCAGCAAACAGCGTATCCGGATTGGCCGGGTCCGACACGATATCAACGACACCGGTGTCATCGTTGATTTTTAATACATGGGTCCAGGACTTGCCACCGTCGGTCGAACGGAAAATGCCGCGCTCAGAATTGGGCCCGAAAAAATGCCCGAGTGCGCCGACCAGCACGGTATTGGCATCGTTGGGATGTACCCAGATTTTCCCGACACTCTGAGTCTGCTCCAGCCCCAGCGCGGTCCAGGACTTGCCGCCGTCTGCCGATTTGAATACACCGGCACCACTGGCCACGTCATAGCGCGGTTCCGGTTGTCCGGTGCCGATATAAATGGTTTCCGGATCGGACGCAGCAATGGCAATAGCGCCCACCGGTGCCGTGGCGCCCTGGTTCCACAGCGCACTCCAGGTTCGTCCGGCGTTATCGGTGCGCCAGACTCCGCCGCCGGCTGCGCCGAAGTAAAACGTATCCGGTTGAGTTGGAATGCCAACGGTCATCTCGGTCCAGCCGCCTCTGAACGGTCCGGCGAGACGCCAGTTCAGGTGGCCAAACAGGTCTGGCTGCGATTGCGCATCCGGTGCGGTGGCGGCGCTGACATTTTCACTCGCATGAAGCATGGGGGACAAAACGATAAAGGCAAACAGCGCAGCAAACCAGAATGCCAGGCTTGCGATATCAGTGGAATGTGGTTCGGTTTTTTTCAAGATGGACCTCACGGAATTTATCCATACCCATGGACAGTGATCCGCATTATCCATCACGCCGCACAACAATTGCGCGATATTGTTGTGCCCGCTAAAAATAATCGCTGCGTTTTTCTCTCAAATTACCTGTCTATAGTTCACGTGCAGACCTGATCCTGTTCAGGAAATACTGACCGGCTGTTTAAAGATCTCAATCCTGTTGCGGCCATGGTTTTTGGCAGCATACAGCGCATAGTCGGCATGAACAAAAGATCATCAACACCTTCATTGACCGAACCAGTCGCCACTCCTATTGAAACCGTGATCTGTATCGGTGCGGACTCAAGCTCAATGGTTGCCTGCGCAATAAACTTTCTGATTCGTTCTGCGACCAGCAGCGTTCCCTCTTCTTCTGTGGCCGGCAGAAAAATCAGGAATTCTTCTCCCCCGAAGCGCCCGAACACATCGGTTTCTCTCAACAGGTTTTTAACATTTTCCACCGTCCTCACCAGCACCAGATCACCCATTGCGTGGCCATAGGTATCGTTGACCTTTTTGAAAAAATCGATATCAAGGATCAGGATCGATGCGACTTGTTTATACCGTTTGCAGCGCGCCAGTTCCAAATGCAGCTGTTTCATGAGACCGCGCCGGTTCAGAATGCCGGTCAGTTCATCGGTATCGGCCCGAATATTAAGGTCATGACGCAGCTGGGTTTCAACGGCCAATGCCTGCTTGAGCCGCTCAGTCAGCGAGGCAACCTGAACCTGATCGGATGCTGCGGCATAAATTTGCTGATTGGTGCGATATGAAATTGCCGCAATCAGTGCTGAATAAATCAGAAAAATGGGAAGCAACGTTGCCCACTGGTTCAAATAAGGGTGGGTATAGAAAAATGCCAGCATCGGCACAACAATCGAAGCAAGATAAATAATGGCAGTGCGCTTGAACACTGCCATCGACGATACAGTGAAACTTAATACGGCAAGTATCATCATCAACCGTATGCACAGATTCTGATCGATGACGGCTGTGTCAAACAGAAACAGGGAGCTCACCCATCCGATCCCTACGAATCCGACCAGTATGCTTTGCAGATTGACGAATTTTGCGGGATTATTGCCGCGCGCGAGCGCCTCCAACCCCAACCGGGAAACGATGATGCGAAACAGGGAAGTCACCAGTATGCAAATGGTCCAGCCCAGCAGCGGCCGCCAGTTCGTGTTGCTCCACTGCGCATAAATGACGATGCCGACCCCGCACATGCTGCTCAGCGCAGACAGGTAGGTGACCTTGAACATGCGGTCGGAAAGGATATTCAGGATGCTGTCTGATTGCACTTTGGTTGAAGTATCAGCCATAGAATTTTAATTTTTTTGCTACTGAAACCAGATGAACACCATCCGTGCCTGCGAGGGCGCCCCATACTGAAGGTGGCAATATCATGCCGAATCAAGTCCACCTGATCGAATGCCTTGTCCCTTATGACGGTAAGGTTAGCCTACAGAAAGCAGGATTTCAATCAACAATCTGAATACAGATCGAAATTGCAATACAACTGCGCAGGATTGTCGGTTTTTCCGTGAAACTGCCCAACCGCTTTGGTCAGCGACTCAAGTTATTGTATTTACCATTTGACAATGTGATTGGTGCGAAACGCTGGCACGATACTGAGCGCTGATTGAATCTTCTTGAGAGTTCGGTGGCAGGTGCGGAACGCAGTAAGTCAATTCCGCCGTGTTCAGGTATTTTCTTCCACAAATTTTTTGAGTTGATTTTGAATGTCAACCCAGTTGTTCCAGGCGGCTTCCGCCTCTTTCAATTGCGCCAGATTCAGATTGGCAGTCTTTTCATCGGCGACACTTTTAATAACCGGCGAGAAAACACTTATATAGTTTCGCTTTGCCTCATCAAACTCATTGCACAGCAATTCCCATTTCCAAAGAATTTCATTTTCCATTTTTTTCTGCCGGATTGTTATTATTCATTTCCGCAAGGGTAAAGCATTCACCTGCTCCATTGGTGGAATGCGTACTCTAAACATTGAACGGATCTGGAATTTTACTGATGACATCGATTCATCGATGCAACCAGGAATCTGATCTGCAGGACGACATTCTGATGCAGTGATTATCAATGAGAGTCAGCGTAGCTTTACCAGCCAACTCTCATTGTCAGGCTATTTATTTGACGCCACTGCGCATTTCATCAGCCAGTGAACGTGCGCCATAAATCTTGTCCAGTGCTTCCAGAATCGCTGCACTCGATACCGACACGGCACGGTTGTCAGTGCCATCGTAACCAAATGCGCCACCGAGACTGTGAATATTGCCATCAAAGATAAGGCCAACCAGTTCACCTTTCTTATTCACCGCCGGACTGCCTGAATTGCCACCGATGATGTCATTGGTGCTGACAAAGTTGAGCGGCGTTTTCAGGTTGATTTTGTCTTTGGCTGCATACCAGCTGTCCGGCAGTTTGAACGGATCGGCACCTGTGGCATGACCAAACGCACCGGCGAAATCGGTTACTGCCGGTATATCTTTGCCAGCTTCTTTCCAGCCCTTGACGGTGCCGTATGAGAAGCGCAAAGAGAAGGTGGCGTCGGGATAAATGCTGGTGCCGAGCATGGCAAAGCGCGCAGCGGCAATTTTTTGATTGGATTTAATCACGACCGAATCAACCCGGCTTTCGTAATCCGTGCGAATGGCCCGCGCGACCGGATCAACCAGAAGTGCCAGTTTGATAAACGGATCATCTGATGCCTGCACTGCTTTCAGGCCACCCTCCCAAAGCTGCTTACGTACTGCAACATCAGCCAGTCTGGTATTGGCAATCATCGAATCCGCCAGTTGCTGCGGTGACTGCTTGCCGAGAATTTGCATGACGGTCGGATCCGACGGCGTCAGGTGTTCACGCATTTTTGTCAGCGACCAGCCCAGCTTCACTTTTTCAAAATCGTTATAAATCGGCGCAGTTGAAAGAACTCTGGCTTCGACCTCTGGCAGATTGGCATCGGCATATTCAGGCAAACGCTCTGCATTCGGCTTGGCCCGTTCGGCTGCAGCGCGCACCAGGGTTCTGGCAAAACTGGCGTAGTCACTGAGGAAAGCGCGCTGAGTTTCAAACATGGTATACGGCACACGCACTTCCTTCATTACTGCCATCGCCTTGTCGATATCGTCCCAGGCGCTGCCTGTGCTGGCCTTGAGTTTTGGATTGGCGGCTACAAATTTTTTCAGCGCGGTTTCGTCCGCCTGTTTGGCATTGAACAGGCTGGCTTCAATCAAAGCTTCACGCTGTCCCTTCAGGGCCTTGTAGGAATTTTCCACGCCAAACAGCAAACTGGTTGATTCGCGCGCCTGTTCGGTTCCCAGTGCCTGGAATTGCGTCAGCAGGCCGCGCAGTTCCGCCAGATATTCCAGCCGTTCAGGCAATCCATAGTCACGCAGATATTGCAGACGTGCCATGGTAAAGGCACGCTGGGTGCTGCCCGGATGGCCGGAGGTAATCACCACTTCGCCCTCTTTGGCGCCGGCCGGATTTAACGGCAGATACGCTTTGATACTGGCCGGTTTGCCATCTTCATAAACGCGCAGCAAAGACATATCCAGATCAAACCGTGGGAAATTGAAATTGTCCGGGTCACCGCCAAAAAACGCGACCGATTTTTCAGGTGCAAATACTAAACGCACATCCTGAAAACGGTGATAGCGATACAGATTATATTTTCCGCCCTGATACAGAGTCACCACATCGCAGCGTACCTTGTCTTTATCGGTACCCATACAGGCCGTGGTGAGTTTGGCGGTTTCAGCATATTTGGCTTTGGTAAAGGCTTCACCACTGAGGTTGTCAGTGGCCTTTTGCATTTCTGCTGTTACGTCAGTGATTTTTTCAAGGCGGTTGATTTCCATGGCCGGACACTGTTTTTCTTCCGCGGTGCCATTGGCAAGAAAGCCATCCCGTATGTAGTCTTTTTTATCGTTCGATAATTCTTCAACGCAGTGTGCCGCGCAATGGTGGTTGGACAGCACCAGGCCGTTAGCCGATACAAACGAACCGGAACAGCCTGCCGCAAGCCGGGCCGATGACTGCATGGTATGTTCCAGCCAGCTGGCGTCCGGTGCCCAGCCGAGTTCCTTTTTCATTTTTTCCTGCGGTGGATTATCAAACGTCCACATCCCTTCTGCGGCATTGGCCATCAGCGGCAGCATCAGCATGCCAAGTGCGAATATTTTTTTCATTGTTAGTCTCCAGTATGTTTATCCCGGATAAGGATATTGTGCAATGCGGTAACGGCAGGAATATCCGGCGTCGAAGGATAATCGTCGTACCGGAATTGCGGCATTTTACCTGCATATTTGGAAATAAGGTCAGCGCTGCGCAGATATTCACAGATGGGAGCCCCCCTTGCCCGGCAGGACTACATGTGTCCTTTTTCCAGGAAATTCCGATGCCACAGAAAAGCTTCATCGAGCAAATGCGGGGTATGCTTGCCGGGTGAATCACGCAAGGCTCTTTGGTAGTAATCAAGCAGCGCTGGTCTGAATGCCGGATGCGTGCAATTCTCAATAATGACTTTGGCTCTCTTCTTTGGCGAAAGTCCGCGCAGGTCAGCCAAACCCTGCTCGGTTACGATCACCTGCACATCATGTTCAGTATGATCAACATGCGACACCATAGGCACGATACTGGAAATGGCACCGCCTTTTGCAGTGGATGGCGTCATGAAAATGGACAGGTAGGCATTCCTGGCGAAGTCGCCAGACCCGCCGATGCCATTCATGATTGCCGTGCCCATCACATGGGTTGAATTCACATTGCCGTAGATATCAGCTTCAATCAATCCATTCATTGCAATGATACCCAGACGGCGGATTACCTCGGGATGGTTGCTGATCTCCTGGGTTCTTAAAATAATACTTTGACGATAGCGCGCCAGATCACCGTTGAATCTGGCCAGCGCCTGTGGGCTCAGCGACAGGGCAGTCGCCGATGCACAGACCATTTTTCCTGAATCCAGCATATCCAGCATGCCATCCTGAAGTACCTCGGTATAGGCAGTCAGATTTTCAAATTTTCCTTTATTCAGTCCTGCCAGTACGGCATTCGGAATATTGCCTACCCCAGATTGCAACGGAAGCAAATTCTCTGGCATGCGTCCCTGTTTGACTTCCCAGGCCAGAAATTCCAGGATGTGCCCTGCAATTTTCTGAGAATTGGTGTCAGGCGGATTGAACGGTGAATTACGATCAGGACTGGCTGTTTCGACGATCGCAATTACTTTTTTTGGGTCGACTTTAAAGTAGGGTTCGCCAATGCGATCACTTGATTTAATAATGGGTATCGGCATGCGGTGCGGGGGCAAGCGGGTGCCATAGTACACATCATGCATGCCTTCCAACAATGGATTCTGCATGCTGTTGACCTCCAAAATAACTTTATCCGCCATGTCCAGCCAGGTCTTATTGTTCCCGATCGATGATGAAGGAATCAGATAACCCTCTTCCGTAATACCGGCAATCTCGACCACAGCAGTGTCGAGCTTGCCCAAAAATCCCGCCCAGACAAACTGCGCAACATGAGACAGATGAATGTCGATATATTCCATTTTTCCGGCATTGATACGGGCACGACAGGTGGGGTCTGATTGATAGGGCAGGCGCATTTCTATGCCATCGACTTTGGCGAGCGCACCATCCAATTCCGGCGCTGTAGACGCCCCGGTCCAGACGCTGATACGGAACTGTTCGCCGCGCGCCTGTGAATCGGTAATATGTCTGGCCAATGCCAAGGGAACTTCCTTCGGGTAGCCCGCACCGGTAAAGCCACTCATCCCAACAGTGTCACCATGAACAATCAACTTTGCAGCGTCAGTTGCCGACATGATTTTGCTGCGCAAGCCAGAATTTAGAATTCGAGAATTACTTGTCATTTAATACGATCCCAGTTGTGTTGAACCAAATACGCCCTGAGCGACTATACGCAGCTCAACGTACCAACTGTTGATTTGTATCGAACTTTGAGCAGATACGGCAATTTAATATCTGACTGTTTGGAATATTGCGACAGTAATCGTTATATTTTCAAATCACTGGCCTGGTGCATGCAGTTCGAACAAGGACTGTCAGTGTGTCTGTTCTTGAAGTTGCAGTGACCTTTGATCCGGCTATATTCGTCGCCATACAGTGCTCTGAACTCGGCACTGACCTGATTTAAATAAGTCATCAGCAAATACGTCAGGCACTCGCCATGTCTGGTTGCCCGCGGACTTCTGAAGACGGTCCAAAAATACTCTTCAAACACATAATTTTTACTGCGCCACGCACTGGTGTAGCCCAGGGCCTTATAAAATTCAGCCTCGTCTTCAACCTTGTAGAAAATTTCGTCATTGATAAAAATGCAGCGATAGTGATCGTGATAGCGGTTGACGAAATGATTGATATCGACATGCGGATGGCGCATTTTATTCATCTTGTAAAAAGGGATTTAAAAATAATGCCGTGCCCGTGCAAAGGCTGCCTGCCATCTTCCAGCTACTATTGAACCCGAGCCATCGGAAACAGATTCAATATCCGCCAAAATGGCGCACAAAATGCAGGGTAATCAGGTATTTATTTGTTGTCAACATTTATTTGATACGGGCTTCAGTCTGCCCTGCCGCGCAGTTTTGCAGTAATTTGTTGCTGGTCAGCATTGCCATTGAATGTTACGATGGCAACTATGCCTTCCAATTCCAACCTATCCCAAACCTACGTCAAGTTCTTCAACCTGGTGCAGGCCGTGCGCCAAAAGGATCAGCTGTTCACACTCGACCCGGTCGATGAACGTTTGCTGAGCAGTTTTGCCGCAGTATGGGGTGGCGGGCAACGCCTGAGCGCAACTTGCGCCGCGCGAATCGTGCCGGATGTCGCACCGCGCACTGTGCAGCGACGCGTAGCCGCGCTGATTGAAAAAGGCATGTTGCGGGTCGAAAATGACGCGAACGACAATCGCATTAAATATTTTCTGGCGACTGACAAGACCATCGAGTATTTTGCAGAAATCAGCAAGTGTCTGGAGCAGGCAAAAAACACCTGATCTTTCCAATCTCACAGATAAAACAAGACTGATGAATACTTCCAATTACCTCGTCAAGTTTGCTATCTGCTGCGCCTCGTTTTTCCTGTTCGTTTTTTCATTTCACATCAACGAGTTTTTTGACCGCTACGCACTGTATGCGCCAGGGATCAACATGATCTTTATACCGGCAGGTTTCAAACTGCTTTGCATTCTGGTTGGTGGCGAAGCTGCGGTAGTTGGGCTGTTACTGTCCAGCGTGTATATGAGCCTTGGAATCTGGGAGAACACTTCCGCACTGCAAATGGTTTATTTTGCAGTGGCCAGTGTTGGCTCTTACTACCTGACGGTGACCCTGATTAAAAAAATCATGCATATCAACGACTCGCTGAACAATTTGCGCTACCTGCACATCATCATTCTGTCATTTGTTGCCAGCGTACTGAACGGCACGGTGCACAACATCGTCTATGTGTGGCAGGGCAAGGTGAAGCCTGAAGAATTTCTGGCGCATTCCAGCGCAATGATACTGGGCGATTTTTTGGGCTGCTTTATCGTCATCCTGTTTTTTAATCTGTGCATTGAAATAGCATTCAGGTTGATGAAGCGTGATCGTCGGGAAGAGGAAAAAGGGATTCGATTTATCGCACAGCTGCTGGGTCGCACAATTGCCTGAGCGTGATTTGGCATGTAAATATTTGACACAATAAAAAAGGACCCCACAGGTCCTTTTTTTAATGCCTGAATAACCCGCATCCTGTTACTGCAACGGCACCACGTTAAAAGTCGGGTCGGCCTGAAGCGACGCCGCGTCCACATACGTGCCATGTTGCTGCAGGAAACTCAGTGCCTTCAACAGATTACTGTCGCCTGGGAAGAAGGTCAGTGTGGCACCCAAAGCCCCTCGGGCCCATTGCGCATAGCCATTATCAGTTGCAAACGCGGAGCCGTTCGATTTACTGTAGGTTGCTGTTCCAGTCTCAATCGCCGCCCAGGTCGTGTAATAAGCTCCCGTCGTATCCGTCATGACCATATTGTAGACAGTACCATCATACGGATTCATATCTGGTGCATTAAAGCGCCCCGTCAGCCAGCCATCCTTTTGCCATTTCAGATAATCGAGCGCACCGAGATATCCCATTCCCGCTCCGCTTGCAGCCACTCCGGTGAAATAGTCCTGCTGCCACGGCGGCATGATGATCTGTTTGCCAAAAGCACCGTAGGTGCCCGGCAGCCAGCCGGCTGCTTCACCCTGCTGTGCAGTCAGGGCGGGCTTAAGCGCCAGAAAATAATTCCAGTTGTCGTTTGCGGCCTGGGCAAAAAATACCTGCTCAAAGGAACCCGTGTAACCGATCCATCCAGCCTCCTGAATTTCGCGCAGGCTCCACGCCGAACCGCGCTGCTGATTGCCTGGCGAGATAACAATATCGGCAATTTGCGAGGCGTTCGGCATGTTGGTCAGCCGTCCAGCATACCGTCCGGAAGCCTGATAGGGGCCCGAAGTGAATGGTGTCGTTGCATCGATACTGAAGGCTGCCTGCGCATTGAGCCGGTCAAGGTACCAGCGCGCACCTGTCATGATGTAGGGCACATAGGCAAGGTTAGGCTGATGTGCTGAATCGGAAATCCATACCGAGTTGTTGACGCAGTTGGCGATGCCATCCGAAGAAGTCTGCGGCCCGCCACGCGTATCGGTCCAGATGGCGGGGTAATCGCCGGGAGTGAGCCAGTGGCCAATTGCCAATTTAAAATTCCACGGCACCGCACCGGAAGCGTCACCCTGAGCCAAAGCCACTGTCGCTGCGCGCGCATCCTGCGTCACCAGCCATACCGTATTCCACATGGTCGTAAAACCGATATCCGGCCGACCTCCGGTCATCGGCATATCCTTCTCTACACCATTATTGGAGAATGGAGCACCAAATCCGCCACCAGACAAAATGCCTGCTATAGAACTGAACGGATTCTGTCCCGACAGATTTGCCACGCCGGTGGTCCGGTCGTAAGGCAGGATCGCAGCACTGTGTTCCAGATAGGCCAGATCGTGTTGCACGTTGATGGCCGGTGCCGCGCCGGACGAGACGAAGTTCTGCGGCGCATCGACCGAATTAAGCACCAGATGCCAATCGGCATATTGAACCTGACTGACCGTATGGCTGGCCGACTTGCTCTGCAGTTTAACCGTCGCAGTGTATTGCAGGGCGGACAGGGCGGCTTGCGGATTGACCGAACCGCTTTGAGGCAGGATGGTAGTCAAATCGTTATTGAACTGCACATCTGCGGCAACCGAACCGTCGGCATAGGCGGTGACGTCAGCCGTCACATGCAAGGCACCACCGGCAAGCGGCACATCGACACGAGCCTGGGTGGCCAGCGGACCCTGCAACCAATAAACCGGATTACCGGCTAACGCTGTCTTCAGGGCCGCACCGAGATCGATATTCTGGGTGCCGCTGTACTGACCGGCAGAAAACGCCATCGTTGCGCTGAGTGTAAGCGGCGCAAGCGCCAGATTAACCTGTGTACTGCTGAACATCGGATCGCTGCTGGTTGCCTTGGACAGCAGCACCGGCAGGGTTGATTTGTGACAAATTCCAGGCGTAGTCAGCGTAAGCGACCCCAGCTTGACTGACCCATCCGGCCAGCTTGACAGTGCATCGAGCTGTACCTGATAGGCTGCGCCACCGATACGGGCAACCAGCGCATCCTTGCGCTGAACCTGTCCCGACTTGAAGATCTGTCCAAAGGTAAAAACATGGGCAGGCAAATCTGCGGCTGTGGTGTTCTGCAGATTAACGCCAACGATATCGGTTGCAGCCACAGCTTGTGGCACTGATGGAGGCAAAATAATTGCAGACGGTGCGGGGGTTGGACTGCCGCTGCACGGCCCGGTATTAGCTGGTGGAGTAGTCGGAGCGGGAGGACTCGTGGTGGCCGGTGCGGGTGCAGGTACTGCAACAGGCCCAGTCGCATATGCTGTTAAAACGGCCCCGGTCGCAGAGTTTGCTGCGGCTCCTCCTCCGCCCCCACCGCAACCGGCCAATACAAATATCGATGTTAATGCAAGGAAAATCGGCTTCTGTCGGACCCATGCTGATAATTTCATAAACTCTCCACTAAATCTGTTAGGTGTTGCGGGCAATTCCGGTACAGTGACTTTTCGACAGTCGTGCCTGTTTTCCAGTAGCAATGAAAACCGAGTGCAGGCAGACTACCAACCAAACCACATCGCACACGGCATTTTTACTGACGGCACACTGCAAATCCCTAGTCGATAACCCGAATTACCTGCATGACGAACCGAGACATTAGTAGCTGAGCATTACTGGAAACAAACTGCTGGCACTGAAAGTTGATCCAAAGTAACATCGATAATAGTGGTCAAGTGCAACATTCTGTGTGATTTTGTAACCCGGAAAAGCAAGCGCCGCACCTTGAAGCAAGCAAGCCAACGGGTCGTCACCTGGCGGGCACCTTTGCCGGTTCCACTGGCTGTTTTAATGCCAACTTCATGTCCCGGAGATTCCCACCACGGGAGTGCTCAGGAGCAAGTTAGTGCAAAACCAATTCGTCGTGTGCACCCATAAACCGGGTATTGAACCCGTGCGGGGAATGACAATAAAGAAAAAGACCTTGGCGTAAACACCAAGAACTTTTTTATTTGTTAATGACCGCTCAGCAATGCACGGTTACAGCTGATTTTCAACCGGTTGACTGACACCCTTATTTCCGTTGGCTCGCCTTCCTCAATTACGTTCAACGTATCCCAATTTGACCGGGCTCTTTGTTCGACGCCGCGCGCCCACTAACCCCAATCGGTATCCCAATACTTTATCTTTCTCCGCTTTGCAGGGAACCATGATGCTCATAAAACAATGTCATTGCAACAAGGCATGAAATTTTGGGCCTTGGAGACGAAAGAAAGCACAATGCGTGTAAAGAAAGCGAGAAAAAAGAAAGAAAGCACAAAATAAAGAAAGAAAGCAGAATTTCATGCTTTCTTTATGATGTTCAAACTACCACAACGAATTGATCGGCACCTTTTATGGCGATCGACCACTAACTTATCATAGACAAACTTGCTGCGAAAATTTGCTCGAAGGGGCTAAGGCCATGAAAGGAATCATTGAAAATCAATGACATATGTGACGCTTCAGGGCAATGAACAGAAGGAAACCCTCTTCGGCACCCGGATGCTGAGTACCAGCGTCTCTTCTTCCTTCATTAACGGCATTTTGCAGCTCCTTAAAAATGGTGGTTAAAAGCATTCCCTTATCTGGAATTCGTCTCACGTATCCCATACCCGCCGGCAGCGGCGGCGCCCGCCCCTTATGTTGCGTCCGTCTCCATTCGGCCTTGATGAGCTTCTTCATATCCTCATTGACTTGACGGCGGATCCGGCCAAACCCGGGAAAGCGCCAAAGCTTGTCGATCAAAGCTTTTAAGTCATTCTCCCGATTGCTTCGAATCGAGTGAATGACAGCCAACCGAAGCGCCTGACATTCGGCCTTTGCAATGCCCCAGGTGTGAGATGGATCTTTGCCTTCGCGAATTTCCCGGACAAGCTCGAACACGCCGACGCGAGGCCGATCAACGTAGGGATTTTTCCAAGGTTCCCGGCCAGCATCGGAATGCCGCCATCGGCCCTCAGTAGCAAGCAAGATCCACTGAAGCTCCAATTTTCCCGGCTGATACAGGAAGAACAGCCTGCAAGTTGCGAAGCCCTCTTTTCGCGCTCGACAGGCTGCAACCTTCCCATCCGACCATCGATAAAGCAGGTCGATCTTGTGGGCGAAGAATCCTGCCTTCATGGTCGAAATTTGTCCGGTCACATAGCGATGGGCTTGGCCGCGGCTGACGGCGTCGGCGATGCGCTGCATGTACGCTGCTCGTTTAGTAAAAACGAAGGGATTGCTTATTCCGCTTGGCTTCTTTGCTTTCATTGCATCGCTCATGGGACATTAACGATGCGAGCGTATCGCGAAAATCAAATTCGAAATAACTCGACGCGCAGGGTAGGCAACCTGACCCTCTCGGGCAAATCAAGTACGGCTGGGCAAGTCAAATGAAGCATCGAAGCGTGAAACCAAATATATAGAGAATCCAACTTTTCGAGCTGGGCACGAAACGTAATGTATTAAGATTCCTGCGTTTACGTAAAATGAAGCCACGCCACGAGGATGCCACCCTCGATTTGTTCGACATATCGGGGGCGCCAACCTCCGACACGCAATGCGCCAGGGGCGGATGCCCATACGTCAGCATCGCCAATGCTGACTACACTGTCTGAAGCGTGGTGCTCGTAACTGAGCTCGCCATGCTACGACGAGCGCTGTGGGTTGAGGGCTTGCGAATATTTCGGATCGGATTGGCCAACGCTTCCATTTTCCACTCGCACCTGGCAGTCTCGAATAAATGCCCAATGAGCGCCAGCTCGATGCGAATCGTGTTGCTGGATCTGCCGGCAGCCTTGCGTTTATCACGGTATGCCGCAAAATCTGATCCCCTCAAGGAAGCAAGGAAGCGGCTTGCCAAGGGATCAACCTTCCATCGATTGATCAAGGTCGTCTCCTGAACCTTACCTTTTTTGGTTGGAGTAACTTCTGCTAGGTATCGATCCAGCGCTTCGTTCAACGTGGTTCGCTCAGCCTCACCTCTTGAAAGGAAGATTCCCCGGTCCATCTCGCCCTCAATTGAGCGAATCCAAGCCCTCGCCGCTTCGTCGGAGATATGCGTGCTGGTCTGCGGTGCCCAGCCTTTGCGAGCCACACGAGCTTGATATTGATATGGGCCGCGTTTGCGTACACTCCCCATGCTTTGATCTCCTTTTTCGCCAAGTTGGACAAATTTTGGACGAAAAATGGAAATCGAAATAATAAAAAAGGCTTGCATCGCTGCAAGCCTTTGATTTTACTGGTGGGCCTCCCGTGAGTCGAACACGGCACCAACGGATTATGAGTCCGCTGCTCTAACCAACATGAGCTAGAGGCCCAGACTTGCAAACTGATTGCAGATTTGTGCATCAAAACAGCTCACACAAAACGCGTTCGAAATAAAACAACTGCCGGTAAAACGGCAGTCATTGTACCCGACTAATTACCTTCTAGGAAGCTCTTGAGTTTGTCTGAGCGCGATGGATGACGCAATTTTCTTAACGCCTTGGCTTCGATCTGACGAATCCGTTCACGGGTCACGTCAAACTGCTTACCCACTTCTTCCAGCGTGTGGTCGGTCGACATTTCAACACCAAACCGCATGCGCAAAACTTTCGCTTCACGTGGGGTCAGTGAATCCAAAACATCCTTAACGACATTGCGCATTGATGCATGCAAGGCAGCGTCGGCTGGAGCCAGTGTGTTGTTGTCTTCGATAAAATCGCCGAGATGGGAATCATCATCGTCACCAATTGGTGTTTCCATCGAGATCGGCTCTTTGGCAATCTTCATGATCTTGCGGATTTTATCTTCCGGCATTTCCATTTTGATTGCCAGAGTTGCCGGATCAGGTTCGACGCCGGTTTCCTGCAGAATCTGACGCGAAATACGATTCATCTTGTTGATCGTTTCGATCATGTGCACAGGGATACGGATTGTGCGCGCCTGATCGGCGATCGAACGGGTTATCGCCTGACGGATCCACCATGTAGCGTAAGTGGAGAACTTGTAGCCGCGACGATATTCAAATTTATCGACCGCTTTCATCAGGCCGATATTACCCTCCTGGATCAGATCCAGAAACTGCAGACCGCGGTTGGTGTATTTTTTGGCGATGGAAATAACCAGACGCAGATTGGCCTCAGTCATTTCACGCTTGGCACGACGCGCCTTCATTTCGCCGGCCGACATTTTTTTGTTAATGCTGCGCAGATCCGCCAATGGCAATACCACGCGAGACTGCAGATCAATCAGTTTTTGCTGCAACTGCTGCACTGATGGAACGTTACGTCCCAAAATGGCACTGTAGGAATGGCCGGAATTGACTTCGTTTTCAACCCACTGGAGATTGACTTCATTACCAGGGAAAACCTTGATGAAATGGGCGCGTGGCATGCCGCAGCGGTTGACCACCACATCCATGATCTGCTTTTCTACATGACGGACTTCATCAACCTGACCGCGCAAGGTATCGCACAGTTTTTCAACAACTTTGGCTGTGAAACGCATGCCCAGCAATTCATGAGAAATGATTTCCTGCGCTTTGACATAAGGCTTGGAATTGAATCCTTCTTTCTCAAACGACTTGCGCATTTTTTCAAACTGGGTGGCAATCGTGGCAAACTTGGCCAGCGCATCACGCTTTAACTGTTCCAACTGCTCAGCCGAATAACCGGCTGCACCTGCAGCGCTGGCGGCTTCTTCCTCTTCTTCGTCTTCTTCCTCTTCTTCGTCTTCTTCGTCTTCTTCTTCAACGACATTGGCAGCAACGATCACGGTCGAAGAATCATCAGCATTCAGGTCAACCAGGCCGTCAACGACTTCATCAATTTTGATTTCATCGTTGGAAATGCGGTCCGCTGCCAGCAGAATTTCTGCGATGGTGGTCGGGCAGGCAGAAATTGCCTGAATCATGTCTTTCAAACCTTCTTCGATTTTTTTCGCAATGACAATTTCGCCTTCGCGTGTCAGCAGCTCAACCGATCCCATTTCACGCATGTACATGCGGACCGGGTCAGTAGTGCGTCCAAAATCGGAATCAACAGTCGACAAGGCAGCTTCTGCGGCAGCCTCTGCGTCATCGTCATCGCTGGCAACCTGGACCACGTTGTCTGACAGCAGCAGGGTTTCAGCATCGGGAGCCTGCTCGTAGACGGCAATACCCATATCGTTGAAGGTACCGATAATGCCTTCGATGGCTTCAGGGTCGACGATGTTTTCAGGGAGGTGATCGTTGATTTCGGCGTAAGTCAGATAGCCGCGATCTTTACCCATTTTAATCAGGGCTTTTAATTTCTGGCGGCGACGCTCCAATTCTTCTTCGCTCGCTTCGGTATCTGCTGAAAAGGCATCTTTCAACAATGCCTTTTCCTTGGCTTTGCGATCTTTGGCCTTGGCTTTGTCGATCGCTTTCAGTTCGGCACGTTCAACGGCATTCAATGCAGCCATTTCTTCGTTTTCAGGCTGATATTCTTTTGGTTTACGACCGCGACGGCCTGGCACTTTTACGCCGGGCAGAATATAGCCAGACGTATCAATCGCAGCCAACACTGCTGCGTCGGTAGTTTGGCTTACAGCCGGTGCGGTTGAACTGCGCACGTCGGATGTTTCTTGCACTTTTTCAGTTTTAGCTGAAATCTTGGTAGGCTTAGTCACTGGTTTTGAATCACTTTTTAACGCTGTTGCTTTAGGTTGCACAATGACCGGTACATTTACAATAACCGGCGTGTCCTGTGAGGCTCCCGGTTTGGCTTTAGCTGCAGTTGACGGCTTCACCACTTTCGGTTCGGAAATTTTTACTGCACTGCTCTCTTTGCTGACTGCCTTTGCTGCCACTTGCTTATTCACAACTGCCTTGACGGTTTTGGTCGGCGCTTTAGCAGCAGACCCGGATTTTTTTACAGATGATACACCCGAAAACTTTACTGCTTTTTTTGGTTCCGCTTTTGCTTTGGAGATTATTGGCCTGACTGCAGGTTTGGCTGCCGCACTGGCCTTAACCACATTCTTGGTTGCTGCTGGTTTGCTGGCGACACTTTTGGTTGCCACCTTGACTGCAACTTTCGAAACAGGTTTGGACGCGCCTTTTGCCGGAGCATTTACGACGGGTTTTACTGTTGATTTAGTGGCAGCTTTGGTTACAGTCTTGCTTGCAGACTTGTTTGAACTTTTGGTTGTCGTCATTTTTAAGGCAGATCCTAATTTCAGATTAGCAGCTTTTTTTTGTGTTGCACTGGATTTTTTTGCTTTTGAAGCCACAAGGGATTTTGCAGGTTTCTTCATGCTTTAGCTATTGAATCATCAAGGGTTAATCGAAAGAGCGCCGAGCCCGCGAAATTACAAACCATTGTTTGACAACCGATGCCGCCACTACGTAATTACCAGACAACCAGTTAGATATATTCGTGTAAATCAATTGTTTATTAATGCGTTTATTACAATTCAGCAGTAAATCTGATTAGCGAAATAATCCATGCTTCAAAACATTAGCCTGACAGTATAGCAGCTCTGAAGGCATTTCTCTAGTACAGATTGTTTTTTAGCGCAAGGCAATTTCGTCAATAATCTGACGATTTAACTCATCAAGATGACGTTTTAATTCGTAATAGCGCAATTTATCAGACTCACTTTGCAGTCCCGAGTTTGCCAACCTTGCCTGTTCCGCCTTAACTTCCTGAATTTTGAGATTTCGTATTGCACCAACCAGTTCTTCACGATGCAATTCCACATCGATTTCATTTTGGGCAGCAATTTCAATAATTAGTTCATCAAAATCCGCACTAATGCTACGCAAGTGTTGAGCCAGCGAGGCAAATTGCGCCTGTTGACCCAGTAACCGCGCAGCGCTAACCAATTGCCTCAACATGTCAGCACCATCTGGCGCCATGGCCTGGGCTGCGGACAATGCACTTTCATCCATCAATTCCGACAGAGGTGGATGCGCCAGAATCAGACGCATCATCTGCCTTTCCAATCCCATCGGAGCACTGCGTTTGGTTCGCGCCGGCGCAGCCCGGACCCGTGCCACCGGCTGTTTCAGTTCAAACATCGTCTCAATTTCCATCGGCGTAGTCTTGGTCAACTGCGCCAGACTGCGCACAATCTGCAGACGCAAGCTGGAAGGCTCCATCGACTGCAATGCAGGTTTTGCCTCAAACTGGGTCCGGGCCCGGCCTTCCGGGGTTGCCAGATCGTGATCGAGACTGACAATATTGAGCAAAAACTGGGACAACGGCATGGCGTCAGCGATTGCCTGTCCAAATGCATCAGGCCCAAATTCCCGAACAAAACTGTCAGGGTCATGCTCGGCGGGCAAAAATAAAAATTTGATGGTTTTGGTGTCATTTACCAGCGGCATGCAGGCGTCCAGTGCACGCCGAGCAGCTCGCCGTCCGGCAGAATCACCATCAAAACTGAATATGACCTGATCAGTCTGGCGCAACAGCTTTTGCACATGCATGGGGGTGCAGGCCGTACCCAAAGTTGCCACCGCCTGTGGAAATCCCATTTGCGCCAGCGCCACCACATCCATATAGCCCTCGGTAACCAGCGCATAACCCGCCTCACGGATGGACTGGCGCGCTTCGAACAATCCGTACAGTTCATGACCTTTCTGGAACAGTGGGGTTTCTGGTGAATTCAGATATTTCGGTTCACCGACGCCCATCACGCGACCGCCAAAACCGATCACCTGACCTTTGGTATTTTTAATCGGGAACATGACGCGATCGCGAAATCGATCGTAACGTTTGTGCTTGCCACCCTCTTCGGCATCTTTATCAATCACCAGTCCGGACTCGGTCAGGGCATTGTCTTCGTAGGCAGGGAATTCCTGGCGCAGATTATCCCAGCCATCCGGTGCATATCCCAGACCAAATTTGGCGGCAATTTCCCCACTCAATCCGCGCCCCTGCAGATAGCTAATGGCTTGCGGTGCAGTCTTCAGTGCGCGTCGGTAATAATCGCTGGCACGGGTCATGGCCTCGCTTAATGCCAGACTCTTGGCCTGCATTTCTGCGCGCTGCATGGGTGGCAGGTGATCATCTTCCGGTACGATCATACCGTGGCTTTGCGCCAGATCCTTGATTGCTTCCACATAACCCTGCCCGGAATATTCCATCAGAAAGCCAATGGCATTGCCGTGTGCCCCACACCCGAAACAGTGATAAAACTGCTTGGTAGGACTGACAGTGAAGCTGGGGGATTTTTCGTTATGGAACGGACACAGTCCCATGTAATTTGCACCACCCTTTTTGAGTTGCACGTAGCGACTCACCACGTCGACGATATCGACGCGGGCGATTAAATCAGCAATAAAAGATTGTGGAATCACTTCAATACGGTCTTATTTAGTCAATGCGGCTTTGACCAGACCAGATACGACAGTCATATCGGCACGACCGGCCAGTTTGGCTTTAACAACCGCCATAACCTTACCCATATCCTGCGGACCGACCGGATTAACCTGGGCTACTGCGGCTGCAACTTCAGCAGCGATTTCTGCCTCAGACAGGGAAGCGGGCATGTAGGCCGACAATACGGTCAATTCCGATTTTTCTTTATCTGCCAGATCCTGTCGTCCACCGGCTTCAAACTGAGTAATGGAATCTTTGCGCTGCTTGATCATTTTTTCGATGATTGCCGCGACCATGGCATCTGTCAGCTCAACCCGCTCATCCACTTCTTTCTGTTTCATGGCAGCGGTCAACAACCGTATCGTGCCCAGCTTTTCAGTATCTTTGGCACGCATCGCGTTTTTCATGTCTTCGGTGATTTGTTCTTTCAAACTCATCTTCTGCTCCATCAATCGTAATAGGTGAAATGACAAAACCCGCCGCGGTTAAACCGGAGCGGGCATGTTAACTAACCACTTGCTGCAAACATACTTTTATACTTTGCCGACTTTGCGGCGCGAGCTTAAACCGACAAGGTCAGTACACTCAGCACATTAATAATCAGTACATTTTTTTAGGCAATTGCATGCTGCGAATACGTTTGTAATGGCGCTTGACCGCAGCAGCCAATTTACGTTTACGTTCTGCAGTTGGTTTTTCATAGAATTCGCGCGCGCGCAGTTCTGTCAAAAGACCAGTTTTTTCAATGGTGCGCTTGAAGCGACGCATTGCGACTTCGAACGGTTCGTTTTCTTTAAGGCGGATGGTGGTCATGTAAGCTCGTACCAAAAAATTATAGGAAGACGGCGATTCTAGCAGACTTGAATAGGCATTGGAAGAACTTTCCAGCTATTTTAGTCAAATATCCCACAGCCAGTGTCATTATTGCCATTCCTAGACTGCCTGCCCGGCGGCCACCCCGGAAGCCCAGGCCCACTGAAAATTGAATCCGCCCAGCCAGCCGGTCACATCCACCGCCTCGCCAATGAAGTACAGGCCAGCCACTTTATTTACCATCATGGTCTGCTGCGACAACGGCCTGGTATCGATTCCGCCGCGCGTCACTTCTGCTTTCTTATAGCCTTCCGAACCGTTCGGAGTGATTTTCCAGTTATTCACTGATTCCCCCAGCGCACGCAGAGATTTGTCCGTCATATCGGCAATGCGCTGATCAGCCGGGAAATTACCGACCTGCAACCAACCCTCGGCAAGGCGCTGCGGCAGATAACTGGCCAGCACATTGCCCAGGTTTTTACGGCTGGTCGATTTCTCATGGATTAATTGTTCTGCAAGATCAATCTCGGGCAATAAATTGATTCGGATTTCACTGCCTTCCTGCCAGTAACTGGAAATCTGCAACACGGCCGGTCCGGACAGTCCCCGGTGGGTGAACAGCAAATCCTCCCTGAAATGGCCGCGCTGTTTTTTAGTACCGGTTTCGATTTCAACCTCCATGGAAATGCCTGCCAGCGGCACAAACACCTGCCAGCTTTCCGCATCAAAGGTCAGCGGCACCAGTGCCGGCACCGGTTTGATGACCGGAATATCGAACTGCCTGGCAATCCGAAACGCAAAATCTGTCGCGCCGATTTTGGGAATGGATAGCCCCCCCGTGGCGATAACCACACTGCTGGCCAGTACCAGACCCTGATCGGTTTCAACCTCAAATTGATCGTCGCTTTTTTTCAGGCTCAGCACTTTGCAGGACATGCGCATTTCGACCTTGCCCTTGATACATTCAACCTTCAGCATTTGAATTACCTGCTCGGCCGAATCATCACAAAACAGCTGACCCTTATGTTTTTCATGGTAGGCAATGCCATGACTTTTCATCAGACTCAAAAAGTCCTGCGGGGTATACCTTGCCAACGCACTTTTGCAAAAATGAGGATTTTCGGAAAGAAAATTTTGCGGACCCGCATGCAAATTCGTGAAATTGCAGCGCCCGCCACCGGAGATGCGAATTTTTTCCGCCAACACACTGGCGTGATCAAGCAACATCACACTTCGGCCGCGCTGCCCTGCAACAGCAGCACACATCAAGCCGGCCGCACCGGCCCCAATCACGACAACATCAATTTGTTTAGTCACCAGAATTCACCTTAAGTAATTTTTGCGGCCGTCAGACAGTGCCTGACCTGTTGGGCAATATTTTCCGGAACCGCTTCCCGGCCTTCCAGAACCTGCTGTATCCAATGGGCAGTTCCTGAGGCATCCAGCGGAATTGCCAACACCTGATCGGTGCCAGGCTGCGACTCGACCAGCGTATTTTTTTCGCCAGCGTGAAACCAGCCTATCTGCTGCACTTTTTTAGTACTTGCGACTGTTTCACCTTCGGTGCCACGCATAAGAAAAACATCACCGCGCAGTGGATCCGCCACGCCGCCAAAATACTCGCCCAGCATTTCGGCATATTCTGGATGAGTAAACGAAACGAGGCGCAGAGCCGGACCGGAAAAGGGTTGAAGTATTTTGACCAGCGTATGAGTTGAATTTCTCAATCCCAATATCTTTCTCAAGGCCAGCAATTGCGACAGGCGCCCGGCCAGAACTTCTATCGGCATCATCACAGGCAAACCCAGCTGCAATTTCTGTTCGGCATCCAGATGGCTGGTGGCCGGCAGTATATTCAGCTCACGAAAAATTTCCGAGCTGGTCACCCTTCCCGCATCATGCAGCACACCATGCACAAGCACCGGCGCACCTGCCCGGGCAAGCAACATGGCTAACAATGGCGTGAGGTTGGCAGTGCGTCGCGCACCGTTGTAGCTGGGAATGACGATCGGCAGATAAGCCATCTGCGGTGCCTTGAGTAAATCGAGTGACGATTCGGCAGCCTGCAAAAATCCGGCAATTTCAGAAACAGATTCACCCTTGATCCGCATCGACAGAAAGATTGCACCGAGCTCCAGATCACTGACTCTGCCTTCAATAATTGCCTTGAACAATTGGTTTGCATCGGCATATGAAAGGCTGCGCGCTCCTTTGACACCCCGCCCGATTTCCTTGATGAAACGTGAGGTCGGAAAAGATCGTTCTTTGTCTTGTGAACTGCTTAATTGGTTATAATCCATAGCTTACTGTTAAATAATTCAATTGATTTACACATTCTTACGGTTAAAACATTTACTATCTGGCGCCTCAAAATTTATTTGGCGATAATCTGCGCCTTACTTTCAATGGATGCAAAAATGGATACCGAAAAAAAATCATCGAAGATACACCCACTCACAGCCGCCGCAGCCGTTGCGGTTATTCTGGCCAGTGTAACCGGCATTGCCGCCATGACCGGCATACTGCCAAATTTCAGTAAAAATTCTGCGCCAGAAAATGCTGCTCCTGCCCCGGAAATCGCTACAGATTCTACTGCATCGCTGCCTGCCGTAACACCGGCATCAACCGCGACAGCAACACCGGAAGAAAGCCCGCCGGTAAAAAAACCGGCAGTCAAAAAACCGGTGGTCATTGCCAGAAATTCAGCACCACAGCCTCAATATCAGTCAGAGCCGAGCGCTGCGCCAGTTCCGGCAACTCCAGCACCTCCCCCTCCATGCTACAACTGCGGCATTGTTGAATCAGTCCATGCAATTCAACAGCAGGCTCCCACGAGCGGTGTCGGAGCTGCGGCCGGCGCACTGCTCGGTGGCGTGCTTGGCCATCAGGTTGGCGGTGGCAATGGTAAAACCCTTGCCACCATTGCCGGCGCACTCGGCGGCGGTCTGGCAGGAAATGCCGTAGAACAGAACAAGAACACCACTTCCGGATATGAAATCATCGTGCACATGGAAGATGGCAGCCGTCAGCGTTTTATCATTAAGGAACAACGCTGGCGCAGTGGCGATCAGGTGCGTATTGATAATGGCAATATATTGGCCCGCTAGCAGTAATCCGGTTTTGGATCTGGTCGATCTGCGTCATGACGCAACCGCGCCCAAACAAAGCGCCGATTGTGCCATTAATCTCGAATACAAATGCTGATTTTTCCCTGAAAAAGCAAAAGCCCGCTGTCTGAGCGGGCGCAAGGGAACCTGCGATGCCTGAAAGTTAAGCTAACTGCATTAAATCGGATCAGGCAGTCGTGTTGACGTGTTGGCCAAGATTGGACGGTAGATTCGGCACGGAAGGCGACTGCGGTATTGCCTGTATAAGTGCTGTTTTGTTACTTTGGTCAATATCGATTGCCTTTTTCAGGACATCCATCTGAACCGACTGACTTACGCCCGAATCAGAAATATTGTTTTGTGAACCATTTGCTACTGAAGACAGATCCATAATTACTCTCCCACTTGTACCTGTCTTGTTTACGGCTATTTTTGAGACGACTTTAATCCGCCCTGATGCATTTAATTATTAACAACAAAATAAAGAGTGATCCGTGAGCAATCTTTTGATATAATCGCTGGCTTCGCAGAACAAGCATCAGCGAATCAGGAGAGATGGATGAGTGGTTTAAGTCGCACGCCTGGAAAGCGTGTGTAGGTTCATAGCCTACCGGGGGTTCGAATCCCCCTTTCTCCGCCATGCACACCGCAAACTTTCACAAAGTTTGCCTAAAAGCCCCTAAGAAATCAAACGCTTAGGGGTTTTTTATTGCCTATTACGCCAACGCACGCCTATTGACAGCCAGTTCTTTTGCATCCATTCTTGCATCCATTCATTAATGTTTTGCGAACCCATGGATGCAAAATGCCTAAACTTGCCACGCCGCTGACGGATATTCAAATACGTAATAGCAAGCCCAAAGTGCGTATTCTGGTGAACGTGACCGACGATTCTGGTGATCGTGACCGATGTGCCTAAAATGGTGTTACGCGGTTAAATTGTAATGTCATCGGTCACGAT
>JAYVMW010000015.1:0-109771 GCA_043758755.1 Oxalobacteraceae bacterium
TAGTCGGAAATTAACTTGAGGTCGCCCATCGCGGGTGGCGTGATTTCGAATTGCAAACCGACGTCTATCTGCGAACGCGGTGACGAAGTTCAGCGATAAGTTCTTCTACCGTAGTCACAATTGGTGACCCGGAGTTTAATCCTTCTTCAATCAATTCAAAAAGGCGACATTCATATTCACCACGCGGGCCAAATTCCGGCAATTCGCCGATGGGAGCAGAGGTAGGTGGTTTGGGGGGAATTGAGGTAGTCATTGGCGCATTATATTGGAACAATGACGGTTCAGTACTAGTGATAATACGAAGTCGGTCGCTAAATATTATTTGGCGACCGACTGTCTGAAATCCCAAAGGCAGCAAGCTAATCTGAATAAATTTAAAGTTGAATGACTGCTTTTCCGCTTTCAACTTATCCGCGAATATCTCCGAAGGGTTGGGTCCGGCCATTGGCGGACAATTGACATCCCTGTTTTCAGACGATTTATTGTGCGCTGCAGGAAGTGTCAATTTATTCATTTTCAACAAATTCCACGAGTCGGACAACTTTACCTGGACCGACGATTTCAACACGCCAGCAAAAATCTTGCACATAGCTTTTAAGATATTTCAATCACGAAATACGGATACCCTAAATTAAAAACCATTCAGAATCAAAATTCGACAATGGGGGTGACTGGTTCAAAGTTCAACCCTGTCCAACGTGAGCGCAACCCGGATCAGACCGACCTGTTTAAGAGTCGGGCACTGGAACTGGTCATCGAGTCCGGAGCAGATCGATGCTGAGGACGCTTTGAGGAGTATCATTCGGGCTCAGGTTGTCAACTTCATCACCGGTGCGAGACTAAACAATTGATCCCATTTTCCATTCTTGATTTATCCCCCATCACCGAAGGCAGCAACGCTGCTCAGTCGTTTCGCAATACGCTGAACCTGGCTCAGCACGCAGAACGCTGGGGCTACCGGCGCTACTGGCTGGCCGAACATCACGGCATGCCAGGTATCGCCAGCGCTGCTACCGCCGTCCTGATGGCGCATGTAGCTGGCGGTACGTCCACCATCCGCGTTGGTGCCGGCGGGATCATGTTGCCCAACCATTCGCCACTGGTGATTGCTGAACAGTTTGGTACTCTGGAATCGCTCTTTCCCGGTCGCATCGACCTGGGATTGGGGCGGGCGCCGGGCTCGGATCAGGTTACCGCGCGCGCACTGCGACGCACTCTGAGTTCCGAGGTCGACCAGTTTCCGCAGGACGTGGTCGAGCTGATGGATTACTTTACCGGCGCGCAAACGCAGCCGGTGCGCGCAGTTCCTGGCGCCGGTCTGAATGTGCCGGTGTGGATATTGGGTTCGAGTCTGTACGGCGCGCAACTGGCCGCAGCGCTTGGTTTGCCCTATGCCTTCGCGTCCCATTTCGCGCCGGCGCAAATGATGCAGGCCGTTGAGCTGTATCGGGCCACTTTCAGGCCGTCGGCGCACTTGGCCAGGCCGTACGTAATGCTCGGCTTCAATGTCTTTGCGGCAGACACCGACGAGGAGGCGCAATTTCGCGCGACCTCCATGCAACAGGCCTTCGTCAACCTGCGCAGTGGACATCCGACCCGTCTGCCTGCGCCCGTGGATGGTTATCTGGACAGCCTCGGCCCACAGGCGCGCACACTGCTCGACCATGTTCTGTCCTGTTGCGCCATTGGCTCGCCCGCGACGGTAGTTCGGTCCCTGAACGCCTTCATTGAACGGACCGGCGCGGATGAATTAATGATCACGTCGCAGATCTTTGAACATGCGGCCCGTTTGCGTTCCTATGAGATTACGGCCGAAATCCACGCAACTCTGGACTGAATGCCGCGCCCATATCAAACCATGAATGTAGCGACCGACCTGCTTAACTTCAGCGCGCGTCCTTTTCTTTCAGATTTTTCACTTCAGCCGGTACGCCGGATGGAAGGGTGCCCGGGCCTTTCTGTTTTTCGTCATCATTCTTTTTCATGTCATTCTCCGTACGTCAATTCAGGTTTTTCAAGCCAGAATCCCGTCCTGTCCCCAGTCGTGCCGAGCTTGTCGTGCGAGGTCAGGACCATCAATATTTTCATGTTAATTCCTTGTGCGGATGAGCCGTTGGCGATTTTTTTTTAACACTTTGCGGGTCATTTTAGGCGCGGCCCGATTAACAATACTGTGCGTTAAAGCACATAGCACCAGTATAACTGGTCAAGGCAACCCGGATTGGACGCGATCGGGCAGGCGAAGCAGAATGCAGGCCTCAGGTTGTTTCACCCGCTGCGGGATGACTAATGTAGTGTGCTTTAATCGATTTATGTTTGGCAATCTTTATCAACAGCTCTCCGGCGCGCCACAAAAACGGCATCGCCAACATTCGTTCCCCGATCTTTATGAAAGGAGACTGCAGGTTTGACCGTACCATCGCCAGTTTCAGTCTGTCACTGACATCGGTGCGATTTATCTCGAGCGCCTTAGCAAGGATTTCATTAAAATAGATTTTTTCGCCAGCGCTGATGATGGACAGATTGTTGATGGCTGCGACGTCATACCTGGACCAGTCAAATACACTCTCCATGCGTTTTTTGTGTCCTAACAGGTCCAATGAAATCATGGTGCGAAAGCACTTCACGCATTCAGAACAATTACCTGTGGCCATGGCCTGGCAAACATGCAGCATAGTCTGGGCCGGTGCATACTTTGCCACCAGATCTGTTTTATCAATGCGCGTGCTACTTGCACCATCATTCACAAGTTGCATGGTCGAGGTTGAAAAAAGCGCATCCACCAGCGGGTGGGAGCCCCATGGTAACTCTGCTTCTGCGGGAAAACTGGACCCCAGAAACACCTGGGCGTAACATTTTTCCAAGATGAGCGCGATGAAAGCCAGCCCGGCACCGTGAGTCAGAGGACCCCAAAGTCGCATCCAGACCGTGTCGTTGTCGCGCAGATTGGTGTGTACCAAAGCATGGCTGCGATTGATCTGCGTTGCAGCGCAGGTCAACTGCTCTGCCAACGGTCTGAAGCCGTTAGCGTCGTTGATAGAAACATCAAATCCCCATACGCTTAACAGCTCATCGACGTGCCCAACCACGGGTACCTCATTGGTGTTTTCCGGGATGCGGCGCGCTATCGTGTAGTACGAATCGATTCCTCCAGAAAAAAATGCCGCAGTCGCTTTTTTGACCGGCGCAGCTTTCCATGAGTGGACCGGGCAGTCGATTTTGACAACCGACAGATCTTTGTACCAGCTCGCCCAGATTCTGGACACGCCCTTGATGTTTTCGAGCAGGAGTGCATCAACCGACAGCGATAACTGAATGTCTTCATGTCTGGACGCAGCAATTGGCAGCATGGCAACCAGCCAGGGGTTGCCGTTGTCGGATAAATCACCTGCCATGGCATCGGGCACATCCACCCAAATCTGAAGTGTTTCGTCGTTATCAAAAACGATATTGCCTGTGGCTCTGGTGTATCCCGGAGTGCGCATAGAGGGACTGACCGTCAGTTCTTGCAAGCGCATTGCCATTCTCCAGTTTTGGAAAAGTGATTTGTTTATAAAATCAATTTTTGATTATGTAATCAGTTGCTTCATTGAGCAAAATTAATTTTATTGCGTTTTGATTCGAGTCTGCATTGATATGTAATGCAATCATGCGATCAGGCAACACTTTCTTTACATCATGTTGTTTGCAAGGCAAAATTTCGGTCAATTTATTCTTGGCATGTCGAAATCAGAAGTGATCAAGGTATTAAGCCTGATTCGGCAACCGCCACGCAACAGCATGCTGGCGGTCACTGAACTGGAACAAATCAATCTGCCAGATTGATGCGCCTGACCAGTGCGGCAGTGAATTGTTCGGTATTGGCCGTGCCACCCAGATCGCCGGTTCGTACCTTGTCAAGATTGAGTGTGGCATCGATGGCCTGGCGCAAGCGGTTGCCAAGATCAACGCGGCCGACGTGGTCGAGCATCATTCCGGCAGCCAGCATCATGGCAATCGGATTGGCAATACCTTTGCCGGCAATGTCGGGTGCTGACCCGTGCACGGCTTCAAAAATGGCAGCATGTTCGCCGATGTTGGCACCGGGGGCCATACCCAGACCGCCAACCAGACCGGCAATTTCGTCAGAAAGAATGTCGCCAAACAGATTGGTGGTGACGAGTACATCAAAATGCCAGGGGTTCATGACCAGTTTCATGGCGCAGGCGTCGACGATGATTTCTTCAAAGATCAGTTTGTCTTTGTAATGATCCGTGTAAATCTGCCGGGCCGTCTCCAGAAATATGCCGGTCAACGCCTTCATGATATTGGCCTTGTGGACCACGGTGACCTTTTTGCGACCCTTGCGTATGGCGTATTCGAAGGCAAAATGACAGATGCGGCGGCAACCCTGGCGGGTGTTGATCCCGGTAGACATGCCGACTGCGTGCGGATCATCATCGATGGGAATGAAATGTTCATAACCCATGTACAGCCCCTCGATATTCTCGCGCACCAGCACCAGGTCGATATTTTCGAAGCGCCCGCCCGGGATGATGGTACTGGCCGGGCGCAGATTGGCATACAGCTTGAATTCTTCACGCAGACGGACATTGGAAGAACGATAACCGCCGCCGATCGGCGTTTCCAGCGGACCTTTGAGTGCCAGTTGGGTGCGATGGATACTGGCAAGGCAGGCTGGCGGCAGCGGATCGCCACAGGCCGTCATACCCGCCATACCCGCTATCTGCTGGTCCCATACAAAGGGTGCACCCAATGCATTGAGTGCGGCCAACGTTGCTGCAGTGATTTCGGGACCGATGCCGTCGCCTGGAATGAGTGTGGCCGGTATGGATTGCTGAACGCTGTTTGTCATGAAATGCTCCAATGATGGATTCTTCTGGATGGATGCCGAGGCGGTTGCAGATTATTTTTGGATAATCAGATTATTACCCAAACCCCGGCAGGATACCATACCAGCATTGTGGTCTTTCATGATCGTAATCAATACTTTGGATAATGGGTAATCTGACGGATCGAGCGGTACAGCCCCGCCAGACGGGCGTACATGCGCGTATACACTTCACGGTACAGACGGTCATACAGCTGCACATGTTGCGGCTCGGGTTCGAACAGCTGACCGGAATGTGACATCGCCGTGACCGCGCTGGCGTGGTCCGGGAAGTAGCCAGCACCGACCGCCGCATTCATGGCCGCGCCCAGGCCGGAGGCTTCGTAAGTATGAATACGCTCGGCCGGAATGCCGAAAATATTGGCGGTAATCTGCATGATGAGGTCGCTCTGTGAACCGCCGCCGGCCACTTTCAGCCGGGTGACCTTTTGACCGTTGCGCGCTTCCAGACTGTCCTTGCCTTGACGCAGTGCGTACGCCAGACCTTCAATGATGGCGCGATACAGATGGGCACGGGTGTGCACATCGCCAAAGCCGATCACTGCGCCCTTGGCTTCCGGCCCGGGGAATTTCACGCCGGGATTCCAGAACGGTTGCAGTATCAGGCCCATGGCACCGGGCGGCGACTGCAGCAACAGTTCGTCGAACAGCAGTTCCGGCGCGATGCCCTGCTGTTCGGCGCGCAGCACTTCGTGCGAGGCAAATTCGCGCTTGAACCAGTTCACCATCCAGTAACCGCGCTGCACGATGATTTCAGAGTTGTAATGGTGTGGCAGCGCCGCCGGATAGGCCGGCAGGAACGCCATCGGCTCCACGTAGCGCCGGTTGCTGGTGTTGATGGTGGCGGTAGTACCGTAACTGATGCATGCCATGTCCGGCGTGAGCGCGCCGCAGGCCAGTACTTCACAGGCCTTGTCGGCGCCTGCTGCATACAGGGTCAGGCCTTCCGGAATGCCGGTATCTCGCGCGGCCGCCGCGCTGATTTTGCCCAACGGTTGTGATGCCTGCACCAGCGGCGGCAACTGTGCGCGCTGCACCCGCAAGGCGCGCCACTTGATGTCGTTTGGGCCGGCCCAGTTTTGGCTCTTGTGATCGAACGGTACATAGCCGACCTGCGACGGCACCGCATCAATGAGTTCATCGGTCAGCTTCAGTGTCAGATAGCCCGACAGCTGCACGAAATGGCGGGTTTTGGACCAGACCTCGGGAAAGTCCGCAGCCAGCCAGTTGCACTCGGCCTTGGACTGCAACTGGTACATCATATGCTGCAGCCCAATGGCCGAGACCCCCAGACGGGCCCACCACGGCAGCACCGGATATTGATCGGTGCGACGTGAATCCAGCCAGATGGTGGCCGGTCGCAATGGCTGCAGTTGCTCATCCAGACAGACCATGGTGGCGCGCTGGCAGGTCAGGGCGGCTGCAACTACCCGTTCGCGCAGGTGCGGATGCTGCTGCCACAAGCTCTGGCAGGCTTTGCCCAGGTTGTGCCAGAAATAGTCGGCATGCTGTTCGGCCCAGTTCGGCTGGCTGGAAAAGTACGGTGTGATGAGCTGCTGCGCTTTGGCCACCAGCTGGCCCTGTGCATCGAACAGCATGGCGCGTACGCTTTGCGTACCCTGATCGATTGCCAGAAACAGATCCTGTGCCGACTTTTCCCGGGTTTGCCTCTGAGTTGGTTCAGTCATTTTTTGGAACCCGATAGTAACGTTTGATAATGTCGAAATAGCGCTCGCATTCGAGCTCCCAGAGCCGCTCGCTCCAACCCAGAATGGTTTGGCATAACGGTTTCAGTTGGCTCAGCAAAGACAGTCCTGCATCTGCCAGCAGAGTTCCGGCGCGCAGGCGTCGCAACAGCAGGTCGTCCAGATGATAGACCATTTCCTGCTTCAGAATCCACTCTGATTGTTCCAGCAGTGCCTCACCTTCGGCCATGCCGACCAGCGGATGACTGAGCTGGTGCGGGTCGGGCAGATTGTGGTTGAAACAGCGCAGCTTGCGGTCGCGGTGCGCGCGCCGGTGACTGGCGGTGTCGATCAGGCCGGCAGCCAGCAGTGCATCCAGAGCGATCTGGCGGAACGTGGTCAGCTTGCCGCCGGATACCGAGATCACGCCGTTGGCCTGCCAGACCAGATGATTGCGCCGTTCTTTGGACGGATCGCGTCCCGTGCCGGAGGCGATGATGGGGCGCACTCCGGCCATGGTTGAAATGATGTCGGTCCGGCACAGCTGCAGTTGCGGCAATTCCATATTGGTTACCTTGAGCAGGTAATCAATTTCAGCGTTGCTGCAGGTCGGTTCCTGGTTGATATCGCCGTGATGATCGAGATCGGTGGTGCCGATGCAGGTCTGGCCTTTCCACGGAAAGATGAACACCGGGCGGCCATCGTCCGGGTGCATAAATGACAGGCAGTCTTGTACAGGCACACGGACAGCGGCCAGGAACAGATGCGAGCCACGCAGCGGTCGCACCAGCGGCGCGGTGCCGGACAGCCGGTCGGCCCACAGACCGGTGGCGTTGAAAACATGGCGCGCTTCGATCGTTGCCGACACACCGCTGTCGCTGTCTTTGAGCGTCAGGCGTGATCCGCCTGGCATGGTTTCGATACCGGTGACCTCGGTATAGTTGCGCGAGCGAGCTCCTTCGCACATGGCTTCCTGCAGCACCCGTATCACCAGCCGGCAGTCATCGGTGAGTGCATCGGTATAGCTCATGGCACCGCGCAGATCGTGCTGCTGCAGTTGCGGGTAACGGGTCAGCAGGGTCGCTTTGGACAGCCAGCGCCGGTCATGAATTCCGGCCAGCCAGTCATACATGGCAAGAATCACAGTAAGGGGCCAGCGTCCGGGAAACTTGCCTTTGTATACCGGAAAAACATAGCGCATGCGCAGAACCAGACCCGGCAGTTCGGCAAGCAGTCGTTCGCGCTCCTGCAGCGAATGCTGCGTCAGGCGCAGTTCACCCTGTGCGATATAACGCAGACCACCGTGCACCATTTTTGACGAGCGGCTTGACGTGCCCCAGGCAAAGTCGCGCTGCTCCACCAGCAGCACGCGCAGGCCGCGGCGTGCCGCCTCGAGCAGAATGCCGGCGCCGGTGATGCCGCCACCGATCACCACGACGTCCCAGACCCCGGTGTTTAAAGACTGCAGCGTTGCCCGCTGTCCCAGCAGGGCAGCCGGCCTAGCGGTATGAGGTGAAGTCACCGAGGCATCCCTGATTCAGAATCTGTTGGTCATCGAAATAGTTGAGAACCTGGCCGATCGCAGCCATGCCCAGTTCACCCTTTTCAAGCGGTAGCCATTGCGCATGGTCGCGGCCCACGCCGTGCTGGTGGCTGATCGTGCCGCCCATGCTGGTGACGGCTTGTGAGGCGGCCTGTTTCATGGCACGCCAGCGCTGCAGCGACGCCTCATAAGTCGGCGCATTGCGGAACACATAGGTAGTGTAAATACTGGAGCCCTGGGTATAAACATGGGACAGGTGACTGAACACATGGGCCCGTTCTTCGCTGCCGCAGTGGTCGTTAATGGCCTGCTCGATCTTGTGCATGGTCTCGGTGACACTGGCCCAGTTCACGCAGGTTTCCAGCGTATCAACCGAATAGCCGTGTTCCCACAGGCCGTGGCGCAGATACGGGGAGCGGAACCGCGAATGTTCCCAGCGCTTGCCCATGAAGGTGCCGGCATAAAAGCCGCGTCCTGCGCGCAACTGGCGTCGTACTTCGGCGAGCACGAAGCGCGCCTGACGTGTGCTGCCGGTGGTGCCAAACGTGACCATGCATTTGTCGCGCCCCGCGCCGCGCAGCGCGGCATAGCCGTCCAGCAGTCTGACCTGCCACGCTTTGGCACCCAGCAGCAGATGCGAGCGGGTTTCTTCGGGATTGGACAGGCGCAGCAGTGATACTGCGGTTTTGGCCTGCACCAGAGTGCGCACAAAGGTCAGCGCGCTGTCCCAGTCCGGCATGAATGCGACATGAAACGATTCGTGCTCGGGCAGACGTTGCACGCGCACGTCGACTTCAGAGATGATGCCCATGCGGCCTTCCGTACCCATGAACATTTCGCGCAGGTCCGGGCCGGCCGCTGAAGCCGGGATTGCCGGAATGTCCATTGTGCCGCGCAGTGTTTCGATGCGTCCGCCGGCAAAAATCTGTTCGATGCGGCCATAGCGGATTGATTGCTGGCCCGACGAGCGGCTCGCTACCCAGCCGCCGATGGTGGACAGTTCAAAGGATTGCGGGAAATGACCGAGCGTGTAGCCATGTTCGGCAAGTTGCCGTTCCAGTTCCGGACCCGGCGTGCCGGCGCCAAAGCGCGCCACCTGACTGAGCGGGTCTATGCTGAGCAGCTGATTCATGCGTGCCAGTGATACAGTCAGAATCGGTCGCTCGGAAGCCTGCGGCGTGATATGGCCGGCCACCGAGGTGCCGCCGCCGTAAGGAATGACCTGGATCTGCCGTTCGCGGGCCCACTGCAGCAGACCACGGATCTGATACGAATTGTCGGGCAGCGCTACGCCGTCCGGGAAGATGTCGAACTGCCCTGAGCGCATGGCATACCAATCCGGCAGGCTCTGGCCACGCGCATGGCGCAGACGCAGTTCCGGGTCGGTCGACACCAGCGGATGCTCCGGCATGCGGCTTGGCGGCACCTTGGCCAGCGCGTCCTGCAGCGTGGCATCGGCCAATACCCGGCCGGCTCCGATGCGTGAGCGGACATAATTCAGACCTGCTTCACGCAGGGGGAAACTGTTGTTTTCATCGCCCCAACCATTCCAGCGTCGCATGGGTATTGTCCTTTGCTTTTAAAATTTGTCAGTAGCACATTGTCGCGGATTAGTGCACAGCAGGATTGACCGCCCACGCCAGACTTTTGACATTTTCTGCCAATTTCAGCGCGGCTGCGAATTTTCCGGGCCACCGGCATGCCGGTTGCGATACGCGTGCGGGGTGAGCCCGGTCCAGCGCCGGAACGCCCGGGTAAATGCACTTTGCTCGGAATAACCAAGCAGTGCGGCAATCTCGGTCAGCTGCAAGCGCTGATCCTGCAGATACTGGCGCGCCAGCTGACAGCGCAATTCGTCCAGCACGGTGCGAAACTGCAGCCCGCGTTCGGCCAGCCGGCGGTGCAGCGTGCGTGCCGACAGATGCATGGCCTGCGCAGCCTGTTCCAGACTGGGCTCGCAATGTCCCATCAACTGCTGGGTCAGGCAGTTATGCAGTTGCTGCATCAGAGCGTCGCCCGGTTCCAGTTCGGCCAGAAACGAATCGGCCTGCTGGCTGAGCATCTCCAGCAGCGCCGGGTCGGGCGAGCGCAGTTCGCGTTGCAGGTCGGCAGTTGCCAGCACCATGCGGGTGGTGTTCTGACAGAACTGCACCGGACAACCGAAGTAATCGAGGTAAGCCTGCAGGTTTTCGGGGGGCGGATTGACGAAAGTAATCGACAGCGGACTGAGGGGTTGCTGGACCAGATTGCGCATGAACTGCACCATGGTTGCGATGGCGCATTCGTCCACCAGCGGACCCGGACGTCCCTGACCCACGCCCCACTCGAAGATCACTTCGCTGGAATTCATGGTGATGGCAACCGGATTGACGTCGTAAATCAGGCGCTGATACTGGTCAAAACGCAGCAGTGCCGCGCCGAGGCTGCCGCACGACAGCAATACGTAACCCAGAATGCCAAAATGGCGCGGCGTGACGCTCTTGCCCAGATGCAGTCCGAGCAGCGGATCGTCAAGCCGCTCCGAGGCCGTTTGCAGCAGTGCCTGCCAGCGCGCTACATCGAACCGGCCCAGTCCGCCAGTTTCAACGCTGGGTTTGGGCGTGCCGAGCACTGCCTGCGGGTCCAGTCTCTGCTGGGCCAGATACTCGTACAGCAGATGCACATAGGTCACCGGCACAATGCCACGCAGCGGTGATGGAAGGGATTCTGCTTTCATGGAAACGGTGGGCTGGTTTGTATGTCTGATACCTGACGCGCATGTCACTGGCATTAGCCAAAAAGGACGGGTTATTCTACCCGTGTCGGGGTCGGTAACGTCCGATTGATCATGCCAATGGCAGCCTGAAATGGGATTATCTGTTGTAAATTGTGCGCATTTGCCCGGTGAGTCAGTTGCGCAGCGTGAGCCAGCGCCACCGCTCCGGTCCCGTTTCCTGCTTTCCTCCGCTTTCTTGATCCAGATTAAGCCGGTGTAAGCGCGCCAATGTTACAAGGGACGATTATTTTCCCAGTCGACGCCTTATGCAAATCCTTCAACTCGTCAATTTTTCCCGCGACGACTTTCTTGCCAACTATTGGCAGCAACGACCGGTCGTGATCCGCCAGGGCTTCCCCCATTTCGAAGATTTGATCAGCCCGGATGAACTGGCCGGACTGGCCTGCGAAGACGAAGTTGAGTCGCGTCTGGTCTACCGGACCGACGGCCAGTGGCAGGCCGAGAACGGTCCGTTCGAATCGTACGAGCATCTGGGCGAACAGGGCTGGTGCCTGATCGTGCAGGCGGTGGACCATTGGTCGCAGCAGGTGGCCGAACTGGTCAAGCCGTTTTCGTTCATCCCGAAATGGCGTCTGGACGATGTGATGATCAGCTATTCGACGCCAGGAGGCGGGGTCGGTCCGCATATTGACCTGTACGATGTCTTTATCTGTCAGGGTTCGGGACGACGTCAATGGCGCGTTGGCGCGCTCGGCGGGCACCGCCAGTTCGCCGCGCATGCGGCGTTGCTGCATACCGACCCGTTCGAACCGATCATCGACGTTGAACTGCGGCCAGGCGACATTCTGTATATCCCGCCCGGTTTCCCGCATGACGGTGTGTCTCTAGAACATTCGATGAGCTTTTCGGTTGGCTTTCGCAGCAAATCGGCCTCGCACATGCTCAGCGGTCTGGCCGATTACCTGATCGATAATGAGCTGGGCGGCGCGCTCATCAGCGATCCGCACCGACCACCGCACACTCAGCAGGGACGTATCGACGCCAGCGACTTCGCTCGCATCAAGGCGCACATGCAGGCGATCCTGGACGACGATACCCTGATTGCCGATTTCGCCGGCAGCTTCCTGTCGAAGAACAAATGCGTGCTCGATCTACAGCCGTTGGACGAACCATTCGGGCAGGGCGAACTGCTGGAGGAATTGATGCGCCAACCGCTGCTGCGCATTGGTGGTCTGCGCTGTTTCTATGTCGATGCCACAGTGCGTGACGGCGTGTGCTACATCGACGGCGAACGCCATGAATTCGGCGCGGCCTGCCACGGCGCTGTGCTGGCGCTGTGCGACCATGATATTCTCAGTCACACCATGCTGCAGGCCTGGCTTAATCAACCCTTGCTGGTGGATGCGCTGACGGAATGGGTTAATTGCGGGTATTGGTATTTTGAGGAATGACGGCTGCCGAACCTGCCGTTTTAGGTTGCATCTTGAAGTTGAATTGGAATGTCTGAATGTTGATGCAATAGCCGAATGATATCGACATGGTTTTCACGTTCAACGTAGAAAAGTGTGTAGGGAAAGCCGGTCAGAATCCAGGATCGTAAATCGTGCGAATCAAGCAATTCTGCGAATCGTGCCGCTACGATTTTGCTGGCGTCGTGAAAATAGTGGATAAATGCGGTTTCAATGTCGTTTTCTGCGGCAAGACGTAAAACGGACTGTTTCATTCAGTCAAACTCTACTTGATTCGTTTTAATAAATCGCTTTTTAGCACATCCCAAGTGCGATTGACCGGCGAATCCAGTCCCTGTTTAATAAGTCCGCGCAGCTGTTCTCTGGCTGCTTCGACTTCATCTTTGAGCACCAGATCGCGCAAGTATTCGCTGTTCGAGCCATACCCACGTGATTTGGCACGTTCGTCAATAAATGACTTAAGCGAATCTGGCATAGAAATGTGAATAGTGATTGTCATGGGGTTGAATTTAGCATGATTGGCAAAAATTGCCAATTATTCGGTGAGTTTCAAGAGCCACGGTATTACAGCGCAATACGGTATCCTGCACTACACACCCCAAAGACATCGACACGATGCCAGATCGGTCCCGGCGCGGAACTGTCAGAATCGATGGAGTTTCCTTATTCCTTGAAAGCCCACGATGCTCCTCTTTCAATATATGGCAGTTGTTGTTGCAGCAGTATTTTTTCTGACCGCTCAGGCCGATAATGAACCTGAGGTCACTCCTTACCGTCCGACCGTTTCCAATCCGGCACAATTACCCACCCCCGGTCAGCTGGAATTCTAATTGGGTGGACTTGAAAGTAAAGCCGGTCAGGCCAGACGTGGTTGACCGATGGGATGTCCGTTTTCAGGGAGAAAAACGTTGGCGGCGATATTGGGCCGCGTCATGAAAGGGCTATCGGACAAATGTCGCCGAATCGGCGTTAGAAGGGCGATAGAAAGTGGGCGATGCGCCGATATCGCCCAGATAAATCAAGGGCTTCTATCGACCAATGGTAGCTGGAGTTGGGTGATAGGGCGTATGTCTCGCAAATTGCAGTTGGATGGACGCGGAACTGTCGGGGACGCATCGCAATCTTGTGCCGGATACGGCGCAATTTCTTGTTGCCGTTACTTACAGTCCGACCCGGCTCATGACCCTGGACATCGGTGTCATCAGAGGGTTAAATGCAGCTACCCCAGACTGGGTGATTTTCAGCGGCATCGTGGTGCCCGTTACAAAATTCTGGTAGTGGCAATTCACGGCATGGTTACCGCGCCGGCCGTACCGTCCCAGATTCGCCCATCAATAAATTGAACCGTCTTTGCCTGAGGTGGTTGGGCCAACAGATTTAATTGCCGTGCCGCGCTCAAATAGCATTCCGTCTGGCATACCTGCTGCACGATGTCATTCCATTGACCGCTCGATTTGAATAAGCCCCAGCGCTGAAACTGTCCCAAAAACCATAAGCCGTCTGCCGGTAACGGATAGTTGGCGCCGCGCTCGTCAAAGAAACGTACCGGTAACTTTGGCGGGATGGCAGCCTGGTCGCTGTCAGTGACGACAAGACGCGACAGGACCAGTTCCTGCGCAATATTGAGATATTCCGGCCGGGCCAGCCAGCTGCCGGCCTGGATTTTATTCTTGTCATTGGCCAGCCACTGACACGCTTCCAGTATGGTCCGGATCAACGCCTGCGCAGTATTGGGATACAGTGCGGCAAATTCACGCCGGCATGCCAGCGCTTTTTCAGGATGATCCGGCCAGATCTGGCTGGTGCTGACGACGGTCTTGCCGCTGTTATTGTTCTCTGCCACGGCATGCCAGGGTTCTCCGGCGCAAAAGCCATCCAGTTCGCCCTGAGCCAGCGCGTCAGGCATCTGCGGTGGCGGAATCACAATGCTTTCAATGTCGGAAAGCGGATCGATGTCGTTCGCCGCCAGCCAGTAGTTGAGCCACATCGCATGGGTCCCGGTGGGAAAGGTCTGTGCAAACACCGGCTTTCTGCCCAATGAACCCAGCGCCGACTTCAGTGACTGCCCGGCGCGCAATTTGGCGGCCAGCTGATTCGATACGGTAATGGCCTGACCATTTCTGTTCAAGGTCATCAAAATCGCCATATCGGCCTGTGGGCCACCCAGACCCAGTTGAACCCCATACACCATGCCATACAGGGTTTGCGCAGCGTCCAGTTCGCCAGACAGCAGCTTGTCGCGAATTGCGGCCCAGGACGGCTGTTTGCACAGCTCCAGGGTCAGGCCGTGGCGCTGGCCGAACTGCATTTCATGCGCGACGATCAGCGGCGCGCTGTCGATCAATGGAACATAACCAATGCGCAGGTGGGTACGCTCAGGGGCTGGAAATGCGCTTGAGTCAGCAGGAAGGTGGGATGAATTCATGTGCAGTTCCTAATTCAGCAGGTCAGCCATGGCAATAATCTGGCGCGCAATTTCTGCAATCTTCATTCCCTGTTTCATGGATTGATTGCGCAGAGTTTCGTATGCCTCGGCTTCGCTCATGTTTCGTTTGTCCATCAGTACTCCTTTGGCACGATCAATCAGCTTGCGGTCGGCAAGCTCGTTTTCGACCACGGCCAGTCGTTGGCGCAATTTGGATTCTTCCGCAAAACGTGCCAGCGCAACCGTCAGGATTGGCGCCACGCGTTCCGGTGCCAGACCGTCCACCACATAGGTCGTAACGCCCGCGCCGACTGCCGCACTGATCAGATGCTGATCGGCGTCATGGCTGAACATCACCACCGGACGTGGCGCGGCAGTATGCATGAGCGCGAGTTGTTCCAGCGTGTCACGCGAGGGTGACTCGGTGTCGACAATGATAATGTCAGGCTTTTGCAGCTTTACCGCTTCCGACAGGGCACGCGCACTGGCAACCATCGGCAGCACTTCATAGCCGTGATCAACCAGTGCCTGACAAAGTTCGGCAATGGGTTTATCGGTGTCATTGATGAGAAGTACTCGAAGCATGAAATCACAGGGTTAAATTTTGTTCAGGCCACATTCAGTTTGGCGCACATTTGTGTCAATTCCGGCACACAGGAGCCACAGACACTGCCACAGCCCAGAGTTGCTTTCAGTTGGGTCAGGGTCGCGCCCTGCGCAATGGCATTTTCAATACGCGACGCCTTGACCTGCATGCACAGACATACGGTACGGTCTGCAGCAACGTTCGCTTTCTGCCCAGAAAAAACCGCGAGCCGCGACCCTTGCCATGGCTGGTTGTGACGCACATTATCCAGGGCAAAACCAGCACTTTTAACATCACCGGCGAAGGCGAAACCGGCCAGCGCACCATTCAACCACAGTGCGCGTTTGGCCACATGACGCTGTTCATCGCGGTATTCGAGCGTATCGGCGCCAACCGGTAATTCAAGCGCTTCATATAAACGTTCCAGCCAGCCGGCCGGAGGTTCACCGTGCGCGGCGTTCAGTATCAGTAAATCATTTTCGACGCTGATGGCAGCATATGCGCATTCTCTGAGCAGCGGCTGAACCCGCGCCTGCAGCGCCAAAACGTCGCCGCGCCGGGCGGCCTGCATGCGCCAGGGCAGTTCGGTGGCTTCGATGCGCACTGATGCATGTTTCAATTCCGGCTGAAACGAACGCGGATCGACCTTGCCTGGTATGACCTCATTGATGCCACCGCTGTTCAGATATTGACCACTCCAGTGCATCGCGGCAAACACAGTACCAGACTTTACCTGATCTGACACCTGCAGCGGCAATATCATTTTGGTCTGCCGGCCGATGATCGTGACCAGATTGCCGGCCTGCAGGCCTCTGCGCTGGGCATCGCTCGGGTGCATGGTCAGAAAAGGTTGGGGCGCATGAGAAAAGGCAGTGGCAACCCGGCCACTTCGGCTCATGCCATGCCACTGATCTCTCAGCCGTCCGGTTATCAAATGGAACGGAAAACGTGCGTTGGTGGTTTCTGCCACCGGCGCAAAGCGCGTGGCATGAAATTGCGCGCGTTGATTCGCGGTATGAAATTTGCCATCCAGGTAGCGGCGCGCCTGACCGGTCTGCTGACCGGCACGAAACGGCCACTGTTGTGGTCCCTCGGTATTGAGCAGCGCATAACTCAGTCCGCCAATATCAAGGTCGCGCCCGACCGTGAGCGTCTTATGTTCTTCAAACACCGCTTCGGGCGAAGTGAACGGGAACAGGTCGGCAAGTTCAGGTTGCAGCTGCGCCTGGATACGGCCGGCGATGTTGTTCGCGATCCACCAGTCCGGTCTGGACTCTCCCGGTGCGGCAATGGCCTGGCGAACCATTGAAACGCGCCGTTCGGAATTGGTGAGAGTGCCGGACTTTTCTGCCCAGCTGCAAGCCGGCAGCACCACATCGGCGTAAGGGATGGTATCAGTTTGCATAAACGCTTCCTGCACGACTACAAATTCGGTCGCGGCCAGCGCTTTGCGTATTTTTTCAACATCCGGCATCGAATGCACCGGATTGGTACAGACGATCCATACCGCCTTGATTTGCCCGCTCAACATGGCGTCAAACATGGCAACTGCCGGCAGGCCGGGCCGGTCGGACAGCTTTGCAACGCCCCACAATTGTTCCACTTCGGCGCGATGCTCTGCATTCTGGATGTCACGGTGTGCCGCCAGCATGGTGGCCATGCCGCCCACTTCACGCCCGCCCATGGCATTGGGCTGCCCGGTCAGCGAGAACGGCCCGGCACCGGGTCGGCCCAATTGTCCGGTGGCCAGATGCAGGTTGATCAGGGCCAGATTCTTGTCAGTGCCATGGCTCGATTGATTCAGCCCCATGCAGTACAGTGACATCGAGGCCGGCGAGGCGCCAAACCATTCGGCGGCCTGGATCAACTCTTTTTCGGTAATGCCGCACAGTTCGGCGGCAATGCGCGGCGTGTATTCACGGACCAGATTTTTGACTGCGGCAAAGCCATCGGTATGGCTGTCGATATAGGCCGCATCAATCCGGTTTTCCCAGATCAAATGATGCAGCATTCCATTGAACAGCGCGACATCAGTGCCCGGTTCAATGGCCAGATGCAGGTCGGCCATGGCGGCAGTATCGGTGCGGCGCGGATCGATCACGATCCATTTAATGTCCGGGTTGTTTTCCCGGGCAGCTTCGAGCCGACGAAACAGTACCGGATGCGCATACGCCATATTGCTGCCGGCGAACAGCACGGTGCGCGCCTGTTCCAGATCGTCATAACAACCCGGTGGCCCATCCGCACCAAACGCCATTTTGTAGCCGGTGACGGCGCTCGACATGCACAGACGTGAATTGGTGTCGATATTGTTGGTGCCGATCAAGCCTTTGGCGAGTTTGTTAAAGACGTAATAATCTTCGGTCAGCAGTTGTCCGGACACATAAAATGCCACGGCATCCGGGCCGTGCAGGCGCACAATGTCGGCGAAGCGCTGCGCGACGGTTTCCAGCGCCGATTCCCAATCCACCCGTCGGCGTGGCGAATCGCGGTCCAGACGCACTTCCGGATACAGTGCGCGACCCACTTCGCTGGCCACTGTCAAGGGCAGCGACATGCCTTTGCTGCACAGCCGACCGAAATTGGCAGGATGATCCGGATCACCCTTGATACCGATGATGCGCTCATTGTGCGTTTCAATCAGCACGCCGCAACCCACGCCGCAATAACAGCAGGTGGATTTTGTGATGGTGGGGATTGTGCTCATGCCGGCTAAGTTAAAGCAAGAAATACAAAGCCCGCTTCGACTTTGACCGGAAAATGCCGGGCGCAACCGACATCGGGCGCTTTGGCCTGGCCACTGCTCAGATCGATTTGCCAGCTGTGCAGCGGGCAAGTTACGGTTTCACCGTGCACAATCCCCTGCGACAGCGGCCCGCCCTTATGCGGACAGCGATCCAGCAACGCAAAGACCGACTCGGCGCCGGTGCGAAATACCGCAATATTTCCTGCGGCACGTTCCACCAGACGCGAACCCAGTAACGGTATTTCATCGACCTGACACAGTTGTATCCAGGCGGGTTTGGTTTTCATATCCATCTCAACTCCTTAAGCGATTACTTTTAATGGAATGAATTCATGGCGCTGCGCCCCCTTGATGCGCGCTGCCCACGGGTCAGGCAAGCCTTCCAGCGCATACAGCAGCCGCTCATGCAAGGCACGGCGCTGCGCCGGGTCGTTCAGGATACGCTGTTTAATGTAATCCAGCCCGACCCGCGCAATATAGTGCACAGTCCGGTCCAGATAGTAAGCCTCTTCCCGGTACAGCTGCAAAAACGCGCCGGCATATTCCCTGACTTCTTCGGCAGTTTTTACTTTCACCAGAAACTGGGCCACCTCGGTCTTGATACCGCCATTGCCACCGATATACAATTCCCAGCCACTGTCTACCGCAATCACACCCACATCCTTGATACCGGCTTCGGCACAGTTGCGCGGGCAACCCGACACTGCCAGTTTCACTTTATGCGGTGCCCACATGTTGGCCAGCATGGTTTCCAGATCGATACCCATCTGGGTACTGTTCTGGGTGCCGAACCGGCAGAATTCAATACCGACACAGGTCTTGACGGTGCGGATCGATTTGCCGTAGGCATGGCCCGAGTTCATGCCCAGATCGGACCAGACACCAATCAGGTCGTCTTTCTTGACCCCCAGCAGATCGATACGCTGACCACCGGTGACTTTCACCATGGGGATCTGGTACTTGTCTGCCACGTCGGCAATGCGGCGCAATTCGGAAGCATTGGTCACGCCGCCTTTCATTTGCGGGATTACTGAAAAAGTGCCGTCCTTTTGAATATTGGCGTGGGCGCGCTCGTTGATGAAGCGACTCTGCGGATCATCCAGCGCTTCGTGTGGCCAGCTCGAGAGCAGGTAATAATTGACGGCCGGGCGACAGGTAGCACAGCCGTTCGGGGTGCGCCATTCCAGAAAATCGTACACGCTTTTGTGCGTCAACAGCTTATGTTGGCGAATGGCCTTGCGCACCTCGTCATGATTGCGCTCAGTGCAGCCGCACAGCGCTTTGGTTTTGGGGGTTTCCTGAAAACTGCTGCCCACGGTATTCAACAAAATCTGTTCAACGAGCCCGGTGCAGGAGCCGCACGAGCTGGCTGCCTTGGTGTGCTTTTTGACCTCATCGAGCGTAAACAGTCCGCGGTCTTTAATGGTCTTGATAATGGTGCCCTTGCACACGCCGTTGCAGCCGCACACTTCATCGCTGTCCTGCATCTGGTTGGCACGGCTTTGGCCCTGTACTCCCACGTCGCCCACATTCGATTCGCCAAACATGATGTGGTCACGCAATTCGCCCAGTTTGCGACCTTCCTTGAGCAGCTTGAAATACCATCCACCATCGGTGGTGTCACCATACAGGCAGGCGCCGATCAACTGATCATCCCTGATGATCAGTTTCTTGTACACACCGCCGGCCGGGTCAGACAGAATAATTTCTTCGCTGCCTGCGCTACCCATAAAGTCCCCGGCTGAAAACAGATCGATACCGGTTACTTTGAGCTTGGTGGACAGAAACGATCCCAGATAGCGGCCTATGCCCATTTGCGCCAGATGATTGGCGCAGACTTTGGCCTGTTCAAACAGCGGCGCCACCAGTCCATAGGCGATGCCGCGGTGACTGACACACTCGCCCACCGCATAAATGCGCGGGTCATAGGTCTGCAACGCATCACTGACCACGATGCCGCGGTTGCAGTAAATGCCGGCCGCTTCTGCCAGGGCAACGTTAGGGCGTATGCCGACCGCCATCACCACCAGATCGGCCGGTATCGTGGTGCCACTTTTAAAACGTACGGCACTGACTTCACCGGCGTCATTGCCAATGATTTCTTCGGTAGTCTGCCCGAGCAAAAATTGCAGACCGCGTTCTTCCAGAGACTGCTGCAACAACTTGCCCGCGGTGGTATCGAGCTGGCGTTCCAGTAACCAGTCGGCCAGATGCACCACCGTCACATCCATGCCGCGCAGACGCAGTCCGTTGGCGGCCTCAAGCCCGAGCAGACCACCGCCGATCACGACTGCATTTTTTTTAACCAGCGCGGTTTCGATCATGGTTTCCGTGTCGTGGATATCACGATAGCTGATCACGCCTTTGAGATCCTTGCCCGGAATCGGCAGGATGAACGGCGTTGATCCGGTTGCAATCAAGAGCCGGTCGTAAGGAGTGCAACTGCCATCTTCTGCATGCACCTCACGTTTGACTCGATCAATTTTGGATATCGCGCACCCCATGCGCAAATCGATGCCGGCTTCTCTGTACCAGGAAACAGGATTGAGCACGATATCCTTGAACGCCTGTTCCCCGGCCAGCACCGGTGACAGCAGGATGCGGTTATAGTTGGGATGCGGTTCATTGCCGAACACGGTGATGTCGTACATGTCCGGTGCAATGGCGAGCAGCTCTTCCACCGTCCTGATGCCAGCCATGCCGTTGCCGATGACGACCAGTTTTAATTTTTTCATTTTTCAGACTCCCCCAGTTATACCCGTACCATGGCTGCCGACCAGCTGGAGCGCCAGCGTGCCTTGACGCCGGACAGACTGACCCAGCCCAGCGCAGCCAGAAAGGAAAACAGCCACAGACCAATCGAATAGTCACCGGTAGCCTGTTTGATGGCACCCAGACTGGCGGCAAGCGCGAAGCCGCCGACCCCGCCTGCCATGCCGATCAAGCCGGTCATGACCGCAATTTCTTTACTGAAGCGTTGTGGCACCAGTTGAAACACCGCGCCATTGCCGGCGCCCAGACACAGCATGGCCATAATAAACAGCGCCAGTGCGCCCAGCGAGCCGCCGACATGAAAGCCGGCAGTGCCAATGAGTACCGAGCTGCCGGCGAACACCACCAACAGGGATCTGGTACCACCAATGCGGTCGGCCAGTACACCGCCCAGAGGACGCATGGCCGAACCGGCCAGCACACAGGCAGCGGTGGCCCAGCCTGCGGTCTTGGGATCAAACCCGAACTGGTCATGAAAGTAGCCGGGCAGGGCGCTGGCGAAGCCGGAAAAGCCGCCGAAGGTCAGTGCATAAAAAAACATGAACCACCAGGCATCGGAGTCTTTCAGCATGTGCAGATAGTCGCCGACATTTTTTTTCACGAAGCTACCCGGTGCATCTTTGGCAAAGCGCGAATAAATGATCAGCAGCAGTACCAGCGGGATGCAGGCCAGACCGAATACATTCTGCCAGCCTAACGCCGTAGCCAGTACCGGCGCAAATAGGGCGGCCAGCACCGTGCCGGAATTGCCGGCACCGGCAATACCCATTGCGGTACCCTGATGTTGCGGCGGATACCAGCGCGACGCCAGCGGCAGGGCTACCGCAAATGACGCGCCGGCCACGCCAAGAAACAGGCCCAGCAACAGTATTCCGGCAAAACTGTGTATGCCGAGCTGCCATGCCGCGATCAACGCCAGGATAACCACCACCTGACCCAGCAATCCGGCCATCTTGGTACCGACCCGGTCTGCCAGAAAGCCCATAAACACGCGCAGCACGGCCCCGGCCAGAATCGGCGTGGCCACCATCAGACCGCGCGCCTGTGTGCTTAATTGCAGCGAGGTGGCAATTTGCACCTGCAGCGGTCCAAGCAGGTACCACACCATAAAACTCAGATCAAAATACAGGAATGAACAAAACAGTGTCGGCGTGTGGCCGGAACGCCAAAAGCTACGATCCATGAGAATCTCCCCGGGAAGCGCTGTGCTTCCCTCTTTTAAAGCAGCATGTCATCTGGAAGGACACACTGCGCGAACCGATAAAAATGGCATCCGCCCGTACTTTGTGTATACGAGGGGACGCCATTGTCCTTGTCGCGCGTTGCCGCCGTTGACACCGCACTTTGCATTCTTGATCAGCACATCGTTGTGCCAATGCTTATTGCACTGCAATATGCGTGCCATGCAAATGGAAAGTGCGTTACAGAGGGAGAGCGGAGTAAACCTTGAATAAAAAAGCGCCGCATGCGCACCGGCATGGTGCGAAAACAGGAATTTTGCACTCCAACGGAGTGCATGGCGCATTTCGTGCGTTGCCGAACAGACCGGTTTTCGCTATGGCTGCGACACTGATGGCGAACCGGCATGGCTGCTGGAACTGGTTCAGGAAAATCAATCGGTCGTACGACGAGGGCGAGCCGTCCATCATTGCCGGTATAGCGCAACAAGTTATTCAGGACTGTGCCATCGACCCCTATGTCCTACGCCTTGCAGAAACCGTCGATGTATATTTTCGATGGCCTCGGCTATTGGCCCCATGTGCCGAGCGCCGATCAGCTGGAGCGCAAAGTCAGCGTTAATATTTTCAGGGACAGGCTGCAGCAAAAAGCAGACTCAGTTCAGCTTTGAAAACAAGGCGACTATCGCACTTTGCAATGTCATGGCCAATCCCAAGTCCGAGAAGCGCAGACGACCGCTCATTACTGCGCTCATCGCGTCGAGCTGACCTTTTCCCATCAATACCAGGTCCTCCATTGAGATGGTCATGGTCAGGTCGGCCGGCCTGTCTTCGTTACTGACCGTAGCTCCCTCGATCAACACGACACCACAGGCGCCCAGATTGAGTTTCAGTGATTTGGCAAGGGCAGAACTGTCACGGACTGCGATTTTCAGGCGAACCGTAATTTCTTCGAGTGTAGCCATTGTGTTTTAGTCTCCGTAAAAAAAAGGGGCAGCGCCTGTGGCCTGAATGCGTCGGCCGATGTCTTATCCTTGCCCGCAAGTGCAAGACAATAATTCAATAAAATTGAAATAGCAATCCCCGTCCCGACTGCAGCAGCCGGCCTGCCGGCTATGTGTGCCAATCGACAGACCGCATGGCGGACATAAACTAATGTATCGCGGTGCGCACCGCAATTTCGGCGCTGACACCGTCAACATGCTTTTTCAATTTACTCTCAAGCGCTTTCATGGTCGCCGGTGTCTGCCTGGGCATTACGACTTTTGTGGGCGTGTTTGTGACCACCTGGATGACGGGCAGAATCGCCAGAATGAATCCGGCCGCCGTCTTTATTGCAATGCTGTTTTGGGGTTGGTTATGGGGGCTATTGCAGAACTGCTGGGGGACTAGTTTAGTTGTCGATCTGCAGGTGCTCCAATTAAACCTCGTCGTGAACTACCACACGGTTGCGGCCACTGTGTTTGGAGCGATACAGCGCTGCGTCCGCTGCTGCCAGCAACAGCGCTGAATCACCTGACTGTGCGGCAACCGTGCTGGCACAGCCGATGCTGACGCTGACAAATTTTGTGTCGGAACTTTCGTGCGGCAATTTGAGATTTTCAATTGACCGGCGAATTTTTTCTGCAACAATTTTGGCGCCTTCAGGAGTGGTGCCCGGCAAAATGACCACGAACTCTTCGCCACCAAAACGGGCTACCAGATCACTGGTTCGATGAATGACGTCGCGCATGAGAGTGGCCAGCAGTTTCAGGCATTCGTCGCCTCGCAGATGTCCATAGGTATCGTTATATTTCTTGAAATGATCAACGTCGATCATCAGCAGGGAAATCGATTGGGATGAACGGATCGCACGGCGCCATTCAACATCGAGCGTTTCGTCAAAACACCTGCGATTGGCAAGTCCGGTCAGGCCGTCGCGGCTGGCGAGTTCCTGCAGTGCCGTCTGAGCCTGTTTTTGAATTGTCATGTCGCGTACGGTTTCAACTACCGCGATCAACGTGCCATCCTCTTCATAAATTGCGCCGGCGTTGATAGCCAGATACAGCCGCGTGCCGCGCTGCGGCATCAAACACCAGTTTTCAGCGTAAAAACCGTGGCTGACTTCGGTGCCGCTGTCATGCTGGGCGTAGTAAGAATTGACATCATCGATGCGGTTTTGAACAATTAAATCCGCCAGACATACCCTGGGCGCAGTGTAAAAAGCGCGCCAGTGATCAGAGGTGCCGATTAACTCGGACGCCGGCACACCGGTCAGCCGCTCGCAGGCATGGTTCCAGATCAGCACCCGACACTGTGGGTCCAGCACGAAGGTCGGAATCACCAAATGCTCCATGAGACTCACGGCGAAGGAAAGATCGGAAATATTTTTAGCCACGGTGGTGTTTACTTTGCTGTTTGTCAGGATAATTTCGATTTTTCATGGTGAATTGTCGATATGCTCAAAAAATCCGTTGTGCAGGGCATCCGGATTCATTGTTGTTTTCAAATCATCGGCGTAACAAGACCCCGAAAAACAATGGACGCTTGATGCAAACCATTGATGTTTATATAAATTTTTCTATTTTATGACCCCTGCCTGTCTCATCTGGTTCTACTTATAAGTGCAGGGAGTTTCTTGAGTATAGACGTTCAAGGGCAAAGTGTCTGAAATCTTGTATCAAAAAAAATCAGGCAATCTCAATTCGTTCCAGCAACAAGGCACTGCGGTTTAAGAAGCCGTCGCTCGCTTGAAAATGGCTTTATTCACACGCTTTGAAATTCCATTTTAAAAAAATGCTGCTATATTGAAGTTCAGGGGCTGCAATCGGTTGTTCATGTGCGCCATTACAGTCCGAGGAAGGTTGCGTGTCAAAAAAGCATTGCTTAATGTTGTTGCCGACATGCTCAACCGTTCTGATTCTGATCTGTGCAATCAGTCCGTTAATGCGGTCAGGCTCCAACAATAATTTTCGGAAAAGAAATGAACTTTGAACAATGGATGATTGCTGAAGGTCTTTCAGAATCTTCGGTCAAGGCAAATTCAGATGCAATTAATGGCCCGCTTTCGGTGTGGGCCGATCTGCAGGATTTCAGCTTTGGGTCCTTGAGTTCGGTTATTGATCTGGATGTGTTCAATGCACTGGCAAAAAAAATTGAAGCCGCCGATGACTTCCAGATCAGAAACCGGCGTGGTCATGATATTTACGGGACCGCCCTGAATAAATACCGGGAATTTTTGATTTCACTGAACAGTTCAAAACTGGCCCACGGTTTCGGCCCCCATGCACGCGCAATGGCAGGACTGGAAGTTGGGCTGGGATTGGAATCAACTATTCCGAGGCGGCAAAGGGATGAAAGGGAGCAGGTTTTAATTGACATCATCAGGCGACGAGGTCAAAACGAGCTCAGGTCAAAATTACTCACCGCTTATGGGTCCAGATGTGCAATTACAGGTTGCGGCGTAATTGAACTGCTTGAAGTGGCACACATTACCCCATACATGGCAGCTGCTGCCGATCCGGTAAAAAACGCGCTGTTGTTAAGAGCAGATATTCATACGCTCTGGGATTTGGGTTTGATTGCGCTTGATCCTGCAACCTTAACGGTCTGGGTGCATCCGCAGGTTGCCGATCCAGGTTATTTAAACCTGGTCGACTCGAATCCATTTTTGCCGCTTGCAGACCACCAAAAACCGTCCATCGATGCCTTGAAACTGCAATGGCAAACAGTGCATCCCGGTCATCCCAAACCATGACCAGCCGGTGCACAGATCAGGACGTATGCTTTGGATAATCTGCAACTCGTCACTTTCCTGGGGCAGGTCCAGAATAATCGCTGCGTCCGATGGGATGTCTTCGTCGCAGAATGGTGACTGCCCCGACCCCGCAATATTTGATTTCGCTTCAGAAAGGCGCGCATATTGATGGATGACAGCCGTGAGCTGTTTGACGAAATCGTCAGCCTTTTTTTAAAAGACACGCCCCAATATCTGCAGGCGATCAGGCTGGCGCTGGAGCAGGGCAATGCCGAACAGTTAAAGCATAACGCGCACGCGCTTAAAGGCATGGTGAGCGTGTTTGCCGCCGAGCGTACGATACAGGCGGCAGATCGGGTGGAAAAATTGGGTGATGGAGCAAATGGCAGCGAATTGGTGCGTGTGCTGGAGGGCGAGTTGAAAACTCTGCGCGATGCGCTGGTGGCTTACCAATGGATCTGATGGGATTGGCAATGGTGCAGCGCGAAAGCCATTAGGAGGTACTTCTCCGTGTTAAACTCCATAAAAGTGACCGTAATGCCAAATCCAAGGAAGCAGTGATGACAACAGCTAATACTTATGACTTAAAAACGATTTATTACCACTGGTTCAGTGCCGCACTGATTTTTACGCTCTGGCTGCTTGGTGAAAATATAGACTGGTTTGCCAAAGGTGATCCAAGGGTCTATGCCAGAAGCCTGCACATTACGCTGGGTCTGATTCTGGCTTTCGTGTTTGTACGGAGATTCAAGTGGCGGATTCAGGGCGGTGTGAAGTTGCCTCAGGCAACGCCGGGAGGAATGGGAAAGTTGGCGCTTGGCGTGCATCATTTGCTGTATCTGCTGATCGGGCTGACCATCATTCTTGGGATTGCCGCAGTCTGGATCCGCGGCGACAACATCTTCAACCTGTTCCAAGTTCCGGCGTTTGATCCGACCGACAAGCAATTGCGGGAAGACGTTGTCGATGTTCACGGATTACTGGCGAACTCATTGCTGATTTTGGCCGCAGGACATGCCGTGCTGGCGATCTGGCATCAGCTGATGATCAAAGATGGCGTGTTGAAGCGGATGTGGCCTGGCTTAAAGTAGATTTTTCGTATCGTCCGGGACGCCGGTGCGCGATGCTGAATAACCGGAGCGGATTTCAAGTTCGAGATCCGATCCCTGGTCCTTTCTCTTCAAAATGCCATATTAATCAACGTGCTTTTTTACCCAGGCGACGTACTTGTTCATCCAGTTTTGCAAAAATTGCTTGCTGCCGGATCCGATATTCCCGTCTGCATCGAACAAGCCTTCCTTGGCCTGAATGAACGCTTCTGGCTGACCAAGGGTCGGCATATCCAGATAGGCGAGAATATTGCGCAAATGTTGCTGGGCCATTGCGCTGCCGATGGTGCCTACTGACACGCCCAACACACCGGCTGGTTTGCCGGCCCAGGCGCTTTGCCCGTATGGTCGCGACGCAATATCGATCGCATTTTTGAGAACGCCAGGAATGGAGCGGTTATATTCCGGCGTGATAAATAAAACGCCTTGCGCAGCCAGTATTTCTGCTTTCAGTCGTTTGATGGGCTCGGACGGATTGGCATCGTTATCCTGATTGTAAAGTGGCAGGTCGCCAATCTCAATGTGTTTGAAAGTGAATTCGGCTGGTGCCAATTTAACGACGGCGCTGGCCAGTTTGCGGTTGAATGAGTCTTGACGCAAGCTGCCTGTTACTACGGCAATGTGGTATTGGTCCATATTGATCTCCAATTAACGATGGTTTGATATTTCTGTTGCACGCTTCGGTAGTGAATCCCGGTACCAGGAAAACCTGGCCCGGGAGATGTTCAGTTTGTCGGCTGCCGCGGCGAAGCTGCCACCGTCGACCACGGCAATATACATTTATTAAGCAGAAAACAGGTCTATTGCTGACCATTGTCATCTCGCAGCCAATTAAACCACGATAAGATGGACCCTTCTTTCCAGGAGGTGCCCTATGTCTTTATTACCAACCCTGTTCATTTCACACGGCTCACCCATGATGGCGCTCAACGACAGTCCGGCCCATCGCTTTGTCGCAAGTCTGGGACTGAGCCTGGCGCGTCCCAAAGCGATTGTGGTGGTGTCGGCGCACTGGGAAACTGCTGGCGGTGCGGTGGTGTCGGCGGCTGCGCAACCGGAAACGATCCATGATTTCGGTGGATTTTCTCCGGCATTGTACGACATTCGTTATCAGGCTTCCGGGTCCCCGGAATTGGCTGAACGGGCCGCGTCGTTAATTGAAGCAGCCGGCATTCCGGTTGGACGCAGCGAGCGACGCGGACTTGATCACGGTGCCTGGGTTCCGCTCAGTATCATGTATCCAAACGGTGATCTGCCGGTACTGCAAATTTCGCTGATCCGTGGTGCCGGTCCGGCCGCGCACCAAAAGTTGGGCCGGGCTCTGGCGCAGTTGCGTCACGAAGGAGTACTGGTGATTGGTTCAGGGTCGATGACGCATAACCTCTATGAGTTCCGCGGCCAGGCAATTGACGCAGCGGTTTCGGTATGGGTCAGCGAATTCACGCGCTGGATGCAGGAGCGGCTTCTTGCGGATGACAGTGCGGCCCTGCTCGACTACCGCAATCGTGCACCGTCGGCCCAGCAAAATCATCCGAGCGAGGAACATTTGTTGCCGCTGTTTGTGGCGATGGGTGCAGCCGGTGCCGAGGCGAAAGCACAATTGCTGCATTCTAGTGTTGAACACGGCGTGCTGGCCATGGATGCGTACGCCTTTAACTGACAAAGGAAGTGAAATGACTGACAAACTTGACGTAACGATGCTGGAACCGGCCTCCGTTCAAAGCATGGCTGGGCAGTCAACTTGATAATATGGATGCGTGACCAGCCTGGATTGTTTTCTGGTGTTGGCCTGGTGAAGTTAATGCAACCTGTTCTCAAGTAGAACAACAGAGTTGTAAACTCAGAAAGGTAACGCTGTGGCGACACTTTTTCATTTGATCGAACAATATGGTTTGATTCTCGTTTTTGCCAATGTACTGATCGAGCAGATTGGCATTCCGGTTCCGGCCTATCCCACTCTGGTGATTACCGGCGCCTTGCTCAATCGCGGTGACTATTCAACCACCATGTTGTTGCTGACCGCAATATGTGCCTCGCTAATTGCTGACTACATCTGGTTTGCCGCAGGTCGGGCTTACGGGCGCAAGATCACCACGACCTTGTGTCGCATTTCTTTGTCGCCAGATTCCTGTGTGCGACAAACCGAAATTATTTACCTGCGCTGGGGTGCGCCATCGTTGCTGGTGGCTAAATTCATTCCCGGTTTCGCTTCGGTGGCCAGTGCCTTGGCCGGCTCGGTCGGAACACGGCGCTCCACATTTATACTCTTTGACGGACTTGGAGCGCTGTTATGGGCAGGTTCGGTAATTTATCTCGGCTCCCTGTTCAGAACCGCGATTGGAGATTTGCTGGATATTCTGCAGGCATTGGGGAAGTGGGGCGTGGTTCTGGTAGGCATCGCGCTGGCGAGCTTTATTGCCTCAAAATGGTGGCAACGTTATCGATTTATGCGCTCGCTGCGCATGGCACGCATTACCGTCGCAGAACTGTATGCGCTGCTGCAACAAGGCCAGTCACCACTGATTATCGATGTCCGCACTTCAACAGTCCATAAAGTGGAGCGCATTCCCGGCGCAGTGGTCCTGTCGGTTGACGACCTGACCGGTCGTGAACTGGACAAGATGGTCGACGGCGAAGTGATTGTCTATTGTGCCTGCCCTAACGAGGCATCCGCTGCGGTCGTTGCGAAAAAATTGATGCAACTTGGTTACAAGCGGGTACGACCGTTGGCAGGTGGCATTGATGCATGGATCGCTGCCGGATACAACGTGGTGTCCTGAACTTTGTAGCAGGATTTTCAACTGCTGATCGTAAATTGCTTCCGTACTGACTAACAGTGCGGGGCACGCTCACTCCCAAAGGCTTGCTGGACTGCAAGATTGGTTAATATGACTATTTCAACTGCATTCTATGTGTTTTCTATGTGAATGACATTAACATATTTATTTGCATTAAAATGTGACCTCATTAATGAGCGATGCCACCAAGCCGGCTGAGAATCACGTGCATGTATATCAAAAAATAAAGTATTTCAGAAATCGTATCCCTTCGTTCGAATGCATTCCGGGCTGCCATGATTGTTGTGGGCCCGTGACGACCTCTTCGCACGAAGCGTCTGCATTGCCGGTGAAAGAAGATGCCGAGCATGATGAGGCTCTGAGTAAATGGAGTTGTACTTATCTGGGAAGCAAAGGATGTTCCGTTTACGATGATCGCCCCCTTATATGCCGACTGTTCGGGACAACAGCGACTCTGCGTTGTCCGCATGGCAGGCGACCCGAAACCATGATCGACCCTCTCATTGAGAATCAGATTCAACAGTTTTTTCAGGATACCCGACAGGTATTGGTTTAAGTCAGTCTCGCACAATCAATTCGCGGATGAATTGGAGTGATACGCCGTGGTTTATCAGAGCCAGAATAGCGGCACTGTAAATCGTTCAGTCTCAGAAAACAGGAATAGCAGGGAATGGCAACGAATCGTGTGCAAAAAATGAATAAGGGAAATGCTGGCAGGCAGGTTCCGCGGCCCGAGAATAAGTACCTGAAAAAATTGAGCAACAAATACGCTGACTGGATTCAGGACATGAATGATGAATTGGCGGAATTGAAACAAGCCGGCAGCAGTAAAAGTGCGTTCGAGAGGGTCTGTCATAACAGTAATGGCAAACCATTTGTTTTCGAGGAAGGCAATATGCGATCCCTGCATTTTGATGAGCGCATGATGCAAAGCGCTATGCTGATCGATGCACCCAATGAACTGGTATTTGGCTATACCAGGTCAATGATGGGATTCCTGTTGATTAACGATGAACCCAGGCACATATTAATGATAGGTCTGGGCGGTGGTTCGTTGGCGAAGTTTTGCTATAAGTATCTGCCCCATGCGCGCATCACTGTTGTTGAAATCAATGCAAACGTCATCGCGCTGCGTGATCAGTTTCTGATACCATCGGACGATGATCGGTTTCAGATTGTTCACATGGATGCCGTAGAGTTTATTGAACAAAGCACGGACCAGTATGATGTGATTCTCCTGGATGGTTTTGACGCTGACGGACTGGTAGCCACTCTTCTTGCTGATGATTTCATTTCGTCTTGCCAGACCAAATTGGAACCGCACGGAATTCTGGTCACAAATATGTGGGGAAAATCGAAAACGTTGATTTCTGTGATAGCTCGTATGAGTCATATTTTTAACGATCCGGTCTGGTGGTGCCATTCAAGCGACAGTTATAACCTGATTACCTTTGCCCTCAAGTCGGATGCCCATGTATTCAATAATAATCTGGTCGAAAAAGCGCGCGCCCTCGATAAATCCTACTGGTTAGGATTGGAGAATTTGGCTGGTCGGATCAGAACCATTTCCAGGACCGGTCTGGAATGGGTCCTGGCACCCGATTGTATTCAATTCAATTTGAAGAACTTCTTCTTTCAGGAGGCGGTTGAGAGAAAAGTGGCGTATTTTTTCGCAGCCGATGCGATGATTGCTCTGACAGGCCGGTCATGGATATAGGCGCGTCATCGCTGTAGAGATCAGGATTTTAAGGCAGCAATTTGTTTGACCCGGCAACCGGTAGCGCCGGGTGCAACCCGAATGGAAAATCAGGACGTAATTATGGAAAACAAGACAGCCAGACTGACACTGTTGGTAGACCCGGTGAAGAAAAAGGCCTTTGAAGACCTTTGTGCCGCTCAAGACTTGACCCCCTCACAGGTGATTCGTCAATTGATGCGTGACTATATGCAGCACCATGGTGTTGAGTACAGCACCAAAAGTAAAATCAGTGCGACAAAAAAATGATCCTGCTAATTTCTGCAGCAAAACTCGCCCAGCTGATTTTTCGCTTCGACTACTTCTGTGGCGCAGGCTCCTAGCATGGGTTGACAACAGTAGGTTCATCATGTTGGCACTGCCATTGACGATGGCCGCATCCACCACCTGGCCGATGCCGCTGTTTTGCGCATTCAGAATTGCGGCCCTGGCAACATTGCTGGTGCCAAAGCAGAATGAACAAACAATAAAAACGGAGACGCTATGAATTATTTTTTACGGGCCGGCTGTCTGGCAATCTATCTGGGTGCACTGGTCAGTCTGTCGGTTGCACTGCCGCACGACTATGCAGTCACGCTGCAGGTTCTGGCCGGTTTGTTGTTGGTGGTACATTTACTGGAAGTGTTTATTTTTATGCGTCACCTGCGACTGTACCAAGGACCAGTCGCAATCAGCATTGTTCTTACGCTGCTGTTTGGCCTGTTGCATTGGCAGCCATTGCTGGCTGCTTCGAAACGGAATTGATCCGTATCAAGCGATGCAAGTGCTGTAAATCTCAGCGCCAGAGCAGTCGCACCGGAATGGGAATCCGGATCCCCTGCAGATGTCCAGGCGCCAGACTGTGCGCCAGAAGTGTACAAAAATCGATTCTAAAATTCATCCCAGCCGTCGTTGTCGCCATTTTTGAAATTGTGACCAGCTGATCCGGCACCAACAGCCAATGCTGACTTGTGAAAGCCTGCTGCTGTCAGTTTTGCAACGTCAGCTGTTGTGTTGGTACTTTGCCTGCGATGGGTTGTTATTTTGGCGGCAATAGATTTCGCGGTTTGCAGAGTTTTTGTCATACCGCCCTTTAACTTAAAGGTTCTGACAATTTCTTCCAGATTATTCGCCTGTTGCTGCAATGAGCTCGCTGCTGCAGCCGCTTCTTCAACCAGCGCAGAATTTTGCTGAGTTACATTATCCATTTCAACCACGGCCTGATTGACCTGATTGATTCCCTGGGACTGTTCCAGACTTGCCGCAGTAATTTCGGCCATGATGTCCGTGACCAGCCTGATGCTTTCAACGACTTCGGTCATCGTCGATCCGGCCTGATTGACCAGTTTGCTGCCGGCATCGACATTGGTTACAGAATTTCCGATCAATTCCTTGATCTCCCTGGCCGCTGCGGCAGAACGCTGCGCAAGATTTCTGACCTCGGAAGCGACCACTGCAAATCCACGCCCCTGTTCACCGGCACGGGCCGCTTCCACCGCCGCATTCAAAGCTAAAATATTGGTCTGAAATGCGATGCCGTCAATCACGCTGATGATGTCTACAATTTTCCGGGATGAATCATTGATGGTGCCCATCGTTTCAACCACTTGGGCCACAACAGTCCCCCCTCTGACAGCCACCTGTGACGCATTCTGTGCCAGTGTATTGGCTTGCAACGCATTGTCAGAATTATGTTTGACAGTTGAAGTCAGTTCCTCCATGGACGCAGCAGTTTCTTCCAATGAACTTGCCTGTGCCTCGGTTCTGGAAGATAAATCCAAATTGCCGGTTGCAATTTCTTTCGTTGCGGCCGATATGGTTTCGGTGCTGGCTCGTACTTGTCCGAGTGCGTCTGAAAGGCTGTCTGTCATTTTTTGCAGTGCCTGCAACAACTGACCAGGCTCATCGGAAAACTTGGTCTCGATCGTACCGCTAAGGTCGCCAGAAGCAACAACTTCTGCAGCGCGAATCGCCTCTTTCAGTGGCCCAATGATACTTCGGGTAATCAGTACTGAACCCAATACACCGGCTCCCAGTGACAGACCCAGAATGATCAGTAACAGCGCGCTGGATGACGTTACATTACTGTTTGCGCCTGCCTCGATTTCGGCAGATCGCTTGTTGGTAATTTCAACCAGATGATTGATGGCATTGAGGTGCGTTTCATAATTTTGTTTCATTTTGAGCATAGCAGTGCTTATTGCCTCTTTGTCCTGTTTTTGTACAGCAGGGATGAACTCATTGAAAGCGGTGTTATAAAAGGCCACTGCCGGGTCGCTGGCTGTTTTCAGCAGCGCATCTGAGATGTCAGCGTCTAATCCTGCCTTGCTCCAGTATTCATGGCGCGTATCGAAATCCGCTTTCAATGATTTGAAGTGTTCGATTAATTTATCCTGCTCTGCCTTGTCCGTGGAAGAGAGAAGTTGAAAGGTGACCAGATAAGATTCAAGAATGTATTCAGGTGGAGGCAATACATCGCCCACCAGATCCTTGCCGGCCACGATCTTTTGGTACACAGGGCCGGTAATTTTAAGCTCGTTAAGGGTTTTAAATGACCAGATTCCGTAAATGATGAATCCTGCTGAAAAAATGGTAATCAATACGGTCAGGCGATGTGATAATTTCAACATTCTCAGCATGTCCATAATATTCCTCAAATTGGATTGGATTTCTGATGAAAATCACTTGGACTTTAGGATATGAATTGAGTTATATCAAATGATTGTTACAAATTACATGCTCAATGTACCGGACCAGGCCTTTTGGATAAATTTCATTTCTTTGATTAACACTTGCAAACAGCGCCTGTTCAGGCAACCATAGGCACTGATGTCGTATCCGGCAAACAAATTTAGGAATGAAATCCATGGCTCTTCCACGCATCCCGTCAATTCAGGGTCTGCAGGCCTTTGAAGCACTGGCGCGCGCTCGAAGTGTCACTTTGGCCAGTTGCGAACTCAACGTCACCCCCAGCGCAATCACCCATCGCATCCGCCAACTGGAGGGCCAACTGGGAATGAAGTTGTTCGCACGCGCAGATTTTGGATTGACGATTGATGGCTCTGCCTACCTCAACCGGGTTCGTGAGGCGCTGACTGCACTGCAACAGATACCTGTGCGTGGCGCGGCGGCGGGAACAACCCGTTTGCGGGTGGCGGTTCCGCCAACGTTTTCCCGCCAGATCTTGCTGCCAAAACTGGCGTTGCTGCGCCACGCCTATCCTGAGATTGACCTGATATTGCAGGTCTCCATCCCCATGTTGAATATCACTGCAGAGGACGCCGACATTGAGGTGCGCTTCGGTACCGGGCCATTTCCAGATCGTGAGACAGTGCATCTGTTGTCCGACGCAGTCACCCCGGTCTGCAGTCCGGAATATCTGAACGAGGTCGGGCCCTTCGGTGATTTCACCACCCATGAAGCGGTTACCCGTGGTCGTCTGATTCGCTGTCCGCTTGAGCCCTGGCGTACCTGGTTTGCCGCCAACAGAATCAGCCTCGATGAACCCTGCGACGGTTCGCAGTTCAATGACATTGGCCTGGTGCTGGATGCCGCCGTGGCCGGATTTGGTGTTGCCTTGATGCGGCTTCGGCTCGGTGCCGCTTGGTTGGACAGCGGCCGCCTGGTGCGGCTGTCGCAGCATAACGTGCCATCGCCGCAGCACTACTTCCTGTGCTGGAAGCCAGGCACACTTGATCGCTGGGAGTGCGCGGCATTCGTTGAGTGGTTAAAGCAGGCCCTTGCATAATTGTCGACAGATTGAAATCTTTTCAATCCGAAGCTCAATACAATTCAATCTGACTGATTCTGTTGCAGGTACATTGCGGTCTCACAATATGACTTGGGAGACAGAAAATGGTTTTCAATACAACAAACCGGCCAACAGGTGAGCAATTATGTCGATAATCACCTGCGTTGAAGATTTAAGGCTTCTTGCCAAAGCGCGTGTCCCGAGAATGTTTTACGACTATGCAGATTCCGGCTCGTGGACCGAAGGTACGTATCGCGCCAACGAGTCTGATTTTGCGCTCATCAAATTGCGTCAGCGCGTCGCCGTCAATATTGAGAACCGCAGTACGGCTGCCACGATGGTCGGCCAGGCGGTAACGATGCCGGTGGCTATCGCGCCAGTTGGCCTGACCGGAATGCAATATGCCGATGGCGAGATTCATGCCGCGCGTGCCGCAGAAAAATTCGGTATTCCATTTACGCTCTCCACAATGAGCATCTGTTCGATCGAAGACATTGCTGAAAATACCGCCAGCCCATTCTGGTTTCAGTTGTACATGATGCGCGACCGCGATGCCATGGCCCGAATTATTGACCGCTGCAAAGCAGCCCGATGCAGCGCCCTGGTACTCACGCTTGATTTGCAGGTAATTGGGCAACGCCACAAGGATCTGAAGAATGGGTTGTCGGCGCCACCACGGCCCACGCTGGCCAATCTGCTGAACCTGGTGATGAAACCACGCTGGTGCCTGGGAATGATGGGAACCCGGCGCCACACTTTTCGTAACCTGGTTGGTCACGTCAAGGGTGTGAGCGATATGAAATCACTGGCGGCGTGGACCAACGAGCAATTTGATCCGCGCCTGTCATGGGCGGATGTCGCCTGGGTCAAGGAGCGCTGGGGCGGCAAGCTCATACTGAAAGGCATTATGGACGTCGAAGATGCAATGCTCGCGGTTCAGGCGGGCGCGGATGCCATCGTGGTCAGCAATCACGGAGGGCGCCAGCTGGATGGCGCTCCTTCCAGTATTTCGGCGCTGCCAGCGATTGTGGCCGCAGTCGGTGATCAGCTTGAAGTCTGGATGGATGGCGGGATCCGCAGTGGACAGGATGTACTGAAAGCCTGGGCATTGGGTGCGCGCGGCACCATGATCGGGCGCGCCATGGTCTATGGTCTGGGCGCAATGGGTGAAGCCGGCGTCACCAGAGCATTGGAAATCATTCATAAAGAGCTCGACATCACCATGGCGTTTTGTGGACATAAGGACATTGTGAGCGTCGATTCAGAGATATTGAAAAAGTGAAACCAAAGCCTCAATACGTTGGTATCGCTGACCGGTGGCATACCAACGCTTTGGATTGTGATTGTCACTCAATGACTTCAGGAGGAATTTGAGTCAAAACGAACCCGCAAGTTGCAGCAATGCGTGTTTGACCGCTTACGGCAACACATTGGCTGAATAAGGCAGATTTAAAAAATGCGATGTTGCATAAAATTCGCATGGACAAAAGGCTTCACGCCCAAAAAAAATCATGAATTTATGGGTATCCGCATTTCATGCCATCAGGAATGCGCTGGTTTTGTCACTAAACGAACGCCGAGTGCGGTGCAATCCCGGTTGACCGTATCAAACCGCGGTGCGCTGCCTGGGTGCGATGCTTTGTAGAGTGTTTCACTCGATATCCCGGCTGATTTCGCTATTTTGGTCATTCCCCGGGCACGCGCAACCGCAACTTTTACACTGCCCGTATGTGCCTAACGCAATAACATATCCGTCGCAACCTTCTTGTCCACATAATGCTGCAGAAATTGAAAAACGGTCCCATCAGCAGTGATTGCCTGCAACAGACTTCCCCATTTCTCTGAATCGCTTTTGGAAAAATTCTTTTTGCTTATCAGCATATTCGTGACAATTTTGGTGCCGTTCGGAGTCCATTCTTCTAATCGGTAAGACGAGTCGTCCAGTGATCGTGTGAACACAACAGGATCGGTAATGATTGCCTGGAACCGGTCCGCCTTCAACATCAGAAACATCCTTTCAACACTGTCTACTGTCTCAACCCGCCCAATACTGCGCAGCTTGTCAACGAATCCGTCGTAGTATTCGCCGGCAGTTATTCCTTTGACGACACCCATGCGCAAATGTGGATCGGCCAGAAATTCGTCCGGAGTGTGCACGTCCGGACTGACTTTGTTGTTGAAAACTACGTAGTTGCGGACCTGCATATAAGGGAATGCGTAGGAAAAAGCCAAACGCTCCTTGTTTGAGAATGCGCCAAACGCCACATCGATGTCGCCGAATTGCATGCCGAGCCAAATTCCTTCCCGGGTCGTCACACGCAACTCAAACCGGCAGCCTGAACGTTTCGCCATTTCGTCCATCATGTCTTTGTCGAGGCCGGATCCATCCTGATAGAAACCGCCGAAACGCGAAACGCCAACAACTATTGCGCGATCAGGACAAACAATGTCGTTACCTGCAATCGCCTCGGCACAATATCCCTGCAAAAACAGACAGCACGCGAACGCCAGAAATTTGAGTTGTTTTGCAGTCATAGTGCACCTTGTCCCGAATTAAATCGATTCATTGACGCCAGCAGCGGGGATTTTGAATCGCCACCACTTTAGTGGAGAGTATTGATCATATTGTTTTTGTCCAACATAACCATTAATAGCAGAAAACAGACCAGATTTAGCAATTGAATTCAGGTTTCCCCAAATTTTCTGTTGCGCGCCCATTTTGTGAATTGTTTATTAATAACGGTTCCGGCAGAAACACCTGACCATGTGAATACTGATACCCTTTTTATTTTTGCCGGCAGGCCTGCAAAATCAGCCGCGCAAAGGGTGCCGCATCATCTTCCTGCATGAAATGGCCGCCGTTCAGCGTGGTGCAGCCAAGCATAACGGCAGAAACCGGGTTGAAGTCGACAGCTGACTCACTCCTGTTCCTTACCCGCATGCCAGATACAGTTTCGACCATCCCGCTTGGCCTTATACAGAAATTTGTCAGCCTGTCCAAGTACCTCACTGAGCGTCGTATCGGAATTGGCGATACTGATGCCGATGCTGCACTCGACTGCAATGAGAGAATTATCATCGCAGGCTACCCGATTTCCCGTGATGGCACTCAGCATTCTTTGAGCCACGATTAAAGCCTCGGTAAGGCCCGTGTCCGGCAGAACGGCGACGAACTCATCTCCACCGAGGCGCCCGAAGATATCAACCTCCCGCAGCGACTTTCTGCATTCTTCGGCAACCATGATGATGGCCCGGTCCCCGGTAGCATGCCCGAACGAATCATTGACGGCCTTAAAGTTGTCAAGATCGAGCAGCAGCAGGGCAATTTCGCTACCTCGCCTGATGGAGCGTTTCAGTTCCATGTCGGCCATGTCAAGCAACGTTCTGCGACTGTAGGCACCGGTCAATGAATCGGTATTTGCCAGATGCTGGAACTGTTCTTTGAGTTGAACAATTTCGGTAATATCGGTCGACATACCCACCAGAGATTTCACTGCACCATCTTTGATCAACGGTACTTTAATTGACCAGTAAAAATGTGTGTTGCCGGTTTCATCAACATAGGATTCCTGAGTACAGACTTTATGACCTGATTCAAATACCTGCCGATCCGCAACCTCGAATTGGTCGGCGTTGTCTCTGGTGATGATATCTTTCTCGACTTTCCCAACGATTTGCCCGACCGGGCGTCCGAATAACTTTGCCGTGTTTTCATTGGCATACAAAAAGCGAAATTGCGCATCCTTCATATAAACATAGCTGTCAATGTTGTTCAGGATCGTGTCGAGCAACTGGCGCTGGTCAGCGACTTTAAGTTCAAGTTCCCGGCGCTCGGTAATGTCGGTGGAAATGCCGCACATGCCAGTAATCCGCCCTGAATTTTCTTTTAACGGAATTTTGACAGTCCAGTAAATTCGGGCCTGGCCAGTCTTGGCAATAATATTCACCTCTTCCGCTTCGACGGTGTTGCCTTCATCCATGACAGAGCGGTCATTGACGCGAATTTGATTTGAAATGGTCAAATCGAAGAAGTCTTCATCCGTGCATCCAAGGATTTGCTCCTGTGGCTTGCCAAACAGCTCGCAACACATTTTATTGACGAACGTATAGCGCCCCTCCAGGTCCTTCGTGAAAACGTAGGCTCCTACATGGTTCAAAATTGTTTGTAGCTGACTGACTTTATCATTCAGTAAATCTAACGCTGTCTTTTCCGGCATGTGTCCCACCAAAAGCTGGCTTATTGTTATTTTTTATATAAAAATCTGAACGTATCAGATACTTGCTTTCTTCAGAATAGGTCGAAAATTGTCAGAATTAAACAATTATTTATTCTTGATCACATTCGGACCGAGAACATGAGATGGAATCCGGAGTCTTATTCAAAACAATAAATAATTCACCGGTTCATAACTATTCCTTGTGTAATCAATCTAACTATTTCAAGGGTAGTCTAATCGGCGCCAAAAGTATGTCAATTTAAATCTCAGGGATTACATGGTTACAAGGCGGTCAGCCACCTGCATAAAAGCTCAATCCCGCGCACGTTTTTTTGGAAAAACAGTCTGCAAGAAATCTTCTTTCAGAGAAGACTCATTTCCAATTTTTTCGGATGCGGCCAGCGCCACTTTTCCGTTGAACTCCACATAGGCAAGCCTGGCTGAAATAGACGCGGCGGGCATGCCAAACGCATCTCCAGGCAGCAGCGCTATTCCAGTTTCTGCCAGCAGCTTCTCACAAAACAGTTGCGATGTATTGGCCCCGGCTTTCTGTAATCGTTGGGCAAAAGGTGAGAAATCCAAGAACAGATAAAACCCGCCTTCCGGCAAATGCACCTGGACGCCCGCTCCTTTTAATTTTTTGGCGCTCCAATTACCGATAAAGGATAGCAGTCTGCGCTGATGAAACAGATAATCCTGCGTCGTTGTATTCCACTGATACGCTGCGCAGGCGGCAAACTGGACGGGCAGGGCAGTGCAGGAATAAGTTTCAGAAGCGATTCCGAGTACATCGCTTTTAAATTCCCCGTTTAAATTGTTGGGCAACAGCGCCATACCCAGGCGCCACCCGCCGGCACCGCACCACTTTGACAGTCCGCCGGTAACGATCGTGGCCTCAGGGTAAAAACGGACAAACGATTTGTGTTGCGCCCGGTGGTGCAGCAGGCCATAAATTTCATCGGCAATCACGACAATGTGATGACGTCTGCAGGTATCGGCAATTTCCTTCAATTCATGATCTTCATAAGTCAAACCATCCGGATTGCCGGGATAGTTAATAATGAGGATAGACGGTATTTGAGAGTCTTTCTTTTTCCTGATTGCGCGCTCGATTGCATCAGGAGTAACGCGCCACTTTTCCTGAAAACTGGTTTGAACAGGTATCGCGGTATGGCCTGACAACATTGCCTGCGGCGTATATGAAACCCATGCAGGAGTTGGAATCAGAACGTCCGCTCTTTCAAACGCCAGCATGATGGTGTAAATCAAAATTTTTGATCCTGGCGCAACTAAAACCCGATCTTCGGTAATGTCGGTAAGGTCTGCTTCCCGATGAAAACCTGCGATACGTTGTCTTAAAAGAGGCAGACCCTGCACAGCGGAATAGTCTTTCGCATCCGCATATTTTTTTAATGCTTCGATTGCTTCTGGCAAAGGTGGAAAAGGCGATTGCCCAAATCCGAATTTAAAAACAGCTTTGCCCTTGTTTTCAAGCATTCTGGATTGTTCGTTTAACAGCAGGGTTTGAGACTGATGAATTTTTCTATAGTAAGAGGAGATGTCTTGCATTTATTTAAGTTTCCTGTAATGGGGTCAATGTATAGCGCATGCCAGGTTTTAAGGGGATCTTGCATCCGGCTCTTAATTGGCTTGTTCTATTTTCGAGTGCAATTGACGTATTCTTTGCAACCATATCGATAACGTCCAGTTCATCTTCTGTTGGTTCAACAGGAGTGTCAGGGAGACCGTCGTCGATCCGCACCGTTCCAACACAAGTGCTGCAGGATAGTTTTTCCTGACATGCGGCTTCCACATAGCCACGTTGAGAAAGTACGCTAGCCAGAGTCTGTTGTTTGTTATTTGCAAGATCAACAGATAAAATTTTTGAACTTTCATTTTTTAGAATTATTTCAATTTCATCAGAAGATGAAGTAGAAGGAGTGTCCTGCAAAAGTCCAAGGTCGGGAGACTAAACAAACTTTGCGGCAGAATCTATAAGTGTTTTTGCGAAGGAAGGATTTTTTTCAGACATCAATGCACCTAACACTTTGAATTGTCTGCTGAAACAGGTCTGCATTCATCCGGGGGGCATAATCCGATCAGGTTAATTCTGGGGTTTGTCGCTGTGTGAATAAACTCTGTCCCCCTCAAATCTGATGCAGAGGGTGAGTCTACTTCTTCTCGAGCAGTCCGTTACGCAGGCGAGAAGCTTTGCTTCTCGAAACCCCTGCTGCACCCCCTGCTACACCGTGAGGAGATCGCTTAGCTGGCTAAGCAACGACGGCGAAGCAGGGAATTTGAGCAGCATGGTGCTCGCCTGCGCAGCGACACTGGCATGCAGGCCAGTGTGCACCCTGCAACCCGCGTGCTTATGCATTTTCTTCAGCTGTGAGCGCCATTTGGCCCGACAGGTACCGAATTGGCGTGATCCGGGCATTGTTGTATTAAGCAACCCAGGCTTGAAGCTGACTGATTTGGAGACTATGCTCAAAGAGCAGGGTGCCGAGCCAATGGTGCGCGGCTCCTTTGGCAAGCCAGGAGTATCAATTTCAATGTTGGATTAATAATAAAAATAATTCAGGCAACGGTATCTCTGTGCTTTATTAAACAAATCCTTGATTTTTATCAGGTTCGGGCTGGCCATGTCGTTAACAATAGCTGGTAATCGGGGACTCCAGTAGTCAGTTCTGGTGTCGGACAAGGTGGTTATCCTGACTTTAACCAAAGAATCTGAATGAATCAGATAGAGCAAACAGATCGCCCCCGGTATTTGCAATCCTTCGTTGCCTCAGAATACCTGACCGGGCGCTACGTCGTGACGCTTGCCATTGTTGCGACAATTTATTTTATTGCCGCCAAATTCGGCTTGTCTTTGGCATTTTCAACCAAACAGGTAACCGCGCTGTGGCCTCCGACCGGCATCGCCCTGGCTGCAGTGCTGGTGTTCGGCTACCGTATCTGGCCATCAATCTGCATCAGTGCTTTTGCGATTAATTATCTAATCGGCGGGTCGGTGCCGGTAGCAGCTGGAATTGCGCTCGGCAATGTGCTCGCCCCGGTGCTGGCCAGTTACCTGATTTTGCGCTTTGCCAGGTTTAGCCTGGCTGTCAACTCGGTCGGTGATGTGCTGACCCTGATTCTGTTTGGGGCAATTCTCGGGATGATGGTCAGTGCAACCAATGGTGTGGCCAATCTTGTCTATGCCGGCGCGGTTCCCGGCTCAGCCTTTTTTTCGGTGTGGTGGGTCTGGTGGGTCGGCGACGGCATGGGGGTAGTTGTTTTTGCTCCGCTATTTCTCAGTTGGCTGATGCAGCCAACTCAAAAATGGACCCGGCTGCAAATGGCGGAGCTGGTGCTGATTTTTGCAGGGCTGTGCGCCGCGGGTGCCATCGCGCTGAACGGCACCTTCCTGCATTCTGCTGCACCATTCCAGCTCCAGTATGCTGTTTTTCCATTCATTATCTGGATTGGACTGCGATTTGGCATGCGTGAAACTACTTTGGCCATTGTGCTGGTTATTGGTCTGGCGCTGTGGGGCGCAATACACAACCGGGGTCCCTTTGTGTCGGATAATCTGGATCAAAGCCTGATTCTGCTTGAGATGTTTATGGCCGTTGTTGCGCTCACCGGATTGATCGTCAGTGCGGCAACGTCAGAAAGGGCCATTGCTCGCGCTGATCTGCAGCGCGCCCATGATTATCTGGAGGAACGGGTGCGGGAGCGTACTGCCAAACTGGCTGAGACAAACATGATGCTGGCTCAAAAAAATCAGGAAGTTGAAGCATTCGTCTATATTGTTTCCCATGATTTAAGAGCACCACTGGTCAACCTGCAGGGTTTTTCCAGGGAGCTGGAACTGAGCTGCAATGAAATGACGCAGGAACTCAGCCATCTCTGTTTGCCGGAGCAGGCAGCGCAAAAGATCAGGCTGATTATGGACGAGGGTATCAATGGATCGTTGCGCTATATCAGCGCCAGTTCAACCAAATTCCAGAAATTGATCGACGCGCTGTTGCTGTTGTCGCGTACCGGAAAAAATGAATATGACATGGAACCGATTGACGTGCAGGCGCTGGTCGATACAACCCTCAGTTCACTGCAACAATCGATACGCGACAGCGGTACCGAAATTATCGTTGGTACTTTGCCGCCGGTGTTTGCTGATCAGACTGCAATTGGACAGGTGTTTTCAAACCTGATTTCAAACGCCATGAAATATCTTCAGCCTGGCAGACCTGGAAAAATAGAAATCGGCGGTGCAGTAAAAGATGGCATGGTCCATTTTTGGGTCAAGGATAACGGTGCCGGAATACCGGCAAGTTCACAGGCGCGTCTGTTCCAGGTGTTTCAACGTTTTCATCCCAAACTGGCCTCGGGTGAGGGCATGGGACTTGCGATTGTAAAGCGCATCGTTGACCGTCACGGTGGAGAAATTCATGCGCTCAGCGCAGATGGAGTCGGCACTGAGTTTCATTTCAGTTTTCCGGCAAATGGCAATCCAAAAACTTGACAGGAGTTCACATGTTCGATGTCACAATACTTTTGGTCGATGATGATATGGGCCACACCGAACTGGTGCGGCGCAATCTTTTGCGCAGCGGAATAAATAATCCGGTTGTGACCATTGGAAACGGAGCCCAGGCGCTGGATTACATCTTCCGGCGCGGCGAGTACGCCGGCCCGAAAGAACACGGCGAGCTGCTGGTTCTACTGGATATAAATATGCCGGGAATCGATGGCGTCGAGGTATTGCGCCAGATCAAAGAGCATCCTCAAACGAAAACAATTCCGGTGCTGATGCTCACTACTACCGATGATCCGCGTGAAATCAATCGATGCTATGAATTGGGTTGCAGTGTGTATATTACCAAACCCGTCGAACCGGCCGCGTTTATTGAAGCGATCAAGCGTCTGGGGCTATTCATATCGATAGTCAGTCTTCCGTCAAAATAAAATTGAGTCCTATGAATTCTGCAGTGTCAAAATCAAAAATATTGATCGTCGAAGATGACGAAGCCACGGCTGAGCTGGAGCGCAGATCGCTGGTACGCTCTGGCATGACGGTACAGATTGCCACCGGTGTCAAAGACGCGCTTGCGGCGCTGGCAACCCAGACCTATGACGCAATATTACTTGACTTCAATTTGCCCGATGGCGATTCCTGGACCGTTGTTGAGGCTGCCGATTTAAAGATACCCCGCATTCCGGTGATTGTCGTGACCGCACAAGGCAACGAGTTGGTCGCATCTGAGGCACTGCGGCGCGGGGTTGCCGACTATCTGAAAAAAACCGGCACCTTTTGGGATCAGTTGCCGGACGCGTTGGACCGGGTTACCAGACTGGCCCGGGTGGAACAGGCGCTTACCGAAAAAACCAGAGAATTAATTCAGACCAATATCGCCCTTGAAAAGCGCACCGAAGATCTGCGTCGGAGTGAACAACGGCTGGTGAGTCTGTATGATTCGACGCCGGCCTTAATGCATTCGGTTGATGTCAAAGGCAGGATACTGACGGTCAGTGATGCTTTATTAAAAAAAATTGGTTATACCCGTGACGAAGTGTTGGGCCATACCACGTTGGAATTTCTAACTGAGGCTTCACGGGAACATGCCATCAACGTGGTCTTGCCGGAACTGTATAAAGCCAACCACTACGAAAATGTCTCGTATCAGGTAGTGACGAAAAGCGGCAAAATTCTTGATGTTCTGCTGTCTGGTGATTTGGATCGCGACGCCGACGGACATGTGGTGCGCAGTCTGGAAGTCATCGAGGATGTAACCGAACGCCTGGCACTTGAACGTCAGTTGACCCAGGAGCGCAAACGACTCGAATACATTATCGAAAGTACACAGGCCGGTTCCTGGGAATGGAATGTGCAAACCGGCGCCACGATCTTCAATGAACGGTGGTGTGAAATCATCGGTTACCGGCTGAAAGATATGGAACCGATATCAGTTGCTACCTGGCTGACCTATTTGCATCCCGATGACCAGAAAAAATCGGACGAATTGTTGCGGCGCCATTTTGCTGAGCAAAGTGAACACTATGAATGCGAGATCCGCATGCGCCATCGCGATGGTCATTGGGTATGGGTGCTGTCGCGCGGCCGGGTCATGACACACACCAAAGAAGGTTTGCCGGAATGGATGTTTGGTACTCATGAAGATGTGACCCGGCGGGTCGCAGAAAGGGAATTGCTCAAAAATGTCAATGCCGGGCTTGAACAGCGCGTGACAGAACGCACTGCGGAACTTGAAACCACTTTGCTGAAATTGCATCAATCGCAGGAAGAGTTGATCCGAAGCGAAGCAAAAGCAATGTTGAGCATGTTGGCAGCGAACGTGTCACACGAACTGAATTCCCCTATCGGCAACAGCGTCCTGGCTGCAAGCACGCTCACGGACCTTACCCGCACAATTCGGACAGCAATTGATAACAACAATATTAAACGCACACAGCTTGTCGATGCCATGCTGGATATTGACACCGGAGTTGTGCTGATTGAAAAGAATTTGAAGCGCGCCGAGGAATTGTTGAACAGCTTCCGGCAGGTTGCCGCAGATCAGTCCAGTGAACGCAGGCGGGTTTTTGATCTGGGAGCCACGGTGCAGGAAGTGCTCGACACGCTGGCGCCAATCCTGAAACGTCAGGCCGCATGCATCGTCATGAACATTCCTGGCGGGATATTAATGGACAGTGAACCGGGAGCCTTGGGACAGATTGTAATCAATCTGATCAATAACGCCTGCCTGCATGGGTTCGAAAGCCGCGACGACGGTGTGTTGGATATCAATGCGGTGGCCGATGATAACAGGGTCACGTTGCGCTTCAGTGATAATGGCAACGGCATGTCAGAGCTGACATTGAAAAATCTGTTCCAGCCGTTTTACAGCACCAAGATTGGCAAAGGCGGCACTGGTCTCGGGATGGCGATTGTAAAAAACCTGATCAAGACCCTCGGTGGAGACATTAACGTGGAGTCCGAGTTGGGGCGAGGTACAAGTTTCGTGATAAGGCTTCCACTGGTTTTGCCGAGTTCTGACGGACGCGATTCAGCCCGGTGACGATCAATCGCAAGTCGAACGCAGCGCCCGTCTAACCCGAAATATCAGGATATTTTTCATAAATCGCCCTCAGCGCTGGTCCCACATTCAACAGAATATCAACCAGTGCCGGATCAAACTGTTTGCCGCGCTGGCCCGCAATATAGGCAAAGCTGTCCTGCATGGACCATTCCTTCTTGTAGCAACTCCGGCTCACCAGCGCATCAAAGACATCAGCCAGCGCCACAATACGGGCTTCAATTCCTATATCGGCACCGGTCAGGGCGCGCGGATAACCTGTGCCATCCCAATGCTCGTGATGTTCATGGGCGATAACGGCGGCCAGTTGCAGTATGCGCCTGGGTGATTTTGCCAATATGTCACGGCCGAGCAGGGCGTGCTGTTTCATGGTGTCCCATTCGGCCCCGTCAAGTTTTCCCGGCTTGGTCAGAACATGGCCGGGTATGGCGACTTTACCGATATCGTGCAGCGGTGCTGCCATCCTGATATCTTCAACCGCCTGCGCATTCAGACCGCTCTCACGCGCCAGCAGGGCCGCAATTTCACCGACGCGCTGCACATGCGAACTGGTGAACTGATTGCGCTGCTCTACGGCTTCGCCGATCATGAAAATGGTGGAACGCTGGGTGTCATCGTTTTCATCGCGAGTCAGCAGTGTTTCGAAAGTATGCACCACGTTGATGGCGAACAGGTGCAACAGCTCGCAGGCCTGCTCGGTAATTGGATCGGCAAAGGACATGTACAAGACTGTTTCAGTGCCGTGCTGTGAACAGTGGTAACTGACAAAACTGCAATCGGCAATCGCTTCATTTTTGTCAGCAAACGCGCGCTCAATGGCCTGGCGCACCTCGTCGGGCAGTTGATCGGCATTTTGATCCAGATGCAGGCCCTGATACTCTTGGGTGGCAGCCAGAATCTGCAGATGATTGTTCTTGTGCGAGGCGGCGTAGGCAACCGTGCGACTGGCGCACACACCTTTGCCCTGAATATTGAGCAGGTAATTGACCTGCTCCAGAACCGCCGAGGCAAATCGGTAAATGTTGCTGGAGTCATAGACCTTACTGATGGCGTCGATGGTGCGGCGCAGTCCCTGCATGGCATGTTCCAGTCGCATCAGGTCGCGGTAGCTGCGCAAGGCGGCATACAGGGTCGTCACAAGTTTATTGCGGGTCAGCTCGGATTTTGCCTTGTAATCGTTGATATCGTAATCACGGATCGCCGCTTCTTCGGGGGCCTGCCCCGGCTGGCCGGTACGCAATACAATCCGCACATTGAGGTTCTTCAGTTCTACCCGGATGGTATGGATCAGATCCAGACCGGCATGGTCGGTTTCCATGACCACATCGAGCAGTATCATGGCAATATCATTCCTGCCTTTTAAAACTTCATGCGCCTCGGCGGCGCTGTAGCAGCTGATGAATTCAAGGCGGCGACCTTCAAATTCAAACCCCTTCAGCGCCAATGTGGTCGTGGTGTGGATGATTGCTTCATCATCGACAATCATGATCATCCATGGCTGCAGCAGGCTGATTCTTTCTTCCTGATCTTCTTCGGCAAATTCGAACTCATCCATGCTGCAGGTCCTTTGTCGGTACAAATTTTGAACTGTGGGGTTTACATCTTACCCTTGGCAGTCATCGGAAAAATCAATGTGAATTGTGAACCTTTACCCGGTGTCGATTTGACGGTCAGCGAACCACCCAGGACCGAGCCGGCGATGCGCTGACAGACTGCCAGCCCCAGACCGGATCCGCCCTGACCGAGCCGCGTGGTAAAGAATGGATCAAAAACGTGGATCAGCACTTCGCTGCTCATGCCACAGCCATTGTCGCTCACGGTCAGTTCAATCCGTTCACCGTCCAGTCGGTGCGCTTTCACCAGTATCGTGCCAGGTTCGGTACTGTCGAAGGCGTGCGTGACAGCATTCAGAACCAGATTGGCCAGGATTTGCCCAAGTGGCCCCGGGAAGGTGTCGCAATGGACGTTTTTTTCTGCGTCGATTTGGATCTCGATGGGTAAACGTTTGATATTTGGTTGTAACGTGGAGACCACGTCTTCAATCATTGAATCAAGCATAAAATCACGCCGCCGCTCCGACGTTTGATCAATGGCGATCTGTTTGAAACTTAAAATGAGTTCACTGGCGCGCGCGGTGCATTTGAGCAGCAGATCAGACAGCTCGCTGTTGTGATTCAAAAATTCGATGAGTTCCGATTTTTTCAATTTGCCTGATTCAACCTCCAGGATAAATTTATGCACCAGGTCGTGCAGTGTGCTGGCCAGCGTAACGGCTGAACCGATCGGGGTATTCAGTTCATGCGAAATCCCGGCCACCATCGAACCCAGCGACGCCATTTTTTCAGCTTCAAGCAAGTCGTTTTGGGTGATCTTCAAGGTCGTCACAGTACGATTCAGTTCCGACGTTCTTTCGTTGACCCGCTGCTCCAGCGTTTCATTCAGCGTTTGCAGGGCATCTTCGCTGGCCAGACGCTCGGTCTGATCCAGCAGATTGGCAATGATGCCGGGGCCGTCCACGAATTCAGTGACGGCAAGGGAAACCAGAAAGTGTCTTATCACCCCGTTGGCAGTCCGAAAGCTGGTACGCCTGCCGGTAATGGTCTGTCCAAGCGAGAGCTGTTCCCGAAAATTGATGCGCAAACCGTCATCGGCCCACAGGCCGAAGTCGCGGGTGGTATGACCGATGATGGCGCTGCGTTCTATGCCAAAGGTACTGACCCAGGCCAGATTGACGTCACGTACGATTCCTGCCATGTCGGTAATCACGGAAGGAAGCGGATTGTTGCTGAACAGGTGCATAAAGCGCATTTCGGAACGCAGCCGATGTTCCAGTTCCAATTCCAGTTTGCGCTGGGTTGCCACTACCTGCGCATACTGCGACCACAGGCTGCCGGCAATTTTGCTGCATAACAGGGCGGTCATTGCGATAACCATAGTTATGCTGAGCGTCTGGTCAAGAACCGGGCGTTCGATTTTAGTAGCGAATCTGCCGGACTGCTGCAGCCATGCCAGAAACCAGATGACGAGCAAAGTCAGACTGCTCATGAGTATGCCTTGCCGACGACCAAGCATGACTATGGTCACCATTAACAGGAAAGGCAGAGCGTACAGGCCAGGCGTGCGCAGTCCGCTTATGGTGTATGCGGTCAGTGCAATGAGAATAAAAATGGACCAGATAAAAATGGAAATTCCCAGGCGCACCCGATTGCGTACGATCAGCCAAAGGGAAAAGCCACTTAACAGGTCACCACAGATCCAGATAACGGGCAGGCCGTCGTTGGGATAACGCGAAAACAATAATATGTAGGTGATATTAATTGACAGAAGAATTATCAGGACCGTGATCAGCATCTTGAAGATTGCCCGTCCCTGATTGAGGAGAAACTGATCTTCAAGATCAGATTCATCCACGGTCTGTTGCATCAGTTGAACATTTTTCTCTGGTTGGGGCATATCGTTGAATTTTCAGGGTGAAAACAGATAACCTGCAATTTACGACAAGCTGTCGACCTGAACAGCCATCGCGGTCACGATGCGCCAAAAAAACAGGGAAGGCCGTAACAGACGCGGATTCATATCAGGGGCCCGCAACGGATACTTAATCGCAGACCTGATTCTATTTAACTATTGAAATGATTTCAACTCCGGAATGATCCTTAACAAGTTCATTTAGATAATAGTGCGTCAATTTGGTTGACTGTTGGCGTTTTGGTCTGCATGGAATCGAGCTCGAATAAAATACCCGGCTGCTGCGTAAAATGTTTTCGTGCCAACAGATCAACACCGGCATGAGTTTTGAATTTTAATTTCTGTCTATCATATAGTCGGTTAAACCCGCAGATGCCCAGATTGCGAATAAAGTGACCCATGCTGTGAGCGCAAAAACAGCAGCACCTGAAACTCCGGCACCGACGGCACAACCTCCGGCCAACATTCCGCCAAAACCAAGACAAACCGCGCCAAGGCCGTAACGCAGAATGCTCAATTCATCTTTGAACCCTTCAAGTTTAAATTCCCGAGAATATACAGAGGCAATAAGTGAACCAAGCAATACGCCCGGTACCAGGGTCAAATCGAAAGTCCAGGGTTTTTCTGATGGCGTAAGAAAATACATTAAAACATCGGCACACGGGCCGGTAAAGCTGATTGCCTTAATCGGAACAACGTCAAATGACTGTAATGAAATTTGATAAGTGACAAGCCAGGCACAGGCAACCATTGCGCCTGCACCAAACCCAAAGAAAATGAATTTTTTCAGCATTTTTGCGTGTATCGCAAATCCAATGCCGCCAACAAGCCAGACCAGACCGAAGATGAGCGCAGTCGTATTTCCGACGTGAAAAATATCAAGTAAATTGCGTGCGCTGCCACCTTCGATAGTCCACGCGTTGCTGATTCCATTCCTGATGGGAGCAAGAATTCCATTCAGCGATGCCTGTGCAGTGATTGCGAATACCAATACACAAAATAATGAACGCAGATTTCCTGAACCAGAAAGGATTAAAAGTCTGCTTGCACATCCACGCGACAGCATCATTCCGATGCCAAAAATCACGCCCCCGATCAGCGCGCCAGATAAGGTGCCACGAGTGGCAAGCTGTCGTGCAGTGCTGACGTCCAGAAGTTGAGCGATGATGAAAATTTGCGTTAAAACGATTGCAGCGGAAAATGCCAGTAACCAGACTGCGAGTTTGACACCAAATTTTCCATGAAACGTTTCGATGACGGCTGATCTGAGGCAAAAGCGCGAGCGCTGCGCAAATATGCCAAAACAAATTCCAATAATAAAACCGGAAATTGTTAATGCATCGCCGTCCCCAATCGCTTCAACAAGGCTGGAAAAAGTCATTGATCACTTTCTCCAATAAATTTTTTAATCATTTTGGCGCCTTAATTTTTATTAATTAAACAATGCAAACACAGTTAAAGATGATTCAGATCAAAAAATGATTGTCATTTGTTTGATTTAAATCAAGGTGCGTATCCATTTGTTGGTATAAAGCACGAAAATTAAAAAAATTAATTTTTTTAATTTTGCAGCGCAATATGGGATTCTCCGTTTGTTTATCTGTGGTCTTGAAAAATAATGCTGCAACGCACACGAGACTCGCTTGCTTCACTGAATATTTGACGTTGCGTATATGCGCATACATGAATATATTTGGCTTATGCAAAACATACACCATATCCCGCCGGAAGAAAATATTGATCAGGTAATCGACGGTGTCGCCGCCTGTTTTTTACTTTTGTCCGAGCCATCGCGCCTGAAAATAATGCGCTCTATTTGTCATGGAGAGAAATCTGTGACGTCGATCGTTGAAGAAACCTGCATCACACAAACCAATGTCTCAAGGCATCTCGGTTTGATGCACAGGTCAGGAATGGTTCAGCGCAGACGTGAAGGCAATCAGATTTTTTATCGAATAGTTGATTTGGAAATGCTCAATATTTGCCAGGCTGTATGTGAGAGAGTCATGACAAAAATGGGTATGCAACCACTTGATCAGGAACAGATACCCAAATTTTTTCTGGTGAAGGACGAGTAGCCAGGTTTTGCCGGAAAAACTTTTTTCGCGTGTTATTGCACGCATTCACTATTCAGTTTTATACCAAGACAGTCGTTTACAATGGGGAAGTCATGGGAGACAGCAGCAACGGGCGCAATCACATAATTAAAGCGCCAGAAAATTTTTTGACAGCAGCGGAAATTACACAGGTTGAAGCGGGAAGGCGGGACTTTTTACGCAACGCATTCATCACCGCCAGCTCAGCGGCGCTTGCCTCACTTTCATCCCGAGCTGGCGCGCAGACTTCACGCCCGGAAGTGGGTGATCCAGATATCCTTAACCTGCCCAGTTGGAGTACCACACTGGGAAAAGCGGTCGCCACCAATCCCTACGGACTGCCATCCAGATATGAAGCAAATATCATACGCCGCGAAAGTCCCGGGCTTTCGCACGTACCGCAGGCATCTGTCGCATTTACTCCCCTGCAAAGCACCTTTGGAATTATCACGCCAAGCGGCCTGCATTTTGAACGGCACCATCAAGGCTGGCAGGACATTGATCCGACCCGACACAGGTTAATGATTAATGGACTTGTCAAGACCCCCAAGGTCTACAGCATGGATGATTTGATGCGTCTGCCTTCGGTGTCCCGGATCCACTTTCTGGAATGCGGTGCAAATACTGCGATGGAGTGGGGCAATGTGGCGGTGCCCACCGTCCAGTATACGCACGGTATGCTGTCCGGGAGCGAATTTACCGGTGTGCCGCTGTCGGTACTGCTTGATGATTGTGGTATTGACCTCAAAAAAGCCGCTTACATTCTTGCCGAAGGTGCAGACGGTTCCAGTATGACCAGAACGATAGGTATCGAACGTGCGCTGGATGATGTCATCGTAGCTTATGGGCAGAACGGTGAAATGCTGCGGCCCGAAAATGGCTATCCATTGCGACTGGTGGTGCCAGGCGTGCAGGGTGTTTCCTGGGTCAAGTGGCTGCGACGCATCAAGGTTGGCGATCAACCCTTTGCGACCAAGGACGAATCCGTGCACTACGTTGATTTGATGCCTGGTGGCATGCTGAGGCAATATACCGCTGTGCAGGAAGCCAAGTCCGTGATTACTTCGCCCTCTGGCGGGCAGGTACTGACAGGTCGTGGCAGATTTAATGTTACCGGTCTGGCCTGGTCGGGGCGCGGAAAAATCAAACGGGTGGATGTGTCCTTTGACGGCGGCAGAAACTGGCGTACTGCGCGCATGGAAGGCACGCCACTGACAAAAGCGCTGACCCGTTTCAATATTGACTGGGAGTGGAACGGCGAGCAGGCAATTCTGCAAAGTCGCGCCATTGACGATACGGGATATGTTCAACCCAAAATCGGACAGCTGCGAGAGGTACGCGGCAAACGTTCGATTTACCATAACAATGCAATTCAATCCTGGCTGGTCGCTCAGAATGGGGAGGTGTCGAATGTTCAGGTCGACTGATTTCTTTCCCGTTCTGACATTGCAGCGCGCTGTGGTACTGGCGGCGTTACTGGTGACGGTTGGAGATATTTCTGCCAAAGATGGCTCGTCCGATGTGACCGTAAAACCGATAGGACGTGCGGCAACCGCGGCAGAAATCAAGGCATGGGATATTGATGTGCGGCCTGACTTTCAGGGCTTGCCTGCAGGCTCCGGCTCGGTTGAAAAAGGCCAGGGAATCTGGGATAACCGCTGCGCCAGCTGTCATGGCACTTTTGCGGAAAGTAACGAAATTTTTACGCCGTTAGTTGGCGGCACCACCAAAGAAGATCAAAAAAATGGCAGAGTCGCCGCGCTGGCGGGTAATACCGTACCGCAGCGAACCACTTTCATGAAAGTCGCAACCCTGTCCACACTGTACGACTACATCCACAGGGCCATGCCTTGGAATGCGCCCAAATCGCTGTCCACTGATGAGGTCTATGCGGTACTGGCCTATCTGCTCAACCTGGCCGAAATTGTGCCGGATGATTTCGTGTTGAACCAGAATACGATCCGCGACGTGCAATCGCGTATGCCCAACCGGAATGGCATGACCCGGCAGCACGGCTTGTGGGACAACAAGGGCAAACCCGATGTGCACAATACTGCCTGCATGCAGCACTGTGCAACAGAGGTGAGCATCATTTCCACCCTGCCCGATTTTGCCCGTACGGCAAATGGCAATCCGTATGAGCAGAACAGGAATTTTGGTGCAGTGCGCGGCGTCAATACGGAGCCCGGCAAGTCCGGTGGCGCTGGCTCGACTGGCGGTGATCAGAGCAGCCACGGTGCAGACAGTCTGCATCAACTGGCCAATGCCTCCGGCTGTCTGGCTTGCCATGCCGTGAGCAGCAAGCTGGTCGGGCCTGCCTTTACGGATGTTGCCGCGTACTACAAAGGCAATGACGGCGCTTTGGCAGCGCTGGTGGCGAAAGTGCAGACGGGCGGGCAGGGCAACTGGGGGCAGATTCCGATGCCGGCTCAGGTGCAGATAAATAAAAGCCAAATCGAGCAGTTGGTCGGGTGGATATTGAAGGGGGCACCGTAACCAGAATGGAAAACAGCAGCAGAGCAGCACACTTAAAACCAAAGCGAAGGGGATGAAGGAATGGATCAGGGACGCAGAAAAGTATTACGGGCAGGTGGCAGTGCAGGTCTTGCCGGATTGTTGATGTCAATCGGATTTTTCAAATCGGACAATGCGCTGGCAGCAGACTGGGACAAGGCGGCGTTTGAAGCCAAAACCTTGCCGGAAGCGTTCCAGATTCTTGGCGTCGTTCAAAAAAGTGACAGCAACGATATCATCATGACGGCCCCCGATATTGCTGAAAATGGTGCCGTCGTTCCAGTCAGCGCCAAAAGTACTATTCCCAAAACCGAATCGATTTCAGTACTCATCGAAAAAAATCCCAATCCGCTGACCGCCGTGTTTCACTTTCCGGATGGTACCGAACCGTTTATCTCGACCCGGGTAAAAATGGGACAGACCTCGAATGTCATTCTGCTGGTTAAAGCGGACGGTAAGTACTATTTCACCACCAAAGAGATCAAAGTGACTCTGGGCGGCTGTGGCGGCTGACACATAAACAATCCTTACAAATCAGGAGACAGGCAATGACAGATCCAATGAAAATTCGCGCCAGTCTGCAGGGCGATACGGTAGAAGTAAAAGTACTGATGAATCACGAAATGGAAACCGGGCAGCGCAAAGATGCGAACGGCAAACTGATACCGGCCCACTTTATTACGATGGTCAATGCGACCTGTAATGATAAAACCGTACTCACTGCACAATGGGGGGCTGCGGTATCCAAAAATCCGTTCCTGAATTTCAAGTTCAAGGGCGGTGCCAAGGGTGACACGATACGCATCACCTGGGTGGATAACTTTGGCGAAAATCGCTCTGACATCAGTACGATCAATTGAGCAGGAAACCGGATCTGGGAGTGAACGCATGATATATAAGCTGAAACCGACGTTGTCAGCAGAAGTACTTGTAATTGGTGCAGTCCTGTGTGCACTGGTATTTCCGGTTCAGGCACAGACCAGCACCGCCGACAGCATTGCGCGTTATCGCGAACTGCTGCAGGATGATAATCCGGCTGACCTGTGGGTTGCACGTGGTGAAGAACTGTGGAAACAGAAACGCGGACCTAAAAACGTGACCTTGGAAGCGTGCGACCTGGGTAAAGGTCCCGGTGTGATCGCCGGCGCCTATGCCGAACTGCCGCGCTTTTTTTTCGATGCCAATCGAGTCCAGGACCTGGAAGCAAGACTGGCTTACTGCATGGTAAACCTGCAGGGTTATAGCTATGCCGAAGCAACCAAAACACCTTTTGGCAATGGTTCCGAACATTCTGATTTTGAGTCGCTGACCGCATACATAGTGACTGCCTCGCAGGGTTTCAAAGTGCTGCAGCCAATGCAACATCCCAAGGAGCGTGAATCGTATTTGATGGGCGAAAAGATGTTTTACTTTCGGGCCGGGACGCATGATTTTTCATGCGCGACCTGCCACAGTCAGGACGGAAAACGCATCCGACTGCAGGACGTACCCAATTTGACCCATGGCGACGTTGCGCGCGGCGCTTACACAACCTGGCCGGCATATCGGGTATCACAGGGTGAATTCCGTACCATGCAGTGGCGCATGAACGACTGCCTGCGCCAGCAGCGTCTTCCCAATCTGATTTTTAACTCTGACGCTTCGATTGCGCTGATCAGCTTTCTTGCAAAAAATGCAGAAGGCGGATCGATGAACGCACCCGGCATGAAACGATAAGGAGCTTCAGTGATGAAATTTAACTACGTATTAATCGGGTCGGCAATCACAGCCTCGCTGGCAGGCTGTGCACTGCTTCCCCACTCAGATCAGGAACGGCAGTTTAACCAGATGATGCATGAATCCTTTGCCAGTCGTGGCCAGGCCGGCATGGATCGTTTGACTCAGGATGCGGTTCAGAAAGCCTGCAGCCGTTCACCTTCGGACGGCCCGTTGCCGGCCGCTCAGATTGCGGCCATGGAAAAGTCGCAAATGGCAACGGTGATCTATCCGGTGGATGGCGTAATGACCGGAAACTGGCGCGAGGGTGAAAAAATTGCGCAGTCCGGATTTGGAAAACAGTATTCCGATGATCCGGCTCTTCCTTCAGGTGGCAACTGTTATGCGTGTCACCAGATGGCCAAGAGTGAAATTGCCTTCGGTACTCTGGGACCGTCACTGTACAACTATGGAAAAATTCGCGGCCAAAGTCCTGAAATCATCAGGTATACGTACGCAAAGATATTTAACTCGCAAGCCTATGCAGCCTGTTCGATCATGCCCAGATTTGGCCACAACGCCATACTCACCGAGCAGCAGATCAAGGATGTATTGGGCTTCCTGTTTGATCCACAGTCGCCAGTCAACCAGTAACTTTTCAATCGTTTCGGAAACCAAAAATGAACAGACGGGAATTTTTGCAGGTACTTGCAGTGGCAGCAGCCAGTGGCATGCTGCTGGAAAAAAGCGAAGCGGTGGCTGCCGAATCTTTGTACGCATTGCCTGAATTTGGCAATGTCAGTCTGATGCACATTACCGACTGCCATGCGCAGCTGCTGCCAATTTATTTCCGGGAACCAAATGTCAATATTGGCGTCGGCAGAGGACTGAATTGTGCCCCGCATCTGGTTGGCGAAGCACTGTTGCGACAGTTCGGTATCGCACCCAACACCCCGGCAGCGCACGCCTTCACCTATCTTGATTTTGAAAATGCCGCGCTGAAATACGGCAAGGTTGGCGGTTTCGCTCATCTGGCTACGCTGGTCAAACGTATCCGGGCCAGTCGCCCCGGCGCGCTGCTGCTGGATGGCGGGGACACCTGGCAGGGTTCAGGCACGGCGCTGTGGACCAAGGGACAGGATATGGTGGATGCCTGCAAACTGCTGGGCGTGGATGTCATGACTGGACATTGGGAATTTACGCTGGGTGCAGATCGGGTCAAGCATGTGGTGGAAAATGACTTCAGCAACCACATCGCCTTCGTTGCGCATAATGTGCAAACCAGCGACTTTAACGATCCCGTATTTTCTCCCTATGTGACGCGTCAGATCAACGGCGTGTCAGTTGCCGTGATCGGGCAGGCATTTCCTTATACACCGATAGCGCATCCGAGCTACCTGGTGCCGGACTGGAGTTTTGGCATTCAGGAACAAAATCTGCAGAAGATGGTCAATCAGGCACGCGGCGCAGGAGCCAGTGTGGTGGTACTGATCTCGCACAACGGCATGGACGTTGATCTGAAACTGGCCTCACGCGTCACCGGCATCGACGCCATTCTGGGTGGGCATACTCATGACGGTGTTCCGGTTCCCGTCTCTGTCAAAAACGCAGCCGGTGTGACACTGGTGACCAACGCCGGTTCCAACGGCAAGTTTTTGGGCGTACTCGATTTTGACGTGCGCGATGGAAAAATTCGCGACTTCCGGTATCGCCTGCTGCCGGTATTTTCGAATCTGCTGCCGGCCGACAAGGCGATGTCTGATCTGATCGAAACAGTGCGCGCACCATTTGCAGCACGTCTGGCCGAACCGCTGGCGCTAACGGAAGCACTGCTGTACCGGCGCGGCAATTTTATAGGCAGTTTTGATCAGCTGATACTGGACGCGCTGATGGAGCACAAGGGTGCCGAGATCGCTTTTTCACCTGGCTTTCGCTGGGGTACCACCTTACTGCCGGGACAAACCATCACGATGGAACATGTGCTGGATCAGACCGCCATCAGCTATCCAACCACGACTGTCACGGATATGACGGGGTCTGTGATCAAAGGCATTCTGGAAGACGTCTGCGACAATCTGTTCAATCCCGACCCCTATTATCAGCAGGGGGGCGATATGGTCAGGGTCGGCGGGTTGCATTATGTCTGCGATCCGACCGCAGCCATGGGTAACCGGATTCAGGATATGCGCCTGAACGGAAAACTGATCGATGCAAATCGGGTGTACCGGGCCGCTGGCTGGGCACCGGTATCAGAGCAAATGCGCCATTCAACGGCGGAGCCGGTTTGGGATGTGGTTGCCGACTATCTGCGCGCCAAAAAAACGGTCAATCCGCGTCAGCTGAATATGCCCACATTGAAAAACGTCAGTAACAATCCGGGTCTGGCATGACCCAAAGCAGCTCACTTTAACGGGAGGAGACAATAATGAATCACACAATTGCCAACAGGCAGATCAAACCATTCTGGAAGCCATGGGCGGCCGGATTGGCGCTGGGGCTGGTTCTGCTGCTGACCTTCGTTCTGACTGGACATGGTCTGGGTGCTACCGGTTTTACGACCCGTCTGACGGCATGGATAGGCATGAAAGTCGCACCCCAGGCAACCCAGTCCAATGCGTACTTCAGCGACATGGTCGACAGTGGCAACCTGCTGTCCTCCTGGATTACCTGGCAGGTGCTGGGCGTGGCTGGGGGGGCCCTGTTCGCTGCATGGCGCTCCGGACGATTCCGTTTTCAACTGGATCGCGGTCCGGCATTGGGTAAAACACGCCGGGTGTTCATGGCGTTGGCCGGCGGATTGCTGGCAGGGTTTGGGGCACGCATTTCGGCCGGCTGCACCAGCGGTTTAGGACTTTCCGGAGCCGCAACCTTAAGTCTGGCGGGCTTTTCGTTCCTGGTGGCTTTTTTTGCGATCGGCCTGCTCGTAAGCCGTATCGTTCGGGGAGTAGTGTGATGGAGATATTAGGTGATGTGGGCTCGGGACTGTTATGCGGTCTGTTGTTTGGCTACGTGCTTGAAAATGCCGGGTTCGGCAGTCCCTGCAAATTGACTGCGCAATTCCGACTGACCGACTGGTCTGTATTTAAAGTGATGTTTACGGCCATTGTGGTTGCCGCGGCCGGTTTATATGTTTTGAAGCAGGTCGGCATGGTCAGTGAAGACAGTCTGTTCATCCCGCCGGCATTCCTCATTGCTGCGGCCGCCGGTGGCGCTTTGGTTGGTGCAGGATTTGCCATTGGCGGGTATTGCCCGGGTACTTCCGTAGTCGGTGCAGTCTCCGGGCGTTATGACGCACTGGTGTTTCTGGGCGGACTACTGGTTGGAACATGGCTGTTTGCCGGCGCGTACGGGGCGCTGGAAACACTGACCAGTGCCGGGGGATTTACCCGGGGCGATACCTTGCCACAAGCGTTGAATTTTCCCGAGTGGGCCATCGTTCTAATCATGATTGCTGCCGCACTCGGTGTGTTCTGGTTGGGTTCGCGTTTTGAGCAGCGTGCCGGCGGAGCTGTCAGCGCGTTGCAGGCAGTCAAGGGTGCAGACTATCAGGGCGACGAACAGGCATAGAACTTTTGAGCAGTTGACACTGCCGGTCAATGGCAGATTTAAATTATATGGAGACAAAAATGAACAAGCGATTAACGCCGGTAACAGGCAGAAAACCCGGCTCGTGCGCCACACTTTCGGCCCTGGCGCTGGCCGTGGCAACGATGGTTGCCGGTCCAATGGCATGTGCCGGGGAAGACAGTACCGCGAGCAACCCGTGCGCGGCAAAAAAAACCGTGAGGGCAGCCAATCCGTGCTCAGCCAAGAGCAAAAAGGCGGAAAATCCGTGCGCTCCTAAAAAGAAAAAGGGCGAGAACCCCTGCGCTGCAAAGAAAAATTCGGATTAACTGGCCGTTGAAAACATAAAATTGACAACGACTTTGAACATCGTCACGGAGCACCGCACAGCTGCACAGCATCTGGCAAATGTTCATTTAAGCATAGCCGGTAAAGGCCAGAACCTGGCGCTCCTGGCACTGGCGGGTGCCGAGCGTTTTTCTGAATGGCGTCATTATCCGAAAAACGATGCCCGCGATCCGGTTTCAGGGCGTCACTTTTTTTATCACGCGCATTCTGCCGATGAACGACCTGCACTGGAACATGGCCACTTTCATGTTTTTGTTCCGTCCGTTGATGGAAAAGGCTATTGCCATCTGGCTGGCATTGCTCTTGATGCCAGCGGCATGCCGTTGCGGATATTTACCACCAACCGCTGGGTTACCGATGAAATTTGGTGTGACCACAGCAGGCAGGTTGAAGAACTGGATCGATTTCATCTTGAAATGCGCGGTCGTCTTGCCCCGGTCGCCGCATGGATCAACGCGTTTGTGCGCAGCTACAAAACCGAGATTGCCGAATTGCTTAACCAGCGCGATCAGGTCGTCACTAAGCTCGCCGTAGCGCAAACATTGGGTGAGATACTGGAGGACAGACGCTTTAACATTTTAAGTGAACGAAGGATTTCATTGCTGGAACACCTGGCCGATGCCGGATTAAGTTTTTGAATTGAAGTCGGACCCTTGTGAAAGACAAAAAAGTTGAAATCACATTTTTAAAATTACTGGAGACAATCATGAAATTATCTATTGTATGTATCACCGCTGTGCTGGGCATGGGCTCTGCAGGCGCGGTTGAATTGCCCGGACCAGTGGTTGATACAGCCTGGCTGGCCATGCATAAAAACGAAGTGCAGATTGTTGATGTGCGCTCCGACCTGGATTCATTGAAGGCTGCGCCTAAATTTGAGACAGACAAAAAAACCGGCAAAAGGGTGTTGGTCGACGTTGGCGGCCACATCCCTGATTCGCTGACCGTAGATTTCAGCACAATACGTGCTGACCAGACCATTAACGGATTGAAGGTTAAATACATGCTGCCTTCCAAAGAATCATTTCAACATCTTGTGCAGGAAGCCGGGATCCGGTCCGGAAAACCTGTGGTTCTGGTCGCTGTTGGCAGGGACGTCAGTGATGTTGATGAGGCGCTGCGAATGTACTGGGAATTGAAAGTGTATGGAGATGATCATGTTGCGGTGCTGGATGGTGGCATGGCGGCATGGCTGGGTGAAGGACGCGAGTTTTCGATCATTCCAACTGCCCATTCAACAGGTGACTGGATGGCAAAGGATGCCCGTGCGTCGCTGGTGGCCAGTTCTGATGAAGTAGCGAACGCATCGTCCGGAACGACAGCGCAACTGGTTGATGCCCGCAATCAGTCCCAGTACTTTGGACTGAGCAAGAAAGACAATGTTCTGGCATTCGGCCACATTGCTGGCGCAAAGTCGTACGCGCCGGAGTTATTGCTGCGCAATCAGGACGGCGCACTTAAATTTTATCCGGCCAATACCTACCGCAACCTGTTGGCCGGTGAAGAAATCAAACCGGATGCTCCGACAATTACCTATTGCAATACGGGTCATCTGGCCAGTGGCGCCTGGTTTGTCATGTCAGAAATCGTTGGCGACCATTCCGTCAAACTTTATGATGGTTCCATGCATTTATGGACTAATGAGAAACGCCCGGTTGCGGGTGTCCTGTGAACTGACTGAATTAAAGGAGACCAATTTTAATACCTGATAAATGCTGTTGGAGAGCTGCGAGCGCCAACTGAATCAGAAAATTTCTGAATTGACCGGAATGTAAATATCATCCTCAGTTAACTATTCAATAAAAACGAAAGAGACAAGATGAAGAAAAATGCAAATAATTCAGTCGTCACACCATTATTATTAAGTGTTGCAGGAATACTTTTGAATTGCGCCGGTACAGCTAACGCGACCGATGGCTATTTCAGCCATGGTTACGGAATGACAGAAAAAGGTATGGGAGGAGCAAGCTTTGCCACCGGACTGGATGCCATGTCAGGCGCCAACAATCCGGCCGGAATGGCATGGGCGGGAGACCGGCTCGATTTGGGCGTGGACTGGTTCAGACCTGATCGCAGCGCCGAACGCAGTGGCGCCATGCCTGGACTGAATGCCTCGGTTACCAGTGACAGCACCAATTTTTTGATTCCTGAATTGGGTTATAACCGGATGTTTGGTGCTGATCTGGCCGCAGGTATCACAATTTACGGCAATGGCGGTATGAATACCAACTATCCGGGCGGACAACTGAACTGCGGAGCCGGGCCGAAAACAGCCAATCTGTTGTGTGGCGCAGGTGGTCTTGGCGTGAATCTGACTCAGTTGATTGTGGCGCCGACTCTGGCATGGAAGCCGACTTTGTCACAGTCGATTGGTATTGCTCCTTTGATTGGGTATCAGCGATTTCAGGCCCAGGGTCTGCAGGCGTTCGATAATGCGCCGGGCTTTCCCCAGTTCACGTCCGCGCCTGGTTCAGTCACCAATCTGGGCGACAGCAATTCGACCGGATTCGGTGTCAGGGTGGGATATCAGATCCATTTGGATCAATTTCAGCTGGGATTGGTGTACACCAGCAGAATGCACATGGGCGATTTAAGTTTGTATCAGGGGCTGCTGGCCAATCATGGTGCCTTTGATATACCTGAACATTATGGAGCTGGCGTTGCCTATACTCCGTCTCCAGGCTTGCTGATCTCGTTCGATCTTGAAAGAATTGATTACGCCGACATTCCTTCGGTTGGCAATCCAGGTTCAGCACCGGCTCAGTTAGGAACTCCGAATGGTCCTGGCTTTGGCTGGTCCAATATCAATGTCGAGCGATTGGGTATGCAATGGAAATCCAGTCAGGATCTGACACTGCGGGCAGGTTATAACCAGAGCCAGAATCCGGTTTCTGGTGGCAATGTGACATTCAATATTCTGGCTCCGGGAGTTGAAACCAGACATATCACGCTGGGCGCGACCTATGCGGTCGGAAAAGATGCGGATTTAACAGTGGCCTACATGCACGCTTTCAAAAATACCGTCACTGGTTCGTCCATGTTCAACAGCATTCTCGGTCCGGGTGCCGGCGGCAATGAAAGCATCTCCATGTTTGAAAACAGTCTTGGTGTCGCTTACAGCAAGCACTTTTAAACGGATCAAGCGACTTTGATGTCACAATTTTTTTGCCGGCATCAAAGTCTGCATATCAAAACCGGAATTGCCAATGGTCGGACTGCTGTCCACACCTGGATCAGCCGGCGTTTTAAAATTTGCCTTTACCCCATTGCATGAAACGATTCAGCGTGAGCGACTGGCCAGTACCTTGAATATACCTCCGGCAGGTGCGGCAGTTGCGCCGGATCGAGCAATTGCCCCTGATCCAGATAGGGTAACAAGCTCGAAACCAATCGTACCTGGTTGGCGGAAACGCGTCGAACGATATGATGCGGGCGCAATTGATCTGGATGGGTTAATCCGGCCGCTGAAATGAGTTCGGACAAGGCCTTTAAGGTGTTGTCATGGTAATGCATTACGCGTTCGGCCTTATCCGGTACAACCAATGCGCGCTGACGGATTGGATCCTGGGTCGCAATCCCGGTCGGGCAGCGATCGGTGTGGCAGCTTTGGGACTGGAGGCAACCTAATGCGAACATAAATCCACGCGCTGAATTGCACCAGTCTGCCCCCATTGCCAAGGTACGCGCGATATCAAAAGCCGTGATGATTTTTCCAGAAGCGCCGATCTTGATTTTGTCGCGCAAATTGCAGGCAACCAGGGTATTGTGTACCAGCAGCAGTCCTTCCTGTAATGGCACGCCAACGTGGTCGGTAAATTCCAATGGCGCCGCGCCGGTCCCTCCTTCTGCACCATCCACCACAATAAAATCGGGATAAATTTCGGTTGCCAGCATCGCTTTTACGATACCAAAAAATTCCCACGGGTGACCCACTGCAAATTTAAAGCCAACAGGTTTTTCGCCTGACAAGCTACGCAATTTCTCGATGAACTGAAGTAATTCGATTGGTGTATTGAAGGCACTGTGCGAAGCGGGAGAAACACAATCAACGCCTGGTTGCACGCCGCGCGCTTCTGCGATTTCTGCACTGACTTTGCTGCCTGGAAGTAAACCGCCGTGACCCGGCTTGGCACCCTGCGACAGTTTTACTTCAATCATTTTGACCTGTGCCAGCGTGGCGTTGGCAGCAAAGTTGGCTGCGCTAAAACTGCCATCGGGATTGCGGCAGCCAAAATAGCCCGAACCAATATTCCAGACTAAATCGCCGCCTTGATGACCGGGCGATTCCGGTCTGTGGTAGCGGCTGATGCTGCCTTCTCCGGTATCGTGCATAAAGTTGCCGCGCGATGCGCCTTGATTCAATGCACGAATTGCGTTGGCCGACAGGGCACCAAAACTCATCGCTGAAATATTGAAAATGCTGGCGGAATAAGGCTGGGCGCGTCCGGCGCCGACTGTAATGCGAAAATCGTGAGTGGAAATTGGGGCCGGACTGATGGAATGATTAATCCATTCATAGCCGCCCTCGTAAACATCCAGTTGCGTCCCGAACGGGCGTTTGTCCATTTGCTGCTTGGCACGTTGATACACGATCGAACGTTGATTGCGAGAGAATGGTTTAGCTGACGTATCATCCTCTAAAAAATATTGGCGTATCTCCGGTCGCAACATTTCAAAAAAAAACCGGAAATGCGCAAGGATTGGATAGTTGCGCAGGATCGAACTTTTGGTTTGAACAACGTCGTGAATACCCAGACAAATCAATAGCGCAGAAAGCAGCAGCAGCCAGTGCATGCTTTGGTGGACATCGTAAAAAACGATGCTCAGTACAAATGCCACAATGGAAATGAGAAAGATTGTGTATCGCAATAACAGGTTTTGCATCGTCACGCTCCGGTATTGGGATGAGCATGGCCGATCGATTTGCAAACGCCTGCTGCTCCGACCTGAAACGGTCCGATTCTCATCCGTCTTCCACTTATGTGGTCAATAGTGAGCGTGATAATAGCGCCTGGACCATTCCAATTTCAGTTAAATTTTTTTTATAAATCGGTTTTCTTCCGGTTCGAAGATGATATCCGCCTGTTTCATTATTGAATGCCAGTTCTGACGAACTGAAGATCAGGGCTGACTCGAAAGCCGCATCCCTGACTGAAATTGATTTTAAATTACATTTTGACACCTGAATCTGTATTCATATTCCGGTTCAGTGAGCCCCGATCCATCATTTTATTTAATTTGTTCGATGGATTGACTAATTAAAAAATAGTCCTTATCCTGTCGCATCACTTTTATTTAATACCAGAAATCGGTAACCCTCAATGACCCAACTCGATCAATTAAAACGCCATTCAGTCGTCGTTGCAGATACAGGCAACTTTGAAAGCATTGCCCAGTTTTCACCCCGCGATGCGACAACCAATCCGACTTTAATCCTGAGGGCTGCCAAAAGTCCGCAATACCGTTCCGTGCTGAGGAAAGCCCTGTCTTGCGACGCGGGTCGATCTATTGATGACGCAATGGATGCGGTATTGGTTCAGTTCGGTCTGGAAATTTTGAAACATGTTTCTGGACGGGTATCAAGCGAGGTTGATGCACGACTGAGTTTCGATACGGGTGCAACTGTGTATCGGGCGCGCCAGATATTTAACAGGTATCGATCCGCCGGTATTTCTGGCGATCGCGTTCTGATCAAAATTGCCGCCACCTGGGAAGGTATTCAGGCGGCAAAAATTCTGGCAAACGAAGGCATTCGCACCAATCTGACTCTGGTGTTTAATCTGTCGCAGGCGGTGGCCTGCGCTGAAGCGAAAGTGCAATTGATATCGCCTTTTGTTGGTCGAATTTATGACTGGTACAAGAAATCAATGGCAGAACAATGGGACAGCGCGCGCATGAGTGGTAGCAACGATCCCGGAGTGCAGTCGGTGCGACAGATTTACCAGTTCTATAAAAAGCACGGCATCAAAACAGAAATAATGGCGGCCAGTTTCAGAAGTGTGGAGCAGGTGATTTCCCTGGCCGGTTGCGATCTGTTGACGATCAGCCCGGCACTGCTCGAGGCCATGCAAGCCACTGAACAAGAGGTGGTCGGTACTCTGGATGGCGGGGACTCGGCAATACCTGCTCTGCCGTGGGTTGCGCTGACCGAATCGCATTTTCGGCTGCAAATGAATCGTGATGCAATGGCGACAGAAAAGTTGGCGGAAGGGATACGCCTGTTTGAAGAAGACACGCTGGCACTGGAGGCGCTGGTAACAGAAATCCTTGCGGAAAAATCTGCCTGATTGACCAATTTAAGGCGCGGCAGCAAGAAATATCAATTTCACATGCACATCAATCCTATGAATAATCGCAGACCAACTCTGGTTGGGTGTCTTGGCATAGTGGCTCTCGGCGCGGCACTCTCAACGTTGAGCGCGTCGGCCCTTGCAGCACCGTCGGTTCCTGTTGTCATTAACCCAGGCTTACGCCAGTTTGCCCCGCCAAATTTGAATATCGGCGTGGCGCTCCCGGGTGATTTTCTTGCGCGTTTGGACAGTCAGGCCATTGTAGTGAAAAACTTCAACCAGATCGCCACTGATAATCTGATGAAGATGAAATTTATGCATCCAGAGGAGGATACCTATACCTTCAGCACCGCCGATGCCTATGCCGATTTTGCCAAAGCCAACCACATGCTGCTGCATGGTCATACATTGATATGGCACAGCGATTATCAGGTCCCTGATTTTATGAAGAATTATCCGGGTGGGAAAGCCGAGTTCCTGGCAATGCTGAAATCGCATGTGACAACGATCGTGACCCATTTCAGCGGCAAGGTGACCAGCTGGGATGTCGTCAATGAAGCAATTGACGATAGTGGGATCTATCGCGACAGCGTGTTCTATCGGAAATCCGGCACTGATTTCATCGATCAGGCATTTATCAATGCCCGCGCCGCAGACAGAAATGCCGACCTCTATTACAACGACTATTCGATAGAACAGCATGGCGTCAAATTTGCATTTTTAAAAAAAATGCTGGACGGGATGTTGGCACGCCATGTGCCGGTCAGTGGCATCGGTTTTCAAATGCATGTGCAGCTTGATTTTCCTGAGATCGCAGCAATCCGCTCTGCATTCAGGGAAATTGTTGCGCGCGGCCTGAAGGTCAGGATCAGCGAGTTGGATGTGACGCTGAATAATCCGGATACATCCGGATTTGTATTCGCCAGCCTCACCGGACAGGCCGCTCAGCTGCAAAAGAAAAGGTATTGTGAGATTGTCAAAACCTATCTTGAAACGGTGCCTGCGGCTCTGCGCGGTGGTATTACGGTATGGGGGATCAGAGATTCCGAAAGCTGGATTCTGGGTCTTGACAAGTGGCAGGGACATCCGGACTGGCCCTTGCTGTTCGACCAGAATGGCAGGGAGAAGGCCGCCTTTTACGGCGTCAGGTCGGCTTTGGAATCGAAGTCGTGCAGTTGACGCAGATGGCAGACTGGATTTCACATCATTCCATCTGTGAGCATCAGGGCAAAGCTTTGATATCTGAAATCAGGTACCTGACATCAACTTGATCAGTACCACATCATTTTCCAACATTGGCAGGTTTAGCCTGGCGATTCCATCTTGTGGCACTTTCAGAATCTGCACCAACGGCTGGTCCAAGGTCAGATTGTTGAGCAGTTTGATTTGTGTTTCATTTAATTGCCGGGGCGCGCCCAATTCGAGATAGGCGGTATAGGCATCATTTGATCGGAAACCGGTACGATAAATCTTGGCCTGATAATTTCCTGGCAAAACTCCCTGAATGGAAATCTCGAGATTCGGCGCCTGGTTTGCCGCAACAATCTGTGTGAAGTAGGAGCGGTCGCTGCTGTCCTGCACTGGCGTTCTGAAATCCCAGGCGAGTATTTGAATGCCTTGCGCGCTGCGGGTGACGTAACTTTGCCGGTCACCCGATTCCAGTTCAACGTCGCCCAATTGATGCAGGTATTTATAGGCAAAAAATGCCGGTTTTCGAATCCCCTGCGGGTTCAGAAGGCCGAAGCCACCTTCAAACGGTGCATCGGGCGGTCCCGGTTCTTCGAACAGATCACTGAAGGTCCAATAGCTCATGCCTTGGGTGAACCCTTGACTGGCCTTGAGTTTGCTCAGTATGTAGGCTGCACTGATATAGGAGTCATGCACTGGATCACGTGGCGTGTAACTTGTGCTCCATTCGGTGAAATACAACGGCAGTGCGGGATATCCTGAGGCAGTCATTTGCGTTCGTACTTTACGGACCTCATCAACAATGGCACCCGGCAAAGGCGACAATTTTGTGTCCTGCATTCCTTTTTCATCGACAAAGCCACCATCTACACCATACGCGTGGGTCGTAACAAAGTCCAAAGGTGCACCAGAGGCAATGACAAATTGCAGAAATTCCGGCACCCACGCTGCACCAGCGGTAGAGGGGCCACCAACTTTGAGTTTCGGATCGATCGCTTTGATGGTTCGCGCGGTCAATTCATAAAGCCTGAAGTACGCATTCTGGTCTGCGTTTTCCCAAAATATGTCCAGATTCGGTTCATTCCAGACTTCGAAGAACCATGACTCGACTTCGTTTTTTCCGTAGCGTTGTTCTATGTGCCGTACAAAAGCGCAAATCAGTTTTTTCCACTTGTCAGGGTCGGGATGGGATGTATTGCCACGCCAATAAAATATCGTCTGGTCTGAGGAACGCATTGCATTGGGCGTAAAACCGAGTTCCACAAATGGTTTTATACCTGTTGCAAGCAGATGATCATAAAGAGAGTCGATTTTCTCCCAGTGGTATTCCGGTACGCCGTTGAATTCCTTGTAGGTTCCAAGCACATCATGAAAAATGCCGTGGAATCGGAGATACCCGAAGCCGAGTTCGTCTTTGACGAGCTTGAGTTGTTGCAGGCTGTCTGCGCGCAGGAGTGTTCCGGGATAGTCCGACCCGACAGAGAAATCAACGAAATGATCACGCCGGCTGCTGGCACCATTCAGACTGACATTAATTTCCCGAGCGGTTGCGGCTTGTGCACAGGACAAGTCACTTATGAGCAAAAGCAGCCAAGCCGCGACGATGACAAATCGTTGGGTCATTTCCTGCTACTACCAGTTGTGATGGACATGGGGACGCACCTGGCCGGCATAAATGGCGGCAATTTTTTTCATGGTATCGTCTGACAGGGCGGGCAGGTCAGCCGCCAACGCATTTTCAGTCACCTGCGTTGCCTGTTTTGCTCCGGCCAACAAGCTCGTTACGGCTGGCGACATCAGGATCCAGCGCAAGGCCATTTGCGCCATTGTCATCCCTTCAGGAATCAATGAGCGCAGCGAGTCCACCGCAAGCAAACCAGTCTGGTAATCCAATCCGGAAAACGTCTCGCCCCGATCAAATGCTGCCCCTTCACGGTTAAATTGACGATGATCGTCGGCGGCAAAGCTGCTGTTATTACTGAATTTCCCTGACAACATGCCTGAGGACAGTGGCAAGCGGGCCAAAATGCCCACCTGGCGCCGAACTGCCTCGGCAAACAACAACTCATGAGGACGCTGACGAAAAATGTTGTAGACAATTTGCACCGATTGCACATTGGGATACTCAATCGCTTTGAGCGCTTCTTCGACCCGTTCCACACTCACGCCGTAGTGTCGCAACTTGCCTGCTGACACGAAAGCGTCGAGTGTATCGAACAGCTCGGGCATGTAATACACTTCGGTGGGCGGACAATGCAGTTGCAACAGGTCCAGCGCATCAGTATGCAGATTCTGCAAACTTCGATCTATAAAGGCGGTCAGATTGGCACGATTGTATCCTTCGGCGACGTGCGGGGTCAGTCGCCTGCCGGCCTTGGTGGCGATATAAAACGGCTCGTTGCGTTCGGTGCGCAATTGCGCCAGCAAACGCTCACTGCGCCCATCGCCATAGACATCGGCAGTGTCAAAAAAGTTGATGCCGGAGTCAAGTGCCGTGTGCAATGCCTTCATTGAATCCTGGTCGCTGACCTCACCCCATGTTCCACCTATGGCCCAGGCCCCAAAACTCACCGAAGATATTTTCCAGCCTGTACGCCCAAATTCACGGTATTGCATAAATAAGTCCTTCTTGGTTGACGGTATCGGGTATTGATCAGCGCAGCACGTCTGAATCAACAGTCAGTTTGCTGCGATCCTCTGGATTAAATGGATATCAGCTACTAGGATAGGTCGAATAGCCGATTTGGTCAATCCATCAAACTAATTGATGGAGAAGTGGTTGTATTTGGAATCTGCTCTCAGCGAGCAATGAATTTACCCTTAGATGATGTTCGGGAAAATTCATCGCTTGCAAAAAGGTTACTCATAAACCATGGAATATCGTTTTGGCGCGTTACAGCATCGGCAGCATTCTCAGTCCGGCACAAAGAACGCAAACCGGGCGAGAAAAAGCAATGCGATCACCCATGCTGCCGGCGCCACTTCTTTATAACGCCCCGTGACGAGCTTGAGGGTTACATAAGAGATAAAACCGAACGCCAAACCGTTGGCAATCGAATAGGTAAACGGCATCACCATTGCCGTCAATGCGGCCGGTACCGCTTCGGTGATGTCGTCCCACTTAACGTGGCTCAACTCAGACAACATCAGTGATGCCACGTAGACCAGGGCTGGCGCAGTAGCATAGACCGGCACAACACCGATCAGGGGTGTGAAGAATAGAGACAACAGGAACAGTACTCCGATCGTGAACGCGGTCAGGCCGGTGCGTCCGCCGGCCTGGATGCCGGCCATGCTTTCTATATACGCAGTGGTGCTGCTGGTACCAAGCATTGCACCGCACACGATGGACGCGCTGTCGGAAACCGGCGCGCGGTTAATGCCGTCAAAATCCCCGGCAGGCTCGTCACCGGTTGCGACTGGACGGCCAATCAAGCCGGCCTTGCGCGCGATTCCGGTCAGGGAGCCGGTCGCGTCGAAGACTTCGACCAGCACGAACACGATCACGACGTTGAACAGTCCCTTTGATGCGGCAGAGCTGATATCCATCTGGAGAAAGGTTGGCGCTATGCTGGGCGGGTACGAGATCAGACCCGAGTAGTGGGTATAGCCCAGCGCCATGCTCACCAGGGTAACCGCCAGAATGCCGATCAATATGGCGCCGCGAACTTTTAAGTAGTCCAAAGCGGCAATCAGGAAAAAACCCAATATCGCAAGAATGGTTTCCGGCCGCTGTAACATTCCCAGGGTCACTTTGGTAGCGTCACTCTTGACCACGATGCCGGCGTTGCTCAAGGCGATGAGGGCGAGGAACATGCCAATACCGGTCGGAATCGCCATCTGAATCGAAGGCGGGATGGCCAAGACGATGTGGCGACGAAGCCCGGTCACAGTCAGCACGATGAAGATGCAACCGGAGATAAACACCGCCCCCAATGCAACCTGCCAGTGCCAACCCATTCCGGCCACCACGGTGAACGCGAAGAAAGCGTTCAATCCCATGCCGGGAGCCATGCCTACCGGCCAGTTGGCGTAAAAGGCCATGAGGAAACAACCAATCGCCGCCGCAAGACAGGTCGCAACGGTCACGGCTCCGATGTCCATTCCTGTGGTGCCGAGAATACTTGGATTGACGAATACGATATAAGCCATCGCCAGAAATGTCGTCAGACCTGCCATTATCTCGGTGCGTACTGACGTGTTGTGATCGCCAAGTTTGAAGATTTTTTCCAACATGCCAGGTCCTTTTGTGATTTTGAAGCGGTTCATACATCGGTCTGCGGATCTCGCTACATTCTTTTCTTGCCCAGGCTGACGTGGTCGGAACAGCTTGCCCTGGGCAGAATCTGACTGTCCACAAGCCGTGTTGCAGTTTCAGTGCGCATCAGTAACTGGAATTTCAAATCCAATCATGAAAAAATGAATGTAATTGGAATTCAATCACCATTTTTAGCAGAATAGTAAACAAAGATTAATAATTCAAGGCAGAACCACAGCACTGTTTCTTTATTTGAAAAATACCTGTTTGGGAATTTGAGTCAGAACGGCATATTGTCAATCATGATTGTGACCAACTTCAGTGTTCAATCTGGTAATCGCCGCATTAAGTTTGGAAATATTTTCATCGCTGACCGGTTCCCGGCATTTATGAATCTCGGAGATGCTGTCACAAAAATGCATGCCTGACCGGTGCTTTGGTTCTGTCCTCAGGTGAAGTGTTGATCCAGTTCTGCAATATCCGGAGCCACCCAGTCTGATTCGACGCATTCACTCAAATGCTCTGCCATAAAATGGATCAGCTGCCTGGCGGCGTGCGGCAAGCGCCGATCCCTGCGGCTGACCAGGTACCAGTTGCTCTCTAGCGGAAATCCTGCAACGGGTAAAATCGTGAGATTTTCTCGCCCCTCCTGCAGGGTGTGTGCTGATATCACAGATAAACCCAATCCTGAAGCGGTACTCAAACGGATTGCCTCATTGCTTTCTATCTGCATGGTATTGGTCAATTCAATTCCCTGGCTGTTCAGCCATGCCTCAAACATCATTCGGGTAGCCGAGCCAGGTTCACGAATTAAAAACCGTTCGCTGCGCAGTTCAGAAAAATTCAAAACCGTTCGTTTTGCGGCCCAGTGATCAAGTGGTGCAATAACCTGCAATGGATTTTTTATGATTCTGGTGGCCTGAGCCAAACTGCCGCTGGGCGGATGACTAAAGACGTACAAGTCATCTTCCTGTTTAGAAAACCGTTCCAGAATATGGGCCCGGTTGCCAATATTGAGCGTTATATTTACCTTTGGAAAGTGGCGATAGAACGCGCCGAGAATACGCGGCATGACGTATTTGGCCGTGGTTACTATGCCGATATTGATGTGTCCGACATTGCCACTTCGGGCATGTTCCAGAAAACCGTTAAAGTCCTCAAACCGCATCAGCACGTCACAGGCGGCCCGATACAGTTCATTGCCGACGTGGGTTAGTGCCATGCGGCCATCGCGTGCTTCAAACAGCGGTTCGTTGACCGCTTCCCTGAGTTTTTTCAATTGCAATGAAACGGTAGGCTGGGTCAGATGCAGTTCCCGTGCCGCAGTTGAAATATTTCCTGATCTGGCAACCTGCACATAAACCTGAAGCAGCCGAAAACTTAAGTGCCGAATATTCATTGTGTTTCTACTATTAAATGTCTGTGATATAGATATTTATCTATGTATATCTGCTATGGAATTTATTATTCAATATACGTCTAAACCCACATAATCGCAACCTCGTTCACAAAGAGGAAGATTGATGCCCGATATTGTTATTGCTTTTTTTGCGCTTGGTCTGCTTGCCGGCCTGCTGAAATCCGATTTGAAAGTGCCTGAATCGGTTTATCAGGCCCTGACAATTTTGCTGATGCTGGTACTGGGGTTGGAGGGCGGGTTGGCCCTGCACGGGAAATTTGAATTCTCGATGCTGCGCACCTTGATCAGCATCGCTGCAGTCGGATTTCTCATTCCCCTGATCTGTTATCCGGTTTTGCTCCGGTTGGTTCGGCTCAATACGGACAATGCCGTGAGTATCGCCGCACACTATGGATCGGTCAGCGCCGGTACTTTTGCCGTTGCACTGGCTTTGGTTAAAAAAACCAGCCTGCAGCTCAACCCTGAAACCACGCTGTATCTGGTCATGCTGGAGTTGCCGGCGATTGTCAGCGCGCTGTGGCTCCATCACAAAATCAGCGGGCAGGGAAAAACCAAAGGAATGCTGCGTGAGGCGCTGACCAGTCGTGGTGTGCTGCTGCTCGGTGGTGGGGTACTGATCGGTGGTGGGGTACTGATCGGTTATGCATACGGTCCGCTCGGACTTGGACCATTGGAACCGGTTTTATTGAATGGCTATAAAACCATGCTGGCGCTTTTTCTGCTCGAAATGGGCTTGTGTACGGCCGGCGTATGTTCACCATTACCCTGGCAGCATGCGCGACTGATGGTATTTGCGGCACTGGCGCCTTTTGCACTTGCCGGCCTCGGAATCGGTGCATCCATAGCGTTGGGTTTGCCGGCAGGGAGTGCCTTCATCCTGACCTGTCTTCTCGCCAGCGCGTCATATATTGCTGCCCCGGCGGCAATCCAGGCATCGATTCCGAATGCCAATATCGGACTGGCCATGCTGGCTGCACTTGGGGTCACTTTCCCGGTCAATGTTCTGATTGGCCTGCCCATCTATATGCAATGGGTCCAACATTTTATCCACTGAAAACACTGCAAGGAATTCAAATGAACACAAAAATTGCCATCGTCATGGGCTCAAAAAGCGATTGGGAAACAATGAAATCTGCCAGCGAACTGCTCACCGGGTTTGGTGTGCCGTGGCGCGCCGAAGTCGTGTCGGCACACCGCACACCGGAACGTTTGTTCCACTTTGCCCGCACTGCAAGGTCTGACGGAGTTTCAATAATTATTGCCGGAGCAGGGGGGGCTGCCCATTTGCCCGGGATGATCGCCGCACTGACGCCACTTCCGGTTCTGGGTGTGCCGGTTCAGAGCAAGGCGCTGGGCGGCATGGACAGTTTGCTGTCGATCGTTCAGATGCCTAAAGGCGTTGCGGTTGCGACGCTCGCGATTGGCACATCAGGGGCCTTTAACGCGGCATTGATGGCAGTGCAGATACTGGCCCTGAATGACCCGAACCTGGCTGATCGGCTGGATCAGTGGCGCAGCGATCAAACCGAGGGCGTATTGGATGATTGCCAGATCGGGAGTAATTCATGAAGGTCGCAGTACTTGGGAATGGCCAGCTGGGTTCCATGTTGCAGCAGGCGGGCCAGAGAATTGGCATTGAAGTGCAACTGCTTGATATAGATGACGGTGAGTTACCGGGCCCGGATGTCCTCATTACCGCTGAACGGGAGCACTGGCCCACCAACGCATTGACGCAAGCAGTCCAGAACCATCCGGAATGGCTCAACAGCGACGCATTTGCGGTACTGGCCAACCGGATCCGGCAAAAGAATTTGTTGAACCGGCTGGGATTGCCGAGTGCTCCGTGGCTTGCACTGAGCGGCGCAATTGCGCAGCAGGATATTCACCGGCAATTGGGGCCTGACGTGTTTTTAAAACGCGCCAGCGGAGGTTACGACGGTTACGGACAGCTGCGCCTGCGTCAAAACAGCAGGCAGGATCTGTCGCAATGGAACACCGAGGTGATTGCCGAACAGGCGATCAATTTTGACAGGGAAGTGTCGATTATTGGCGCTCGCAACAAGGCAGGACAAACCGTCAGTTACCGCATCACTGAGAACCGTCACGTCAACGGCATTCTTCGGGTCAGCCTGAGTCAGCCAGATTCAGACCTGGCTCTGCAGCTTGAAGCCGAGCGGATGTTGAACACGGTGATGCACGAATTGAATTACGTCGGTGTGATGGCAATGGAATGCTTTGTCGTGAATGGCGAATTGCTCGTCAATGAAATTGCGCCGCGCGTGCATAATTCAGGACACTGGACTCAGGCAGGTGCTTCGATCAGTCAGTTTGAACTGCATCTGCGCGCGATCTGCGGTTTGCATTTGCCACCGCCAGAGCAGGTCGGCGTGACCGTAATGATCAATCTGCTTGGCCTGCATTACGATACAACATGGCTCAGGCACGCAGCAGCGCAATTGCACTGGTACGGCAAAACATGGCGGCCCGGACGGAAAATGGGACATCTCAATTTGCATCATTCCAATCCGGCGAAACTCGTCAACTGGTTGCAGGAACTGGATCTCCCCCAGGAATACCAGGCGGATGTTCAATGGGCCGTTGAACGCCTGAATCGAGCTGCGTTCCTGACAACCGAAGTAGCACCCGTTAGTGATATGCCTTTTTCCTGAATGGAATTTACCTGACAACAACGAGCCGCGGTCCGGCGGATGATCTGTTCTGACGGTTGCGCTGCCATTGATTCAGATTATCCTCAGCCCGATTTTTTTTTGTTCTTTTTGGGCTCGCTGCGCAAAATGAACGACACGGTCTGGTCGGCGAGTTGCTCAATCGTGATGCCGGCACCCGCGCGGAACCATTGCGTGGTCCAGTTCAGTGTGCCGAACAGGAACAGTTTGTCGAGTTTGGATGGCATGGCCCAGTCACCTGAATTCTGCAGCGCCGTGATTACTTCGTCCCAGACAGCTTCGTACCGGTCTGTCATTGCGACAATTTTTGCGCGCTGGGCTTTATCGAGCGAACGGCCCTCATAGAGCAGCACCGGGATGAAATCATGATTTGGAGCCAACAGGGTCTTCAGATGCGTCAGCACCAACTGGTAAAAGGCTTCGCGTGGCGGCAGCGATTGCACGGAAATCGCTTCGATGTCGTGCAGCGAGCGTTTCATGCCCTGCTCCATGACTGCCACCAGAATGTCCTGCTTGGTCTTGAAGTGATAAAACCAGCTGCCAGCCTGCATGCCGACCGCCGCAGCGATGTCGCGTACGGTGGTTTTCTCATAGCCTTTTTCCCGGAACAGCCTGGCTGATTTTGCTATCAGTTCGTTGCGCGGGCTGTCGTCCTCGTCTGATTTGGGTGGTTGCGCCACAGTCATGGAGCGCGCCGCAACAGTTTTCTTGGGCGGCTTGCTCTTTTTGGCACTGGCAACCTTCCTGGTTGCGGTGCGAACGGCGGTGGTTTTTTTGGGTGCTGGCATTATTGTGACTAATCTGCTCAAGTCGGGGTTGGTTGAATGGGATGGAGCGCTTTTGGCATTATAGGTTTTTTTGCTCCTGGCACAAGCGATATTAGTGGTGCGCAATCATTAAAGCAACCGATTGATTGAAAAATTAAAAACTTGGTTTGATTGAAGCAAGCGATTGATTTAACATGAGTGCATTCACCGCCGTTGTCACCAGTCAGGTTGACCGCTTGGCCGGTCGTGTTGGTGCTGTATCAATTAACATTGAGTTGCCAGAGGGGGCGTATGAACCGGGACTTGCTCAAGGAAATGCGTGACCAGACCATGTGGCTGACCATTAATCGGGTTGAACGGCGCAATGCAATCAACGCCAACGTTGTGCAAGGCTTGCGCCAGGCGCTGGATGAGGCCAACAACGATAACAGCGTGCGTGCCGTGGTGAGTACCGGCGCCGGCGAGAGTGCTTTTTGCTCCGGTGCCGATCTGCCTGAAGTCAAAATCGGTGTATTCCCGGCACAGGTGCTGGCGGTACCGCAGCATCAATTGCCGCGTCGGTTGCTCATCGAAATGTGCATTACGGATGAGCCGATCAGTGCCGAGCAGGCACTCGGCTACGGTTTGGTGAATCATCTGGTAGATGCCGGCGTTGACGATGCGCTCGATGTCAGATTGAGCTGGCTGTTTTCGCTCCTGCAGGATAAATCGCCGTCCGCGATTCGGCGCGGTCTGTATACCCTGACGGAAGATTTTCAGGAAGGCGTGACTTCCTTTATCGAAAAACGCAAACCAAAACGGACCGGTCGCTGACCGTATTCAGGAACAAGCTCCCGCCAAACCGAAAGAAACCATGTACAAAACATTGACTACCACTGCCCAGTACTGCACCGCAGCTCATCAGGCATTCCGTGACTCCGTGCGCCGTTTCGTGGAAAAGGAAATACTGTCGAATATCGACGCGTGGGACGAGGCGGAGCAATTTCCGCGCGAGCTGTACCGAAAAGCTGCCGATTTGGGTTTGTTTGGATTGGGCTTTGCCGAACAATACGGCGGCACGCCCGGTGATCTGTTCTATGGCATGGTGATGGTCGAAGAGCTCACACGCGCCGGCAGTGGCGGGTTGCTGGCTTCACTGTTCAGCCACACAATCGGCGCAAGCCCGATTGCTGCCGGTGGCTCGGAAGCATTGAAGGCACGGGTCTTGCCGCAGATTCTGTCCGGCGAAAAAATTTCCGCTTTGGCAGTGACCGAACCGTCAGGCGGCTCGGACGTGGCCAATATCAGCCTGCGCGCCGAGCGCGACGGTGATTGCTACATCCTGAACGGCAGCAAAACATTCATTACGTCGGGCATGCGTGCCGATTATATTACCGTGGCAGCCCGTACCGGAGGACCTGGCTATGCCGGTGTATCGGCCCTTCTGGTGGACGGTGATACACCCGGTCTGACACGCACTGCGCTTAAAAAAATGGGGTGGTGGTGTTCCGATACAGCGCAGTTGCATTTTGATGATTGCCGGGTACCGGTAGCCAACCTGCTGGGCCAGGAAAACTGCGGCTTTTCGATATTTATGCTCAACTTTAATAAAGAACGTCTGGCACTGGCCCTGCAGGCGTACGGCTTTGCCAAAGTCTGTCTGGACGAAGTATCGGAATGGGCGACGTCGCGCACCACCTTCGGCAAGAAACTGGTTGGACATCAGGTGGTGCGCCACAAGTTGGTTGAAATGGCCACCCGCATTGAAGCGACCCGTGCCCTGATCGAAGATCTGACGCTGCGCCTGGAGCACAACGAAGCACCGATAGCGCAGATCTGTATGCTGAAGAATTTCGCGGCTCAAACCATGCAATTCTGTGCCGACAATGCGGTGCAGATCCTGGGCGGCATGGGCTTCATGCGCGGCACCAAATCGGAACGCATCTATCGGGAGGTGAAAGTCAACATGATAGGCGGTGGGGCCGAAGCGATATTAAATGAACTGGCCGCGCGGCAACTGGGTTGGGCGTAACTATGGGGCATGCAGGCGCGCATTGACTGTCAGATATGAAGGAGAAGAATAATGTACCGATCGATTTTTTGTCCGGGCCTGTTCGAAGGTGACGTTATCATCGTTACCGGTGGCGGCAGTGGTATCGGGCGCTGCGTTGCGCACGAGCTGGCCTCACTTGGCGCTACCGTCGTGCTGGTTGGCCGCACTCTGGAAAAACTGGAAACCGTGGCCCGCGAAATTCGCGACAGCGGTGCTCAGGCTCACCCGTACCCGTGCAATATTCGCGATGAAGAGGCGGTCAAAGCGCTCATTGCCCAAGTGGTGAGCACGCATGGCAGGGTGGACGCGCTGGTCAATAACGCCGGTGGTCAGTTTCCGGCGCTGCTCAAGGATATTTCACGCAAGGGTTGGGAGGCGGTCGTACAGACCAATCTGACCGGCGGTTTTCTGATGGCGCGTGAATGCCTGAATCAATCGATGCAGAAAAACGGAGGCGCAATTGTCAATATTGTGGCCGATATGTGGAACGGCATGCCCGGCATGGGACATTCAGGTGCGGCGCGCGCCGGCATGGTCAACTTCACCGAAACGGCGGCCTTTGAGTGGGCTACCTATGGGGTACGGGTCAATGCGGTCGCGCCCGGCTATGTCGCATCATCCGGACTCGATTCTTATCCGCCCGAAGTGCGTGACGTGATACTGCAGGCCGGAAACAACGTGCCGTTGCAGCGCATGGCAACCGAAGCTGAAATTTCTGCGGCGATTGTGTTTCTGTTGTCCGAAGCAGCGTCCTTTATCACCGGAACCGTATTGCGGGTTGATGGCGGCAGACCCAACGCCAGACTCGGATTTCCGCTGGATGTGCAACGCAAGGTGCCTCCATTCAGCGGCTTTCATCTGGCACGCCTGCCCAAAGTCCTGCAGGACCGGGAGCCCGATTGATACCGCAAATCCGCTTTGTACTGGACGATGAAACTGTGGAATTGCATGTTGTCGCAACCCAGGCGGGTGGATGGCGGATTGGTCATGGCGAGCAGGTAGTTGAAGCCGGAGCCGATATAACCAGCCGCAACAACGTCACCGTCAATCTGGACGGTCGTGCTCACCGTGTCTGTTACGCAGCCTGTGGCACCATCTGTTACTTTGTTCTGGACGGTTCTGAACATGTTTTGATCGATACGACCTACGCGCCGGCTGCCGGTGCATGCGGCGCAGGGTGATGCTGCGAAAACCGGCCAGGTGTTAATGGTAATCGAGGCAATGAAAATGGAACACAGTATCGTCTCTGCGCTGGATGGCGAGATCAAAAGTCTGCTGGTTTGCCGGGGTGATCAGGTGATCCCTGGTCAGGTTCTGGCGGAAATCGCGTGGTAGAACAATAACACTCTAATCTACGTCATTCCCGCGCGCCTTTGGCGGGAATCCAGCGTCGTTACGCTCTTAATTCTAAATACAAATAACTGTCAGTAGTCGACGATGGGGTAAATTGCGGCATGATGTTTCTCCAATTGTTCGGATGGCCCGGAAAGTGTGTGGCAGTTGTGCACCGTCCGGGAGCGGGAGGAGCTGAGGCTCAGCCAGGCCGTTGACGTCAAATGCCGACGCAACGGCCGGACCGCTGTCTTAAAATTTAAATGAGTTTGGCCGTATCGAAAAAATTCGGCAGGCGCTGCGCCAGCATCATGTCGCCCTCAACCTTGAGTTTGCCGCTCATGAACGCAGTGATGCCATTCAGTTCACCTGTCAGCAGAGCCGCGAGGTCGTCGTCGGCCATGATCAGCGCCAGATTAAAAGACGGCGCAATGCCGTCATGGACTGTGCATGTGCCGTTATCGATCACGAGATACATAGGCTCGGTAATTTTGTATTGAATTGTGGATTTGAAATTGAAGGTGGCGTCCGTGTTAAGGGCTGCCGGCATCTTTCTGATAATGTCATTCACGCGCATAGTTGTTCCATTCAGTTTAAAAAAATTCTTGTTGAGGCACCCCGGTCACGCTGCCCCGGATCAGGCGAGGACCTGTAGCGCTTGATGGTTCCGCTCAGACCTTTTTTGACGCCTGCCGATAATGCCAGTGATTAATTATAAAATCAATCGTTTGATTGAATTCTGTGGCGGCCTGTTGCTTATGGCTCAGGTCAGCTTTGCAAACTTCAGACACCTGTTTGTTCTGACGCCTGGCTGATATTTATCCGGCAGTCACATCACGCAGCGCGCGACGAAGCACCTTGCCAACCGGGGTCTTCGGCAGTTCGGACAGGAACTCGACATGTCGTGGCGCCTTGTAGCGGGTCAGATACCTGTGGCAATGTTCCACAAGATCTGCCTCAGTCAGGTGAGGATCCTTGCGTACCACAAACAGCTTGACTGCCTCGCCCGATTGTTCGTCCGCCACACCAATCACTGCGGCCTCCATCACGCCAGGGTGGGTCGACACCACAGCCTCGATTTCGGCCGGATAGACGTTGAATCCCGATACGATGATCATGTCCTTTTTCCGGTCAGTGATCGCTACCCAGCCGTCGGGCCCCATGGTACCGATGTCCCCGGTCTTGAGCCAGCCATCGGCTGACAGCACCTCGGCAGTGTCGGCAGGGCGGCCCCAGTAACCCCTCATTATCTGTGGCCCGCGCACTTCGATTTCACCTTCTTGGCCCGGTGCGCACAGATTGCCTTCGTCATCACGAATTTGCACTTCGGTTGAAGGCAAGGGAACACCCACCGAGCCCAGTCGGGCCTGGTGCGGCGGATTGATGCAGACTCCGGCAGTACTCTCGCTGAGTCCATAGCCCTCGACCAGGGGAGCATTGGTCAGCGCTGTCCAGCTCTCCATGACCGGGCGCAACATTGCTGCGCCGCCGCCGATGGACATTTTGGCAGAACGCGCGCAGTCCGGTCCGAAGCCGGGAGTCACCGTGAGCGCATTGAACAGCGTGTTAACTCCGGTCATGACCGTCCACGGAACGCTGCGCATGGTCTTGACGAACGCAGCCAAATCCTTCGGGTTGGAGATGAGTATGTTGTGTCCGCCGATTCTCAGGAATGTCAGGCAGTTGGCCACCAGCGAGAAAACGTGATAGAGCGGCAGTGGCGTAAGGACGATTTCTTCCCTTTCGCGCAAGGTTGCGCCGATCCATGAACCGCACTGCAAAACGTTCGCCACGATGTTGGCGTGACTCAGGATGACGCCTTTCGATACACCTGTCGTTCCGCCGGTATACTGCAAAAAGGCGATATCGTCGGCGCTTGCCCGAATCGTTGTGCGCTGCATTTTGCGACCCAGCGACAGCGCCGACAAAAATTGCACAGCATTCCTGATTTTCCAGTCAGGTACCATCTTTTTGACACGCTTTACCGCGAAGTTGGTCAGCACGCGTTTGTGTCGATCGAACATGTCGCCCACCTCGGTCACGAAAACGTGTTTGAGTTCAGTTGCCGGCAGCACAGCTGCGACTTTGGAGGCAAAATTTTCCAGCACCAGAATTGCCCGCGCGCCCGAATCTTTCAACTGATGTTCAAGCTCGCGTTCGGTATAGAGCGGATTGACATTAACAACAACCAGTCCGGCTCGCAATGCACCGAAAATGGCGATGGGATACTGGATCAGATTTGGCAGCATGATGGCAATACGCTCGCCAGGGTCCATCCCGGGCAGTGATTGCAGAAAAGCCGCAAACGCCTCAGCCTGTTGATCAAGTTCCCTGTAGGTGAGCACCTGCCCCATATTGGAAAAGGATGGCAAATTTTCATACTTGCGGCAGGCCTCGTCAAACATCTGGGTTACCGATTGATAACGGTTCTGATCTATCTTTTCAGGTACACCGGCAGGGTATTCTTTTACCCAGTGTCGTACAGTCTCCATGGCATCTCTTTTCAAGTTTAAATTTTTTTCAAATGCTACACATATTTTAAATTAAAGCAAGCGATTGATTGACGTGCAAATGTTTTTGGGGCTGCAGGTTAGATTGGTTGTGTGTTATTTTCTTCGAACTCTGACCGATAAAAATGACCCTTCGCTGGCCAAAATTGGCGGGGCTCACAATCGGCCAGCAACTGCAACACATTGCGGTACTTGATTCCACTCTTTGCGACGACAAATGGACAGTAACTCCTGGTCAGCCGGGTGATCCTTAATTGCACGCTCCCACTCGGCAATAGCCCTGACATGATTACCATTACTTCCGAGAGCTAAGGTGTAGACAAAGGCAAAGTGTGTATTGTCTGGCTCCAACTGAGTCGCCTCATGCAGATATGTCAGTGCCTGTGCCGTATGTTTCTGTCTGATCAGTGATAATCCCAGCGCGTGTTGTGCCAGCGCGTTTTTTGGGTCGGTCCTGATCACTTGCTGCAGCACTTTCTGCGCATTCTTCTCTTTGCCCTGCGAGCGGTAAATGTCAGCCAAATTCAGTCGTGACACCGCTCCGGACGGATCCATTTCGATAGCGATCTTTGACGCGGATTCTGCATTTCCCCAGTCTTGTTGATCAGCATAAAAAGTGGCCAGATTATTGTAGGCCTCCGGTCTGTCAGCATTGAAATATTGAACTGCAACATACTCTTTTTCAGCTGCGACTAACGAGTTTTTGTCCGACTCGTTCCAGTCTGCCGTGAATACTCCAGCCAACCAGCGGGCTGCCGAAATACGTACACCTTTGACTGGATCACTTAAGAGCGGACGAAGCCAAACCGCACGAAATTCTTCAGGCATGCCGGAACAGGCTTCAATGGCGGTCATTCTTAGCAACGGGTCTTTATCCAAAAGCATGGCAACAGTCCGTTCCGTGCTGACACCTGTCGGAATACGTGACAATGCCGTGGCGCGCACAATTGAAGACTGTTTTGGATCGGCCATGACGTTATTCAGCATTGTAATTGCGTCGCGGTCCAATTTTTGACCGGACATTAATACCGCAGCAAGCTCAGGCGCGCGCCGGGTTAACTGCGGGTACCAGCGCAGTGCGGCATCTGCAGCCCACTGAACTGTTTTATCGGTGTGGCATTTGTTGCAGGCGTTGGGGATGCCGTTGGACAGCGACAGATCGGGACGTGGCACCCGGATACTGTGATCATGACGCGGATCAATCGACATATAAGTCGTCGTTGGCATGTGGCACGCAGCACAACTCGCGCCTGGGGATGATGCGGTGTGAAAATGGTGGCTGGTTGAGTCATATTTTGTGGATAAATGACACTGCAGGCAGGTCTGATTGCCCGGCAGTCGGAGTCGTTGCGAATGGGGATCATGGCAGTCACTGCAGGTAACTCCCTTGCGATACATTTTGCTTTGCTCGAAAGAAGCATGGTTATAGACCTCTTCTTTCATTTGCCCGTCATTCCAGAACAGACTATTTTCCAGCAGCGCAGGCAGGTGGGTATTAAGCAGGGATTGTTCAGCATGATAGTCATCACTGATCTGACTTCGTCGGGAGTGGCAGCGTGCACACATCTCGACTTCCTTACGCATTGACAATGGCGTTTGTTCTGATTTGGCATTGCCACTGTCAGGTTGGATGCTCCACTTGACTCCATTGCGTTCATTGAATAGCGACATCAATCCTTTGTTGCCATCTTCCTGACGGAGTGAATTCGACAGGCCGGCCCATGAGACATGGTTGGATCCTGGTCCGTGACAGGCTTCACAGCCAACATTGAGGGCCGACCAACTGCTGCTGTAAGTGCGGGTCTGTGCGTCGTAATTTTTTTTGAACTGCGTCATGTGGCATTCGGCGCACATGAAATTCCAGTTATTTTGCCGGCCCGTCCAGTGCATCTCGTTCCCGGCATGGATGTGCAGACCTGCCTGCAGGGCAAACCAGCGCTGACCTCCCTGCTGGCGGGGCCGGGAATCCCAGGCAATGGTCAGCGCCTGCATGGCACCATCCGGCATGGGAATCAGGTATTGCTGAAGCGGGGCAAGTCCGAACGTGTAGGCAACTTCAAACTCGTGCATCTTGCCATTTTTCCCTTCGGTGGTTACGTAAAAATGACCGTTACGCCGGACAAAAACGGAAGTAATACCGTCTTCAGAAAATTGTTCTCCGTGGAATGGCGCCAACACACTTGAATCAGATGCCGGTTGCATGGCCAGTTCATGGTGCGATCCTGTCCATGCGTGGTATTCGGCCTGATGACATTGCGTGCAGGTCTGTGAACCAAGGAAGTGAGCAGTTGGCGCTTGGGTTCGCTTCGAAGTCATACGCGGTGCCGATGGCCACATGGTTGCAAAGCCGATTGCTAAAAGAGTAACCGTCATGGCAAACACAATTTGCACCGATGGTTTTCGGAAGTAATTTTTTAAGCTGATCATAGCGACGGCCGGATAAATTTAAGTTCGTGCAGCAGATCGTACTTTGGATTTTTTGCGCCGATAATTCTGAACGCCATATGTCAGCAATACCAGTGCAGTCAACAAAAAGGCAATCGCCCCGGCAATGACCCATTTCATCTGGTATATCAGCACCGGCCAATTGTTGATCAGAACCTGTTTTACCGCAGAGTAGTCGGAAGGAGGCAGGATAACGCCATTGTTCTTTAAATAGCTTGCATAGTCTGAACGCAGTTGACTGAAAATGGCAGGTTCAGCACTGGCAAGATCCACGGACTCGAGTGGATTGATACGTAAATTATAAAGATGCCAGCGTCCATCTCCATACGGTGGTCCATTGCGCTCAATTTTATAATCACCTTTCAACAGCGCTTCGGATCCGGTGCCTTCAAATCCGAATGCCTCGTTTGCACCATGAATCGCAGGAGTTTCGCCTTCCAAAAACGGCAGCAGGCTCTTCCCGGTTGGTGGTATGAATTTTTTTCCTTTGTAGTCAGTCCCCGGCACAGCAATTCCGGCAATATCAAGAACGGTTGGAAAGAAATCAGTCATATAGGCAAATTGATTGGTGATGCTTCCTGCTTTGATGTGGTGCGGAACATTGATAATGAACGGAACTCGCATTCCACCCTCGCCGGAAGTACCCTTGAACATGGCAAATGGCGTGTTCGACACTTCTGCCCAATCCTGTCCATAGTGAACGTAACTTCCCTTTTGACCGAGCGTATCAATGCCCAGGGCAAAATTGACCCGGTACCATAATTTAAAAGGCAGACTGAGATTGTTGAGCTCATAGGGATCTGCGCCGTTATCCGACATGACAATAAAAACAGTATTGTCGAGGCGACCGATCTGTTTCAGATGGTCACGAAATCGACCAATATGTTGATCCGCATTGTCCATCATGCCAGCGAACACCGCCATTTTTTTTGCGTACAGGAGTTGGTCTCGTGTGCTGAGATCGGTCCATGTTTTGGCGAGCACGGACCGCGGTAATTTTAATCCGTCCGGGATCAGTCCCATTTGAATCTGACGTTGATACCTCTGCGAGCGTATGGTCTCCCAACCCGCATCATAACGATGCCGGTACTTGTTGATGTCAACCTCGGGTGCCTGCAATGGCGAATGCACTGCCTGAAATGCAATGATGGAAAAAAATGGCTTGTTGGCGGCTTTTCCCTCGTCGATGAATTGAATCATCTTGTCGACGTAGTGTCGGGTAGAAAAAAAGTTTTCAGGCAGTTTGGCACGTCGGCCATCTTCCCACCAGACTGCCTCCATATTCAAGGGTGCATACACCTTGGCTTCATAATTGTCCGCACCGGTTTGTTCCAGTGATATATAGCGGTCCCATCCTTTCGCCCCGGGGGAACGCTCAACACCATCACCAAGATTCCATTTGCCGGCAAAATAGGTTGCGGAGCCACCATCGTGCATTAGTTGTCCGAGACTGTAGGCAGCGTCGCTGAGATAGCCTTCATAGCCAGGTTTGCCTTTCTGGTTTTCAGCAAGTACCACTTTTAGCGTGCCGGCACCGGCGCGATGATGATCAATGCCAGTATGCATCATGGAGCGCGATGATTCACAGGTGGAGGCGGTATGAAAGTTGGTGAAGCGCACCCCGGCTTTTGCAATTTGATCGATATTGGGAGTCTGAATTTCACTGCCATACGAACCAAAATCGCTGAATCCGGCGTCATCAATAAGGATCAACACAATATTGGGTCGCACCGGTGGTGTCTGCGTTGCCCAGGCTGTTGTTGCCAGCAATAAGGCGGCAAGAACTGTTGCAACCGAAAGTGGTTTGCACTTCATTGTCGCCCCTTTCATTGCATTATTTGCTGGTCACAATGGCAAAGGTACCCGGCGCCTTATCGATCAGGCTGAAAAACCGGACCAGATCGAGTTTGCTGCCATCCACCTTCAGGTCGTCGCTGAACAAGGTATCTTTGATACCTGCAGTACCCGTCATCATTTTGATAAAAATGGTCTTGGTCAAAGTCAGTGTGGCATTGGCATTCGGCTCCGGTGCCGATTTTTTGAAATGCAGCACAGCGTTCTCGAGCCAAAGTACATAGCACTCTTTTGTATCGGACAGGATCATGTTGATTCTGAAGGTTTTGCCGTCGGCTGCCGGTCCGTCCAAGCCTGCGGCCATCGCTTCAAGAAACCGTTCGGTTGGGGTCTGTATCAGCATTTCACTGAAACTGGCCCGGTTAATTCCCTTGGCGGGTGGTCCGTTGCGCAATTCGGCTGCCGCAGTAAGGTAACTGTTGCGCCAGGTTGCGGCTTCCGACATATAACCCATTTGATCATAGGTGCGAGCCAGTAATTCTTTGGCACTTTTGTTGTCCGGAGCACCCAGCACCGCATGATTCAGTAACTCTGTGGTCCAGCGATAATCACCCTTGTCAAAAGCGGTCTGTGCGGCAGCGATCACCTTGTCCACACCACCGGCCAGTTCGATATAGTGTTTGGCCGAATCCTGGGGGGGCAGGGGATTCAGGTTGGCAGGATTGCCGTCGTAGGCGCCGAGATAGAACTGGTATACCGCTTTGACATTGTGGCGCAGGTCGCCGTAGTACCCGCGTGTGCCCAGATAGGAGGACAGCGATTTTGGCAACTGAACCATGTCGGCAATTTCGCGCGGTGTATACCCGGCGTTGATCAGGCGCACGGACTGATCGTGCGTGTACTTATAGACATCGCGATGTTTGGTAATGAATTCGGCGATGCGCTCGTGCCCCCACATTGGCCAGTTGTGCTGGCCAAAATAGACTTCGGCATCAGCGCTTTGCTCGAGAGCCTGCTGCATATAGTCCGCCCAGCGCAATGCGTCGCGCGCTTTTGCTCCGCGCACCGGTAATAGATTGTGCATGGTCTGGGCCAGATTTTCTGCGCCGCCATACGCTTTTTTATCCGGAATTGAAAAGGTCATTTCGGCAGGCGCTTCCGCTCCCGGGACGTTGTGAAAAATAATCCGCACTCCGTCAACCAGCATTTCCTGAGTAGGCTGATTGATGATTACGTTAGGAGGAAGAATGCCGAAATTGCCATAGGCAACCCCTTTGCCCAGTCCGGTATCAACCATGCCGGTGGCAGACCGTTGCAGGTCTTTGCCGAACTGGTAACTGGAACGCCGTCCCATTGCTGTGCCAACCATGATATTTTCACTGGTCGCTTCCTGCATGAATCCTTCTGAAGCGATCACCGGAATTTTTCGCGCCGCCACTTCTTGTGGCGTAATGATGCCCAGCGCGCCACCGAAATGATCGATATGGCTGTGACTGAATATGATTGCCGAAATGGCTTTGTTGCCCAAATGCTGGCGTGCAAAAGCCAGTGCGGCTGTGGCACTTTCCCGACAGGTGAGCGTGTCGATGACAATCCAGCCGCTTTGTCCGTCGATCAGCGTCATGTTGGCGACATCAAAGCCGCGCAGCTGGTAGATGCCGTCGGTAACTTTAAATAAGCCGATCTCGGCGTTGAGCCTGGCATGACGCCACAGACTCGGATTGACGGTGTCTGGCGCTTTGCCCTGCTCGAACTGAAAGGCATCAAAATCAACCAGTACACTGCCGTCATCGGTCAGGATTTTCCCGGCAGGACGGGCGATCAGTCCACGCTTTGCATCGGCAAAATCCTGCTGATCGTCCAGCTGGAGTTGTTCGGCAAATTGCCGGTTGGCTTTCAGTGTGGTTTCAGTGGCACTGCCAGGCACGCCACCGATACCGGCATTTTTACTGCATCCTGCTACGAATACCACGGCAGCAACAAGAATCGGGAGACTGGATTTTTTCAAAAGAGGTTTCATATTTTCAGGTAAATTTTTGATGGGTTCATTGACCGGATCTGATCAGATCAGCCGCTTTTTCAGCAATCATGATGGTCGGTGCGTTGGTATTGCCGCCGACAATGGTCGGCATGATGGATCCGTCGACCACGCGCAACTGTTCGATTCCGTGTACTTTCAGGCAGGCGTCGACCACAGCCATCGGATCGGACGCCGGTCCCATTTTGCATGTGCCGACCGGATGGTATTGGGTGTCTGACCGGTTGCGTATGTCTTCCAGCATCTGAGCCGGATTGTCAATGCTGGTCGGATAAAGCATTTTGCCTCGGACCGCATCAAACGGTGCGGACTCCATAATTGCCTGCTGGAGTTGTCCACCTTTTACCAGTAATTGCGCGTCACGCTCGTCTGAAAGAAATTTTGGATCGATTTTGGGCGCATCGCGCGGATCAAGGCTGTTGAGTCCGACCTCGCCACGGCTGAATGGACGCAGTACGTCAACGTGACAGGATATGCCATGCCCCAGATGTTGGGTGCGGGCATGATTGTCAACCAGCGCAATCACAAATACCAGCTGCAGATCGGGTATTTCCAGCTCTGGCGAGGATTTGAAAAATGCGCCGGCGGTTGCGAACGGACTGGTAATCACACCCGTGCGCTTATTCTTCCATTCGAAGATACCTTTGGTAATTCTGGCGCTGCCGCGCAGTGATACACCGATGGTTTCGGTAGCTGAATCAGTGCGCCAGCTCTGGATATAATCGATGTGATCCTGCAGATTTTTCCCGACACCGGGCAGATTATGGATGACTGGAATTCCCATTTTCTGCAATTCTGCCGCATCACCGATTCCGGACAGTTGCAGCAATTGCGGTGTGCCAAAAGTGCCGGCACATACAATCACTTCCCGTTTTGCGCGTACCTGTTTAAGTTGATTGCCCTGATAAAAACTGACCCCGTACGCACGTTTGTTTTCGATCAAAACCTGTGCGGATACCGTGTTAGTCAGCACCGTCAAATTTGGACGCGACAAATTGGGTGTCAGATACGCTTTGGCCGCACTGCACCGCTCACCATTGATATGTGTGACCTGATATAAAAAAGAACCTTCCTGGCTGGCGCCGTTATAGTCAGGATTGAAGGAAATTCCTTTTGACGCTGCCGCTTTAATGAACAGCTGACTCATCGGACTGTCGTGGCGTGGATAGCTGACGTTCAATGGTCCACCCTGACCATGATATTCATTGTGAATCTGCTCATTGTTTTCGGCACGTTTGAAAAAGGGCAGCACATCCTGATAACTCCATCCGTGATTGCCCAATGCCGCCCAATGATTGTAGTCCCACGCATTACCGCGAACATACAGCATGGCATTGATGGAGCTGGAGCCACCCAGGGTTTTTCCGCGCGGCTGATACCCCTTGCGCCCATTCAGGCCAGGTTGGGGCACGGTTTCATAAGCATAGTTATTGATCTTGGTTGGCACCATGGCCACCACACCAGCCGGTGCATGAATCAACACGCTGCTGTCCGGCGCGCCTGCTTCCAATAAACACACGCTGACCAGACGGTCTTCCGACAGGCGTGCAGCCAGCGTGCAACCAGCGGAACCGCCGCCCACAATCACATAATCAAATTCGTCAAATTGCATTTTATTCGTCATGACTTTGTCTCCATTGGTCTGTTTGCCAGCAAGACTAAACGTCCTCAGTCATGATGTCCAATGCATTGTAAATGCGATTTCTATGCATTCTATGAATAGATAATGTCTATTTTTATGACGATTTATAAGAATGATTGGCGTTCTAAGTCCACTGAACTTGACCGTACACCAACAATTCGTTGTGTTTTAACGATACATACAACGCTGAATACGGAGGTTGGCAGTAAATAATTGGTGTGTGTATGCGTAAAACTCATCGCTATTGAGAAAAAAATGCAATTGCCGCATTTAGTTGCAAATGAGAGACTTCCCAGATCAAAAAATAAAAAGCACGATCGGTTGCAATTTGGCAATTTTTGAATGCGGAAATATTACGCCGCAAGACAACCGTAAAACCAGTTGTAAATACTATAAACAGGAGACTGAATGAAAAACGCAAAGAAACAGGGGGGCCAACCAACACCAATGCCGCGCAAACCAGGCGCATTGGTGAAGGCCTGCAACATTGCAATGCTGACGCTCAGTGCGGGATATGCAGCGCAGGCTGCGGCCGAGAGTTTTACTCTGGACAATGGCGATCAGGGACAATGGTCGCTCGATATGTCGCTGGGTAACAGCTGGCGCACCACCAACACCAATCCTGCGTTGTACAGTAAAGTTTACGGCGGCAGCGGTGGTGACGGTAATCAGAATGGCGACCTGAATTTCGGTAAAGGCGATCCGTTTTCGACACCGTTCAACCTGAGCGGCGAAGTTCAGCTCAAGCATGACAATCTCGGTTTAGTGCTGGGTGCGCGGACCTGGTACGACTACACGCTGGAAAACCGCAAGGTACCGGTTGGTTCTTCCAATAACGGTTACGTGCCGAACTCCAGGTTGAACGACAACGGCTTTTATCCGCTCTCCAAATTTTCTGGCGTAACGCTGGACAACGCTTACGTGTTTGGCCTGTTCGAACCGGTCGAGGGCAAACCGCTGACAGTCAAGCTGGGTAACCAGGTGGTGAACTGGGGCGAGAGTTTATTTATTCCCGGCATTAATCAGTTTGGCGCGTTTAATGTGGTGGCTGCCCATCAGGTTGGCACGACCGTCAAGGATATCCTGCTGCCAATTCCGCAGATCAGTGCCAACTGGGGCCTGGGTGGCGGCGTCAGTCTGGAAGGTTTTTATCAGTTCATGGCGGTTAAAAATGTGGCGGACGGTTGCGGTACTTACTGGTCGCCCAGCGATGTCTACAACTGCAGCAGTTCGTCGCCGGTGCTGCTGGGTGATTCAACCGGTGTGAATCAGTATGGTCAGCTCAGCGGTCTGACTCCGCTGAATCCGTTGATGACGGCGATCGGTATGCCTGGTTATCATCCGAATTTCGGGGTGGGAGCCATACCGGACCTTGATCCGAAGAACAGCGGTCAGGTTGGCTTGTCCGTGCATTATTTTGAACCGACCTCCAGTATCGATTTCGGAGTTTATGCTGCCGCGTTCAATCAGCGCTCTCCGATGCTGGATTTCTACCGCATCGGCAATCCCAATACCTCATCCCTGTTTTCCGGTACGTTCAATGGAAAGCCGCCTTCCGCGCTGCTGGCGGCAGTTGGTGGCCTTACCCAAAAAGCCACGGCCGCAGCACAAGGTGCGGCAGCAGCGTCAGCGGCTGGCAATGCCGCACAGGCCGCAGCCCTGACTGCCGGAGCCAGGCAGGCCGCGGCAGCGGCTACCTCGCTGGGCGGTTTATATCCGCTGGTTTCACCTCTGTCGGGCGGCTGGGATTATTCGGCACCAACTCTGAAAGAATTCGGGCTGTCAGCCGCAACTGAAGTGGGTGGCTGGTCGCTGGCGGGCGAGGCCAGTTATACCGTGGGTGTTCCGGTGCAGTTCAATCCGGCTGATATGGTCATTGGTGACCTGATGGGCAATTTGCCGCCGGCACTGGGGGCAAGCGGCGCGTTTCTGAAAGCGAATGCCGGACCGCTGGCCGGGTATGCCAGCCAGCCGAACGGCAGCCTGCTCAAAGGCTTCGATCTGCATGACAAGGCGCAGATTCAGATGAATACCACCAAGATATTCTCACAGGTGGCCGGCGCGGATTCATTGACACTGGTTGGTGAAATTGGTGCGCAGCATTGGAGTGGTATTGAGAATGCCGACACCCCGGGGGCGATCCGCTATGGTCGTGGCTTCACTTATGGCTACGCCACCACCAATCCGGTGGCCTGCGCCAAGCTCAATGCCAATCCCTCGTACTGTGCCGTAGCAGGCTTTGATACGGCTTCCGCTTGGGGCTACCGCATGATGGCCGAGATGAACTATCCGGATGTGGCGCTTGGCTGGAATCTGAAACCGCGTCTGTTCTGGTCGCAGGACGTGCACGGTACGTCGGGCGACGGTCTGTTCCTGGAACACCGGCATACCCTGGGCGTGGTAGTGCGCACCGAGTACATGAATAAATATTACGCGCAGATCGCTTACACAACCTTTAATCACAATGCGATGTATGACACGATGAATGACCGTGACAACATTGCAGCGCTGGTCGGCGTTCATTTCTAATATATCTGGAGACGTTTCAATGAAAATAAATAAATTTGACAGCAAGCCGTTGGTTACCCTGATGGCTCTGGCCTGTATTTCCGTGATTTCCGTACCGGTTCTGGCCGGTACCGAATTCGACCGTCTTGGCAAGGATTTGACGCCGATGGGTGCTGAGAAAGCAGCCAGTGCCGACGGCAGCATTCCAGTCTGGGAAGGTGGTTTGATCAAGGCGCCTGCGGACTTCAATCCCAAGAATGGCTACGCTGATCCGTTTGCCGGTGAAAAGCCGTTGCTGACCATTACTGCGGCCAACATGGCGCAGTACAAGGATAAGCTCGCACCGGGTCAAATGGAAATGATGAAGCATTTTCCTGACTATAAAATGAATATCTACCCCAGCCATCGCACGGCAGGCTACCCGCAAAGTGTCTATGACAATGCCAAAGCCGAAGCAGGCAAGGCGCAATTGTCCGATGGTGGCAACGCGGTGAAAAATGTGGTGCATTCGAACCTGCCGTTTCCCATACCCAAAACCGGTGTCGAGATCATCTGGAATCACCTGTTCCGCTATCGTGGTGGCAGTTTTGAACGCTATTCAGCCGGCTTTCCGGTATTGGCCAATGGTGCATTTACACCAGTGACCGAGAAAGAAAATTTTTTAATGGCGTCAGCTGAACCCAATCCGGAACCGAACCGTCTGTTTTCTTATCTGGCCATGATTACCGGCCCATCCAGTGTCGCCGGTGAATCACTGCTGGTGATTGATCCGATCGATCAGGTCAGAGAGTCACGCCAGGCCTGGGTGTATAACCCGGGTCAGCGCCGCGTCATGCGCGCGCCGGATGTGTCCTACGATTCGCCAGGTCTGGGCTCGGATGGCTTGCGTACCACGGATGATTATGACGGCTTCAACGGTGCTCCTGACCGCTATGACTGGAAATTGATCGGCAAGAAAGAAATGTACATTGCCTACAATAATTTCAAGATGTCTTCCAAGAACGTTAAATATGTTGATCTGGTGCGCCCCGGCCATCTGAATCAGGATCTGGTCCGTTATGAATCACATCGGGTTTGGGTAGTGGAAGCGACGCTGAAAGCCGGCAAGCGTCACATTTATGCCAAACGGGCCTTCTATGTGGATGAAGACAGCTGGCAGGTTGCGCACACCGATTCCTACGATGGACGTGGCGAATTATGGCGCGTGCATGAAATTGACTCCGTGCAGTTTTACGATGTTCCGACCGCCTGGACGGCCTGTGAAGCGATTTATGATCTGCAGTCGCGTCGTTATCTGGTTACCGGATTGACCAATCAGGAAAAGCCCATACGGTTTAATCTGAAACTGGATTCCAGCTATTTTTCTGCCGATAATTTACGTCGACTGAGTAACTGATCAAGCCAACAGTTTTCCAAGTGCAGTTTTTGCCCCTCTGTGTTGAGGGGCGTTTTTATTGTTTTCCGAAAAGTGCAGGCTGGTACTGTGGTCCTTTGAAATGGATTGGTAAAAAATGGTCAAGAATCTGATGGGAAAAAAGCAAGCGGGCTCTTTCTTTGTTTTGTTAAGTTTATTTTCAATGCTGATGCTTCCAGGCCAGGCGCGCAGTGCAGTCGACGCGCTCGACAATCCTGCGTTGATGTCCCAAAAGGCAAGCCGCGCCTTATTATTGAATGTCGTGCGCGCCGGATCGCGTCTGGTTGCCGTTGGTGAACATGGCATCATCGTTTATTCGGACGATCAGGGTGCGCACTGGATTCAGGCCCGGGTTCCGGTATCGGTTACGCTGACTGCTGCGTATTTTCCGCAACCATTAACTGGCTGGGCAGTAGGTCACGATGGCGTGATACTGCACAGTACCACTGGTGGTTCCAGCTGGACCAGGCAGTTCGATGGCAATGAGGCCAACAGACTGATGCAAACAGAGGCGCAAATCAGGCTGGACCATGCAAATGAATTGCTGAGCAAGGCACAGGCGTCTGGCAAAGTGGACGCACAGCGCGCTGTTACTGATGCACAAAACGCTTTGGCAGAGGTTGAGGCAGGCATGAAATTCGGACCGTCCCGACCATTGCTGGGAGTCTGGTTCAACGATGATAAAGAAGGATTTGTAGTTGGGTCCTACGGGCAAATTTTTCATACTGCAGATGCCGGTTCACATTGGGAATCATTGGCGCTGCGATTGAATAATCCGCAAGGGCTGCATTACAACGCCATCGGCAGCACGCCTTCTGGCGCGCTTGTTATTGCGGGTGAAGCCGGCAAGGTGTATCGCTGTGCCGATCACGGCACCACCTGGCAGACTTTGGATACCGGATATCAGGGACAATTGTTTGGCGTACTTGGCATTCCTGCCGGCAAAGGCGCTGAGAAATTGCTGGCCTTCGGTTTTGGTGGCCATATTTTTCAAAGTGATGCTGAAGAAAAACACTGGACCGAGCTGGCCAGCGTAACCAAAAAAAATCTGGTGGCCGGCACGATTCTGAAGGATGGCAGCGTTCAACTGGTTGGACAGGATGGCAGCATCCTGCGCAGCGATCAGCAGGTCAGAGAATTTCATCTGATTCAGCCAGGTAGCGGTCTGTCGATAGCTGGCGCGCTGCAATCAGCGAGCGGCGACAAGGCAATTATGGCGGGATCAGGCGGTTCGCATGCGATATCGTCAGCGAATGAACATGCTGGCAATAATGCCGCGCATCCCGGAAAGGTCAATCCATGAGAACCAACGAGACAACGTCTGATTTTTCCGAACACGACAATAAGATTCATGACAAAGTCAGTATTGTGGAACGCTTTCTGGAGCGACGCTTATTTGGCTATCGCATATCGGTACTGATGTTCTTTTTGCTGGCAACAATGCTGCTTGGCTATCAGGCATCGAAGTTGCGGCCGGATGCCAGTTTTCAGAAAATGGTGCCGGTCTACCATCCATTCATCGCCAATTACCTGAAGTATGAAAACGAACTACGCCCGCTCGGTAACGTCGTGCGTATTGCGGTGGAAGACACGCAGGGCGACATCTATAACCAGAATTATTTGGACACGTTAAAGAAGATTACTGACGAAGTGTTTTACATTCCCGGTGTCGATCGCGGCAATTTAAAGTCGCTGTGGACGCCGAATGTCAACTGGATGGAAGTCACTGAGGCCGGTATGACGGGCGGCCAGATCATTCCGGAAGGGTTCGACGGTTCACCTGAAAAAATCGATAAGGTCCGCACCAATGTGACCCGTTCGGGCCGAATCGGCAGTCTGGTCTCTGCCGATGCGCATTCCTCTATCGTTCTGATTCCGTTGCTGGAAACCGATCCTGAAACCGGCCAAAAGCTCGATTACGGCCTGTTCTCGGAGCGGTTGGAAACACTGGTACGCCACAAGTATGAATCCAATGGCATCCGGATTCATATCACCGGTTTTGCCAAGGTGGTGGGTGATCTGATTCATGGTGCCCGCGCGATCGGACTGTTCTTTGCCATTACCTTTTTGCTCACAGTCGTTCTGCTGCTGTGGTATTCACGTTGCTGGCGCAGTACCCTGGTGACGATATTCTGTTGCAGTCTGGCGGTAGTGTGGCAACTCGGCATCGTGCATATGGTTGGATTCGGGCTGGATCCGTATTCGATACTGGTGCCGTTCCTGACGTTTGCCATCGGCGTCAGTCATGCCGTGCAAAATATCAACACCATGGCCACAGCGCGACTGTCCGGCAGCTCCAACATGGATACAGCGAAACTGACCTTCCGTCAGTTGTTTATTCCGGGTTGCATTGCTCTGCTGTGTGATGCTGTTGGATTCTCAACTTTGCTGGTGATTAAAATCGGTGTGATTCAGGAACTGGCGATCAGCGCCAGTATCGGTGTTGCCGTCATCATTCTGACCAAAATGTTTTTGCTGCCGGTGTTGATGTCCTATGTGGGCGTCTCTGACGCGTGCCTGCGCCATCAGGCGCGCAAACAGGGCGGCCAATACAGGATTGCGCACTTTCTGTCACGGTTTGCCGAACCACGCTTTGCGCGCCTGGCCGTGGTCATGGCGTTGCTGGTGTTTGGTGCAGCCTGGTCGATGAGCCGTGATCTGAAAATAGGTGACCTGGATCCCGGTGCGCCGGAATTGCGTCCGCAATCGCGTTACAACCGCGACAACAGCTATATCAGCGCGCATTACTCAACCAGTCCGGACGTGTTCGTGGTCATGGTCAAAACGGCACCGAATGATTGTGGCACCTATCCTGTGGCCTCGGTGGTGGATCGGTTTCAATGGGAAATGGAAAATGTTCCCGGCGTGGAATCGACCGTTTCGCTGTTCTCTGTCATGAAAAAAGTTATCGCCAGTACCAATGGTGGCGACCTGCGCTGGCAGGCACTGTCACGCAATCGCTTTGTATCGAATGCGGCGCATCGCATGTTGCCGTCTGAGTTGTACAGCAATGATTGTTCCATGTTGCCGGTGCTGATTTTTTTAACAGATCATAAAGCCGACACCCTGACGCGCATTGTGCAGGCCTGTGAGAATTTCGCTGCCGATAACAACGACAGCACCGCCCAATTCATGCTGGCCGCCGGCAATTCCGGAATCGAAGCAGCGACCAATATTGTGATCAAACAGGCCGAAGCGCGGATGTTGATTCTGGTGTATGCGATGGTGGCGTTGCTGGTGCTGTGGGAGTTCCGGTCCTGGCGTGTCACGCTGTGCATCATGCTGCCGCTCTACATCACTTCGGCGTTGTGCGAAGCGATCATGGCCAAACTCGGGCTTGGTGTAAAAGTGGCGACGCTGCCGGTGATCGCATTGGGTATCGGTATCGGGGTGGATTACGGGATCTACATTTACAATCGGCTGGAGCATTTTTTAGATCAGGGACTGGCACTCAAAGAAGCGTATTTCGAGACACTGAAAAGTACCGGTGCCGCAGTGGCGCTGACCGGCGTGACGCTGTCGCTGGGCGTGTTGACCTGGGTCTGGTCGGACATCAAGTTTCAGGCCGACATGGGGCTGTTGCTGACCTTTATGTTCTTATGGAACATGATCGGTGCGATTGTGATGATACCGGCGCTGGCGGCGTTATTGGTGCCGGCCACGGCTGACAGTAAGGAGCAACCGGCACGGCGAAATTAATCCGGACCGCCCATCGTGATGATCCGGTCGGAAACAGACTCGGTTGCTATCCTGAAGTGGGCGTTACTTACTGTGCAGGGAATCGCTGATATCCTGCAGCACCTTGATAACCTTTGCTGCGGCGGGTGAAAGGCTGCGGCTACTGAGTGAGATAACGTTCATTGCAACGCTGGCCTGCTCCATTTCCGGGACCGGCAGCAGGACTAATTCGCCATTGGCAAGCTCTTTTTGAACGGCGCTGCTGGTTGTCAGTAACAACAGATCGCTGTTCAGTACGACATTTTTAATCACTTCAACGCTGTCGCAACTTAATGTTTGCGGGGATCGCTCAGTGTTACCGCGTTTTTGGGGTTGCAGCAACGCTCTGAGCGCCTGAGGAAGAAAATTTACGGGAGGTAGATAGATCGAGGCAATATCAAAATCTGTCAGTTTATGTGCGTTTGACTCAAGCAGAGGATGATTTGCCCGGCAACAGAGAATACCGATTTGTTGCGCGAACGGGGTAATTTTAAATTCATGCAGCTCGCCTAACGTGCGCGGGTCGGCAATGAAAAATTCAATTCGTTCAGAGCGGACATGATCTGCCAGAGTCGCTGTGTCGTTGATCTCGACCGATAATTGCAAATCGGGAAATTCATGCACAATTCTCACCAGGCCTTCCGTTAAATAGCTGCTGGATGGAACCGGACCCATACCAAAACTCAATTTGCCAGATATGCCGCCACGTAATGAGCGCATGTCATGCTCGAATCCATTGACGGTATGCATGAGCTCATGTGCCCGTTCAATGAATTGCCGGCCAGTAGCGGTAGGGACGACGCCATGGCTGGTTCGTTCAAACAGAGTTAATTCCAGTTCCTGTTCAAGCGACTGAATACTTCTGGACAGAGCAGATTGAGTCAGATTAACTCTGGAAGCGGCTTTGACAAAACTGCCTTCCTGATACAGGGCGAGGACATGTTTCAGTTTCAGTAAATTCATAGTTGTCAATTTGAATGAGGATAAATAAAAAACCACTATTGTGCGGTTAAATTACTAGGTAAAGCCAGCAAAGCCAATTCTGGAGCGGGTTTTGGTGGTTTTGGTGGTTTTAGAGGTGTCCACGATTTGAATTTGAAATTAGCCATTTGCGATAATCTCCGGTTTATTGAACTTGGGGTTAAGCATGAACGTGGGCAAAACGCTGTTTGCGCAGGTTATGGAATTTGTGCCATGGAAAAATTCCGGTCGCATCATCGGTCGGCATGGTGGTGATGCTGGGGTGAAAACTCTGAGTTGTGCCGATCTGTTTCGAATCATGGCATTTGCGCAGCTGACTTGGCGTGAGTCGTTGCGGGATATTGAAGTTTGCCTGACTGCCAATCGGGCGAAGTTGTTTCACATGGGATTGAAGAATATTCCGGCACGATCCACGTTGTCTGATGCCCTCAATCAGCGTGACTGGCGGATCTATCATGCACTGGCTCAGCGGTTGATTGTACGAGCCAGAGAGTTGTACGCTGATTCGCCGATGACTGTGGATATTGACGCCAGTGTTTATGCACTGGACGCAACAACTATTGACCTGTAATGGATCAAGCAACCTTTGCGCATCAAACATTTTTTGGGTAACAGCGAGAACGCCGTGAAGACGCAAATTTGGTGCGCCATCTCGACTTATGTACTGATCGCCATTATTAAAAAGGAATTGCAGTTGAAAGCCTCGCTCTATACTTTATTACAGATTTTATCGGTCTCTGTTTTTGAGAAAACTGAGATTTCATGCGCCTTTCAGACCGATGGGTACATTTCCGAATCAGCACCCACCGCTAACCAACTGAATTTATTCGATTTTTAACCGGACACTACTGTACCATCATAATAATTGAAAACGAGGGGGCAAAGCGTGCTCTTGACGCAATGACACCACAAAGCTGATTCAGATCGACGCATCGCCATCAGTAGCTGGTGAAATTCCAAGTCTCGCAAGTTCTGCGTGAAGGTACGCCGCGTCACTGTCCGGCGCGAGTAGAAGCTGCTGGATTGCCCCATCCATCAACGCTGCGCGGAAATCGAATTGCATCGATAGGCCCGGAGGAAATTCGAATATTTTGCCGCCGTTCAGAGCAAATTGACCCATGCCGAGCGTGCTGAGTGACACGCGCAATTCCTTTTCATCGCTGAACTGTATTCCCTTAAGATAGGTGTATTGAATCGGATTTGGTAGATGTTCGGTGTTCGCTTGATGTCGTTCCCAATCGACATATTCGATGACACCATAGTTCACAGAAAAGATTTGGCGGCAGGTTATGCCGTTGAATGTCAGTACGGTTTGTTCAGGTACAAGGCTCTGATTTAATCGGGCACGCAATTTGGAGAAGTTGAAAACAATGCCCACTTTGCCGTGTTCACTGCCGTTGGCATAATTGTTCCACAGATAGTCTGCGTTCTCGAGTCCGAAACAGCAGGCATAAGTCCTCGCCCGACACTGGTCATAATAGTCAGCGACGGAATACTCTGGCGCTTTCTCAAATTTCGCCCCGAGATTTCCTGGTTGGTCAGCGGGTAGTTGTTGACCATCGTGTGGATCCGCACCCGGAAAATCTTGGTAGCCATCAACTCGGCTGAAATAAAGGTATGAATCTTCAATCGAACGTAAAAGGTTTTCGATGGTCATCAGTTTGTCGAGCAACTGACCTTCGGGCGGCGCGACCAGTAAGCCAGTATGTGGCTCAATCCCACCCAGTGGAGCTGGGTAGGCCTTCGGTGGTTGTTTCTCAGTATCCATGACGTGTTCCAAAATGACAACAAGTTTGCAACTGATTTATACACCCACCAAAGTCGATATCTCGCTGCAAATTACCGACCCCGCGAGCGCAATGAGCCATTTCCAAAGACCCGGAAACAAGATTTATCCTCGTTACCTGCTCTCCGCGTCGGGGCGAATTCGGTCTACCAATGCCGAAACAAAACTGCTTGAATCGTCCGCGTGTAACTGTTTTATTTATAAGGAAACGGATAGTGCCCTTTGCGGACTTTAGCCTTTTTCGGCGGGGAGGGGCGGAGAGAATATTGGCCTGGAGAGAGAGGAAACCGGCCTCAGGGCTCATTTTGACCATGGCGCGCAGTCCGCGAACACCCGCGCCAGGATCCGCGAACACGCGGTAATGCGCAAATAAAAACGCCAACGGAGACCCGTTGGCGTTGATATATTGGTGGTGGGGTCGCCCCTAGTGTCCGCCAGTGTCAGTACAGCGATTTCGGAGCGCCGCAAACCGGTGCGGAATACTGAGGGTTTCACCAATCATGGGCGGCCGCTCCGGTACGGATGGAGCAATTTTGGCATTGAGCGAATGGCGATAATCGGACGCGGGTTCGATTCCCATTTTCGCAATCGAACCCGTGTCCAAAAAATCGCCACAGCACGAAATTTTCAATTTGACCCAAGAGCGTCGCGTTTTGTGGTCGCCGGTCATCCTTGCACGCCAACCCGGACTCCCACCCGCTCCTGAATTTCTTGATAGATCGGCAAATTGACCCCTTCGCCGACTTCAAGGGTAACGCAAAGCGCAAATGGAACAGCGGCGAGTAATTTCCCTCCGTCTTCAGCGCAGTTGACCTTGAAAACAAGCGCATCTCCGTCTACAAATGCAACGGCGTTTTGACCTTCGAAGACCTCATGTTGTACCGTGCCACGCTGAACATGCTGCCAATCACAGTTCTGCCTGGAAACACTGAGATTTTCGTGAGGTGGCTTGATCCACAATCGAGCGGCGCGATATTTGGCATGGCGAGGAGTGACGGGTGTTAACCAAGCCAACGTTAAGGTCAGTCTGCGCTTCAGTACTTTGGCACTGAGACTCGGCGGCAGAGGAACCTTGAATTCAAGAGCCTCACCATCTTTCAGTTCGCCCACACCGACAAGCGTAGCGCGTTGTTCTGTACACGTGATTGCCCGATCAATATCAGCCAGTCCGTATCCAATGAATCGTGTAACCAGATTTTGTTTTTCACGCCAGTCAGTAATGTCTGGCCGTGCATCGTGGATTTGACTTTCGAGATCTCCCCATTCCGCCCCATGCGCCAGCATGGCTTTCAGTAATACTGCATCAAAACGTTCTGGCAGGCTGGCGGGGCTACCGGCTCTCAGCACTTCGATTATGGAGTGAGCCTGCGCCGCACCGCGAGTTGCCAGTGCGGTTGCATTGCTGGTTCCACGCGTGTATTTTGTATTTTGTCCGCCGGTATCGGGTGGTGCCGCGACAAGATGTCCTGGCGCAGCGGAGCCATTAATTATGCTCACCTGCGTGACGTCCGGCATCCCCGGAAGCCGTTCACGATGCAATGCTCGCCCACCAGGCATAACGATATCCGGTTTGACCGCTCGGCGAAATCCGTGACCAATGCAGGAGTAGGGAGAAATTCCTCTGGATGGGAACAAGTCATAGCGATCACCAACTTGCACATACCTTGCATTATCAGCATGTACCGCGCCTACAGTCACAGCGTTAATTGACTCTGCTGGCGCCAGTAGTCGGCGGCCAACGGACTCAGACATGAGGGATGCCAATGCTAAGCGGTTCCGATCTTGTGCTGACATTCCAGACAATGTGCCGCGGGGAGATGCGAGTGTAAGGTCTGCAGGCATGTTGCCAGAGCTCACTACGAACAGAACCTGATATTTTGACGACAGCCAATCCAGCAGGCGCGCCCACGGAGATAATCCTTGATCAAACGGGCGAAAAAAATCGCCAACAGAGAGGTTGATCACCTTTACGGTCGGAGCCGCGGGCGGCGCAGTACCTTCTCCTTCAAACATGCGCCGCACTGCTCGATGCAGCAAGTCGATCAACAGCATGTCGTCCGGCGTCGATTCGGCACGTGGAATCCTTGTGTCTGCCGGGTCGGGGCGCATGATCGGCCTTGAATATACCGGTTTTCCGAGTGGCACTCTGGGGCCGTCTAACTCACCGTACAAAATCAGGGATGCCATGGCAGTTCCATGCACGCGATCTCTGGCTGCGTAGGTTGTTTCCCAATCGTCAGGGTCGTCAATTGTCAGTCGCCCGGCGAGCAAGGGGTGATTTTGAAGAGGTAGGCCATCTAGCAACGCCACGACAGGTAAACCCGAAACTGTTTGAGTAGATCCGTCCACAACGGGCAGTCTCGTCTCATCATCATCTGTCCGGGCGAGTGCCTGTCCACGTGGGCGGAAAAACATCACCCGCTCAGATTGCAGAAGTGCTGGCGGCGCGTTGCTGAGAAGCTGACGCACGCCATCTGCAGGCATTTCGACGAGAAAACCGTGATAAGCGATATCCTGAATATACGCACTGCTTAATACTCGCCCACCTTGTTCGGTTACAAGTTGCGCAAGCTCGGCGGCCGTGCGATCGTTCTTGTCCGGTGACGAATAACACCATGTTTCGATTTCAAATCGAATATTTTCATTGCCGAAAGAAAGGCGTTCCTCCCAGTATTGGCGAACATCTTGCCCGATGCGGTCTTGCATTCCCCAAAAACGAACATCGCGCAAGTGCCTGAATATTTCCTTCCACACGCCGAGCCCACGTTCGAGTTTGACCTGCGGATCGGCACGATACAGTTCCCAGAGGCTGATTACTTCGTTGAGCGCTTGCTGATTACTGCCAAGCAGGAACAGACGCCCCGTGAGAGGTTTTTCATGTTCGCGCAGGTCGAAAAAATCATCATCGGGCTCGACATCGACTTCATCGGACTCGAGCAACCATTCGAGCCCAGGCGTACGTTTTACGGCGCCGAGGAATTTGTCGACCGCACCAACTGTTTCGAAGACCACTACAAATTCAGGATCGTCTGTAGGAGCGATTGCTTGTAACTGTACACGTCGGGCATTGAATCCTGCTTGCAACGCGCCAAATTTTGGTCCAAGGCGAGCGCCCTGACGCTGTGCTGGCGGGAGATGTACTTGTGGAAAGGCGGGGGGACGCTTTTCGCGCTCGGAGGAAGTTGGCCGGGGGAAAAGGAGGAGGGGTTTTTGTTGTTCGTTCATCCGACGCCTATTTTTGGTGCGGCCTATTCGTCAGACGACACCCGATTTTTCCATTGTTCGAGACGATCTTTAATTACTGTAGGCAAATCAGAATTCGGCAGCGATAGCACAAATCTGCGATGGACATCTTCGCAAAATTGCTCGAGGTCCGAAAAACTGGTTGCTTTTAAACGGGTTGCAAGCGTCTTTGGCGAAAGGCCTAACGAGCTTCCGATACGTGTCTCAAAGCGTTCAAAAAATGCCGCTCTCTGTTCGGCGGTTGGGCCTGGAAGATTCAGACGCAGTTGGAAGCGCCGCCATACTGCCCGGTCCAATAGCTCTGCATGGTTGGTAGCCGTTACGACAACCACATGACTCGGCAGCGCATCGATCTGCAGCAGCAAGGAGCTGACAACCCGCTTGATTTCGCCGGTTTCATGGGTGTCACCCCGTTCTTTGCCGACTGTGTCAAATTCGTCAAAAAACAAAACGCATTGATGGGTGCGGGAAAAATCAAAAAGCCGCTTCAGGCGGCCACTGGTTTCGCCGAGAAAACTTCCGACGACGGCCTCATAGCGCACCACAAATAGTGGAACCATCAGTTCATGTGCAATGGCTTCAGCGATTGTTGTTTTGCCATTTCCGGGTGGGCCGGACAGCAACACACGATGCCGTGGCTCCAAGCCGTATGATTGCAAAATCTCTCGGCGCTGTTGCTCCTCAATGAGTTCCGAGCAAGATTTTAGGACATCAGCTGGTAACAGCATCGAGTCCAAGGTTCGGCGTGGATCGATTTCGTACAGGAGCCCACCATGTCCACCATCAAAGTTCCGGACCACCTCGGCAGGTTTTGGGCGAGCGTTTGCGGCGCGCAAGTTCGCCTCCAACCGGTCTGCTAACTGGTTGTGGTGTTTTGCACGCTCTTCTGCGGCCATAGCCTCCACAGTCGACCGAAACAAGTTCTGGTCGCCCTGGCTGCCCGCTCGCACAAGATTAACTACTAAGTCTGCTCTGGGCATAGGTTCTCCAGACTAGATTTTAACTGCAATCACGTCCATCGTCATTAACAACACCACGCAGCGCAACATTTTGGGGATTGCCTTCCCACATATCTCCCGCCGCATCAATGCCCGTCATTGTCGACATGACACGCCGTGCCATCGGCAAAGAGTGCATATCTGGTAGCGCGCAGCATTGTGTCGGCATCAAAATTTCCGTAGTAGGTAGCGTAATCGGATGACAGATCAGTTGCCTGATGCCACCGCATCATCATTAAGCCGACCATTTTTGTACCTTCGCCAACAATTTTGCATATTTCACAACGATACTGTAGCTGAACTCAGCATTCCATCAATCTCCTCAATGCGACCGATTGTAAGCCTCAAATATCATCGAATAAGCACAGGCAATGGCATTCGACTCACCAAAGCTAACCGGGTCGTCGTTGTCTGGGTAGCAACAAGCAGGCGATGCCCGAACCATATTGATGTAGGCCAATCTCAAATCGCCAGATTTTTCTAATAGTTTCAATGCCTCGGTTTCAATTGCCCGCAGCAGTCGCCACGTTAGCACGTGCCCTGCTGTGCGATGCGAGTCAACCAGTGTGACAACGACCGGCCTCAATCGTCCGATCACCGCATTGAACTCCGTTACATCTTCCATAGACATGACGCCTCTTCGTAATTAACTGTATAAATATACAGTATATGATGGCGCCAATGAAAAACAAAGTGCTTCTTGAGCATTTGCTGAGTGCATGGATTGCTTTTCAGAAACTGATTTGCTTCCCGCTTCAAAATTCGAACCAGTCTCGCGAGCAACTTCCCGACGCGCTCCATATACGTTTCATTTATGGAGTCAATATGAACGTCAAATTTTGTGTAGGCTGCGGCGAAGCGTTCCAGTTACGTCCCCAGGTTCCACAGCAGTGTTACTGCTCGGCAAAAGATTGTCAGCGTACGCGACGGCGGCGGTGGCAACGCGACAAGCTAAAGCACGATTCAGATTATCAAGATAATCAGGCGCGGGCGCAGCAGGCGTGGTGCAATCGCAACCCCGACTACTGGCAGGAATACCGCAAAACGCACCCAGAGTATGCCGAACGCAATCGCGCCCAGCAACGTGAGCGCAACCCTCGACCCCACAACGCCGCAATTGCAAAGATGGACGCGTCAATTCCAGTGGTTCCCCTGCCATCGGGCATTTATCATCTCAGCGTGATCGCACCTAGTGAAATTGCAAAGATGGACGTATGGATTGTCGAAATCACTGTGCATGCGTGCCAGTGCATGCCACAAGTCGAAATTGCAAAGAGAGGACGTGTGCCGTGATCCGGTGCATCAATGCTACCGTATCGGATATATGCACTCTCGACATACCAAGCGCGATTTCGACATTTTGCCATCCCAATTCATTAGCGGCAGCTTGCCTTGACGATCACCGCCATTTAAGGAGACGCGAACTCCCGAGAGCCGAATTTTCATTTGACTGGAGCAATCGGGGCTATGCTACAAGGCGAATCAAATGACGTTGGTATCGAACAACCTGCTCTGCTGAGAGCGGTCGAGTATGTTCGGATGTCGACCGAACATCAGCAATATTCCACCGAAAATCAGGCCGACAAGATCCGCGAATACGCAGCTCACCGAGGCATTGAGATCGTTCGCACCTACGCCGACGCCGGCAAGAGCGGGCTGCGCATTGACGGGCGCGCATCGCTGCAACAACTGATCAAGGACGTCGAAAGCGGTACGGCTGACTTTTCGATCATCCTGGTCTACGATGTCAGTCGATGGGGACGCTTCCAGGACGCCGACGAGAGCGCCTACTACGAATACCGGTGCCGGCGTGCCGGCATTCAGGTTGCCTATTGCGCCGAGCAGTTCGAGAACGACGGGTCGCCGGTGTCGACCATCGTTAAGGGCGTCAAGCGGGCGATGGCTGGCGAGTACAGCCGGGAACTCTCCGCCAAGGTGTTCGCCGGGCAGTGTCGGCTGATCGAACTCGGTTACCGGCAGGGCGGTCCAGCCGGCTACGGCCTGCGCCGGGTATTGATTGACCAGAACGGTTCTATCAAAACCGAACTGAGTCGCGGCGAGCACAAGAGCCTGCAGACGGATCGCGTGATTCTGATGCCCGGCCCAGAGGACGAAATCCGCATCGTCAGCCAGATCTACCGCTGGTTTATTGACGACGGATTGGTCGAGTCGGAAATAGCCGTGCGCTTGAACTCCATGAACGTGCTCACTGATCTGGATCGGGCATGGACCCGTGCCACAGTGCATCAGGTGTTGATCAATGAGAAATACGTTGGCAACAACGTCTACAACCGGATCTCCTTCAAACTCAAAAAGCTAAGGGTGATCAACACGCCCGACATGTGGATCAAGAAGGACGGCGCCTTCGAACCCATTGTGCCGCCCGACATCTTTTACACGGCGCAGGGAATCATCCGCGCCCGGACAAGGCGTTACACCAATGAGGAACTGGTCGACCGGCTCCGGTCGCTCTACAAAAATCGCGGACTGCTCTCTGGCCTGATCATCAACGAAACGGATGGCATGCCATCGTCGTCGGTATATGCGTTCCGCTTTGGCAGCTTGGTCAAAGCCTACCAGATGGTCGGCTTCACGCCTGACCGGGACTATCGCTATCTGGAGGTGAATCGTTTCCTGCGCACCCTGCACCCAGGCATCGTGGCACAGACCGAGCAACAAATCGCAGAACTCGGAGGCAAGGTTGTGCGCGATCCTGCGACCGACCTGCTGCATGTGAACGGCGAATTCAACGTTTCTCTGGTGCTGGCGCGTTGCCAGACGCACGACTCTGGCCGGCATCACTGGAAAATTCGATTCGACACCAGCCTCCTGCCCGACATCACCGTGGCCGTGCGGCTCGATCACGACAACAAAAGCGCTCTTGATTACTACCTGTTGCCGCGACTGGATTTTGGGCTGCAGCGCCTCAGCCTGGCGGATCAGAACGCGGTGGAGCTGGAGAGCTACCGCTTCGACACACTGGATTACCTGTACGGGATGGCAGAACGCACCCGGCTAAGGAGAGTGGCATGACCATGAAACACAAACCCGGCGAGCTACGCATGATCCCCGTGGACAGCATTGATGTCCACAACCCGCGCGAACGTAACGCCAAAATCTTCGATGAAATTGCTGGCAATATCCATACGATAGGACTCAAGAAGCCGATTACCGTGACCCCGCGCGCAGCGGAGGATGGCACCGAACGGTATTTGCTGGTTTGTGGCGAAGGGCGCCTCAAGACGTTCAAATCTGCCGGCGAATCCACCATCCCTGCGCTGGTTGTCGCTGTCAGTGACGAGGATGCCTTCATCATGAGCCTCGCGGAAAATATCGCCCGCCGTCAATGGCGTCCACTGGAAATCCTTGCTGGCATAGTGACATTGCGCGATCAAGGCTATGACAAAAAGGCGATCGCCGCCAAAACTGGCCTCACGCCGGAGTACGTATACGGGATTCTGACGCTCCTCCAACATGGGGAGGAACGATTGATTGTCGGGGTCGAAAAAGGCAAAATTCCACTTAACGCTGCCTTGACAATCGTCGGTGCCGGCGATGACGATAAAGCGATCCAGACCGCTTTGCAGGATGCCTACGAGTCAGGGAAATTGCGAGGTAAGCATTTGCGCGAAGCCAGACGTGTGATTGAACGGCGTCACGCGCTCGGGCGTTCCGTTGCACGCGGCACACCCCGAAAACCGGTCGACGTGACACAGTCCAGTCTGGTCAGGACCTACCAGAAAGAGGTCGAGCGACAGCGCCTCATGGTGAAAAAGGCGGAGTTCGCGCAACAACGTCTGCTTTTTGTGGTGGGCGCTTTACGCGAACTTCTTGCTGACGAGAATTTTATCAACCTGCTGCGTGCTGAAGGGTTGGATACCCTGCCGAAGTATCTGGCCGAGCGGGTATGGTCGGGCGGGAGCATGGCATGACAGGCATCTCCCTTGGTTTCTCGATGGACGCGTTGTCTGTTCCATTGGCAAACATTCTGCCATCACGCAAAATCCCGGAAGGACTGACGACTTCGAGAAAATTCAAGCAAATCCGCTCCTCGATCGAAGATGTCGGCTTGATCGAACCTCTGTCAGTGACCCCGGCGATCAAGAAATCGTCTCAACACATGCTCCTCGACGGGCATATCCGCCTCATTGTACTGAGCGATATGGGTTATGCCGACGCACCGTGCCTGGTGGCCAAGGATGACGAGGGATATACCTACAACAGCAGAATCAATAGGTTGTCGACTATCCAGGAGCATTACATGATTCGGCGGGCGATTGAACGCGGCGTTTCGACCGAGCGTCTGGCCAAGGCCCTCAGCGTCGATGTCAGCCACATCATAAAAAAGATGACCTTGCTGGATGGAATCTGCCCCGAGGCTGCGGAAATGCTGAAGGACCGGCAGTTTTCTGCCGAAATTTCCCGCGTGCTGCGCAAGATGAAGACAACACGTCAGGTGGAGTGCGTCGAGTTAATGGTGTCGGCGAACACAGTGACAACGGCTTATGCCGAAGCCATGCTGGTCGCGACACCGGCCGAACTACTGGTCGAAGGCAAGAAGCCGCAGAAAATGACGGGCGTGTCGCAGGAGCAGATA
>JAYVMW010000016.1:0-381095 GCA_043758755.1 Oxalobacteraceae bacterium
TGGACGTCACGCCGCAAGACGCCGATAAAATTCGCCAGGCTGTCGATCTGATGAATGAAGAATCGCAGCGCGCCGGTAAAATAATTCATAGCATGCGCAGCTTTATCCAAAAACGGGCAATCCGGCACGACCTGCACAATCTGGCCGATCTGATGAAGGTACCGCTGCAACTGCTGGCCCCCCTTGCGCAACGGCAGCATGCCACCATCGGCTTTGCAGCGCCGGATGGGGACATCATGATCGAATGCGACGCCGTGATGATTGAGCAGGTCCTGTTCAATCTGATCAGAAATGGGCTGGAGGCGGCCAGTGCGGCAGCGCAAAAACAAACGGAACTAGTTGACGCAGTTCAAGTCAAAATGCAGCGCGAACCAGAAACCGGCAGTGTCACGGTCAGTATTATTGACCGCGGTGCCGGTATCCGGGACCCGGAAAAGCTGTTCCAGCCGTTCTACACCACCAAGCCGGAAGGCATGGGGCTGGGACTGGCGATCTGCCGCACCGTGATCGAAAGCCATGGTGGCCGACTGTGGGCCGAAGTCGGTCCGCAGGGTGGCGCGTGTTTCAAATTTCGACTGAGCTGCATTTCCAAAAATGATATTTCCAAAAATAATGAAAGTAACAATAATGAGTAAAACTGATCCGACCACGCCACATATCGCCATCATTGACGATGACGCCGGCGTGCGTCATTCCACCGGCATGCTGCTCGGAACCCGCAACTGGACCTATGCCGAATTCGAGCGCGCCACCGATTTTCTGGAAACAGCCACCCCGGCCGATTTCAACTGCCTGCTGGTGGACGTACGCATTCCCGACATGAGCGGACTGGAATTGTTTGACGAACTGAACCGGCGCACCAAAAAGGAACCGCGCTACATACCGCCGGCATTATTTCTTACCGGACATGGTGACATCCCGATGGCAGTCAAAGCCCTGAAACAGGGCGCCTGCGATTTCCTGGAAAAGCCGGTCAACCATCGCACCCTGATCGATGCCATCACCAGAGCACTCAGCGTCGACAACGCCAGCCGTCCGATCTACCAGTCGCAATCCCAGTTGCTCGAAGTCATTGCCTCCCTGACCGCACGCGAGCGCGAAGTGCTCACTGAAATTGTGTCGGGCTATCTGTCCAAGCAGATCGGCTCGCACTTGAATATCAGCACCAAAACCGTTGAAGCACACCGCTTGCGCATCTGCCAGAAATTCAATATCCGTACCAGCATGGAACTGGCGGCCCGATTGCGTGACATTTCGCCGGACTGGTGGGAGAACTGATTAACAATGCCTGGCCGTATTCGACGCGGTGATTAACTACGGCTGAACAATGCCTGGTGCATAACGTAGGGCGCAATAGGCTTTATCTATTGCGCCGCATGGAAAGGTAAAACAACCAATTAAAAGTGCCATTCCGGTGTGGTTTTGGAAACGACACCCGAAGGTGATTTTCATTTTCCGTTTTCTGAAAATTCAGGGAACGCAATCCTGATTGATGTGCCACTGCCAATAACGGAATCAATATGCAACTTTCCGCTGTTGAAATCCAGCATATCCCAAACCTGCTGCAGTCCCAGCCCATGGCCATTTTTTTTGCCTTCGGTAAATCCCTCCCGACTCATGATTTTTGCAATTTGACCTGAACTCATGCCTTTACCGTTATCCTGCAAAATTACAACGACTTCATTATTTTCAGCTCTTACCTCGATAGAAATTTCACCCCAGGGAGTGTCTGCAAGTGCGTCAACGGCATTATTGATTAAATTTGAAAATTCACGTTTAAATTGCCCAGCCTGAATTTGTGTCAATGCAGATTTGGCCAACACATCTGCCTGCAATTTAAAGACCACTTTCTGACTCAAAAACTGCACTCTTTTCTCGGTCAATAATTCAGCCAACTGCGCATAAACCACTGTTGGCATGGCTTGTTCGCGGCATACATTGAGAGATTTGCTGTCATTGATATCGAGGAGATTTCTGGAAATCTCCGTTAATCGATTCAAAATCTGATTGAGTGGAATTAGTTTAATTTCCGGCAATTCAGTGCACTCATCCATCATTATTTTTAAGGCGGCAAGCGGGGAATTAATGTCATGTGCGACTTTGCGCGCAAAAAGGGTAATTTTTTCCTGGTGTTCCAAAGCGTTGCGATGGGCTTGATTTTCCAGCTTCAATTTCTCCAGCTTTAACAACTCGGCCTCCTTCTCGGCTGTGATGTCGATAGAAGTGCCAATAATTCCTGTTACGTTTCCATTGTCATCATAGAGCGGCACTTTAAGCGCTTTTGCATATACCGGTTGTCCGGTACTCAAATTATTGATGAACTCTTCCTGCGAAAGTATTTGCTCGGTCTGCATCACCAGTTCATGGTGGTCCAATATATGCTCAGCAATTTCTTCAGGATAAAAATCATACGGAGATTTGCCCAACACTTTATCCAATGTCGTTCCCATTCCTTTTAAACACAGCTCGTTGATGCCGAGAACGTGGCCCTGACGATCATGCCAATAGACCGGAAGCGGCAAGATCGGGGCAACAATTTCCAGTGCATCTATCACAGTAGAATAATTATGCGTATCCGCATAGTTAATGTTGTCTCTGAGGTTTTCAATGATGTGATCGAATTCGTCTTTTTGATAATCGATTAAATACAGACTGGCCGAAGTCGGGTCAGTCTGTTCATACTTAAATGTTTGGGCAATTTTCGGCGAGAGTTTAATTCGTTGGAACAGCGACTTGATATATACGTTGCCAATGCAGGTAAATACAGAAAATTTATTTCTTTGGCAGTACTCGAACGCGGCCAGGTAAATCAGATTGATGATTCTTTTCCCTTTGTAGTCTTTGGATACCGCAACCTTACCCATTTCCATGCAATTAACTCGCGGTAAAAATTCGCGAATAGGCTGGCTGGCCGGATAGCCTTCCACTTCGTATTTATTGTTTCTGTCCGTTCCGCACAAACGGGCGCAGCCGATTAGCCTGTCTTTATCAAATACACCGAACCATCTGGCAGTTTCAATGAACTTATCAACCAATAGTTTTCGTCCATTTTTAATTTCAACTCGAATTTCACTTGGATTGCCTTTGGAAAAAACCCATTTTCCCTGTCCAATATAAGAGTCATAAAGCAAGGCACAGGCATCTTCAATCAAGTCTGGGTTATCGATAATTTCGGTGGTAATCATTTTTAATTTATCTCTCAACATTAAATTTCTGAATTTTAGGACCTTTGCATGAAAGTTAATTAAATATACATAAAAAAATATCGCTGACGGTATTCGTGCCAAGTAATCTGCGATGGAATCGCTTTACGAATTAGACTTGAACAACTCAAATCTACGTAGAAATACTGGGCAAATGAATCCTGTTCCAGTAATTTTTAAAGGAAAAGTGCAAAACCAAGCAACGAATATCAGAAAATTTTGTACCTTCAGGAGGTTTGTAGGTAAATCTACTTACTTGCTCAGGTAAATTTAAGGATTGTTGCTAACTGGCCACCCTTCTACAATCAACTCCAATCAATCACGAGAAGCAGACGATGAACACATCCGGAATCAAAGCGCGTTGGTTAACTGGCCTGTTGCTGGCCGGCTCAATCACCGCTGCACGGGCCGCCGAACTCAATATCTGGGTCATGTCGACCACCGCCCAGCAGCAGCAGGACATGAAAGAATTGCTGCGTCCCTATCTGGCTGCCAACCCGTCGCTGCGCGTAAACGTCACGGTGCTGAACTGGGAATCGGCCTGAAGCAAAATCACGGCGGCCTCAGCCTCCGGTCAGGGTCCCGATATTCTGGAACTGGGCACAACCTGGGTGGCAGCCATTTCCTCGATGAATGCGCTTGAGCCGGTCAGTCTGCAGCAACAGGCTCAGATGGGCTGCGCCAAGGCTTTTATTCCGGCCGTCTGGGGTACCACACACCGTTTTGATGACAGTACCGTGTACGCCATTCCCTGGTATGCCGATGCGCGCGCAGCGTTTTATCGTACTGACGTGTTCAAAAAAGCCGGTGTCAATCCCAAAGAGGCGTTCACCAACTGGACCAGCTTCAAGCAGGCCATGCAAAAGATTAATGGCCAGGTCGTCGATGGCAAAAAAATCTATGCGCTGGGCTACCCCGGCAAAAATGACTGGAACGTCCTGCACAATCTGGCTCCCTGGGTGTGGAATGCCGGTGGTGACTTTTTGAGTTCCGACAAAACACATTCCGTCATCAATTCGCCGCAAGCCCTGCAGGCCATCACCTATTACACCAGCTTTGCAGCTGAAGGACTGGTACCGTCTTCGGCACTGGAAAAAGATTCGACCCAGATTGAAGCCGGATTTTTCAACGGTAATTATGCGGTGATCTTCAGCGGCTCATGAATTTTGAAACAGCTGAGCAGCCCAAAGTCCAAAGGCGGTCAGATGGAAAGTCTGGCCGCGCATAATTTCGGGATTGAATCGTACCCGGCCGGACTGAAAGGCAATCAAACCTTTTTCTCGGGCTCGGATCTGGCGATCATGAAATCATCCAAAAACAAAGAGCAGGCCTGGAAGCTGCTGACCTATCTGACGTCACGCGAGGCAGAAGTCACCTACAGCAAAATGTCGGCCATGCTGCCGGCGCGGCTCGATGCCCTCAATGATCCGGGCCTGATGGCTGACCCGCACTATGCTGACTTTGTGGCACAGGTAAAAAACGGACGTCACTATCCGTCGATGCCAAGCTGGGGGCCGCTGGAGTCAGTGTACCTGAAAAACATCGGCAACATGTTTGACATCGTGGCCGGCGTGAAAGGCAAATACTCGACCCAGGCCATCAGTCAGGCGCTCGATACCACCGCTGCGCAAGCCAATGACGTACTCGACGAGTCGCGCTGATTCCCGATTCAACGCCGACAAGGAACCATCGTGCGCGTAAAAAAGCTGGAACTGTTCCCTTACCTTCTGCTGCTGCCGGCCATTCTGATGATGGTGGTCGTGAATGTTACGCCGATCCTGCAGGGTTTCTACATGTCGCTGTTAAAGCTCAACCAGTACACGCTGTCACAGTATCTGGACGCACCTTTCATCGGCGTGGAAAACTACCGGCGTATCCTGTTTGAATCGCACAGCCCGATCCGCGCCGGCCTTGGTTTCGCGCTGCGCAATACCCTGCTCTATACCCTGATGGTGTCGGTACTGGCCATCGCCATCGGACTCGGTGCGGCTACGCTGCTCAATCGTGACTTCCCGGGCCGCAATATCGCACGCACCCTGTTGCTGCTGCCGTGGATAGTACCGTCGTATGTGGTCGGCACGCTGTGGGGTTTCATGTGGCAACGCGATGTCGGCATTATCAATGTGGTGCTGGTGGACTGGCTGCACCTGTTTGATGAGCGGCCATTCTGGCTGCTGGGCTCAAACAGTTTCTGGGCCATCGTGATTCCAACCGTGTGGCGCGCCTGGCCGGTGATGATGCTGATTTTTCTGGCGGCGGTGCAGGCCATACCGGAAGACCAGTATGAAGCGGCGACACTGGACGGGGTCAGCAAATGGAAGCAGTTTTTTCACATTACGCTGCCGCTGTTGAAACCGGTGATCGTGATCCAGTTCATGTTTCAGATCATCGACAATATTTATTCCTACAACATCGTGTCCATGATGTTTGGCAATGGCGCCGGGCATCCGGGCGAATGGGCCGATCTGTTAATGCCGCTGCTCACGCGCCAGTCGTTCAGCTACTGGCAGTTCGGACAGGGTGCGGCGGTATCGTTCATCATGATGGCGCTCATGCTGGTGTTTGTCGGAGTCTGGATGAAATCATTTAAACGGAGCATGACCAGTGAAGAGTAAACACATCAAAGGCTGGCTGCTCAATGCGCTGACCTGGCTGATCGTGCTGGTGACGCTGTTGCCGATTTTCTGGATGGTGTTGTCGTCGCTGCGCAATTACAGCGACCTTGCTGACGGTGCTCAGCTCGACGTCGGTCTGACCTTTAAGTGGCAGAACTATGTTGACATGTGGATTAACGTCGATTTCTTCAATTTTTTCAAAAACAGCCTGATCATCTGCACCCTGACCACGATTTTCGCCACCATGTCGGCCACCTGTGCCGCCTACGCGCTGGCGCGTTTTAAGTTTCGCGGTTCGAACGCTGTGAGTGTCGGCATTACCATCACCCAGGTGATTCCCGGCATGCTGTTTTTTCTGCCGCTGTATATGCTGTACCGCAAAGTAGGCGAGTCATACGGCGTGACCATGCTCGACACTTACCATGGCCTGATCTTTCTGTACGTGGCGTTATTTACTCCAGCCAGTATCTGGATCATGCGCGGCTTTTTCATTGCCATCCCGCGCGAACTGGAAGACGCGGCCATCATCGACGGCTGCTCGCGCTTTGGTGCTTTTGTGCGCATCGTGCTGCCGATCAGCGCACCGGGCATAATCGCTACGGCCACCTTTATTTTTCTGCTGGCCTGGGATGAACTGTTTTTTGCCTGGACCCTGACCAGTTCTTCCGAAGTACAAACCATACCGGTGAGAATTCGTCTGTTTATCGGCCAGTATCAGCATCGCTATGATCTGATGATGGCCGCAGCTACCGTGTCGACCTTGCCGGTACTGATTGCTTTTTTTGCCTGTCAACGCTTCTTCATCAAGGGTTTGGCTGCCGGTGCAGTCAAGGGATAAATATGGCCTCAGTCAGCTTTAAAAATATTTCCAAGCAATACACTAAAGATGAAAGCGTCATCAAAGGGGTCGATTTCACGATAGACGATGGCGAATTCGTGGTGTTTGTCGGGCCGTCCGGCTGCGGCAAATCTACGCTGCTGCGCATGGTGGCAGGTTTGGAAGACATTACCGGTGGCGAGCTGTATATCGATAACGTGCTGGCCAATGATCTGCATGCCTCCAAACGCGGCGTTGCCATGGTGTTCCAGTCGTATGCGCTGTATCCGCACATGACGGTGCAGCAGAACATGGGCTTCGCCTTGAAAATGGCCGGCGCACCCAAAACCGAAATTACTGAAAAGGTCAACAAGGCCGCAGAAATTTTGCAGATCACTCATTTGCTGGAGCGCAAACCGAAAGCGCTGTCCGGTGGTCAGCGTCAGCGTGTGGCAATCGGGCGCGCCATTGTGCGCGAGCCCAAGGTGTTTCTGTTTGATGAGCCGTTATCGAATCTGGATGCCTCACTGCGCCAGAACATGCGCATTGAATTATCCAGGCTGCATCATGATCTGGGCACTACCATGATTTACGTCACCCACGATCAGATCGAAGCCATGACGCTGGCCGACCGCATCGTAGTGTTCAATGGTGGACTGGTGCAGCAGATCGGCAAGCCACTCGATCTGTATGACAATCCGTGCAATCTGTTTGTGGCCGGTTTTCTGGGTGCGCCGCGCATCAATCTGCTGGCTGGGCAACTGGTTGGCAACGGCGCGTCAGAAATGGACCTGGCCGGAGGGCAGCATCTGAGTGCTGCTGTTGATGCTGCACGCGGTGCGGCCGGTGAAACGGTAACGCTGGGCATTCGACCGGAACATCTGCAACTGGCCACACCGCAAACGCCGGATGCCATTGCCGCAACAATTATTCTGGTTGAACATCTGGGCGACCAGATTCTGGTGTATATCCGCATCGCCGGGGTGGCCGAAGAATTGTGCATGAAGCTGCCTGGCCACACCAGCAATCTGCACTATGGCGACACCATCCATGTGCGCCTGCCAGCCGAGAACTGTCTGCTGTTTGATAAGGCCGGCGTGGCATTTACCCGCAATGCTTAATTGATCTCTTATGAAAATCCTGCACAATCATCTGGGCTATAGGCTCAACGCGAAAAAAATTGCTCTGGTCTCGCATGAGGGCAGCCCGGACAGTCCCGGCTTTACGGTCTTTGACGCCAAAACCAGAACACCGGCGTTGCGCGGAACACTGTCCGAGGCGCAAACCAGCTGGCCGAAGCGCCATTACCGGGTGGCCGATTTCAGCGCGCTGTGCACTGAAGGGGTTTATTTTTTCGCAGTCGACGGCATGCACCCAAGCGCCGAATTCCAGATCAGCGCCACTCTGTACGATACGCAGCACATGTCGGATCTGCTGCACTATTTCAAATCGCAGCGTTGCACCGGCGTCTTCGATGCCGCTGACCGCAACTGTCCAAAGTTTGGCAGCAATGAACGAGCCGATGTGCACGGCGGCTGGTATGACGCCTCCGGCGACGCCTCCAAATATCTGTCGCACATGTCGTACACCAATTACATGAATCCGCAGCAGATCCCGCAGGTGGTCTGGAATCTGATCGACGCGCGCGCGCGCATGCCGGCCCAGCCGGTGTGGCTGGACGAACGCATGGTGGACGAAGCATTGCACGGCGCTGATTTTCTGGTGCGGATGCAAGACCCGTCCGGCTACTTTTACATGACGGTCTTTGACCGCTGGAGCAAAGATGTCACGCAACGGGAAATCTGCAGCTACACCACCCAGCAGGGTCATAAATTTGATACGTATCAGGCCGCTTACCGTCAGGGCGGCGGCAGTGCGATAGCAGCACTGGCGCGTGCGGCCGGTCTGCCGCGTGACGGGGAATTTCCGCGCCAAGCCTATTTACACAGTGCCCAGAGCGGGTTCGCCCATCTCGAAGAGCACAATTTGGCCTATCTGGATGATGGTGTGGAAAACATCATCGACGATTATTGCGCCCTGCTCGCTGCAACTGAGTTGTTTGCTGCCACCGGTCTGGATCAATATGCTGGCGCTGCCGAAAAACGCGCCGGCCGGCTGATTGCGCGTCAACACGCCGATGGCTGGTTCTGGGCCAATGATGCCAGGACCCGCAGTTATTTTCATGCTGCCGAAGCTGGGCTGCCGTTACTGGCATTGATGCGTTTTATGGAAGTGGTGCCGCACTCGGCGCTGGTTGCGCAAACGCGTGCAGCAGTACTGTTGAGTCTGAAACATGAAATCAATATCACTTTGCACGGCCAGGCCAATCCGTTCAGTTATCCGCGCCAGTATGTGCAAATGCCTGGCAAGCAAGGACGGACACAATTTTTTATTCCGCATGACAATGAAAGCGGTTACTGGTGGCAGGGTGAAAACGCCAGACTGGCGTCACTGGCGTCATCTGCCTTATGTGCTGCCGGGCTGTTTGGCAACGATGCGGGGCTGGTTCTGGAATTGAACGATTATGCGCTGGCCTGCCTGAACTGGATTTTTGGCTTTAATCCGTTTGATGTCTGCATGATGCAGGGCCACGGGCGCAATAATCCGCGCTATGAGCCAGGTTTCAGAAATGCGCCGGGCGGGGTCTGCAACGGCATCACGTCCGGGCTTGACGATGAAGATGATGTCGACTTTAAAAGCCCGGCTGACACAGTGCCGACCCAATCATGGCGCTGGACAGAACAGTGGCTGCCACATGGGGCCTGGCTGTTTCATGCGTTGTCCCGACTGCAAAACGATTAAAACCGCAATGACAGGCAGATCAGTCCACCATCAGGTTCAGATGGGACAGAATGTTGACGTATTGATTGAACTGTTCACGGGTCCGTCGTGGTTCTGGCGCTCCGAGTGAGGCGGTTGTCAGGCCGAGCAGGCTCCTAGCTTTCATGTCGAGAATTGATTACTTATGCCGATTGCAATTTTAATGTCCGGATACGTGCTTTAATTTCAGGCAACAAAGTTGTTTCCGCTGTACGAACATCATATTCGGCCTGGAGATTCAGCCAGAAGCGCGCCTCCATATTAAAAAAAACAGCCAGACGCATTGCTGTATCAACCGTAATCGGGCGATGTTTATTCACTATTTCACTGATACGACTGGTGGGCACATCCAAATCCGCTGCCAGCCGCGCTCCAGATTACTTTTGCTGCCATTTCAAATCAACTCCAGCGCCACATTTCTGGTGCGCGGCCCAAACCAGTAAATCGCCAAAACAATAATCAGCATGGCGCACCCGATCAACGCGAACACACCCGTGACCCCATAAATACGCAGTACCGCAGCGATCATGAAGGCATTGAATATGGCGACAAAGCGTCCCCATGAATACACAAACCCGACAGCTCTGGCGCGGATTGCGGTTGGAAACAGTTCAGCCTGATAGGCATGATAACTGTAGGACAGGATGTTACTGGCCAGAGTCATGCACACACCGAGAGAAATCAGCAACACTACCTCGCGCACCTGACTGAACAGCAGGCCGCACAGCAGGATGGACAGGGAGGAAGTCATGATTACCGACTTGCGCTCGAGTCGGTCGGCAATCACCAGTCCGATCAACGGTCCGACCGGAGCGGCCAGAGCGATCAGGCTCGAATACAGTAATGAGTTTGTCACCGTGCTGCCCTGCTGAATCAGCAAAGTCGGCACCCAGCTGGCAAAGCCGTAATAACCGATGGTCTGAAAGACGTTAAACACGATCATCAATATCGTGCGACGGCGATATGGAACCTGCCACAGATCTGCCAGACGCGCTTTCGTGTCAGGCACTACATCAACAACCGCAGCCGGCAAAAGACTGCCAGTTTCCAGCTCCACCTGTTGTTCAAGAGCGCGCACGATCTGCTCAGCTTCTGCGAGCCGGCCATGACTGGCCAGCCAGCGCGGACTTTCCGGCAGTGCGCGCCGTATCCACCAAAGGAACAGCGCGCCATGACAACCGATAATCACCACCCAGCGCCAGCCATCCCATCCGAACGGCTGCAGCGGTACCAGCTGATAGGACAGAAACGCTGCCGTCGGCACGGCGCAAAAGCCAACCGCCTGACAGCACGCAAACGCGCGGCCGCGTACCTGTTTGGGCACCAGTTCAGTCAGATAGGCGGCAATCGTCACGAGTTCGGTACCGATACCAATGCCCGCCATCAAACGCCAGAAATTCAAACCGGTTGCGCTGTCCTGAAAGGCCATGATGGCATTCGCCCCAGCGTACCAGAGCAACGAATAAGTAAAAATGGCGCGCCGCCCAAACCGGTCGGCCAGAAACCCGGACAGCAATGAACCAATGAACAGGCCGGCAAACAGCGCTGCGACAAAACTTGCAACGCCGCTGGTGCCGAACAGGCCGGGCGTGGTGCTGGTCAGCATGCCGCTTTTGACCAGGCCGGGTGCCACATAGGCGGTGTAGAGCAAATCGTACAGTTCAAAAAAGAAGCCGAAGCTGAGCAGGATGATCAGTTTCCAGATGGTTCTTGTGGCGCCCAGTCGGTCCAGTCTGGCGCCAATGCCCGCAGCTGTGATATCGGAATTGGTCATTTCAGGCTCCTGGCAATTAAATCTGATCTTGGGTCGATGTGCGATTTTGCCATAATTGCAAACCGCAAAACCATCTGTAACGGCCGCTATATTGCATTTTGAAGAGCTGACTTTCGCGGCAGAACGGGCTATAGTGCAAGACATTCCAATCAGAAACACTGGCAGCGGCAATATGAACAGTCCCACTTCCGAAGCGCAATCCGATATCTGGTCAGACTGGCTGCTGCACCGCCGCCATGGCGACAGTGCCGAGCAGGCCAACAATCTGCGCCCGGCGATTCAGGGTTACGCCGATCATGTGCTCAACGCAGCAAAGCTGTCACAAAACATGACACTGGTGGATATCGGTTCCGGGGACGGGTTAATTGCATTTGCCGCCATCGAGCGGATCGGCCCTTCATTAAAAGTGATCCTGACTGATATTTCCGCTCCGATGTTACAGCATGCCCGGCAGCAGGCCATGGAACGCGGAATACTCAGTCAGTGCAATTTTATAGAGGCACCTGCCGAAGATCTGTCTGCCATTCCGGACAATTCAGTCGATGTCGTCATCACCCGTTCAGTTCTGGCCTATGTGACCAACAAGCGCCAGGCGCTGCAGGAGATGCGGCGCATGCTCAGACCGGGTGGGCGCATCGCGCTGGCCGAACCGGTATTTCGGGATGATGCGGTCAAGGTGCTGGCCATGAAAAACTGGGTGACAAACAATCCCGACCATGAAAACGCCCGCTATATGCGTCTGATGCATCTGTGGAAAGCGGCGCAATTTCCGGACACCATGGAAAAAATTGCCGCCAGCCCAATGACCAACTATTCGGAACGTGACCTGTTTTTGATGGCCGGCGAAGCCGGATTCGCTGCCGTCCATGTAGAACTGCACCTCGATTCAGTACAGCGCGCTATCGTCCCATGGGAAAAATATATAGAATGCTCACCACACCCGCTGGCACCGACTTTGGGTGAGATACTGCGTAACAGCTTTACCCCTGAAGACCGTCTCTATTTTGAACAGGCTCTGCGCCCGCTGCTTGCGACCGGGGAACTCGAAGGAGTAGAACGTATGGTATATCTGACAGGAATAAAGCCAATTTAAGCTTTACTTTTGCAAAGTTTGAGATAAAACAAGTAGGTGCGGCAAAGTTTTGGATAGCATCGGCACGAGGATATTGTTTCATTATTAATTTAACCAACTAAAAGGTACTCACATGGAAAGCAAAACCAATTCACCACGTCGTCATTTCATGAAACTCAGCGGTATGGCGCTGTCTGTCATTCCCTTGATGCTGATTGCAGATAAATCGCAGGCTGCCACCAATGCCGGCATGCGCGCCGCCATGAAATATCAGGCTACACCGAATGGCGACAAAGCCTGTGCCGGCTGCCAGCAGTTCGTGCCAGGCAAAACCCCTGCTGATCTGGGTGGCTGCAAACTGTTCGCCGGCGATACCGAAGTATCTCCAAAAGGTTACTGCGTTGCCTGGGTTGCCAAACCTAAGTAATGCACTGATTTATACAATCAGAGTCAGACTTTTCCGGCCGGACTGCTGTCAGTTCCGGCCGGAAGCGTTTTAAAAGAAATACGGAGCGCCTCATCATGCAATTTCTGGTAGAAGACCTTAGCTGCAATCATTGCGTAGCCCAAATCACCAAAGCGATCCACAGTGTTGATCCTGCCGCTGATGTGCAGATCGACATTCCTTCCAAAACCGTGCATGTCAAAACCACTCTGGCTGCACCCAGCATTACCCAAACTATCAGCGACGCCGGCTTTACACCGGCGTTGCTCGTTGAATAACACAACATGACCGAAGCCGCCGGCACGCCGCAGGCCGAACACGAAATTGAACTGGGCATTTTGGGCATGACCTGCGCTTCGTGCTCGGGTCGGGTGGAAAAGGCGCTGAAAAAGGTCGCCGGTGTGAGTAACGCCAGCGTCAATCTCGCTACCGAAAAAGCCACTCTCATAGTCGGTGCCACTGTTGATACCGAACAGCTGCTCGCCGCCGTGGACCGTGCCGGGTACATTGCCGTTCCCATTACCGATCAGAGCGCGCCCGTGGCGCAAAAGTCGACCTGGCTCGACGCAGCGCCGATCATTGCCGCTGCCCTCTTGACCCTGCCTTTGGCGCTGCCAATGTTGCTGGGCTGGGTCGGCATCGACCTGATGTTGCCGGGATGGCTGCAATGGCTGCTGGCTACGCCAGTGCAGTTTCTGATCGGAGCGCGCTTTTACCGCGCGGCCTGGAAGGCACTGCGCGCCGGTGCCGGCAATATGGATCTGCTGGTGGCGATCGGTACTTCTGCTTCTTACGGCTTGAGTGTGTTCATGTTGTTGCGTCATCCACACGGCATGGCACATCTGTACTTTGAAGCCTCCGCGGTCGTCATCACGCTGGTGTTGCTGGGCAAGTGGCTGGAGGGCAAAGCCAAACGCCAGACCGGTGCGGCGATTCTGGCCCTGCAGGCATTGCGTCCGGATACCGCATGCGTGCTGCTGGGCGACACCGAAGTGCAGTTGCCGCTGTCTGCGGTGCGGGTCGGACACAATGTGGTGGTACGGCCCGGTGAGCGCATCCCGGTTGATGGTGAAATTACTGACGGCGACTCGCACATTGATGAAGCGCTGCTCACCGGTGAGAGCCTGCCACTGTCCAAATCCGCGGGCGACCACGTTATTGCCGGCTCAGTCAATCTGGAAGGCCGGCTGCACATCAACACGCAGGCCACCGGTGCTGAAACTACGCTGTCGCGCATCATCCGTATGGTCGAATCGGCGCAGGCCGGCAAGGCACCGATTCAACACACCGTCGATCAGGTCAGTGCGATTTTTGTTCCGGTGATATTGATCATCGCTCTGTTGACCCTGCTGGTCTGGGGTTGGGCCGGGGGTAACTGGGAACAGGCGGTTCTGAATGCAGTAGCGGTGCTGGTGATTGCCTGCCCCTGCGCTCTAGGTCTGGCCACACCCGCAGCCATGATGGTGGGTACCGGCGTGGCGGCGCAGCACGGGATTCTGATCCGGGACGCCGCGGCGCTGGAATTTGCGCACCGCATTGACACGATTGCGTTTGATAAAACCGGCACGCTGACGGTGGGCAAACCCGCCTTGCACCACATCAGCGGCAACGAAGAGCAGAACCTGCTGATCGCGGCCTCCTTGCAGCAGGCCAGCGAACATCCGCTGGCCGGTGCGGTACTTAATCGGGCCCGCGAGCACCAGCTCAGTCTGGTGCCGGTGCTGGAATTCAAATCGGTGGCCGGACGCGGAGTACAGGGTAGAGTCAATGGTGTGCTGCATGCCAATGCTGCAGCACGCTGGCTGACAGAACTCCAGGCAGTTATTCCGCAGCCGCTGCAACAACAGGCGCAACAATGGCAGAACCAAGGATTGACCATTTCCTGGCTGCTGCAACTCGAACCGGTTGCAACCGTGCTGGGTGTGATGGCCTTCGGTGATGAACTCAAACCCACCGCACACAGCGCGATACGCCAACTCAAGCAGCTGGGCGTGCGCACCATGCTTATTACCGGCGACAATAACAGCAGCGCCGAAACTGTAGCCCGCGAGCTGGGCATCGATCTGGTGTTTGCCGAAGTGCTGCCTGACACCAAGGCCGAACTCATCAAGGAGCAGCAGCGCGCCGGCCATCTGGTCGGCATGGTCGGAGACGGGATCAATGATGCGCCGGCACTGGCCTGTGCCGATATCGGCATCGCCATGGCAACCGGCACCGATGTGGCGATGCAGGCCGCCGGCATCACGCTCATGCGCGGCGACCCGGCCCTGATTGCCGACGCGCTCGACATTTCACGGCGCACCTATAACAAGATCAGACAGAATCTGTTCTGGGCGTTTATTTATAACCTGATCGGTATTCCGCTGGCGGCGTACGGCATGCTCAATCCGATGCTGGCCGGCACCGCCATGGCGTTCAGCAGTGTCAGCGTGATTTCGAATGCCTTGCTGCTGCGGCGCTGGAAGGCTGCGTCAGACCAAAGCTGAAAGCTGTACTTTTAGCCAATTTGGCAGCATCAATTCATTTCAGTTGTAAGTAACAGACCACCCAAATATCAGCAATGTGAGGAAATGTAATATTGCTTTGCGGGAATAAAATGCACGACTAGCATCCCCATCAGATCCGAGCAATCATGAGAAAAGGAGCTCATCATGAAAAACAGGCTACTGATGTGGGGCATGCTGATGTCCGGTTGCGCTGTCCAGATGGACGCTGCCTGCGGCTCCGAAACAGAGGCGGATGCCGACGCTTACGGCAGGGAAATGCAGGTCGTTATCGATCTGCGCGAAGACCTGCAGACCCAATTCAATTTCAGCTTTATTCGTCCCGGCAGCGCTGTCGATGTGGATAACAATGCCTATTTCAAACTGAATTCCTTCGACACGCTGCTGGACTGGCATCCGGTCGCAGGCGGATTTTTTGTCAGTGGTGGTGCCGTCACCAGCAGGACACCAGGCAGCACGGCCCAGAACAGTGGCATGCAGACCATCCTGACCAGAACAGCTGCGCCACTTGCTGCCGGCAGTGCAGCGAGTACGGCCGATCTTCGCAACATTACCCCGTACCTGGGACTGGGCTGGGCTTCGCGAAAAATTCAAAAAAAAGGCTTGCGACTGGTCAGCGATATCGGCGTGCTGTACCGCGGCAGAACCACGCTCAGTCTGACCAATACCAGCTGCCTGTTGAACAATATTGGCGCATTGGGCGTGTGTCAGGGCTTTGACTATGGCAGCGCCGGAGCGATCATGAATGACGGCAGAAACAATTTCATGCGCTATGTGCCTGTGTTGCGGGCCGGGTTCAGTTATCTGTTTTGATTGAAATAGATTTAAACCTATGACTGAACTGCAGTTCGCAGGGTGCAATAGCATTGCACCACTACCAGCATAATCCGAGATGGCGCAATGAATAAAAAGTGCGCGCCTGCATAGGCACACCATTCCATCGGCGAGGAGCAGCGCGGCCTGATCTGAATTCAGGTCAGGTCGCGCTGCGAAAACTGCGTGACGATCATTGATTAAGAACGCACTAATTCAGATATAACGTATCACTCCATCTTGCGACGGCAGGACAGCCAGAATTAATAATTTCCGCAAACGTAAGCCGGTATAATCGGCGCAATTCTTTTAGTACTGAGAATTGATCGACATCCCCTGCATGAAACTGGATGATGCATTGATCAGCCAGAGCAATAAAAAAATATTTGCAGTTCAAATTATGAATTTTGAAAGGGTACTCTAGTGAACTTCCTCATCGTCATTGCCGCGCTGGCCTTGCTGATGTTTGTGGCCTATCGCGGCTACAGCGTCATTCTATTTGCGCCGGTCTGCGCCTTACTGGCTATTCTGTTTACCGCTCCTGCCGACGCCCTGCCCATGTTCAGTGGTATTTTCATGGAAAAAATGGTGGGCTTCGTGAAACTGTATTTCCCGGTCTTTATGCTCGGCGCCCTGTTTGGCAAAGTCATTGAACTGTCCGGGTTTTCCAAGTCTATCGTTTCAGCGGTGATCAAACTCATTGGCGCCGAGCGTGCCATGCTGTCGATTGTCGCTGTGTGCGCGATTCTGACTTATGGTGGTGTCTCTCTGTTTGTGGTGGTGTTTGCGGTATACCCTTTCGCAGCCGAGATGTTCAAGCAGGGGAATATTCCCAAGCGCCTTATTCCCGGCACCATCGCACTGGGCTCCTTCACCTTCACCATGGATGCGTTACCTGGCACACCGCAGATTCAAAACATCATCCCGACTACTTTTTTCAAAACCACCACTTATGCAGCACCGTGGCTGGGCGTGATCGGTTCCATATTCATTCTGATCGTTGGCATGATTTATCTGACCTCACGACGCCGCCAAGCCCTGACAGCCGGCGAAGGTTATGGCACAGACCATATCAATGAACCGGTACAGCTGGCCGATGAAAAACTGGTCAGCCCCTGGCTGGCGATCCTGCCGCTGATTCTGGTTGGCGTGCTAAACAAATATTTTACGATTGCGATTCCGGCATTTTTTGGCAAGTCCGTCACGGTCGCCATCCCGGATCATCCGCTGACTGTGGATGTGTCCAAGCTGGTCGGGATCTGGGCTGTCGAAGGTGCGCTGCTGGTCGGCATTCTGGCCGTAGTCATCATCGCCTTCAAACGCGTTACCAGCAAATTTGCAGCCGGCTCCAAAGATGCCATCGCCGGGTCACTGCTGGCTTCCATGAATACCGCATCCGAATATGGTTTCGGTGGCGTTATTGCGGCCCTGCCTGGTTTTGTGGTGGTAGCGGATTCACTGAAAAATATTCCCAATCCGCTGGTCAATGAAGCCATTACTGTCACGACGCTGGCCGGCATTACCGGTTCTGCCTCAGGCGGGATGAGCATTGCCCTGGCAGCGATGTCGGACACGTTCATTCAGGCTGCCAATGTAGCGCATATTCCAATGGAAGTACTGCACCGGGTTGCGTCGATGGCCAGCGGTGGCATGGATACGCTGCCACATAACGGCGCTGTGATTACTCTGCTGGCAGTCACAGGGCTGACGCACAAGACTTCGTACCGGGATATCTTCGCCGTTACCCTGATCAAGACTTTGGCGGTGTTTGTGATTATTTTGACGTACTACCTGTTCGGTATATATTGAACCACCTTTTGTTCTGAAGGCGCCCGACAGATGCAGGGCGCCTGCATTACCGCTGACGGTGGTTGGAGCGTCCTGCAATCCAATCAATGTAATTCTGACGCTCTGCCGTTTTTAATTGTGCCCGCTATATAACTGCATACTTAAATAGGCAATTACTTATTGCAAATGCACCTGCACTGTTTGTTCAGGCATAATGGCGATTCAATAATCACTTGAAGAGTATGTATGGAAGGTTTGACTCCAGATGCACTGCAACAGGTCGCCGCGTATTTCACGGCGCTCTCAGAACCAACCCGGCTGCAGATTCTGACTTTGTTGCGCGACGGCGAGCGGAATGTGGGCGAACTGGCCGAACTGTGTGATTACACCTCGGCCAATATTTCACGCCATCTGTCCGTGTTGAGCAAAAATGGTCTGGTGGCCAAGGACAACCGAGGTACCAGCGTGTTTTACCGGATTGCCGATGAATCGGTGTTTGCCCTGTGTGATCTGGTGTGCGGCAGCATCCTGCGCCAACTGGAAGAAAAGGCTCAGACCCATAAATCCTTTGCCAAAACAGCAAAACTGTCACAAAAAAAATAAGCCTGTTTTGTCTTGCCGTTTGACTAATTCACAAAAGTGCCGGATAGTCAGCAACCGGCATGCATTTCTTTAACTGATCCCAAACGAATTGACATGCGCTGGCCGGCGGCACGGCAAGATTGCCGTAATCAATGAACTCAACTCCATGAGGTCTGTCATGAAAAAATTTTTGGCATGTGCGGTTTTGGCTGCAGCAATAAATACCCCAAGTTACGCAGAGCTGCACGCCGGCGACGCCGCTCCGCTGTTCACAACGCAGGCAACCCTGGGTGGCAAGGAATTTACCTTCGCGCTGGCCGAGGCGCTGAAAAAAGGCCCGGTGGTGCTGTACTTCTATCCGGCGGCATTTACACCAGGATGCACCATCGAAGCACACGACTTTGCCGAAGCCGTTGAACAGTACACCGCGCTGGGCGCAACGGTAATTGGCGTATCGCACGACAATATCGACAAACTGAATAAGTTTTCAGTCAGCGAATGTCGCAGCAAGTTTGCCGTGGCAGCTGACACCGACCAAAGCATCATGAAATCCTACGATGCCATTCTGGCCAGAAAGCCGGAATACGCCAACCGCACTTCTTACGTCATTGCACCGACTGGCAAGATCGTTTATTCCTACACCGATATGGCACCTGAAAAACATGTTGCCAATACGCTGGAAGCGGTGCGCAAGTGGAAGACTGAAAACCCATCCAGATAATCTGAAGGCAAAAGGACCCGGATAAAAAATTGTGCCATGTCAGCCAAATAGTCAGGAGCGACCGACTATGATCCGCCTTACCTTATCTGCTGACATTTCGCAAAACCGGTGCACAATGGCTGCTGGCTCGCTATCCGAACGACTGCATGCAGTGGGACGACGGCTGGGAAAAAGTCACCCGCGGCGCGGGCCGCATGCCGGTCACGGTGTTCGATAAATTACTGGCTGACACAAACTGCATCTCCTGCGGCCAATGTACTCTGGTGTGTCCGGTGGGTGCGCTCATCGATACACCACACTGGCACGCAGTTCTGCACACGTTGGAACATGGAATCACGCTCTGGTGTGGATGACCTCACGGTTGTAACACCGCGCGGGGAACGCTGCCGGTTCAGCATGGAAGTCGACCACATCAGCGACGGTCAGGAGACCAGGATGGTGATTAAAAATCTGCTGCGCGAAATCCTTTAATTATGTATTGAAAGTTGAATCAGACATGAATTACCGCAAATGGGCTTTGATCCTCACACCCGTCGTCCTGATCGCCGGCTTCATTGCGTTCGCTTCGGTTTCTGAACATGCTGCACAAGATAAAGCAAAGTCCTTTTGTGCGAAGTTCCAACCGGGTGACGACTTCAATACTGCCATGGAACAGGTCAATGCCAGCATCGCCACCGATAAATTGCTCAATAATGAAAATCATCTCGCCATCATGTTCAGCAGCTATGACCCGCAGTCAGTCTATGCCTGCGAGATTGACGGCAAGGATGGCAGGATCGTTAATGTGCGCTACAGCCATCTGGCTCAGGAATAAACGACGATGAACCATAAGTCATGGCATAAAGGTCAGGGCATGCTGGCCTGGCTGAAAAATTATCAGCGCGCCTTTTTGTTTGGCGATATCAGCGCCGGCGTGATCGTCACACTGTTACTGATACCACAAGGTATCGCTTACGCCATTGTTGCCGGCCTGCCGCCGGTCACCGGCCTGTACGCCAGCGTGCTGCCGCCGATCGCCTATGCGCTGTTTGGCAGCAGCATGGTGCAGTCGGTTGGCGCGCAGGCGATCACGTGCCTGATGATAGGTACGACGCTGGTCTCGCTGGCACCGGCAGGATCTGAATTGAGTCTGGTACTGGCGGCGCAAATGGCGCTGATCGCCGGTGCGACCTTGTTTTTGTGCGGATTGCTGCGTCTGGGATTTCTGGCCAGCTTTCTGAGCCGCCCGGTCATGAGCGGCTTTACTTCTGGTTCGGCACTGGTGATTGCCGGTGAGCAGATCAAACCGTTGCTGGGCGGCTCACTGACTGAGTTGCACCTTTTCAGCACCGTCATTGGCCTGTGCTCACTGCTGCTTATGTGGCTGGCAAAACAGTATCTGAGCACATTGCTGGGCCGTGTCGGAATCAAAAAGCAATGGGCCGACACGCTGTCAAAACTGGCTCCGGTCGTGATCATGCTGAGTGTGACACTGCTGGTGGCTGCTTTTCAGTTAAACCAGCAAGGCGTAGCGGTGGTGGGCAAGGTTCCATCCGGATTGCCGGTGCTCGCTTTTGCCGCTTCCAGTGCGCACTGGCGTGCGCTGCTCGGACCGTCCATGCTGATGGCCTTTGTGATATTTCTGTTCAGCCAGTCGGCCGCGCAGTCGCTGGCGCAACGCCGCAATGAACGGTTGCAGGTCAATCACGAACTGTTCGGTCTGGGGGCGGCCAATCTGCTCAGTGCAGTCTCGGGCAGCTTTCCGGTCACCGGCAGCATTTCACGCTCCGCTGTCAACTTCAATGCCGGGGCCAATACCCCGCTGGCCAGTGTGATCTCGTCCGGTCTGCTGGCAGTGGTTTTGATTGCACCGACTTCCTGGCTCACGCTCTTGCCCATACCGGTGCTGGCTGCGACCATCATTATGGCGGTGGTGGGCATGATCGATTTTGCCACGCTCAAAGACTCCTGGAACTATGACAAAGGTGAAGCGGCGACCATGCTCGCTGCCATCGGTGGCGTGCTGCTGCTGGGTATTGAGGCTGGGGTGATACTGGGCGTGGGGTTGTCGCTGGCCACCATCATCTGGCGCGCCAGCCGCCCGCATATTGCCGTGTTGGGACGAATTGCCGGCAGCGAGCATTTCCGCAATATCAAACGCCATACAGCCGAAACTCTGCCGGATGTGCTGATGCTGAGGATTGATTCCGATCTGTTTTTTGGCAATGCCGACAGTGTGGTCGAGCAGCTGGAAAATCTGTTGAATGAACGTACCGGGCAAGGCTTGCAGACCCGTCATGTGCTACTGGTCATGTCAGCGGTGAATGTCATCGACACGACGGCCCTGCATGCGCTGATTGAACTGCATCACAATTTGCAGGAGCGGCAGGTTGCCCTGCATTTTTCAGAAATCAAGGGGCCGGTAATGGATCGTTTGCAGCGCAGTCATTTTTTGGCTGCGCTGGTTGGATCGCAGGTGTTTCTGAGTACGGCGCAGGCGTATAGTTTTTTGGCATCTCGCACGGTTGTTTAATCCTATGGCCATATTCCCATAGTCATAATAGCAGCGTGCGGACTGGAAGGAAAATCACACAATGCCGGTGCACGCAAACTTTGCCCGCACCGGCTGGCTTTTTTACGGAACCATCCAGGTAAACACATAAGCCTGCAACAGCGTAATAATCCCGACCAACGTCACCAGCAGCAAACTGTGCTTGACGGTAAACCGGAACAGATCGCCTTCTTTACCAACCAGACCAACCGCAGCACAGGCCACGGCAATGGATTGCGGTGAAATCATTTTGGCCGTCACACCACCGGTGGTATTGGCTGCCACCAGCAGAGTGTCTGATGCGCCAATCTGATGCGCCGTGGTGGCCTGCAGATTGCAGAACAGTGCATTCGATGACGTATCAGATCCGGTCAGGAACACGCCCAGCCAGCCCAGCAGCGGCGAAAAGAACGGGAACGCAGCACCGGTTCCGGCCAGCAGCAAGGCCAGGGTTGAGGACAGGCCCGAATAATTCGCCACAAACGCAAACGCCAGCACCATGCCGATGGAATAAATCGGTTTCGATAAATCCGACAGGGTCTCACCAAAGGTTTTGACCGCGTCAACCGGTTTCATGCGCAACACCAGCACCGAGATCACTGCAGCAATCAGAATCGCTGTACCGGTAGCGGCCAACCAGTTGAACGAATACACCGCAGCATAGGGCGTTTCGACCTTAACGATCGGTGCCATTTTGATTACCAGTTTGTCGAGCATCGGCACCGGGGTATTGATGACGGTCCAGGCCATGACTGCGCCTTTGGTGAACAGGGCCTTGAACGGCTTGAGTGACCAGACCGTCACAAAAACCGTCAGAATCAGAAACGGTGACCAGGCTTTAAAGATCTTGCCAAAGGTATGACTGTGCGCCTTGACCGTAATTTCCTGCCCCGGGAAACGGAAGATGCGTTTTGGTTTCCAGAACTTGAGGAATATGCCCAGCGCAGTCAGACTGACCAGTGCCGAGGTAATGTCCGGCAATTCAGGGCCGATAAAATTCGAGGTAAAAAACTGTGTCACGGCAAAACTGACTCCAGTCACCAGAATCGCCGGCCAGGTTTCACGCACGCCGCGCCAGCCATCCATCATCATGACCAGCCACAGCGGGATCAGGATCGACAGCAAAGGCAGCTGACGTCCGGCCATCTGGCCAATCTTGAACGGATCAAGACCGGTAACCTGTCCTGCCACCAGAATCGGAATGCCCATCGCACCAAACGCAACCGGTGCTGTGTTACTGATGAGGCACAGGCCGGCAGCATACAGCGGATTGAAACCCAGTCCGACCAGCAGCGCAGCCGTAATGGCAACCGGTGCACCAAACCCGGCGGCACCTTCCAGAAATGCGCCGAACGCAAAGCCGACCAGCAACGCCTGCAGGCGCTGATCTTCGGTCAGGGACACCACCGAATCGCGGATGATGTCGAACTGTCCGGTTTTGACTGAAACCTTATACAGAAATACCGCAGTGAGAATGATCCAGGCAATCGGCCATAAACCATACAGAAAACCATATACGGCAGACGCCAGCGCCATCTGCACCGGCATGCCATAAAAAAAGATCGCGATCAGTAACGACAGGATTACGGTAATCGTGCCGGTAATATGTCCCTTGATACGGAACACGGCCAGCGCAATAAAGAAAAATACAATCGGGATCGCAGCGACCAGCGCTGACAGCCAAAGGTTATCCAACGGGTTATAGTTTTGCTGCCAGGTTTGCATGGTGTGTCTCCTTATAGATCGAATAAATCGTTTTATTTTGTGAAACTACTTCTAACATACTTCATTATTTTCACCTCTGCTGCATTCTTCCAGCAAATATGCCACAGATCGGTACGGCCGTCCGGTTTCCGAAGTCAATCCAATTTCACAGGTTCGGTTGGTTGACACCCCGGAACAACAGTTGGAGGGCAGTGCTGTGTGTAGATGTCGCAGCGCGTGGGCATTGAGCTCCGGGACTGCAAAGCCACGGTCGCCACCAAATCCGCAACAGCCTACCGAGTCAGGGACGATCACCTGCTCTGCGCAGGCCTTGACCAGCCTTTTCAATTTGTCATCAGAAGCTGTGCGGCGTACGCTGCAATTGACATGCAGTGCAATGGGTTCCTGCTGTTTTTTTATCATCAGGCGCGGCAGCAACGCATCATGCGCGAATTCATGAAAGTCGAGCACGGTGAGCTGGCCGGCCAGATGTTGTTGCATGCGCACCGTACAGGCACTGGCATCCATGAACACCGGATAATAACCGCCCTGCCCGTCATCGGCACACTTCTTCAGAGCCGCAGTCAGTTCGTTTGCCATCGCATCGGCTTGCTGCGCCATCCCTTTGCTGGCCATCATCTGGCCGCAACACAGGCGCTCGAGCCGTTCCGGCACGCGCGCTTCATAACCGGCGCGCGCCAGCAGTTGCAGTATGACGTCCTGCTGGGTTGGTTCGCCCGCACCGTTGGCACCAAAGATGCGGCCGCCGCAAGTCGGGAAGTACACTACCGGATCACCCTTGGTACTGCGCAGTGGCGATGCTCTGCCGGCCTGCGGCATACCGCGTTTCCAGGCCCCGCCGGACAGGCGTGCAACCAGATTTTCTCCCAACAGGCCCACAGCAGCATGCCCGGCACTGATGCCAAGCCGCGCACCACTGACGACCTGACCAAAGTTGGTGCTGGCCCATTGTCCGGTGCTGCGGGTAAGGGGTCCGAGTTTGCGGCCGCGCAGACGTCGGATTAACTCACCGGTATCAATGCCGACCGGGCAGGCGGTGGAACACAGGCCGCAACCTGCACAGGTATCCATCCCCATATAGGCGAAATCGGATTCCAGTTCACTGGCCGGGGCCGCACTGCGTGACAGTTCACGCCAGCTCACAATCCGTTGGCGCGGTGATAAGGTGAGTCCGTGCGAAGGACAGAGCGGTTCACAAAACCCGCATTCAATGCAGCGATCAATAATATCCTCGGCCGCCGGCATGGGCTTGAGATGTTTTAAATGGGCGAGCCGGTCATCGGTGAGAATCACGCCGGGATTGAGTATGTTGTCCGGATCAAACAGCGTTTTAATTCGGCGCATAAGGTCCGTAGCCTGCTTGCCCCATTCCATTTCAACAAACGGGGCCATGTTGCGACCGGTGCCATGCTCGGCTTTGAGTGAGCCATCATATTTGCCCACCACCAGTTCACACACGCCGTCCATGAGTCTGGCATAGCGCTCCACTTCAGCCGGATCACCAAAGTCCTGGGTAAATACAAAGTGCAAATTACCCTCCAAGGCATGTCCGAAAATAATCGCCTCGGTGTAGCCATGCAGCTGCAGCAGGGCCTGCAGGTCCAGTGTGGCAGCAGCGAGTGATTCAACCGGGAAAGCGACATCTTCAATGATGACGGTCGTGCCGGTGCGACGCATGGCGCCAACCGAGGGAAAAGTCCCCTTGCGCACGTTCCAGTACATCTCGCAGGTCGCCGGGTCGCTGGAAAACAGGGGCGCTTCAATGGTAACGATGCCGGCTATGGCTTCGAGACTTCGTTCGATGCGCTGTTGCAGTATTGCTGCATTTTCAGCGCGCACCTCGATTAACAGTGCGCAGGCGTTGGCGCCCAGCGTTTTAATCAGCGCTGGCAAACCCGGCTTGTCCTGCACCGATCGCAGCGAGGCACGATCGAGCAGTTCGACCGCCGATACCGGTTCAGGTTTGAGTCGCATGACTGCCTGACACGCGGCTTCAATCTGTTCAAAAAAAACCAGCGCACTGGCCTTGCACGGATCTTCAGCAACAGTACGGTAGGTAATGCTTGAGATAAACCCGAGCGTGCCTTCTGAACCGATCATCAGGTGCGCCAGGATATCGATCGGGTCGTCAAAGTCGACCAGGGCATTCAGGCTGTAACCGGTGGTATTTTTAATCTTGAACTTGTGACGAATACGCGCTGCCAGTGCCGTGTCGGCGCGGGTTTCAGCACCCAGGCGTCCCAGCGCATCGACCATGACGGCGTGGCTGTGCAAAAACGCCGCTACCGAGGCCGGATCTTCGGTGTCCAGCACCGTACCGTCGGCCAGAATGACCCGCAGACCGGCCAGAGTGCGGTAGCTGTTTTGTGAGGTCCCGCAGCACATGCCGGAGGCGTTGTTGGCAGCAATGCCGCCAATTTTGCAGGTATTGATTGAAGCCGGATCAGGGCCAATTTTACGTCCATGCGGAGCAAGCGCCCGGTTCACTGCCGCACCTATCATGCCCGGACCAACCGTGACGCTCAGGGCATCCGGTCCGATTGCGCAGCTGGCAAAACCCTCCCCTGTGAGTGCCAGGATGCTGTCAGAGATCGCCTGTCCGGACAGACTGGTGCCGGCAGCCCGGAATGTCACCGGATGTTGGTGAGTGCGCGCGGCCTGCAATACGCACAGCAGATCATTTTCAGACTCAATAACAACGATCACCTCGGGAATCATCCGGTAAAAACTGGCGTCCGTTCCATAGGCCAGACGACGCAATGAATCAGTAATGATCTGCTGTGCCGGCAAAATAGCGGTAAGGGACCGGATCAATTTTTGCACGATGCCACCTCGGCACAAGTACAGCCTGACGCAGCAGCGCGGACCAAAGTTGTCCCTGAAACTTGAAGTTGGTGTGGCATTGTCTGTCCCCTGAATTTTATTTTGGTAATGTGGTCTTACCAATTTCACGGAACTTTAGCGACACATTCCCGGACTGTCAAGAACTATTAACCAAAATTTTGTGTTGACAGACTGCATTGTGGTAAATACCATTGAAAGTGGTCATACCAATAAGGAACAAAATGATTCAGCGCCCCGCCGTGCAACGTCTGCCCGATATTGTTGTTAACGAATTGGAAAAACGCATCCTTGAAGGCACCCTCAAACCGGGTGACCGGCTGGCATCCGAGCGCGACCTTGCGCTGGAGTTGGGGGTGTCGCGCCCTTCACTGCGGGTGGCAATTGGACGACTGGTGGCCAAAGGTTTGCTGACCACGCGCCATGGCGGAGGTACCCATGTCACGGACCAGCTGGAAGCGCATTTTGTCGATCCCTGGCAGGAAATGCTCAACGGGCATCCGGTTTTACAGAGTGACTTGCTTGAATTTCGCCAGATGTTGGAAAGTAATGCGGCGCGACTGGCGGCCGAACGGGCAACCGATGTCGATATCGAAAGGCTGGATGCCGTATTTGCGAAGCTGGAAACCGTTTATGCCAGCAATGATTTAACAGCCTGCATCAACGCCGACGCAGCCTTTCATCAGGCCATTGCCGAAGCGGCCCACAATATGCTGTTTGGACACCTGTCCGCCAGTTTGATGCGGGTGATCCACGGTCATATTTCCGACAATCTTCAACACCTGCATGAGCGACCCGCGGCGTGGAATAAGCTGCATGCGCAGCACCATGCAATCTGGCAGGCGATCCGCGAACACAGGCCCGATGCCGCAGCGCGTGCCGCAGATCATCATATTGAATTCGTCCGCAAAAGCATGAGCGACAATGCGCGCGAGGATGCGCGGCGTGATACGGCGTTGCGACGGCTGGGTGACTCAAAAAACTGAATGGTTCCGATTTTTCGTTATTGAACTGGCTGGGCATTGTTCTGCTTAACCGGCAGATAAATGGTGAACTGGGTGCCCTTTCCGAGCGCACTTTTCACGCTGATACTGCCGTGATGCTTCTTGATAATGCCGTAAGCGAGCGACAGGCCAAGGCCCGTTCCGCTGCCCACCGCTTTGGTTGTAAAGAACGGTTCAAAAATCCGGTTCAGATTATCCGGCTCTATACCACCCCCCGTATCGGTTATTTTGATGCAGACATACTGCTGACCGTCCCTGTCTTCAGTGCTGGTTTTAATCGCAATAACACCCTTGTCTTTAATTGCCTGCCCGGCGTTGATAAACAGGTTCAGAAAAACCTGGTTCAACTCGGCTATGACGCATTGAACCGCCGGCAAGGTCCCGTATTGCTTTTCAATTGCAGCTTTATATTTGATTTCATTCTTAACGATATTCAGTGTGCTTTCAATCCCCTGATGAATATCAGCTTCCTGCCATTCAGTTTCGCCGACATGAGAAAAATCCTTGAGCGACTGAACAATATCCCGGACCCGCTTTAAGCCGTCCAGAGATTCTTTGACCAGATCAACAGTATCCTCCTTGATAAACTTCAGATCAGCCTTGCCGTTGATGTCAGAAATAATTTTTCTTTTGTCGGCTTCCAGCGGCAGTTGGCTGATGAACTGATCGTATTGATCAATCAGCTCAAACATGGTTTTCACATACGATTGCAGAGAATGCATATTGGAATTAACGAAGCCGATAGGGTTATTTATTTCATGGGCGATGCCCGCAGCGAGTTGCCCGACTGACGCCATTTTTTCTGCCTGCAGCAATTGTTGCTGTGTGTCCTGCAGCTTTTGAATCAAGACTTGCTGTGCCTTTCCATTGCGGCGCAAATCGTCTTCCATTTTCTTTCGATCACTGATATCGGTCAGTGAGCCTATGACTTCGATCGGGTTACCATGTTCATCACGTACGAGTCGCAGCATGTCATGCATCCAGAGGTAACGGCCCGAACTGTCAAGAAAACGGTATTCGTAGGTCCGATGTCCTTCGGAAAACAGCAGAGCGAGACTGGAAAAGATACCCGGGGCATCATCGGGATGAATATGGTTAAACCAGAAATTGGGATCAGCAGTCATTTGTTCGGGCTGATATCCGAGTACATGTTGCGCATTGTTGCTGACGTAGGTCATTCTGAAATCACCACTGGGCACACTCGCGTAGATAATCGCAGGTGTATTGTTGACCAGATACAGCAACCTGGAATAGTCGGAACCACTTGCCGAACTTCCGGTATTGGAAGTGTTTAGAGCATCAAATTCATCGAAGCTGAGTTCCATATTACCGCTCACCGAAAAAAAATGGCCATTCGAAAATGGGCAATCCGCGCTGACTCACAGAATTCTTCCATCATTGCGGATTTTCACCATCATTTTTCCGCCATTGGAAATATTCAGATAATTCAGTTTCTCTATCGTATGCTGGGTCAAAATGCAATTGGCCGGCACCAGCAACGTGCCCTCGCGCGAAATCAGGTCTGAATACAGTGACATCCCTTCCAGCAGATTTCGAATGGCGACCTCGTAATAGTCGCGCGACTCGTTGTTATTGCGGTTAAACACGCCTTTGAATGCCTCGATTACCTGTTCGTGGTATCGGGTTCCGGCTGAGCGGATAATAATGTCGAAGGCTTCATCCTCGGAAATCCGGCGCTGCAACAGGCTGCCGGTCTGCAAACTGTCATAGTCGCAAGCGACTGCCAGTATCCTGGCTCCGAGAGGTATGGCATCACCAAACAACCGATCAGGATACCCGTTGCCATCGACACGCTCCTGGTGCGAGCGCAGATATTTGGCAGTGGCAAATAAATCGATTAATGGCAGCAAAACCTGTTCTGCTCTCTGGGGATGTTTTTGAAACTGACCGAGCTGCTCGCCAGTCATCTTGTTCACCGGCGTATCCAGCAGCTCATCGGTCAGACCAATTTTGCCAATATCAACCAGCAAGCCGCCAATAAATACGTCCTGGATTTCAGCAGCACTCAGATTCATGGCAATGGCGATGCGGCGCGCGACGTCTGCGACGCGACGCGAATGCCCGGAAAGCTTGCCGGCGCGCGATTCAATCAGAGAGGAAAACATTTTGATCGAAGTCAGAAAATTGTCTTTCAATTTTGCATTTGCCATGTTCAGATCCGCCGTGCGTTCCATCACTTTGGTTTCGAGACTGGCATTGAGAATTTTCAATTCTTCGTTTTGAGCGTGGCTCAGTGCTTCCAGACGCTGCTTTTCGTCAATCAGATACTTGCGTTCCAACGCCTGCCTGACAATCAGCAACAGGTCATTTTCATCCCAGGGTTTGGCAATATACCGATGGATTTCACCCCGATTGATGGCCGACACAATCGAGTGCACCTCGGAATACCCTGTAAGCAGTATGCGCACGCTGTCTGGCCAGCCGGCGCGCACCTGCTCCAGAAACTGCGCGCCATCCATATGAGGCATGCGCATATCTGAAATAACCAGATCAACGGTTTCGGTTTCCAGCATTTTCAATCCTTCCTGACCGCTCTGTGCAATCAGCACCTGATAGCCGCTGGCGCGAAACAGACGGCGCAGCGCAGCAAGGATATTCGGTTCATCATCGACGCATAAGATCCTGGCCAACGGCGCTGTTTTTTCTTCAAAATCCATCTGAATCCAGTCCCGCTGCGGTTGCAGCATATTGATGTTTGATTGGCAGCGTGATGCAAAAGCAGGTTCCCAGACCAGATTCGCTTTGCACTTCGATATTACCGTTATGTTTTTTAATAATGCCGTATGACAGTGACAGTCCAAGCCCGGTTCCCTTGCCGATTGGTTTGGTAGTAAAAAACGGGTCAAATATTTTGCTGGCGATGTCTTCGGTCATGCCGCTGCCGTTATCTTCCACATAAATACAGACATCGTCATTTTTTTGTCTGGTTCTGATCGTGATTTTTCCGCGCTCGGGGCCGATCGCGTGCGCGGCGTTGATTACCAGGTTCATGATGACCTGATTAATCTGTGTCGGCAGACATTCAACTTCTGGAATGGCCCCGTAATCCTTGACCAGATCGGCCTTGTATTTGATTTCGTTATTCACGATGTTTAACGTCGAATCCATTCCGCTATGCAGGTTGCTCCATTGCCATTCCTGGTCGGAATCGATTCTTGAAAAGTCCTTCAGATCCTGAACAATTTTCCTGACCCGGGCAATGCCTTCTCTGGATTGCGCCATTAACTCCGGGATGTCGTCCTTCAGGTAATCCAGTTCGATTTTTTTCTTGATTTTGCCGATCGCACTGAGCGCCTCCAATGAACCAATGTGCGGTTCACTTTCCTCAAAGGTTTTGATCATTTCAAACAACTGGCCGATGTATTTTTCCAGCGATGTGAAATTGGAAAAAATATACCCGATCGGGTTATTGATTTCATGGGCCACCCCGGCTGCGAGCTGCCCAATTGATGCCAGCTTTTCAGACTGCACCACCAGTGCCTGCGCCTTGAGCAGTTGCGAATTCAGTATGGTCAGTTCGCTGTTGCGGCGCATCAGTTCCGATCCAATCATTTCTCGTTCCCTGATATCCTGCTCCAGTCTGTCATTGACTTCTGCCAGTTGCGCGGTGCGCTGTCCGACCAGTATTTCAAGATCTGAATGGGCCAGACGCAGGGCTTTTTCCGCTTCCTTCTGCTCGGTGATATCTTCCAGAGTCTGAATGGCGCCCGTGACGACATTCTGTTCATTGAGCAGTGGCGCAGCGGTGCAATGCAGCCATAATCCACTCCCCCCCAGATTTTCAAAAAATCCATCGAATTCGCAGGCGCCTCGGGCCAGAAACGAGGGGGTGATGTTGGCATCAAACAGATTGCCGATATCAGAATTAATGGAATTGTGCAGAACCAGATCGGCCAGCACCGGACGATGGTGGTGGTAAAACGGCACCCATTGGTTCTTGGTGTGCAGCATGTACGCCGCAGTAAATCCGAGCAGATGCTCGCAGGCCCGGTTCCAGTGCGTGATGGTATGTGTCGTATCAAGAATGAAGGTTGGCACCGGACTGCAATCCAGAAAACGGGCAAACTCCACGCGGATTTTTTCAACATCGAGTTCAGTTTCATCCCTGTCGGGTTGCGGGCCAGACGGACACAATTCTTCCTTTCCTGTTTCTGCACTGTGAACAAGGTCTGCCGGGAGCCGGTCGGAATCGTGGTTCATCATTGCTCGCTCAGTTAACCAGACTTTGTGAAAGTTCTTCAAATTTCCTCAACGCCTCACTGAATATCCGGTGACATTGCTGCTCATCCAGATTCAATTTGCGCCAGACATGTTGCGATATAACCGGCACTACCGCAGACGGGTCATTTGAAAAATCCAATCCCCAGGCAAACGCACTGGCCAGATGAATAATTCGCGACAGTGCGTAGCTGGGATCATCATCGTCCAAATGCTGCATGGATATTGCCATTTGAATTTTTTCAGGGAAGTTCCAGTGGCGGATAACGGCTGCGCTTATTTCGCCATGATCCATTCCCATGGTGTTTTGTTCCGCGGTTTCAAGCTCGCAGCCGTTCTGTATCTGATAGTCGAGCGCGCGATCGAAACGTTGCGGATAATGGGTCACCAGAACCAGCTTTCCTATGTCATGGATCAAACCGGCGATAAACGCCACTTCCTGATTCGCGCCGACACAGCAGGCGATCTGTTTGGCGCAGATCGCCGTGCCTGTCGAATGCTGCCAGAACGATGCGTAATTAAAATGACCGGGTTTAGCGCGGCTGAAGCTGTCGCTGATAGCGGAGCTTGCTACCAGCATCCGCACATTTTTAAAACCCAGCACATTAATCGCTTCTCCAATATTGGAAATCTTGTGCTGCATGCCGTAAAAAGACGAATTGGCAAGGCGCAGCGTCTTGACGGTTATTACCTGATCCTGGCCAATTTGTCTGGCGATCGAATCCACATCGATTTCATCCTGATCTATCGTGGCAAGCAATCTCATCACCACTGCGGACAGCGCTGGCAATTTCTGCACATGGCCAAACAGTTCCTTCTTATTAATCGGATTCATTGCTGCCCTTTCCGAATGAAATTAATCAGATATTGCTTGAACTGCAGGTTGGCAGATTCGTTTTCATGCAGCATAAAAAGCTGATCAAGTCGCTTCAGTTTTTGTTCCAGCTTCATCCGCTGGTTCAGGTCAGCAGCAGACTGATCATCGCCTGAATCTACTGCAACGCAAATTTCCGCAATTTCGTGGCGTCTGATTGAACCTATCATGGCCGAGGTCAATACGATATTTCCGGGCAACAGGATGTTGCCACTCCGGTCGGTAATATTGCTGGACAAAATCATCCCTGGCACGGCTGCTTCAATCGGGATTATTTTGGTGCTGGTCATATCAAGGCTCTTTAAAAAAGGTGATGAGTTTTCCTCTGGACTGTGACAGTGTCCCCATACTTCTCCAGTTGGCCAGATAACCGAAGCCAGGCACATGCAGGGAAAAATTGACACCTTCAGAGTGGCTTGCAAGCATATCAATGAAGGCCGGAAGAATTTCATCAATGTGAGAACCCAGAAACGCGCTATCTTTAAACAGCATTTGTTGCGTTGCGGTATTGGCAAATGCGATCATGCCGTCTTCGTCGAGGCCCAGCATCGGTATCGGCAAATGCTCAAGCGCTTCCCTGGCGATATCAAGACTGATTTCATCCCTGTGTAACTGCCGTTCCTTTTGCTCCAGAATATCTGCCAACTGGCGATTGGCAGTTGCCAGCTCCTGATTGGCGGTGCGGATTTTCAGTTCCAGCCTGCGATTTTCATCGAACATTTCTTTCTGCAGAAAGGCTTCGGAAATCTGAGTGCGCAGTTGCTGGTCATCCCAGGGTTTGGTCAAAAATTTATAGATCGCGCCTTCATTAATGGCATCGGTGATTGACTGGAGCTCCGTATATCCCGACAGAACAATGCGCATGGTGTTCGGAAATTTGGCTTTGGCCTGGCGCAAAAATTCAACGCCAGTCATGTTGGGCATGCGCTGATCAGAGACGATGACATCGACCGGAAAGTCATTGAGAATGTCCATGCCTTCCTTGCCGCTGCCGGCGGTGCGGATAATGTAGCCATCGGGTCGGAACAAGCGTTTCAGCGCTGCGAGAATATTGGGTTCATCGTCTACCAGCAGCAAAGTCCGGCTGATCTTTTTTATTCTGCGCAGGTGATCAGGAAGGGTAAAGTTTCCGGCAATGAATTGGGCAGCTTCCTGAGCCGGCAGCGGTCTGGATAGGTAAAATCCCTGAATCTGGTCACACATACTCTGACTTAAAAACTGGATTTGCAGCTCGGATTCCACGCCCTCGGCAATCACCTTGATGCCCATGCTGTGCGCCATGGCAATCACGGCACAGGCAATGGCGGCATCGTTGGAATCTTCCAGAATATTGCGCACGAATGACTGATCAATTTTGACGTAGTCAAACGGGTAGTGTTTCAGATACTGCAAAGCTGAATAACCGGTGCCAAAGTCATCCATGGCCAGATTGAATCGTTTGGCCTTGAATTCTTTGAGCAAAATCTCCAAGCCTTCATCATGATGCATCAGTACGCTTTCTGTAATTTCCAGAGTGATGGCCTGCGCACGGATATCGAATTCGGTCAAGATCGCCAATATGCAGTGGCGGAACTCCGGATCAAGTAACTGTATTGGCGAAACGTTGATTGATATCGGTGGCACGCTGATACCCTGTTCACGCCACTGTTGAATGTCCATGCAGGCCAGTCTGATGATCCATCCACCTAACTTGTTGATGCTGGAAAATTCTTCGGCAATCGAGATAAACTGCGCCGGTGCCATCAAGCCACGCACCGGATGCATCCAGCGCACCAGTGCTTCCATCCCGACAATTTCGCCTGACTGAAGGTCGGCAACCGGCTGGTAATGCAGACAGAATTGGTTGGATTCGATTGCACTGTAAATGTCATTGGCGATCGAGATGCGCTCGTTGAGCTGTGCATCCATGAGCTTGTTGTAAAACTGAAACTTGTTGCCACCCATGGACTTGGCGAGAGTCATCGCGCTGTCAGAAAATTTGAGCAGACTCTCCAGATTATGGCCGTCCTGCGGATACAGTGCGATGCCCATACTGCAGGTCAGGTGCAGCTGTTTTCCATTTTTGATGACGGATGTATTTACGATGCCGGAAATATCACTGCAGACCCGATCGATATTCGCAGTCCGGCCTATGTCATTGAGCGCAACAATAAAACTGTCGCCACCCCAATAGGCAACCAGATCGTCCTTGTGCAAACGGTTCTGAATCCGCGCGCCAATTTCCCGGAGTGCCAAATCACCGGTTTCATACCCTTCTATATCGTTCAGATTTTTAAAATGATCCAGTCCCAATTTAATTAAAGCAATGGTTGTTGATTTTGCTTCGGCGATCTTCAATATGCGGCCAATTTGATTTTTGAAAGACTGGCGATTTCTCAGTCCAGTCAGGCTGTCGTAATTCCGTTGTATCGACAATTGATCCAGACTATCAAGATAGGCATCCTGATTCAAAAGCAGCCCTGATTTATCTCCCTGACAATACGCATTCAACGCCATTCCGATATCAAAACAGGTGATCTTGGCAAGCGCGTCCAGATGCAAAGTCTGGACTTCACTGCACACCATTGTGTTACTCAGGATGGTGGTTCTGATCAGGGCTTGATACTTGTTGTAGGCAGAAATGAGTTGGTGAAACGGCAAGCCCAGACGCCGGTGAATCGCACCGATTGCAATACGGCTGCGCAGGTAATGCCTGTCATAGATACCGCAAGTTAACAGCTGGATATATGAAGTCTGCAAATCCAGCATTGTCCGCGCCTCGGCAGGGTCCGTGAGCAGAACGTTGTTACACGTGCTGTACATAAAGTGCGCAAAAGTCTCATTGATGCCATTACTGAGCAATTCCAGATTGCGGTGAATTTCCAGCATGGCGTCTAGATCAGTCTGGGTGAACTCAAGCAGGGCAAAACGGTCAAGTTGCAACTCATCGAGGTTCAGCAATGAACTTACCGATGTGTCAATTTCGACTTCCAGGGAAATGTCAGCGTCGCCAGACATGATAAATTTTTCAACAAACCTTCAAAGGTGAGGATATTTGGACAGACGTGTGTAAGTTCATTGTCGGATCGGGCAACCGCTACAGCAATCAACTTTCCTGATCCAGTATAGTCAGGATGCAGCAATTTACTATCTAAACAGACGAATTTCTTGAATGGTAAATTTCTCTTGGCTTGAACACCCTGCCAAGCCTGTTTTGTTGGTTTAATGCCATCCTGAACTGCACCCCGGTTCAACGCGTGGCCGCAAAATATTGTTAAACGGTGCTGCCCGAACGAATCACTTCAACCAGCCGGCGCGCAAACGTATGCACATCCCCGGGCCAGCGTGCCGAGACATAACTGCCATCGCATACCACCCAGGCCGCTCGCTCACTGTCAGGCCGGTCACGGACCAGCCCGCTGGTTTTTATCAGGTAGTCCGGCGTGCCTGCTGGCACATCCAAAAAATCACTCTCTGAGGCCAGCGCGCGTTTGATCTCCTGCTCAACACCCCAATAGCCAGCCGGCTCGCCCTTGGCTTCGAAGTAGGTCCGGTAGTAATTACCATCCCAAAAGCGCGCCAGATATTTGGTCAAATGCCAGGCGCTGCTTTCAAGTTTCCAGGTCAGCGCGGTGGTCTTGCGGCCATACAGAATGGACCTGTGTGTTGTGCGCGACAGTGACCGTGCAGCCAGCAGTACCCCATGGCAGATGGCCCCGACCGGGCGGCCGTGCCCGGTCGGGCTGACGGATTCAAAAAAATCAGCTACGAAGGCCTGTAACGTCGCATTGTCCAGATATTGGCGCATGCCTTTGGCGTGCCCACCCGGCAAAACCATGGCGTCATAGTGATCGACAACCAGATCCCGATAGCGTTTGGGCTGCAGAAAATGCGGATCCTGCTGCAGTTCACGGTAGGCCTGGCGCCCATACCGGTCGGCTCTGAGCAGCAGACCCAGGCAACGCACTTGTCTCAACCCGGGAATCCATCCCCACGGGTCCAACCCTGCACCGCTGATCATTAATGGATCGGCATAACCGCGCTGGCCATCTTCGGTGGCAAAATCGATTTCGTAGCCGGCTGCGCGCAGAATTTTCCAGGTTACGGCCACTTCGCTGGGATCGAAGTCACGATTTGGAATTGGGATGATGATGTGGATATTGTGCATGAAACTCACTTGGGTACTGGTCAGATCAGCGAATATACCAAGCTTCCAGCACAGTCAGTGACAGATGTAACGGCACCCGTTCAAATAAAATGCAGCCACACCCTTGGTCCACTTGCGTTCATCTGCGCTTTACGAGCTGACGCCAGCGACGCAATACCTGAATTATCAATTTCATTCAGCGTTTCCCTTGTTTCAGAAGCCCCGACATTAATCCAGATCAACACAGCCAGCCTGACATCATCCAATAATGAATTGATTTTCAGGAAACTCAGGCATCAATTCAGCGTGAAAGGCATCACCCAATGAGCGACGCAAGATTGAACAACGTGCAGCGAGCCAATCTCGGGCAGGATGGTGTACGCCCCGGCTCAACCTGCAGCGGTATCGCGCAGGTCGGTGCACCCAAAGTGCCGGATTATCTGGAAAAGCATTATTGGTGGGCTTACGTGCGTCCGCAGGCAATCCGCTTTTTTGAGCGAGACTGGCTGGTTGATCTGATTTTACTGGGAAACTATCGGAAACTGCTCAATCTGGCCCTTGATACACTGGGAAAATCGTTGCCCGGCCAATCTCTGCAGATTGCCTGCGTCTACGGCAATCTGACCGCACAGCTGCAAAAGCGGGTACAGGCTGGTCAGGGGCATCTGGACGTGGTTGATGTGCTGTCGGCCCAGCTGGACAATCTGCGCCACAAAGTTCCTGACCCGAGTGTGCGGCTGTTGCAGCGCGATTCAACCATGCTGGGTCTGCCGGATGCGTCCTACGACCGCGTGCTGGTGTATTTTTTACTGCATGAGCAGCCGCGTGAAGTACGCCAGCGCACGCTGTACGAAGCGCTGCGGGTATTGAAGCCTGACGGCAGTTTGATGATTGTCGACTTCGCGCGCGCGCCACGCTGGCATCCGATGCGTTACCTGTGGTTGCCAATCCTGACAGTACTTGAACCGTTCGCACCCGACCTCTGGACCGAGAATGTCACGGACTGGGCACCGCTGGCGCAATCGGGACTTGTATGTCAGCGCCAAACCGTTTTTGGCGGCTTCTTTCAGGTACTTCTGTTCAAAAGGCCGGACGACGTTGCCCGGACCAACTGACCACAGGTCGCAGAATTCGCCAACCATCTGCGCCTGTATCGGCACAGAGATTTTATGTGCCCGGCTAAAACTTAATCCGTTTACCTTGAACAATTCACGCCCTTTTCAAAACAGATTGCATCAAATTTTACTTCATTGCATTAAATACATCGACTTTCCCCATAAGCATTTACTATGATGAAACGCGGCACTTACCCGGTGCCGAACGACGCGTTTTCCGAACAATAATAAATTGAACACATTTAAGCCGTAACCTGGCAGAGGAACAAAGAATGAGAGCCATATCCGACTGGTGGGACACAATAGGATTGCAACGCAAACTGCAAATCCTGATTCAAGGACTGTTAATCATCATTCTTTTCGCTTCCCAGCAGTGGATCTCGTCCAGATTTGAGCAGGCCGTTCTTCATTCTGCGGAGCAAAGGGCAAATTCCATCACCGAAGGTACCATTAACGGCTTGAACACATTGATGGTCACCAAGACCGGTGAAGATGAAGTAATCAGTAATTCGGCCAGCCGTGCTCTGTTTATCCAGAAAATGGGCACTTCCGACAACATCAAGGAATTGCGGGTAATTCGGGGTAAAGGCGTGAATGATGAATTCGGTGCCGGTCTTCCGGAGGAAAAAGTAGTTGATGACATGGATCGCAACGTACTTGCTACCGGTCAAAAAGAATTCAGTATTGATAAAAATGACGGTAATACCCTCAGAGCGGTACTGCCGTTTATTGCCAAGAAAGATCTGCGCGGCACAAATTGCCTGAAATGCCATGGCGTGGATGAAAACGCCGTGCTCGGTGCTACCAGTATCGTCATAGATATTAAAGGCGATATGGACTCGATCAAGAAAATCAATGCATTGCTCTGGATCGGACAGGGCGTCTTGCAGATTACCCTGTTTTTTGTAGTCGGCCTCATCGTCCGCCGGTTGCTCAGGCAAATTGGCGGCGAGCCAAATTATGCAACCAGTATTGCCAGCAGAATTGCGTCGGGAGACCTTAACTTTGAAGTCGAAACCAAACCTGGTGACAACGACAGCCTGATTGCCGCGATGAAGATGATGCGCATCAATCTGGCCAAAATTGTCAGCGAAGTGCGTGCCGGTACGGAAATGGTCGCGACCGCTTCGGCTCAGATTGCCAGTGGCAATCTGGATCTGTCCGAGCGCACCGAGCATCAGGCCAGCACTTTGGAACAGACAGCATCATCGATGGAGGATTTGACCTTGACGGTGAAACAGAATGCCGACAATGCGATCAAAGCCAATGGGCTGGTGGTGTCGGCTTCAGACGTCGCCGTCAAAGGCGGCTCGGTGTTTTCTCATGTGGTCGAGACAATGAGTGAGATCAATACCTCATCGAAGAAAATTGTCGACATCATCGCGGTGATCGACAGTATCGCCTTTCAGACCAATATTCTGGCTTTGAATGCCGCCGTGGAAGCCGCCCGTGCCGGAGAGCAGGGTCGCGGCTTTGCCGTGGTCGCGTCCGAAGTGCGCAATCTGGCGCAACGCTCGGCCTCAGCGGCCAATGAAATTAAAGCGCTGATTAACAATTCGGTTGAAAAAGTCGAAATCGGATCAAAACTGGTCGATCAGGCCGGTGCAACGATGGATGAAATTGTCGACAGCATCAAACATGTCACCGACATCATGAGTGAAATCACCTCGGCAAGCCGGGAGCAGACTTCGGGAATTGAACAGATTAATCAGGCCATCAGTCAGATGGACGACGTGACCCAGCAAAATGCCGCCCTGGTTGAAGAAGCGGCCGCAGCAGCACAGTCACTGCAGGATCAGGCCAGCAATCTGCAACAGGTGGTTGGCATTTTCAAACTGGATGCGGAACATGTCTTTGCGGCCAATGCCGCAATCAAAAATTTTGAACAGGAGCACAAAAAAATGACCGGCCAGCTGGCAGGCAAACTGGTGGCAATCAAACCCGGTGCGATCAAAAAACTGCCGAACAAACCGGCTGCCAGACCACAGGCCGGATCGGATGATTTTGAGGAGTTCTAGCCTGGATCTTGCGCATATTCTTGCGCAGTAGCGTAGGGCGCAATAGCATTGCACCGAACAGGGCATTGAAATTGCGCCCTGTTGGTATTTTCCGACACCAAACCCACGGCAGCCGTGATACGGTTGGTTGTTTCTAAAAAACAACCAAAGGAACGTCCAATATCCCCTGACATCAAAATGACCGCTTGTGAATGAATTCGAACCAGCCGTTCCTTTTTCATTAATTCCGACATACATATAAGAAAGCATCAGAATCGGTATGAAACGACTATTCAAACTATTGACCCTGTTGGTTCTGGCGCTGGTGATCGTCGCGGTGGCGGCTCTGGCCTGGTGGGTACACAGCAAGCAACCGCAGCGCAGCGGAACGGTTAACATCCCCGGCCTGCGCGACACTGTGCAGATCCGCTATGACGAACGCGGTGTGCCGCACATTAATGCAAAAAACGAGGCGGACCTGTACCGCGCCCTGGGTTATGTACAGGCTCAGGATCGCCTGTTCCAGATGGAGATGCTGCGCCGTCTGGCGCGCGGCCAGCTGGCCGAGATACTGGGCCCGGAGCTGTTGCCGGTCGATCGTCTGTTTCGCAGCATGCGCATTGATGAAACCAGCCGGTCTGCAGCGGCTGCTCTGGATCACGGCAGCACCATGGGGCAGGCCATTGATGCCTATCTGGGCGGTATCAATGCCTTTCAGGATACCCATCCAAGGCCGCTGGAAGCTGATCTGATCGGCATTCCCAAACGGCCCTTTACCGTTGAAGACAGCTTCGCCGTGGGCGGCTACATGGCGTACAGTTTTGCCCGGTCACAAAAGTCCGCTCCGGTAATGAGCTATATCCGCGACCGGCTCGGCGCACAGTACCTGACAGATTTTGACCTGCTCGGCCAGGACAATACTGTCCAGTCGGCACAGCGCACCGACACGCAGTATCTGGCACAGCTGGACTGGGCCGCACTGAACCGGCTGGCGCTGATCAATCAACAGGCCGCGCAGCTCAGTGGCCTGCCGCCATTCATAGGCAGCAATGCCTGGGCGATCTCGGGTGCGCATACCGCCAGCGGCAAACCGTTGCTCGCGGGTGACCCGCACATCACCTTTTCCACGCCAGCGGTCTGGTACGAGGCACATTTGACGGCACCGGGTTTTGAGCTGTACGGCCATTTCCAGCCTATCGTCCCGTTTGCGCTGCTGGGTCACAATATGCATTCGGGCTGGTCACTGACCATGTTCGAAAACAATGATCTGGATCTGATTGCCGAAAAGACCGACCCGGCCCATCCTGATCAGGTCTGGTACAAGGATCACTGGGAGAACCTGCAGAGCAGGGATGACATCATCCTGGTCAAGGACGCTGCTCCGGTCCACCTGCAGTTAAAGCGCAGCCATCATGGCCCCATCATCAATGAGGCACTGACTGCGGGCACCGGCAGTACCACGATCGCGGTCTGGTGGGCCTATCTGGAAACCCCCAATTCATTGATACAGTCGTTCTACGATCTGCCGCGAGCCGACACGCTGGACAAGGCCCGTGCAGCCGCAGAAAAAATTCATGCGCCGGGTCTGAATCTGATCTGGGCCAATGCCAGCGGCGATATCGGCTGGTGGGCTGCAGCCATGCTGCCCAAACGTCCCGCCGGTGCCGACCCGGGCTTTATCCTGGACGGCAGCAAACCGGAGGCTGAAAAGCTCGGGTACTACCCGTTTTCAGAAAATCCGCAGGAAGAAAACCCACAACGCGGTTACATTGTCTCAGCCAATCAGCAACCGGTCACGCGCAATGGCCAGCCCATTCCGGGCAATTATTTGCCGCCGTACCGCGCCGCGCGAATTGATGAACTGTTACGCCAGCCGGGCATGCGCTGGGATACCCACAATACCCAGGCCGTGCAGCTGGATGTGCGTAATGCCAGTCCGGTGCGCATCATCCAGAATTTGTTGCCTCTGCTGCGTCAGGCCAGCGCCGCAACGCCTGACGCTGCGCTGGTTGAAAAACTGGCGGCCTGGAACGGCGACTACACGCTGGATGCAGTTGAACCCACCCTTGGTTTCGCTTTCAGCTACGCGCTGGCCCATACCTTGATGGCCGATCAACTGGGCCCCGAGCGCTTCGGGGCACTGCTCGACACCTATCTGGTCGATCCATTCCTGGAACGCGTCAGTGCCAATCCACACTCGGTCTGGTGGGCCGGTGATCAAGCCGCCAAGGTGCGCAGCGCATGGCTGGCAACCTTGACCCAGCTGCGCAGCGCGCTGGGCGACAACACGGCGCACTGGACCTGGGGGCAAGCGCACACGCTGACCCACCCGCATCCGCTGGGTCGCGGCAAGCTGCTGGAAACACTGTTGAATGTCGGGCCGTTCCCGGCCCCCGGCGGGCATGAAGCAATCAATGATCTGAGTTCGGACTTTGGTCCTGCGCCATGGGCCGTGACCTCCGGGCCATCGACGCGCCGCATCATTGATTTTGCCAATCCGGCTGCGGCGCTGGGCATCAACCCGGTCGGCCAGAGTGGTGTGCCGGGTGACGCCCACTATGCGGATCAGGCGCAGGACTTTATGGCCGGCATCTACGTACCGATGCATCTGACTGAGACTGACGTAGCCAAAGCCACTGGCAGTACTCTGATTCTGGCTGCGCAACAGTGATGGCGCCGGATGCTTTGAAACGACGGTTCTGGAGACTGGCCATTTTATTTCTGGCAATGCTACTGCTCACAGCTATCGGTGTGGCCTGGTGGGTGCACAGCAAACAACCGCAGCGCAGCGGTACGGTTGCCATTGCCGGCCTGCGTGACACAGTCAACATCCGCTATGACGAACGTGGCGTGCCGCACATCAGTGCCAGAAACGAGCCTGACATGTACCGCGCCCTCGGTTACGTGCAGGCGCAGGACCGCCTGTTTCAGATGGAAATGATCCGTCGTCTGGCGCGCGGCCAGCTCGCAGAAATACTTGGCCCGGAGCTGGTTCCGGTCGACGGGCTGTTTCGCACCATGCGCATCGATGAGTACAGTCGTTCTGCGGCAGCCGCGCTCGATCACGCCAGTCCGACCGGACAGGCTCTGGACGCCTATCTGGGCGGCATCAATGCCTTTCAGGACACCCATCCACGACCACTGGAATTTGATCTGGTCGGCATTCCGAAGCGCCCCTTTACCGTTGAAGACAGTTTCGCAGTCAACGGATATCTGGCTTACAGTTTTGCCAGATCACAAAAATCCACCCCGGTACTGACTTACATACGCGACCAGCTCGGCCCGGATTACCTGAAGGATTTTGATCCGGCCAGGTCAGGCCCGGCCGGGTCAGGCAGCAATACCCAGACAGTCTCAGAAAAAAGCCGCCAGTATCTGACACACATCGACTGGGCCGCCCTGGACCAGATCGCACTGATCAATCAAAAGGCATCGCAGTTCAGCGGCGTGCCCCCATTCATCGGCAGCAATGCCTGGGTCATCTCGGGTGCACACACGGCCAGTGGCAAACCTTTGCTCGCGGGCGATCCGCACATTGAATTTTCAATTCCGGCGGTCTGGTATGAAGCGCATTTAACGCAACCAGGCTTTGAGATATACGGACATTTCGAACCGATCATCCCGTTCGCCCTGCTGGGTCACAACAGGCACTCGGGATGGTCACTGACCATGTTTGAAAATACCGATCTGGATCTGATTGCCGAAAAAACCAACCCGGCCAATCCCGATCAGGTCTGGTACCACGACCACTGGGACAACCTGCAGATCAGCAATGACATTATCCTGGTCAAAGGTGCCGATCCGGTCCACCTGAAGCTCAAACGCAGCCATCATGGCCCCATCATCAATGATGCGCTGGCTTCCAGAGCCGGCAGTACCGCCATTGCGGTCTGGTGGGCATTTCTGGAAACGCCCAATACCCTGACACAGGCGTTCTACGAACTGTCGCGCGCCGACACACTGGCCAAGGCACGCGCGGCAGCCGAAAAAATCCACTCGCCGGGCTTGAATCTGGTCTGGGCCAATGCCAGCGGCGATATCGGCTGGTGGGCTGCGGCCATGCTGCCCAGACGGGCCGCCGGTGCCGATGCGCTCTATATCCTGGACGGCAGCAAACCGGAAGCGGACAAGCTGGGCTACTACCCGTTCTCCGCCAATCCGCAGGAAGAAAACCCGGCGCGCGGCTACATCATCTCTGCCAATGAGCAACCGGTTACCCGGGATGGTCTGACCATTCCCGGCAATTATTTGCCGCCCTATCGCGCGCAGCGCATTGATCAACTGTTGCGTGCGCCTGGTGTGCTGTGGGATACCCACAACACCCAGGCAGTACAGCTGGACGTACGCAATCTCAGTCCGGTGCGCATCATCAAAAACCTGTTGCCGCTGCTGCGTCAGGCCAGCGCCGCGACCCCTGAAGCACCGTTGCTTGAGCAGCTCGCGCGCTGGAATGGCGACCATACCCTGGACGCTGTTGAACCCACACTCGGTTTCGCATTCAGCTACGCGCTGGCCCACACCTTGATGGCCGACAAACTGGGAACCGAGCGCTTCGAGGCACTGCTCGACACCTATCTGGCTGATCCGTTCCTGGAACGTGTCAGTGCCAATCCGCAATCAGTCTGGTGGGCCGGCGATCAGCCTGGCAAGGTACGCAAGGCATGGCTTGCAACCGTAACCCAGCTGCGCAGCGCGCTGGGCCAGAACCCGGCGCACTGGACCTGGGAGCGCGCTCACACGCTGACCCAAGTGCACCCGATGGGTCAGGACAACCTGCTGGAAAGACTGCTCAATGTCGGACCGTTTCCCGCACCCGGCGGTCATGAAACCATCGATAATCTGAGTTCGAATTTTGGGCCGGCGCCCTGGGCGGTCAGCTCCGGGCCATCAACGCGCCGCATCATTGATTTCGCCAATCCGGACCAGGCGCTTGGCATCAACCCGGCCGGCCAGAGTGGCGTGTTGGGTGATGCCCACTATGCCGACCAGGCCAGCGACTATATGGCCGGAATTTATGCGCAGATGCATCTGGCCGAAGCCGACGTTGCCAAAGCCACCCGCAGCACCTTGACTCTGATTCCGGCCCGGTGAGGGGCAAATTTGTGACACTTAAAGGAAGCAAACAATGATTGAACAGCCACTGACCCTGCCGTGCGGGCATCAGCTCGCCAACCGGATTTGCAAATCTGCCATGACCGAGGGACTGGCCGATGCCCGCGACAATGCCACCCTGCGCCATCAGCGCCTGTATACCCAGTGGGCAAAGGGTGGGGCAGCGTTGCTGTTTACCGGCAATATCATGATCGACCGACGCTATCTGGAACGCTCCGGCAATGTGGTGGTGGAAGATGCGGGGGCGCTGCCGGGTTTGCGCGACTGGGCCAGGATTGTGCATGAGCGCGGCTCGCAACTTTGGGCGCAGATCAGCCATCCGGGTCGGCAGTGTCCGCGCCTGGTCAACACCACGCCACTGGCACCGTCAGCGGTGCAGCTGGATATCCTGGGCAATTTCGGCAAGCCACGTGCGGTCAATGAAGCCGATATTCAAGATATTATTCAACGCTTTGCCAATACCGCCGCTCTGATCAAACAAGCCGGACTGGACGGCGTGCAGATCCATGCCGCACATGGTTATCTGCTGTCGCAGTTCCTGTCCTCGCGCACCAATCTGCGCTGTGACCAGTGGGGCGGTTCGCTGGCCAATCGCGCCAGACTGTTGCTCGCCGTTGTCGCGGCCGTGCGCCAGCGCGTCGGCCCCACCTACCCCATAGCCGTCAAACTCAACTCTTCCGATTTCGTTAAAGGCGGCTTTACGCTCGACGAAAGCCTGCAGGTGGTGGCCTGGCTCAACGACACCGGCATCGACCTGCTGGAAATTTCGGGTGGCACCTATGAGCAGGCCGAGTTTTTCAAAGAGCGCCCGAAGAGCGAAATCCGCGACAGCACCCGTGCGCGCGAAGCGATATTTTTAACTTATGCGAAGTCGATCAAAGAAGTGGCAAGGATGCCGGTCATGGTCACCGGCGGCTTTCGTACTCTGGCCGGCATGGAAGCTGCCTTGACCAGCAACCAGACCGACCTGATCGGCATCGCCCGCCCGTTCTGCGTGGACCCGGAGTTTCCGAACAAAATGCTGACCGGACAGCTCGAACTACTGCCGGTAAATGAAGATCACCTCAAGCTGGGGCGGGGCTACTGGGGTCCGAACAGCCGCTCCTCGTACCTGCGCGGACTCAACGACTACGCCCATATCGGCTGGTACTATCATCAGATCGAACAGATGGCCTCCGGCCTGAAGCCGGAACTGGCGTATGGCCCGCTGCGCGCGCTGCTGGCGCATCTGGTACACGATACCGGCAGGGCGATCCGGCGCAAATTTGCCTGACTCAGGAAGAACAAATAAAATGAAAATTAACCTGACACTTCCTGGCTGGATTGGTTTGGTGCTCCTGCTCACCATTTCTTGCGCTGCCAATTCTCAAACAACTTATACAATCCTGGCTGAAGATGCGGCAGGTCACTGGGGACAGGCCGACGGCACCGGTGCCGGCAATGATATCGTGCGGGCCGCCTATGCTGCTGTGGGCGACAACGTCGTTCTGAAAATTGTTCCATACAATCGCTGCAAAACCTATGTCATGAACGGCATTGCACTGGCTTGCTTCGGCATGAGCTGGTCAGACGAACTGAAAGATAAGGTGATCTTCCCGCGTGAGCCCATCTATTCCAACGTAGCCACCATTTTTATCCGAAAAAGGGATGCGCAAAAATACCGAAAACTTACCGACGTCCAGCCAAAAAGTAAAATAGGCACGGTCTTGGGTTATGAATACCCGCAGGCATTTACGGATCTGGTCAGGTCGGATATTTTTGTCACCGACGATGCGCCAAGTGAAGTATCAAGCCTGAAAAAATTGGCGGCCGGCAGGTTTGATTTTGTGATTGCCAACGTCGACGACCTCAAGAGTGCCGCTTATCTTCTGAAACAGGCCGAGGTGGAAGACACGGTCCAGATCGCATTCGAGTTGGAAAGGTCGAAGACCTTCATTGGTTTTTCTGCCGCAAGGCGGGAAACTGCAGCTGCATTGCATGCCTTTGATGCCGGCATGGCAAAAATAAAACATAACGGTACGTTGGCCCGCATCCAGATGTTGTGGAATGCCAGGCGCGACGCTGAATGAATCTATCAGCACGAAACCGATTACCGTCAAAAAATGAAACCGCTTTCTGTCAGCAGACCGGTTACATCTTGAGATGAAAGGTCTTGTTCAGCAACTCGATGGCTGCCGGAGCGTCCCACTCGTTGGCACCATAGAATTTTTCAAGAACGCGTCCATGTGCATCCACCAGAATGGTCAGGGGAATATGGTCGGCGCCCAGCATGTTTTCCAAAATGACATCGTGATCGATGAAGTTGGGAAAGGTGGTTTTTGATTGTTTCAGAAATGCCGCGGCAGAATCGCGATAGTCATCGGTGGATATGCCGATCACGTTGAATCGGGCGATGCCGGCGCGGCGCGACAAACGTTGCAGCGAACCCATCTCCTGTCGGCACGGGCCGCACCAGCTGGCCCAGACGTTGATTACCAGCGGTTTGCCATAAAAGTAGGACAGCTTGCGGGAGGCCCCGGACAAACCCTGCATCTGCAAATCTTTGAGAACGGCGCCAACCTCAACTTCACCGTCGGTGTGCGCATGGGCCACCGATGTTAACGCTGCCAGACACAGCACTATCAAACCGAAAATTTTTTTCATCGTATACCGTCACATTTTAGTCAGGTGCGGCGACCGGGGCCGCTCAACCGTGGCGCGAATTCTAGCATACGGTTGGTCGCAGATTCTGCCGGCAATGCCGTTCGACTTTATGGTTAGCCAAACTTTGAGCCAGATCAAATCCGGCCGGTACTTGTTCTCAACAGATCATTTGTTTACAGAATTACCCACGCCAAGCCAGCTATTTTTGAATTCAATTTGATCGGCAATGGCGCGTTACGAAATGGTAACGAAGGCATATTCCACGCTCAAATATCGCTGCGTCATGTCACAAAAACGGAACGCCCTGACCCGGCATTCTTCGCGCACCCCATTGGCTGCGTGAATCAAACCGTCTGCTTCTTCTCAGTTCTGAACTGGGCAACTGACCTGTCGTCCATAGGCAACTGGTTCTGAAATCGGTTCGCATTTATTCAAGTGCCCAAAGCCGTTAAATCCCATCGTCTTTCAAAAAATCGAATGCTGGCACACAAGTTGCTGAAAGGTCCCTGTCAGGCTCTTTTTCGCAACACTGACTCAATAGCAATTGAACTGACCCAGAGCAGAGGGACGCGTTGGGAAGGTGAGCGAAAACGAATTAATTTCACCTGTTGTAACTACTGTAATTTTATAAATCACGTTGAGGGATAATCATGAAAAGAATGATGAAGACATTAGCGATCGTAGCGGCACTGGCGCTGCCGGGAGCTGCCATGGCAGCATCCGCTGGCTCCGGTATCGCAGGCACCGATCACGATTTCACCGCGAACTATCTAACTACCCAAACTGACGGTGCCGGCAACTGGGTGACCACTGCCAATAACGTCGGTCTATGTTCGTATTGCCACACACCCCACTCGGCACAGTCGACCGCGCTGCTGTGGAATCACAAGCTGTCTGCCAATACGTTTACCTGGGATGATGCGAAGACTTCAGGTGGCACCGGATACGCATCTCTGAATGGCGCAACCTACAAAGGTCCAACTGTCAAATGCCTGTCTTGCCACGACGGTTCGGTTGCAATCGGTGATGTGAGTCTGTACAAAGAGACCAAGGGTTCGGTGTTTAATAATTACAAGGTTGGTACTCCGGTGCTGTCCTCTACCGGAACCAGCACAGCACCAAACATCATCAAACTGATCGGTTCGGGCGGCGCTCTGGGCGGCAACCATCCGGTCGGCATGCCTTATCCGTTCAATCAGGCTGCAAGTACCTACAATGGCCAAACCACCGGTAACCGCGTACCACTGGACGAATTCGTAGCCAATCCGGTCAATCAGAATACCACCCACGTCAAACTGTACAACGACGACGGAACTGGCAAGATCACCGCCGGCGCCAATGGTGCGGCCACAGGTATCGAGTGCACATCCTGCCACGACCCACATAACAAGCAGGCCGTTGATACGCTCCTGTTGCGCGGAAAAATCGCTGGCAGCGCAGCTGCAGATGGTTATATCTGCCTGCAATGCCACATCAAATAGACCGTACCGAAAGATTTGACCAATTAGAATTTATAGGATGACTGATCATGAAAATAATGACACATGTTTTAGCAGTCGGTATAGCAATCATGCTTCCGACGATGGCGCTGGCCGACCCTGCCGCCGGGCTACTGGGTACCGCTCACGATTTTGCAAGCGCCAGTTCGGGCTTTCTTGCCACACAAAATGCAGTGGGAAAAACCAGTGCCACGCCCACGACAACAGCGAATACGGTAGGTCTGTGTTCCTATTGCCATACGCCCCACTCTGCGATCTCAACCTCGCTGCTGTGGAACCACAAACTGTCGGCCAATACCTTTACCTGGGATGATGCAACAACGACCGGCGGCACCAACTACGCACGAATGGGTCCAACCTACAAGGGTCCAACAGTGAAATGCCTGTCATGTCATGACGGCTCGGTAGCCATTGGTGACGTTTCAATCTACAAACAAAGATTGAATTCCGCATTCCAGTGGAATACCTTCAAGGTTGGCTCGACCGGCAATCCGACCGTCATCGGTGCTGCAGGCAATATGAGCGGTAACCATCCGGTTGGCATGCCTTATCCGTTCGGGAATGCCGGTGGTACCTACAATGGTGCTACTACTGGTCCCACTGTAGACCTGACAGAGTTTGTTGCTGATCCGACTGCCAGTGCTACTGCAAAAATCAAGCTGTATAACGACAATGGCACCGGCGTCATCACCAGCGGCACCAACGCTGGCGCTACCGGTCTTGAATGTTCTTCATGCCATGACCCACATAACAAATCGACCGTTGACGATCTGTTCTTGCGCGGCAAAATTAACGGCAATAACGTAGCAAGTGGCTATATCTGTGTGCAGTGCCACATTAAATAGTCAGGCCGTTTGATTCAGCAAAGTGTTAAGGGGTATTGGCTTCGGTCAATACCCCTTTTGCATGGAAACCTGCTGGCCGCACAGCGTGTCGGCCACGACCAGATAACGGGTTCAATTAATCTAGATCAAACTTTCTTCAATCACCTGACAATCCGGTCTTGAACAGCAGCTATGATTGACTGAAGCGGCTGAACGGAATTTTTACAGGTCGGAACAGAAATGTTTTTAACGCCCCCGTAGTTTTCAAAAGTCATCTTGGACATTCCGGATTGAATTGTCACACAACGAATACCGTGAGATAAATGATGAATATTCAAATTAATAAATTGGCTTTGCGACGTTTGACTGTCGCCCTGTGCTGTGCCGCCGCGGCCGGCTCGTTGACTATGTTAAGCGGTTGCAGTACACCACCGGTGGCCAAAGAAGCCCGACTGGTCTGGCCCGAAGCGCCGGAAAAAGCCCACATCGAATTTGTTCGCTCTATCGTGAGCGATGAAGATCTCGGTAAAGACACCACCAATTCCCAGGCGCTGTTGAAATTTCTGGAAGGCGAAAAGCCTGCCAAGAACCGTATCGTTGAGCCGATGGGCATCGCGCTGTCAGATGACGGCAATCGCATGTATGTTTCAGATCACGCACAGGCTGCGGTCTTTGTTTACGACTTCGAGAAAAAAACCGCGCTCAAGATAGGTGGTGATGAAAGTCCATTGGCTTCACCGATGCAGCTGGCCCTGGACGCGCAGGAAAATATTTACGTCGTCGAGCAGGCAAAAAAAGGCGTGAGCGTGTTTGATCGTACCGGCAAGTCTTTGCGTTTCATTACTGATCCTTCCATCATTCGCCCAACCGGCATCGCCATCGATAGAGTGCGCGGTAAAATTTACGTGTCTGATACCGCGCACAGCAAGGAATCCGACCATACCGTCAAAGTGTTCGACATGGATGGAAAAATGACTGGCAGGCTCGGCAAGGGCAAGGGCGATATCGAAAGTGCCTTCCTGTTCCCGACTTTTCTGACCGTTGATCCAAAGGGGAATCTGTTCGTTGCTGATACGCTCAATTCGCGGGTTCAGGAATTCGACGCAGACGGCACGTTCGTCCAGCAAATCGGCAAACGCGGAACCGCCTGGGGCCAGTTCGACAAACCCAAGGGTGTGGCGCTGGACAGCTTCGGCAATATCTACGTGGTGGACTCGGGTTGGAGCAATACGCAGATATTCAATACCAAAGGTCAGGTCATGCTGTTTTTTGGTGGCCGCGGAACCTATCCGGGACTGATGCAAAACCCGACAGCGCTGGCCATTGACAAAAACAACAGAATTTATGCCGGCGACATGATGAATCACCGCATCAATGTCTATCAACTGGTCAACACGACTGCTGAGGACAGCATCATCAAGGACGATGCCGCGGCGAAGAAACCGGAAGCGATTACCAAGGCAGAAACAGCAGATAAATGAAACGGGTCCGCGTTCTGCCGGGCGTGTTCGTGCGCGTTTTGGGTCCGATGTTGCTGCTGGCGCTGGCGGGCTGCTCGATCAATCATGCGATACGAAGCGAGGACGGCTGTCATATTGCTGTTGACCAGATGATTGCCGAGGTGAGCAACGTGCCATTGATCCTCGTTGGCGAACGCCACGATGAGCCATCGCACCATGAGTTGCAGCTCAGACTTATGCAGAATCTGTATTACGCGGGAAAACCACTGGCTATTGGTCTGGAGATGTTCAGAATCGACAGTCAGGGTGCGCTCGATAACTGGGTATCCGGCAAAACCACGGAAGCAGAATTTGTCAAAATTTATCAGGACAACTGGCACAATCTGAACTGGGACCTGTACCAGGACATTTTTCGGTTTGCGCGCGAGCATGGCATTCCGATGATCGCCCTCAATGTGCCGCAGCAGATCATTGAGAAGGTCGTCCATGCCGGATTTTCCGGCCTGTCGAACGCCGATCTGATCGCGCTTCCACCCCGGTCAACCGACCCGCTCAACGACGCAAGCATGCAATTCATGAAGGCTTATTTTCCGGACCACGGCAAGAATGGCGACGCGTTTCGCCGTCTGTGCGAAGCGCAGGTACTGCGCAACCGCGTGATGGCCAAAGCGATCATCCGCTACCTGAAACATCATCCAGGTTCCACCTTGATCGTGCTGGCCGGCGGGGTGCACGTATGGAAAACCGGGGGCATTCCCGCAGAGCTTGGCAACTTGCCCTATAAGGTGATTGTGCCGTGGTTCTCGGCCATTGGCACCGATGATCAGGACACTGGTAAAGCGGATTACCTGCTCGATTGATCGAATAGATCAAACTTTCTTCAAATACCTGCAAATCCAGAGCCAAACACCCTTCAAATCATGCGGCAAACGCCTTGGAACTGAAGACCCCTATGCTAGAATTTTTGAACGATCAAGACGGCACGGAAAGGAACCCGGTGATACTGCGTAAACTGATTACGTATGCGACAAGCCGCATGGGTGCCGTGCGCGCCAGCCTGCGACTGCGTGGGCTGCTGTTTCTGGTGCTGGTGCCGACCGCGCTGCTGGTGGCCTGCAGTTCGCAGTCTCCGATCCTGAAAATGTTTTTCGATGTACCTCCTGCCGGACAGGAGTCAGGACATACCGCAGTTGTTCGCAGTCCACGACGCATACCGTTCGTCGATCAGTCCATTCCGACCGTGACCAAGGAATATCAGGCCTTGCTTGAGGAACGCGCGAAAGAAGGTCCTGCAACCAAATGGGCTGAGATTTTCAAGATGCTGCCGAAAGACGATGATGACAACATCGACTGGATGGATGCATTGAAGCAGAAGCTCATCAAACCCAGCTCGGGAATTGATCCAGCTACGCCAGACGGGAAAACTCTGGACGCCGACATAGAACTGTCAACCTCGGGCAAGCCCGATCGCATGGTGATTTTTTCGCATCAGGTGCATACCACGTGGCTGGCCTGTTCGAACTGCCACCCGGCGATATTCGAGAAAGACGCAGGCACCGCCAAGATCACGATGGATGCCATTGACGACGGCCAGTATTGCGGTGTTTGTCACGACAAGGTCGCCATAGCCCAGCCCAGCGGCTGCAAGGGTTGCCACAAAGTCAAAGGCAAGAGTAAAAAAACATGACGCGCCCAATCATCCTGATCATGGTGGCATTGCTGCTGGCCTCGCAGGCTATTGCCTCATTCGCCGATCCGGTGGCCGGCGATATCACATTCGTGCGCAAGACCAAGGGCTCCGACGATGTGGCGCCGGCTGTTTTCCCGCACTGGGTGCATCGGGTCAAATTCAAGTGCTATGTCTGTCACAACAAAACCGTTGGCTTTAACATGAAGGCAGGAACCACCGCCATCGACATGGATGCCATCGAGGATGGCAAGTTCTGTGGAGAATGCCACAAAGGTAAACCGGCATTTGCGGTCAACTTTGAAACCTGCAACCGGTGTCATAGAAAATGAGCGCAAAGCGACGCCAGATTGCCACAGCAGTTGGCCTGATGGTGTTCAGCCTGATGACAGGCGCTGCGTCGTCGGTGCGGGCCGCCGACGTGCCAACTGACCTGCCGGATGATTCCGCCTCCCAGGTGCACACCGAACCCCAGTTCCAACCATCCCTGTTCGACGGTATTGACGCACGTCTGGGCAGTTGGTCGGGGGCACTGGGATTTAATTACATGGATGGCACACAATCGATGAGTTCGGCCAATGGCACCGCAGTGAAACAGACCAACAGCCTGATGCGCGAGACCCTCAAGATCGTCAACTCCGGCTACTATCTGCTCAATCCGCTTCTGTGCCAGGGTAACCTGGAGCTCGATCTGGCATTCGATCAGGATAAAAGCGCAGGGTCAGGCAGCAGCACATCCACAAAAGGCACTGTCATTGGTTACGCCATCAATGCAGACATTCTCTCCGAAAAGCCATATACCGCCTCGGTGTTCGCCAATCGCAATGAAAACCGGATGTTGCAGCCGTTTGGTGGACTCATGGTTGGTGTCAATGAAAACCTCGGAGCCGTATTGCGACTGCGCCAGGACAGCATCCTCTCCGACTGGGGCTATCCCTGGTTCGAGGCCAGTCTGGACCTGCACGAAGATCATAACAGCAGCACCACGACCAGCTTCGGCAACAGCCAGTACAATGACCAGACCAGCAAGACCGCCGCCCTGTCGGCCAGCAAGGGTTTCGAGACCGCCGATCTGGATTTCAACTATCAATACAACGATGTGATCAATCCGGCTTTTAAAGAGGGGAACTTCCAGTCCCGTGCCGCAACACTGGACTACAGTCTCGATTTTGGCCCGACCCTGAACCGGCGCTTCGATTCAATGTGGAACTATCTGGTGCGCGATGGCACCGCAGGTACGACGACCATCACCAACACCGAGCATCTGCATATCGATCACTACGAAAACCTGAACACCGATTACCAGTATGGGTACAACTATCTGCAATTCGGTAACGCCATCGATACCGTTCAGAATGGCGCTTTTTCCGTATCACACCAGTTGTACAAAAATCTGTATTCCTCGGCCGGTGTCAATGTCAGCCGCAGTACCATGCAGGATGGCACGACCACCTCCGAGGGCGGTCATCTCGGCGAATCCTATCACCACAGTTTGCCCGGGAACGGGAATTTTTCGGTGAGTTGGTCCGGCAGCTATCAGGTGGACGCCAACAACCTGAGTTCATCGAACGTGCTTGTCATCGATGAAGCACACTTTGCCCCCAACCCGTTCGGGGCCGGTGTGGGGTTTCTGCTCAATCATAACTTCGCCGTGGCCAGCAGTGTGGTCGTAACCAACGTGCGCGGCACAGGCAGAATTCCGCTCACTTTCGGGATCGATTACGATGTCATTAATGAGAATAACCAGGTCAAAATTGTACCGCTGGCCAGCAGTCTTCTGGTTCTTCCCGGAGATCCTCTGGTGGTGAACTATACCTACCTGATCGATGGCAATCTCAAATATTCTTCCGTCGCGTCGGGTTATGGCATGATGCTCGACTACCGGTGGATATCGGTGTCTTTCAACCATCAGCAGTCAACCCAGAAGCCGCTCAATGGATCAAACAGCCTCTATCTGCAGGATACCTTGCAAAATACGCTGCAGATCAATCTGCAGGGCACGATACTGGACATGGAAGCGAATGCCAACATGGGTCTGGAAAACTTCGATTCGAACACCAGTGTTTATAAAAGCAGCAAATTCACTTCGTCGCTGATCTGGGAAATCCAGCCCAACATGCGCGCGATCTTTGGCGTGAATGCCAGCGATTCGAAATATACCGTGCCGACCGAACATATCGATTCAACGCGCTCGGCGCGCAGTTCACTGAACTGGTACACATCGGACGGCTGGAGCAACACAGCCTCGATCGACTGGAGTACCTACAAGGACAATGGCACGCCCCCAGAAACTCTGGTCCAGGCAATTGCCCAGAGTGGCATCACGCTCGGCCTGTTTTCGTTCAACGCCAGCGTTGCTCTGGGCGAATGGACGCGCGACGCAAGCCGGTCAACCAACAAGAGCTTCAGTATCAACATCGTGAGGCAGCTAAGATGAGACGAACAATCAGATATGGCGCATGGCTGGTCATGGTCACCCTGCTGTTGAGCGCGTGTGCCGACCCGGCTCTGCGTAGCGACAGCGACGCAGCCACAGCAACACCGCTGGTATGGCCCAAGCCGCCCGCACAGGAACGCATCCGCTATCTGAAGAGCGTGGGAAGTCCGCAGGACTGGGGAATCAACCGCTCATTCCTGCGCCGTCTGATTGATGCCATCAGTGGTGGCGGCGAGGAACGGTTCGTGCGCCCGTCTGCCGTTGCAGAGCGGGCTGGCGTTTTGTATGTGGCCGATCCGGGCGCGCAGGCGGTCTGGATACTCGATGCGCCACGCGGCCAATATTCCAAGATCACCCAGATCAACGAGCAGTTACTGATTTCTCCGGTAGCGCTGGCACTGGGCTCAGGCAGCACCCTGTTTGTTGCCGACACCGGCCTGAAGAAAATTTTCCTGCTCGATCGAGATGGCACCCAGCTGCGCACCATCGCAACACAGGGTCTGGAGCGACCGGCCGGCATCGCCTGGGATGAATCGGCGCAAAAGCTGTTCGCACTCGATTCGCTGCGCCACCGGATCTCGGTGTTCGATGCCGCTGGCAACCTGCTGGGTCATCTTGGCGACAGCGGCAACCTGAACGGACAGTTCAATCACCCAACCCATCTGGCGCTGGACGCCAACGCTGCCCTGCTGGTGACCGACGCACTGAATTTTCGGGTTCAGGCGCTCGACCAGAAAGGCAATTTTCTCTGGAAATTCGGCAAGGTCGGCAACGGTGCCGGTGACTTCGCAGCACCCAAGGGCATCGCCGCAGACAGCGAAGGTCATGTGTATGTCGTCGACGCCATGTTTGATGCAGTGCAGATTTTTGATCAGCAGGGCCAGCTGCTGCTGGCTTTCGGTGAACACGGTGCACAGCGCGGCCAGTTCGCACTACCGACCGGCATTTACATTTCGGCCCAGGACCGGGTGTATGTGGCCGATGCCTACAACCGCCGCATACAGATTTTTCTGGGTGCCGTTGCCACTGAAAAGACAACCGCAACCGCGACTGCAAAGGATAATGTGAAATGAACAGCGCATCCTCGCGCAGGCAGCCGAACTGCTGCATCAGCAGCATGCTGATGAAGTGGCTTTTCGTGCTGGTTGCCTGCCTCACAGTGGCACAGGTCGCCTTGGCCGGCGGCTCGATAGCCAATACGGTACACAACCTGACACCAACCGGGCCGGGCAATTTCAAGGCACCGGAGGCAACCGGCCTGTGCGTGTACTGCCACACGCCGCATAACGCCAGTCCGCAACGCGGCCTGTGGAATCGCGACCCGTCCAACGTAACCTACCAGCTGTACGAAAGCACCACCCTCAAAGCGCAAGTCAAACAGCCCACCGGTGCGTCGCGTCTGTGCCTTTCCTGCCACGACGGTACGCTGGCCATGGGCACATTGCGTAACGCACAGCATGGCGTGCAGCCCACTCTTGGTCTGCTGACCGGAAGAACCGTGCTCGGCACCAATCTCTCGGTGGACCATCCGATTTCGTTCGTGTACGACAGTGCGTTGGCATCCGATCGCGGCGAACTGGCCGATCCCCTAAGTCTGACCGGCGCACTCAAACTCGACCAGAACGATGAGTTGCAATGCACCAGCTGCCATGACGCGCACGAAGACCGGCGTCCGAATTTCCTGCGCACCGATACCCGTTACGGCGCGCTGTGCCAGACCTGCCACACACCGGCCGGCTGGAATGCCACCACCCATGCCACATCTCTGGCAAGCTGGAACGGTGTTGGCAGCAACCCCTGGGCCAGCGGCGCGTTCGCCTCGGTCAGCGAGAATGCCTGTGAAAACTGTCACCGCACCCACTCCGCCGGCCATGGCAAGGGCCTGCTCGCACAAAGCGGCGAAGTGGCCAACTGCACGGTATGCCACAGCGCTACGGTGGCATCGCGCAATATAATCAATGAATTCGTCAAGCCATCGCACCACCCGATCGAGAATGGCGAGTGGACTCACACGCCCAAGGAAGATGCCCGGCTGATGCCGCGCCACGTCACCTGCGCTGACTGCCACAACGCCCACGCATCCAATGCCACCCCAGGCATGGCACCGAATCTTTCCGGCCGATTGGCCGGAGCACGCGGCATCAATCAGGGCGGCTCAACCGTGGCACCGGCAGGTTTTGAATACGAAGTCTGTTACAAGTGCCACGGCCTGACCTCAGCAACCACTTCCGGGATACAGCGCCAGGACAATGTGCGCAACACACGCTCGCAGTTTGATCCGGCCAACCCGTCGTTCCATCCGGTTGCAGCCATCGGCAAAAATGCATCCATCCAGAACCTGCTGCCGGGTTATACGGCAGCCAGCCGGATCGCCTGTTCAAGCTGCCACAACAATGACGCCTGGAGCGCTGGCGGCATGAATCCGGCCGGGCCGCACGGTTCCATATTCCAGCCGATCCTGATTCGTGATTTTCGCAGTGACCAGTCAGTGGCCGAATCGCCGCAGAATTTCGGGCTGTGCTACATGTGCCATGACCGCAACGCGCTGACCTTTGATCAGCCCGGCAAATTCCCTCATGCAAAACATCTGAACGCACAGTCGTCCTGCGCCGCCTGTCATGATTCGCACGGGTCGCGCCAGTATCCGCACCTGATCAATTTCCAGTTGTTTGACCGGATGGGTATTCCAGTAGTCACGAAATCAATCGTGCAACAGCGTCTCGAATATATCCCCCAGGCCAACGGAGGGCAGTGCTACCTGAGTTGCCATGGGAAAAACCACGAACCGTCGAGTTATCCATGAACGCAATTCTGAAATGTGCTGCGCTGTGAATTCTTTACTGCGCCTGACCGCGGCCTGGTTGATGCTGCTCGTGACCGGCTGCGCAACCACCCCGCCACCGGTTGCTGCACCGGAACAGCAGCTGGTATTTCCTGCCGGGCCGGCCGAGCCGAAATACCGCTTTGAGCGCAGTCTGTATGGCAGCAAGGATCTGGTCGGCAAGGTTCAGGAATCTGGTTTTCTGACGCTGTTGGCCGGCAAAAAATATGGCGAGTCGCAAAATGGTGAGGGCATGGCCAGGCCGCAGGCGTTGGCCGTCCATGATGGTCGTGTGTTCGTTGCCAATGCCTTCGACAATGCAATCAGCGTGTTCGATATTCCCCATCACCGGTTTTACAGGATTGGCGATCAGGGTTCTGGCGTGTTGCAAAGGCCGGTGGGCCTTTCAGCCGATCGCGAAGGCGAACTGTTTGTGGCGGATGCGGCGACCAATACCATTCTGGTGTTTGAACCGGATGGGAAATATCTGCGCACCATCGGCGGGCGGGCATGGTTCGCGCACCTGACCAATGTAACGGTCGATCCGACCCGCAATCAGGTGTATGCAATCGACGCCGGTGAGGCTGAGCAGCGCGTGCGCGTTTTCGATGCGCTGGACGGCCGCCATCTGTTCGATTTCGGAAAACGCGGCGACGGCCCCGGCGAATTCAATCAGCCCTGTGACCTTGCTGTCGGGCGGGACGGCACACTGAACGTTGTTGACAGCGGAAATTTCCGGGTCCAGATCTTTGACCGCGACGGCAGATTCCTGCGCAGTTTTGGTCGCGCCGGCAAACAGCCCGGTCAATTCGCACGCCCCAAGGAAATTGCCGCTGATGCCAGCGGCAACCTGTATGTCGTGGATGGTGCGTTCGGCAATTTCCAGGTGTTTGATCCGGATGGCGCCTTTCTTTTTTCTGTCGGCACACACGGCGACGATGGCGGAACTGCCCAATACATGTTGCCAACCGGGATAGACATTGACTGGGATGGCCGTATTTATTTCGTCGATCAATGGTACGGCAAGATTGATATCTTTCGCCCGCTGCACGTGCACAAAGCGACAGAAAAATGACAGTCGAATCTGAAGGCAATCAGTAATTTTGAGAACGAGGCAAAAAATGCACACCATCAAAAACGAACCGCCCGTAATGTTCCATCTGAAATCGGTGGCAAAAATCGCGCTCAGTGTTGGCCTGATCGCCTCCGTCGCATTGCTGGCGGTGATTTTTCTGGTTACCGATGAAAATGGCGCTGATTATGCACGCAATATCTCCAGTCGCAGCGTAACCAAAGAGAGTCTGGGAGCGGCCATGTTTGTGTTTGGACTTTCAATCGTGGCCCTGGCGTCAGTCTCCACCTGGCTCATTACGCTGTACAGCAGTTTTCGTATTGCAGGCCCGCTGTTCCGCTTTTCTCAAAACCTCAGGTCCATTATCGAAGATGCCTTCGCCTTGCCTGTGGCGATACGCCGAACCGACATGCTGCAGCAGCAATGGAACGAGTTTGACGCTAGTCAGGAAAGATTGCGCGAGCATTACAGATCGTTGAGCGAAGCACTCGAACAATGCGTGCAGACGCTGGAGAAAAATGCGGATGCTGACAATGGTGAACTTGGCCAGAAACTCGCCCACCTGCTGGAGGTCGAGCGTCGTGTTCAACTCTAAAATACTGATAGCCGGACTCACCGGCGCCATTTTCCTGTGTGCGGTTACCTGGATCATGGCGGGATTTGGCGGCAAGCCGCATCTGTCTGACCAGAACTGCAGCAACTGCCATCTGGCCGGCAAGAATGTCGATCCGGCCGAGGCCTCCAGATTGGTCGCCTCACAGGAAATGCTGTGCGGCGTGTGCCACAAAAATGTCAAGCGCATGAGCCATCCAACCGGCTTTCAGCCTAAGGAAGAACTGCCGGCGGGATTTCCTCTTGACTGGAAAAAAGACATGACCTGCAGCACCTGCCACGATGTGCACGGCACCAGGCCCGGCCTGATCCGCAGTGCGCTGCACGGCAAGGCGTTATGCCTGGCATGTCACACCGCCGCATTCTTCAATGGTATGAAAGATGCGGGCGTTTCGCTGCAGCAGTCAGGACATGCCATTCCTGATATGGCCCAGGAAGATAAAAGCACCGACATCGATGCCCTGTCACTGCAATGCATGGGTTGCCACAGCGGTCAAACCGATGCCGGCGGCATCCGGGTTGGGCGCAACGGCATTGTCCGACACGCAAGCGGCGCTGCCAACCATCCGATCGGCGCTCCTTATCCGACGCTTTCACGCAACCGCGAGTTTCGTCCGAAGAGCATGCTGCCAAAGGCCATCTGGCTGCCGGACGGCAAACTCAGCTGCGTGTCCTGCCATCAACCGTACAAGAAAGAGCATGGTCAACTCGTCATGCCCAATGATAAATCCTCACTTTGCCTGCAATGTCACGAACTATGAACCTGCCAACTACTCATTCTCCAAGCCGTCATGAGCGAAAAATTCGCTACATCGATGAAACCCTGCAGAAATATCTGCTGATCGGTCTGGTACTGCTGGAAGCCGCCCTGGCAGCGGGACTGGCCTGGATGATGTACCGGCACCTGAATCAGATCATTGAAGACAATCTGTACCGGGTGCATCTGGGCGATGACGTGCCAATGCTGGCGCAATTGATGCATGAAGAATTTATTTTGCTGGGACTGTTTTTTGCTGTGAACCTGACGGCATTGCTGACGGTTGATTTGTTCTGGCGCCGTCACATCAACAGCATTCTGGCCCGCTTCATGGTCCTCATGGGCAAGACTGCCCGCCTTGATTTTACTGTTGATCCGCTAATCGAAAACAGCCACCAGCTGCTTGATCTTGCCCAAACCCAGCGAGAACGTGACCGAACCCGACTCGCTGAAATCCGTGCGCTGATATCTGAACTGCAGCCGACCAGGATCCTTGCGAAGAATGGACCGGCGCTGCATACCACGCTGCGAGCCACGCAAGGTCTGTTACCACAACCAGCCAAAAGGCCGACAACGCAGGACGACAGTCCGACCATGTGAGCAGGCCGGCTGCGCTCGCACCGGTATTATTTTCCCGCCACCATGTCGATGGACTGGACAAACATCACTTCCGGAAAGGTGCGGTTAAGCTGCTTGCTGTAAAAGTCATGCATGACCGCGCCTTCTTCGAACTGAACCTGGCTGCCCACTTTGACCGTAATCAACGGGCCGACAATCCAGGCCTTCTGATCATTTTTGCTGATTTCGACATAGGTATAACTATCGGTGTTGAGCGAGCTGACCACCGTGCCTTGCAGATAGCTCACGGACTCGCTGGCCGGAACGGTTGCAACCCCGGCTTTTGCATGTGCTGCGGCTGCCGCTGCTGCTGTTGGAATGGCTGGTGCACTGGCCGGATCAGGGGCAGCTGCCAGCGCAACCGACATCAATGTGCCTGAAATGGCGGCTGAGCAGAGTAACCGAGTAATGTGTTTCATAATGCATCCTTCCAATGTCGATAAAAAATAGCCGGCATCCCTTTATCTCAGGATGCCGGGTTGGTTTGCTACTGCGCCAAAATCCAGGCAATGACAGCCTTGATATCGGCTTCGTTGGTGGTTTTGATCTTGACGTGCGCTTCATCGTTCTCGTCGATCTTGACCATAGGGCCGGTCGTAAGATGGGTATACAGCTTCTGCTCAGCATCTGCTTTACCCTTGTATTTTTCAGCCGTTTCATGAAATGAAGGGCCGACTTTCTTTTTTTCGACGGCGTGACATTTCAAACATTTACTATCCTTGATTAAGGCTTCGCGACCGGCATCATCGAGCGCATAAGCGGCCGAAGCAGTCAGGGTGAGTGAAGTAAAAGCCAGCAGTGCTAATTTAAATTTATTCATGATATGAGTTCTATATGTGAAAAAGATTAAAAAAAGTGAACCGTGAAGTGCCGTTGCGTTTGTGTTCCGATTGTCCGGGACACGTCTGTCCGGGACACGTCTGTTACCCTGTCAGCCCGAACCTCATTGCAGGAGGTCCGCAGATCGCGGGGGTTTTAAACCGGCAAACCGCTTGCTGCACAAATTTGCAGATCGCTGTCGGTGAAAAAGAGTACTGCCTGTCCATGTTCGGGTGCTCGTTTGGTCTATCGATTAACCAGATTAAATTGCGCCTGCTATTTTTCCTGCGCCAACTTCAGTTTCCGCATCTTTTCCCACAGAGTCTTGCGACTGATGCCAAGCGCCGCAGAAGTTTCCGCAATACGACCGTCCATGGTTTTCAGAATCTGCTGAATGTAGCGCCGTTCGTAACCGTCCAGATATTCGTTGAGCGAAGACAGTTCGTCCGGCGTCGACAATTCCTGCAACCTGTCGAAGAACGCGTCAGCGGTCAGCACCGCCTGACTCGATAGCACGCAGGCGCGCTCCAGACAGTGCTTTAGTTCGCGAATGTTGCCGGGCCAGGGATGATCGAGCAGCGCAATTTCGGCTGCCGCAGTGAGCGAACGGCGCGCGCGGCCATGCTGCATGGCCTCGGCGTCAAGCAGTATTCCTGCCAGCCACAGAATATCTTCCTTGCGTTCGCGCAGCGGCGGAACATTGATTTCAATTACATTGATGCGATAGTACAGATCCTCGCGAAACCCGCCGGCCTCGACCATTTTTTTAAGGGTCTTGTTGGTCGCACAGACCAGATGAAAACTGACAGGAATCGGCGTTTCTCCACCAAGACGAACAATCTTGCGTTCCTGAATTGCACGCAATAAATTCACCTGCATCGGCAACGGCATGTCGCCGATTTCATCGAGGAACAAAGTACCGCCATCAGCCTGCTCGAAATAACCTTTTTTGTCGCGAATCGCCCCTGTATACGCACCTTTGACGTAACCGAACATTTCTGCTTCGAGCAGGGTCTCGGAAATCGCTCCGCAATTGACGGCGACAAAAGGCAGTCGCCAATCAGGATCGCGCTGGCGATGCAGTGCGCGCGCAACTTCTTCCTTGCCGACACCCGACTCACCGGTAATCAGTACTGAGGTATTTCCCTGAGCCAGCCGCTGGATGATCGTTTCGATGTTGCGCATGGCGCTCGATATACCCAGGACCTGTCTGCCATCCTCACTGACGATGCCGGGTCGCGCCTGCCCACAGATCGTTCTGACTTTTTCGATCAGCATGCGGATATCGAGTGGCTTGGTCATGTAATCTTCCGCACCCAGTTTCAACAGATGAACGGCGTGATTGATCTCGCCATAACCGGTGATAAATATATACGGTGGCAATTCGATGCCGGCAGCACGCAATTCCTCGAACAGATGTTCCCCGTCACAGTCAGGCAGTTTGATGTCGCTGATGACGATGCTGTATTTGTCCTGCAGCAGTGATTTGCGCGCTGCGGCGCCGGTCTGAAACCACGCACATTGAAATCCTTCAAGAGCAAACCGGTCCGAGAGCGCTTCGCCCATGATTTCGTCGTCCTCAACCAGGCAGATGTGATAAGGCTTCATGATGATTTACTTTCGCTGACTGGCAGAGTAACGAGAAAGCGCATGCGACCGCTGCTTCGATCCAGTTCAATACGCCCGCCAAGTTGTTGCACAATCTGATAAGTGATCCACAGACCCAGTCCATGGCCATGGCCAGGCTCGGTGAGCGGGGAAAACGGTTCATACAGGTGCGCGGCCTGTTCAGCAGTCATCTGTTTGCCATCATTTTCCACGCTCAGGAGCAGTTGATTGTCAGACGCAACAATCCAACAATTGACATCGCCCTTTTGCCGGGCTGCCTGAATGGCATTGAGGAGCAGATTGATCAATAACTGCCGCACCGGATTTGCCTGCAGCGGCAAGGGCCCGGAAACGCTCGAGCGCCAGTCCAGCGCGATCTCTTTCTTCTGAGCCTGGGGAATCACCAGACTACGGATGTCTTCGAAATCCTGGGCTTCAATGTTGCGGCTGTTGATGCGTGACTCGACCAGCAAGGCACTCACGGTCTCCCTGATCTGACTAAGCCCTCGTTCAATCAGCGAGATCGTCTTGGCGGTTCGGGCGTCAAATTCCCGATTGCTCGCCGTACCGTAACTTTTCAAGGTATCGATCGCGGTGAGCATTCCGCCCAGCGGATTATTGATCTCATGCGCCACACCGGCCGCCAGCCGCCCGACCGCTGCCAGACGTTCCGAGTGGACCACCTGCTGCTTCAATGCTTCCCTGGATTCCTGCTCGGAAAGCATGCGCCAATAAGCCGAGTACAGCTGCCCAAGTTCATCATGGTAGGGATAAACTTTTTTATCCATATCCCTGGCCGGGCCATTGTCAATATTTTGCATCCACTCGGAAATCATGATCAGTGGACGCGACAGCCGCTGTCCCCAATACCAGTTGGCCGGCAATAACAGTGCCAGCACCATGAGTCCCACCAGAGCGCCGCGCTGGGCAACGCCGAGGAAGCGCGGCATCAGCACATCCTTGGCATGAATGACGATCAGCGTGCCGTAACGGCGCCCTTCGCTGGCGATGGGTACCGCGATGAAAATTTTGCTTTCATTCTGCATGTCGAAACTCGGTGAATCGACACCCTGCGATGCGGAAATCCGGGTCGCCAACGCGGCGTATTCCGGCGCCAGTTTTTCCAGACTGGCCTGTATCGGAATCATTTTGGGTAACGTGGAAACGAAGACCCGCTGCTCGTTATCCAGCACAACGATGGTCTTGGGCAGCAGAACTTCCTTGATACTCGAATCCACCAGCGGCGCATTGATGATTTCAAAAGCGCGCCAGACATCGGCCTCCTGCATCGGAACACCCAACACTTCCGCGAGACGGTAACTCAGATTGGTGGAACTGGCCAGCAGGTCGGTACGCAGATCTTCATAGGCTCTGAGCATGAGCGAACCCGATACCAGCAGGGTAGTGACCACAATTAAAAAGCCGCCCCATAATGGCAACTTGTAACGCAAACTGAGGTCGAGGATATTTTTCACTCTTCGCCCATCGCTTTTTTCATTTGACCAAGTCGCTCATACAACTTCGGGTCGCCGGGGATAAAACCGTCAAGGCTCATCTGTTTCAACAGGTTCGCACCTTCAGGATCCTGCGCCATACCGATCAGCACATTCTGCATCTCGGTAAATTCCGCTTTGGTAACAAAATGATTCGCCACCAAAGGAGGTGCGCCATACTCCTGCGAGTGGGCCACAACACGGGTCTGTCGCGCTATTTCCGGATGCCCCTGCACCAGCGTATCCCATACGTAGCTGTCCACTTCGGCAGCATTGGCCAACCCCAGTATCACGGATTGAATGCTCTCCTGATGCGCGTGAGTGAAAAACACCTTCTGAAAAAAGCGTTTTGGGTCTTCCCCGGCATCGAACAGGGCATAGCGTTGCTCAACGTGGCCGTTGGAGCCGGGGTCAGCAAATGCAAACACGGCTCCCTTGAGTTGAAACAAGCTGGTCGTCTTGGTGTCGCTGGCCGGAACAATCAGATAGGAAGTGAAAAACGGCCTTGCGTGATAGAGCGGCACGGCCAGCAGGCGCACCTTGAAACCGATCGCCGCGTTCGGATAATCGGTAACCCATGCGAAATCGAGTTTTTCCATATGCAGCTGCACAATCGAGTCACCGAATTTCCTGCTGCTGACGAATTCGACCGGACGATGGAGTCGGTTTTGCAAATACTGCTGCCAATCAGACATCAACGCAAACTGCATGTGAAATATGCTTTGCGGTAAACCAACGCGCAGCGGTCTGGGATTACTTTCTGCTCCAGCGCCCTGCGTACACAAAAAAACACTGGCCATCAGCGACACAATCCAGAAGAATCTGGTGAACGCGTTACGAAAAGGTAACCAGTTTATTTTCATTATTTTTAGATGTTACGAAAAAGTAACGCCGTCATCCCCATTTGAAACCAGACGAACTCTTCGGGTTCGACAAATCGTCATACACACATATTCAAAAGTTCAAAGCTGCATGCAATTTTCTTCCCTGTTTTCATTGCATTCAGTCCCTATCACAGCAAAAACCGTGCCTTACTGCGGCTGATGGGCCTGCGGACACTGCCTAGGAGCCTGCGCTGCAGAAGCGAGTCGGCTGCAATAAGTGGAGAAGAGTCCCACTTTTATCCCGTTTTTCCGGCTGTAGCTGGGCTACAGTCCTCAAAAGCGGAACAAAATTGGGCTTTTTTCCCAATCATTTCGCTTCGACTCCTTCTGCCGCGCAGGCTCCTAGCAGGTAATTACGTTTTGATTATTGCAAGGGATGACAGGTATGTGCTTGATCTATATCACGATTTTGATCGTTAAAATTGCCTTGTCAGGCGAGATGGATGAGTAGCTGCGCATTCGCCAGAATGGTCACGCGATGCACTCGGTGCCCAGCATGTTTTCCGGGATGACATCGTGGTCGACGAAGTTGGGAGAGATGGTTTTGGATGTTCTCAGAAATGCCGCGGCAGCGAGGGCGCGCGGAGGAGTCAGGTCTGATAATCACACACGATTCAATTGAAATGAAACCATTTCAGACCTGATTTTCCAGGAGACTGCCTAACCGATTTTTCGGCGACGGATCAGTCCAAGTCCGGCCAGGCCAATTCCGAACAAGGCAATAGAAACGGGTTCCGGCACGCTGGTTATCGACGTATCCTGCAGCACCAGGGCACTGTCAGCGCCGGTGAATTTGAAAGCGGTTCCGACCTCCGGAGGTGCCGATGGTGTACCGGTGGGTACATAAATTTGACTGCCTGCGTTACTTGCGTAGGTCGGTATCCCCAGATCGTCTGGATTGGAAAGAAACAGGTCAAATGTTCCGGCACCAAGCATCAGACCCGACGGGTTTACGCCAACGATATCTGTCCCATACAGAGTACTGGTTTCAAAAGCGAAGGATGAATAGATCTGGCTGAAAATCAGCGCGCCCAGCGTATTGCCGCCAGCGTCGCCATAGATACTCAACGTCACCGGCGTTGGCCAATGATATGAGTTGGCCACAGTAAACTCGACGCTGCCGGTCGCCGCACCGGAGGCCAGAATGAATTGCTGTCCGATTTGTTGCCCATCGCTGGCGCATTCGGAACAATAAAAATTAAATGGATTTGCCGACAGGCTGGTCGCGGACTGATAAACAATGGCTGTCTGTGCCGTCACAGACAGCAAGAACGCACCGACGCACGACGCGAAACCTAATATTTTTTTCATTTTTTTGCTTTCCCTGAAACCAGGTAGATAGATCCAATACCAACTAATGAATTGCCCAAAGTTAATTAAAGCAATAACAATGGCCAATAAAATAAGTTATTAAATTCAAAGCATTAGGGTTTCCCCTAAAAAGAATTTCGAGAAAGTGTAAAGAAATCCGGCAGTTATTGATTTATCAAAAACGCATATGTACTTTTGGCCAATAAAAATTGGTCCTGTCCGATTCCTGCTCCGGTTGCACAGCAATGTCGGAAGCGCTACCCGACAAATGTCGGATAACCCGATCCGGCACGGACTGCTAAAGTTCAGCACATCACCCCGCAAACCGGCCACACTCAGTTTAAAAAATGCGAACCATTATTGACGCCATGGAAAATGAAATACTTTGGAAGTGGGAATTGCTTTGTGAAGACTTTGAACAGGCAAAGCAAAATTACATTCAACATTTTTCTCCACTCATCAGCAACCTGAGTGCAGTGACACAACACTGCCAATGCAACAACAATTTATCTCAGATTAAAAGCGCCGAAGCGGCATGGAACCGTTGGATTGAAATCCAAATGAAAATCAGAGAGTTTGCCGAGAACGACCGGTAACGGGATATTTTTAATTGCGTCAGTTCCATATCGATCACTAATCAGAATACCAATGAACTATCCGCATTTAGACATTAATCATTTCGTTAATCGTTATCACGATTACTATCGTTGCATATTAATAGACGGCAGAATTTTTCATAAAGTAGTCGATGTCGATCGATTTTACAAAGCAATCGGCTACACAGAAAAATGGATCGATAACGGCTTCGTATTTGAAGAATATTATTGGTACACCTTCAGAAGTCCGTATGCCACAAAACATCAGGAATGCATTCCTTTTTTGCTGATGACCTATCTGAATGAGGTCAGCAGCGAATTCAGAGAAAGGTATGGCAGTGAATTTAAAGAACTGGCCGGCAAGTGCAATTTCAAGAAAAAACTTCCCAAATATCCCTGTTTGACCTGCATGCATTTTTCCTGGTTTTAGTAACTCCGCGAAACCACCACCCAGATTAGATCAGGTGCATCAGTTTCCAGCCTGCGCAAGATATTCATAAGGGTCTCCATCGACGCTGGAATTGGCAATTGACCATTATTCGGTGGTTGCCAGATCATCGCCACTTCCCGCATTCCGCTCAAACAACTGGCTTTGGTGGATGGAAAATGTCGACTTTACCCACTTCGGAGATCTTAAATTGTTAGTTACTGCAGGCGCCCCTTCAATTTTTACAAGGCCCATTGATGTCAATGCGGTATGCGCAGAATTCAGAAACGCCGCGCCGCAGGACAGACAGGCCGAAGTCAGCCGGGTCATGAAATGGTGGGAAGTACTGGTCGATTGCTTTACCGGCAAAAATCAGAAAAAAGCGCTGGAACTGCTGTTTGATATCGCCCAGGCAGAAAAGGCCAACGACAATGCCCAGCTCAGCTTTACCGATAAATTGGCCAATCGTGAGATCGCCAAACAGGCATTTTGTAACCTGGAACGCTATGCACTGCCCGGTTACCAATTTTCGGTGGTTCCGAATGCCAGCAGCCATCTGTGTTTCAAGATAACCGACAGCAGAAATGACGAAGCGCTGACGATTCCCGCCAAATTCAATTACTTCGATACCGAAAAGGCCGACGCAATCTGGAAACAAGTGCGCGGCAGTTTTGTTGAGGGCCGGGCATCTGCAATTGAACTGATCAATCAAATGGTGAACGCAACCACGTCAGTTGAAAAAATCGACTGCTTTGCCAAACTCACCAGGCTGGCCGACCCGGAACACCGTGAACACTTCAAGATGAACCTGACCGACGAATGGACCAGCACGCTCAATATCACGATAGGCTATAAGAATGAAAGTCTGCTCGACACGCTGGAGTGCCCGCGGCCCCAGATGGAAGACACCATCAACGCGCTGCTGTCCAGCCATGCAACACTTAGTATGAGCAAGGGTGAATACAGCACCCCGGACACACAGAAAAAACTGTCGATGATTCTGCGCCTGCAAGCCAACTTTGCTGCCAAGGGGGAACCGACCAGAGCGGCAGCAGCCAAAATTCTGAAGGACATGTTCCAATTTGACAGAACCGCACAGGATGATTTAAAGGCCTTTTCCAGGCTGATGAAACTGGATCCGAAAATCAGGGAATTGCTTGAAGTTGCAATTTCCCCGAATGACGCGGGCAAGCCACGCATTAGCCTGGTCTTCGATGGAAAACCTTTCAATCACGGTGTGATTACCGACAATGCCAATTGGGACCTGGCCAACCTGGACTTGCGCGGTGCCAATCTGCGCGGCCTGAATCTGAACAATGCCAATCTGACCGGCACCGACTTGCGGGGTGCCGATCTGACCGACGCTCAATTGCAGGGCGCACAGGTACAGGGTGCCAAATTTGACCCGACAGTTTTAATGGGCGGGCTTTTGAGCGATGCACAAATAAAAACGTTGGAGACCGATGCGGCCGCGACAACTTTACAGTCGATCAAGCGCGCCCGCAAGGCCACAACCACCCTGCAAGACCCAGACGCATGGGTCCCGGTTCTCAAAGACTCGAACGGTGAGGTGCTTGGCTACAAAATCGGTTGGGGGCCAGGCAAATATCCATGGGTTGCGCCACCTCCACTGGATTTGGGTGAGGACGGTGGCAATAAATGGCGCACCGGAATGAATGATGAATTGGTCGAACTGACCATCAAAGACCCCGACGCGTTTGAGAGTGTCAACACGTTTACCAAACAAACGCTGGACTTTATTGTCCACAACAATCTCGATAGATTAATACCGCAAATTCGGGTCAGCCGCAGCAAGTTAATCGCCCGAAATATGGGAAAGAACGATTTGTTTGGCCTGGTCAACGGTGGAGAAAAATTCGCACCTTCATGCTTTAAAGACTTGGCGCGCCAGCTTCAGTTTCTGCACAAGAACGGATACGTTCACCGGGATATCAAAATTGGCAATATGTTTTTCAAATCAGGTCAGATGTATTTATCTGATCTGGACACAATGGGAAAACCAGGTGAGTTCAGGTACAAAGGGTTTGCAGGAACACGCGAATATGCGCATCCAGATTTGATCGGCAATCGATACAACACAGACAGCAACGATGCAGTGAACGCAGTCAAGTTGGACCAATACGCTTTTATCAATTCCATGATCGCCGCCTGCACCGGAACGCTGACTGAAACAGGGATATATCCGGAGCAAACCATCGCTCAATTTATAAAAGGATTGCCTTGCGACGCCGCAAGCAAGAAGAATTTAGCTGATTTCTTGTTGAATCCCGTTACGAAGAGTCTGAAATATGATCTGGATACCTATCTGTGAAGTCACTGAGTTTAAGTGCCTGCAACACAGCCTCGCGAACTGGCGTCACAACGGATTCATCAACTCTGATCATGGCACTCTTGACGGGTTACTTTCCTTACATTAAAGTAAGGAAATTGTAAATATGAGGAACTGTTATGTCGACAGCAACGCTGACATCAAAAGGGCAGGTGACCATCCCGGCCAAGGTACGTGCCGCTTTAGGCCTTGAATCGGGTAGCCGGATTGAGTTTATCGAAACAGCAAATGGTGAATTTCTGATTGTTCCATCAACGAGTTCAATCCAGGAATTGAAAGGAATGCTGCGCAAACCGGCCAAAGCGGTTTCCATTGATGACATGAACATGGCAATTGCTGCGCAGGGAGCCAAAGCGCGATGATTGGATTAGACACAAATGTACTGGTGCGCTTCATCGCTCAAGATGACGTTCGCCAATCGCCTGTGGCAACAGCGCTGATCGAGCAACTGGACAGCCAAACACCCGGGTTCGTCACACTGGTCAGTCTGGTAGAACTGGTTTGGGTAATGCAAAGCTGTTACAGCGCGACAAAGCCGGAAATTGTCGCCATTCTGGACAAGCTGCTTCGGACTCAGGAATTGGTCATCGAGAACGCAGAAACTGTCTTTAAGGCGATCAATCTGTTCTCGATATCGAAAGCAGATTTTGCGGATTGTCTCATCGAGAGGTCTGCCAACGCTGCCGGATGTACGCGCACCGTAACATTCGATGCCTGTGCCGCAAAATCTGCCGGCATGCAGCGTTTGAGATAGATAGAAGTGCGGTGTTACCAAATCCCACCGCCCCTGAAGTGACCATTTTCCCCATTATTTTTTTGGCTGAACTTTTTGCCATGTCGGTATTTTCATTTTAGTTATCCGTCTTGTTTCAAAACCGCAATTCGACGCACTATCAGGAATGCACAGCGGTATTTCCTGAATTGTTCAAAGTTACTTACTCGGACGTTTTAAATTGCTTTTCGGAAATTAAGTGTTGTAATTACCTTGATCACTGCGCATCTTGTATTAAACCCATGGCTTAGCCAGAAGACCGGAGTATATTGCCCGGTACGGATAATTTGTCCGTCAATCATGGGGGATGTGATGAAAACGAAAAAAATCGGCTTCACAATGGTATTCACCTTGTTACTTTTTATTTCTGGCCTGGCCAATGCAGCCGACGCAAATTACAAAAGAACTTCGGTCTGGCGCGTCAATCTGATCACGACGGAATATGGGCAAATGGATCCCTATCTGGATTCGCTGAAATCCAACTACACCACGGCAATCGAAGAAGCAAAGAAACAGGGCATGGTGCTGTCCTACAAAATACTCACCGGTGTCAAGGCCAATCCCGAAGACTGGGATGTGATGATCCTGATTGAATTTGCCAACTGGGCCAGTCTGGATACCATGCAGGCGAAGATGGATGCGATCAATACCAAACTTTACGGATCAATGGAAAAGTCGGACGACAATGCCAAAAAACAGAACGCGGAGAGAACAAAAATACGCGCCATCTTCGGTGGAAAATTGATGCAGGAGATTCAGTTTGTAAAATAAATCTGTGCAGAGTTTGAAATCAAGGGGGCCAGTGTGAACGGAACTGGCCCCCTTTTTATAGACTGCTCGCTAAACAGTTGATTTTTCCAGCGGCGCAGTCAGAGGAATGATAATTGTAAAAACGGTGCTTTTTCCCTCCTCGCTGTCGACATGAATATTCCCTCCCAATGTGGATTTCACTATATTGAAAACAATATTCAGGCCAAGTCCACTTCCGCCCTGCCCCATTCGTGTTGTGAAAAACGGATCAAAGATTCGATCCAGATTTTTTTCAGGAATTCCTTTGCCGTTATCCGCGATAATTAATTTCAGGTTCTGTTCATTTTCGATATTGGCGGCAATTGAAACCACTCCTTTCATATCAAATGAAAAACCATGAATCAACGAGTTGAGTACCAGATTGGCGATGACCTGACCGAGTGCGCCAGGATAGCTGTTCATCTGGATTCCGTTTGAAACATCAATCACAATTTGATGCGCGGTATGTTTGAACTGCGGCTTCAAGACTGACACATTGTCAGCAATAACCGACTTGAGTTCAAAGTTGCGGTGCTGCTCACTGGCCTGATCAACTGAAACCTGTTTGAAGTGAGTAAGTTGCTCGATGGCGCGGTTTAAATTCCTGGCAAGCAGATCTATGCCATTGTGCAGGAACTGATTAAAATCCTTGAGACGACTTTTGGTTACTTTTCCATCCTCGAATACAGTTTCAAAATTTAAAATTTCATCCTGCAAACTGGAGCATACCGTCAAACTGTTCCCAAGCGGGGTGTTCATTTCATGGGACACGCCGGCAATCAGCACGCCAAGCGCTTTCATTTTTTCATTCTGAATTACTTCGTTCTGTGTCAGCTTCAATTCGTCATAGGTTTTTTGCAGTGACAGGTTGATGTCGGCTAATTCTTTGGTGCGGCTGAACACCCGTTCTTCCAGTTCCGCATTCACTTTAATCAGATTTTCCTGCGCGACCTTGCGTTCAGTAATGTCGCTGGTCATCACCGCGAATTGACCAGATTCAGGACAGAAGATCCTGACCCGGTACCACTTACCCAATTCCTTTGAAAAATATTCATAAGAAGCCGGTTCGCCGGTCAATGCAACATGGCCAAACTTTTCTATCCAATACGCTTCAGTGCCAGGCAGGACTTCAAGAATGGTCTTGCCAACGAGATCACTGATTTTGAGCCCGGTTAACTTTTCATAGGCCGGATTTACTTCGAGGTAGCGGTAGTCAACCACGTTGCCGTTGGCGTCGCAAATTACTTCATTCAAGGCAAAACCTGTTGGCATATTTTCAAACAGCAGATGCCATTTTTTTTCGCTGGCCAACAATAGCTCATCGATCCGCTTACGCTCGGTGATGTCAGTCATGGTGCCAACGTAGTTAATGGTAGTGCCGAAATCATCTTTCACAGCAGTGATGGTCAGCCATTCAGTGTAGCGCTCGCCGTTTTTCCGGTGGTTCAGAATTTCTCCCTGCCACACACCGTTTTCGCGCAGCGCAACCGACATCGCTTCGTAAAACTCTGTGCCCTGGTGTCCTGACTTGAGCAGTCTTGGCGTCTGACCAATTACTTCTGCCGCGCTATAACCCGTTATCTCGCAAAACGCCCGATTGACGCGCAGAATGACGCGATCCGCATTGGTAATCAATATTCCTTCCTGTGATTCAAACGCGGTGGCAGCAACCCGCAGGTCGGCCTCGGCGCGGTTACTCTCGGTAATATCGCGTATGAAATTCAGCGTAAACGGCCTTGACTGCAATTCCAGTGATTCGGCGGAAACACTGAAATCCCGGATTGAACCATCTTTCATCCGGAATTGCCACTGGAAGTCGCGTAATGAACGATGCGTCGCAATCGCCTCTGAAAATCTGGCTTGATCGCTCGAGTTCACCCAGACACCCACAGCCGTCGACGTATGTCCAATTATTTCGGCGCGTTCAAAGCCGGTGATTTCCAGGAAAACGTCGTTCACATCGACGTACTTCCCATCGTCCATTGAAACGATGGTAATGGCTTCAGGGACTGCCGAAAAGGCCAAAGAAAATTTCTCTTCGCTCTGCTTCAATGCCAGCTCCACCTCTTTGCGTTTGGTAATATCACGCGACGAACTGAATATCACGCGCTGGCCATCCAAGTCCAGCGGCATGACGCTCACTTCAGCGTCGAATACGGATCCGTCCTTGCGGCGATGACGTGTCTCAAACTGAATTCGTTCGTGACCTGCCAAGAGTCGCGTCATGGTCGTAGCGAGCCGATCGTCGCGCAAGTCTGCATCCCATTGCGCAACGGTCATACCTAACAGTTCATTCCTCGCATAACCCAGCATGGTGCAAAACGAATCACTGCACTCGATCAGCTTTCCTGTGCTGTCCACGATATGAACTCCATCGCTGGCGTTGCGCAGCAGCGCCTGGTCTTTCTCGCTTTGCAGTCGCATGGCACGCTCGGCGAATTTGCGATCAGTAATGTCGCGCACGACGGCCTGCAAAATCTGTTTCCCTTCGAAATCCAGTGCGGTGAGAATGACCTCGGCCGGGAAAGTTGCGCCGGTATCGATTCTTTTGTGGTCCCATTCAAAGCGCATCGACCCTTGTTGCAATGTCCGGGCAATCAAATCGGCGGCACTGTCTTTCGAATCCCGCCCATCGGACTGCAGCGCCGGCGACAGATCAGTCGGCCGCTTCCCTGCCAACTCCTGCTTCGATGAGCAGCCAAACAGCGTCAGTGCGGCCGGATTGCAATCGATGAACCCGTGCTCATCAAGCAACCACACGGCATCGCTGGTTGAATCGAACAGCGTGCGGAATTTGGTTTCCGAGCGCAGCAGTTCGGTTTCACTTTTATCCCTGCGCTGGATTTCCTCGCGCAGTTGCAAGGTCCGGTTCATGACCAGAACTTCGGTGCGTTCCGCACTGGCGCTGGTGACCAGTGTAAACATCACCAGTCCGGTGCACGTAAGCAAACCCAAAAGCAGCACCAATGAAGAGCTGGCAAATGGTGCGCGCGTGACGCCTGAAAAAGGTTTTTGCAAAATAATTGTCAGCCTGCGGTCGGCGAGTGTCAGCGAACGCTGAACGTAAAGGCCGCGCCGGTCGAGGTAGCTGCTTGCGTTGAAGACTGGTGGTGCGCTCAGCGTTGCACTCAGCACCGTGCCGTCTTCCAGATCGCGCAGGCTCCACGCAATATCGTTCTCGCGCTGCAGCGGTCGCAGCAGATCGCGCAGGTTGGCCACGCCGGTTACCACACCGACGACCATGTTGTCGACAGACCTGACTGGGGCGACGATCAGGATGCCTCCCGGGCCCTCCAGATCCTGCACGAGCTGTATTTTCCCCGAGGCAGTCAACTCATCTGAGGTGCGCGCCTTCTGGATCGCGGCCTGCCGTATCGGTTCGCTCAGCATGTCGCGACCCAGGGCCGCTTCATTGCCTTGGATCGGCTCGATGAATTCGATCGGGCCGATCCAGCCCGTAGCTGAAAAAGTGTGTCCGGGAACCGTTGTCACCACAATCTTGCGTCCGTATTGTGCCGACATTTTTTGCTCGAAATTTTGCAAAGATTCCTTGCGGACAAATGGTATCCAGTTCAACGACTGCAGTGACGGATACTCGCGGCGAACGCCCGCAGCATTGTTCAGGAACCGAGTTTGAGTGGGCACATTGTCGAGCGCAGTGAGCGTGGCCATGACCTTGACGGCTTTGCTGTTTGATTCGTCGAACTTGCCAATTTGCTGTATCAGCGCATCGGCCTGCTCGTTGAACTGGTTACGCATGAGGAATTGGTCTTCGCTGGCCGCAGTACGATAGATCAAACCGCACAGCAGCAATGCCATGAGCAGCGGAATTCCAACCTGAATCCGCCGCTTTTTCCAGATCAGGCGTGGCTCGGCAAATGCCAGCACAAGCGGCGCAAAAATCAGAACCCCAAGCATGTCGCCGAGCCACCAGGTAAATAAACTGCCCGGAACCCGCGCGAGGTCGAGAATGCCCCACCAGTACAGGCTTGCATTACCGATGGAAGTCCCGACCAGACATACCAGCGCCGTCACACCGATAATCCGTCTGATTGCGCTACCGTTGTCGAGGCGAATTTCCGGGTCGGCACGTCGCCAGGCGATTGCACCGATCACTGCCTGCAACGTCGATTCGACACCAATAGCCAGCGAGAGCCAGTTGGACTGGAAGGTCTGCCCGACGATGGCATTGGTAAAGAACGCACCCAGCAGGATTCCCGGCCAGACCCGTCTGCCTCCAACAACCACACACAGGGCCAATGCCATTCCGGCCGGCGCCCAAACCAGCGAAACATAACTGGGGGGCGAGGCAAGCAGCAAACCGCTCTGGTCAATAAGAAAAATCCAACCGCCGTGACCAGATTAACGAGCGCCAGTCGCGTCAGGGAATAGGGGTATATCAAAATGCGAATCCTTCTGCAGGTCAGGTCACAGGGGCGTCGAGCGCCATGACCTCGATATTGGTGAATTGATACCGGGCTGTTGGTACGGCCACAATGTTCGTACGGCTTAAATTCGGGACGCGCTGACTCCCAGCAACAAAATCGACAAGGGAAAAACTGGCGCAGTGAAGGAAATTCATCAGGCGTCGCTCGGCAAAAAAATAACCGTTCCTTGTAACATTTGCACGCCAAGGTCGTCTTAATCTATATCAACAAGGCTGGAAACATCAATCCAGCATGCCTGTGAAGCACTGGCCGCACACCGGCGTCGGTTAATTTGCCTTGAATATCACGGTGTGTTGACATATAAATTGACAGGCATCCCTGATGGGCAATTCCAACGCTCGTGGCCACTGAAGGTCCAATCCACCATAAAAGTGCGCCGCGCCATGAATTAACGTTTACTATAGTTTTCAACTTGCTCAAATTTATTCCATTAAATGTAATTATTGAAACATCCTCGACGTGTCGCTGCGTTGCAACCCTGGTGGCTTAAGAAAAGGAGTCTGGCTGTGCGTCAAATCCTGATCGCTGCAATTCTCTGCGGCAGTGCCGCTTCGGCGCACGCCCAGTCAGACGAGGAATTGTTGGACATGGATCTGGAAAAGCTCATGAACATTGTTATTCCGAGCGCAGACGCATCGGCACGGGGATTAAGTACTCCTTACGCTGGCGACGAAGTCGCAAAAGGTGGACGGATCGGCATTCTGAGCGTACGCGATAATATGGATACACCTTTTTCAGTGGCCAATTACACGCAGGAACTCGCGCGCAACCGTGGTGCGGCAAGTGTGGGAGATATATTGCAGTACGATCCGTCCGTGCGGATTGCGCGGGGGTTCGGCAATTTTCAACAGGTCTATATGGTACGCGGTCTGCCGATTTTTTCGGATGATATGACGTATAACGGGCTCTACGGTATTTTGCCGCGTCAGTACCTTGCAGTTGAATCGATTGAGCGCACCGAAGTGCTGCGCGGCCCCAATACCTTCCTGAATGGAGCGCCGCCCACCAACAGCGGTTTGGGCGGAGCAATTGACGTTATTCCCAAACGCGCGGCCAAAGAAGACCTGGCCGTCATTACGGTAGGTGGACAGTCGGACAGCCAGCACTATGCCGCGGCTGATCTTGCCACGCGTTCAAAGGACGGCAGTTTCGGAGTGCGCTTCAATGCGGTCGATAGCGGAGGTGGTACCGCCGTGCGCGGAACGAACTCACTGGACGCCGAGTCCAATTATTTGAACATGGCGATATTGGGTCTCGACTACCGGAGCTCCACCTTTCGAATATCGGCTGATGCGGGCTATCAAAACCATCGCATGGACGCGGCGCTTCCCAGCATCACCATCGCCAATAACCTGCCGGTTCCGAGGGCTCCGGACGCTGATCAGAATATCGCCCAGCCCGGTACCTATTCGAATGAGCGGGATTTTTTCGGCACCATTCGGGCCGAATACGATTTCTCTCGTTTCATTACCGGCTGGATCGCGGGTGGATCAAGGAACGGCAAGGAGAAATCAAGTTTAAGTGCCTTCCTGACCGTCAACGATTCCGCGGGAGACTTTACAGCGAATCGATTTGACGTGGCACACGATGATTTGGTGGCAACCGGCGAGGTCGGGATCAGAATGAAATTTCAGGCCGCAGGAATTGGGCATGCCCTGACATTTTCTGCCAACGCTTACCGCGATACCAGCCGCAATGCCTACGTCATGTACGATTCATTCGCCGACAATATGTATTACCCCTCCGTGGTCGCCTCCCCAACGGCAAAGGTATTGGTCGGGGGTGACCTGAATGCCCCATTGGTGACATCCGTCAGAAAATCATCCAGCGTCGCATTCGCCGATGAACTGTCCATGCTGGATCACAGGCTACTGCTTACCTTGGGTGCACGCCGCCAGAATGTGCAATCCCATGACTATGACTATGATACAAGCACGGAACTGTCTCAATACAGCGAAGGTCGGGTGACTCCAACAGGGGCGGTGCTCTACAAACTGTCAGCCGAATATTCCGTATACGCCAATTTTATCGAAGGTTTGTCGATAGGCGACATCGCCCCGAATTCGAACAGCAACGGTGTGGTGCCTAATGGTGGAAAATCGCTCAAACCTTATCAAACCAGGCAGGTTGAAACCGGACTGAAATATAACGGAAATTTAATGGGAGCGACAATCAGCGTTTTCGAAATCCGCAAGCCCCTGACTGGTTTCAACGATCAAAATGTCTTTACAGTAGTCGATTACGAGAACCACAAAGGCCTGGAATTGTCCACTTATGGCGAACTGAATTCCAGTTTGAAAGCCCTGGGAGGAATCAGCGTTCTGAATACCGATACGATGGGAAAAGACACCATTGGCGCTCCGCATATCCAGGCCAATCAAAGTCTGGAGTGGAAAGTGCCCCAACTTCGCGGACTGTATGTGAGCGGACAGCTGATGTACACCGGCGCCCAGTACACCAACGCGGAAAATACGCAAAAAGTGCCTTCCTGGAGCCGCCTGGATCTGGGTGCGCGTTACGAGACAACCGCCTGGAATTCCCAGCCCATGACCATCCGGGCAGACGTCGAAAACGTGTCCAATAAAAATTACTGGTCTTCGGTCGGTGGTTATCCGGGTGCAGGCTATCTTACGGTCGGCAAACCGCGCACGTTTAAGATATTTGCCAGTTTCAATTTTTAGTAGTCAGTGTCGCGGCAACGATGAAGCGCAGCAAAGAGTGTGCAGACTTTACCGAATTTAAAGGCAGTGCTATCAATCGAATTTCAAAACTATAACAATGCTCAGTCACCATCTTGATTTACTTAAAACATTGCGCATTCGTGGATTTCAGTCACGGATTGGAAAGCTGTGCCGGTTATGGTCGATTGCAGTCATTTTTTTGTGCGGCTCAGCCGCGAGCCATGCTCAAAACATAGACAGCGCCAATGAATATCAACTGAAAGCCGTATTTATTTACAATTTCAGTAAGTTCATCGAATGGCCAGAAAGTGCTTTCACAGACAGCGCTGCAGGTTTTCAGATTTGTGTCCTGGGCGACGATCCGTTCGGGGAATTCATGAAAGCGCTGAGCAATCGCAACTATCTGACTCATCCGATCCTGATCAAATATCCCCATAACCTTAATGAAGCAAAAAAATGTCACATTTTATATGTCAGTGATTCCGGCAAATCAGGCCCGTGGCACGACATAGTTAAAAATCTGGGAGATGCGCCGGTGCTGACAGTCAGTAGCAGTGAAGAGGCAATGCAGGCGGGTATTGGCATTGGCTTTGTAATCAAAGATGGAAAAATACGCTGGGCTATCAATCTGAATTCGACACGTAAGGCACAACTCAAAGTCAGTGCGAAGCTGGTTGAAATTGCCGTTTCCATTATCGGTGAGACTGCACGATGAAATCCGCCCTCACATTCATTTCGCGAAAATTTTCGCTGCGTGAGCAACTCATCGCGATTATTCTCATTACCAGCATCATTACATTTTCTATTGCCGGCACGATTTTGTTCCTCAATGAAAGCAAACATTCACGCGCTGAACTATCCGAAAAGCTAACGGCGCTGGCAAGCCTGGTCGGCGATCGCAGCAGCGCGGCGTTGACATTTTTTGACAATAAGACCGCGACGGAAAATTTGAATTCGTTATCTGGTCTGGATCAAATCGGAACTGCCTGTCTTTTCAGCGATCACGGCGAATTATTCGCCCAATACAAACGCGACGAAGTCGAAAAAATAAACTGCGCAATACACGAGCCTTTGGCACAGCCGTATGCTGCTTTCATCGGAGAAATCCTGCGTGTGCAGGTTCCTGTCGTATCCAAAAATGAATTGATCGGTGCAATACAGATCAATTCGACCAGGTCGCCTCTGATCCATCGCTATTCAGACCAGATTCTTTCTCTGGGTCTGACATTGGGCGGCGCTCTGGTCATCGCAATATTTTTGGCCATCCGATTGCAGACTGTGATTTCCAAACCGCTGGCCCAGGTTCGCGATGTCGCCAATGCAATCATGGAAAGCAAAAATTATGCATTGCGTGCGCCGAAATTGGGACACAACGAAATTGGTGAACTGGCGCGGGCTTTCAACAGTATGTTAAGCACCATCGAAGAGCAGAATATGGTGCTGGCAGAACGAGAGTCGTATTCAAAACAGCTTTTTTATGATTCGCCCATTCCGCAACTGATTTCTGATCCGGCAACGACCACCTATCTTGACTGCAACCAGGCCGCAGCTGAAATTTACGGGTATGCCAGTCGCGAGAAATTGATTGGCAAATCGATGAATGATGTCATTGCGCCGGTACAGGGTGGCGACCCGGCATCCTCCGACATCAACGTAAATCAATATTTTTCGGATGATTCAGGTCTGGTAAAGGTGAATGGAATACGATATCAACGACTGGACGGCACGTTATGGGATGGACTGGTCACACACATCCTGTTTCAGCGCAACGGTCGCAGTTTTCTGCATATCTGCGTCGAAGACATTACCTATCGCAAACAGGCTGAACAACAGTTGAAACAATCGAATGACGAACTGGAAGAGCGCGTGAGCAAACGCACCAGTGAATTGGCCAAAACCAACCGAAACCTGGAAACGGCTCATGCAGAACTCAAGCGCACGCAGGCCGAACTGATTCAGCGGGAAAAAATGGCGTCACTGGGCGCGTTGATTGCCGGCGTTTCACATGAAATGAATACACCGCTGGGAAACAGCCTGACGGTCAGTACGTACATGATGAATGAGCTGATTAAATTTGAAGACGAATTAGCAAACAGCAAATTAACAAAAAGCAGATTGAAAGAATTTAATGAGCAACTTCACAGTGGGCTTGATTTGCTGCAGCGCAGTCTGGACCGGGCCATTGAACAGGTTGCGCATTTTAAACAGGTCTCGGTCGATCAAACCAGTGATCAGCGACGAGTTTTTGATTTGGGTGCAATTATCAGTGGCAATATTGCGATACTGGATCCACAGTTTAAGCACACGCCACACAGGATCGTTGTAGACATAGCGCCGGGCTATATGGTGGACAGTTATCCCGGTGCCGTCGGGCAGGTCATTACCAATTTGGTGCTGAATTCACTGATCCATGGCTTTTCTTCTGAAGTGCAGGGTGTCGTTTCAATCTCGGCGCAGTCAGGCGGCAACGAAAATGTGACTTTAACTGTGGCAGATAACGGTAAAGGCATACCGAAAAAAAACCTGCATCGGGTTTTTGACCCGTTCTTTACAACTAGAATGGGGCAAGGTGGCAGTGGCCTCGGTTTGAACATTGTATTTAATATTGTCACTTCAACCCTGGGTGGATCAGTTGAAGTAAGCAGTGAGGAGGGGGTTCGGACAGTGTTTACAATTTCATTGCCGCTGGTCGCGCCTTGATGATGTTTGAACGTATACAAAAATACGCTCCCTGATTAACTCCGTGGCATTTACACAGAATTTTTTACAGCCTCCATCTATCTCTCGAAAGCGTATTTCACTTTTCAGGGGAATGAAGCGATCTCAGTAAGAGTTATAGTTTGTTGATTAGTCTTTTCGTTAAACGCACGTGCTGTAAAACCTGTCGTGCAGGCGCAAAAATTCCGACAAATTTATTGTCCGTTTTTTGGCAGTGGATGGGGTGTCGATGGGTCAGGCAGCGCAATTCCGTAATTTTTGGACGCCACCGCGCGTATGGTTTCAAGCACCGTATGCGCACCCGGCGGAAGGCGGTGATTTTTGCGTGTGACGATACCGTACCAGTCCATGCGCAGGCCCAGCTCATACGGCAGCACCTGCAACAGGCCGACATCGAGGAACGAGCGCACCAGTTCTTCCGGCAGTGCCACCACCATATCACTGCCGATGAGTAGCCGGGTGATCGTGGGCAAGGCAATGGTTTCCACCGTTTCAGCCGGTTGATCCAGACCGTTCGATAAAAACAGCGAAGTCAGCCGGTCGCGCAAAATACTTCCCTTCGGTGGCATGATCCAGCCCTCACCGACCAGGTCTTTCAGCTGCAGTGCCGGGTTGCTTAACAGGGGATGGCCTGCGCGCACGATTAAACTGTGCGGCTCATCGGTAATGGGTTCAAAATTCAGTTCCAGCGCAGAATCTTCGTCCAGAATGCGCCCGACAACCAAATCCAGTTCCCCAGCACGCAAACGTTTGATCAACGACTTGCTGCCATCGACATCAATAGAAATCTGAATCCGGCTGTGGCTGCTTTTAACCAGTTGCACCGCTTCCGGCAAGAGACTGATGGACGGCGACAGCACGGTGCCAATGGTTATGCGGCCACTTAAACCGGAGATCAATTCCCTGATTTCCTGATGTGCCGCATCCATTTCTGCCAGGGCAGAGCCAGAACGCCGGATCAGAATCTCACCATAGCAAGTCGGCACCACGCCGCGCGGCTGACGCTCGAACAGTGACACGCCCAGAAAATCCTCAAGCTCACCGATCAGTTTTGATGCGGCGGGTTGAGTCAGATTGGCCGCCTGGGCGGCCTGGAGTATGGATCCGTGGCGACCCAGCTCAACCAGCAAAACCATATGACGGGTTTTCAGGTAAGAGCGGGTGAAGCGATCGGATTGGGCAATTGACATGATGTATTGAATCTGTGATGAGCCGGCAACGTGATCAGATTCGACGTCTGACCGGCGTCACTGATGATAGAGTTGCGAGCGGCCACCGTCAATCAGAATGTCAGTCGCGTTGATAAAGCGGGCTTCATCGCTGGCCAAAAACAACGCGGTGTACGCCACTTCTTCAGGTTTGCCGATGCGCTTGCACGGCAGCAGTTCAGCCTGATGCGCCTTCCACCCTTCCGGGTCTGGCAGCCGGCTGACTTTTTCTTCAATCGCTTCAGTCAGGATCAACCCGGGTGAAATGGAATTGACCCGGATACCACGCGCTGCATATTCAATACCGAGTGCACGCGTGAGGCCAATCAGCGCATGCTTGGCGACTGGATACGGAAAGCAGCCGGGGATAATTTTATGGCCATGCACGGAAGCGATATTGACAACGTTGCCAGCGCCCTGCTCCAGCATGGCCGGCAACACGGCGCGAATGCCATTCCAGGCGCCATTGAGGTCAACATCAAAACAATGCTTCCATTGTTCCGGTGTGGTCTGCAGCGGATCGGTAAACACATCCATGCCGGCGTTGTTGACCAGTATGTCAATGCGGCCAAAGCGCTGGTGCGCCTGTTCAGCCAGATCCTGCATGGCAGCGGCATCGGAAACATCAGCTTGAACAAAGAGCGTACGTTGGACTCCGAGTTCGCGGCAGATCTGCTGTGCGGCTGCATCGTTGCGATGACTGTTGAGCACCACACAGGCACCCTGACTGACAAACAGCCGCGCAATGGCTTTGCCGATCCCTGAAGTGGAGCCGGTGACGATTGCTACTTTATCTTGAAGTCGGTTGCTCATGAGAGTTCTCGTTTAAATTGAATCGGTGAGTAAGTTCGCGCCAGCTGTCCAGAATCGGTAAGGCATGGCCGGTAAAATCAAATAGCGTGGTGTTCGAGACCACATTTTCAGCGGCTTCATCGTCATATTCGCGCACTGCCCATCCGACACCAGGCGTGGCGATCATGATCGGATCCCAATACAGCAGGCCCAGCACGCGCGGCGTGTGTCTGATTGCGCCGAGCAACTCGCGCATGAAAGCCAGCTGGCCTGCGGGCGAACTCATGGAATCCGGATACGGTCCGTTATCACTGAGTTGACCCGGGTAGCCATCTGCGCGGTTTGGGGTCCAGTTAAAACCGGTTTCCATGATCAGCACATCTTTGTCATAGCGCGCTGACATGGCGCTACAGAAATCCATGACCTCGCCTATGCGACGCCTGGACCAGAACGGGTAATACGACGTGCCGATCACATCCCAGTGCACCTGCAGCTTGCGCAGATGATCGAAATAATCCTGATACTTGGCGCTATTGCCGGCATCATCGAGATGGATCACCACGCGCGTTGTCGGCGCAACCGATTTAACAGCGCTGCTGCCAGCTTCCAGCAGCGCAGCCAGCTGCGGCCAGTGCTCTGCGTTGGCCCTGCCGTACGGATACAGCATGCCCATTTCAATCTCGTTGCCGATCGACACGAATTGCGGAGTGGTGCCCTGTGCCTGCATGGCCAGCAACGCCTGTCTGGTGTGATCATAAACCAGTGCGCGCAGGCGCTCAAAGCGTGCAGCCTCGTCCGGCAGCTCTTTCAGCTCAGCAGTCCAGCTGAGCGGCAACGTCTGGGATTTGGAATCAGTCCAGAAGTCACTGTAGTGCAAGGTCAGTTCTATCTGCATGTGCAAGTCACTGGCGCGTTTGGCCAGCACCAGCACATCGGCCAGGTTCATCGATTCTTTGGGCCAGTAATATCCGCCGGCACCATGGCCGCTGCCAGGTTGCACATACAGGCGCAAGCGCACGATATTGCTGCCATTTTGCTTCAGTATCTGCAATGCATCCTGCTGCTGGCCGTTGCGATTAAAGTAGCGCGCACCGTGGTGTTCCATCAACGTCAAGGTCGATACGTCGCCGCCAATCAACAGCGTATCCGTTTGCTGTACCTTCGCCTGCGCAGCGCAGCCCAGCAACGCCACCAAAACAATTGCCAACCTGCATAGCCTAACCACGCTGACCTCGCGCCTTGAGCTGGTCGAGCAACACCGCTGCCAGCAGAATCAGCCCGCGCATGAGGTATTGATAGAACGCATCTACATCCAGCAGGTTCATGACGTTTTCAACCGTACCCATGATCAGCACGCCGACCAGCACGCCAAATATTTTGGCCTTACCGCCATGCAGGGAAACCCCGCCCAGCACACAGGCCGAAATCACATCCAGCTCAAAGCCTTGCGCCGAATTCGGCTGGCCGCTGGTGATGCGCGAAGCCAGAATCAAACCGGCCAGTGCCGTGACCAGGCCCTGCAGCAAAAAGATCCAGACCCGCAGCCGCTCGACGTTGACACCGGCTAAACGCGCTGCTTCCGGATTGCCGCCAATAGCCAGGGTATTGCGACCAAACACGGTATGGTTAAGCAGCACGCCAAACACAATAAAACTGGCCGCTGTTATCCATACCGGCACGGGCAGGCCGGCAATACTGGTGTCGCCAAAACTGATAAAACTTTCATCGGCAATGCCGACGGCCTGTCCGCCGGAGACGATAAAGGCCAGACCGCGCACCATGAGCATGGTCGCCAGGGTGGCAATGAGCGCATTCACGCGCAGATAGGCAATCAGCACGCCGTTGCCGGCACCGATGGCCGCACCAGCCAGCAGGGCACCGGCGGCTGCCAGTCCGATGCTGTGTGTATGTTCCAGGATGATGGCGCCCAGCACGCCGGAAAAGGCGATGGTGGAACCGACCGACAGGTCAAAGTCGCGCGAAGCCAGGCACAGCATCATGGTGCATGCCACCATGCCGATCTGCGCCACGGACAGCATCAGGCCGACGATATTGGCGGTCGAGAAAAAATTCTCCACGCTCAGCGACAGCACGATGAACAGCAGCGCGTAAGTCAGCGGCATGCTTTGTTCAATCAGCCATTTCTGCTTATAAGACGATGGGTTCATGCAATACTCCGTTCAAGGTTTTCTTGGTTGTGATGGACAGTGGCGTCAGGCAGTGCCAGTTGCAGCACACTGGTTTCGTTGGCGTGTTCGCGCTCCAGTTCACCGCTGATCACACCCTGCTTCATGACAATGATGCGATCGGCAATGCCCAGCACTTCAGGCAATTCACTGGAAACCACAATGACGCAGCAGCCGCGTTCGGCCACTTCGTGAATGATGCGATAGATTTCATTTTTGGCGCCCACATCAATACCGCGCGTGGGTTCATCCAGTATCAATACTTTCAGGTTCGCTTCCGCCAGCCAGCGCGCCAGGATCACCTTTTGCTGATTGCCGCCCGACAGCAGCCGGATTTCCTGTTCGCGACCCGGCGTCTTGATGCGCAGTCGCTCAATGAATGCATCGGCACGCTGCGCTTCCCGGCTATGCCGCAAAAACAAACCGAAGCGCAGATCATGGCGCCGGCAACTGATGTTGATATTTTCAGCCACCGAGGCTTGTGCCAGTATGCCCTGCTCCTTGCGGTCTTCCGGGCACAGCACGATGCCGGCTTCGATGGCCGCAGCCGGATTGCGTCCATTCAGTTCAACACCATCAAGCTGCACCGTTCCGGCAGCGCGCCGGTCTGCGCCATACAGCAAACGCATGAGTTCGCTGCGCCCGGCACCGACCAGTCCGAAAAAACCGAGGATCTCGCCGCCCCTTACCGAAAAACTGGTTGCACTGGCCTGATCGGGGCCGCGCAGTGCACTCACGTTAAGTCGCACTGCGCCAGTTGCACGTGGCCGGTAATCATAAATATCCAGTCATTCACGCCCGACCATGTCGCGCACCAGCGTATCGCGTGACACCTCGGCCATGACCGGGTGCGTAACGATTTTGCGTCCGTCGCGAAAAATGGTGCAGGCATCGCACAGCGCATACAGTTCTTCAAGCCGGTGTGAAATGTAGATCAGGGTGCGCCCGGCCGCACGCAAACTGTTCACCATACCAAACAGGACTTCACTCTCGCGATGCGACAGGCTCGAAGTCGGTTCGTCGAACGCAATGATCTGCGCATCCTGCAGTATTGCCTTGCAGATTTCCACCATCTGGCGCTGGGCGATCGACAAATCTGACAGACGCGCGTCCGGGTCCAGTTCGACGCCCATTTCGGCCAGCCTGGTACTGACCATTCTGCGCGCCTGCTTCTTGTCCACCAGCCCCAAGCGGGTCGGCAGACGGCCCAGCAGAATGTTTTCAGTTACGGTCAGCTCGGCAACGTACTGCAATTCCTGATGGATTATCGCCACACCGGCGCGCAGCGCATCCGAAGCGGAATGAAACTGCTGCGCAACGCCGTTGATGCGCAATTGCCCGCCGTCCGGACGATACTGGCCGCCGAGAATTTTCAGCAGCGTCGATTTGCCGGCACCATTTTCACCGAGCAAGCCGTGCACGGCACCGGCATGCGCTTCAAAGCTCACGCCGTCGAGTGCTTTCACGCCAGGAAAATGTTTGGACACCTGGTCGAATTGAAGGTAAGCGCTCATAGGCCCATCTGGGTTCGGACTGCGCCCTGATTGGCGCGGGTCATCAGCGTACCCGAGGTCAGCGTTATAGCCTCAGGTGCCTGCTTTTCGGTAATCCACCGATACATGTTCATTGTCGTTTCGTAGCCATGGCGTTTCGGGCTGATCAGCACGGTACCGTAAAAACCGGTCGGCGCTGGTTTGGCAAATTCATTCAACGCGGTTTTGCTGCCGCCGATACCGATGCCGATTACCGCGTCACCCTTCAAGCCGCGCCCTTCCGAAGCGCGCACCGCGCCGAGCACGGCTTCATCATTGATGCCAAAAATAACCCAATGTTTAAAGCTGGTATGTTTGGTAAAGGCGATGTTGGCGGCATTGAACGCGCTCTCGGTATCGGTTTTAGCCTGGTTGGCATCAATCACATTGGCTGCCGGGAATCCCGCCGCCAGCAAACCATCCACCGCTCCATGGGTGCGTTCACGTGCGGTAGGCAATTGGTCAAAGGCCATGCGCAGCGCGCCGACTTCGGCCACGGCCCAGCCGCGGGCCTTGATTTCTGCGGCCAGAGCGACACCAACCTGTTTGCCAATTTCGTAGCCGGAAATACCCATGTGCGGAATATCGGCGATCGGCTTGCCGCTGCCATCCACCAGCTGATCGTCAACTGAAATGACTTTCAATGCATTGCGATGCGCAGCGCGCTGCACCGCCAACCCCAATTTCACATCGGGTGCGCAGATGATAAAGCCCTGCGCCTTTTGCGCGGCCAGGTTATCAATGGCACTGACCATTTTTTCACCGTTGGGAATGCCGATCTTGATCAGGGTAAATCCTTTTTCTTTGGCAGCCTGTTCGGCAAAGCGCCATTCATCCTGAAACCACGGCTCTTCGGCCTGTTTGACCAAAAAGCCGATCTTGACCGGATCGTTGGCAAAGGCCGGTTGCGTCACGCAGCCAACAATGCTGCACAGGCCGAGGGCATACAGCGCCGCTGTTTGAAATAATCCGGCTCTCTTTTTGGGCCGACCGTGGTTGAATTCCTGTTGCATTGCGTCTCCTGGGTTGGTATTTTTATGGTTTAGATCTGGTCGTTAAAAAGGCAGTCCGGAATGCCGGCCGCGTCCAGCTGCAGGCTGAACAGACTGCCTGCCAGAGGCATTGCGATCAATTCCTCTGCGCTCATTTCCTGACGTGAACTGGTCACGGCTAACTGGTTCAGATTCGGTCCGCCAAAGGCCGGGCAGGTTGGATTTTTGGCCGGCACGGCAATGCGCCTGACCATCCGGCCATCCGGTGCATACTGCACCACCTGCGCCGCACCCCACTGGGCATTCCATAAACAGCCGGCACTGTCGATCACCGAGCCATCCGGGTAGCCGACCTGCACATTGGCAAACGGGCGAATATCGGACACCTGCGCCGTATCGGAATCGTAATTGCACTGCATGATGGTGCGCTGGAGCGTGTCGGTGAAATACATGATGCTGCCGTCCGGGCTGAAGCAAATACTGTTGGCAATGGCCACGGCCGGTAAGGCCAGACGGCGCAAACGGTGCTGCATCGAAAACTGATAGAAGCTGCCGATCGGGCGTTTATCGCTGGCTTCGTTCATGGTGCCAAAAACGAAATTACCGCTCCGGTCGGTACGGCCATCATTGACCCGCGTGCGCGTTTCCAGCGCATCCACAGCCACCAGCTGGCGTGCCGGAATTGGCTTGCTGCTGTTTTTGGGCGCGGCACTTTCGATGACTTCGGTCAGGCACAACGCCTTGGCGGTACCAAGCAATAGTTTGCCGGATACACAGTGTGCAAATGAGCCGACCCGATCCATGGTCGGAAAAATACCCAGCGCACCACTTTGTGGCGTCCAGGCATACAGTCTGGACGAAGCAATATCGGTCCACCACCATTGCCGCAACTGGGCATGCCACGTCAAGCCTTCACCGAGCACGGCCTGCTGAACCAGCGCTGCGTCCAGCCGCAGAACCGCAGGATCGGAATGCTGCATTTTGTCTCCCTGTTTATTTTAGTTTTGAATGCCTAGTTTACGAAACAGCAGAATATCATTCAAATATATTTATTGCGGTTTGCTATACAAAAAACATATAGAATTACCCAGCCAGTGCTGATTTGGCAATTAATGCAGCGTCAGTTTATAAACCGGGATCAGCGTGACCCGGTTCAGGCTGGCGATTTGCGCTTTACCGGAAAAATCAGGGCGGGATTCATTGGGCAAATAAATCGGCGCATCCTGGCGCAACGGCAAAACTGACAGCGCGAGATTGTTGTGTGGATGATTTTTTAATCCAATCTGCCAGGCGTAGCCCCAGTAGTACCAGTCATCGATCAGGCTGATGCCGGAAAACAGCCGTCCGATATCGCCAACAAAATCGATCCCGAGCAGGACGTCATCGATATCCGGCGAGTGCAGTGCCTGTTGCAACTGCGGCTCGGGTAGCGCGATGCGCCAGGTGGCAGCGCTGCTGAAACTTTCCGGCTTGGGCTCCTGCGCAGCATGCGCCACACCACCAGTTAACACGGCAGCGACCGGCCGGGCCGCTCGCTTTAGCGTGCCTGTCGCTTCGAGCTGCAGCGCAACGACTTCTGCACTCAGGATCTGAAACAAACCCTGCTGCACTGACTGGAGTGGGCGCGAACTTTTCAGCTTTTTCAATTCCGTATCTGACAGTGCCGGATACACAGCCATCCTGAATTGATTTTGCGCTGCCGAATGCAGTTCAACACCAGCACCATCAAAATAACTCTGCGCACTGGTCACGATCAAACGACGCTGGCCGGCCAACCGACCGATGCTGAGTTGCCGGGTTTGCTCCGGGCTCAATATCAGCATGGTGACAGTGCGCTGGCCAGGCCGAGCAATTTTCAGCACGAGGTCAGGGTGGGACTGAAGTTGGGGCTGCACCAGCAGCAACGCATCCTGTTCACAGATCTGCGCACCGCTTGCACTGATAAAGGGAGCCAGTTCGCGCGCAAAACCCAGTTCCACGGCAATGCCCTCTGTAGCTGAAAATACATAGGTGACACCGGCTTTACCCTGATCCAGGCGTGCCAGCGGCTGCACCGTACCGTAGCGCAAAGTGGCCCCCTCCATGTCAAAGTTGACCGGCCAGATGAAATAACTGCCGTCTTGCACCGTAACCGGATGTTGTGGAAATTCCACCTTGCTGTGCGGCAGTTGCACGGAAAAGCGCACCTGGTCGTGAGCGGCTATAGGATATTGGCGCACATGATTATTCACAAACACAAAAGCTTGTTCACCCTGGCTGCGTACCGACCAGCGCAAGCTGCTCAGATCGGCTTCGCCGGCTGGAATCTGCTCCGGTTTTCTGACCGTCATCGGTGCCAGGCGCGCGCCGAAATCGTTTAAAAAATAATGGTAAGGGCGCAGCAATGTCAGCACGCTGCGCTGCTGCCCATCCGGCCCAAGCGGCGCCTGAAAATCGTAGCTGATCATCGGCGTATCGTTATAACCGCCACTCAAGGTACTTTCCTGCATGCCGGTGCCGGCCAGACTGAGCGGATTGCGTCCGCCATAAAACATGTAATAGCCGAGCAAATTCACGCCGGAGCCAAGTTGCACCGGCAGCATGGCGGCAATATCATCGGCGGAAACCACGGTGCGCCTGCGATACATGGCCGGCAATCCCGCGCCATATTCCGCACCCAGAAATGGTGTCAGTTCCAAATCCAGGTCGGCGCTGCCGACTTCACTGGCTACAGTCTGCGCACCCAGATCGCCACTGACCCTGCTGCCGAAACGAAAAGCGTAGGTTTCCTTAGGTGGCAAGGCCTGTTGCGATACGCCCCATGGCTCATCCGGATAGCCGCCAAACACCGGCACCACTTCACCCTGCGGATATATTGTTGCATCCCACCCGGTTACGGTGTACAGCGGCACCGCCATACCGGCCTGCTGGGCCAGCAGCTTTAATGTGTGGATGTGCTGCGCACCCTGCAGTGCACCACTCAGGTTGAATTCATTTTCGATCTGAATGCCGATCACCGGTCCGCCCTGTTTCCACAACTGGCCTGCAAGTTGCATGCCGATCTGCTGATAAAAGCGCCCGACGTAATGCAAATACTGCGGATCATCGCTGCGGGTCGGCATTGCATTGACGACCCAGTCCGGCAGGCCGCCAAAGCGCACTTCTGCGTGCGACCAGGGTCCTATGCGCACCATGGCCATCAATCCGTTTTTTTTGCACAGCCGCAGAAAGCGGTTTAAATCACGATTGCCCTGCCAGTTGAAGCGACCTTCCAGTTCCTCATGATGACTCCAGATCACATAACTGGACACCACGCTGATGCCGGCCGATTTCATTTTTTTTAGTTCCGTATCCCAAGTAACCGCTGGGCTGCGCGAATAATGAAATTCGCCCATTACCGGCAACCACGGCACGCCATTCCTGATCAGATACTGACTGTTGAGATCGATCTTTTCTCCATCCGGCGCAACGTTGTCCGCGGGCGTGGCACTTAAATGGAGATGCCCGCTCAACGGCACTGCCGCCGGCGCGCTGGCGTCGACTTTAAACGTGACGGGCTGGTTCTGCTCGGCATCTTGCGCCGGTGCGCACTGACAAAACAAAAAAAACGCCAGAACCCTGGCTGATGCGCTGGCAAAATGCTTCATGAAATGTCCCATCAGGTTGATGCATTCAGTGCAGTCCATGCTGCAACAAATTCCTGTCCGTGTTGCGCTACCGTTGCCGCATTCATGCCTGGTGCGTACAGCGCAGAACCCAGTCCAAAGCCGGCCGCACCGGCCCTTACATATTCAATCATTGAGCCGGGTCGAATGCCGCCGACCGGCAACAAGCGCACCGCAGCAGGCAACACCGCGCGCATGGCTTTTAAAACGGTCGGGGTAACCAGTTCGGCCGGAAATAACTTCAACGCATCGGCACCTGCCTCCAGCGCAGCAAACGCTTCGGTGAGAGTGACCACACCCGGCACACAGATCATGTGCCTGTGCTTGGCTGCCCTGATTACGTTTACATCGGCATGTGGCATGACAATGATCTCGGCGCCGGCATCCGATACCTGCTGCACACTGAGCGTGGTCAGCACGGTTCCGGCACCGACTACCGTGTCGGCTGGCAGGCTCTTTTTCAATCGTTCGATTGACAAAAGCGCCTGCGGTGAATTCAGCGGCACTTCAATAATTCTGAAGCCGACCGCATACAATTGCGCGCCCACCGCTTCAACCTCATGCGGCGCAATGCCGCGCAAAATGGCCACCAGTGGTGATGTGGCAAAGGCGGTATTAAAGCGGGATACAGAATCAGGAATAGTCATGTCGGATCGTTTCAGATGAGTTGCGCTGCGCGCGCAAGGTGCCACAAACCCGTGGCAGCGGTATTGTCCAGTATCGTATCAACCGGCAAGTCAAAGCAGGTCATGGCGTGTCGGTAGCGTTGGCACAGTGCCGGTTCACCCACCAGAACCAGTGGCGTGCCATCCAGACCTGCGGCATTGCGCCAGACCAGGCCGGCCCTGATTTCATGGCCTATCAGCAGACCAGACAGATAATCGGCCAGCCCTTGTGCTGACAGCTTTTCTGTCAGCCCGAGGGTGCGCACCGCGAACAGCTGATGCATCACACCAAGTTGACCGTCACGCTGTGCTGCACCCACACCGGCCAGAAATGCAGTGGGCTCGAAAGGTTGTGCTTCTAACGGCAGCAAGCGGCCCAGCACCGAATGATTGCGCAATACCGCAAACAATTCACCGGTCATGTGCGTGGCGAAATCGATGATTTTTTCATCGGCGATCTGGACCCATTTGGAATGGGTGCCGGGCAGAACAATACAGGAAGCGGCTCTGGCCTGGGCCACGGCATGCAGTGCTCCGACGATCTGGGTTTCTTCACCGCGCATCACATCCGGCGGCAGATCGGTGGCCGCAGTGATGAGCCCTGGCACCAGGTACACATTGGTATTTCTGATCTGACCCAAAGCAGCCCCCAGCTGAGCGCTGTGTGCAGCGCAGAGCGCGTACGGTACTTCCTGCCAGCCATGTCTGCTGCCCACCATGCCACAGGCAATCACCGGTAATGCATGATTCTGCTGCCAATCAGCGGTGTAATGATGCAGGGTGCTTGCAAACGCCTGTGCATCGGTCATTTGCGAGGCACCGGCCGCGGCAGTTCGGGTCTCGAGCACCGCGCCATTCTGACCGAATAAAAAGGCGCGGAAGCCGGTGCTACCCCAATCTACGCCAATCAGTTGCGCATGATCGGGGGCAAGTTGATGGTCGGTCATGCTCATGTTTACCATTCAGCGACGCTGCCGTCCGGGTGGCGCCACAAAGGATTACGCCAGTCGGGCGCATTTTTGCTGGCTTCAATAACACGCTGCTCATCAATTTCCACACCCAATCCCGGTTTGGGCAAGGGCTTGATATAACCGTCAGTGATGGCAAAGTCTTCCCGATTGATCACATAGTCGAGCAGTTCGGCGCCCTGATTGTAATGAATCCCCATGCTTTGTTCCTGCAGCACGGCATTGTGCGCCACAAAATCGATTTGCAGGCACGAGGCCAGTGCAATCGGCCCCAGCGGGCAATGCGGTGCCAGCGCGATATCGTACGATTCGGCCATTGCCGCGATTTTGTAGCATTCGGTAATGCCGCCAGCGTGCGACAAGTCGGGCTGCACAATCGCAATACCACCATCGGCGAACACCCGCTTGAATTCAAAACGCGAAAACATGCGCTCGCCGGCCGCCAGCGGAATTGAGGTTGCTTCTGCCAGGCGCGGATAATATTCGGCCTGCTCGGCCAATACCGGTTCTTCAACAAACAGTGGCCGGTACGGTTCGAGCTCACGCAACAACACCTTGGCCATCGGTGCAGAAACGCGCCCATGAAAATCGATTCCGAATTCAATGGTCGATCCAAAGGCACTGCGAATTTCGGCAATCCGTCCGATGGCCCGGTCAACCGACCTGGCATTATCGATTATGCCCATTTCTTCGGTGCCATTCATTTTGAAGGTATCAAATCCGGCTGCGCGCAATTTTCTGATGCCGTCAATCACATCTGCCGGACGGTCACCGCCGACCCAGCTGTAGGTTTTCATACGATCGCGCACCAGACCGCCGAGCAATTCAGCCACCGGCACACCCAGGGTTTTGCCTTTGATGTCCCACAGTGCCTGGTCAATTCCGGCGATGGCGCTCATCAAAATCGCACCGCCCCGGTAAAAGCCGCCGCGATACATGGCCTGCCACAGATCATTGATGCGGGCCGGATCCTGCCCAATTAAATAGCCGGACATTTCATGCACCGCCGCTTCCACAGTGCGGGCCCGCCCTTCAATGACAGGTTCACCCCAACCGACCACGCCTTCATCGGTTTCAATCTTTAATAGCATCCAGCGCGGCGGAATGCGGTAGGTGGTGAGTTTGGTAATTTTCATGTGAATTTAAATAAGTATTGAGGGCTCAAAAAATGACTGTGCAACATCGGTTGGAATTGGACGGCTGCTTTTTATTGTTACTGCAAGCAGCCGTTGCTGCACAAATTACATTTTGTAGCTGATGCCCAAATTGTAGCGACGACCATAATCACGGACTTGCTGTTCATACTGGTTGGTTGGATTGACATACACCAATTTCTGATCGGTCAGATTGTCCGCCCCAAAATGCACCTGCAACTCTTTGGTAATTTGCCTGGACATCGCAAAGCTGACATTCGTTTCTGCATTGTTGACGTAGAACTGTCCTGTGGTCCAACCGGGATCACGGGTGAATGCACTGTGATAGGTGGCTGCCAGGCGAGCTTCAAAACCATTGTGTTCATACCACAATGTCACGCCGCCATTTGATTTCATTAATCCATCCACTGGAAAGCTCTGGTTGTTGGCGCTCTCGGTAATATTGCTGCTGGTGTAGGCATAATTGCTGAATACGCCCAATCCGTTAAATGGCGCCGGCAAACCGGTAAAGGCCTGCTGGTAAACAAGTTCCAGCCCGCGCACTTCGCCGCCCTGGCCATTGACCGATTCCGAAATCGTGGCAGCCTGCCCGCCAACCGTGGTGTTGTTATTTTCAATCTTGATATAGCTTTCCAGTTTCTTGAAGAACGCACCGGCGGACAGCAAGGCGCCTTTCTCAAAATACCATTGGTAGGCCAGGTCAATCTGATCATCCAGCATCGGTTTCAAAGCGGGATTTCCTGCGCTGCCTGTAATAGGTTGGTTGGTGCCGACCTGACCAGGTGTCAAGGTCTGTGAAGCGCGCAGTTCATCCAGCGGAGCGCGGGACAGGGCACGCGCCACGCTGAAGCGAACCTGCTGCTCCTGCTTCGGATCGAGCATGTAAATCAGGTTCAGGCTTGGCAGTGCTTCGGTATCCGAACCGTCAACCGAAATCGCTGTACCGCTTGAACCACCATTGAGGGATTGCGTGCCTGAACTGGTATGCGTGGTATGAACCAGGCGCACACCCACATTGCCACGATACGATTTGTTGAACATGGTTCCCATCAAATCAGCTTGTGCATAAACCGACTCGCTGTTTTCCTTAACATCCCAGCTGGCAATCTGGTCGGACAGTGACTGTGCCCGGCCTGCCGCGCTGAAAACGCCTGCTCCGTAGGAATTGGCCAGCGAACCGTTAAAGTCATTGAGTGCGATGAAATCAGGCAATCCATCAACATGGACCGTGCCAAAATCTGAATTGGGAATTGCAGCGAGTTGATTCGAATCTGACCAAGACAATTGGTAATAACTCTTCTCGCGGGCGGTGGCACGCACGCCGATTTTAATCTTATCGACATCGCCAAAGTTGGTCACGGTGCGGGTCGCGTTCAAATGCAGGGCGCTTAATTCATCTTTGACGTGGCCGCCAACATCAACCTCGGCGTAGCCAGGCTGACCGTAGGAAGCCGGGTTACCGGTTCCAGTTGAAGCGATGCTGTAGTTAGTTGGACCATTGGCGAGATCGTAGGTAAATGCCGGATAGGCCGTCAGTGTCTGCTGTATGCTTTGCCACGCGCTGTCACGGGTGGCGAGCGAATTGGATAAATCGGCTTCCATTTTCCAGTCGCCGGCCTTGAATTTGCCATTCAGGCCTGAAGCCACCGTGTGGGAATTCTGGATCCACAGGTTGTCGTTGTTGTTGACCTCGGTATAGTTCACCGTTGCCGCCGTGACGGTACCGTTCTGGATCGTGGTATTGCTGAAATTACCGCCAGTACCTTCCCAGTTGCCGATATTGCCCTGATAGTAGTGCGAGACTTCAGGCTCGAGGATTTTTTGACTTTCATAGTAAACATCACCGGTGATCATCACATCCTGGGCCGGCTTCCATTCAACCTTGGCCAACACGCTGGAGCGTGTATCCGTACCGCGCTTGGCCTGGTCCTGGAAACCCCATGGTGTTGCAACAGGTTGACCATTGCTGCCAGGGACCGACCCTGCAGTACCACCGGCCACGGTATTAAACGACCAGTCTTCGATCAATTTTTCAACCGATGGCTGCTTTTGATAACTGGCGGCCAACGCCACGCCCAAAGTATGATTGTTAAACTGATCGACATACAACGTACCCAGGCGCGGTCCGGTATCAGGCGCACCGCCGATTTCCTTGCCTAACTGGGAGTACAGCGCATCTGCCTTAAAGGTAATCTGGCGATCTGCGAACTTCAATGGTGACACGGTCAGCAGGTCGATCGTGGTTGCGATACCGCCTTCGATCAAATCCGCCGATTGGGTTTTGTAGACATTGGCGCCAACCAACGACTCAGCAGGAAACTGTTCAAAGCGCACTGCACGGTTCGGTTCCGGTGAAGCCAGTTCGCGACCATCAATGGTCGCCGCTATAAACCGTGGACCCAGTCCGCGCGCCACGACCTGACTTGCATTGCCACGATCGATACCTGACTGCAAACCCGGCAGGCGAGCCAGTGATTCCGCAATGGTCGTATCAGGCAATTTTCCAATATCTTCAGAAGAAATGACTTCCAGCATTTCGTTTGAATCTTCTTTGACTGAAAGGGCGTTATCCATCGATTCACGCACACCAACCACCGTAATTTGCTGGGGCGCATCGGCAGCAATGGCAGCAGTGGCACCGGCGCCTGGTGCAGCCTGCTGAGCCAGGACACTCAATGCCGGCAACGCGAAGATGGTACCTATAATCCAACTTATTCTTTTTTGTTTCATTTTGTCTCCCGTTTATATAACCACTGATTGGAATGGTTTCTTTTAGTAGCAGCTCTGGATCGTTTTTATAATGCAGCTTGAATACTAATGATTCTGAAAATTTAAAACCAATAGTTAATTTGGCGATTGATATATCAAAAACATATATGTTTGGCTACTGCAGCAATCTGGCAGTCTGCGGTGTGGTGAAGGGAATGATCATGCGTGGTGCTGCGCTGAAAAAATTTGACGGCAATTATTCGGCGCTGGTGGCTGCCTCAGGATACAGTTCCGGAAATAGAAATTGGAGGGAGTCTAACGGCAATCCAAAGCGAACAGGTCCTAGCGGCGTGTCGTTCACCAGTAGCCCGGTAGAAAGCAGGCGCGATAATAAGGAACGGGCGGTGCGTTCGCCCAACCCAGTTAATTGGATAAATTCGGCGCGTGAAAGCGGTCCTGCAGCAAACGCATGAAACAGCGGCAAAATCGCTTCGGCGCGTAAGCCTTTGTCTTGCGTCGCACGAAAAATCACGAGCGCCTCAATCCGACGCTTCATGCCGTCCAAATCCAGCATTTTTCCCATGTAGTTCACTTGATCCAGGCATATATCCAGAAAATACTCAAGCCAATCACTTAGTCCGGCAGTGGTTAAATTTCCCCGGCCATCAAGGTCGCCGCGTCGTGGCATGTCCGCATTATTTAACCTCGCGTAGTAATCTTTAACAGAGCGGGCAAGACCGCGACTGGGCGACCACAAACCTTCCGATAAATGCCACAACGCGCATTGGGTCTGTAATCGGATCGATCGGCCGTTTCCATCCTGAAAAGGATGAACCCAGTTAGCACGATGGTGCTCACAGGCTACCGCGATCAGCCGGGTGTCCCAACTGCTCGACTGGTTGTAAACCTCGTCCATCCTTGCTAAAAAACTGGGCAGTGACGAAGCCTCTGGCGCAACGTGACGACCAACCTCAACATCTTGTTGGCGCAATTCGCCCGGCACAATGAGTTGCCCGTCATCAGTCATACGGTCTTCTTCAGCAAGGCGAGAATACAGAATTTGGTGGGTATCCAATAAAAATTGCGATGACAGCGGCGACTGACCTGCCAGAACACGACGTTCCAACTCTCGTTCGGCCTCCATATGGGCCAATGCAACTCGCTGCAGCCGCGCAATGTTGGGCTTGTCGGAAAATTCCTTGTGCAGTGCGCGCTCGATGTTCTGCGGGTGAGTTCCCTGACCTTCAATGCGATTTGAGTAATACGAATTCATCGAGCGAACCAATTCCCGTATCGATGCACGCGCCGTTGAGTGCGCTGCGGCTGTCAGTCGCAGGGATTTGGTGGCGATCTCTGCCGCTTTCCCAATCAGCGCCGGGGGCACCGGCGAGGGCAGCAAGGGTTCAAATTGATGTGTTTTTGAATACATAGATATTTGCCGAGTTTATTGCCGAATATTTTATTTCATAACTAATTGATATATATGAATATAATATAAGAATACTTACATTTATTCAAACTTATTTGCCGACTTATTTGCCGACTTATTTGTAGTGGTGATGAATTCGGCGATTACCTGGCAAATTTTATTCCGGAACTGTAGCCTGTGGCGGCAAACCACCTCAATAAGCCTGCTGGGTAGGACGGTAAAAAATTTCGTTGACGTCCGGCTGGTCAATTGCGAATGCGGCAGCGCGTGCGAACGAATCGGCGGGAATAGCGACTTCCCTATTCGTGAAGCGATGCCTGGCGATTACAAACTACAGGCGCTTTCTCGGCAGACAGTTGAATCAGCACCTTTGTGGAAGCTCAAATTGGCTCGGCCAGCCAGTCCGGCAAATCGCGTAGCGTTTCTTTCAAGGCATTTAACCGCTGCGCTCCCAAATACGCGCCCCACTCCTGTTCGGCCTCAGCCACGCTCATGCGCATCTGCGCAAGAACTTCCCAACCGATCTCCGTCAGGCGTACAACCCGAGCAAGTCCGCTGGTTCCGGAATGTCGCTCAATATAACCACGGCGCTCCAGACCCAATCGCACGTAGTTCATCGCCTGGCGCTGGCAGCCCCGACTCAGGCAAGAAAATGAATTTTACTGTGGCAGCAATCCGCTGCACACCAGCCGGTCAGAAATCATAGGGAACGCATTTCCAGCAAGATCAATTGCCACTTAACCAGAGGTCGTTGTGGGATCTGCAGTAATCAAGATGGAGTCCACAGTAAAACTTCCGTCCTTTTCGATTGAAAAATAGTCAGCTACTTCAGCACTTGCATGCTGCTGCAAAGACCGAATCGCCGTGACGTGCGATTCAGGTGTTTTCATCCGCTCGACCCAAGTTGTAAAGTCCAGCCGAAGGCGAAAACTTGTTACGGATCGAACTGCGAAGCCGGCGGCATTCAACATTTTTTCCCATTCACTGAACGATGCATTGCGCACGTGCGACGGGTCACGAAGTAATTCGAGAGTCTGTAACCACGTATTCAACAATGGTGAATCTGGCGCCATGACATCCATAAAGACAGCCAATCCGCCAGGTTTCAATACTCGCCGCATCTGAGCAAGTCCTGCTGGAACATCATGCCAGTGATGGGCGCTGTAACGAGTGACAGCGATGTCAAATGATTTGGATGCACACGGTAGTGATTCGGCAGCACCAAGCTTGGTAACAACATTGCTCACTTCCCGACGTTTAGCTTCTTCGGCTACAACCATGAGCATTTGCTCTGATAAATCGTAGGCGACCACCGTGTTGACCAACGGAGCCAATCGGTACGCGGCGTGACCACCACCACAACCCAAGTCCAACGCGATTGCATCAGGACGTTGACCTATTATGTCTGCCATCAGATCAAGGTCAGCCCCATTGGCATGAACTGCACTTGTGAGGTAGGACTGCGCTCTGGGACCGAATTGGCTGTCTACGATGGTGTTGTGGGTTCCGTTAATAATCATGAGGTACTCGACGGTTGAGGGAAGGTGAGAATATTGTCGCCCCTTATCTTAACCAGTACAATATGAGGCTTTATCCTGGTATAAATTAAACCATGCCAAGCTCCGATCGCAGCGTTCTACTTGGAGAATTCATCCGTTCTCACCGTGAACGCCTTCCTCCACCACTAAAAGCCTCAGGTCGGCGGCGCACACCTGGCATGCGCAGGGAAGAACTGGCTGAGGCTTCGGCAGTTAGCTCGACCTGGATCACCTGGCTGGAACAGGGACGCGAAGTCGCGGCATCTGTGAGCGCGCTTTCCCGTCTCGCCGTGGCGCTAAGACTTAACTCTGCTGAACGAGCCACACTGTTCGATCTTGCAGGAAAACGTGATCCGGTCCCACACGAGGAACCAAACAACGTCCTGGTTCCAGCTATTCTCAACTTGCCATCACTTGTCAGCGTCCCTGCTTATCTGCTGGATCATGCCTGGACTGCCAGAGCATGGAATCCTGGCGCTGAAAACTTATTTGCCGGCTGGTTGGACAGGGAATCAACCGAGAAGAACTTGTTGAAATTCGTGTTTTTGTCACCCGGTGCACAAACATTAATCGATGACTGGCCAGACCGATCTCGACGACTGGTTGCCGAGTTCAGGGCAGACTATAGCCGAAGCACGGACGATATCGAGATGCAGGAATTGATAAATGAATTGTCGGCAGGGAGTAAATACTTTGTTCAATATTGGAAGGAGCAAACCGTATTGCATCGTGATGGAGGGGCACGCAGCTTCAATCACCCAGTGCACGGGAAACAAAATTTTCTGCAGACGACCCTGTTAGTCGCTTCACAGCAGGAGTGTAAGTTGGTCTGTTTAGCTCCAGTAACCTCGTGAGTCAACTTTTGAATTTCCGTTGTAGCCCAGATGTCATCAACAATAAAACCGCTCCATGGAAATTGCAATCAATTTGATTTATCGGCAACTTCAGGATCAACCATAGCGGCAATTTTCACTGCAATCAGTTGCGGTTGAGAGCCCTGCAAATTGGTCAGAACGATCACTGTCAGATTTCTATCGGGATAGGCTATGCGCCAGACCGCAGTACCGCCGCCATATGACACGGCCTTATAGGGGCCGCCGGGCTGCTCGGTGTCAAAGCCAAGACCAAAATCACCGTCCTTGCCGCTGTTGAGTTTGAAAGGCACCGACATTTCTTTCAGACTTGCGGCATTGACCACGGTCCCTGCTGCAAAGGCATTTTCCAAATTGACGAGATCGCGTATCGTACCGTTGATCGCACCGGCAGGCGCCATGTAGTCCGGCATGTATTTAGAGCCATAATGGAAAATCTTGTCACTTTGCACCACCGGACCTCGCTCACCCACCAATAGTCTTGCGTGATCTTTGGTGATATCAAGGGTTGTATACAAATCACTGCGCGCCGGAACAATAGACCAGCCATCGCCATAGGTAACGCCGGTTATGTCAGCGGGTTTTAATACTCGCGCTTCCACAAATTTTTCGTAAGGCATGCCGGAAATTTTTTCGATGATCATGCCAAGAATCGTGTACCCGGTCTGGTTATAGGCGCTTTCTCTTCCAATGGGCTTTAACGGTTTTTTGGCAAGGATTTTAAACAGTTCCCCGCGCTCGCCGGTAATTGGTGTCAAGTTAACGCCGTCGGTAATTTCATCCGGCAGACCCGAAGTATGCGACAGGCAATTGCGGATTGTGACTTTGGACCATTTGGCAGGTAATTGCGAAAGGACCTTGGTGATTGATTCATCGAGTGTGATTTTTCCATCCTGTACCAGGACCATTGTGGCCGAGGCGGTAAATATCTTGGTCATCGACGCCAGCGAATAGGAAGTGTCCAGTGTGACAGGCACGTTCAGTTCAATACTGGCCAAACCGTAGACGCTTTCTTTAATGACCTGATTGTTCTGGATTACGGCAACCGCCATGCCGGGGATATGTTTTCTGGCCATTTCTGCGTGGACGAAATCGTCGATGTTATCAGCGCTGGCATTGCATGCGGTCGCTGACAAGGCAAACAATGCCATATATGCCAAACAAATTTCTGGCCGGGTAACCGGATTGCGCGTCATCTTCATAGTCATGCTCCAGGTATTGGTTAAGTTAAGCGAATTTATGGGGCTATGGCGTGCGACATGTTTGCTGTTTATTGCATAGCCAGGCGTCACTGTATTTGCCGGGATGATTTGCTTCAATGGCGAAGCGATGAGTCGCTAAATTATTTGGATGAATTGCCATTTGCAGCGACAAAGCGGAAATGTGTAAATGTCCGCGAATGCTCGCTGTGTGCCCTTATGCGACATTCGTTGAAACTCGAATTTCACGAAAGCTGCCATTCGTACTGAAAAATATTCGGATTACATGATCATCGGAGTTAGCTTGAAGCGACTATGAGGCCGATTGCTGCTCCATGATTGCCATTGCGTCCCTGGCAGGCGCGTTTGATCAACAGATCTGATCAGTGACGATGATTTAAAAATATACGTGCAAGCGCGCTCCGATGATATTGACTGGCCCACGGCGATCCGCGTTGTAACCAGGATTGGTTATCCGTTGCAAGTCGAACGTGAAGTTTTGGCCTTTGTGTAGTTGAGTGTTGTAGTACGCTTCAAGAACGCTTTCGCGCGCATAATGTGGAAGCATGCCATCACCTAAAAAACCGCCCAGGCCGCCGTCTGCCAAATAATTACGGTGATCTTTGTTGAGCCCATTCGAGGCGAACGCTAAACCGATCGCATCATCGGCACGATGCCAATAGTTGCCTTTGATAGATACACCCGCAGACACGGTATTATCAATTTCAGTGAACGCATATTCTTCGATCTTATCGTCGGCCCAACTGCCTCGCGCAAATACGCCAATGTCGTCGCCAATTGCTTGCTCGAAGCTGATCCCGTATCCATGTTTGGCGGCATCGTTACGAACCGACGTTGCATCTGGGATCGACCCGGTCAAAGAAGCTGCGTCGATAGCGTCACGATATGATCCAGCGTAAGTCAGATTGCGAAATGCAAGCAGGCGAACAATGCTGGGAAAGCCAAACGTCGTCTGGTCATGTTCCAATTCAATGGTATCGCCGTGATGGCGTTCCAAGTTGTAATCGAGTACGCTGCCGTTGGCGACCAATGGCTCCATGTATCGGCCCATCCGAAAGACCCAGTCGTCCCAATAAAGCTCTGCTGTCGCACCGATTGAATACGCAAGGGCGTCGGCAGCATAGTCCCACGCGCCGTGCGTGATCAAAGCCCAATTGAGGAACTGTGAGCGGGGATCATTGGCGTAGCTGTTCTTCTCAAACAAATCTGTTTGCGTCAATTTGCCCACGGTCAGTACTAATCGCCGCTTGCCATAGTTCCCAGCCAACTGGTTCAGGTCGTCTTCGACGGGAGTGCTTTCATTGCCCAGGTCAATTGTTTGACGAATGAAGGCCCTTGCCCAGTAAAAACGCATAACCGGACCGCCGTTTTTCTGGATCTCACCATTGTTAATGCCGTCCAGGCCGTGCAAATCTGAAAATGGCTTGCCTTGCACACCTTCCGGATCCAGATAGAGTTCAGCGCCATGCCAAAGTCGTGCACCGAAGTAAGCCGTCACCGAGAATGTGTAGCCATCCTCAGGTTCCGGAAGTAGACTTTGTGCCCCTGAATAAGAAGCATAGAATCCGTTCTTGTGTTGCCAGACATAGGTGCTCTGCGCATGAAAATTCCACCACGGCATTTCACTAATATCGGTTGATGTAACTTCATTGCCTTCCTGTGCGAAACTGGGAATTGGTTGGAGCGCTGCGACCAGCGCAATTAACGCGAACGTGCAATGCCAAAGCCAGACCTGTAGCTTTTTCATGTTGAATGATTCTTTCAATCTGTTGTGTTGGCCGGTGCACCGCAAAATGACGGACGAACGCCGCCCCTGGCGCGACACCAGTAGTGAATTTGTAATTTGTGATTATTCGGTGTGAACGAGCCTCAGCTGGTCAGTTGAATCACCTTGATAATGACCATCAGTACCGCGATCACCAGATAGCCGCGGAGCACGCCCATCCAGAATCGGGTGGACCCGCTCAGCTTGGTCGGCAGTAACTGATCCAAAGGTGGCATGCGCCAACCATCCATTATCGACCGGCTTGGTTTGGTTTCTGCATCGACTGGCACTTCACCGCTGGCAACGCGATAGGCTCGAACCGCCAGTGCTCCCAAGCCGACGACGACGCCCACGATTGCACCCGCAACCAGAATGTCGACAATTTTTTCTCCTGGCAGGTCTGGGAAAATAACCGCAGCAGTCAGAACAATCGACAAAATCACCAGTACGCCTACGACCACAGCAGTAAATGCATTGGTCACGCGCCCATTCACCCACGGACCCAGTACTTGCTTGTCATTGCACAGCAACAGAAGAAATACCGATGCGCTCGGCAGCAGTACGCCGGCTAATGTTTGTACAGCGTTGGTCAGCAAGCCAAGTGGAACGCCAGGCAGCAAAACCAATGCGGCAGCGGCCACGATTAACACGCAGTAAATGGCATAAAAACCTTTGGCGTCACCCGGCTTTCGGTGCAGAGAATGCTTCAACGTCATGACATCGCCAATCGCATACGCCGTCGATAATGAAATTGCTGCTGCGCCGATGATGCTGGCGTCAATCAGTGCGATTGCAAACAACGCCGCAGGCAGGCGACCGCAATACTTAGCCAGTCCTTCCGCAACAGCGCCAGAATCGACAAATTTGCCCGCTTCAGGAGTACCCGCAAATACATGCGCCATGACCGCCATGATCGCCACTGCGCCAACGATCACCAGCACGATACCCAGCCATAGATCGATGCGCTCGTAGCGGATGAAGCGGGGCGTAATACGCTTGTCGATTACGTAGCTCTGCTGAAAGAACAACTGCCAGGGAGCTACTGTGGTTCCAATGATGCCGATGATCAGTAGCAGTACATCACCAATGGGTGCGTTGGCAGGCAAGCCTGGCACCACAAAATCGTGCACTACCGACGCAACCGGAGGATGCACCATCAGGATTAATGGCAACAACACCAGGCTACCGGCAACCAGCGCCATCGAGAACCGTTCAAAGCGCCGAAAGTCTCCCGTGCTGGCCGCAGCGATGACCAATAAGGCTGAGCACAACACGCCGGCAACCTTCGGCAAACCTAGGTAGCTAAGTCCCAGACTGATTCCGATAAACTCGGTGACGATTGTCAACGCATTCAGCAAAAATAGATCGATGACACTGAACGCCCCCCAAAACTTACCGAACCGTTCCAGGATCAGACGGGCATGTCCGACACCAGTCACTGCGCCGAGACGCAGTACCATTTCCTGATTTACATACAACACAGGAATCAGTAATGCCAACGTCCATAGCAACGTTGTGCCGTAGTTTTGACCTGCTTGCGAATAGGTGCTGAACGCACCCGCGTCGTTGTCACCGACCATGACAATCAGGCCCGGCCCGAGGATGGCGCACAGCGTTTTGAATCGCGCCAGTAAGCTCGTGCGTGGACCGACATCTGCTTGAGCTATCGTGCCAAACGCGCCACGGATATCGCCAACATGCTCGCTATCGAGTACGGTATTAGTGTTCAAATTGGACATAGATACTCCCAGATTTAATTAACTGACTTATTGATCGGATGCTTGTACAAGCGCGATAACAGGTGCTTGACCCGAACAAAATCCAGTTTTGCTCTAATCAAAGTGATCTGAGGTTCCTGATTGATTTGGTGCAGAGCGCTGACGCCTGCGATGAGATTTGCGTAATTCATTTTGCTACTCCAAAACGGTTGATATGCCAGGGAGTAGCAGGCGATCAACTAGCCGGTCAGAACAATCACCAACCGGAAAGGTGCCACGCTGCTCCACAGAGCGATTGGGTTTAAGTAATTGTAAGGATAGCGACAACTACTACAGTCATCGGTCATGGTGACCTCCGGTTGATTGATCAAAGCCTGCCCAGGAATCTGAGCAAACTGCTTAATTCATTGATGGCGTTGATGCGCATGGCAATGGGATGCCCATTGCACGATGCGAATCGCACATAGCAAACAGATTTGCCGATCAAAAATAATCAGACAAATGACACGAGTAGTTTTTTTGGGGGGAGTTGAATGTTGAGACCGGAGTCATCAACTTTGCGACACCACCATCCGCCAGACGCAAGATGATGGCAAGTGAAACTTGCTGGAGATCTTACTTAAGGCAGAACCAAACCGACCTGGTTTGGCAACGACAACTATCTAAACTAGTACCCACAAAGGGACTCCATAAAATGAAAACAGGCGGATTTTATGCCTGAGAAACGTTGGCGTCAAGTAAAATTATCCTATCCGGGGGGATACGATCAGAATTATTTACAAAGCGCCGTGATAAGATGCCGCTGCAATCTAGATTGTCTTAAATAGGAAATGAATCTTATGGATAGCTATACGAAAAATCATACTTCGCACCCCGAAATTCTAAAGCGCCTGAAACGAGCCCTGGGACATTTGAAAAGCGTGATCGAGATGTTAGAACATGACCGGGAATGTCTGGAAATTGCCCAGCAACTGCATGCAGTTGAGAAGGCGATTACCATCGCAAAAAAATCCTTGGTGCATGATCATATTGACCATTGTCTGGACAAAGCGGTTAGCAAAGGTGGTAGCAAAGCCGAAGATAGCGTACGCCAATTCAAGGAAATTACTAAATACCTGTAATTTGTCTGCATAAAGATCCATAATTGTAGCCCGGGCTATTGCGATCAGCTCGAATCGAACTAAACTCAACGTGAGCTGCAATGTCTACAATGGACAAAGCCGAGTGTCTGCTTTTTCATCGATTCTAAATCTTATTGTTATGGCCGGTTCGGGCCGTTTGTGACCAGATGCCGACACACCGCCAACGTCCGGTTCAGATTTATCACCTGTCATACAACCTTGCTAATCTATGATCCTATCGCTGGACGTTTCGGTTTCGCGGGATCAATTCCACGCGTTCGCGCCGTCTAATCGTCGCTTCGAGTTGCGAGGAGCAGGCAACCGTCAATCCTGGCGACGTTTCCTTTTTGCGCTTGATGCTCCCCACTTATGGATTCAGATCCCCCGCTCCGAGGGCGAGCAGGATCGGGTCGATGTTTTTGTCGCACCTGCCGGCGAGATCCTTGAAGTGGGCTCTCAGGGTACCGTGCGCTGCGCGCACCTGCCGCTGTTCTTTTTCCTTTTCTTCGAAGGTCCTGCGCGCCTTCAGGATGCTGCGAAGAGCGTGAACCGCTTCAGAACCTTCCGCAGAACAGATTCTTCCAACTGGATCGATATATATTGCATGCCAACTATTTTGGCATTACCGCCTTGCTACAACAGAACCTGATATCATACTTACCAACAGGAAACATTACGAATGCCGTGCTGCCCACGGCCTCCAGTCACCATCCGCACATTGCAAGCCCAGCCCATGAGCACCCTTTTCAACCACGAGATCATTGAACAGCTGCACAACAGTTCCCGCTCGCTGGTCTACCGCGCCCGCGCCGCCGATGGTACCGCGCTGATCGTAAAGCTGCCCAATCAGCGCTTCCCTTCGTTTGCGCAACTGGCGCAGTTCAAGCGTGAGTATGCGATCGCACGCCGCTGTAGCCATCCGGGCGTCGTACGTCCGCTCGCACTGCAGCTGCACGACGGGCGCTGGACGATGATCCAGGAAGACGTCGGCGGTCTTGCACTCGACAAGGTGTTGCGCGTGCGGGCGGCAGCGGGTCAGGCGCCGTCGCAGCCCGCGTTGGCGCTGGACGATTTTTTCGACATCGCGCTGCAACTGTGCGCGGCTCTGGAGGAAGTTCACCGGCAGGGCGTGATCCACAAGGACATCAATCCGTCCAATCTGGTGTGGAATGGTGAACGGCGCCTGCTGCAACTGATCGATTTCGGCATCGCCTGCGAGCTGCCGCACGAAAACCAGGGCATCGTCAATCCTCAGGCACTGGAAGGCACGCTGCGCTACATGGCGCCGGAACAGACAGGGCGCATGAACCGGCGGGTCGATTACCGCGCCGATTTTTATGCACTCGGCGCAACCTTCTACGAACTGCTGGTCGGGCAGCCGCCGTTCGACGCGCTTGACGAGATGGAACTGGTGCATTGCCACATTGCGCGCAGCCCGGACTGGTCGCACCCGGCGCTCGCCGGACTGCCGGGCTGGCTGCTGGCGATCGTCCAGCGACTGCTGGAAAAAAACGCCGAGCAGCGCTACCAGAGCTTGCAAGGTCTGCGCAGCGACCTCGAATCCTGCCGCGCGGCGACACCGGCGCTGGCACCCAGGCTGTCCGATCATAACGGCCGCTTCCTAGTGTCGCAAACGCTGCACGGACGCGAGGATGCGATCGCTGCGTTGCTGGCGGCGTTTGAACGCAGCGCCGCCGGCGCATGCGAGATGCTATTGGTAGCCGGCTATTCAGGTATTGGCAAGTCGGCGGTGGTGAACGAAGTGCAAAAACCGATCGTCGCCCGGCGCGGCTGTTTTTTAGCCGGAAAATTCGACCAGTTCCAGCGCGACGTGCCGTACGCATCGCTGATCCAGGCCTTTCAGGGGCTGGTGCGCCAGCTGCTGGGCGAACCCGAAGAAACGCTGCGGCAGTGGGCCGGCAAATTACGCGACGCCTTGGGCAGCGGCCTGGGCGTGATGGTCGAACTGATTCCCCAGCTGGCGCTGATCGTCGGCCCCACCGAAGCAGTGCCCGCGTTGGCGCCGGAACAGGCCCAGCTCCGCCTGTGCCGCGTGTTCCCCCGCTTCGTCGAAGTGTTCGCTGCCGCCGGCCATCCGCTGGTGTTGTTCCTCGACGACCTGCAATGGGCCGATGCGGCCACCCTGCGGATGATCGAGCTGTTCATGGTCTCGCGCAACAATTGCTGCCTGCTGCTCATCGGCGCTTACCGCGACAACGAAGTCAGCACAGTTCATCCACTCATCGGATTGCGCGACACGTTACTCGCTGGAGGTGTGCGCCTGTCCACGCTGGTGCTGGACGCACTGACCGAGCCGCAAGTGACGCAAATGGTCTCGGCCACCGTGCGCGTGGCGGGGGCCGACTGCGTTCCTCTGTCCCGACTGTGCTTGCGCAAGACCGCCGGCAATCCATTTTTCCTCAACCAGTTCCTGGGCTCAATCCATGATGCCGGCCACCTGCGCTACCGGGCCGCCGCAGATTGCTGGGACTGGGACCTGGCCGCGATCGAACGGGCCGAATACACTGACAACGTGGTCGAGCTACTCCTCGAGAAAATCCGCCGCCTGCCCGTGGCGACGCAGCACTTGCTGCAACTGGCCGCCTCGATTGGCAACCGTTTCACGCTCGACACGCTCGCGGTGACGGTCGAGCGCACCGCCTGGCGCACACAGCAAGAACTGTGGCCGGCGCTCGATGGGGGGCTGATCCAGCCTCTCGACGAACGCTATAAATACGTCACCGCCGATGCCCACGACAGTGGTGTCAGCTATCGTTTCCTGCACGACCGCGTGCAGCAGGCCGCCTATCTGGTCGCCGATGCGGGTGCGCGCGCGGCCAACCACCTGCGCATTGGGCGGTTGCTGCTACAGCACACGACAAAGGAGTGGCAGGACGGCAAGCTGTTCGAGATCGTCGAGCAGCTCAACGCCGGCCGTGTGTTGATCGACGACGCCGGCGAGCGACTGGATCTGGCGGAACTAAACCTGCGCGCTGGCGGCAAGGCGCGGCGCTCCGCCGCATTCCAAGCCACGCTGGAGTATATGCGCACCGGTCTCGATCTGCTGCCGGCAATTGCATGGCAAAGCCACGCCAGCCTTTGGCTCGACCTGCAGCTCGGCGCGGCTGAAGCGGCCTACCTGTGCGGTCAGTTCGATGCTGCCGAGGCGATCTATCCACTGGTGCGCGCCCACAGCCTGACGCCACTATTGCAGGTGCGCTGCATTGCCGTTCAGGCGCATCAGTATCAATTGCAGGGCCGCCTGCTCGACGCCATCGCCGTGCTGCGCGACGGTCTGGCGCAGCTGGGGATCGACATTCCGCACGATGCGCCGCAGCTCAAGGCGCGCTTCGACGACATCTTCGCCGACATCGCACGGCTGCATGGTGCGCGCGCACCAGATGAATTGCTGGCCGCCGGCGAGATGTGCGATCCGGACGCGGTGGCCGCGATGCAGATGATGCAGGGCCTGTGGATGGCCAGCTATTACGCCGGCCAGCAGGACCTGAGCGCGCTGATGGTGCTGTCGATGACGCAACTGTCCATGCAGCAGGGGAACAGCGATTTCAGCTCCGTCGCCTATGTCGGCTACGCGCTGATATCGACACTGCAAAGCGGTGACGTCGCGCGCGGTTACGACTTCGGCGCGATGGCGCTGACGCTGGCCCGGAACCGCGCCAATCTGCAGACCCGTACCCTCACGGGTCTGATGTTCGCAGCTCTGATCAACCACTGGACGCGGCCGTTGCGCAGCTCCGACGCACTGTACGAGGAAGCATTCGGCTGGGCGCTGGAAATCGCCGATTTCGTTCAGGTCGGCGTGGTGACTGCCGTTCGCGCCACCGAACGGATTATCCTCGGTGACTATCTGCCGCACCTGATGCACGCCATCCAGCGCGACCTGGCGCTAATGCGCGCCAACGGCCAGCAGGCGATGGCCGATTGCTGCGTCGCCGCCGCGATCCAGCCGATCAAATGCCTGATGGGCCTGACGGCGCGTAGCGACAGCTACGACGACGCGACGTTCAGCGAGGCGCGCTTTGTCGAACGATACGGTGACTCACGGCTGTACCACGCCTACTTCTTGCAGGGGAAGATCCGCAACGCCTACCTGTTCGACGGCGCTGATGCCGAAGCGCTGGCCGGTCAGCTCGACATCGTCACCCGAATGCTGCGCGGCCAGGCCAAAGTGCCGGAGTCCAGTTTCTACGCCGCGCTGATATTGATCCGCGCGTTGCGGCGCGAACCCGCACGCGCGAATACGAGCGATTTTCTGGAACGGATCGAAGTGCTGCAGGCCAGCCTGGCTGGCTGGGCGGAGCACGGCTCGGACAATAGCCGCGCCAAACACCTGCTGGTGCGAGCCGAGATGGCACGCTACCGGCAGGACCTGCAGTTGGCCACGCGCGGCTACCAGCAGGCGATTGACGACGCCGGCCAGGCCGGCTACGTCAACGTTCAGGCGCTGGGCAATGAGCTGTGCGGCGAGTGCTGGTTAGATCAGGGGTCGCCGCGCGTGGCCGCAGTGTTCATCAAGGACGCCATCGCGTGTTACGGCCAGTGGGGTGCGGAAGCCAAAGTGGCGCAACTTCGCGTACGCCACGGCATGCTGCTGTCAAGGATGGACGGACGCACTACGCAGTCGCATTCCACCACCCACACGCACGGCAATTCCTCACTCGACATGGTCTCGCTTCTGAAAGCGGCACAGATCCTGTCGAACGAAGTCGGCCTGCGCAACGTGTTGCAACGCCTGATTTCAATCGTTCGCGAAAACTCTGGCGGGCAGGTAGCGCGCCTGCTGCTGCTGTCCGATGGCGTTTGCCGGCTGGAGGCCGACATCGACGGCGATGTCATCACAGTGCTGCAATCGCGCCCGATCGACCTCGACGCTACCAGCGACTCGCAGTTCCCGCTGTCGCTGCTGCGCTATGTAATCCGCACCGGCGCCGAGGTGATCGAGGACAGCATCACGGGCGCCTCGCGCTTTGCCGCCGATCCGTACGTGCAGCAGCAGCGGCCCCGTGCCGTCATGTGCCTGCCGATCCGGTTCGGCGGCCGCATCGACGGCGTCCTGTGCTTCGAGAACCGGCTGGCTGAAGCATCGTTTACCGAGGAACGCGTCGAGTTCCTGCGCATGCTCGGGGCACAGGCGATGATCTCGATCTCCAGCGCCAGGTTGCATGACAGCCTTGAGCAGCGTGTAGCCGAGCGCACTGCACAACTGGAAATCGCCAACCTCAAGCTGGCGACCTTATCAATCACCGACGGCCTGACGGACCTTGCCAACCGGCGCCATTTTGACGAGGTGCTGCGCGCCGAATGCGCGCGTGCAATGCGCGTCGGCCAGCCGCTCGCCGTCATCATGCTCGATGTCGACTTCTTCAAGAAATTTAACGACCACTATGGTCACCAGGCCGGTGACGCATGCCTGATCCGGGTCGCGCATGCGTTGGCGGCCAACATTCGGCGCACCAGCGACCTGACGGCGCGCTACGGTGGTGAAGAGTTTTCGATCGTGCTGCCCAACACCGGCGCGGAAGAGGCGCGGCAAATCGGCGAAGCACTGCGCTGCGCGATCGAAGACCTGGGCATCGCCCATGCGCGCGCGGCGGCCGGACAGGTGACGATCAGCGTCGGCATCGCGATCCAACCGAAACAGGGGCCACGCGATCCGGACGCGCTGATGCGGCTGGCCGATGCCGCGCTGTACCGCGCCAAAGACGCCGGGCGCAATTGCGTGGTACTCGGCGACGACTGGCGGTGAAGTCCTGCAACTGATGAAACAACGATGGCAAACGGAAACTTCAATGCCGCAACGGGTTGCGGTTTGACCTGCGCAGCTGCAAGCGTGACCACATCATATCGAATTTCAAGTGACAGTTATAAAAATGCCTGATCCCCAGATCAGGCAATTAAAATATCGATGGCACAAATGTGCCAATCGCCCCGCTGCAATATTGGGTGCGCCAATCAATTCTTGGCGAACGGATGCGGGCGCGGCGTGGTGTCCGATGATGCCCGTCCTGACTTTGGGGGTGTTTTGCTAAATACACACAAAACAATTCAAATTTTTCGCTATTAACCAGAATCTGGCAAGTTCCACGTGTTATAAATCGACCGCACTTCAAGATTCAATTAAATTGATCGATAAAGCAGATATTCTGGATTTAATGAAAAGGGCAGCAATGTAATGAATTTACTACGTATAGCCATATTTCCGTTTGCCATTGCGATGCTTACCGCTTTTACTCCATTGCCTGCACCACCAGATGGGCATTTGATCATTATTGGCGGGGGGTTGCGCGACGATCATGAGTGAATCTATGTTTGGCAATCCTCCAACTGTGATGAATTCGATGAAACTGGACGTTGAAGATAAACAGGAGATTGGGTGCTTTGCCCGAATGATCCCGTTAAAATTACTCAGCCGTTTTTTACCTTGAACTGATTGACCATGCCAACTTCCAATGCTGAATATACGAAAACCAAAGACATTCTGTTCCAACAAACGCTGGCATTCTGGCTCGGTTGTGCCCTGATTACCGCAGGGGTTCTTTCCCACCTGCCCATGTTAATGATGGGTCAGCACACCCATTGGCGTTTGGTCGGAATGCCGATGACTCTGGAAATGTGGATCGGCATGGTGTTGATACCGTTGGGTCTGGCACTTTCCTGTTATGGACTGGTGCCGCGCAACCATACCAGAGTTTTGTCGGACAGCCAGGGGAATGCAAAACATTATCACGTTGCGGATAACGTCGCGTTGAACCGCGAACACTGGAAATTGGTACTCGTGCTGATCGTTACGGTCGCCATCGACGTAATGAAACCCGCAACTTTGGGATTCGTCATGCCAGGAATGAGTGCCGAGTATGCACTGCCGCGCTCCGAAGCGGGTCTTCTGGCATTGTTTGCGCTCACGGGCACCACGGTGGGCTCGGTCGTGTGGGGACGCCTTGCTGATCGGTTTGGGCGCCGCGCCGCAATCCTGCTTTCGGCCCTGATGTTTATAGGAACGTCCATCTGCGGTGCGATGCCGAGCTTCGAGTGGAATCTGGCAATGTGCTTCCTCATGGGTGCATCAGCCGGCGGACTTCTGCCGATCACATTCACGCTCATGGCTGAAACTGTCCCCGCGAGACACCGTGGCTGGCTGCTTGTTGCACTAGGCGGCATTGGGACATCGGCCGGATATATGATCGCAGCCGGTGCTGCGGCATGGCTTGAGCCGCTTTTCAGTTGGAGGGTGCTCTGGTTGCTGGGTCTGCCTACCGGAGCGGCAATCATATTCCTGAATCGATTCATACCTGAATCCCCGCGTTTTCTGGATTCGATAGGACTGCATAGTAAATCCAGAGAAGTGTTATCTCGCTTTTCTGGAACACACCAGGGTCTTGAAATTGATGATGCAACGCATCCCGGATCGCCAGTCATAGATGAGAGTCATCCTGTGGCGGGACTTCGGCAGCTCATTCAGGGCCGCCACGCACGGCTGTCATGGGCGCTTCTGGTCTGCGGCATTGGATGGGGCCTGGCAAACTTTGGTTTTCTGCTCTGGTTACCAACAAATCTGAAGGAGCTCGGGATTGATCCGGCAGCGGCAAGCGTCTTGTTGACCAGGTCTGCTTTATTGGCGTTACCCGGGATTGCGGTTGTGGTGTTGCTCTATCAACGCTGGAGTAGTTTCAAGACATTGATATTGTTCAATTCGATGACCGCCCTAACCTTGCTTTGGTTCGCCGCACTGGCATTGTTTCACGTGCAATCTACCGCCGTGACCACATTGGCCACGGCTTCATTGCTGATCAGTGTGAGCGGTGTAATTGCAATGCTGATTCCTTATGCTGCCGAGATTTATCCCGTACATCTCAGGGGTAGCGGCTCCGGTGTCATCGCCGCGAGCTCAAAATTCGGTGGCATACTTGGCGCAGCATTGGCGATCCTGAGCTTCTTCGATCACTTCGTATTCTCTGCCTTTATCCTGGCAATTCCGATGATCGTTTCCGCTGTCATGCTTTGGCGCAGCGGCATCGAAACTCGCGGTGTTGGACTGGAAGACATACAGCAGTCTTTGGGCGCTTAACGTTCATCTGGCCCATTTGGCAACGAGGCTACTGCTCACGGATGTCGATGACAGATTTGTTCCAATCGAATAGAAAAAAAACAGCAAGCTCTAAATCCGAAAGCAGATGATGAGTCCGTTGTGTCTGAGAACCCCATACACGATGAGACCTGCCGGCCGATGGCACGTCCCTGACTGTCAGCCAAGGCAGGTATTCTTTTCCAGCACCCGATCCACGCCCCTGTTTAATCCAATTTTTTGTGCGGGTATCAATTTGAAGGTCTGTCATATTTCGCACTTGTAGGAAACCAGTGTTACCTGTACGAAACTAAGTTACCATCTTTATTTTGAAGTTACCATCTGTATTTGTAAGTTACCCACTTTATTTACATTCCACAAATTACTGCATACAACAAATAGTTTCGGATACTAATAGTCAAATAATTGCGGATACATAGTCAAATTCCCCCAGATGATAATGTATCAGCTGCGACTTTTTCTCGGAATATTTTTATCAAATATCTTTGAAAATAACTTTGAAGCGATGGCCTGGAAAAACATCAATTAAATTCGGATACTGGATTTGATTTAAAAAATGCAGGCCAGCATACCTAGCGTGCGATCCGCCTTTTTTGCATCCAGTTACAACCGGTTAATCAAACTTTTAATCCACGACATGCAGAATTCAATGGTTTGATCGACTTGTTGCGGCGTCAAATTTGGCATGTCATTGCAGCCAGGCCCATGTCCTAAGTCGTTTCGAACGTCACTGTAGAATCGTTGTACACACTGCCGCTCCCATCCTTGGATGAATGCCCCGTTAGACTTACTTTCAAGATGATTCAAAAAGTCAGATACGCCTTTTTCGTTACCTTTGGTCCATTTCTTTTCGTCACAAATGATTTTTATTGTACTTTCTAGTGCTTTGGCGGCGTAAAAGGTCGGGTCACGACCAGCGGTGTCTCTACGATCAACGGCCTCTGCCATGTCAATACTTACATTCAGCCATCTTGCATCCTTCACCAGCAGCCAAAACGGCTGCTCGACTTGAGCTTGCAGTTGTTCGTCCTCTGTTATGCTCCGCCGAAACGGGAACTTTGATGACGTTCAGGTTTTGGTCAAGCGACTTTTATCAGATCCCAGTATTTCCAGCGAGGTTCTCGAAATCTTGCAATATCAGGAAAAACTTATAGAAAGCCAGGATAGCGAACCACATAGCTTATCTGATGCTGCGAAATTCAGTGAAACAAATAAAGCCGCCGAGCGTTAATTATCAAAATTCAATTCGGAAAATGGGGAGCGGTTGATGACCAAGGAACAGTTAGACCAAATATTTAACGCCCTTTATACGGGCTACGAACATTTTCAGCCTCAACACTCTAAGGACAATTACAACCGAAGAAACCAAAACGCGTTCAAGGAGGCTATTGAAGTTTTAGTCAGTGAATATCCAGATAAGAACACTAAGTATTTGATGTCGTTACATTGATATTGGAAATAACATGGGTGCCAAACAAAAAATTCCAAACGGTTCTGGCGGATTTGAATCACTTGATTACGACGCACTCCGATCGAAATTAAGGAAATCAGGTCTGCTTGATTCTGGCCAGGCTAAACGTCTTTTGATGCAATATTTTTCTAAAGAATACAAAGCCGATATTTGTCTCAAACCAGTTTCATGGGATCTGCAACAAAATATGCGTCTTGAGGCAATCGCGCAAAATCGCTGGGATGGTTGGTTTAAAAAGGAAAATAAAGAATCCAGGCGGAAGAAGGCAGATCCATACAACGGGTTTCGGTATTCTAGGATCTGACTCTTCTGGACTCATTTCATGATACTCAAAATTTCCCCAGTGATCGAAAATTAGAAATTCAGTCTTATCAGCTCCTGGACCAAATAAGTTCTTACAAAGACGAGTACCGCGTCCTATCATTTGCCAGAATTTGACTTTGGATTTAACTGGTTTGGCAAAAACTAGGTTCACGATTTCAGGCACATCAATTCCGGTATCCAACATGTCAACTGAAATCGCAATACGAAGCTGGTCATTTTTGCAATTATCCTCCCCCTTGAAATCATCAATTAATTGTTCAGCGCGAGGCTCTTCAGAATGAATCACCGCACAAAATTTTCCTCCAAATTGAGGCCACTCTTCATCGAAAATGGTTTGCAGTAAGCGGGCATGGTTGATATTTCTGGCAAAAATTATAGTTTTACCTGGCAACTGTCCATCGGCATCTCGAATTCCATTTGCCATAAGATTTCGTAGAATAACGCGATTAGTGTCTTTGTTAAAAATTGCGTCATCGATTTCTTTTCCCTCAAAATCAAGAGTATTTGGATCAATTCCCTGAGCCTCTAATTCTGCATATTGCTGGTCCGTTAAATCCCGGCCCTTAATACCTTCACGTAAAAATTTAGTGGTATGTGTGACGACTTTAAAAGGAACAAGATTGCCTTGTGCTACCGCTTCTTCGAGCGTGTAATTCGCCGTTGGTGTTCTATAGTCGCAGCCAAAAAGATCGCAAGTGCTGCGGCTGACCATTTCTACAGGTGTCGCAGTGAGTCCTACCTGCAATGCGTCAAAATAGCGAAAAATTTCACCATATTGATTGTAGATTGATCTGTGGGACTCATCTGCAATAATCAGGTCAAAGAAACCAACATCAAATTTTTCGTAATCATTAATTAATCCCTGATAAATTCCAATGTATACACGAGAGTCAAATTTGCTTATTCCATTGTTGTTGTCACCGATCACATATATGGGTTCATGGAGAAAATCATTAAATACTTTTTTCCCTTGCTTACGAAGTTCTTTGCGGTCACAGAGAAAAAGAATGCGCTTGGCCCAGCTGGCTTCAATTAATAATTTCGACAACGCGATGGCGACACGTGTCTTACCTGTACCAGTAGCTTGAACAATCAGTGCTTTACGAAACTTCAGAGCGAACCGCTCTTTAACCCGTGTAATTGTTTCAATTTGATATAGGCGACCTGCAATGTTTGGATCAGATTGGACTTTGAGTAAGTCTTTACGAGTGTGGCGTTGAAAATTTATCCTATACTGCAGGCAATCTTTACTATAAAAGCCGTACACTTTGCGTGGCGGATATCCCATCGCGTCATCCCAAATCCATATATCATGGCCATTGGTAAAGAAGATCATTGGTCTCTGACCAAACATTTTCTCTAAACCATCGGCATAGTCCTTTGCTTGGGCCTGACCGGTCCTTGCGTCGATTGACGTTCGCTTGGCCTCAACTACAGCCAGCGGTTTCCCGTTATCGTCCCATAAAACATAATCCGCATAGCCAATGCCCGTATTCGTTGCTTGGTGTTGAACTTCAACTTCCAATTCCACAAAATCGTTCTTCTTTTCATTGGTTGGCACCTGCCAACCTGCTTGGGCAAGATCACGGTCAATAAGAAATTCCCTGGTACGATCTTCGCTAAACTTTAATTGATTGGCGACGGCAGCACTTTTAACTGACAGCGTCTGCAGCTCGTTATCTGGAATTACTTTATTTTCTTTATTGATTGCAGCCCACTGCGAAGCTTCTGCCGTCCGCAGAGATTCTAATTCTATTAATGCTGCTTTTAATCTTTCTTCTTTGATTGCGTTTTCTTCAGCAAGTCGTTTTTTATCACGTTTAAGTTGAGCTTTGGAATCAATACCTTCTTCTGGCGGTTCTCGATAGTCTGCAAAGTCATCTGATTTACCACCGACGTAACTGACATGCAGCCATCTTGCCAATTGCCATGCTTCATGGACGCCACGCAATGCATTCTGGATAGGCACACTTTCGCCGTGTGCTGCGGGATTTCCAAATTTCCTTAGGAGGTGTAGCTTGTCCAGCACATCTTTGCTTACTGCCATCACGAAGTTGGCATTATTTAAAAGATCAATCGATTTGGATTGCAGAGGTTTGGGAATACGAAGTTGCCGATAGACATGGTCAACAATACGTTCACCAAAATTTCGGAGTTTTACCAAAGCGGCTTCCGGATCGCTATAGGCGTAATGCTCCGCGTAGCCGCCCATATTGGCCAGCTCGGGTGCTGTATTACGCAGCGGCTCAAAATTCAATGATTTAATATCTTGCATCAACATATTGGTGCTTTCGCTATTTAGTTATAGGTATCAATAAGCGAAAAGCGTGCCAGCCTCCCTATTCGTTGTTTTCTTCGATCGTTAATCCAAGTTTTGCAATGCGATTTGATAAGGTTTGATAGTGCGTGAACCCCAAAATTTCGGCTGCCAGCTTCTTTTTCCCATGCGCTTTATACATTGCCTCTTGTATGTAGTGGCTTTCAACTTTATTAAGCAAACCCTCTAAATCAAAGCCTTTCTCGATGCTTTGACCTAGGATGTTGTCCGTTTTTTGAGGTATTGATAGCAAGCTATTTCTGATGTCCGATTCTGATATTTCTTCCTGTCTGGACCAAATTGCAGCCCTCAGCAGGGCGTGATACAGCTCACGCACATTTCCTGGCCAAGGTTGAATTAAGATAATATTTTTTGCGTTTTGAGAAATTTTCTTATTTTGCCATTCAGGCTGATCTTTACTGTCTTCATTAATCTGATCAAGACAGTAGTCAACCAGAAGTGAAATATCTTCGGTGCGGTCGCGGAGGGGCGGCAAATTAAGTATCCCCACTGCCAATCTATGGAATAGGTCCTCACGGAAGGTTCCGTTTGCAACTTCTGAGATTAAATCGCGATGAGTTGCTGCAATGATCCGGACATCAACTTTGACGGGCTTGGTTTCTCCTAGTGGAGTGATTTCTTTTTGCTGGATGGCTCTCAACAGCCGGACTTGGGCATTAAGTGGCAGATCACCTATCTCATCTAGAAATAAAGTACCGCCAGAAGCCTCTCTAAAATGACCTTTGCGATCAGCGTCAGCGCCCGTGAAAGATCCTTTTTTATGACCAAAAAGTTCCGAATTGATTAATTCCTTTGATATTGCACCGCAATTGACCGCAATGAATGGTTTGTCTTTTCTTAAACTGGCTTTGGCAATAGCTTCTGCAAACAGCTCTTTTCCTGTACCAGTTTCACCCAAGATTAAAACTGGTACGTTATGGACTGCAATCCGACGAGCCAAGTCGATTTGATGCTGCATGACCTGGCTTGTATGAACAATTTTTGAGAACTCTGGTACCGCTATAGCCGGAGTGCTGGCTAATCGCTCTATACGTGCAGCTGATCGCTGCAAAAACTCCGGCAAAAAATCACTGGCAAGATCAAATTTGAAATCAACAGTTTCAATTTCATATTTGGGCTTACCGGATTTGTTTTTCCTAGATGATTGAATTAATGTCGCAGGAAATCTGGTCTTGGCCAACATTATCCAGATAGCCACCATAGCTGGCGTGCCAGGACTCAGATGAAACGTAAGTTCGACCTTCTCGTTGGGAAGTTTTAGGCTAGTTAAGACCTTACTAACAGCTTGATAGATTTCCGCGTAATTTGTCGGGCTGCTAAGTTCGACGTCCTGTAGATCAATTTCACTGTACTTAGTATATTTTTCTAGCCAGCTGCAGTATTCAACACTGCGTTGGTGAGGATAATTCGTCAGTAAAAAAACTCTGTCATAGTGCGTTGACGACAGAAGTGCGTTCGCAATAGGTCCGTCGCCGTCCGATTGGTCGGTTTCAGATGCCTTGTGATCGCTTTCCCCGACCCAAGAGACTAGCCATTTTTTTATCATTCCACGATATTACTTTATCGATGGGAAGACAGTAAATTCTTTTATGTTTTGGAGCAACTTATTTATATTGCCAGTAATGATAAAAATAATTTTTCGACAATTTCTTTGTTTTTACAGTCCTTCGAAATAGCCGTCGTCCAACTAAATATCGGCGTAGGCAACTGGTTCTCAGTAAATACTGCATTTAAACGTTCATCATGCATCTTTGAGGATGTTCCGTGAATGTCAGCCAATCTAGGTAACTAAGTCCACTATGTGGCTTGCTTGTGCATGTTCAATTAATTAAATGCAAACAACTATAATGAACTACAATTCCCTATAAATTCTGTAAAGCAACATTAACCAAGACAAGTAGGTTGGATAACCCAAAGTTCAGTTCACTCGACGCGGATTTCGACGTAGTTTCTTATTTCTTCTCGTTAAACTTACCCAAAATCAGATCAGCACAGTCTTTTAGTGCGTAATGACTCTCTCCAACTGACAGCCATTTTCCGAGCGTTTTCTTTACGCAATGCTGGCAAAGATCAATCGAAATATCACACCCGTCGCCGAAAATGGAGTTGTATCCCCCGCGATAGTCGATTGAAGTGAATTCAGAAAATTCAATATCTTCCGCATCAACCTCCAATTCGCAGCGATCACATGTGATGGATTTAATTACTTCGACAGTCTTTCTTTTGAATTTTTTCATTAGTTCACAATGTATAAAATAAATGTTCGTATTAGCTACAGCGAAATTTATTATTTGCGGTTGCTGTCGATCGTCAATGATGCGGCTTCTTCATCGCAATTCTCCCAATCAGAAGAATATAATTTGCTCCGTGTGGATTAGTGTATGCCAAAAAACTTGTTCAGACGTGCTTAACATTCCAAGTTTGCGAGGATTAATTGGAATTTAATTTGGGATTGTTGCGAGGCTTGAGATAGTGCGAAAAATGGTTGTATCAAACCGCAATTCCAAGAATTTACGGAAACGGATGGAAATTCAAAATTTGGTTGGCAAAGAGCCTCAGAATCAAACGATTATCATTTTATTTGCTACCGTTTTTCAGAATTTCTGCGGAGTTTATTCAAAAATTTCGACAACCAATTAGTTTCGGATACACCGCGTGGCATATGGCTTAGAGCAGAATTTCTCTTACTTGTATCCGAGACTAATAGGGTGCTTGTATCCGAAACTAATGGTTGTTCGCATTACCAATCAGTCGTTCCTCATATCACTCCACCGTAACCGACTTGGCCAAATTGCGCGGCTTATCCACATCCGTCCCGCGCGCCAACGCAGTATGGTAAGCCAGCAGCTGCAGCGCCACCGTATGCAGTATCGGTGACAGAGCACCATAGTTTTCCGGCAGGCGGATCACGTGCACGCCGTCACTGGAATTGATGTTGGAATCAGCATCGGCAAACACATACAGCTCGCCACCACGTGCGCGCACTTCCTGCATGTTGGATTTCAGTTTTTCCAGCAGCGCGTCTTTCGGTGCCACCGTCACAACCGGCATTTCTTTGGTGACCAGCGCCAGCGGTCCGTGTTTGAGCTCACCGGCCGGATAGGCTTCGGCGTGAATATATGAAATCTCTTTGAGTTTCAAGGCGCCTTCCAGCGCGATCGGGTAATGCATGCCGCGTCCCAGGAACAGCGCGTTTTCATATCGGGCGAAATCTTCCGACCAGGCGATGATCTGGGGCTCCAGCGCCAGCACCGCAGAGATCGCCACAGGCAAATGGCGCATGGCTTTCAGGTGGGCGGCTTCCTGCTCGTCGCTCAGACGTCCCTTGCTTTGCGCCAGCGCCAGCGTGAGCAAAAACAGCGAAGCGAGCTGGGTCGTAAATGCCTTGGTGGACGCCACGCCCACTTCCACGCCGGCACGGGTGATATAGGCCAGCTGACATTCGCGTGCCATGGCGCTGGTGGCCACATTGCAAATGGTGAGTGTATGTTCCATGCCGAGCGAGCGCGCATGTTTTAACGCGGCCAGCGTATCGGCAGTTTCTCCGCTTTGTGAAATGGTGATGACCAGACTGTTTGGATTGGGCACGCTGTCACGGTAGCGATATTCACTGGCAACTTCAACCTGCACCGGAATTTTTGCGATGGATTCCACCCAGTACTTGGCGGTCAGTCCGGCGTAATAACTGGTGCCGCAGGCCAGAATCAGCAGCGAGTCGATTTTTTTGAAGACGTGATAGGCGCCATCGCCAAACAGTTCCGGCATGATGCTGGTTACGCCTTCAAGCGTATCGGCGATGGCGCGCGGCTGCTCGAAGATTTCCTTTTGCATGTAATGGCGGTACGGCCCCAGATCCGCTGCGCCGCTGTGCGCATGCACGGTGCGTACTTCGCGCTGCGCCGGACGGCCGTTGACATCAACAATCCACACGCGCTGTAACTGCAGGTCCACTACGTCACCCTCTTCCAGATAAATGATCTGGTCGGTCACGCCGGCAATGGCCATGGCGTCTGACGCCAGAAAATTTTCGCCCTTGCCAACACCAACGATCAAGGGTGAGCCCTGTCTGGCGCCCACCACACGGTGTGGTTCGTCACGACAGAACACCGCCAGCGCATACGCACCCTGCAACCGTTTGACAGCGCTCTGCAGTGTCTCGAACAGATCGCCCTGATATAAATGATCAACCAGATGCGCAATCACTTCAGTGTCGGTCTGGCTTTCAAACACATAACCCAGCGCGCGCAGTTCGGCGCGCAGTTCTTCATGATTTTCGATGATGCCGTTGTGAACCAGGGCGATGCGCTGGCGGGAAAAATGCGGGTGGGCGTTGTTCGTGGAGGGCACGCCGTGGGTGGCCCAGCGTGTGTGGGCAATGCCGGTAAAACCGGACAGGTCCGATTGATCGATCTGCTTTTCCAGTTCCGCGACCCGTTCGGTACTGCGGGTGCGCTGCAGTTCGCCATGCGCATGCAGCGCAATGCCGCAAGAGTCATAACCTCGGTATTCAAGTCGTTTGAGGCCTTCAATCAGGATGGGAGTGATATTGCGTTGCGCTACTGCGCCGACTATGCCACACATGGAAACCTCGATATTTGGTCAGGAATGTGGCCATCCTATTAGAAATACAGTGAAGTTTTACTTCAAAATTGAATTAGTTATGAAATATTACGTCACACAATATGCAACATGAAATATAATTTCATAAAATCATATTAAATGACTGGAACATCCAATGACTATTACCAACTTCGCCCTGGATGAGCTGGATAAACGCATACTCAACGCCTTGCAGGACAATGCCGCCCGCACCAACAATGAGCTGGCGGACCTGGTGCACGCTTCCGCGCCGACCTGTCTGCGGCGTGTGAAAAGGCTGGTCGATTCAGGTGTGATCAGTCGTCAGGTAGCGCTGCTGAATCCGGAACTGGTGGGTGCCGGACTGACAGCCATCGTCGAAATTACGCTGGACGTGCAAAGCAGTGAGCGACTGGTGGAATTTGAACAGCTGGTGGGACAGGAGCCGTCGGTTCAGCAGTGTTACCGGGTCTCGCAGGGACCGGACTTTGTATTGATTTTGCAAATGGCCGACATGCCGGCTTATCACGCCGTGGCGCACCGGCTGTTTGCCGGACACGCCAATGTGCGCAACGTGCGCAGTTTTTTTTCAGTATTGCGCAGCAAGTTTGAGCCGCGCATTACCGTGGTCTAAGGTCCAACAGACTTACTTCGATTCCGGGTACAACACCACCTGCACATAGTTGTCAGGGGTCAGATAGCGGTTGGCGACCTGTTTGATATCGTCCGCCGTCATGGCATTGATGCGTTGCTCCAGGGTCAGAATTTCGGCCGGATCGGTCTGATACAAAGTTGCATCCTGCAGATACGACAGCCACTGCTCGTTGGTGCGCATGGCGATCCTGTGATTGGTGATCCAGTTTAATTTCACCTTGGCCAGTTCTTCATCGGTCGCGCCCTGCTGTCTGATTTTTTCTATTTCGGCAAAGGCTGCACTGATGACTCTTTCGGTGTTGTCCGGTCCGCACGGCAGGGAAAGTCCAACCCGGTAATTTTGATAGGGAACCCGTTCGATTGAACCACTCATGCCACCACCATAAATCAGTCCCAATTTTTCACGCAACACCTCAATGATGCGGATATTCATGACTTCGATAAGTGCCTGAAAACGCATGTTTTCCGCCTTGGAATACTGGGCAGTGCCGGTAAACATGATCGTTACCTGCGACTTCGATTCACTGCCGCTGTGCACATCCTGTTTAACTATGCCCTGCACCGGACGAATATTCAGGTCGCGATACGTGAGTGGAATATCACCCACCGGCAGGCTGGCCAGATACGTGGCAATCAATGGTTTGATCTGTTCGGTCTGAAAACTGCCGACCAGAATAAAGGTCAGGCCTTTGGCGCTGGTTAACCGGTCGGCATAGATGGCAGCAGTGCGCTGCATGTCGACTCGCGCAAAATCTTCCGGCCGCGGCGCTAAGGCCAGACGCGGATGATTGTTGTAGATCGTGCGCGACATCGCATTTGAATAGATCGATTCGGGGCGCGCCATGCTGTTGCGCGACAAATCCTGCATACGGTTGATAAAGGCGCCGAACAGATCCGGATCCTGACGTGGCGGTGCGAAACGCAGTGCGATCGACTGGAACAGGGTTTCTATATCGGTGCTGGCGGCAAACCCGGAAAAACTTTCAGTGTAATTACCCAGCGCAGCAGTAAAGCTCGCCGATTTGCCCGACAGGATTTTTTGCAGGTCAGTCGGTGTATAGCTGGCCATTCCCATGGTGTACTCAACCGACGCGGCATAGCGCGCATTAAACATATCGGCTTCGTCATACAGCGACTGGCCACCAAAGCGCGTCGCGGTGAGCAGTACCTGATCGCTCTTGAAATCGGTCGGTTTCAAAATCACTTTGACGCCGTTCGACAGAACCAGTTCGGTCAGTCCGAGCTGTTTGTTCTGCGTTTGCGACACAATGCTGCCGGCTTTGGGCGGTTGCTCCATCAGACTGGCAGGCAGCGCCTTGTCGCCGTTAGCGATGACGGTATTTTTTTCTGCCGCGTTAATCCAGGTCAGCAGTTGCGCCCCTTCCGGAATGACTTCGCCGGCCTTGTCCGAACCCATGTACACAACCAGTTTGGCGGTGCCGTCCGGTATGTTGCTGCGTGCGTAGCGGTTGATTTCTTCCAGGCTAATGCCCGGCAACAGCGCCTGCACGTATTCATATTCGGTGGCGATACCCGGGATCGATTCGCCGTTCAGGAAGTTACGCGTATATTCGGAAACAAAACTGGTTGATTCGGATTTGTCGCGCTCGTTGTACTGCGACTCATACGTGCGCAGCATGACCTTTTTGCAGCGCTCCAGTTCTGACTGGTTAAAGCCGAACTGGCGGGCCCGTTCGTTTTCCTGGGTCAGCGCAGTAATCGCAGCTTCGGTGCCTGAACGTCCGATATAAGCTATGGAAGAAAAGGCTTCATAACCGTGCGCCAGTGGTTCTATGCCGGCCGAGCCGCCCAATAATGGCGGTGCGGCTTGCTGGGTTAATTCCTGCAGTCGCAGATTCAGTATGGTTGAGCTCAATTCGCGGATTAACGAGTCGCGATAATCAGCTATCGTCACATCCTGTTTGGAGCGGGAAATCGGGTAACGTATCATCACCAGATTATTGGCGGCTTCCTTGTCGGTAATCACCAGCCCGGCTGATTCAGCGCGGGTCGGGATGGCGGCATAATCACGTGGCCGTTCATGGACCGGATTTTTCAGATGCGCAAAATGCGCACGGATCATTTTTTCGGCACTGGCCGGTTCGATATCACCCACCACAAATACTGCCATCAGATCAGGCCGGTACCAGTCGGCGTAAAAGCGTCTGATGACGTCATATTTAAAATTGCTGATGATGTCTTCTTTGCCTATCGGTAACCGTTCGGCATAGCGTGAGCCGCTGAACAGTGCCGGATACAGTTTTTTGTTCATGCGGTCATTGGCCCCTTTGCCAAGCCGCGCTTCTTCCAGAATGATGTTGCGCTCGGCGTCGATGTCGGCGTCTTTCATGGTCACGCCCTGGGCCCAGTCTTCCAGCACCAGCATGCCGGTTTCAAGATTGCTTCTCTTATCCTTGACCGGTTTGTTTTCGATTGGGATCGGCAGTATGTATACCGTTTCATCAAAGCTGGTGTAGGCGTTCAGATCGGCGCCGAACTTGACGCCGATCGACTGCAGATACGAAACCAGTTCATGCTTTTTAAAATGCTTCGAGCCATTGAATGCCATATGCTCGGTAAAGTGCGCCAGTCCCTGCTGATCATCGTCTTCCAGCATCGAGCCGGCTTTCACCACCAGACGCAACTCAACGCGATTTTCCGGCTTACCGTTTTTCTGGATGTAGTAGGTCAGACCATTGTCGAGTTTGCCGACCTTGAGCGCAGGATTAATCGGAATCGGACTGGCCAGATCGGTTGCAAATACGGTCGCGCACAACAGCAGCAACGACAACACAATTGATGATAAAAGCGGTGCTTTGTACAGTAAATTCAGTTTCATTGTCTGTTCCAGTTTATTTTGCTGCGGACGGTTCATGACGGTATTCATAACAGTCAAAGATGCCGTGTCTGAGTTTGGCTGAATTCGCATGCATGCCAACTTTAATAAAGCCGTTTTTTTCCAGCACCCGGCATGAGGCGATATTGCTGACGATGGCAAAACCGCGCAACTGCTTCAGATGCCATTCATCATAGGCCAGTGCCATCAGATGCCGGGTTGCCACTGTAGCCACACCGGCTCCCGCATGTGCCTTTGCGACACGATAGCCGATATCGGCCAGGCCGTGTTTCAGTATGATTTCGCGCAGGTTGGCGCGGGCGATAATCTGACCTCCTTCACCAAGCACAACGCAGCCGTGAAATCTGCCACGCTGTTTGGCAATCACGTGCGCGCGGATATGCTCGTGCACTGCAGCAGCAGCGTAAAAATTATCCGGGCGCGGCGTGATGAATCTTTCAAACCATGCGCGGTTTTCCAGTTCAAAGGCCAGCAGATTATCGACATCGCCGATTTCCAGGTCGCGAATGTGCATGCGCTGCAACCTATGGCTTCTTTTTTTGCGGACGCTGCCAGCCACTCAGGCTGACCTGTCGGGCGCGTGACACAGTCAGTTGCCCGGCCGGCGCATCTTTGGACAGGGATGTGCCTGCACCGAGCGTGGCGCCCTTACCTACCGTCACAGGTGCGATCAGCTGACTGTCGCTGCCGATGAAGGCATCATCCTCGATAACGGTGCGGAATTTGTTCACGCCATCGTAATTGCAGGTAATGGTACCGGCGCCGATGTTGACGCGCGCGCCGATGGTGGCGTCGCCCAGATAGGCCAGATGATTGGCTTTGCTGTGCGCGGCAATCTGGGCGTTTTTGACTTCCACGAAATTACCGATATGGACATCTTCGGCCAGCAGGGTTCCGGGTCGCAGCCGAGCGTAAGGTCCGATCTGCGATCCGGCACCGATTTTGCTGTCGTCGATGTGGCAATACGGTTTGATCACGGTGCCGGCTTCGATATGCGCATTTCTGATCACGCAGTACGCGCCGATCTGAACCCCGTCGGCTACCGTGACCTGGCCTTCAAAGATGCAGCCGATATCGATCTGCACATCGCGACCGCAGTCGAGCGTGCCGCGGATATCAATGCGCTGCGGGTCCATGATTGTTACGCCCTGCTCCATAAGCTGGTTGGCTAGATTGCGCTGGTACAGCCGCTCCAGTTCGGCCAGCTGCACCTTGCTGTTGACACCCATGGTTTCAAATTCGGCGCCCGGCTGCGCCGATACCAGTTCGACACCATCGGCCACGGCAGCTGCGATCACGTCGGTCAGATAGTATTCGCCCTGGGCATTGTTATTCGACAGTCCCGCCAGCCAGCGCTTGAGGCGTGGCGTGGGCATGATCATGATGCCGGTATTGACTTCGTGAATGGCGCGCTGCTCAGGCGTGGCATCCTTGTGTTCTACAATGGAACGGATCTGATCATCCTGGCGCACGATGCGTCCGTAGCCAGTCGGGTCAGACAGATTCACGGTCAGAATGCCGAGCCCGTTGGTTCCTGCGGCCTGCAGCAAAGCTTGCAGTGAACTCAGTCGGGTGAGCGGCACATCGCCGGCCAGAATCAGGGTTGGACAGTCGTCGTCCAGAAACGGCAATGCCTGCTGCACCGCATGGCCGGTACCGAGCTGCGGTTCCTGCTTTGCAAACTGCACATCGGCTGCAGCAAGTTTGGTCGGGACCAGTTCACCACCATGGCCATAGATGACACAGATAGTTGAAGGGGACAGGCCGCGCGCGGTATCGAGGACATGACTCACCAACGGTTTGCCGGCCAGCTGGTGCAATACCTTGGGCAGGTCGGACTGCATGCGTTTGCCCATGCCGGCAGCCAGTATTACTACGTTGAGTTTAGTCATGTTCAGTCAGCCATCAATGAAGTCAGCGGGATTGTATGCATGGTTTGCGGTGCTGCGCAAGGCTCTTCGTCAAACGCAATGTCGCCTTCCGGTTTGGCCTGACCATCAATTTTGAGCCCTGAAAAATTGAACAGTTTGCTGTCCATCAGATGCGAAGGCACCACCGTCGACAGTGCAGAAAAAATGCTTTCAACCCGGCCCGGGAATTTCTTTTCCCATTCGCGCATCAAACCCTTGATCTGTTTGCGTTGCAGATTTTCCTGCGAGCCGCACAGGTCACACGGAATAATGGGGAACTGTTTGACTTCGGCATAGCGCAGCGTATCTTCTTCTTTGACGTAAGCCATCGGACGAATCACCATGTGCTTGCCATCGTCGGATTGCAGTTTGGCCGGCATGCCCTTGATTTTTGCTCCGAAAAACATATTCAGGAAAAAGGTTTCGAGTATGTCGTCGCGGTGATGACCGAGCGCGATTTTGGTGGCACCGAGTTCATCTGCAACCCGGTACAGAATGCCGCGCCGCAGCCGCGAACACAGCGAGCAGGTGGTTTTGCCTTCTTCGATAACCCGTTTGACGATACTGTAGGTATCCTGATTTTCAATATGAAACTCGATACCGAGTTTGCTCAAATAAGCCGGCAGCACGTCGGCCGGAAAGTTGGGCTGCTTCTGATCGAGGTTGACTGCAACAATATCAAAATTGATTGGCGCGCGTTCGCGCAGCGTCATCAAAATATCCAGCAGTGCGTAGCTGTCTTTGCCGCCGGACAGGCAGACCATGACCCTGTCCCCTTCTTCGATCATGTTGAAGTCACCAATGGCCTGGCCGACCTGGCGGCACAGACGCTTGTGCAGCTTGTTGTTTTCGTAGGCGATCTTTTCCATGGTTTTGACTGATCCGCCTGGCTGATTCGGTGCTGCATTCATGTTCTGATTACTCGTTCAAGGTGAAAAATAGTTACTTCGGATGCTGAAAGAAAAGCTGAAGTTGCGGGTTTAATCTTGGATAATAGCGATCATTCAAAACCAGTTAAAAAGTATTCATGCAAAAACTCGAACTGCCCCAACCCGGTTCAGAAGCGCAGGCTGCGTCTGCTGCTTTATCCGCACTGATTGCGCAGGAAATCAACCAACAGTCCGGCTGGATTTCATTTGCACGCTACATGGAACTGGCCCTGTACGCACGGCGTCTGGGCTATTACACCGGCGGTGCTGCCAAACTGGGCAGCGCGGGCGACTTCGTCACGGCGCCGGAAATTTCGCCACATTTTGGTGCTGCGCTGGCCAGTTTTGCCCACATGGTATTACCCCAGACTGACAATCAGATCATGGAGTTCGGCGCCGGAACCGGCAAACTTGCTGCAGATCTGTTGGCGAAATTGCATCATCTGGGTTGCCCGCCAGAGCGGTATTATATCGTTGAATTATCGGGAGAATTGCGCAGCCGGCAGGAGCAGCGTTTAAAAGATTTTCCCGAAGTGGTCTGGCTGGATCAAATGCCGGTTTCATTCTCCGGTCTGGTGCTGGGCAATGAAGTGCTCGATGCCATCCCGGTGCAACTGGTCATCAAAACCGAAACGGGCTGGAACGAAATGGGTGTCAGCGTGTGGGATGGGGTATTTAACTGGTCGGAGCGTGCGCTGTCAGACCTGACACTGCTGGAACAGATTCCTGACATTGAGGATTTACCGGTCGGTTATCTGACTGAACTGCATCCGGTAGCGGCCGGGTTCATGCGCTCGGTGGCAGCAATGCTGACACACTCCGACTCCGGTTCGGGGTTGGCGGTATGGATCGATTACGGTTTTCCGGCTGCCGAATATTATCTGCATCAGCGCGATCAGGGTACGCTGATGTGTCATTATCGGCATCATTCCCACGCCGATCCGTTTTACTGGCCGGGACTGCAAGACATCACCGCGCACGTCGATTTCAGCGCCATATGCCGCGCCGGTGAAGCCGCCGGGCTGGATTTATTGTGCTATACCAGTCAGGCGGCATTCTTGATCAATGCCGGCATCGGCGACTTATTGCTGCGCTGCCCACCGGACGACGCGCTGCGCTATCTGCCGCAGGCCAATGCGGTGCAAAAACTTGTTTCCCCAGCAGAAATGGGCGAACTGTTCAAGGTTCTGGTCATGGGTTGCAATGTCAGTGTGCCGGAAAAAATGCTGCAAATGAATCGCAATCACCGACTGGGGAGTTGACCATGATCAGATGGGTTTTGGCTATTTTTATAGGGTTGATCGTGTTTTCCGCCCTGCTGCCCTGGCTGGTAAATCTCGGTGTCGGCAAACTGCCGGGCGATATTCGCTTTAAACTTTTCGGACATATCTTTTGTTTGCCCTTCGCGTCGACTATCCTGTTATCAATGGCAGTGCTGTTGATTGCAAAATTCTTAAAATAAAATCAACATAACTGCTTTTTACCAATTTGTCCGACTTTGACAACCAAGTGAATGTGTAATGAGCGAGCTTTCCGACATCAGGGTATTACTGGTAGAACCGCATCAGGGGATGAGATCCAGTATCCACAACATGCTCAACCTGTGTGGTGTCACCAGAATTGAACACGGCATTTCTTCCGGCACGGCGCTAAATTTTATCAAAAATAAATATTTTGATCTGATTCTGTGCGAGTACGACCTTGGCCCCGGCCAGGACGGACAGCAATTGCTGGAGGATATGCGCCACCACAAGCTGGCGCCTCTGACCACGATTTTTATCATGGTGACAGGCGAGCGCAGTTATGAAAAAGTGGTCTCGGCGGCCGAACTGGCGCCGAACGATTACCTGCTCAAACCCTTTACACCGGATGATCTGCTGGAACGTGTCACCAGGGCGCTGAAAAAACGCAACCTGTTTATCAGCATTTATCACCTGATGGACGCCGGCGAATTTCAGAGTGCCATTGACGAGTGCCTGCAAAAGGAAGCCAGGCATCCGCGCGAAAAGGTCGATTTCATGCGCCTGCGCGCCGAAATGCACATCCTGCTCGGCGAACCGGATCAGGCAGAACCGATATACAAACAATTGTCAGAAATGCGCGCCGTTGCCTGGGCGCGACTGGGACTGGCACGCGCAATCCATTTGCAGGGCCGCTTCGCGGAAGCCGAAGAACTTCTCAAAGTATTGGTGGTCGAAAACGACAAATATATGGATGCCTATGACCTGCTGGCCAAGAACCATGAATTGCTCGGCGAGATGGAATCGGCCAAAGAGGTTCTGACCCAGGCGGTTGGCATTTCGCCACACGGCGTGCGCCGGTTGCGCAAACTCGGCGAGATTGCGCTGGCGACCGGTGACTTCACGGCCGCCGAAGCCAATCTCAAAAAAGTGGTGAGCAAGGTCAAATTCTCTGAATTCAGGGACCCGGAAGATCACGTCAATCTGGTTAATGCGTTAGTCCAGAACGGCAACATCGACCAGGCAAAGACCGTGATTCGCGAACTTGAAAAAACCATGCCTGACCAGCTGAAAACGCCGGCCTGCCGCGCCATCTCTGCGGCCTTCATTCACGCCAAAAACAATGATCCGCGTCTGAAGGAGGAACTCGCCAATGCGGTATTGGCCAGCAGGGAAAATATAGGGCTGTCGACCGCCATGAAACTGGGGTTGGCCAAAAACTGTCTGGAAAGCGATATGCATGACGAAGCCAGTGAGGTCATGCTCGAAGTCATGCGCAACACCACCAATGAAAGTGAAATGCAGCACGCCGTGGGCGTGTTTGAAAGCGCCGGCCATGGTCATCTGGGAAAGAATCTGGCCGATCAGAGTCGCACGGAAGTCATGGAACTGGTGGCCGCCGGCGTGAAAAAAGCCAAGGCGGGCGACTTCATCGGCGCCGTGGAATTACTGGGCTCAGCTGTCAAACAGATGCCCAACAATCCGCAGATCGTCGCCAATGCGGCGCTGGCTTATCTGAAGTGCATAGAACATCATGGCTGGGAACACAAGATGGCACTGCAGGCACGTCGTCTGATCGAAGCGTCCTGCAAGCTCGATCCAACCAACCCGCGCAATGCCGCCTTACGCAAACTGTATGAAGATTTGCAGACCAAATATGGTGTAAGCAAAAGTGCAGGTTAACCGGACCGAAACCGAATGAATAAAACCACATCGCCGGCAATGCAGGAAAAGCAGGCGCGCGAGCGCCGCGACCGGCTGCTGCAGCAAATTAACAATGACAAACGCCTGCCGAGTCTGGGCATTGCCATTTCCGAAGTCGTGAAAATTACGTCAAGCGGTGAAGAATCGGTCAATCAGCTGGCCAAATTCATCCTGTCGGACGTCAGCCTGACCAAAGATGTATTAAATCTGGCCAATTCGGTTTCGTATCGGAACTCACAGGGCACCAGCGTCACCACCATTTCCAAGGCGATCTTCATACTTGGTTTTGATGTAGTCAAAACCAGCGCTCTGTCGATGCTGATGCTGGAGTGTTTCTCAGAAAAATACCAGGGCCTGTATTACGAACTGACCCATTCGCTGTGTGCAAGCATCGTGGCGCGTGAATGTGTCAATCGCAGCATGCACCAGGACGCGGAAGAAGCCAGTGTTTCGGCCCTGTTCAAAAATATTTCCCTGGTACTGATCGCCGCGCAGGACCCGCCGCTGTATGAAGCAATCATGAACCCGGTGCGGGAAGGCAAAGAGACACTGTATGCGTCTGCCATCGAACAGCTCGGCTGCAGTCTGCCGCATCTGGGCAGCCTGATTCTGCAGCAGTGGAATATGCCGGACAGTATTGTGCAGGCCGCCGGCATGCTGCCCATCGGTGACATCAAAAAAACCAGACAGCGCACGGAATGGATACGTCAGGTGGCCGCGTTCAGTTCCGATGCAGCCGAGGTGGTAATGAAAAATGCCCAGTTCAGTATACCGGCCAGGCATGAAATCAATTTTGAAAATGAAAAATACACCAAAGAGTTGATGCAAAAATATGGTGCCGCGCTGGAACTGGATGCCAAAATTCTGGCCGGCTGGCTCAACCGGGCCGTTCACGAAACCGGTGAGCTGATCCATAAAATGGGCGTGCGACTGACAGACTCCGGTTCAGCTACCCATAACCGGCCGGCTGAACTGAGCACGGAAGATGCCCTGCAGTCGCTCGACAGTATTCTGATGATTGCCGACAGCGTTCCCGCCGTCCAGACGGCATACCCCAGCGGAAAACCGCATAATGCGCGCGAACTGTTGCTGGCCGGCCTGATGGAAGTCACGCAATCCATTGCCAGCGGTAAATTTCAGCTCAACAATCTGGTTCTGCAATTACTGGAAATTCTGCATGGCAGTCTTGGCTTCCAGTTTGTCACTGCCAGTCTCAGGGATGCCAAAACCGACCAGTATATTGCGCGCATATCGCTGGGCCAGGACTGGAACAAAAAACAGAAAAATTTCTGCTTTCCTGCCAAGGATGCGGTGGACCTGTTTCATCTGGCATTGAAAAACAATGTCGATCTGATGATAGGCGAAACCGGCAGCCCGAAAATGCAGGCGCTGCGGCCCGAATGGCATCGGACTCACTTTGCCGACGTAAAAAGCCTGATGATCTTGCCCCTGATCGTCAATGGCAAACCGATAGGTCTGATTTATGCCGATCGCAACTGTGAAGCGCCGGAAGGCGTGCCGGCCGATGAAACCGGATTGATCAAGACCATGAAAGGTCAGTTAATCACCGCCATGAGCAAATCGGCCTGACAGATCAGCTGCCGTGTTTCAGCAACCGCGCAATGTCGCGCGCAAAGTAGGTCAGCACGCCGTCAGCACCGGCCCGTTTGAATGACATCATCGCTTCCATCATGGCCTTGTTGTGATCCAGCCAGCCGTTTTGCGCCGCAGCCTTGATCATGGCGTATTCACCGCTGACCTGATACGCAAAAGTCGGAACCTTGAATTCATCCTTGACGCGGCGCACCACGTCCAGATATGGCATTCCGGGTTTCACCATCACCATGTCGGCACCTTCGGCAATATCCAGCGCCACTTCGCGCAGGGCTTCATTGCTGTTGGCCGGATCCATCTGATACGTTGCCTTGTTGCTTTTACCCAAATTGCCGGCCGAACCTACTGCATCCCGGAACGGACCGTAAAAAGCCGATGCATATTTGGCCGAATACGCCATGATCCGGGTGTGGATAAAGTGATGGGCTTCGAGCGCGTTGCGGATCGCGCCGATCCGTCCGTCCATCATGTCGGACGGAGCAACTACATCCACCCCGGCTTTGGCATGATTTAACGCCTGACGAACCAGCATGGCGCAGGTTTCATCGTTCAATACATAACCTTCGGCATCAATCAGACCATCCTGACCATGGCTGGTATACGGGTCCAAAGCGATGTCAGTGAGTACTCCCAATTCGGGAAAGTGTTTCTTTAACTCACGCACGGCACGAGGAACCAAGCCATCTGGATTGGTTGCTTCGATGCCGTCCGGGGTTTTCAGGTTGGGATTAATGACTGGAAACAGGGCAATGACGGGAATGCCGAGCGCCACGCAATCTTCAGCGACAGACAGCAGAATATCCACCGAAATGCGCTCCACACCTGGCATGGAAGCAACTTTTTCGCGCTGACCGATGCCTTCAAGAATGAATACCGGATAAATCAGGTCCGAAGCCGTGACGGTATTTTCCCGCATCAGGGCCCGGGAAAAGACATCTTTGCGCATGCGGCGCAGGCGAGTTGCCGGAAAATGGGCTGAATTTTGTAAATTAATCATTTTTAATGAAAATATTGGGAACTTATTTAAAAAACCACACTCTTATTAACGGGTAATCTGTTACCCCCTGCTTCACTTCCCTGAGCGGGCACCTTTGTGGTGTTGAACCCAGTGCATTATGCACTGGGTCTTTTTTTTACGGATGAGCTGGATCAACTTCCTGTTCAGAAACAACGTCCAAACCCAACAACTGCTGAATCTTTGCATCAGCCTCTTCAAGTCCCACCCGTTTCAATGCAGAAAAAAGTTGCACCGTGTAGGGGAATGGTTTTCCTTCGGCATCAACATAACTGGCCAGTACCGACTGGGTTTGCCGCAAGGCATTGGTGGAGTCATTCCGGTTTAACTTGTCAGCCTTCGAAAGTAGGCAATGTATCGGCCGGCCGGTAGGTGCAAACCATTCGAGCATCTGCTTGTCGAGGTCAGTAAACGGACGGCGCGCATCCATGATCAGTACCAGTGCGCTGAGCTGTTCTCGTGTTTTTACGTAATCGCCCAGCAATTCATTCCAGTGATTTTTTGCCGCGCCTGGCACTTCGGCGTAGCCATAACCGGGTAAATCTACCAGCAGTGCGCGGATTTCATCGATTTTGGTGGGATCCTTGCGATGCTGGGCAACATGCGCACCGCCGATGGAAAAGTAATTGATATGTTGGGTGCGCCCGGGTGTCTTGGAGGCAAAGGCCAGTTTTTTCTGATTGCAGATGGTATTGATTGCAGTGGATTTTCCAGCGTTGGAGCGTCCTGCAAAGGCCAGTTCGGGAACTTGCAGATCAGGCAAGTTACGCAGGTGGTTGACGGTAGTGAAAAAGCGGGCTTGCCAGAGAATGGACATATAGGTACCGAAAAATGCAACAAAAAGGAAGGAAAGCTATTGTACAATACCGGGCTATTGATGTTGTTTCCCTGTGCCAAGTTTTCCAGCAGTTAATATACTCTTTAACTTGATTATTCACTGGCAATCTTCCGGCATTATCCTAAACTTCGCTATTAAATTGTCTTTCAAGGTGCATGAATGAACCAAAAATCTTTTCTGAAATCCATTTTCGTTGCCATGCTGGCGCTTTCAACACTGGCCTATGCCAATGAAGAAAAGGCAGCTGCGGCAAAAGCAGATCCAGTAAAAGGTGAGGCACTTTTCACTAATGGCGATGCAGGACGCAGCATTATTGCCTGCGTATCATGCCACGGTGCGGCCGGCAACTCGACTATTTCCCAAAATCCAAAACTTGCCGGTCAGCACGCAGCGTATCTGGCTAAACAATTGGGCAATTTCGGTGAAGCGTCACGCAACAATCCAGTCATGACCGCCATGGCCAAGGCATTGACTCCGGAAGACATCAAAAACGTGACCGCTTATCTGAGTGTGCAGATCGACAAACCTGGTGCGGCCAAAGACAAAAATCTGGTTGAACTGGGCAAAAAAATCTATCGCGGCGGCATCGCTGGCATTAACGTACCAGCCTGTGCCGGTTGCCACGGTCCAAACGGCGCCGGCATTCCTGCCCTGTTCCCACGTCTTGCGGCTCAACATCAGGATTACACCATCGCGCAGTTGACCAACTTCCGCACCGGCGTGCGTTCCAACAGCCCGGAAATGAAAGCCATTGCTGCGCGTATGTCTGATGATGAAATGAAGGCAGTCGCTGATTACATCGCCGGTCTGCAATAACAGTTTTCAGAAATTCTCTCAAAAAAGGGTGGCGCGTAGCTGCCCTTTTTTATTTTCCTGAGATCCTGTGCCATTGTCCATTACGCCTGCTTGCGCACTTCCTCATCCCTGATGAGTTTTTTCAGATACGGAATCATCAGTGCCAGCACCACACCGACGGCCACCGTACTCCAGCCCAGCTCGGAGAACAGATGGGAATAATCAGCGTTGGTGGACAGTGCCGCGCCCTGCGACGGCTCAGGAACCATTCCGGAAAAGTCACCCGAAAACAGCGAAGCCAGACCCGTTACCAGCATCCAGCTGCCCATCATAATGCCCTGGTACTGGCGTGGTGCCAGACGACCGATCATGGCGTAGCCAACCGGTGAAATCAGCAGTTCACCAACGCTTTGCAAGATGTAGCTTAAAAACAGCCAGAAAAACGGGCTCATGCCCTTGTCATCAGCCAGAGCAATCCCGACCGGCAGGGCCAGAAAACCCAGTCCCATCAGTACCAGCGCAGCGGCAAACTGTTTCGGCACATCGATCTGCCAGCCTTTGGCGCGCAACCGCATGAACCAGGCCGACATCAGCGGGCCGCCGAACACAATGACCACAGTGTTGATGTTCTGTATCCACTGCGGTGCCACTCGCACACCCCAGACCATCAGATCGACATTATTCACGGCAAACAGTTGCAGACCACTGGGCGCCATCTGATACAGCGACCAGAACAACAGCGAACATAACGTGAAAATCAGGTACGCCTTCATATTGTTTTTTTCACGCTGGTCTTTATGACTGACTGTCAGGTAGATCAGAGTCAGGGCAACGATGAGGCAAATCAGTTTCACCAGATTCTCGGTGCCATCCCATTGCAGTAACACCCAGACCAGCGGTACCAGCCCGATCAGTATCGCCGCACCCACCACAAAGCGCTTCCTGAATTGCTGCACCGTGGCACCCAGCAGCGTGGTGTTCAGATCAATCAGGGACTTCCAGTTCAGCAGTGCCAGCACGATGGCCAGCACATTGCCGATGGTGGCAAAAATGAACAGGCTGGTGTAATTTTCAGTGAGCTGGTAATGTCCCGCGGCATAAAAACCGGCAAAAAATCCCACGTTCATGCCGGCGTAGTTCCACAGAAATGCGCCTTCCCGACGGATGTCTTCCGGCGCAAAACGCTGCGTGAGCATCATGTTGATGCAGGTGACATTCAGACCACTGCCGGTCAGAAAGAACGCCAGCCCCCAATACAGTAATTCGACCGAGCCACAGGCAATACTGGCACAGCCAATCACCTGCAGGATCATGCCGCCGATGAACAGGTTGCGGTAACTTAAAAACCGGCCGCCCAGATAGCCGCCGAATAAATGCAGACCATAATTGAACGCGCCAAAAATGCCCATGATGGCGGTAGCTTTTTCGGTGGAAAAGTTCAGGTGGCGGGCATACAGCACCAGGGTCGAATACAGCACGGCAAAACTCAGCGTGGAAAACATCTGAATAAAAAAGACGGCTGAAACGCCGCTGGGCATCTGCGCCAGTTTTTCCTTGAGGGATTTCAAAAGGGGTCTCCTTGATTTGGATTTTAATAAGTCAGCTTCGTGGGCCGATATTTTCTTGTGCGCAATTATCCCGAAAAAGGACCTGCACAGCTACCAATTCATGGTGATTTGAATCAAAGAGACGTGATTTGAGTGTTTACCAGTTAATAAAGTGGTGGTGATCATGCCGGTTTGCAAACATGCAAATCCTGGGACGGAAATTCGGTTTTCAATTTAACAAGGCCGGTGTGTTCCGGATCGCTGACATTTTTGAAAACAAAATTGAATTTATTGGTTTCAACCACATGCGTTCCCAGTTTGGCGCTGTGCACGCCTTTTCCAACCAGCGTGGCAAGCAACTGTTTGGCCGCCTCTTCCGATTTGAACACCCCCAATGAAATGCCCCAACGCATTGAAGACTGGTCCTGAATGATGAAAAAGTCATGCACGCCCAGATGGTTCAATTCCAGTGCTTTTTTATCAGCCGCATCCTTGCTGCCCAGCGGCGGGATGAAGACCATGGTGGTCGAGGTATCCAGTACGTTCAGGCGCGACTGGCGGTTGCCGAACGCCAGCGCCTTCAGGCGTGCCTCAACCTTGTTCAACTCCGTATTGGCAAACACACCCCACTCCAGACAGGCAAAGGTTTCAGGTTTGGCTGCGACTGCCGGTATGGCGATCGAAGATGCCGCTGCAGAGGCTGTGACCTGAGCAGCAACCGGTACAGATGCCGGCGCGTCCAGTTTGACTTCCGGCGCATTGGCCACCTCAGCAGAAATCAGTTTTAAATTTTCAGGTGAAATTTGCTGACTCAGGCGCTGCGGCTGATGCGGCTCATCGAGCGGATTGGCCACGTACCCTCGGGACAACGCAAACAGCAGCGCATTGGCTATCAACAAACAAAAGAAAATGAATTTCGTCATAGTGCACTCGCCTGCAATCCAATCAACACCAGATTTTCAACCAGCCGGTGCGCAATGCGCAAACTGGAGGTCAGATAAGGTGCCGCACCGCCTGACAGCAGGCACAGCGGCAGACCGTCCGGTTCGGATTGGGTAAATAAGGAAAAATTGTGTACTACGTGTTCAATGGCGCCGACCTGACAGGCCAAACAGCCGCTCCAGATTGCCGCCTCGGTTGAACCGGCAAAATGGGTTGCCACCGATACTGCGTCCTGCACATGTGGCAATTGCGCGGTATTGACCGCCAGTGACTGCGCCATCAGTTGCAGCCCGGGCGCGATCATGCCACCGATGAAATCACCCTGCGCAGTGACAGCGTCGATGGTCGTGGCGGTACCGCAGGTAGCGACTATCAGGTTTTGCTCAGGGCACAATGCATGCGCGCCGATCGCCGAAGCAAAGCGGTCGCTGCCGAGCTGCTGCGGGTTTTGATAATGATTGGTCAGTCCGGCCCGGCTGGACTGTGCGGCAAACCATTCCAGCTCCACCTGGCTACCAATCGCAGCGGTCAGTTGCGTCTGCACGACAGCACCGGCCACGTTCGAAATAATGGCGCGCCGGATCGGGTACACCGCCCACATCGGCTGGAGCTGCGCAAAATCCAGATACGATACCGAACCCTGCTTCAGCCATACGCCCAGCGCGGCAGGCGCTGCCGGGTCCAGCACGGCCCATTTAATCCGTGTATTACCTGCATCGATTAATAACAGCATCGCGGGTTCACCCTGTTCTCAAAGAAACGTCGCCGGCCATCACTGCACTGAGCGCGCCGTGTTCGTCCTGCAGCATCAGACAGCCCTGCTGATTCACACCGGTTGCAATCCCGTGCCGGATAATTTTGCCCTGTTCAATCAAATTCACGTGCATTCCGGCATGGGCATGCAGTGCATTCCAGCGTTCCAGAAAGCTTGTCAGGCCGGATTGTTCAAACTGCTCCAGCGCCGCTACCAGATGATTGAGCAACATCGCCAGCAGCTGATTTCGGTCCATCTGGGCCAGCCAGGTCGCATCGGCCACTGCATGGCCGATGCGCTGCTCCAGTTCTTCCGGCACCAGCAGATTCAGTCCGATACCGATGACTGCCCAGGTATGTTGCCCATGTGTAGCGGATTCGACCAGCACGCCAGCCAGCTTTTTACCATTCCTCTGCACATCGTTGGGCCATTTCAGCTGCACCGGAACCTGCAGTGTTGCCAGCGCCTCGGCCAGTGCCACGCCGACTACCAGCGGCAAACCCAGCAGCGCCTGCGCAGACTGTGCAAACGGCCAGGCCACTGAAAAGGTCAGTGACGCGCCGGCCCCGGACAGCCAGCTGCGCCCGGCCCGCCCGCGCCCGGCGCTCTGGTGTTCGGCCACCAGCAGTATCGGACCGGTCAGCGACGCCAGCCGGCCCAGCAAATCGGAATTGGTGGATCCGGTTTGCTGCACCACGTCGATCAGAACCGTTTGCGCACGTGCAGTACAGTGCGCAGATATCTGAGCGGAATCGAGAAAGCTGGCTGGTGAATTCATGGCGGGCATTGTAGCTTGCCGGCAAGAGAATAGCCAATGTTGAAAATATGTGGTTGCAGACAGGATATATTTGGCAAATAATCTGCGGGTCAGTCGCCTCTCACAGCATGAAGGAAACAAAATGATCGATGTCATTGCGTGTATCGCCGATTTCAACCGCGGTCGCGACCCACAGCGCCTGGCCATGAAATACCACAACATGCGCCAGAACTCGTTTGTGTTCCTGCGCGGCACCTGCCATCTGTTTTATGCACGGCTCCCCACTACTTCGATCTTCAAGACCGCGCCGCTGACCTGGAATTGCGGCGACCTGCATCTGGAAAATTTTGGCAGCTACAAGGGCGACAACCGGCTGACCTACTTCGACATGAACGATTTCGATGAAGCCGCGCTGGCACCGCTGAGCTGGGAACTGGTGCGTCTGATTACCAGCATTCAGGTCGGTGCTGCCACCCTGTCGCTCAACGCTGAGGAAGCCGATGCGCTGTCCCAGACCGTCATCGAAGCTTATGCCCATGCGCTCACCTGCGGCAAGGCGACCTGGGTGGAGCGCGAAATTTCAAGCGGCATCATTCGTCAGTTGCTCGACGACCTGCGGGAACGGCAACGCGCACTGCATCTGGACCGGCGCACCATACTGACCGGCCGCGGGCACAAAAAATACCGGCTGCTCCATATCGACGGTAAAAAAGCGTTGGCGGTATCCGGTACGCAAAAAGCCAGAGTAACCAGGCTGATTCATGCGTATGCCAAAACCCAACCAAATCCGCAATTTTATGAAGTACTCGATGTGGCGCGCCGCATTGCCGGTACCGGTAGCCTGGGTGTGGATCGCTACACGATACTGGTCAACGGAAAAGGCTCGCCGGATGCCAATTACCTGCTGGACCTGAAACATGCCCTGCCGTCCGCGCTGGCCAGAAACTGTCCGGTGAAACAGCCCCAGTTCGACAGCGAGGCACATCGCGTGGTGGCTATCGAACGGCGCATGCAGGCGGTTTCCATGGCGTTCCTGACAGCCGTAAAAATGGGCGACAAAGGCTACGTCCTGCGCGCCCTGCAACCTTCCGAAGACCGCATCATCCTGAACCGGCACGAACACAGCATGCCGGCGTTACACAAAAGCATGACCACCCTGGGTCAGATAGTTGCCAGCGCGCATTTACGCAGCGCCGGTCGCGACGGCTCCGCCATCGCCGATGAACTGATTGCTTTTGGGCACAAAGTTAAGTGGAAAAACAAACTTCTTGTTGCTGCAAAAAAATGTGCGCAACAAGTTGAGCAGGATTGGCAAATATATTGCCAAGGGTATGATGACGGCGTATTTAAAGTCAGGTAATCTGGAGTTCGTTTTGCGTTAAGGAGATGAAATATGGAAAGCCAAACCGCCTCGACAGTCAAGCGTCGCAGCCCGCATCAGGCACGTTCCCGGGATAAACTGGAACTGATATTCGAAGCCAGCATTCGTATATTAAACAAGCAGGGACTCGAAGGACTGACCACCAACCGCATCGCCGAGGTCGCCGGCGTTTCCATCGGTACGCTGTACCAGTATTTTTCCAACAAACAGGAAATTCTGGCGGCACTCGGAAAACGGGAAATTGACGCAACCATCGCGAAAATTACCGAACAGTTTTTAGACACCCACGACGATTCCGACAAACTGCGACTCTTGATCAGCATCCTGCTGAATGCCTTTGACGGCCGTCATCAGGTGCGGAAAATTTTATTGGAAATCGCCCTGAATCAACAGGGCATGAAAGGGTTGGATCAGTCCGTTCAACAGATCACCAACCTGCTCAATTCGCCCATGGCAGCGCATTTCTTCAAAGACCTGCCACACTTGACCGAGATGGATATTTTTGTTTTATCCAGCGCCGTCACAGGCGTGATCCGCTCGGCACTGATACGGGATATCGGCCTGCTGTCGCAAAAGGAACTGGAAGATAAAATCATTGTCCTGATTCGCTCTTACATCAGACAGAATCAACCCGAGCATGTGCAGTAAATTCTCACTGTAATTCGTTTTTGTTAAAGGTCGCTTTGGAGAATGCCAACGCCAGCAGCCAGCGCATTGGACACGCATTGGACAACTCCGGGCCGCACCGGAATTACTGACGTAGCACACCTTCATGATTGACTGAAATCGACGGACCAGGTGCATAACTGGTCTGAATGCGATGCTCATAGCCACGGAAGTTGTAGGTCACATCCGATGAATCGGGTATTTGGCTAGGCTCGGTCATTAGATCCAATCCGGCCCAGGTCGCCAATTTCATGCGAAGTTGAAAAGGCACGGCCACACCAGCCGTCGTTCTCGTATAACAAATGATGATCAACCTCGGGCTGCTGTTCGCCAGGCGCTACGGCATCAATCGTTTGCGCATAGATGAACGCACCATATTTGGCCTGACTTTCCAGACCAGAACCCACACAGCACCACATCGCCTTGTCGACCTGTGAATACACCCGGTAGTGGTTGGGCCGCATGGGTGTGAAGTAAACAAATCCGCCCGTCCCGGGGTGCTGGGACGACAGAATATGGTTGTACAGGGCCCGCTCGTAATAGTCGCCATACTCACCGTTGGGCCGATTCAGAAACAGCATTTCGGTCAGCTTGAGCATATTGTAGGTGTTGCAGGTTTCCGGTCCTTCCACTTCATCGAGCATGGACGAGAAATCATTTTCATCATGAAAATGTTCTTTGACGCTGTTGCCGCCGATCGCTACCGTGCGATGGGCAACCACCGACTGCCAGAAAAACCGGGCGGCCCCCAGCCAGTCCTGCTGGCCGGTCATCTCTGCAACATCGGCGAGCACTTCATTCATGCCGCCGGGTATGCCGCCCAGATAGCCGGTGCCGCTGTTGGTCTGGCAGCGTTTGAGTTCGGCGACAAAGTAATTCAGGCGCGCCAGTACCGCCAGGTCGCCGGTTGAGGCAAACATCAGCGCCAGGGCTGACAGGTAGTGGCCGCCCATATGACCGTCCAGCCCGGACGACTCCCAGTTGCCGTAACTGGGCTGTTTTGGTACCAACCCGGATTCGCGCAGATACGGCGCGAGCAGTTTGTCGGGATCGAGTTCCATCGGATACTGCAGATCGGTATTCTGCGCGTCCAGAAAAGGCCCCTCGGTCAGACGCACATCGGACAGCGGAAATAACTGCAACGGCTCGGCACAGGCCTGACTCAGACACAGCCACAGCATTCCAGACAGAACCAGGCGAATGATCACTATTGCTGCATCAAGCGGCTTTTGTAACGGTTCAGATCCTGCACGTCAACCACCGGCCACAGGTCACTGTCCCAGTGCATTTCCATGATCTTGAGCTTTTGCAGATAATTGTCGGCAGTCTCATAGGCGTGCAGCACCAGATAATCTTTGCCATCCATGCTGTAGGCACTGTTGTGACCCAGCGCCTTCCATTCACGGGTGCCTTCAACCACCAGGCTGCCCCCACCTTTGGCCAGGTCGCGACCCTCTTTATCCAGATACGGTCCGGTCACGGAACGGGAGCGACCTATCATCAGGTGATAGGTGCTGTTTGCCCCGCGGCAGCACAGTCCCCATGAGACAAATAAATAGTAGTAATTGTTTTTCCTGAAAATAAACGGCGCTTCGATTTCCTGCGGACCGGCTTCACCGTCGGCGCTGGAGTTTGTGTTGGCGGTGGTGGCACGACGCGCAACGGCATGCCATTCCTGCGGTTCCTTCAGATGCGTCCAGCTGTCATCCAGCCGGACCAGCTTGATGCCGCTCCAGAACGAACCAAACACCATCCAGCCCTGTCCGGCACTGTCTTCGACAATATTCGGATCGATCGCATTCCAGTCATCACGCAATGGCACCGACTGCAGCACCATGCCCTGATCCTGCCAGTGATAGTTGGGCGCGCGCGGATTCAGGGTGGGGCTGGTGGCTACGCCAATTGCCGACGCGTTTTTGCCAAAGCCGGACACCGAGTAATACAGATAGTATTGGCCGTGATGGAACTGCACATCGGGGGCCCAGACATGGCCGTTGAAGGCCGGTGCGGCGTTACGGGCCCAGCCAGGTTCATCCTTGAAAATCGGCCCTTCCGGCTGCCAGTCCACCATATTTGCGGAACTGTAAAAAGTGATGCCGGGACCGGTGCTGTAGACATAATAGCGGTCGCCTTCTTTAGCCATGACCGGATCATGCACGCTGACTTCAGCGGCGTGGGCTGTCAGCATGAACTGGCATGCAAAAAATAATGTCTTGATGATCGATCGCATTAACATGCCATTTCCTTTAACGCTGCTGTGTCATAAATTCTAAAAAGCCATTTTTTCCGCTCAGCACGCCGTCTAGGCGACCCCATCATTCCCGCGGTTTTTGGCGGGAACAACGGGAGGGTCAGGTTCCGGTCCTGATACCCCAAAGCGTCACGCCGCCAATTGACAGCGCGGAGAAGGTGACTTCAAAACTGTTGGAACTGCTGTTGAACTGGCGCGACAACACACCATTAAACACGCCACCGCCAGCGGATGCGATGGTAATGTTGGTCACGTTCGGACTGGCCGCGTTGGCCCCCTTGTAAGTCCAACTTCCGCTGAGCGCACCGGACAGCGTGCCGTCGGCATTGAACTGCACCACCTGTGAATTGTTGATGGAGCCGGAAATCGTCTTGCCAAAATTAACCACTTTGTAGCTGCCGGGGACATCGGTACTGGCCACCGTCGGGTTCAACGCGGTCGGGTTCAAACTCAACGGTGCATAGCGCAGCGGTGCAATCACCGGCCAGTCATCGGCATTGATGTACATGGCGTGCACGCGCGCTTCAAAATAATTGCCCTGATTGGGAAACAGCGTATGGAAAATGATGAAGTATTCATTGCTCGCTGCCCGGTAGTAAGTCGAGGCGCCGCCCGGCGACACATAACCGGGTGGTGTGCCGGTTTCACCGTTGGCCAGACCAAACTGATAGTTACCCAGCAATTCCTGACCGTATGGTGCGATTGTGGCTGAATCTGGAAACGGCAGACTCAGATTCGATTTTACGCCGGCCATGTCGTTGCCCAGTCCATCCAGATACGGGCCGTCAGGATTGGTCGAGCGCGCCACGCGAATGTTGTAGCCGTCGCTGGAAGCCATGCCGCCAAACGCGGAGAACAGATAATAGTAGCCAGTCTGTGGCACATACAGAACGTTGGAACCTTCAATCGGCGAGTTGTTCCCGCCCATTAAATGCTTGCCATAGCCCTGACCGGCCACCGGCAGACCAGTAGCCGGGTCAATAGCCAGAATAAATATCCCGCCGGAATACGAGCCGTAAATCATCCACAGCTTGTGCGCGGCATCATAAAACAGATACGGGTCGATCACATTCGGCATCACCGTCTGATCATAATTCGCCACACCTGTGCCGGACTTGAGGATGGTGGCTTTATTCACATACGGTCCGCCAATCTGATCAGCCACCGCCACGCCCATGGCCGACAGCGGTGAGCTGCCCTGACAGGAATCGTAGTACATATAGAATTTACCATCCGGCAGTTGGAACACGGCCGGACGCCACAGGTCGGTCACGGTTGACCAGCTGAAGGTCGCAGTCAGATCGGTGAGTACATTGGCAAACAGCGGGTTGGTCGCATTGACACCGTTGGCAAAGGTGGTCCAGTTCATCAGATCGGTGGACTTGGCGGCGGTCAGGTGTGAGCCGAAAATATAATAGGTGCTGCCCGCCACGACCAGGTCGGTATCGTGAATCAGCGCGTTGTTGAAGGTCACCAGTGGGGTTGGTGCCGTTGTCACGGGAGGGGTGACCACTGCAGCAGAACCACCGCCACCTCCGCCGCAGGCAGCGAGAAGCATGGCCAGCGCTGTCGCGACCATCGATTTTCTGTTCACCATACTTTTTATCTGTTTTCGGGTTGAATTATTTGATTCAGTTGTAATAGTAGGGTGCAATAACATTACACCCTACGGAAAGTTCCTTTTTTATTCTGCGGTCAATACCACTACCGACATCGGCGGCAGGCTCAGCGTCAGCTTGCCTTTTACAGCCACCACACGGTATGGCACCGGATGCACCTGGTCCGGCTGCGCAAAGGTATTCAACGCATCCATGGTCTTGGCCGTGAGCAGCTGTCCGCTGAATTTTTGCGCCGGCATATCCAGCACGACATCCACCGCTTTGCCCGGGTTGGTATTCACCACCGACACCAGCAACTTCCCGTCAACCGCGCGCGCTGCCGAGGCACTCAGTTCCGCAATGCTGAGCCCGCCAAACCGGTAGTCAGGATTGTGCTGGATATGGACCGGCAATACCGTAGCACCCTGAAACGGCACGTACATCTGATACGCATAGTAAGTCGGCGTAAGCAGCATTTTTTCGTTATCCGTCACAATCATGGACTGCAACACGTTGACCATCTGCGCGATACTGGTCATGCGCACCCGGTCGGCATGGCTGTGGAAAATATTGAAGTTGAGTGCGGCAACAATGGCGTCGCGCATGGTGTTTTTCTGGAACAGGAAACCGGGATTGGTGCCGGGCTCCACGTCATACCACGTGCCCCACTCATCCACATCGAAGGCAATTTTTTTGTTGGGATCGTGTTTGTCGAGTTTGGCGACATTGTTGCTGATGAGCGTATCGATATGCAGCGTGTTCTTCAACGCAGAGATCCACTGATCTTCGGCGAAACCGGTAGCCTGACCTTTTTTCTCCCACACGCCGGTGGGCAAGGTGTAGTAATGAAAACTGACGGCATCAAAGTGCATGTTCCACTGTTCGTGGATATGCGCGCTCAGATAATCCGACCAGCTGGTGTCTTCATCATGGCCGCCAGCGGCGATGAACAGCGGGGTATCTTCCCTGGGCGTTTTCAGGAAGCTGGCGTACTGGTTGTACAGATCGGTATAGTGCTGGACAGTCATGTTGCCGCCACAACCCCAGGCTTCATTGCCGATCGCGAAATACTTGACCTTGAACGGTGCGGCATGACCGTTTTTGCGGCGCAACTCGGCCAGCGTCGAGGTGCCCTCGGCAGTCATGTATTCCAGCCACTCGGCCATTTCCTGCACCGTACCCGAACCCAGGTTGCCGTTGACGTAGGCCTCGGCACCGAGCTGGTCAACCAGATCAAAAAATTCGTGCGTGCCGACTGCGTTGCTCTCGGTCACGCCACCCCAGTTGGTATTGACCTTGACCGGACGGGCAGTGGCTGCGCCGATCCCTTCGCGCCAGTGATATTCGTCGGCAAAGCAGCCGCCCGGCCAGCGCACCAGCGGTACGTGCAGATTTTTCAGCGCGCCAATGACGTCGTTACGCCAGCCTCTGGTGTTGGGAATCGGCGAGTCTGGACCAACCCACATGCCACCATAAATGCCGCTGCCCAGATGCTCGGCAAACTGCCCGTAGACATCCTTGTTGATGACGGCGCCGGGCTTGCCGGTGTCGATGGCAATGTGGACCGGATCGGCAGCCAGCGTGAATCCGGCAAGTGTCATTAAAGCGGCTGCAACGGCAATTTTCAGAGTAGTCATAGTTATTATTGGTCAGAATGGTTAATCAAACACGACGACAGAAGTTAAACCCAGCCGGCGTCAACGATAAATTCCTGCGCAGTGCACATGGCACTGTCATCGGCAGCCAGAAACAGCACCATCGCTGCAATGTGCTCGGGCATGAGCATACCGGGCAAACATTGATTATTTTTGATTTCGATGCGGGCCGCGTCGTCAACCCAATGGTCGAGCTGACGCTGTGTCATGACCCAGCCGGGCGTGACCGTGTTGACCCGAATTCCGGCAGCGCCATATTCGCGCGCCAGGCCACGCGTCAGTCCCAGTACGGCCGCCTTGGTGGTGGCATACACCGGATATCCGCCGGCCTTGATATGCCAGGAGATCGAACTGATGTTGATGATCGAGCCGCCGCCACTGCGTTTCATCCCGTCGAACACCGCCTGACAGGTGAAAAACATCGGGCGCTGGTTAATGGCGATGCGCTCATTCCAGTATTCCACCGACACCTCGGGTGTGGCATGACGCTGGTCGTTGGCCGCATTGTTGACCAACACATCAAAGTCACCGATCTGCGTGACCAGTTCGGCCATGACCTGTTTGAGTGCGTCGATATCGCGAATATCACAGGCGCGAAACAGCGGAGCCGGACAACCCTGCTGCGCCAGTTTCTGACATAACGCCTGACTGGCTTCTACCGCAATGTCCACAAACGCCACCTGGGCACCCTGGCGCGCCAGCGCGCTGACAATTTCTTCTCCTATACCGCTGCCGCCGCCGGTGACAAAGACCCGCTTGCCCGACAGGCTGGCATAGCTTGCTGCCTTGTTCATTGAGCATCCCCCGTTGTCAGTCCGGTCAGCGCGCCATCGCGCCGACGCCATACCATCGGGGCATTATCATCCCGCATGGCTTCGGGAAGCAATGCCGTCGGAAAATTCTGATAACAGACCGGACGCAGAAAGCGTTCGATTGCTGCGGTACCGACTGAGCTGCTCCTGCCATCGGATGTGGCCGGGAACGGTCCGCCATGCACCATGGCAGTGGACACTTCGACGCCGGTCGGAAAACCGTTGACCAGTATCCGTCCCACTTTGCGTTCCAGTGCCGGCAACAGCTGTTGTGCCAGTTCCAGATCGGCGTCATCCATCTGGATGGTGGCGGTCAGTTGCCCTTCCAGATTGTGGATCACGGCCAGCATTTGCGTGGTATCCCGGCACGCTACCAGCAACGAGGCCGGTCCGAAAATCTCGGCACCCAATTCATGTTTGTTTAAAAAGGCGTCGGCACTGGTCAGAAACAATGCCGATCCGCCTTTGCCGCCTTCATTCGGTTGTTGCAGCAGCGTCACGACATCAGCATGGGTGTGCATGGCATTAACACCCTGACGGTAGCTGCCAGCTATGCCGGTTGAGAGCATCGTGGCCGGGTTCACTTCACCCAGTGCAACCTTGGCAGTTTCGGCAAAGTGCGCCAGATGTGCATCATCGAGTGCCAGCACCAGACCCGGGTTGGTGCAGAACTGCCCGACGCCCATGGTCAACGAAGCGGCAAAGCCCTGGGCGATCTGCTCGGCGCGGCTTTTCATCGCCTGCGGCAACAGCAGCAGCGGATTGATGCTGCTCATTTCGGCATACACCGGTATCGGCACCGGCCGTGCAGCAGCCACGGCCATGAGCGCCAGACCACCGGAGCGCGAACCGGTAAAGCCGACTGCCTGGATGGACGGGTGACGTACCAGTGCCTGACCGATGCCATTACCGCTGCCGGTCAGCAGCGCGAAAACGCCTGCCGGCAATCCGCAACGGGCAACGGCTGTGACGATGGCCTGTCCGACCAGTTCCGAGGTACCGGGATGGGCCGAATGGGCTTTGACCACAACTGGACAACCGGCCGCAAACGCAGCAGCAGTGTCGCCACCGGCAACTGAAAACGCCAGCGGGAAATTGCTGGCCGCAAAGACCGCGACCGGACCGAGTCCGATTTTGCGCATGCGCAGTTCCGGCCGTGGTGGCACACGCTGCGGCAGGGCGCTGTCGATGCGCAGATCCGTCCAGCTACCTTCACGCAGCAGGTCGGCAAATAATTTCAACTGTCCGACGGTACGTCCGCGTTCGCCTTCCAGGCGGGCATGCGGCAATCCGGATTCGGCCATGGCGCGCACGATCAGCGCATCGCCCACTGCCAGGATTTCTTCGGCCACGGTTTCCAGAAACGTGGCGCGTACAGCATTGCTCAACGCACGAAAGGGTTCGAACGCGGCCTCGGCCAGTTCGCAGGCCAGAGCGATCTGCTGCTCATCAACGATGTAAATTTCCGGTGCAATTTTTTCCTGCAGAGCCGGATCAAAAGCGCAAAAGCTGCCGCCATTACCGCGCACGGCTCTGCCACCGATCAAGGCGTTTCCTGAAATAGTCATAAGGTCTGTACTCGGGTGTAGTGAGATGGAATGCGTTTGAGTTGATTCTTCAATGGCGGGCCGAACAGCGGCGCTTCGACTTCAAAGGTTTCGCCCGGCTCAACGGCAATGCCGTCGGCAAAGCTGAGAGTTGCAGTACCGAAGAAATGAATATGTACGTCACCGGGCTGGCGGAACACGCTGTATTTGAAATGATGATGTTCCAGATTGGCGATACTGTGCGACATGTTTTGCTCGCCGCTCAAAAAATCTTTTTCCCAGCGAATCTTGCCGTGGCTATCGACGATGCGCGACGTGCCGGCAATGTGCGCTGGCAATTCACCTACCAGTAACGCCGGGCCGACACCGCAATAGCGCAGTTTGGAATGGGCCAGGTACAGATAATTCTGTCGTTCGGTGACATGATCGGAAAATTCGTTGCCGATCGCAAAACCAACCCGGCACGGCGTGCCGTCATCGCCGATCACATACAGACCGGCAATCTCCGGCTCTTCGCCACCGTCCAGCGCAAAATCCGGCATCGGTATCGGCTGACCACTGGCGCAAACGATGCTGCCATTGCCTTTATAAAACCATTCGGGCTGCACGCCGTCCGAGCCGGCAGCTGGTTTGCCACCTTCCACCCCCATGCGAAACATTTTCATGCTGTCGCTGAGTGATTCGACGGCACCGCCGATTTTTTTATGCATGGCGTCACGCGCATCGGCGCTGCCCAGATGGGTCAGACCGGTACCGGTGACATAGCTGTGTGCCGGGTCGGCGTGATCGAGCGGCGCAAGCAGGCGGCCACTGTCAGCCAGTGCTGCATACGCACAGGTTTCCGTGCCGAGATTTTCCTGGGCGAGTTGCGCCAGACTGACTTTTTTGCGGATTGCGTCCTGAGCCAGTGCATAGGTGGACAGATAATTCTGAATGATATGCACAACCTCGCCGTCCAGCATGCCGATACGGCGCTGATCTGTTTCAGTAGTAAATTGCAGCAGCAACATACTGCCTCCCTGTCTGTATATTGAAATTAATGTGAATGTTTCGGCACCACCGCGCCACGCTGACCGACCAGAAAGTCGAAGTCGCAACCCTGATCAGCCTGCAGTACATGATCGATGTAGAGCTGCTGGTAGCCGCCTTTGAAACCGACTGCTGCCGGTTGCACTCTGGCTGCCAGACGCTGTGCAATCTCGGCGTCGGACAGCTCAATATTGAGCGTGCCGTTGTGGCAGTCCAGACTGATCAGATCACCGTCCTGCACAATACCCAGCGCGCCGCCGGCCATCGCTTCCGGCGCAACATGCAGTACCACGGTGCCGTAGGCGGTGCCACTCATGCGCGCATCGGATATGCGCACCATGTCGGTGACACCCTGCGCGAGCAGCTTGGGCGGCAGGCCCATATTACCGACTTCGGCCATGCCTGGATAACCTTTCGGTCCGCAATTTTTCATGACCAGAACCGAGCTCGCATCGACCTCCAGATCCGGATCAACTATGCGTGTTTTGTAATGATCAAAATCTTCAAATACCACTGCCTTGCCGCGATGCTGCATCAGATGCGGTGAGGCGGCCGACGGCTTCAATACGGCACCGTTCGGGGCCAGATTGCCGCGCAATATGCAGATGCCACCGTCACTGAGTAACGGATTGTCGATCTGCCGGATCACTTCGTCGTTATACACCGGCGCGTCCTGACAGTTTTCCCAGATCGATTTGCCGTTGACGGTTAGCGCATCCGGATTGGGTAATATCGTGCTGTCGCCCAGCCGCCTGATCGCACCCGGCAAGCCACCGGCGTAATAAAACTCTTCCATCAGATAGCGCCCGGACGGCATCAGATCGACAATCGTGGGCACGCCGCGCCCGACTCTGGTCCAGTCGTCCAGTTCCAGATCAACGCCGATGCGCCCGGCAATGGCTTTCAGATGAATCACAGCATTGGTCGAACCGCCGATGGCAGCATTGACGCAGATGGCATTTTCAAACGCCTGTCTGGTCAGGACTTTGGACAGACGCAAATCTTCCCAGACCATTTCCACGATGCGAATCCCGGACATGTGTGCCAGCACGTAGCGGCGCGAATCTACCGCCGGAATGGCGGCATTGTGCGGCAGCGAGGTTCCCAGCGCTTCAGCCATGCAGGCCATGGTGGAGGCGGTACCCATGGTGTTGCAGGTACCGGCCGAACGGGACATGCCGGATTCGGCCGACATAAACTGATGCATGGTAATGGCACCGGCCTTGACCTGTTCGTGCAATTGCCACACGGCGGTTCCGGAACCGATATCCTTGCCGTTGAGCTTGCCGTTCAACATCGGCCCGCCGGTCACGACGATGGTGGGAATATCGCAACTGGCCGCACCCATGAGCAAAGCAGGTGTGGTCTTGTCGCAGCCGACCAGCAGCACGACGGCGTCCATCGGATTGCCGCGGATTGATTCTTCCACATCCATGCTGGCCAGGTTGCGGGTGAGCATGGCGGTCGGGCGCAGATTGGATTCGCCGTTCGAAAACACCGGAAACTCCACCGGAAAGCCGCCCGCTTCCAGGATGCCTTTTTTGACATGCTCGGCCAGCTGCCGAAAGTGCGCGTTGCAGGGAGTCAGTTCCGACCAGGTGTTGCAGATGCCGATGATCGGCTTGCCCTGAAACTCGTGATCAGGAATACCCTGATTTTTCATCCAGCTGCGGTACATGAATCCATTTTTGTCCTGGGTACCGAACCACTGCGCTGAACGCAATTCAATTTTCTTTTTGGCTTCCGACATGAGCATCCTTTGAATTATTTTAAGACCACATTTTTGCCAGTTGACTGACATGCAATGGCACGATCTTAAAGTTTCCCGTCATTCCTTTCCAATCACTTATTAATTGAACCTGATATTGAAACGGGTATCGGGATGCAAAAGAGTTGAACCGGCAGCTCATGCATAGGGTGCAATGTTATTGCACCCTACACTTGTCAGGAAACGCTGCTCGGGCAGTCCGCGCAGGCCGGCAAACTGGTGCGCAAACAGTGCGCCGGCCAGAGGCTGCGCAGACAGGGCTTCAGGAGTGAGCTCATCGGTGGCGCTGCTGACAAACAGCGTGTTGAAATCTGCGCCGCCAAACGCCGGGCAGGTTGGCTGCGAAACTGGCAGATCAAGCTGCAGCACACAAAGTCCATCCGGACTGTAGCGCTTGACTGCAGCACCGCCCCACACGGCGTTCCACAGGTATCCGGCCGCATCCACCACCGATCCGTCCGGCACACCTGCCTGATCGCGCAGATCGGTAAACAGTTGCGGTACAAAGGCTGCAGCACTGTCGTTATCATAATCACAGCAGTAAATCGCTTTGGCCAGCGAGTCACAGTAATACATGCGCGCACCGTCCGGGCTAAAGCAGATGCTGTTGGCGATGGCAACCGGCGCCAGCGGCAGCCGCTCCAGTACCAGGTCATGGTTCAACCGGTAAAAGCTGGCCAGTCGGGCCCGCCCGGGTTCCTGATTGAGCGTACCGAACACAAAGCGGCCCGCACGGTCGCAACGGCCATCATTGATGCGGGTCGTGGGCAGATCCGCTTCGACGCTGCAGATGGTGGTGATGGTGTGCGTGGACAGGGAAAAAAATGCCAGACGGCTGGCCAGTCCCAGCAGCAGGATATCGTCCTGATCGGTCAGCGCAAAGCTGGCCAGTGGTTCCGGCATGGCCCATTCAGTCTTGACCTTGCCCGGCACGGTCAGTCGGCATAGTTTTCCGGCGACGATATCAGTCCAGAACAGGGCCTGCGTTTTTTCGCACCACAAAACACATTCGCCCAGTTGATTGTGTGAATCAAGGAATAGTTGCATAAGTCAGACCCAGCTCTCTGTTATTTTTGCACTGAAAATCGATACACCGTGGAGGTCGAATACAGTTCAGCGGGACGCAACACGGAGTTCGGAAAATCACTGCGATTGGGCGAATCGGGAAAATGCTGCGGTTCCAGACAGAATCCAAAACGATGCGAGAATACACGGTTTTTACCGGTCAGGGTTCCGTTGAGGAAATTACCGCTGTAAAACTGCAAACCGGGCTCCGTCGTGCAAATGTCGAGCTGCCGACCAGAATCAGGATCACATACCCGCGCTGCCAGCTCCGGCTGCTGCGGCCCTGATTTATTCAAAACAAAGTTATGGTCATAACCCTGGCCAAACTGGAGTTGCGCATCGCGCTCACCGATCTGCGCACCGATGGCCCGTGCGCTGCGAAAATCGAACGGCGTCTGTGCTACCGGACTGTGTGCGGCCGCGGGTAACAGCTGGCGGTCAACCGGTGTATACGCGTCGGCACAGATCATCAGCCGGTGCGCCAGAATGGTGGGGCTGCCGGCCAGATTGAAATAACTGTGCTGGGTCAGATTGACCGGCGTGGCCTGATCGGTGCTGGCCTGATACTGCACCGTCAGTTCGTTGTCCTGACTTAGCTCATAGCGCACACGCACATCCAGATTTCCGGGATAACCCTGTTCACCGTCCGGGCTCCGGTACTGCAGGGTGAGGCTTACCTGTTGCGCCTGCACGTCTTCTGCTGCGCTCCAGAGCACCTTGTGAAATCCGCTGACTCCGCCGTGCAAATGATTGTCGCCGTCATTTTTATTCAGCGCATAACGCGACCCATCGAGCTCGAACCGGGCAGCTGCAATCCGGTTGGCATAGCGGCCGATGACGGCACCAATATAATTACGGTCGTCATAATACTGCTGCAGGTTGTCATATCCCAGAACCACATCGGCCACGATGCCGTGGCGGTCCGGCACATGAATGGCCCTGATAATGGCCCCGTAAGTAATGATGTCGACCTGCATGCCGGCATCATTGGTCAGCACATACTGGAATACTTCACTGCCGTTGGGCAGATGGCCGAAGGATGATTTTTTGATGTCCATGGAAAACCGCGGTTAACTGTCTGACGCCAGGCCAAACACCGGCATGCCGTGCAGATCCCAGTTCAGCTTTTTGACGAAGGTATGACGGTCCGGATTCCAGAGTGGGTCGCCGACAATCTCCGTGTAGGTGCGTGCGTGATACACCAGCAGCACATCGTCACCCTGTTCACCCTGAGTAAAGCTGTTATGACCAGGACCGTAGATGCCGTGTTCATAACAGGTTTTGAAGACCGGCTCGGTCGACTTGGTCCAGGATTTCGGATCGAGCACATCGGCGCTGTCATCGGCCCACAGCAAACCCATTGCATAGTTTTCATCGGTGGCGCTGGCCGAGTAGGTGATGAAGATTTTGCCGTTGCGCTTTAAAACCGACGGACCTTCATTGACCCAGAACCCGCGTATTTCCCAGTCCAGTTCCGGTTTGCTCAGCATGACCGGCTTACCGGCCAGCTTCCAGGGCGACGCCATCGGGGCGATATACAGATTTGAGTTGCCCTCGATCTGTTCATCTTTTTGCGCCCACAGGTAATACAGCTGGCCAAGATGGGCAAACGTGGTGGCGTCCAGACAGAACGTATCGATACCGGTATCAATCTGTCCCAGAAAGGTCCACTCGCCTTCCAGTGGATTCGGGCTAGTGGTACTGATGGCATACATGCGGTGCTGAAACAGCTTGTTTTTGATGGCACTGCTCGGTGCGGCGGCAAAATAAATATACCAGGCACCCTGAATGAAATGCAGCTCCGGGGCCCAGATCAGATTGCTGGTTGGGCCACTGTCCGGTTTGGTCCAGACATCTTTCGGGGTGGCCTGCGCCAGACCGGCGATGGTGGTGGCACGCCGCACTTCGATCCGGTTATATTCCGGCACCGAAGCGGTGAAGTAATAGTAACCGTCGCTGTGCCGGTAAATATGCGGGTCGGCGCGCTGCAGAATTAAAGGTGTATTTATTTTTTTCATGGAATCACATCAACAGGTGGTTGGCGCCGGACTGGACAAATAGCCTTTTTGAACCATTTGCTGCTTGACTTCACTGTAGCGCTGATCACTGATGCGGTAACCAAACATCAGCAGGCCCATAATGAAATGGAACAGTCCGGGAATAACGGTAAAGATCAGTGCAATGCCATTCATGGTAAAGGCCGACTGCACCTGATTCGGCTGGTAATTGAAGTAGGTCAGCAGCAGACCGACCAGAATCCCGGCGATGCCCATGCCAATTTTCTGGCAGACCGAAATGCCGCCAAACGCCAGCCCGGAAACCCGCTTGCCTGTTTTGACCTGGCCATAATCGATGGTTTCGGCAATCGCCGACCAGAAGATCGGAGCGTGCAGATCCACCACAAACGACAGCGTAAAGTACAGTACAAATGCCAGCACCATATCACCGGGCTTAACCATCAGGTAAGTGATGAGACTGATCGCGCCAACTGCGAGCTGGGTGTAGCGAAACAGTTTGACCTTACAATAAAATTTGGTGACCCAGGTTGACGCGATCATCGACAGAATTGCGGCGGCTACACCGGTGGCCAGAAAGGAAGAAATTTCCACGGTATTACAGCCCAGCACATACTTGGCGTAATACACCGCAGTGGAACCACGCAGTACGTAACCTATCGTACCGGTCACGCACACGCCGCACAGGATCAGCCACTGGTCATTATTCTTCAAGACCCGAAACTGGCTCAGCAGCGACTGACGTTCCACGACATGCAGGACGCGTTCAGTGGTGGTAAAAAAACAGAACGCAAACAGCACCACACCCATGCCCGCCATCACGGCCATGGCGGACTGATAGCCGACCGCAGGATTGCCGGCGCCCCAGTATTCGGATAATTTCGGCACGATGATGGTCACCATGAACGCGCCGACCTTGGCGAAAAACAACCGGTAACCGTTGGAAGACAGGCGCTCCTTCGGATCATTGGTCAGTGCACTGTTGAGCGAAATGTAGGGAATGCCGACCCCGGCAGTCATCATGGTCATGATGATATACGTACCGTAAGCCCAGATCAGCTTGGCGTCATAGGCCCAGTTGGGTGTGGTGAACACGCAGAACACACTCAGTCCGTAAGGAATCGCCAGCACCAGCAGATACGGACGATAGCGACCGAACCGGGTAGTGAACGTATCGGTGATTTTTCCCATGGCCAGATCGGCCAGGGCGCCAAACAGTTTCACTGCAAAAAACAGCGCTGCCAGGTCGGTGACCTTCAAGCCGTAGATATCGGTATAAAAAAAAGTAATCAGCAACATCATGGTAGAAATCACCACGTTGAGTGCCATGTCGCCGGCGCCAAATCCGACTTTTTCCAGTACGGATAATTTGCTGTTTTCCATTGTCTGTCTCCACTTATATTTTCTTGTGCTGCACAATTCTCATCGGGCCGACTTGTAGGGTGCAATAACATTGCACCTACAAACTCATCCGTCAGATACGGCAAGGACGTTGTCCGGCTGATCCGAAACAACGTCCTGTTTCCAGCAGATGTCTTACCTGTTACGTATTAGAACTTCATGTGCATGCCGATCCGGAAGGTACGATCATAATACCGTGTGTCACGCGGCGTAATGGTCGGGTTGCTGAAATAATCCTGGTATTTGAAATTCAGCAGATTGTTGCCTTCCAGTGCCACCGACAGAGCTGGATTGATCTGGTAAGCCAGCGACGCATCCATGGCCGAAATCGGTTTGACGATCAGATCATAGCTGGTTCCGTTGATGGTTCCGGCATTGTAAGTGTCAGTAAATTTGGAGCGCCAGTTATACGCTACCCGGGCTGACCAGCCGTTCTTTTCGTACAGACCGGTAATGGTGTAGGCGGTTCTGGACATGCCCTGGAACGGTTTGCCGTTCAGATAGGTATCCTGACCGGATTCCAGACCACCATTCATCAGCGTGAAATTGGCCTGCAATCCCAGACCGCTCATCCAGCCCGGCAATCTGTCGTAGAACTGCTGATAACTCAGCTCGGTTCCCTGCAGATGTCCATTGTCAGTGTTGAACGGCCGTGTGACCAGCCAGTCGGTACCCTGAAACTGTTCGATGCCAGCCTTGTTGGCAATATAGCCGGAAAAATTATGACGGAATACGCTGGCACTGACCATGCCGGACGTTGCGAAATACCATTCCAGCGAACCATCCAGATTATCCGCCGTGATCGGCTTCAGATTCGGATTGCCGCCGCTGGCGGTTGGCTGCACCGTGTTACCGTTACCGTTCACAAACGCCGTACCCGGATTCAACTGATCAAAGCCAGGACGTGTCACTGTTTTGCTGAATGCCATACGACCCAGCAGATCCGAGCGCAGATGGAATTTCAGGCTCAAACTGGGCAGCACGTCGTTGTAGGAATCCTTGACCGGATTCAAAATATAGGTGCCGTTAATCAGATTGTTACCAATGGTGGTGGCATCGGTTTTGATGATGCGCACACCGGCCACGGCATCGACCGGAATACCGCCGACTGTGATACCGACCTTGGTAGAACCATACACCGTTGAAGTTTTCTCTTCATCCGAGAAATACGAGCCCGGATCCAGCGCACGCGGTGCAGAGGTTCCGGTCACAGCATTGCGCACTGAACCGATACTGTCGAGCAGATAGTTGGTGCAGGGTGTGTACCAGGAAGCCAGACCATAATTGCCATACATCGGTGGTGCGACGCAATTCAGACCGGGCAGGCTGGTCACAGCAATATTGCCGGGTGCGTTGGATTCGCCTTCAAACGACTTGATCGAACCGGCATTTCTATCGGCAAAACGCACACCTGCGCTGACTTCTTTGAAGAAGTCCTGATTTTCCGGTGTATACACGGCGTCGGCACGCCAGACGGTCGAGCTGCCGGTATCCTGGCCATAGCGATCAAACAGGCCATTGATATCGAAGTTGTTCGGATCGGTCATGGAGAAATTTGGGCCACCGTATGAAAAACTTGGTGTTCCGCTTTGATTGACACTGGTGTTGACATTGACATTCGGCACTACGGTGCGGGTATCCAGTATCGGATTGTTCCAGTTGTAGTTGCTGATGGTTCTGGCGATTTCGGTGGTAGCCACCCAGCCCGGTGCAACCTTCCACGACCCGCCGATGGCACCCTGCTGGGTTACCGTACTTTGACCCAGAGCCTGAGTCGAATCAATGGTAAAAGTGTTGGTGGTCGACAGGGTATTCATGATATTGGTGCCGGGGAAGTTCGTAGTACTGACCAGGGCGCCAAGATACGGCAGACCAACAAAGAAATCCGTTGCACTGCGATTGAGGAAGTGGGTCGACATGCCTTCTGCATACAGTTCAACATTGGCATTCGGACGCCACTGAAAAGCCAGATTTTCTGCCGAGCGTGAACGCACACCCGGAATATCTTCGATACCCATAACGAACGGTCCGACGCTGCCGGCAGGTCCGTTCGGAGAAGGTGCCGTGTCAAAGGCACGCTCTTCGTGATAATCATTTTTCACATACGACAGACCGATCAGAGCGCCAATCTGGCCCCACGGCGTATCCCAGCGATTGGAAAACATGGTACTGATATTCGGATCGGCCTTTTTGGCTTTGTCGCCATAATCCATTTCGGCATTCACGATGCCCTTGAAACCTTTAAAATCAAACGGACGGTTGGTACGCACATCGATCGTGCCGGCAATACCGCCTTCGATCAGATCGGCGCTTTGTGATTTGTAGACATCAATACGCTGCACCATCGCCGAAGGAATATCGGCCAACTGGACGAAGCGGCCAAAGGTGGTGAAATAATCGCGGCCATTGAGCAGGGTTTCAATACCGGGCAGACCGTGTATGAGCACGGTATTGGCTTCGCTGGAAGTGCGCAGCACCTGCACACCGGCCACGCGTGCCAGGGTATCAGCGACATTGTTGTCCGGGAATTTACCGATATCATCGGCAACGATGGAATCGATCAGCTGATCGGAATCCTGTTTGATTTTCTGGGCACTCTGGATCGAGGCACGCACCCCCGACACTTCCACCACGGCCACGCCATCATCGGCCGCTTTGACTTCCTGCGCCCACACCGCAGAACCGGATATCAACCCTGCCCCAGCCAATGAAGCAACCATCAGTTTCAAGGCAAACGGTCTGCCGGTTGCGGAGGAAAGTCCTGTTAATTTATTCATACGTCTCCTGTATTTTTTTGAATTTCGGTGTTGTTTTAACTGCTGCCTGAAAGAATGTTAAGGCGCTGCCAGATTTCACTCCAATCAATTTTTCTTGATTATTGATATCCATATGGATATCGCGAATGACGGGCAAAAAGGCAAAGCGAACCCGTTTCATCGGCACAAAAAACATCCGCTGACATGCTTGAACTATCCTAAGGGATTGATTTGACAGGCAATATTGTGTTGCACAGACATTTGAACCAATGGCCGGCAGGGACATTCTTAAGTCCAACCAGGTTTGAAGTATTGAACCAGATTATTTAAAAACGAATTGATTGATTCAATTTAATCCGTTGTTTCTTGAATTGAACTGAAAACTGTTGCAGTTAAGTCGCATACTCCACCCACGCAGGCAGTTGTGTAAGTATCCTTAAGAAAGGTGTCGCAACGATATTTGCCTGCAATTGGATCGGTGCAGATTCGAAGCGTGCAATAGCATTTCACCCTACACAACCTGATCAATTATTCATTTGCAGACGTCTTTGTTTGACAGTTCGAAAATGTTAGCCCGTCGATTTTTAAATGACAAGACTCTTTATGCAGCCATTACTTAAACTAGTGTAGTGTTGAAAAAGAGTCGTTCGTTGATGCGCGGCGCGACACCCTGCGATTCTGGATTTTTGCGTTTGAAATCAAAATGTATTTTTGTTGGAAAGGTACGAAAGAAAAAATCCCGGCAAGGATTTGATCGACCACCCGAAGTTGCAGCCCTGAAATGTGGAGTGCCGTCAGCCGTACATCTCATGCGCCAGGCGGCGCACTTCATCGAGCAGCAGATTGGCGCTGGGCGAAAGAATACTGTCTTTTAACATGATGATCCCGAAGGCATCCATTTTGCACGGCAGTTCAATCGGCAGCACCGCCAGGGCATTGAGCGACGTAAAGTACTGAGCCACCTCCACCGGAATCACATGCAGTGAATCAGTCTGCTGCAGCAGTGAGGTCACCAGCAGCAGCGATGTGGTATCCACCACGTTGGTGGGCGTTTCCAGTCCGGCACGCAGAAACATGATATCGAAGCGGTGTCTGAGGATGCTGCCGTTCGGTGGCAGTATCCACGGAAACGCGATGATGTCTTTGAGCTGCAGATTTTTTTCCGACAGCAGCGGATGGCCAACCCGGGCCACGATGCACACCGGTTCTTCGGTCAGCTCTTCATACACCAGATTGTTGGCATTTTCTTTTTCCAGAATGCGGCCAATCATAAAATCCAGCGTGCCCAGTTGCAGGTCGCGCAACAGAATATTGCTTTGCTCGACCGCGACGCCGATTCTCAGCAAAGGTGCATTTCTTTTGATATTGGCAATGGCGCGCGGCAGCAGTGACATGCCCGGCGCCATAATCACGCCCACTTCCACCTGACCGACCAGACCGGACTTGAGCGCAACGATATCGTCGTGCGCCAGTGACAGATTGGTCAGTGCCAGACGCGCATGGCGAATCATGGTCTCACCGTAAATGGTCGGCTCCATGCCGTGCGGAAGCCGTTCAAACAGGCGCACTTCCAGCATATCCTCGAGGTCTTTGAGCTGCTTGGACGCAGCCGGCTGCGTCATGAACAACACGCCCGAGGCACGATGAATGTTGCGATGCTCATCGAGCGCGATCAACAGCAGCAACTGTCGCGTTTTGAGCCGGGCGCGCAAGAACCAGTTTGGATTCAGGGAGTTCATGTTTTTCATGCTGTTATCGATATCAAGGCCTGCATATTACCTGTTTATATTCGGATGCACACTGGATCTGGTCATAATCCGCTGCACCAGACAAAACCCCAGCAGCAGCCCGCCGATCACGATTTTGGTCCACCAGGAACTCAGCGTGCCATCAAAGGCAATCATCGTCTGTATCGTACCCAGCACCAGCACTCCGGTCACGGTACCGGCCACATAGCCCACCCCACCGGACAGCAGCGTGCCACCGATTACCACCGCAGCGATTGCATCCAGCTCGGCACCCTGACCATGCAGTGCATAACCGGACAGCATGTAAAACGAAAACAGCACACCGCCCAGTGCGGCACAAAACCCGCTCAGCGCGTAGATGCCGACCTTGACTGCACCGACCGGCAAGCCCATCATCAGCGCCGATTGCTCATTGCCGCCGATGGCATACACGATGCGACCAAAGGCCGTGCCATGCGCCACGCCCACAGCAACAAGCAGGACCACGGCTGCGATCACCACACTCGGTGAAATAAAGGCATCGAACAACATGATCTGCGACTGCGACATAACGGTAAACAACGGATCGGTGATCGTAATCGAATTGATGCTGATCAGATAACACAGGCCACGCGCCAGAAACATGCCGGCCAGTGTCACAATGAACGGCTGCAGTTTAAAAAAATGAATCAGCACCCCCATGGTCGCGCCAAACAGCACACCACCGCACAATACCAGCGCGATCACCAGCAGCGCCGGCCAGTGCCAGCTCTGCAGCAGAAAGCCGCACAGCATGGTGCTCAGGGCCAGCACCGAACCGACCGACAGATCGATGCCACCGGACAGAATCACAAAAGTCAGGCCGATTGCCAACACCAGCAGCCAGGCATTGTCGATGAGCAGATTGAACACCACCTGCACCGAACCAAAGCCCGGGAACAACGCCGCACCGGCTCCAAACAGGATGAGCAGCAAGCCCACCGTGGTGAGTGACGTGAAGGCCCGCGCATGCAACAGGTTGCGCAATGTGTGGGTGAGTTTTGTCATGCTTCCCTCTTGCCGAACTGCGCGCTGACCGATCCGCTGAGTTTTTTAAATTCGGTACTTTGAGAAAGGCAGACCGCCACCACCACCACTGCCTTGATGATCATGTTCAATTCGGGTGCAACGCCCAGTGAGTAAATCGTGTAGGTCAGGGTCTGAATGATCAGGGCGCCGATCACGGTACCGAGCAGACTGAATTTGCCGCCATCGAGTGAGGTACCGCCGAGCGTAACGGCCAGAATGGCATCGAGCTCCAGCAGCAATCCAATGTTGTTGGCATCGGCACTTTTGACATTGGAACAAATCATGACGCCGGCCAGACCGGCACACACGCTGCAGATGACATACGCAGCTACGGTGAGCGCACCGGCTTTGATGCCGGCCAGACAGGATGCGACCGGATTGATGCCAACCGCCTGAATAAAAAGTCCAAAGGCGGTTTTGTGTACCAACAGGGCGATCAGTGCCAGTACCATTGCCACGATATACAGCGAGACGGGAAGTCCGAACAGATAACCTGTGCCGATAAAAAAGAATGGCGCATCGCGTACCGTTTCAATCTGGCCGTCAGTGAGCAACTGCGCCAGACCGCGCCCGGCGACCATCAGTATCATCGTGGTAATGATCGGCTGCATGCCCAAACCGACGACCAGCGCGCCATTCCACAACCCGCACAGCGCAGCGCAACCGATGGCCAGCAGAACTGCCGGCAGTACGCCGGTATCATGCGCACCAATCAGCAATACCGCTACGGTGCCGGCAATGGCTGCGACCGCGCCGACTGAGATATCGGTCCCGCGCGTGGCAATGACCAGCGTCATCCCGAGTGCGGTCAACATCAACGGCGCGGCCCGGTTCAGAATATCGATCACCGAGCCGTACAGATGTCCGTCTTTCACTTCAAGCTGAAAAAACCCGGGAATCAACAGCAGATCAGCCAGCAGCAGTACCAACAGTGCCATACCGGGTTTCAATAATGGGTGCGGCTTAAACATGATCAACGCCTTTGGCTGAATGGTTCACTGCTGAGCCCGCGATCACCTGCAGCACGCTGTCTTCATTTAATTCGCCGCGCCGGTATTCACCACAGACGCGCCGCTCGCGAAACACCATGACCCGGTCACTGCAGCGCAGCACTTCGCTCAGCTCGGATGAGATCAGCACAATACTCATACCGGAACGACCCAGTTCGATGATGTAATCCATAATGTCCAGTTTGGCACGCACATCAATGCCGCGGGTTGGCTCATCCAGAATCAGCATGTGCGGCTGCATGAGCAGCCAGCGCGCCAGCAGTACTTTCTGCTGATTGCCACCCGACAGACTGGCCATGGGCGTTTCGATGTCGGCGGTCTTGATACCCAACCGCTGCACCAGTTCCCGCACGGCCTGCTGTTGTGCCGGCAGCGCGATTTTCCTGAACATACCCTTGCGCGCCTGCAGTGCCAGTACCATATTCTCGCGCACCGACAAATTTAAAATCGCCCCTTCGTGCTTGCGGTCTTCGGAACAGAACCCGATGCCCTGCGCAATCGCGTCGCGGGGTGCAGCAAAGCGGTGGGACTGCCCATGAATGCGGATGCTGCCGCTGTCAGTCTGATCGGCGCCAAACAACAGTCGTGCCGCTTCGGTACGGCCGGACCCGAGCAGACCGCAAAACCCCAGCAATTCGCCGGCGTGCAAGGTCAGATCGAAGGGTTCAATGGCGCCTTTTTTCCCAATCTGCTCAGCTTGCAAAAATACAGCACCGGCAGCAGAATTTTGCGCAGGCACGGTGGCGTTCGGCACGCCGCTCGCAGCGCTGTCGACGCCGACCATCTTGTTGACCAGATCCAGACGACTCAGATCACTGCAGCGATATTCACCCTCGCGCTCCCCGTTGCGCATAACCGTGATGCGATCGGAAATTGCATAAGTCTGCTCAAGAAAATGGGTCACAAACAAAATCGCCATACCCTCGGCGCGCAGAGTTCTCAATACGCCAAACAGCAACTGCACTTCTGCCTCATCCAGGCTCGAAGTGGGCTCATCGAGAATCAGCACCCGGGCTGAAATATTCAGCGCGCGCGCAATCGCAACCATTTGCTGGATAGCCAGCGAGTACTGCGACAGAGTCGCTGTGACGTCGATATCCACATTCAGTTTCCGCAGCAGTGCGGTGGCCTGCTCACGCATGGCGTTCCAGTTGATCACCCCAAACCGCTTCGGATAACGTCCGATAAATATATTTTCAGCCACGGACAGGTTCGGGCACAGGTTCACTTCCTGATACACGGTACTGATGCCCAGATCCTGGGCCTGCAGCGTCGAGCCCGGCTGCACGCGCTGGCCACCCAGATAAATGTCACCCTGGTCCGGTGCATGCACGCCGGTCAGCACTTTGATCAGCGTCGATTTGCCCGCGCCATTTTGCCCCATGAGCGTATGCACTTCGCCGGCATACAGACGCAGATCGACCTTGCTTAATGCGCTGATGCCGGAGAATTGTTTGCTGATTCCTTTGAGTTCCAGAACCACACGCGGGTTGGTCAGCATGAAGGTCTGCCAGCATTGCCTGAACTGCGCGCTGCCTTGCGCAGACTGGCTGCGGCATGGCGCCTGACTTCATCGTCAGTCTCGGGAATCAACGGCGTGACCGCAGTTGGCTTGCCGCATCCGTCAGTTGCCACCATGGTAAAGAAGCAGCTGTTGGCGTGGCGCACCGTCTGGGTCTGTATGTGTTCAGCCATGACTTTGATGCCGATTTCCATTGAGGTGGTTCCGGTAAGATTGACCGAACTCAAAAACGTGACCAGTTCGCCGACATGGATCGGCTGCAAAAACATCACCTTGTCGACTGACAGCGTGACGGCATAACTGCCGCAGTAACGGGTCGCGCAGGCATAGGCGACATTGTCGAGCAATTTTAAAATCGCTCCACCGTGCACATTGCCGGAAAAGTTGGCCATGTCCGGCGTCATCAACACCGTCATGGAAAGCTGGTGTCTGGGCAGATACATGGCGCCAGACAGTAATTAATAGTAGGTACGGTTGGGCAGTTCCCGGACAGCGGATTCGGCCGGATAAACCGATTCAACTATCGTGATTCTGCGCGCCACAGTTTTGCCGGCCAGTACCTCGCGGGCGGCCTGCATCAACTGCGGACCCAGCAGTGGGTTGCATTCCACCGTAACATTAATTTTGCCGGCCACCATGGCCTCAAACGCAGCGCGCACGCCATCGATGGAGATCACCAGAATGTCGACGCCCGGCTTCAGTCCGGCTTCTTCGATGGCCTGAATTGCACCGAGCGCCATGTCATCGTTATGCGCATACAGCACCTGGATTTTTTTACCTTCCGATTTCAGAAACGCTTCCATGACTTCCTTGCCTTTGGCACGGGTAAAGTCGCCGGTCTGGGAACGGATGATATGCAGTTTCGGATTGGCGCTGATTTCCTGCTCAAAACCCGCCTTGCGATCGATGGCCGGTGCCGAACCGACCGTGCCCTGCAGTTCCACAATATTGATGCTGGCATTCGGCATTTTTTTGGCACGTTCCAGCAGCCATCGTCCGGCACGACGACCCTCTTCGGTAAAGTCTGAACCGATGAATGTAGTGTAAAGCGACGGATCACTGACATTGACGGCGCGGTCGGTGATGATGACCGGAATTTTGGCCGCTTTGGCTTCGCGCAGCACGGTTTCCCAACCGGATTCCACCACGGGCGAGAAGGCAATCACATCGACCTTTTGCGCGATAAAGGTACGAAGCGCCTTGACCTGGTTTTCCTGGCGCTGCTGGGCATCGGCGAACTTGAGCGTAACACCGTCCTTGTGCGCGCTTTCCTTGATGGATCTGGTGTTGGCAGTGCGCCATTCACTTTCTGCGCCGACCTGGGAAAAGCCCATGACGAGCGGCGCTGCCGCACACAGCGAGCTGGACCCCACAGTCACAATCAGTCCCAGAATCCAATATTTCAGTGCTGTTTTCATATCTTGTTTCCGTATTCAGGTCTGAAATTTATGGAGCATGATAGAAAAACGTGGAATAACTATCCAATCAATTATTTGCAGTTATTGATATCGATTCGGATATCAGGAACAGATTTTTAATTTTAAATCCCCCTCTATCGTGGGCAACGCAAACGCGATTCAACCCGGACAGTGCAATGCCTGATTTGAAGGCAGTTCCATACTGATCACTGTGATCAGAGTACTTTCCAAAAAAAAGCCCTGATTATTCAGGGCTTTCGGCACAACTTTACAGAGCAGGTCGCAGGTAGCAAAACAAAATGTCACCGGAATGCGGTCGCGCTTGTTCCAGCAAGCCTCTTATCGCCTCGGCACAATTCGGTATATCGGATAATTTAAATTTCTGTCCCGGATAGTTATCAAACGGAATAGGCATGTATTCCGACTTACCAACAGTCAATGCGTGCAGGACACGAGCCATAAAGAATACAAGAACGGACTGTGCATCTTTGGTGAATATTTTTCGAACGAATTCTTTTATCCAGTAACCTTCTACGCTGTACAATGGGACCAGCCGCTTTAATATCTTTTCGCTTTGAGCAGGAGATAGGTTTTCTATCATCAACGCTTGATTGCTGTTCAACCACATCAGGTGTTCATCAGCTGCGGCTTCGCTGGCCTCAAAATTGATGAAACCAACCAGATTGAGCGCAGCACCCCGGTTTTTTTGAGCCAGGTTTCCGAGCGCACCAGCCGCCATCTTAACTACAGCTCCAGATGCTGATTCAACCAAAACTTTGATTGAATCAATGTCAAACTGCGAAAACCGGTCTTTCGGCAGAAATCGAGAATACGCCATCGCAACATGCAAGACAGCCGATTCAACTTGTTCATCGAACGCCTTTTCAATGTATCGACGCGCTACGCTTGATGCGTCATGCAGCAGAATAGCCAATCCGGTGCCGACATACGGCGACATCGTTGCCCCATCATTAAACATTGACCGTTGAACCAATACCTCAGCGAATTCCGGTGATCTTGATACTATGGTGTGGATCAGTCCAAACGAATATTGATCTTGGCCACTGGACGCGAAATTGATATCATCCAGGTTCCTCTTTAAATAATCATATAGTGCAATTGAGTCGGGATAGGCGGTTATGGGTCACAAATAGAAAAGGGCTTTTATTTGCACCAGGTATTTTTGCGCGCACATCCATCACATAGTTGCGGATTCGCTGGGCGAAAAATTTAGATATTGGTATGTCGCGTGGTAACGTCTTAGGAACTGGCTGTCGTTTTCTAGGATCGTAGGGATTATCGTGGCGCCGAACGACGGAGACTGTGCCACTTTGATAATCCACATCACCTATCTCTAACGCAAGAATCTCGCCAGAACGCATTCCGGTCTCGAATAGGAGTTCAAACATTATCGCGTTTCGCTTACGCACACCGGAATTCTTGAAGGGATTATCAATTGAATCTTCCTGGACCGTCTGCATCAATTTTTCAAACACAGCTGGAGGAGGAGCTTTAGCATTAGGATCATTTGCCATCCCACTCCTGCCTTGACCTTTCGGCTTTTGAGTAATGATTCGTTTCTTTAAATTATCTATCGCATCTGCCTGCGAGACGAAATCTGCCCTCTCCCTTAGCAATGTCCGAGCGGTGAAATGAAGAAATGCCGCGATATGAACTAGCCGATTGGCTGTATGGGCTTTTGATATGACAGGAAGATGGTGCGTGGATGTCGGATGGATTAAAGAAAGCTTACTTACCTTTCTTGTAATTGATGATTCATGCCATTTCCTCAAGCTCTGCGTATGGAGCAAGCAATGATCACGAATTGAAATAATATCGGTGTCTGAGAGAAATAAACCAACTCCTAATTCAGCAATAAGGTCTCTTTCATTAAACTCTTCCCACAACTTTAAGTGGATGATGTGGCGAACAGCATTCTCGATGGCCGTCTGCTTTAAATTTGATCTGAGATTTTCTGTGACGTAGAGCGTGACCCAAAAGTCGGGAATTCCGTCAGTGTCCAAAAGCACGGGATACCGTTCACCACCAGCAAAAACCAGTTGCGCTATTCGCATCTCCACCACTCCTAGAACTTTTATTATCAACTAAAATAAAAATATAGATCCTAGAAGTTTTAAATCAACATTTTTATTTAAGAAAAAATAAAAAAAGCCCGTATTTACGGGCTTATCTGTTTATTATCTACATAATACACTAAACGTACCCGTCAGAACGGAATGTCGTCATCCATATCCGAAAAGTTCGGTGCCGGACGGGATTGCGGTGCAGGGCGGGAAGGAGCCGGTGCGCTTGGGCGCTGGGCCGGAGCCGAACTCTGCTGCTGGTCATAGCCGTCATCCATGCTGGCGCTAGCACTCGGTTTGCCACCCAGCATTTGCATGGTGTCGGCACGAATATCGGTTGCGTATTTTTCCACGCCATCTTTGTCAGTGTATTTACGGGTACGCAGGCTGCCTTCAACATAGACGGAAGAACCCTTTTTCAGATATTGGCCGGCAATTTCAGCCAGTTTGCCAAAGAACGTGACGCGATGCCACTCGGTGGATTCTTTCTTCTCGCCGGTCGTCTTGTCTTTCCAGCTGTCGGACGTTGCGACCGCAATGGTGGTCATTGCATCGCCGCTCGGCATATAACGTGTTTCCGGGTCGCGACCCAAATTGCCCAAAATGATCACTTTATTTACAGATGCCATGGTATCTCCTTCTTGGTTAATGGTAGTAGCGGCGCCGGGTATTAAATTTCACTGATACTGAATGCACGCTACCAAACAGGTTTTTGGTTGCCTTTGATCTTTTTTGAACTCAAGCAGCGGCGATTATATGCCAGAGTTCAGATCACCTGACGGTTTTGACAAAGATTTGCTGCGGTTCTGCGAAACCCGTTATAGTACCGGGTTCGCTGATCCACCTTTCAGCCATTGGCATATGCGCAACTTCAGCGCAGCACCTGCACTCGATCGAGCAAAAAATGAGCAAAACCACAAAACCCGCTGCAAAGAAAACCACTGAAAAAACAACAGCCGCTGCATTGTCCACGCACCGCGACAAACACGACATGATCCGCGTGCGCGGCGCCCGCACCCACAATCTGAAAAACATCAGTCTCGATCTGCCGCGCAACCAGCTCGTGGTGATCACCGGTTTGTCCGGCTCCGGCAAATCGTCGCTGGCGTTTGATACCCTGTATGCCGAAGGTCAGCGCCGTTATGTTGAATCACTGTCGGCGTACGCGCGCCAGTTTTTACAGCTCATGGAAAAGCCCGATGTCGATCTGATTGAAGGTCTGTCGCCGGCCATTTCGATCGAACAGAAAGCCACCTCACACAATCCGCGTTCCACCGTCGGCACCGTTACCGAAATTCACGATTACCTGCGCCTGCTGTATGCGCGGGTCGGCACGCCCTACTGCCCGGATCACCCGGAAAATCCGCTGGCCGCCCAATCGGTGTCACAGATGGTGGATGCGGTACTGGCTATGCCGGACGATACGCGTCTGATGATACTGGCGCCAGTGGTGGCCAACCGCAAGGGCGAACATGTGGATTTTTTTGAGCAGATGCAGGCCCAGGGTTTTGTGCGGTTCCGTTTGCAAAGCGGTACCTCGGCGGCAAAAATTGTGGAAATTGACGATTTGCCGAAACTAAAAAAAACCGAGAAGCACACTATCTCGGTGGTAGTCGATCGCATCAAGGTCAAAGCCGATATCAAACAGCGTCTGGCCGAATCGTTCGAGACTGCGCTGCGCCTGGCCGAAGGCCGCGCCATCGCCATGGAAATGGATACCGAGCGCGAGCATGTGTATTCCAACAAATTCGCCTGTCCGACCTGCGGTTATTCACTGCAGGAACTCGAGCCGCGCCTGTTTTCCTTCAACAATCCGATGGGTGCCTGCCCGGAATGCGACGGTCTGGGCCATATCGAATTTTTTGATCCGAAGCGCATCGTGGCATTCCCGAATCTGTCGCTGGCCTCCGGCGCAGTCAAAGGCTGGGACCGGCGCAACCAGTTCTATTTCCAGATGCTGTCCAATCTGGCCACCTTTTACGAATTCGATATCGACACGCCGTTCGAGCAATTGCCCGAAGAGGCACAGCAGGTGATTCTGTACGGTTCCGGCAAACAGCACATTCCATTTACCTATATCAATGAGCGTGGCAAAACCGTCATCAAGGAACACAGCTTTGAAGGTGTGATCACCAATCTGCAACGCCGCTACCGCGAAACCGATTCGATGGCGGTCAAGGAAGAACTGGCCAAGTTCATCAATGAAAAAGAATGCCCGTCCTGCCACGGCGCGCGCTTGCGCGTGGAAGCGCGGTTTGTCAAAGTCGGATCTGGCAAACAGGAAAGTTCAATCTATGAAGTCAGCGCCCTGCCGCTGCGCGCCGCACTCAAGTTTTTTGAAACACTGAAACTGACCGGCGCCAAAAAAGAAATCGCTGACCGCATCATCAAGGAAATCGCTTCGCGGCTGAAATTTCTGAACAATGTCGGGCTGGATTATCTGTCGCTGGACCGCAGTTCCGATACCCTGTCCGGTGGTGAAGCACAGCGTATCCGTCTGGCGTCGCAGATCGGCTCGGGACTGACCGGTGTCATGTATGTACTGGATGAACCGTCTATCGGTCTGCACCAGCGCGACAATGACCGGCTGATCGGCACGCTGCAGCATCTGCGCGATATCGGCAACAGCGTGCTGGTCGTGGAGCACGATGAAGATGCAATCCGCTGCGCCGATTACGTGGTGGACATGGGACTGGGTGCCGGGGTGCACGGCGGTGAAGTGATTGCGGCCGGAACGCTGGAAGATATTCTGAGCTGCAAACGCTCGCTGACCGCGCAGTACCTGAACGGCACCAAAAAAATTGCGCTGCCAAAAAAACGCATTGCTGTGAATCCGGAAAAAATGTTAACCATACGCGGGGCGACCGGCAACAATCTGAAAAAGGTGACGCTGGAGTTGCCGGTTGGCTTGCTCACCTGCGTGACCGGCGTTTCCGGTTCGGGCAAATCGACACTGATCAACGACACGCTGTATCTGGCTGCCGCGCATCACATTTATGGCTCGCATGCCGAACCCGCGGCCCATGAAAGCATCGCTGGCCTGAATCATTTTGATAAAGTCATTTCGGTGGATCAGGGTCCGATCGGACGCACCCCGCGCTCCAATCCGGCGACCTATACCGGCCTGTTTACGCCGATCCGCGATCTGTTCGCCACAGTGCCGTCCGCCAAGGAACGTGGCTACAGTGCCGGACGTTTTTCCTTCAACGTCAAGGGCGGCCGCTGTGAAGCCTGTCAGGGCGACGGCGTGATCAAGGTGGAAATGCATTTTCTGCCGGACGTGTACGTACCGTGCGATGTCTGTCACGGCAAACGCTACAACCGCGAAACACTGGAAGTGCAGTACAAGGGAAAAAATATTCAGGAAGTGCTGGGCATGACTGTCGAAGAAGCGCATGCATTCTTTTCTGCGGTGCCACTGATTGCCAGAAAACTGCAGACGCTGCTCGATGTCGGGCTGGGTTATATCCGGCTTGGTCAGAGTGCCACAACGCTGTCTGGCGGCGAAGCGCAGCGCGTGAAACTGTCGCTTGAATTATCCAAGCGTGACACCGGTCGGACCCTGTACATACTGGATGAACCGACTACCGGTCTGCACTTCCATGATATCGATCTGCTGCTCAAGGTGATCCACCGCCTGCGCGATCAGGGCAATACCGTGGTGATCATTGAGCACAATCTGGACGTGATCAAAACCGCCGACTGGCTCATTGATCTGGGTCCGGAAGGTGGCGCCGGCGGCGGCCGGATTATTGCCACCGGTACACCGGAGCAGGTGGGTGCCAATCCGGACAGCGTGACTGGGGCGTATCTGTTGCCGCTGCTTGGCGTGGCCTAATACGTTACGGTCAACTCTGCCGCCTGCGCATCCAACACCGCGAGAATTGTTTTCTGCACATCCGATGGCAACATCGGATGGCTGCTGACAATTATTTTTTCTTTTTCAAGGCATTGCGCAGTCATGTGTTTCGCAACGCCATGATAGAGCTCCTTAATGCAACCGTACCAGTCTGCAAAGGCGGCTGAATCACATTCCACCGTCACCTCCTCTTTGGTTGTTACCCTGGTCCTGAGCCACTGAATGTTGGGAATTTCGGTCATGCTGCCAATGAGCCAATGTCGCACCAATGCAAACAGGGGCGGGTTGAACGGGCCGCGAGTTAATATTGTCGACAACGTTTGCGCCCTAAGCTTGTTGGACTGGTCGACAACCATGATTTTTCCCAGTTGACTGCGCAGTTCCTGCTCATCTAAGGGCGCGACAACGCCACAGGCAAAATCAATAAAATTCAGTTTTTCGCCTTCACTCAAACTTTCGATGGCCAGAATGCCGCACAAATCGCCGCTCGCGGCCAGCACGCCGGCGTCAACAAAACTACCGTGCGACTGTGCCATTCCCAAATCGGTTAATGCCTTGCGTAACAGCTCGCGGCCCTGTTCCTTTTGCGCAGCAATCTGAAACGAGATGGAAACGGTGGCGCCAGCCAGCATAGCGGTCTTGATCGGGCTCAGGGCAGCCTGAAGATGTTCATTCAGAAGTTGTGCCGCCGGTGGTCCAATGCAGAGCTGGCTGTACATCATCCCGATCTGCCGGGAACTGCAGGTGCGATGCGCACTCAGAATTTGCAGCAACAGCGCAGTGCGGTTTTTTGCCGACATGGCCGCACCGCCCAGTGCGACGCGCAATCCATGCACCAGATCGCTCACCTGTTGCGGGCTGCAACGCCCATGCGCGGCCAGAATCTGTGTGATGAGTGCGTTGCGGTTTTCTGCTGTGATGGCAGCACCGCCGAGCGCCACGGTCAGGCCGCAAATCAAATGGCAAATCTGATCGTCGCTGCAGGTACCGTGCGCAGCCAGAATCTGCGACATCAGCGCGTTGCGGTTTTCTGCCGAAATGGCTTCGGCGCCGAGTGCCACAGCCAGTCCAAAAATCATATTTCCCACGTTGGCCGTACTGCGAACTGTACCGGCGCAGAGGATCTGCGCCAGCAGCGCATCGCGACATTCTGCAGTCATCGCCGCACTACCCAGTGCCGCTCCGAGACCCCGAAACAAAAGGTCGGTCAGCCTGCGGTTACCGGGTTCATCCGCGGCCAGAATCTGGGTGGCCAGCGCGCTGCGATGCTGTTTTGGCATGGTCGCACCGCCCAGCGCCATTCCCAGTCCCGTCACCATCTTGCTGATCTCATCGTTATCGCATACCCCGACTGCGCCGAGAATGCGCGCGCTCAATGTATCGCGATGTTCGGCGCTCATGGTTGGGCCACCGAGTGCTCTGCCCAATCCGATCAGCAAACTGGCCAACTGTTGTTCGCCATATGTGCCATGCGCGTCCAGAATTTGCGTCATCAAATCCTCGCGGCATGCTGCGTTCATGGCCCAACCACCCAGGGCAACACCCAACACCCGGACCTTTTCGGTCATTTGGTGCGGCTCAAGGCCGGCACTGTTGCGAATGATCACCTGCATCCATCGTTTTGGATTCTTGTCATACCGAGCCCGATCTGTCACGACTGGTGTGGACGAAGCGCCCGACGATTCGGAGCGGTGTTCAGATTTGATCTGTTTGGGCGCGCCGGAAGGTGGCGATCCGGGATTGGGCTGCTTGCGTTTTTTCCCGCTCAAAGCCTTTAATGTGTGAAGCGTCGTGCTTGCCGGCACGGGTGTTGGTGGCTCGCCGGGCAACGCTGGCAATATCGAAGTGGACCTGAATGGGCTGGCAGGTTGCATTGGCGTGTTCCTGTTGTTGGCCTAGAGCGTTACACTTAACTCTTCCTCACGCGCATTCAACACCTGGAGGATTGTTTTCTTCACATCCGAGGGCAACATCGGATGTGTGCTGATAACGCGCTTTTCGTGTTCAATGCCTGTGCCGGTCATGTGTTTCGCAACACCATGGTAGAGGTCCCTGACGCAACCGTACCAGTCTGCGAATGCAGCGCAATCGCATTCAACCGTCACTTCTTCTTTGGCAGATTCTGCTGAAGCGCTGTCAACCGACATTTCCTCTTTGCTGCTGCCTGCGCTCCTTACCCACCGAATGTTGGGCAGTTCGGCCAGCTCACCAATGAGCCAATTTCGTACCGGCGCAAACCAGGACGGGTTGTACGGAGCGTGACTTAATATAGTCGCCAGCGTTTGCGCTTTGAGCTTGTTGGGCTGCTCGAGAAACATGATTTTCCCCAGCTGAAACGGCGTAATGGACAGATCAAACGGGCTGACCACGCCACAGGCAAAATCAATAAAATTCAGTTTTTCGCCGTCTTCCAGGCCTTCCTGGGCCAGTATGCTGCAGAGGTCGCCACAGGCGGCCATGAACCCGGCGTTGACAAAACCGGCGTGCGCCTGGGGCAGTCGGTAAGTAATAAAGGAATTGTATAAAATCGCGCGGCACAGGTCTTTTTGCTCAATCGTCGTGCAATAGACTGCAACGGTGACGCCAACCAGCTTGCCGATCTTGATAGGACTGAGCCCGGATTGAAGGTGATCATTGAGCAGTTGGTCGATGTTGACCCCGTTACAGAGTTGACTGTACGTTGTCGCTATTTGCGTGGTACTGCAGGTGCGGTGCGCGCCTAAAATCTGCTGCATCAGCCCGTGGCGGTGTGCCACTGACATGACTTGCCCACCCAGCGCAAACCGCAGGCCACGAACCATGTCGCCCATGCTCTCGGCACCGCAGGCCGCATGCGAACTCAGAATCATGTTCATCAGCGCATCCCGGTGTGCTGCTGTCATGGCCGGACCACCCAGGGCTTTACCCAGCGCCCAGATCAATTCTCTCATCTGTTCGCCGCCGATCTCAGAATGCGCGCCGATGATCTGCGTCATGAGCGCGTCGCGGTGTTCGGCAGACATGGCTGTTTTGCCCAGCGCAAGACTCAATCCCAGCACCATATTGCCCATCCGCCTGGCGTCAACACTTGCATGCGTACCCAGGATGTGCGCCATCAACGCTTCGCGGTGTTCTGCCGACATGGCAGGCCCACCGATCGACACGCCTAACCCGCACACAACAGCACACAGCTGAGGCTCACTGCAGCTGGCTTGAAGAAGCCCGATCTGGGTCATGAGCCCATCGCGGTGTTCGGATGAGATGGCTTCTTTACCCAGGGCACAGACTACCCCGGAAATCAGCCTGCTCAACTGATTGTGGCTGCGCGTCGCACCCGCACCCAGGATTTGCGTCACGAGCGCACTGCGATTTTCTGCGCTCATGGTGCCACCGCCGAGGGCCAGCCCTGCTCCCCAAATCATGTTTCCCAACTGCAGGTCGTTGCAGGCTGCAGGAACGCCGAGGATTTGCTCAATGAGCGCGTTGCGATGTTGTGCTGTCATGACAGGACCACCGAGCGACCTGCCCAGGCCGCAAATCATCTTGCCGATCTGCAGGCCGCTGCAGGTCGCATGCGCACCCAGGATCTGCGTCATCAGCGCGTCGCGGTGTTCGACTGACATATCCGGGCCGCCCAAAGCACGGCCGACTCGTTGGAGCATGGCAGACATCTGCGCGGTGCTGCAGGTCGCATGCGCACCGATGATCTGCTCCATGAGCGCGTTGCGGTGTTCGGCTGTGATGTCCCGAGCGCCTAATGTCGCGACGACACCGAAAATCATGTGGCTCATCTTATCCTCGCTACAGGTAGCATGCAAGGCGAGGATGTGCGTTATCAGGCCGCTGCGGTGTTCTGCTGTAATGGTCGGACCGCCCAGGGCAAGCCCGATCCCGCCGGCCAACGAGTCCATCCGCGCGCCGGAACTGGTGGCAACCAGGGAGTGCGTCAGGAGCGCACTGCGATTTTCTGCGCTCATAGTGCGACCACCGAGGGCCAGCCCGACTCCCCAAACCATGTTACTCAGCTGCAGGTTGCTGCAGTCCTCAGGAACATTGCCGATCTGCTCAACGAGCGCGTTGCGATGTTGCGCTGTCATGGCCGGACCACCCAGCGATTGGCCCAGGCCGCAAATCATGTTGCATATCTGCAGGGCGCTGCAGGTCGCATGCGCACCGAGTATCTGTGCCATGAGCGCGTTACGATTTTCTGCAGTCATGGCACTGCCACCGAGGGCGCTGCCCAATCCATAAATCAGGTTACCCATCTGAAGTTCGCTGCAGGTCGCATGCGCATCCAGGATCTTCTTTATCAGAGTATCGCGGATTTCTGCGCGCATGGCACAGCCACCCAGAACCATTGCCAGTCGCCTCATCCTCATGCCCATCCTGGTGACATTCAGGCCGGCACTGTTCCGAATGATCACCGTAATCCAGCGTTTTGGATTGATTTCATACTGATCCCGGCGTTTAAAGGGGCGCAGCATTGTCGGGGAGCTGGACAAAGCGCCAGGTTCGTGCGCGGTTTTAATCAGTTTCTGTGCGCTGGCCGGTTGCTCAGCGCGATTGGTCTGCTTGCGTTTTTTCCGACCCAGGGTTTGTAATGTGGTGGGCGTATCACGCGCCGGAACCGGTGCTTCGGAACTCATCTGCACAGGTGGTGCTTTGAAGCTGGCTGACAGGCCGGATGGCATAGACCGGAGTGGGCTGACTGGTTGCATGGTGGGTTCCTGTTATTGACATGGTGGGGTGGCAGCTGCGCTGCAATGCCCTTCGCACAGGCTGGCAATGACGCAGGCGAATTTCTCATATCGTCTGTTGATCGTAAATACGTATATCCACCGTTTCCGGCCCAACAAACGGGTTCGTTATCTTTTAATAACGGCATCCAAATAAACACCCGCACCACATTGAGCTTTGCCTCATTTTCAACTACTGTGGTAGAGCGGGAAATCGCCGTATTCCAATCAAAGGTCCAGAACAGTCATCATGCCAGCCAAAAAAGGTATCCATCATCTGCGCAACCGAATCTGGCTGGTGGCAGGCATTTTCATTCTGCTTATTGTTCTGTTTGGCCTGTACGTTCAGGCAGAAAATGCGCAAACCGAGGCCATGAACGCCCGTTTTGTGTCGTTCAACCTGGCCAAAGAATTGCGCCAGTCCTCCGACGACCTCTCGCGCATGGTGCGCACCTATATCATCACCGGCAACCCGATCTACAAAGACCATTACCAGGAAATTCTGGATATCCGCAACGGGTTAAAAGCCAAGCCGCAAAATTATGAAGATGCGTACTGGGATCTGAACTTATCCAATGAGCAACAACCGCGCAAAAAGATGGACGGGCATGAATCGCTGCTGGAGCGCATAAAAAATGCCGGGGTCACACCGCAGGAATTTGACCGCCTTGCGCAATCCAAGGCGCAGTCTGACGCACTGACCAAAATTGAATTTGACGCCATGAAAATGGTGGAAACGGAACCGGGCGCTGACGAAAAGGTGCGTTTTCAGGCAATTCTGACGTTGACCGATGAGGCCTACCACAAGGCCAAAGCTAACATCGTGCAGCCCATCAACGAATTTATGCGGATGGTCCAGATCCGCACTGCCAAAGAAATTGCAGACCGGCAGACCATCACCGTCATCATTCGCACAGTCTTCATCTCCCTGGGCCTGCTGATGTTCTGGATGCTGCTGACCATTTACCGCTCCATGCAAAAAACGCTGGGCGCGCCGCTCGATCTGTTGCACCGCCAGATTACCGAACTTGGCTCCGGCAATTTTTCAACCACGATTAAAGCCGCGCCCGGAATGGAAAACAGCATTCTGGGATGGCTGTCGCAGATGCAGCTGAATCTGGCCGAACTCGAATCCGCGCGCAGAAACGTCGAAGAAAAACTCGAAGCCACCACCCAGCGCATGGTCAACATCATCAACGCCACCCAGGTGGGTACGTGGGAGCGCAACATGCAGACCGGCACCATGCTGCTCAATGAACGCTGGGCCAGCATGCTCGGCTATACCCTGGCCGAACTGGAACCGATCAGCAATCTGACCTTCAACCGACTGGTCCATCCGGACGATGAAGAACAGGCTGAAATTTTAAAACAGCTGCACTTCCAGAATAAAATATCCGTCTACGAGAGCAAAATCCGCATGCAGCATAAGGATGGGCACTGGGTGTGGATACTGACCCGCGGCAGTCTGCTCAGCCGCACCGCTGACGGTGAGCCGGAATGGATGGCCGGCAGTCATCTGGATATCTCGGCACTCGAAAAGGCCAATACCAGATTGCGCGACAATGAACAGCAAATGCGCATGATGTTGAATGAAATGCCGATTGGCGTTGCTCTGGTCAACAAGAGTGGCAAGATTTTTTTCCGCAATAAATATTTGATCAGGCTGCTTGGATACACCGACATCGACATCCCGGATCTGAATGCCTGGTGGACGGTGGCCTTTCCTGACCCGGCGTATCGCGCTGATTCAAGGCAGATCTGGAATGACGCGCTCGCTTCTGCCGTCACTGACAAGGAAATTATTGCTTCCCATACCTACGCTTTGCAAACGTTGCACGGCGAGCGGGTTGAAGTTGAAATTTCAGGCATTCCTGTCGCGTTTGGCTTTTTGGCAACCATGGTTGATCAGACCGAAAACCGGCGCATTCAGGAACAGTTGCATGAAGCAAAAACGGCTGCTGAAACGGCCAGCCAGGCCAAAAGCACCTTTTTAGCCACCATGAGTCATGAAATCCGCACGCCGATGAATGGCATGCTGGGCATGCTGAAATTGCTCTCGCAGACCAAACTGAGCACGCAGCAGCTCGATTACGCAAAAAAAGCGGAGAACGCCACCCGGGCCCTGCTGAGCATTATTAACAACATTCTTGATTTTTCCAAAATTGAAGCGGGAAAATTTGAACTGGACCGGACCAGTTTCATCCTCACCGACCTGCTTGGTGACCTGTCGACCGTCCTGTCTTCCAACCTGTCCAGCAAACATGTCGAAGTGCTGTTTTCTCTTGATCCGCACATACCTCCGCTGCTGATCGGCGATCCGCTGCGCCTGCGTCAGATTCTGCTGAATCTGACCGGCAATGCGATCAAATTTACTGAAAAAGGCGAAGTGGTTTTATCGGTAACCCTGATAAGCCGAACCAAAACAGCGGCCGGTAACGACGCGGTCAATCTTGAATTTTCCGTGCAGGATACCGGGATCGGCATCGAAGCCGAAAAACTTGACTCGATTTTTGATTCCTTCAACCAGGCCGAATCCTCCACCGCCCGACGTTTTGGCGGCACAGGCCTGGGACTGTCCATTACCAAACAACTGTTGACCATGATGGGCAGCGAAATTCAGGTCAACAGCAATGTTGGCCAGGGCAGCCGGTTTTACTTTGCCCTGACGCTGGAAGTGGCCAGCCAGGATGAAAGCACTGACACTGAAATGCCGGCACAGCGGCAACCGCCCGAGCGCCTGAATCTGCTCATCGTTGATGACAACGCTACCTCGCGTGAAGTACTGACAGCCATGGCGGATTCTCTTAACTGGAGCAGCCAGACTGCATCCAGCGGCGAACAGGCGCTTGAAATGCTGAGCCAAAGCGGCACAGCCCGTTACGATGCAATTCTGATGGACTGGCGCATGCCTGGTATGGATGGCTGGGATACCACCCGAAAAATCCGCGCCCTGCACGATGGAAAGTACCAGCCGGTGGTGGTCATGGTTACCGCGCACGGCCTGGAATTTTTCAACGAAAAATCCAAAGAGGACACCAGTCTAGTGATTGACGGTTATCTGTTCAAGCCGATCACGGCCACCATGCTGTTTGACGCTGTGGGAGAAGCCCGGGATGCCCGGGAAGTTGACCGGCCGAAATACAAAAAATCTGTCTCCGGGACCAGAAATCTGGTCGGCAAACGCATTCTGGTGGTGGAAGATAACCGGCTCAATCAGCAAATTGCCAAAGAATTGCTGGAATTAAACGGCGCTCAGGTTGAAATCGCCAGCAATGGTTTAAATGGTGTCAAACAAGCACTGGCAAGTCGTCCACACGTGATTCTGATGGATATACAGATGCCCGATATCGACGGACTCGAGGCAACCCGGCGCATCCGCTCGCATGCCGACATGCTGGCCACACCGATCATTGCCATGACGGCCAATGCCATGGAATCGGACCGCGCTGCCTGTCTGGAAGCCGGCATGGTCGATCATGTTGCCAAACCGATAGAGCTGGAACTGCTGATCAAAACCATACAGAAGCACACCTCTGCCGCAGCGCTGACAGAGATGCAGACCGATTTCGCTCAGGGTAAATTATTCCCGGATGCGGTCGGCCCGGGACCAATGGTGGATGTGGAAGAAGCCATCAGCCGACTCGGGGGCAACCGACAGTTTTATGAAAAAATCATTTATGCCGTCAGGACTGACGGTCCTGCACAACTGGCTGAATTGAAGCACTGTCTGGCACAAAACAATGCCGATGCGGCCGCGCGCGCCATGCACACCTTCAAGGGACTGGTGGCCACACTGGGTGCTGAATCACTGGCACAGCTGGCTGCCTCAACAGAACGCCTGATCCGACAGACCGGAACCGAAACCGGTCATGAGTTGCATTTGGCCGAGCGGATTGAGGAAATTGAAACCATGCTGCAGCGAGTTCTGGATGAGCTTTCTGACAAGGTTTCAGATCCGGGCCGCAATACCCGCCAGATTGCCATCAAAGCCCAGGAAAATTCGTATGCAGAAGCCGGCCAGCGCAGAGCCAGTCTGCGCCAGGAACTCACCGAGCTCATGGAGGCGTTGCGTACCAACAATATGAGATCGGTTGCAATCTGCAGTCAGATTCGCCACGAACATTCAAACTGGCTCAATATCAAAGAGCTTGATCTGTTACTCAATATCGATGAAACTGTGAATCAGTTGAACTTTACCAATGCGCAATCGTTATGCAAGCAATTGCTTGAACTCATAAATGCCTAAATTACTTTGCGTCGATGATCAGCCAATTAACATCCAGATTCTGTATCAGATTTTTGGTGCAGATCATGAGATGTACATGGCCACCAGCGGATCAGAAGCACTGACGGTGTGCAAGAGCGTGCAGCCCGATCTGATTTTGCTGGATGTGGTGATGCCGGAAAAGAGTGGCTTTGAAGTATGCCGCGACCTGAAGCAGGACCCGCAAACGGCGAATATCCCGGTGATTTTTATCACGGCACAACACAATACCGATGCAGAAACCGCCGGACTGAAAGAAGGCGCGGTCGATTTCATTTCCCGCCCCTTCAATGCCTCCGTGGTGCGCGCGCGCGTGCATACCCACATCCAGTTGTACCAACTCAAGGAAAACCTGGAAGAACAGGTTAAAAAACGCAACGCCGAACTCGAGCAGGCCCTGCAGCGACTGCACGAATCGCAGGAACAGCTGACCATCAGCGAAGCCAAGGCCACGGTCTCCACCCTGATTGCCAGCGTCTCTCATGAACTCAATTCACCAATCGGCAACAGTGTGATGGCGTCCAGTTCACTGTTGGAATTTACCGAAAGTTTCCGCCACAAGATTGAGTCAGGCAATATCCGGCGCAGTGACATTCCCAAATTTTTGGATGAATTGAATGAAATCGGCTCGCTGATTCAACGCAATCTCAAGCGCGCCTCCGAACTGCTGTCCAACTTCCGGCAAGTGTCGGCCGATCAGGCCAGCGATCAGCGCCGCAGTTTTGATCTGGCCGAAACCATCCGGGAAATCGTTGAAACCATCCGCCCGAGCTTAAAGCGCATGCCACACCGGATTGTGCAGAATATCCCCGCCAATATCATCATGGATTCGCAGCCTGGCTCAATCGGCCAGATCATCATCAACCTGATCAACAATGCCTATTTGCATGCGTTTGAAAATCGCACTGACGGCGTGTTGACTATCGAGGCCAAAAAAATTGACGACAAGGTGTTGCTTACCGTCAGCGACAACGGCTCAGGCATGTCGCGCGAGCATCTGGATAAGATTTTTCAACCGTTTTTCAGCACCAAAATCGGCAAGGGCGGCACCGGGCTGGGCATGGCTATCGTGAAAAATCTGGTCACCAAATCGCTTAAGGGAACCATCAAGATTCAATCTACTCCGGGTGTTGGTACACGGCATGAAATTGAATTGCCGCTAGTGCTGCCTCAGAATCCGACGCTTTAATTCTCGTTATCCGAGCAATCGTTCTTCTGCCTGTGTCAGCGCATCGGTAGTGCCACGCAGAACCAGCACATCCCCGGTTTCCAGATGGGTCGCGGGCGAAAATTCATAACGCTGCATGGCGCGGCGCATGCTGATGAGCTCCACATCGAGATCATTGAAATTCAATTCAGCTATCGATCTGCTTCTGCCATTGGCCTCCTCACCAATCTGTATTGATTGCAACCGTACCTGCAGGCTGTCGGCGTCTTCACCGGCATCACTGGCGCCATGAAAATAACCGCGCAGCGATTCATAGCGGTCATCGCGGGCGCGCTGAATCCGGTGTACTACGCGCCGCAGCGGTACGCCCAGCAGAACCAGCGCGTGCGAAGCCAGCATCAGAGAACCTTCAATCACTTCCGGCACAACTTCGGAAGCGCCGGCTTCGCGCAGCATTTCCAGATCGGTGTCATCCAGGCTGCGCACGACCACCGGCAGGGCCGGATTCAATTCTTTGACGTGGTGCAAAATTTTTAACGCAGAAGCCGTGCCGGTGTAGGTGATCACCAAAACACTGGCGCGCATGATGCCGGCGGCAATCAGACTTTCACGCCGGGTTGCGTCACCATACGACACGACCGAGCCGGCAGCCTGCGCGGCATGCACCCGGTCCGGGTCCAGATCGAGTGCATGGTAGGGGATGGATTCTTCATCGAGCAGCACCGCCAGACTTTGCCCGGTGCGGCCGAACCCGGCGATCAGCACGTGTTTGTCCTTGCCCATCGAACGGCTGGCAATCTGGGTCAGGGCCAGTGACTGCAGCATCCAGTCACTGCTGGAAATTTTCATGACGATGGCGTCGCTGTGTTCAATCAGAAATGGCGCAAGCCACATCGACAGCACCATGGAAGCCAGTACCAGTTGGGTCAGCAATGGGCTCATCAGATTCAGCGAGCTCATTTGGGACAGCAGCACAAATCCGAATTCACCGGCCTGCGCCAGCGCCAGGCCGACGCGCAGCGCCACACCGGTGGAATTGCCGAACAGTCTGGCCAGCAGCACCACCAGACCAAATTTGTAAGCCACCGGTATGATCAACAGACCCAGTACCGCCCACCAGTATTGCAGCACCATCCCGACGTTGAGCAGCATGCCTATCGTGACGAAAAACAATCCCAGCAGTACATCCCGAAACGATTTGATATCTTCTTCAACCTGATGTTTGTATTCGGTCTCGGAAATCAGCATACCAGCCACGAACGCGCCGAGCGCCATTGACAGGCCAGCCTTTTCGGTAATCCAGGCCGAGCCCAGTGTCACCAGCAACAGGTTCAGCATGAACAGTTCCTGCGAACGCAGCAGCACCACCAGCCGGAACCAGCTGCGCATGATTTTTTTCCCCACAAACAACAGCAATACCAATACCAGCGTGGCCTTGGTGATGGCCGTAGCCAGTGTCGTGAGCAAATGATCGTCATGGGCGGCAAGTGCGGGAACAATGATCAAAAGCGGTACCAGAGCCAGATCCTGGAATAACAGGATGCCGAATATCTGACGACCGTGGGGCGTGTCGATTTCAAGCCGTTCCACCAATAGTTTGGAAATGATCGCCGTTGACGACATGGAGAATGCGCTGCCCAGTGCGAAGGCGGCCTGCCAGCTGATCTGCATGGTTTGGGGCAGCAGCCAGCCTGACACGGCTCCGGCCAGCATGGTGGAAAGAATGGTAACAAACACCTGCGCCAGTCCCAGACCGAATAAAGTCTTGCGCATCGATTTGAGTTTGGGCAGCGAAAATTCCAGCCCGATGGAAAACATCAAAAACACCACACCGATCTCGGCAAAATCCTGCGTGGCGGTGCTGTTTTCAGCCAAGACAAAACCATATGGTCCGATCACCATGCCGACCAGCAGGTAGCCCAGCATCGGCGGCAGGCGCAGTTTTCTCAGCAGTACCACACCTACCACCGAGGCCGCCAAAAATAATAAAGTGATTTCAAGAGCAGAGTGCATGCAGCGATTCCATTCAATTCAGGTCATGTTGCTTTTATTGTAAGCATCTTTTCTTGATTCAGGCAGGTTTTTTGCTTTCCGAATTCGTTTATACTCTAGCCCATGAGTCTATCCAATACAAATTCCCCTGTTGTTGATTTTGATCCGGTACGTGCGCTGCAGTTGGCACGCGATACCCTGACGATTGAATCCGACGCACTGCAGGCGCTGAACCTGCGGCTTGCGTCACCGACCGACGACAGTTTTGTCCGCGCAGTGGGTCTGCTGTTGAACTGCAAAGGTCGGGTTGTGGTGTCCGGCATTGGCAAATCCGGACATATCGGGCGCAAAATCGCCGCCACCTTTGCTTCCACCGGAACACCCGCATTTTTTGTTCATGCCGCCGAAGCGGCCCATGGCGACTTGGGCATGGTCACGGCTGATGATGTCTTTATTGCACTGTCTTATTCCGGAGAAGCCGGTGAGTTGCTGTCGGTCATGCCGCTGATCAAACGCATGGGCACCAAACTGATTGCCATTACCGGCAATCCGGAATCAGGCCTGTCACGTCTGGCCGATGTCCATTTAAATGCCCATGTCGACAAGGAAGCCTGTCCACTGAATCTGGCACCGACTGCCAGCACCACCGTCACGCTGGCGTTGGGCGATGCGCTTGCGGTGGCCGTACTGGACGCCAGCGGTTTTCGCGAAGAAGATTTTGCACGCTCGCATCCCGGCGGCGCACTGGGCCGCAAACTGCTCACCCATGTGCGTGACATCATGCGCAAGGGTGACGACATACCATCCGTCAGCTCAGACTGCACACTGGTTGCCGCCCTGCTGGAAATTACCAAAAAAGGCATTGCCATGACCGCTGTGGTGGATGACAACCAACGCGTGCTGGGCGTATTTACCGACGGTGATCTGCGCCGCCTGCTGGAAACCATGCACGACTTTACCGATGTCAGAATTGCCGATGTCATGCACAAAAATCCGCGCATGATCACTCCCGACAAACTGGCCGTGGAAGCTGTCAAGTTAATGGAAACCTACCGCATCAACCAGTTACTGGTGGCCCAGCCGGATGGCACACTGGTCGGAGCGCTGCACATCCACGATCTGACCCGTGCCAAGGTGATCTGATGACACTGCCTGACACCATCGCGCACAGAAAAGCCGCCCAGGTTCGCATCATGATATTTGATGTGGATGGTGTGCTGACGGACGGACGCATGCAGTTTTCGGCCGAAGGTGAAGCGATGAAAAGTTTTTTTGTGCACGACGGTCTGGGTATCCAGTTGCTGCAGAAAATGGGCATCGCCACTGCAATTATCAGCGCGCGCACCACACCGATTGTCAATAAACGGGCCGCCGATCTGGGCATTACCTATGTGTATCAGGGCAATCACGACAAACGCATCACTTTTGCACAATTGCTGGCGGACACCGGGATGACGGCCCAGCAATGCGGCTTCATGGGTGACGATATTGTCGATCTGCCGTTATTTTCAAAAGTGGGATTTGCTGTCAGTGTGCCCAACGGTCATCAAGAAGCAATCAGTCGTGCCGATTATGTAACCAAAGCCAGCGGCGGCCTGGGTGCAGTCAGAGAAATCTGCGATTTCATCCTGCGCGCCCAGAATAAATATGATGCTGCCCTTGCCCCTTACCTGGCATGATGCGCGATGAAATTCAGCGCGCTTTTATCTCCGAACAAATTACGGCTCTGGTTACTGGTGGTGCTGGTCGGACTGGCATCTCTGGCCAGTTACTGGGCGCTCGAAATTGTACTGAGCCACAATCCGGCCAATGCTGTTCCGGTACGAACCCGCCCTGATTACTGGGTGGAGAATTTTAATTTTGTAAAGATGCTGCCCAGCGGACAAAATGATTACCGCATTGTTGGCGCCATGCTGGTGCATTACCCCAGCGACGATCGTGCCGAAGTGACCCTGCCGGTCATTACCAATCTGGCCCCGGAACGCTTGCCGATGACGACCCGCTCAGAACGCGGGATAGTAAAAAATTTGGCCAACAAGACGGAAAATGAAGTGCATCTGTATGAAAAAGTGGTGGTGAACCGACCCAAAACCGCGAATTCAGAACGCCTGCAATTGAATACCGAATATTTACTGGCCTATCCGGACCGACACACGATGGAAACCAACCTGCCAATTGAAATTCTGTCTGGTGACACCATCACTACCGGAGTCGGCATGAAGGCCAACAATGAAACACAGCAAATGGAAGTTTTACACAATGTTTACAGCATTGTTCCTCCGCGTGCCGTACCGAAACGAAAATGACCGCCATGAACAAATTCTCACTATCGATTTTTTCCGCTCTACTTGTCACCGCAGCGCTTTGCGCGCACGCTGAAAAGGCCGATACAGATCAGCCGCTGCGTATCTGGGCCGAATCCCAGACCTATGACGGCAACAAAAAAATTACGGTCTACACCGGAACGGTGCATATGGTGAAAGGCACGCTGACCATTAACGCCGACCGACTGGAAGTGGTTGAAGATGCCAGCGGTGGAAAAATCGGCACCCTGTTCAGCAATCCCGGCAAGCTCGTCACTTACCGCCAGAAGCGCGACGGCGGACCTGACCTGTGGGCTGAGGGTGAAGCCAACCGGGTGGTCTATGATGACACGCTGGCGTTAATCAAATTATTCAACAATGCCAAACTGGTGCTGCTGGACGGAAAGCGGCGCACCCATGAGAGTTCGGGCATTTATATCTCCTACGACAGCCGGACTGATTTCATGCAGGTCAATAATACTCTCGATGGCAGCAGCACCCCCGGCGCAGGATTTACCAACGCGGTGATCTATCCGTCCGAAGACAAGAAGAAACCGGAAAAGAAACCGGCTGCACCACAGCAAAAGGACAATTGATGAGCTCCCATTTACAGGTGCAGGGATTGCAGAAACATTACGGCGCCAGACAGGTTGTCAGCGATGTGTCGATTGATGTCACCAGCGGTGAAGTAGTCGGTTTGCTGGGACCGAACGGGGCCGGCAAGACCACCTCGTTTTACATGATCGTCGGATTGGTTCCTTCCGACTCCGGCAATATCCGGCTCAATGGTACGGACATTTCCAAACTGCCCATCCACAAGCGCGCCACGCTCGGACTTTCGTATCTGCCTCAGGAAGCCTCGGTGTTCAGAAAACTGTCCGTGGAAGATAATATCCGCGCCGTACTTGAACTGCAAAAAGATGAACAGGGCGCAGCGCTGACCAAACAGGCTATCGATGCACGTCTGAATTCGTTGCTCAGTGAATTGCAGATTGAAAAAATTCGCGAAAACATGGCGCTGAGCCTGTCAGGTGGTGAGCGGCGCCGTGTTGAAATTGCGCGCGCCCTGGCAACCAATCCGCGTTTTGTTTTGCTCGATGAGCCGTTTGCCGGCGTCGATCCAATCGCGGTCATTGAAATTCAGCGTATCGTACGTTTTTTAAAGGAACGCAATATCGGCGTGCTCATCACGGATCACAACGTGCGTGAAACTCTGGGTATCTGCGATCGTGCTTACATCATCAATCAGGGAGCGGTTCTGGCCAGCGGGCATCCGGACGATATCATCAGCAATGAATCGGTTCGTCGGGTGTACCTGGGCGACCACTTCCGCATGTAACCGATGAAACAAGGCCTGCAACTCCGCACCTCCCAACATCTGGCACTGACGCCCCAGCTGCAGCAATCGATACGTCTGCTGCAACTATCCACGTTGGAATTACAGACTGAATTACAGCAGATGCTGTCCGACAATCCGCTGCTGGAACGACTCGATGATCCCATGGATCAGGCGGTACGACTCATGGCCGACGGAGCGATCAATACGCAGGCAGATTATTCCGCAGGTAATACCGGTTCCGGGTCCGGCAGCAGCAGCGACGACAACCAGGGTGGTAACGGCGATGCCGAACAGGGCGGCGATTATGCGGATGGCAATCAGGGTGACGCTCAGGAAGACTCTGCCATCTGGGGTGAAAGCAATCGCGCCAACAATAATCAGGAAGATGACGATGGCCGCCCTCAACTGGAGGTCGTTGAAGAAAGTCTGCGCGAACATTTGCTGGATCAGGCCAACCTGTCGACCCGCACCGAACGCGACCTGGCATTGCTCAGTCTGCTCATTGAGGCGCTGGATGACAATGGTTATCTGGATGAATCGCTGGAACAGATTCATGCCGGCCTGCCTGAAGAGCTCGGCATCGGCATGGGCGATCTGCAGTTTGCACTGAATCTGCTGCAAAGCCTGGAGCCGGCCGGTGTCGGGGCCCGCAATGCCAGCGAATGCCTGTCGCTGCAGATCAAACGCCTGCCGCATATTCCGTTGGTCACACGCCGCCTGGCGCTGACCATCGTGCAGGATTTTCTGACCCAGTTTGCCCAGCGTGATTTCAACAAAATAAAAAAAGCACTCGAGTGCGACGATCAGGATCTGCGCGAGGCGCAGGATGTCATCCGTCAATGTCAGCCGCATCCGGGCAAAGGCTTCAGTAAAGACCGGGTTGATTTTGTGGCGCCGGATGTCATCGTGACCAAAACCAGACTTGGCTGGCAGGTACAGCTCAATCAGGACGTCATGCCAAAATTGCAGATCAATACCCTGTATGCCAATTTGCTCAGACAGCACAAGAATGCCGCAACCCTGCAGACCCAGCTTCAGGAAGCACGCTGGCTGATCAAAAACATGCGTCAGCGCTTCGATACCATTTTGCGCGTTTCAGAAGCCATAGTAGAAAGGCAACGCAGCTTTTTCAACCATGGCGCAGTCGCCATGCGTCCACTTGTTTTGCGAGAAATAGCTGATACACTGGGTTTACACGAGAGCACTATTTCTCGTGTGACCACTCAAAAATACATGCTGACCCCGCATGGCATGTTTGAGCTGAAATATTTCTTTGGTAGCCACGTTGCCACTGAAGCAGGGGGCGAAGCTTCTTCAACAGCGATACGTGCACTCATCAAACAACTGATCGGAGCAGAAAACCAGAGCAACCCACTTTCGGATAGCAAAATCGCAAGTATGCTGGGTGAACAAGGCATGGTTATTGCTCGACGAACCGTCGCAAAATACCGTGAAGCACTCAAAATTCCCCCGGTTAACTTACGCAAAACTTTGTAACTTCAAGTCTGTAAAACAGCAGTACAATGTAATTGGTCGTTGGCTCAAACTGTTTTTCTGGCCATGGCTTTTAGCAGGGAATTAGCAGGAAATACCACAACAAGGAGCGCTTATGAATATCACCATCAGTGGACATCACCTCGAAGTAACTCCAGCAATTCGTGAACACATTCAAAGTAAGCTGGAACGTATCATGCGACACTTCGACCAAGTCATTGATATCACCGTCACCATCACCGTAGACAAGCTAAAAGAGAAGGAAAAACGTCATAAAGCAGATATAAATCTTCATGTTCCAGGCAAAGATATTCACGTCGAAAGCGTCGCGCAGGATCTGTACGCTGCCATTGATCTCCTCATGGACAAGCTGGATCGTCAAGTCATCAAGCACAAGGACAAAATTCAGGACCACAAGCACGATCCCGTGAAACACCTGCCGCTTCATTTAGGAAGCGCGAGCCCTGACTCCGATGATGCATCGGTGAGTTCACTGGCAAGCGCATAAATACCTGCTTCACCATAGAACAAGGACGCGCAAGCGTCCTTTTTAATTGCCCCTTATTTATCTCCCTGCCCCTCCGATTTTTCCACTATGAATAATTTCGTTACCTCACGCATCCAGAATCGCATTGGTTTTATCCTGCTTGATCGCCCCAAGGCCTTGAATTCCCTGTCACTGGAAATGATCCGCTCCATCACCCGCACCCTACTGGACTGGAAGAATAATCCGGCCGTGCAGGCGGTATGCATCCATGGCAGCCATGAGCGGGCTTTTTGTGCCGGGGGCGATATCCGGTTTTTTTATGACGTGGGCAGCGCGACTCCACAGGGTGACAGTGCACTGCTGGAAGATTTTTTTACCGAAGAATATGCATTGAATCATCTGATTCACTGCTACCCCAAACCCTATATTTCCCTGCTGAACGGGGTGGTCATGGGTGGCGGCATGGGGATTGCGCAGGCCGGTCCGGGCAATCGCTTGCGCATCGTCACAGAACGAACCAAGATGGCCATGCCGGAAGTTAACATCGGTCTGTTTCCAGACGTGGGGGGCGGCTACTTCCTGTCACGTTGTGCCGGCGAACTCGGCACCTGGCTGGGGCTGACCGGAGAGATCATCCATGCTGCGGACGCGATCTACGCCGATCTGGCCGATCTGTTTGTGCCCACCGACCAGCTTGCTGCGCTGCTCACAATGCTGGAAACCACCCAGCAGTCCGATATATGTAGTGCGGTTCGTCAATTCGCAGCACCATTTCAAATAGTGACCGACCCGAGCCAGCTGGAAAAGAACCGTGCGCAGATAGACCGGCATTTCTGTGGCAACAGCGTAGCGGAAATCCTGTTGTCATTACAGGCTGACAGTTCCACTTTTGCGCAGCAGACTGCTGCAGTCATGCAAACCCGCTCTGCACTGATGATGTGCGTGACACTGGAACAGCTGCGACGTGGCCGGCAGTTAACCGTAGCCGACTGCCTGCGCATGGAACGCGTCATGGTTCGGCATTGTTTCAAACATGGGGAAGTGCTGGAAGGCGTGCGCGCGCTGGTGGTGGACAAAGACATGCAGCCCAAATGGCAGCCGGAAACGGTGGCGCAAGTCAGCGCGGAAATGGTGCAGGCATTTTTTGCGCCGGTCTGGCCGGACTATGCGCATCCGTTACGGGATTTGGGTTAAATATCATCCACACAAAACAAACGGCGGTGTTCGCGCATGGCGTACCGGTCGGTCATGCCGGCAATGTAATCGGCTACCTTGCGTGCCTGTTTTAATTCATGGTCCGACACCAGATAATCCGGCGGCAACAGAGCCGGTTCTTTCAGGAACAGGGTAAATAAATCAGTTACGCAGCGACGCGCCTTGCTGGTCATGCGCTGCACCTGATAATGGCGGTACAGATTTATTTTCAGGAACTGTTTCAACTCGGTGGCGTCGGCGTGCATTTTTTCTGAAAACGCGATCAGCGGTGGCGCATTCCTGACATCCTGTATCGATGTGGGCTGCTGGGCCAGAATGCGCTGTTCCGAGGTGAGGATCAGATCCAGTATCAGCTCGTTGATCATGCGCCGGATCGTTTCGGAAATGGCGCGTCGTCCCGTCAAGCCCGGAAATGCCTGCTCAACCAGTTTGCGGTTACGTGCATACAAATCAATTTCCAGGAGCTGGTGTTCCTGCAGCAATCCGGAACGCAACCCGTCGTCGACATCGTGGTTGTTGTACGCAATCTCATCGGCAAGATTAGCCAGCTGCGCTTCCAGCCCGGGTTGTTTGCGCTGAATAAAGCGCTGTCCGATTGCGCCGAGCTGCTGGGCATTTTTCAGTGCGCAGTGCTTCAGAATGCCCTCGCGTGTCTCAAAAGTCAGGTTCAAACCATCAAAATTGCCGTAGCGCTCTTCCAGCACATCCACTACCCGCAGACTTTGCAGATTATGTTCAAAGCCGCCATAGGGCTGCATGCACAGATTTAAGGCATCCTGCCCGGCGTGACCAAACGGCGTGTGGCCCAGATCATGGGCCAGTGAAATCGCTTCAACCAGATCTTCATTCAAACGCAGATTGCGCGCGATGGCGCGGGCAATCTGTGCCACTTCAATACTGTGAGTTAAGCGGGTACGGAACAGGTCGCCTTCGTGATTGACGAATACCTGGGTTTTATATTCGAGCCGGCGAAACGCGGAACAGTGAATGATGCGGTCGCGGTCGCGGCCGTACTCGGTGCGTGATTTGGCAGCAGGTTCAGGGTGCAGCCGCGAGGCGGTTACCGTATCCTGAGCCGCATAAGGCGCAAGATTGGGCAGATGCGCCGGTGGAAGTTGGTTTGGCAGGTCGGTCATTTAAGCGCTGCAACATGCCTGCAGAGTTGCCTCAAGATGATGTTGGGGCACGGATTCAATCACCGCCTGCCCCATCGTCTTGAGCAGAATGAATCTGATCTGTCCACCCTCGTTTTTCTTGTCCACCTGCATCCATTCAATCCAGGCCCCCAGCCCCAGATCAGGCGCTTTGACCGGTAAACCGGCGCCAACCACCAGCGTACGTATGCGCTCAACGTCAGCGACGGAAATGTAACCAAGGCGTTGCGACAGGTCGGCTGCCATCACCATGCCGCAACCCACGGCTTCACCATGCAGCCATACGCCGTAGCCCATGGCTGACTCGATGGCGTGCGCAAAGGTGTGTCCAAAATTGAGTATGGCGCGCAAACCGCCTTCGCGTTCATCCTGGCGCACGATTTCGGCCTTGATTTCACACGAGCGGCCGATTGCATAGGCCAGCGCAGCCTGATCCTGGGAACGCAACAGGGCACAGTTCTGCTCCAGCCAGCCGAAGAAATCCATATCGATAATGGCGCCGTACTTGATGATTTCTGCCAGCCCGGCCGAGAGTTCGCGCGAGGGCAGCATGGCCAGTGTTTTGGTATCCGAAATAACCGCCTGCGGCTGGTAAAACGCGCCGATCATATTTTTGCCAAGCGGATGATTCACGCCGGTCTTGCCGCCCACCGATGAATCTACCTGCGACAGCAGCGTAGTCGGAATCTGTACAAACGGCACGCCACGCATGTAACTGGCTGCGGCAAAACCGGTAATGTCGCCAATCACGCCGCCGCCCAGTGCAATCAGCGCGGTCTTGCGGTCGGCCTTGTCTTTGAGCAGTGCGTCAAATATCAGGTTCAGGGTTTCCATGGTTTTGAACTGCTCGCCATCGGGCAGAATCAGATAACGACCCTGTTTGCCGGCGCGCTGCAGTGCTTTGCTGACCCGCTCCAGATACAGCGGCGCCACGGTGCTGTTGGTGATAATCAGATAGCGTTTGGACTGCACGTAGTCGCCGATTTTTTCCAGCGCATCCGGGGCAATCAGGATAGGGTAGCTGCGCTCGCCCAGTGCGACCTGAATAAGGTGCGTTGCAGTGGCGGCGCTGGCAGGGTTGAGATGCTGTGAATTCATGGGCTTGCTTATTCGCGATGCTGGCAATGGTGTTGGCTGTCGGGCAATTTTTAACAGAATGGACTGAACCATGTGTGACAGATTGGCTCTGCCAGTTTCAACGATCACGTGAGCGACTTCCTGATACAGGGGATCACGCACACGGGTCAGATCTTCCAGCACTTTACGTGGATTCTCGGTTCTTAGCAAAGGGCGATTTTTGTCGTGCGCGGTACGCTGCAGAATATGGCCGACACTGGCACGCAGATAAATCACGGTGCCGCGGCTGTGGAGGTACAGTCTGGACTGATCGTTAAGTACGGCACCACCACCGGTGGCCAGCACAATCCCGCTTTGCGCGGTCAGATCTTTGATGACATCGGCTTCACGCTGACGAAAACTGGCTTCACCTTCAATATCAAAAATAACCGGAATCGACACACCGGTGCGGGATTCCACTTCGTGATCGGAATCCACAAACCGCATGTTCAGTTTTTTTGCCAAGGCCCGGCCGACGGTGGTCTTGCCGGAGCCCATTAAACCTACTAGAAAGATGTTGCCTGTTGTTTCCAATGTTCAATCAGATCAGTAGGGTTGATTTACTAGAAACTGTAAGTTAGTTGAATCTGATTGACATAGCCCAGTGGTGTCGTCGTTGTAACAGTCATCGGAAAGCTCGTGCCAGCGCCACATGCGGTAACGGGAATGCTCAATGCTGTACCGTTAATGACGGCATTGGCCGGCCCGTTCCACAGACTGTTGGTAACAGCACTTTTCAGGAACCCGCCGGTCTTGCTATAGCTCGTGCTGGTTAACGTGGCCGGAAATATCGTCCCAAAACTGACTCCGGTAGCGGTGGTTTTAACGGCAATGGTTGTCCCGATCGGCATTGGATTGCCAACCTGATCGGTCAACAGAATTCCGATAGTTGTATCGGTACCTGTACACGTTCCATTGAGCGTTGAACCCGAGGACTCATACGTCATTGCACTGACTGGGTCATTGTAGAAAATTCTTGGGTAACTACCACTCTGATAGAGATACTCTGTATCGGTGATCGGCGTATTGGTTCCGTCACTTGCAGTGAATGTGAGCGTGGCAATGCCCCATGAAGTACAGCTGGCAGTCGATGGCTGGCCGTTGACAATAGTTACTGGGCTGCAGTTGGGAAGCTGGCTGGTAAAAATCAGTTGGCATTGCCCGTTGGTGGTCGTGCAACCGGCATTGCTGCTGTTAGAGCTGCCAATCGACCCCTCATCAGTGGTTCCCACGACCTGCGTACCGTCAACCACCGGGTTGCCATTTGAATCGGCGATAAAAACCGAAATTATATCCTGCGTACCAAAGTAGTTGAAGCCTTCCAGATTCCATTCCTTGGCTGCGATGGAGAATGATTTGGGAGCAGGGGTGCCGGTGCCGACGATGATCTTGTTCGAAATGGCAGTAACCGTAACTTTATTGACAGTCGCCGTTGCGGTCACCGTCAGTGTGCCGGGTACCGGGTTGCCTGATGCAGGTACTGCAGTAACCGAGGTCGTCACAGTGCCGTCGGTTCCGGTGGTGTTCGTCGTGGTGTTCAAAACGGCAAGGGCTTGTGTCGGGTCATTATCCGTAAATGTGACAGGGGTGTTTTGCAATGGTTTGCCCTGTGTGTCGACTACCTGAAAAGTGATCAGTGCTGTCGATGTGCGGCTTGTACCGCCCGTACCTGAAAACACAATCGAGGAGGTGGTTGGATTTGCTGAAAAAAAGTTGATGGATCCGACACCAGGCGGCGTGACATTCAGGTAAATACTGGCTGTCTGTGAACCGACACTGGCTACAATAACATCCTTGCTGCCACAACCATTGTCAGTGTAGGTGACGACTGCGATGCCATTGATAGTGGTCGCAGTGGGGGTCAGCGTGGCAGAGCCATTCTGCACGCAACTGGAGGTAAAGTTGATGCCAACCGGCTGCGTGGTATAGGGGGTACCGTTTGCGTTGACCTGAACGGAAATTTGCGTCGAACCGTAGGCATTGACAGCAGCCGGACTGGTTGCAGAATTATTGGCCGGAAGCAGCGTGACGAGGTTAACCGTGACATTGCCCAACGTGTAAGTCTGTTTTGCAGTGACTGTCACCGTACCTACCGTGGCGCTGGCATTGATAGTGCCGGCCGAGCCGGACTGCGCCGTAGTTGGCAGACCTGCTGCAGACACAGTGGCCTGGGCCACGCCGTTCGCATCGGTTGCTGCGGTTCCGGAAGTCGGGCTCAGGTTGGTCAGGCTCAGCGAGTTGGCAAAGGTAACGATGGTGTTGGGGACCGGCTTGCCAGTTGCATCGGTTACTGTCGCAACGGCAATCACCTGACAGGAAGTAGTGACAATATTATCGGTACAGCCTGACCCGGTGCTGGCACTTTTCAGGACCATTGCAACCTTGGCACCGGCAGTGGTTCCTCCCGAGCCTGAACCACTGGAACCGGAACCTGAACCTGATCCACTGATCGGTGCACCTGCTGAACCATTGCCACCACCACATGCTGTCAGCGCAATTGCCATCAGCACGGATACTAAGAGGGTACCGCTACGCGCAGAAAATTGTGCTTTTGAATTCAGCTTCATTTTGCTTTCCAGTTCATTGTTTATTCGATTACTGCCGTCACGTTCTGATATCCTGGCCCGGTTTCCCGGGCGTCAATTTCCAGCCTATCTGATCACCGTATGATCAGTAATAATCTTCGGTGTCAGGAATATCAGCAGTTCCGATTTGTTTTTGGTCTTGGTGGTTGATTTGAACATATAGCCCAGGTAAGGGATATCGCCCAGCAAAGGAATCTTGGTTTCGGCATCCTGAATGGTTTCCTGATAAATACCGCCCAACAACACCGTGCCACCGTTTTCAACCATGACAATGGTTTTCAGATGCTGGGTATTGATTGCATAACCGGCAGCAGTTTGAATGCCCAATGAATCGTTACGCACTTCCACGTCCAGGATAATATTGCCATCCGGTGTAATCTGCGGCGTCACTTCCAGTTTCAGATTTGCGTTCTGGAAGGCTGTGCTTGGTCCAAGATTGCCGGAACTGGTCTGATAGGGCACTTCGATACCCTGTTCCACCAGCGCAGGAACCTGATCGGCTGTCACCAGACGCGGACTGGAAATGACTTTACCGGTACCGTCTGCTTCGAGGGCCGAGATTTCCATATTCAGGAAACGGTTGGCTGCAGAAGAGAACAGGCTTAAAGCAAAGCTGCCCGGAGCGGCATTGCCTATGCCGGCGGCCGGCAGACTGAAGAATTGACCCGCTGTGGCAAATTGCTGAGTAGTACGGGCGTTGACTGCAGTCTGCGCGGTCTGATCGCTCACACCCGTATAGGTACCGGTTAATGCTGCATTTGTTGAGCCTGTAACCGGGAACCCGGAAGTGCCACCCTGCAGTGTACGCATATCAGTGAAGCCCAGCGTTGAACCCAGATTTTTGCTCCAGTCATCGGTTGCAACCACCAAGCGCGCTTCGATCATCACCTGACGCGAGGGAATATCTGTTTTGAGAATCAGATTGCGTACCGCTTCAAGACGGGATGGCACGTCAGTTACAAAAATCTGATTGGTTCTGGTATCAATAACGGCACTGCCGCGCTTGGACAAAATCTGCACTTTTGGATTCTGACCATTCAGACCAAACGAAGTATTGAATGAAGCCGCCTTCTGATAATTCAACTGGAAGCTTTCTGTTTTCAGCTGTTCCAGATCACCGATCTGTGACTTTTGCTCTGCTTCGAGCTTTTCCTTGGACAACAGTTCATCTTTCGGCGCGACCATGATCACGGAACCGTTTTTACGCATATCCAGGCCCTTGGTCTGCATGATGATGTCCAGAGCCTGATCCCACGGAATATCTTTCAGGCGCAACGTAGTCCTTCCATTTACGGAATCACTGGCAATGACCGAAAAGCCGCTGACTTCAGCAATCACCTGCAACAGCGAGCGCACTTCCACGTCCTGGAAATTCAGCGACATTTTTTCGCCACGATATCCCTGGGTACCCTGAGTCAGCTTGGTCGGATCGATCTTGATCGGCTTGACTTCAATCACCAGCTGCGCATCACTTTGATACACGCTGTGCTCCCACATGCCTTTAGGTTCAATCACCATGTGCACGTTGTCGCCCTGTTCGGTCGTAGTAATAGTCTGAACCGGGGTGCCAAAATCGGTCACATCCAGGCGCCGACGCAACACTTCAGGCAATGCAGTTCTGGAAAAATCGGCCACGATCGTATTGCCCTGCTGGCGCACATCAATACCAACCTGTTTGTTCGGCAATTCAACAACGATACGCCCTTCCCCTGCTACACCTTTGCGGAAATCAATATCGCGCAACGACTGTTTACCGGTTTGAGCAGGAACCGGCGCTGCAACAGCACCTTTTGAATTCAGTGCCGTAGCCACATCACCGGAACTGTCAATGGTGACCGTGAGCATATTACCTTCAACTACGGTAGCGTAATTCAGTGGTTTGAGCAGATTGAATACCATGCGCGAGCGCTCGCCGGCCTGCACGATATTTAAGGTTTTCACATTACCCATGTTGATGTCGACTGTCGATTTGCCGGAAGCATTCTCGGTGGAAGAAAAATCCAGGGCAATCCGTGCCGGAGTCTGCGTAGAAAAACCCAGCGGCGCTTTATCCATCGGATTCTTCATGGTGATCATGACGACCACGTTGGTTCCCTGCTGACTGGCCACGACTTGCTGAATCGAATTGGATTGGGCATAGGCCGATGCAGACAGGCTGGCCAGACCCAGAACACTCACTGACAAGAAAAGTCGAAACATGGAACACCACCTTTTGATATTTGCACGCATTTTTATTAACGTCCTCATTTTTTAGCCTCCTGCAACTCTAGCTTCTGGACCCGTTCAGCCCAATCACCACCGGCATCTAAATAAATTTCTTTGATTTCAATTGATTCGTCATCGATATTGGTGATTTTTCCGTAATTCTGACCAATATAATTGCCGATTTTGACTTGATTGACAGTCCGGTTATCGACGGCTACCAGAGCATAACGAATACCACCCTGAGTAATCGTGCCAACCATTTTGATAATGTCGAGTGGCACTGCTTCCAGTGCTTCGCGCCTTCTGTCCATATCCGGTTTAATGCCATGCCCGGTCCCGGGATTCATTTTGGCCAACGCAGACTGCAGCTTTATCTGATTGAACGGATCAAGCTGATCCTTCTTGTCATAGCTGAACGGAATAAAATCTTTGGGTTCTTTTAACTTGGGAATGGATGGCCTGGTTTCCTGTTTAGTCTGGTCCATCCACTGTTGAACTTCCTGCTCACTGCTCGCGCCGCAACCAGCCAGAATCAAAGGCAGTGCAAGGACAGGAACAACTGTGCCAAGGAGTTTTTTCATTTTTTAACTCCTTTTTTCGATTTTTTCTGGCTCGCCACTTCCTCGACATCCAGATAGCGGAAAGTTTTGGCCACGGCATCCAGCGTCAGTCCGCCATCTTTGCCGACACTGATATTCAGATTATTCAAAGTAACGATACGTGACAGGTGCGCCACATCGCTGGCAAAGGCGCCCATGTCATGGTAGGAGCCGTTCAATTTGATTTCGATTGGCAACTCGGCGTAATAATCTTTAGGGCTGGCCTGGCCTGGCTTGAACAGTTCAAACTGCAGTCCGCGTCCCAGACCGGCCTGACTGATATCGGAAAGCAGTGCATCCATTTCAGCCTTGCTTGGCAATTGTTTTTCCAGTGCCGAAACGTAGTGCTCGACCTGAATCTTCTGTTTGCGCAAACCGTCCAGATTAATGGATTGCTGAATCTTGACTTTATAGGCGTCCCTCAGTGTCTGTTCCGACGCGCGACCTGCATCCAGTTCACTGAACTGACCATTCCAGTAAAAATACCAGCCAACCACCAGCATCAAGACCAACATGCCCAATGCAGTCAACATGCGCGGCAGAATTGGCCACAAACCGGGATGCACCCCGTTAAGGTCGCGAAACTGGCCCGTTATCGTTTCAGAAATTTCAGTCAGGTTTTTCATAATGCCTGGCTCCTGGCTTTATTTTTAGTTTTTCTCATGGCTTCACCGCCTGACCATTGTTTGCCGGCGGCGACCCAGCAGGTACGGAACCTGATGCAGCGGCAGCAGCAGCAGCGGCTTCCTGATCACGCTGCCGCTTGATGGCGACATTGACTGTAAATTCAAACACCTTCCTGGCCGCCTTGCCCTGACCCAATCCCACAGCATTGATCACAACCAGCTCTGGCTTGCTCAGCCAGTCCGAATGGCCATTCAGATTTTTGAGGTATTCAGAGACACGTTCATTGGATTGTGCATAACCGGACAGTACAACGTGTTGACCGTCCTGCTTGACGCTCTTGAGGAAAATGCCTTCAGGAGTCTGGGTGACCAGTTCCGAAAGCAGATAGACTGGCTGATTGCGATCGCCCTGCAGATCTTCCACCGCCTGCTGACGGGCTTTGAGGCTGTCAATTTGTTCGCGGAGTGTGGCAATTTCCTTGATTTCCTCATCCAGCTTGTCATTTTCAGCCTTGATCAGATGATTGCGCTGATTCTGAACCAAGATTTCCGTAGCATTGAAAATACCCACGGCGATGATAATTACAACACCAATGATGCTGGCCAATACCAGCAAGGTGTAGAAATCGTGCTTTTTCTGTTGGCGCTTTTCTTCTCGGTGAGGCAGCAGATTAATTTTAATCATCAGTCAAACCTCCGCATGGCCAACCCGCAGGCAACCAAGAAAGAAGGTGCCTCGCTGCGCAATTGTTTTTCTTTTATGTTGCCTGAAAGTTCCATGCCTTTAAATGGACTGATGACCGCTGTTGAAATTTTTGTCCGGCTTGCAACCATGTCAAGCAAGCCCGGCAACACCACACAACCGCCGGCCAGATAAATCTGGTCAACCCGGGTGTAAGGCGTCGATGTGAAGAAAAATTGAATCGCGCGCGTCACTTCGAGCGCGGCACTTTCCAGAAACGGATTTAATACATCTTCAACATATCCTTCCGGCAGTTCATCAGTCTTTTTCTTTATTTCGGCTTCTTCAAAGGACAAACCGTAACTGCGCACGATTTCCTGAGTCAGCTGGTTACCACCAAAGGCCTGCTCGCGCTCATAGACTGTCTGTTCGTTCAATATCACCGAAATGTGCGTGACTTTTGCGCCGATCTGAAACAGCGCGATGATCTTGTCCTTACCGGCATTATCAGACTGGTTGATAATGCGGGCCACCGCAGCACGCGCGGCATAGGAATCAATATCCATCACCTCGGCTTTTAGTCCGGCAACTTCAGCAACGGCAACCCGGTCTTCGATTTTTTCCTTACGCGACGCGGCCAGCATGACTTCAATGTCGTCTTCAGAATGCGCCGCAGGGCCGATTACACAAAAATCGAGCCGCACTTCATCGAGCGCAAACGGAATATACTGGCTGGCTTCAGACTCAACCTGCATTTCAAGAGACGCTTCAGACGATCCACCCGACAAGACGATTTTTTTGGTAATGACTGCCGCCGAGGGCATTCCCAGCGACACTTTTTTGATTTTTGTCCCGCTTTTCAACAACACGCGGCGGATTGCTTCAGCAACCTGATCGATATTTTCAACATTACCATCGGACATGGCTCCGCGCGGTAATGGCTCGGATGCATATCGTTCCAGACGTAGCTCATTATTGCTACCCTGAGACAACTCCACCAGCTTTATGCTTGTGGAGCTGATATCCAGTCCGATTAACGGCGTGTTCTTCTTGCCAGTCAATCTGGAAATCGCATCGCTCACTATTGTTCCAAGTTCTAAAGCCAAAGCATCCCCCGCATTGAATTTTTTCCAGTCGTCAACAAGACCAACTGCCGCAATATTTTGTTACGGCAATTAATTGATATGGAAACTATTATGAGCCAACTTATTAATATTTCTCAAAGAAAATTTTTTAGGCCATCAAATCCTAGCAATAACACTCTTGCAATGTAAAGTGATTTCTCACGAAATATTACATAAATACATCGAATTGTTAAAATTTCCTTTTGAGAAAGTATAAAACCATCCCTTTAGTGCTTACTTAGCCCTTATTGCCCCGAACCGCTATAATAGCGCCACACAAAATTGGACCTGCTCCGCATGACAACTGAATCTAAAACCAGCAAATCACAGCCGAATTCCTCGGATTCTCTCAATTCCCGAAAGAAACGTCATCCCGCCGTTAAGATTGCGCTCCAGTTTGTTGTTTTTTTGGTCGGATTGGGTTTAGCTGGCATGCTGCTCATCGTCTTTGCACTGACTGTTGCATATCCCAACTTACCAGATTTAGACTCAATTACAAGTTACAAACCCAAAATTCCGTTACGAGTGTTTTCTGCCGACAACGTTTTGCTGGGGGAATTTGGCGAAGAGCGGCGCAGCGTGATGCAACTTAAAGACATTCCGGAAGTGATGAAAAAGTCGCTGCTGGCCATTGAAGATGACCGTTTTTATGAACATGGCGGGGTTGACTATCTGGGTATCATGCGCGCCGGTCTGCACAATCTGATGGGCGGATCCAAGCAAGGGGCGTCAACCATTACCCAGCAGGTCGCGCGTAATTTCTTTTTATCCAGTGAACAAACCCTTAAGCGCAAGCTGTATGAAGTGTTAATGGCCTGGAAAATTGAAGCTAATCTGAGTAAAGATCAGATTTTGGAAATTTACATGAACCAGATTTATCTCGGACAGCGCGCCTATGGCTTTGCTTCCGCGTCCAAAATCTACTTCGGCAAAAATCTGAAGGACATCACTCTGGCCGAAGCGGCAATGCTGGCCGGCCTGCCCAAGGCACCGGGAGCGTCAAATCCGATATCCAATCCGAAACGGGCAAAAATACGCCAGGGCGCCATTTTGCAGCGTATGTTCCAGCTGGGCTACATTACCAAACAGCAACTGGATCAGGCGAAAAATGAAGTCCTGCATATCGGCAACAATTTGAATGAGTACGGCACCCATGCCGATTACGTCACTGAAATGGCACGTCAGATGGTGTATGAACAATTCAAGGAAGAAACCTACACGCTGGGTCTGAATGTCTACACCACTATTACCAAGGCCGATCAGGATGCAGCTTATCTGTCCTTGCGCCGTGGCGTGATGGATTATGAAAAGCGCCACAGCTACCGTGGCCCGGAAGGCTATCTGGAAATTCCGGCAGACAAGTCGGAGGCCGATGATGAAATCGAAACCGTGTTGGCTGAACACCCGGACAGCGACGATATTATTTCTGCAGTGGTACTCGAAGCCGGTGCCAAGAACGTACGCGCCGTGCTGTCCAATGGCGATGAAATCAATATCAGCGGCGCCGGTCTGACTTTTGCGGCCAGCGCTTTGGCAACCAATGCTGCGCCGAAACGTCGCATCGTGCGCGGTTCGATTATCAGGGTCATCCAGGAAGACAAAATCTGGAGCATTACTCAAATGCCCGAAGTCGAATCAGCCTTTGTTGCGGCCAGTACCAATGACGGTGCTATCCGCGCGCTGGTCGGCGGCTTTGATTTCCAGCGCAATAAATTCAATCATGTCACTCAGGCGTGGCGTCAGCCGGGTTCCAGTTTCAAGCCGTTCATTTACTCGGCCTCACTGGAAAAAGGCTTGTCACCGGCCACCATCATCAACGATGCGCCGATTTACTTTGGTCCGGGACAGACTGGTGGGCAGGCCTGGGAGCCGAAAAACTATGACGGCAAGTACGAAGGCATGATGACCATGCGCAAAGGGATTACCAAATCCAAAAACATGATTTCGATCCGTATTCTCAACAGAATCGGTGCCAAATATGGTCAGCAGTACGTCACCCGTTTCGGTTTTGACGCAGACAAAAATCCGCCCTACCTGACTCTGGCGCTCGGCGCCGGCGCGGTCACACCGTTGCAGATGGCGGGCGCATATTCGGTCTTTGCGAATGGTGGCTACAAAATCAATCCCTACCTGATTTCCAAAATCACCGACAGTAACGGCAAGGTGTTATCGGTAACCAAACCTGCCACGGCCGGCGATGAAAACATCAGGGTGATTGATGAGCGCAACGCTTTTCTGATCGACAGCATGCTCAAAGACGTCGTCAGATACGGCACTGCCGCACGCGCCATGTCACTCAAACGCACAGATCTGGCCGGCAAGACCGGCACCACCAATGATTCGGTGGATGCCTGGTTCGCCGGTTACCAGCCAAAACTGGTCGGCATTGCGTGGATGGGATTTGATCAGCCCAAAAACATGGGAAATAGAGAAACCGGCGGCGGACTGGCGTTGCCGATCTGGATGGGCTTCATGCAGACTGCGCTGAAAAACCTCCCCATGGAAGAGCGCCCGGTGCCGAACGGCATCATCGAAGCCGATGGCGATTATTACTATGTCGAAAATCCGCCCGGCACTGCCGTTCAGTTACTGGATGCACCTGAAAATGTGGAACCGGCACCGGCACCGGCACCGGCGGCCAATTAAACCTTGGAACGGATGATCAAGCGCCTGCTTATGGTGATAAACAAGTTGACCGGCAGGCCGACTCTGGCCACGCTGCTTGGCCTGACGGTAGCGCTGTTGTTGATGGCGCTGCTGACCCTCATCACTACCGTGGCAATTCTGTACCCGAAACTTCCCGCGCTGGATTCGATGACCAGCTATCACCCAAAAATGCCACTGCGGGTTTTTTCGGCGGACGGTGCATTGCTGGCCGAATTCGGTGACGAGCGACGCAACGTGACACCTATCAAAGATATTCCGCTGTTGATGAAACAGGCTTTGCTGGCGGTGGAAGACCAGCACTTTTATGAGCACAACGGCATTTACCTGACCGGCAATCTGCGCGCCCTGTTGCACAATCTGACCAACTTCAGTGGCGGCCCCAGACAGGGCGCGTCCACCATCACCCAGCAGGTGGCACGCAATTTTTTTCTGACCAATGAACAAACCTACAAACGCAAACTGATCGAAGCGCTGCTGACGTTTAAAATTGAACACAATTTGAGCAAGGATCAGATCCTCGAGCTGTACATGAACCAGATCTATCTGGGTCAGCGCGCGTATGGCTTTGCTTCTGCAGCCCAGATTTACTTCGGCAAAAAACTGGCCGACCTCAATCCGGCCGAAGCTGCACTGTTGGCCGGGTTACCCAAGTCACCCTCGCGCATCAACCCGATCACCAGTTACTCGCGCGCCAAAAGCCGCCAGCTGATTGTGCTGCAACTCATGCGCCAGATGAATTACCTGTCGGAATCCCAGTATCAACAGGCCCGTGTCCAAGAGCTGCAAATCAAATCTTCCAGCAATGAATATGACGTGCATGCCGAATATGTCGCTGAACTGGCCCGCATTGCGGTGCAGGAGCAGTACAAGGACAACAGCACTACGCTGGGCATCAACGTCTACACAACCATACTGAAAGAAGACCAGAATGCGGCCTGGCTGGCCGTGCGTAAGGGCGTGCTGGATTACGTACGGCGTCACGGCTATCACGGACCGGAAGGTTATCTGGCATTGCCGCCGGACGACGACGATGCCGAAGACATGATTGGATCGGCCGCCGGGAGTTACCCTGCCGTTGACGAACTGCCCAGCGCAGTCGTGCTGGTGGCCACTCCGAAAAAAATAGTCGCCGTTACGTCAGACGGCGATGACATTACCGTCACCGGAGCCGGACTGACATTTGTTGCGAACGCACTCACTGCCACGGCGTCAGACAAAATCCGAATCCGGCGCGGCAGTGTGATCCGGGTCATGCATGAAGAACACAGTACGGCATGGAGCGTTATTGAACTGCCCGAAATTGAAGCCGCCTTCGTCTCCGCCGATACCAACACCGGCGCCATCCATGCCATGATCGGCGGTTTTGATTTCAGGCACAACCAGTTTAATCACGTCACTCAGGCCTGGCGTCAGCCCGGCTCGACTTTTAAGCCGTTTATTTATTCAGCGGCGCTGGAAAAAGGGTTTACTCCAGCCACCCTGGTCGACGACAAACCGTTGAGCTTTGATGCCAGAGATACCGGCGGCTTGCTCTGGGAGCCCAAAAATCATGATGATCAGTACGATGGTGCCATGACACTGCGTGAGGCCCTGGCCAAATCCAAAAATATGGTTTCAATCCAGGTTCTGGATAAGATCGGCGTGGAATACGGACAACAATACGCCATGCAGTTCGGCTTTGACCCGGCAAGAAATCCACCCGTGCTGCCGCTGGCGCTGGGCGCGGGAGCAGTAACACCGTTGCAGATGGCTGCCGGTTATGCCGCATTCGCCAACGGCGGATTCAAAATCAAACCCTATCTGATCAGTAAAATTACCGATGCGGCCGGCAATCTGCTCAGCGCAACCAGCGTAACCAAACCCGGGCTGGAGAGCGAGCGCATCATCACTGAAGGCAATGCTTTCATGATGGACAGCATGTTAAAAAACGTCATCAAAAACGGCACCGGCGCACTGGCCCTGAAATTGAACCGCAGCGACATCGCCGGTAAAACCGGCACCACCAACAACGCCTTCGATGCGTGGTTTGCGGGTTACCAGAACCGGCTGGTTGCGGTGGCCTGGATAGGTTTTGATCAACCGAAGAATCTGGGCAGCAGGGAATTCGGTGGCGGTCTGGCGCTGCCGATCTGGATCAGTTATATGCAGACCGCCCTGCAAAGCCAGCCGGTCGAAGACCGACCGGTGCCTTCCAGTATCATCATGGCAGAGGGTGACTATACCTATCAGGAGCCGCCCGTTCCGGTCATTCGCAACCTGGGTGAAGAGACAACAACCTCAATGCCGGCCAATTAAACTATGCAATTTCAATCGGCAATCCACCTTGCGAAAGTGCGATCTCTTTTAACGCCGCCATGAGCTCGCTGTTATCGCGCGTGTTATGCCAATGCTGTCCATCGTGCCGGTAATGAAATCCGCCCGATTTGGCAGCGACCCACAATTCACTGATTGCGGCCTGACTGTTGATGATGATTTTGGATTTATTGTGCAGGAATTCGATTTCCAGCAAAGAACCGCTGCGGGAACATTCAACGTCCACATCGGTGTGTTGTCCGGCATCTTCAAACACCTGCTCGATGCGTGACAGGGTGGAGTCGATCAATCTTAAAAATTCGGTTTCGGTCATGCTACACTCCGTTGATTCACAAACCGACATTGTAAAAGAGTTTAGCTTATGAAGTTTTTATTACGCTGTTTCGCTTCACCCTTGGTTCTGGCGCTGTGCGTCGTTCTGAGCGCGTGTGGCCAAAAAGGTAAGCTGGTGATGCCACCTACACCGACCGCCATTTCGACGCCCTACCCGCAGGCACAACCCAAACCACCTAAAGCTAGCAGTCAATCTGAGCGGCCGCAAACCGACTCTGCAGTTCCGGAAAAAAATTAATCTTTAAAGGCAATCGCGCTTTGCTGAGCCGGGTGCCGGCCAGTCATGCCCTGATACACGGCGCGAATCCGGGCCAGATCAGCAGCTTCGTCACCGCTTAATTCAACCTGCTGCGAAACACCGATTTCCTTTTTGCCGTAATCAATAAATGCGCACACCAGCGGTACCTTGGCGGTGAGCGCGATATGATAAAAACCGCTGCGCCAGTAGGGCGTGTGGCTGCGCGTTCCTTCGGGTGCAATCGCCAGCCAGAACCAGTCTGCGCTTTGCATGCGTTGTGCCAGTTTGGGTATGGCGCCACTGGACACGCCGCGCTCGATCGGTTCTCCGCCCCAGTAGCGCACCAGACCGCCCAGAAAAAAGCCGGTCACGCCTTTAAACAGACTTTCCTTGACCAGATATTTCAGAGGGAAATTGATCGACCATTTTGCCAGCATGCCAAATAAAAAATCCCAGTTGCTGGTGTGCGGATAAAAAATGATGATGCCGCGTACACCCGGAAAGCCGTCGTAACGCAATTTCCAGCCCAGTAAATGTAAGACTGACAAAGCGATGCGAGATGAAAATGCGGGAGAATTATGTTTGTTGTAATACGGCGTCTGCATGGGGGTAAGTGTCTCAAAAATTATTTCCCCGGATAATACCCGACTCTGCAGAAATTTCTAACCAGATTTCACGCTTAAATTTTGCGCGCCGATCCGCTTCTGTACCGCCCAGAATACCCGCATCAGTAACAGTATGGCAACGACAGTACTCAGCAAAAACGGCTGTGCAAAATCATGTTTGCCTGCCTTCATCCAGAAATAGTGCAGCACACCGAGCATGGCAATTACATAGATCAGCCGATGCAGCCACTGCCAGCGCTGCGCACCGACCCGCCGGATCATTTTATTGGTACTGGTCAAAGCCAGCGGTATGAGCAGTACGAAAGCGCAAAATCCCACCAGAATGAATGGCCGTTTGACCACATCGGATAACATTTCGGCCACATCGAAAAAATGATCAAACCACAAGAAAGTCAAAAAATGCAACGACGCATAAAAAAATCCGAACAGTCCCAGCATGCGGCGCATTTTTAACAGCCAGTTCAGATTGAACAGACGGCGAAGGGGTGTGACGGACAATGTGATGCATAAAAAGTAAAGGGTCCAGTCGCCGGTGTTGCGGGTAATGAATTCGAGCGGGTTGGCACCGAGATGGTCGGTAAGGATTGCCCAGATCAGACGCAGGAACGGCAGCAGTGCCAGCACAAACAGGGCGGCCTTGATATAAGTTTGTTGTTTTGAATTTGGGTTCATTTAAAAAAACTTCTTCAAATCCATCCCGGCGTACAAACCCGCCACTTCAGGATAACCGTTAAACATCAGCGTCTTGCGCTTTTTGACAAAAAACCCATCTTCGCCAATGCGCCGTTCAGTGCCCTGCGACCAGCGCGGATGATCCACTTCCGGATTCACATTCGAATAAAAACCATACTCGCGCGGGGCAGCCTGATTCCAGGCAGTTTTAGGCTGCGAAGAAGTCAGCCTGATGTGCACAATCGCCTTGGCCGATTTGAACCCGTACTTCCATGGCAACGCAATCCGCACCGGCGCGCCATTCTGATTCGGCAGCACTTCGCCATACATCCCAAACGTCAGCAACGCCAGCGGATGCATGGCTTCATCGATTCGCAACCCCTCGGTGTAGGGCCAGTTAAGTACATCATCACGCAAGCCAGGCATCTGGCTTTTATCGGCTAACGAGGTAAATTCAACAAATTTTGCATTGCCGTTTGGCTCCACTTTTTTCAGCAGGTTCGACAGGGAATAACCGATCCAGGGAATCACCATCGACCAGCCTTCAACGCAGCGCAGCCGGTAAATCCGCTCTTCCAGCGGCGCGACTTTGAGCAGACTGTCCAGATCCAGCTTCATGGGACGCTTGACTTCGCCGTCGATCACGACTGTCCAGGGCTGCGTTTTCAGTGCGCCGGCGGTTTGCGCCGGATCGGCTTTGCTGGTGCCGAATTCATAATAATTATTGTAAGTGGTGGCATCCCGGTAGGCAGTTTTGTTATCCATCACTACATAATTGCTGTTGACGGCAGCAGCCAGTTTGCGTGCTGCCGGATTCTGGGCAAAAGCCTCACGCTTCGCCATTTCCAGCAATCCGGCACTGCCGACTGCGCCAAGCGCAATCTGTTTGATGAAGTGCCGGCGTGATTCAACCAATGCACGCGGGGTGATTTCTGAAGGCAAAATAATCATGACTGCTCCGTAATGGTTGAGATAATGCTTGGTCGGGCCAGATCGTCAAAACTTACAGCATTTATAAAATTTAACTGACGGACCCGTGTTAACATTCGCCCAAGTCTACATCGCCTGAAAATTATCCACATGACTGCACTCCAGCCTCACTATCTGAACCGGATTTTCAATGAAGATGCCCTGATGGGCCTGAACCGCATTCCCGACGGGAGTATCGATCTGATCATCGCCGATCCACCCTACAGTCTGGGCAAGGATTACGGCAATCAGTCCGACAAGCTTGACAGTGCAGCATACCTGAAATGGATGGAGAGCTGGGTCGACGCTGCCATCCCGAAATTGAAACAAACCGGCAGCTTTTACATTTTTCTGACCTGGCGCTATTCCCCGGAAATTTTCGTGATGATGAAACAGCGTCTGCAAATGATTAATGAAATCATCTGGGACCGGCGGGTCCCGTCCATGGGCGGCAGCGTGCGCAGTTTCACGTCGGTACACGATACGATCGGCCTGTTCGTGAAAAGCAAGGGCTATTATTTTGACCTTGACTCAGTGCGCATTCCCTACGATGCCCAGACCAAAAAAGCGCGCTCGCGTTCAATCTTTGTCGGCGCCAAATGGCTCGAAGTTGGCTACAACCCGAAAGATCTGTGGAGCGTGACGCGCGTGCATAAATGCGACCCGGAACGTGCCGACCATCCCACTCAGAAACCGCTGGAAATTATCGACCGCATGATTTACGCCTCGTGTCCACCCGGTGGTGTGGTACTCGATCCGTTCATGGGCAGCGGCACCACGGCAGTTTCTGCCCAACGCTGTTCCAGGCAGTTTGTCGGCTTTGAACTCAATCCGGACTATTGCGCCATTATCCACAAGCGCCTGGCTGCACCGTATGCGCAACCGATGGAAAACAACAATCAGCCGACTGAACCGGTGCGCGAGAAGGCAAACCGGGGCTGAATCGCCCGGTTTGCGTTTCCTGAATTGCAAGCTTTTTAAATTAAATAAGCAGTTTTTGATTTATGTCATATTCCAGTCATACCGGATCGGCATACTCCAACTCAGCTGCTTTACATGCAAACGATATGCCTGAAAGCGGCGAGGTGTGAATGATCCGACCAAGCCTGATGGCAGAGCTGCAGGTAACCGTCGATCATCTCACACAATAAGTTGTGTCACCCCTGCCCTGCCCCTGCCCCTACTTGTCGCATTCCCCGTCGCATCGCCAAATATGTTGCTTGCCGAATCTCTTTTCAGGCGATAATGCAGCAATATTGAAATCCCAAGATAAATTTACATGCAACAAAAGCCCATCGAAATAAAAATATCCACAGTCGTTGCCATTGCGGTCATATTGCACGATGCCCAGTTACCGGTTTTAGAAACCGCCCTGCAACAACTCACCGCCAGCTCTGGCGACTATTATTCCGAAGAATGTGCCGTCATTGATGTCAGCCATATCAATTGCGCCGACATGGACTGGGCTGTGCTGATCCGGTTGTTCAAGACTTACGGCTTTCATCCAGTGGCCATACGCAATGCGCCTGAAAGTTCCGAAGAACAGATTTCCGCGCTGGGATTGAGTATCGATCTGGGCAGCAAGGCTGCGCAAATTGCCGACATCGAAACGATACCTGCGCCTGCGCCTGCACCGGCGCCGGTAGTGATTCAGGCGGCAGCACCTGCCCCCATGATCATCGATACACCGGTGCGCGGCGGACAACGAATCTACGCGCGCGGCACCGATCTGATCATTACGGCAGTCGTCAACAGCGGTGCGGAAATTATTGCCGATGGCAATATTCATGTTTATGCGCCCCTGCGCGGCAGAGCGCTGGCCGGCGCCAGCGGCAATACCGCCGCACGCATTTTCACCATGAGTCTGGAAGCCGAACTGGTTTCGATCGCGGGCATCTACCGCACATTCGAAAATGGCTATCCGAAGCTGACCCCGAATGTCCCGGTTCAAATCAAGCTCGACGGTGACAAAATCGAAGTTGTTTCCATCCAGTCCCACACCTAATCAACAAAAGGAGTCAAAGTGGCAAGAATTATCGTAATTACTTCCGGCAAGGGCGGCGTTGGCAAAACCACTTCGTCAGCCAGTTTTGCAACGGGTCTGGCCATGCGCGGACACAAAACCTGCGTCATCGATTTTGACGTCGGTCTGCGCAACCTGGATCTGATCATGGGCTGCGAACGACGGGTGGTGTATGACCTGATCAATGTAGTCAGCGGTGAAGCCAATCTGCGCCAGGCACTGATCAAGGACAAGCATTGCGACAACCTGTTCATTCTGCCCGCGTCGCAAACCCGCGACAAAGACGCGCTGACCGAAGAAGGCGTGGAACGGGTACTGAACGAACTGATCCACATGGATTTTGAATTCATCATCTGCGATTCACCGGCCGGTATCGAACACGGTGCCATCATGGCGCTGACCTTTGCCGATGAAGCCATCATTGTCACCAATCCGGAAGTGTCTTCGGTGCGCGATTCGGATCGCATCCTGGGCATCATTCAAGCCAAATCACGCCGCGCCCTGAACGGCGACGAACCGGTCAAAGAACATCTGCTGGTCACGCGCTATTCGCCGAAACGGGTCGAGGCCGGCGAAATGCTGTCTTACCAGGACGTGCAGGAAATTTTGCGCATCCCTTTAATCGGCATCATTCCCGAATCAGAGGAAGTTCTGTCCGCATCGAATCAGGGCAACCCGGCCATCCATCTCAAGGACAGCCCGGTTTCTCTGGCCTATGTTGACGTTGTCGGACGCTTTCTGGGTGAAGATCTGCCATTGCGGTTCACCGATTATGAAAGACCCGGTTTTTTAAAACGCATTTTTGGAGCGAAGTAATATGGCACTCCTTTCCTTCCTGTTCAATACCAAACCCAAGACGGCCACAGCCGCCAAGGAACGCCTGCAGATCATCATCGCGCGCGAACGCAGCGGCCGCACCGGCTACGACTTCCTGCCGGCCCTGCATGCCGAACTCATTGCCGTCATTTCCAAATACACCAAAGTAGATCCGAAAGACATTACCCTGTCGCTGGACCGCAAGGGTGATCTGGAAGTGCTCGACGTGAATGTGGTTTTGCCTGAAATTGAAATGCGCAGTTAATCTTCGCCTCAGGTTGGGCAGATAAATCGTTTGCCCAACCGGCATACAAGGCGCTGGTCGATCCTCAACAAAAGTTGTTAATCAACAACGAAACTGGCTCACCCACCCTGTTTCTCACGCCAGTTCACAAAAATATCCGGGATATTTCACAATTTCCGCTCGGCATGACATAACAATGTCACTTCTGTTGTACATCTCCCGATCAATTACAGAATCAACCACAACACATGCGACTGGCCGTACTCAACCACGACACCACCGAACGGGAGTCAATCTGTTCGATCCTGAATTCAGCCGGCCATACTGCGCTGCCGTTTGATAGCGGCAAAGAATTGTTGCAGCAGGCACGGCGCGACGCGGTTGATCTGCTGGTACTGGACTGGCACAACACTGATATTGCGCCGGTTGAAGTCATGCAGGGATTGCGGGAAAAACTGCAGTTGCCGATCCCGGTTCTGCTGATGACCGGCCGATCCTGCGAGGACGATATCCTCACAGGTCTGGCAACCGGTGCCAATGACTATATGGTCAAACCGATCCGGCGCAGCGAACTGGTCGCACGGGTGCAGGTGCTGCTACGGCGTACTTATCCCAACCAGCATGTGCCGGAAAGCCTGGAATTCGGCGAATATGTGTTTGAAACCGGCTCGGCGCACTTGGCGCTCAAAGGGCGCACGATTGATCTGACCCAGAAAGAATTCGACCTGGCTTTGCTGCTGTTTCGCAATCTGGGCCGTCCGCTGTCGCGCGCCTACATCCTGGTTGCAGTCTGGTCACGCGAGGCCGACATTCCGTCCCGCACGCTCGACACCCACATTTCCCGGGTGCGCAATAAATTGATGCTCAAACCGGAAAACGGCTTCCGGCTGGCGCCTGTATACAGTTACGGCTATCGGCTCGAACAGGTCGGCTGACCATAAAGGTTTGAGTTATCACTGATCTGCGCTAAAGTGATTCAAATCAACATAGCGGTTATAATCCCGGGTTATCCTGTATCCCTCGCAGCGTCACCCTTAAACATTTACTTACTGACATCAAATGCACCTGATTGCCGTCGGCCTGAACCATACCACTGCTCCTGTCGCCCTGCGCGAAAAGGTGGCGTTCGCGCCTGAAACAATGGCACAGGCAATTCAGGCAGCGCGTCAGTTTATGGTGCGTGACAATGCAGGCACGGCCGAGGCGGCCATCCTTTCCACCTGCAACCGCACCGAACTGTACGCTGCTTCCCGCACCCCGGATTCACTGGATATTGCCGCCCATTTTCTGGCCGATTATCACAAGGTTCCGTACGCGGATTTGCGCCCGCATCTGTACACCCTGCCACAGGACGGCGCAGTGCGCCATGCGTTCCGGGTTGCCTCCGGTCTGGATTCGATGGTACTGGGCGAAGCCCAGATACTTGGCCAGCTCAAAGACGCGGTGCGCGCCTCGGATGAAGTCGGCGGTCTGGGCACCTATTTGCACCAACTGTTTCAGCGCACCTTTTCTGTTGCCAAAGAAGTCCGCAGCACCACCGAAATCGGCGCGCACAGCGTCTCGATGGCCGCCGCTGCGGTCCGGCTGGCCCACCGCATTTTTGATGATTTCAGCGACCAGCACGTGCTGTTTATCGGTGCCGGTGAAATGATCGAACTGTGCGCGACCCACTTTGCCGCGCAAAATCCGAAATCGATCACGATTGCCAACCGCACCATGGAACGCGGCTCGGCGCTGGCGCATCAGTTCAATGCCGAGGCGATACGCTTAGCCGACATGCCGGATCAGCTGTCCCGTTTTGACATGGTAATTTCCTGCACCGCCTCCACGTTGCCCATCATCGGGCTGGGACTGGCAGAACGCGCCGTCAAGGCGCGCAGACACAAACCGGTATTCATGGTTGATCTGGCGGTGCCGCGCGATATCGAACCCGAAGTGGCGCGACTCAATGACGTATTTTTATACACGGTCGATGACCTGGGCAGCGTAGTGCAGACCGGCATAGAAAACCGCCAGCTGGCCGTAGCGCAGGCTGAAGCCATCATCGAAACCCGGGTGCAATCCTTCATGCACTGGATTGATGGCCGCGCCGTGGTTCCGGTGATTCAGCAGCTGCATGAAAACGGTGAAACGCTGCGCCTGATCGAACTCGAGCGCGCACGGCGCATGCTGGCCAAAGGTGACGATATTGAACAGGTACTCGAAGCCCTGTCCAAAGGCCTGACCGCCAAATTCCTGCACGGGTCGCAAGAAGCGCTGCACAAATCACACGGCGACCAGCGCGCCCAGATCGCCGCACTATTGCCGCAACTGTTCCGCAGCAAACGTTAGCTGGATTAACCTGCACTCCATTCCGGGACTTGTTGCCCGGAGCGCTTTTTAATTTCCATCTGACCTGATTCAAAGAGGCACCGTCTTGAAACCTTCCCTGCTCACCAAACTCGATCACCTTTCAGAACGACTGGTAGAAATCAACCAGTTACTGATGCAGGAAGGCAGCACCGCCAATATGGACAGTTATCGCAAACTGAACCGCGAACACGCCGAACTCACGCCGGTAGTGGAACTGTATCACCGCTATCAGCAGGCCCAGACCGACATCGCGTCCGCACAGGAAATGCTGTCCGATCCGGATATGAAAGAATTCGCCCAGGAAGAAATCACCAGCGCCAAAAACTTGATCGACAGTCTGGATGGCGAACTGCAGAAAATGCTGCTGCCCAAAGACCCGAACGACGAGCGCAACATCATTCTGGAAATCCGCGCCGGTACGGGCGGCGATGAATCGGCCCTGTTCGCCGGTGATCTGCTGCGCATGTACACCCGCTACGCCGAGCGCAACCGCTGGCAGATTGAGATGATGTCGGAATCGCCTTCCGACCTGGGTGGCTACAAGGAAGTCATCATCCGCATTGCAGGACTGGGCGCGTATTCCAAACTGAAATTTGAATCCGGCGGCCACCGTGTGCAGCGCGTGCCTGCCACCGAAACCCAAGGACGGATTCACACCTCGGCCTGCACAGTGGCAGTCATGCCCGAAGCCGACGAATTAACCGATGTGGTGATCAACAATGCCGACCTGAGAATCGACACCTTCCGCGCGTCCGGTGCCGGTGGCCAGCACATCAACAAAACCGATTCCGCCGTGCGCCTGACCCATATCCCGAGCGGCATCGTGGTCGAATGTCAGGATGGCCGCAGCCAGCATCAGAACAAAGCCCAGGCCATGCGCGTACTGGCGGCCCGCATCATGGATGGTCAGATGCGCGAAAAGCAGGCCAAGGAAGCAGCGACCCGCAAAAGCCTGATCGGTTCAGGCGACCGCAGCGAACGGATCCGCACCTACAATTTCCCGCAGGGCCGCATGACTGATCACCGAATTAATCTCACTTTATACAAACTTGATTTTATAATGGACGGCGATCTGACCGAGCTGACCAATGCGTTGCTGGCCGAGCACCAGGCCGAACTGTTGTCACAGCTGGCGGATAATTAACCGTAACCCTTCAAGGTAATTAAACACCATGAAAAAAACCCAAACAGCCTTAATCCTGAGCGCCGTTGCAAGTCTGTCGCTGGTCGGCACCGCCCTGTATTTCCAGATCATGGAAAGGATGCTCCCGTGTCCGCTGTGCGTACTGCAAAGATACGCCTTCATCACTCTGGCCATCGGCAGTCTGATCGCGCTGGGCAGCAATAACATGAAGCGAAAAATCGGCACCAGTCTGGCGCTGTACGCTTCCCTGACCGGCGCCGGCATCGCCATCCATCAGCTGTACGTCATCAGTCACCCCGACATTTCCTGCGGCGTCGACAAGGTGCAGACCTTCGTCAACAGCCTGCCATTCGCCGACTGGCTGCCCATCGTCTTCAATGCCGACGGTATGTGCGGCACGCCCTACGATCCGATTCTGGGACTGTCAATTCCGCAATGGTCGCTGACCTGGTTTGTCATCCTTACCGTCACGCTGCTGCTGGTGCTGTTCAAAGGCAAACCGGCTGAACCGAAATAACCATTATGCACAGCATCGGCAAGCAGCTCGCTGCCACGCAGTTGCCGGCACTGGAAGCGCGCATGCTGCTCATGCATGTGCTGGACAAGACCCGCATCCAGCTCATTACTCAATCCGACTATGAACTCAACAGCAGTGAGCTCGATACTTATCAGTCACTGGTGCAGCGGCGCATTCATGGCGAACCGATAGCTTACCTGACTGGCCAGCGCGAATTTTACGGACTCGGTCTGCACGTCACTCCTGATGTGTTAATCCCGCGCGAGGACACCGAACTGCTGGTCGATCTGGCGCTGCAGCACGCACCTGAACAGGCCAGCGTCCTTGATCTGGGCACCGGCTCCGGTGCCATTGCCGTGGCGCTCGCGCATGAACGGCCCGACCTGCAGGTCTGGGCCTGCGACATCAGCAGTGCCGCACTGGCTGTCGCACAGCGCAATGCAGGCCTGCACCATTGCCAGATCCAGTTCGCTCTGAGCGACTGGTATACCGGATTGCCAGAGATGAAATGGCATACCATCGTTTCCAATCCTCCCTACATCGAACCGAACGACATACACCTGAGTCAGGGCGACCTGCGCTTTGAACCGGTCAATGCACTCACAGATCACGCCGATGGTTTAACCGCCTACCGCAGCCTGATTGCCGGCGCGCCGCAGCGGCTGATGGCACACGGCTGGCTGCTGCTCGAACACGGCTATGATCAGGCGCAGGCGGTGCGCGCTTTGCTGGACACTCAGGGCTTCACCCAGATCCAAAGCTGGCGCGATATTAACGGTATCGAACGGGTATCCGGCGCGCAGTTAAAAACCTGACTGGCCTGACCACAAGCCATACGTTTTCAAGTAAAGTAACCAGACTTTATAGAAAGCAACTTCCATGCGCTACGCTCACGCCCTGTTCGTGCTGCTCAGTATTGTTTTCACAACCGGAATCTGTTCTGCATCAGGAACGCCGACTCATGCTCCAAAAATCTGCGTCGTCCTGTCCGGCGGCGGTGCGCGCGGCTTCGCCCATATCGGCGTGCTGCGTTATCTGGAGCAGCATCACATTCCGGTGCACTGCATTGCCGGCACCAGCATGGGTGCCGTGATCGGCGGTCTGTATGCGTCAGGCCTGTCAGCCGATGACATTGAACAGAAAATGAACGCCGTCAATCTGCGCGACGTGGCGCTGGACATCGTTGCGCGCAAAGACCTCACACAAACCCTGCGCGAGGATGACGAAAAATATCCGATTGCCGGCACCTTCGGACTGAACAAAAACGGCATCACCCTGCCGCTCGGAGCCATTCAGGCCAACCAGTTTCTGCAGCTGCTGCACAACCTGACCGCGCATATTCCGCCCGACCTTCCGTTCGACCAGTTGCCGATACCGCTGCGTGTGGTTGCCACTGATCTGGAATCCGGCAACATGGTGGTGTTTGACAAAGGACCGCTGCACATGGCAATCCGCGCCAGCATGGCCGCGCCCGGCGTGTTTGCGCCGGTTGAAATCAACGGCAGGCTGCTCACCGATGGCGGACTGGTGAGGAATCTGCCGGTCGACATCGCGCGCAGCATGGGCGCTGATGTGATCATTGCGGTGAATATCGGTACGCCGCTGTTGCCACGCGACGATTTGAAAAGCTTCTTAAACATCAGCAGACAGATGATGAACATCCTGACCGAACAGAATGTCAACGAACAGAAAAAACTGCTTGGACCCAACGATGTGCTGATTGATCCGGATCTGGGCGAGATCGGTTTCATGGATTTCGACCAGGACGTGGCCGCGGCCGAAATCGGCTATCACGGCGCCGAAGCCAGCCAGGCGCAGCTCGCCGCGCTCGAGCTGCCTGCTGCGGACTATGAGGCCCAGCAGAAGGCCCGCCCCAGAACCGTATTGCACGAAGTCAGAATTGCCTTTGTCGATGTGCACAGCACTGGAAAAATTCCGGCACAGGACATCAGGCGCCAGCTCAATATCGAGGTCGGTTCCAGCTACGATTCCGATCAGATCAACCGCCGCATTGTGCCGCTGATTAATTCACGCCAGTTTGACAGTCTGACCCAAAGCCTGGTGCAACAGGGCGATGAGTACGGCGTAAAAATCGATGCTACCGAGCGCAGCTGGGGACCGAATTTTGTGCGCTTTGGACTGGCCATGTCGTCCGGCTTTGAAGGTCAGAGCGGCTTTGAGCTGCAGATCGGGCACCGCCTGCCATGGCTTACCGACAGTGGCCTGGAGTGGCGCAACGACCTCGAACTCGGCACCATCGACGCAATTCGCTCCGAACTGCGCCAACCGTTGACCATACGTGAAGGCGTCTATCTGGCGCCCTACATCAACGCGCAAACCAAGCCGCTCAAACTGTATTCAGACAATACCCCGGTAGCCGAATACAACATGAATACCACGCAGGCCGGACTTGATCTGGGTTTGCCGATAGGTGAATTTTCCAGGACCGGCGAAGTGCGCCTGGGCGGAATCGCCACCCATTACAATCTGAGTCCCAAAATGGGGGTACTGGTGCTGCAGCAGAATGACGAGCAGGTCACTACCTCCAATCTGCCCTGGGTCAAAATGAACGAATACGCCATCCATGCCCGTTACGCCGTGGATCAGCTTGACACTGCCGTCTTTCCGCAGGACGGTTACCTGATCGGTGCCGAACTGTTTGCCGGCGTCAATCAGGATCAAAGCGATACGACTGCGATCGAAACCCACAGTGATTTGCGCGCCTTCCAGCAACTCACGGTCAACGGCACCTGGGCCCAAAGCGCGCAGGAACACAGTATCAACATCAGTATGTCGGCCGGAGCGCGTAAACAATCGGGCTCAGCGATACCCGGTATCGGACTGTCGTTAGGTGGTTTCCAGCGACTGACAGCCTATCAGCCGGACCAGTTCACAGGCGACTACCTGCTATACGGCAACGCCACCTATCTGTATCGCGCGTTACAATTCGGCCTGGCTGGCGAAGGTGCCTTTATCGGTACCTCGCTGGAAATCGGCAACGCGGCCAGCGACAAGTCAGAATTTGAATTTGCCAGACTGAAAAAAAGCCTGAGTGTGTTCGTCGGCGCCAACACCTTCATGGGTCCGACTCATTTTGGACTGGCCGTTGCACCTGCCGGCGCCTTCAATGTGTTTTTGCAGTTGGGAACGCCATGAAAATTCAGGCTGGCTATCGCTTCGGTCGTTCCTTAAAATATGCAATTTCACATACCTGTAACAGGAGAAAAAGATGAGACTGATCGCCAGGAGCCTGCGCGGCAGAAGGAGTCGAAGCGAAATGAGTGGGAAAAGAGCCCAATTTTGTTCCGCTTTTGAGGACTGTAGCCCAGCTACAGCCGGAAAAACGGGACAAAAGTGGGACTTTTCTCCACTCATTGCAGCCGACTCGCTTCTGCCGCGCAGGCTCCTGATATCCTTTGTTTTGGCAATGAGTGCCGCTGCGCCGGGTTTGGCCGACCCTGCGACCAAAAGCCACCCATCTTATTTCGATACAACCAACCGCACCGATGTACTGACTGGTGGCGTTCGGATGATTACCGTGCATACCGAGAAGGGCGATTTTCGGGTCTGGACCAAGCGGGTCGGTAACAATCCGACCATCAAGGTGTTGCTTCTGCATGGCGGTCCCGGCATGACGCATGAGTATTTTGAGGCGTTTGACAGTTACTTCCCAGGCGCCGGCATCGAATATTACTACTACGATCAGCTCGGTTCGGCCTACAGTGACCAGCCGGACGATCCGGCACTGATCAACAGTCTGCCACGCTATGTGGAAGAGGTTGAACAGGTGCGCCTGGCGCTCGGTTTGAACAACACCAATTTCTACCTGCTCGGCCATTCCTGGGGTGGCTTGCTGGCCATCGAGTACGCGCTGAAATACCAGCAAAACCTGAAAGGGCTGATTATTTCAAATATGGTGTCGAGCATTCCGGACTACAACCATTACGCTGAAAACGTCATGATGCCCATGATGGACCAACAGGCTCTGGCAGAAATCGTGCAGCTGGAAAAAGACGGCAAATACGAGGACCCGCGTTACGACGAATTACTCATGAAGCATTATTACGTTGAACATCTGCTGCGCATGCCGCCTGATCAATGGCCTGAACCGGTTACGCGGTCCTTCTCCCATGTGAACAAAAAGGTTTATGTGCCGATGCAGGGTCCGAGCGAACTGGGTTCGCACAATGCCATTCTGGAAAATTGGGACCGCACCGCCGATCTGGGAAAAATTACCGTGCCGACGCTGACCATTGGCGCGCGTTACGACACCATGGACCCGGAATACATGAAGATGATGGCGACCAGGGTCAAACATGGCCGCAATCTTACCTGTCCAAACGGCGCCCACATGGCACTGTATGATGACCAGAAAATCTACTTTACCGGTTTGCTGCGCTTCATCACCGATGTTGACAACGGCAAATTCTGAACCTGAGAACCAAATGCTGAAAAAATTTTTAATATTCTCCGCTCTGACCTGCACCCTGGCAGTCCACGCCGCCAATCCGCAATTCGACGTGCTGCTCGAATCAGACTGGCAATGGACTCTGAGTCACGCGCCGGAATTCGCCACCTCACTGGGCGACACGCGTTACAACCACAAACTGACCAATACCACGCTTGCGGCGCAGCGCGTGGCCACCAGACATCAGCAGGACATGCTCAAAGAGGCGCGCAAAATCAATCGCTCCACCTTGAGCGGGCAGGACCTGATCTCGTATGACCAGTTCATTGTTGAAAAACAGCTGGCCATCGATGCCGCCGTTTTTTATCCCTATACAGTCCAGCCGGTTACGCAGCTCGACGGCATCCAGATTACGCTGCCGAATCTGGTTTCCCAGACTCCGTTTCACAGCGCTTACGACTACCACAGTTATCTGGCGCGACTGCACGCGTTGCCGGCCTATGTCGACGGACTGATCGAGCAAATGCAGCAGGGCATGAAAACCGGCTGGGTTGCGCCCAAGGTCATTATTGCGCCAATCCCGGAACAGCTGAAGAATCTGCGCCTGCACCTGTCTGATAGCGAACTGGCCAAACCGTTTTCAAATATTCCCGCCGGTGTGCCCAAACCCGATGTGTTCACCAAACTCGGCAACAAGGAACTCACCGAGCATGTGGCCCCGGCGCTGCTGAAGCTGGAAAACTTCATCACCACCCAATATCTGCCGGCCTGCCGCGACAGCATTGCCGCGTCCGCTCTGCCGGGCGGTATGGCCTACTACCAGTTTTTGATTAACACCCAAACCACCACCGACGCCACACCGCAGCAAATCCATGAGCTTGGTCTGTCTGAAGTGGCAAGGCTCCATCTGGAGATGCAGAAAATTATGACCAAAGTTGGCTTTAAAGGCAGCCTTGCCGAATTCAGTACGTTTCTGAATTCCGATCCGCGCTTTTTTTATACCAGCCAGGATGATCTGCTTACTGGCTTTCGCAGCATCATCGCGCGCATAGTTCAGGTTCTGCCGACCGAATTTGCCAGCCTGCCCAAAGCGCAGCCCGAGGTCAGGGCGCTGCCCTTGCTGGAATCGGAACAACAGCCGTCCGCGTCGTATCAACCCGGCTCGGATGACGGCAAAGTGGCGGGCTATTTCGCAGTGAATGTCTCCAATTTGAACACCCGTCCCAAATGGGAAATGGAAACCCTGGCCATGCACGAGGCGGTGCCAGGGCACCACCTGCAAATCAGCATCGCCAAGGAAGCTGTCGCGCTGCCCAAATTTCGACGCAACGGCTCTTACCCCGTGTTTGAAGAAGGTTGGGCCCTGTATGCGGAAAGTCTGGGCGATGAAATGGGCCTGTACAAGGATCCGTATTCGAAATTCGGCAATCTGAACGATGAAATCCTGCGTGCCGCGCGTCTGGTGGTGGACACCGGTATTCATGCACTGGGTTGGAGTCGCGACGAAGCGATTACCTACCTGAACACCAATACCAGCAACCCGCCGGCTGACAATATCGTTGAAGTGGACCGCTACATCGCCTGGCCGGCCCAGGCGTTGAGTTACAAGATCGGCGAACTGAAAATCAGGGAATTGCGCAACCGCGCCGCTGCCGCGCTGGGCGATAAATTTGATGTGCGCGCGTTTCATAATGCCATCCTCGATAATGGGCCGCTGCCACTGTCGGTGCTGGAAACGCAGATCAATGCCTGGATAGCGCAACAGCAAACCCCGCCGGCCAATTAAGGAACTGAGATGTATCTGCCCAAGGCACACGAAGAACTGAATACGACAGTCATGCATGATCTGATCAGAAGCTATCCGCTGGGGTGCACTGTTACTAACGGCAAGCTGGGTCTGACTGTCAACCACATTCCTTTTCTGATCGATCCCAACGTGGGAGTGCACGGCATGCTGCGCGCCCATGTGGCACGCGCCAATCCGCTCTGGCAGGACCCGGGCGCTGAAACCGTAGCGATTTTTCAGGGGCCAAACGGCTATATTTCCCCTAACTGGTATCCCAGCAAACACCAGACCGGCAAGGCCGTGCCAACCTGGAATTATGCGGTGGTGCACGCGCATGGCAGGCTGCGAGTCATTGAAGACCGTGCGTGGCTGCTGCAACTGGTGACCGAACTTACCAACACCCATGAAAGTAATCAGCAGTTGCCGTGGAAAGTCAGCGATGCGCCACAGGACTATCTGGAGCGCATGCTGGACATGATTGTCGGCATCGAAATTCCGATCGAAACACTGATTGGCAAATGGAAGGTCAGTCAGAACCGTTCTGACTCGGACCGATCCGGTGTGGCGGCCGGACTGGCTGCGCAGACTGGCGGACTTGCCATGGCTGAGCTGGTCAAAGTTCACCCAAATTGAAAGTCTCGTTTGCCTTTCCAGGAAATCCCACCCGATCTGCCAGCAGAGAAACACCAGCGCTGAATTGACGGCCAGCGCAGCTTTTGTTTGATTGTTCGAATTCGTGTTTTTAGACTCAGCAGCCAGTCCTCATAATCTTGCAATCTTAATTCACTCATTATTGATGTAGCATATGAAAATGCCTATCTGTTCAGGATAGGCATTTGACAATCCGATTCAGGGAAAGTTTTCTACATATGAATTTTTATTTGGTCACTACCACATCAACTCACTTCAACCACAACCGCACCGAATCCCAGGCCCGGCCAAAGATGCTGGCCTGATTCACGCTCTCCAACGCCAGCACCGGAAATTCCGCCACCGATTTACCATCGATCATCATCTTCATGGTGCCGATCTGGGCATTGGCTGCAATCGGCGCCACCAGCGGATCCTTGCGTTCCAGCTGCGGCTTGATACGTGCGGCGCTGCCTTTAGGCAAGGTTACATACAAATCCTGATTAAAGCCGATTTTGATCTGCGACTGGGTACCCTTCCAGATTTCCGGTGTGCCGATAGCCTGATTTTTATCGTACAGCTTGACGGTATCAAAATTCAGGAAACCCCAGTTCAGCAGCTTCAGACTTTCCTGGGCGCGCACCTGGTCACTGGTAGCACCAAGCACCACCGAAATCAGACGCCGTTCGCCCGAACCGTTAGGACGTTTGGCGGATGAAACCAGACAGTAGCCGGCCGCTTCGGTGTGACCGGTTTTCATGCCGTCCACGGTCGGGTCCAGCCACAACAGTCGGTTGCGATTGGGCTGGGTGATTTTGTTGTAGGTAAAACTTTTGGTCGAATAAAAGGTTTTGTAATATTCCGGAAAATCCACAACCAGATGCTGGGCAATGCGCGCCAGATCAGCTGCGGTGGAATAATTCTGCGCACTGGGCAAACCGTGTGCATTGGCGAAGTGCGTTTCTTTCAGTCCCATGCGTTCCACTTCACGGTTCATCAACACGGCAAACGCTTCTTCAGTTCCGGCCACGGCTTCAGCCAGGGCGACGGACGCATCGTTGCCGGACTGAACGATCAGACCATATAACAGGTCTTTAATGGTGACCGGTGTTTTCGGTTCGATAAACATTTTGGAACTGTCCGAATCGACCTTCCATGCTTTGACCGACACGTTCACGCTTTGGGCCATGTCGAGTTTTTTGTCGCGCAACGCTTCAAACACCAGATACGCCGTCATTATTTTGGTCAGCGAAGCCGGTTCGACGCGCATGGCCGGATTTTCCGAAGCGATGATTTGATTGCTGGTGGTATCGAGCAGCAGCCATGAGCGCGCCGCGATGGTGGGCGGAGCCAGAGTTTGTGCCAGCGCTGCGGCTGACAGGACCAGTTGGGACAGGCCGAGCAAAGTTAAAGCTAAATATTTTTTCATGGTGACAGATCAGATTGGGTGATTTCGGTGATGAGAATAAAACAGGGCGATTACCAGAGTGCGGTAACCAGATTTTTTATGTGGTGTAATTTACGGTGGAAAAAATGATCGGCGCCCGGAATTACTGCGACCGGAATATCAAGTGGACGGGTCCAGTCGAACACATCGGCCAACGGTATGGTGTCATCCTGTTCGCCGTGAATAATGATGGTGTCCGCCGGAACCGGTTCCATGGCCCACTTTCCGGCGGCACTGCCAACCAGAACCAGACGCTGGGCCGGATTGCCGGCTTCTTTCATGAGGCGCTGCAGGCGGCTCTGTACAAAGGTGCCGAATGAAAAACCGGCCAGCGCGACCGGCAGTCCGGGATACAGAGTCTGCATGTGCTGCAGCAGAATCAGCATGTCGTCAGTTTCACCCAGGCCGTGGTCATGCACGCCTTCCGATTTATCCACGCCGCGGAAATTCATGCGCGCCGCAACATAACCCAGAGACACAAAGGTACGCGAGAGCGTTTGCGTGACCTTGTTTTCCATGGTGCCGCCATACAGGGGATGCGGATGGGCGATGAGCGCAATGCCGACCGGTGCGCTGTCGATCGGGGTATTGACGGCGCACTGCATCTGGCCGCCGCCACCTGGGAGAAAAAATTGCCGGGTCTGTGCGTTCATGTTACTCGAGTCAGGGAGTGGGAAGCCGCAACCGTTCCACGATTTTGCCGTGGATCAGGTGCACGTCGATGATTTCGTCGATGTCATGTTCGTCAACGTAGGTGTACCAGACTCCTTCGGGATAGACCACCAGCACCGGTCCGAGTTCGCAGCGGTCCAGACAGCCGGCCTGATTGATTCTGATTTTGCCGGGTCCATTCAGACCCAGTTGCTTGATACGCTGCTTGGCATATTTCTGTATTGCTGGCGAACCGCAATCGGCGCAACTGGCGCGACCGTCATCGCGCTGATTCAGACAGAAAAATACGTGATGCTGAAAAAAGGGTTGATTCATCGGTTTGAGTTGAATAATGATGACATGTCAAAGTGCCGGTATTGTAATCCGATTAGTGGAGCAAAACTTAGTTCGCTGTATTTAATTAATATTAAGTCTTGTCTTTAAAATAAATTATCGTCCGGATTTTACGAAAATCACTTCATCAATGTAAAGCAGCTCGGGAATAAATATGTTTTATCCATGCTTTTTATCAATGGTTAATGCGAGGTTCGCATTATTATTGAAAGCAGGCTTGATAAATTCCGGCTTACCCCAAGGTTAGCGGACCAATTCAGCGCAACGCAAATTCGTAATAGCAGATAAAATCGCTCACTTCGGATTGCCGGTCAGTCTGCACAAAGTTATTAAGGTTATTTATGGTCCCACATTTAGTCACTGCCTTAAACGGCCCATTACTTGAGCTCGAAAAGAAAATATTGGAAGCAACACCGGCCATTGAACGCTGGTTTCGCCTCGAGTGGCAGGAACATACGCCGCCGTTCTACTGCTCGGTTGATTTGCGCAATGCCGGTTTCAAGCTCGCTCCGGTCGATACCAATCTGTATCCGGGCGGCTTTAACAATCTGGCACCTGAAATGCTGCCGCTGGCGGTGCAGGCCGCCATGGCCGGTATCGAAAAATACTGTCCCGATGCAAAAAATCTGCTGCTGATACCGGAACGCCATACCCGCAATACTTTTTATCTGCAAAACGTGTCACGCCTGGTGCAGATCTTCCGCCAAACCGGTCTCAATGTACGTCTGGGCAGCCTGTCGGATGAAATCAAGGAACCGACCACGCTGGAACTGCCGGACGGCACCACCATCACGCTCGAACCTTTGGTCCGCTCGGCCAATGGACGCCGGCTCGGCCTGGCCGGTTTTGATCCGTGCACGATTTTGCTCAACAACGATCTGTCAGCCGGCATTCCGGAAATCCTGAAAGACATCCACGAACAGACGCTGCTGCCGCCTTTGCATGCCGGCTGGGCAGTGCGGCGCAAAACCAATCACTTCGCGGCTTACGATGACGTGGTCAAAAAATTTGCCAAGATTGTCGACGTCGATCCGTGGATGCTCAATCCTTATTTCGGCAAGGCATCCCAGATCAATTTCCATGAACGCATCGGCGAAGACCAGCTCGCCGCGCAGGTTGATATGGTGCTGGGCAAGATCCGCAAAAAATACAAAGAGTACGGCATCAAGGAAAAACCGTTCGTGATCGTGAAAGCGGACGCCGGTACTTACGGCATGGGCATCATGACGGTGCGCGACGCTTCTGAAGTCAAAGATCTGAACCGCAAGCAGCGCAACAAGATGTCGGTCATCAAGGAAGGTCTGGAAGTATCGGACGTGATTATTCAGGAAGGTGTACACACTTTCGAGCAGATCAATGACGCCGTTGCCGAACCGGTGGTGTACATGATGGACCGCTACGTGATCGGCGGTTTTTACCGCGTTCATTCCGGCCGCGGCGTAGATGAAAACCTGAATGCACCTGGCTCGCATTTTGTACCGCTGGCCTTTGCCCAGCAACATGCCCTGCCCGACCTGCATGCCAAACCGGGTACGGCTTCGCCGAATCGTTTTTACATGTACGGCGTAGTGGCGCGACTGGCACTGCTGGCCGCCTCGCTGGAACTGGAGCAGACCGATCCAAATCCTGAACTGTATTAAAAAAAACCGACCCCGCCATGAAAATTGCCTTTCTGACCGACCCGCTGGCCGACTTCAACATTGCCAAGGATTCGACCTTTGCGATGATGCGCGAAGCAGTTAAACGCGGTCATGAAATTTATGCGTTCATGCCCGGCGATATGGCCTACGTGAACCAGCAGGTCGTAGCTCATGTGCAGCGCGTGCATCTGACCGGTACCGACGACTGGTACCGCACCGATCCGCCCAAAGAAAGAAAACTGAGCGATTTCGATGTGGTGTTGCAGCGCAAGGACCCGCCGTTTGACATGGAATACGTGTATGCCACCTATCTGCTGGAACTGGCAGAAAACGCCGGCGCGCGCATTTTTAACAGGCCAGGTGCAATCCGCAGCCACAATGAAAAGCTCAGCATTGCGCAGTTTGCGCAATTTACCGCGCCGACCATCGTTACCCGCGATGAAGCGCGGCTGCGCGGCTTTCATGCCGATCATCACACCATTATTCTGAAACCGCTCGATGGCATGGGTGGTGCGGGAGTATTCAAGGTCGGACCGGACGGATTGAATCTGGGCTCGATCATTGAAACCTTGACCGATCAGGGCAAACGAACGATTATGGCGCAACGCTATATTCCCGAAATAAAACAGGGCGACAAACGCGTGCTGCTGATCGGCGGCAAAGCGGTACCGTTTTCGTTGGCACGCATTCCGCAGGGCAGTGAAATCAGGGGCAATCTGGCTGCCGGCGGACTCGGGGTGGCGCAACCCCTGACAGCCAGAGAAAAAGAAATAGCCGAAACGCTCGGGCCGATTCTGGCTGCGCGCGGTTTATTACTGGTAGGTTGCGATGTGATCGGAAACTTTTTAACCGAAGTCAATGTCACAAGTCCGACCTGTTTTCAGGAGATTACCCTGCAAACCGGATTTGATGTAGCGGCCATGTTTATTGACGCACTGGAGCAGGTCTGACCGATGGTAGGCATACTCATCCTGGCGCACGCGCCGCTGGCAAGTGCTTTCATCACGGCAGCCAGCCATGTGTTCAAAAGCACGCCGGACCATCTGGAAGCCATCGATGTGCAGCCCGACCAGAATACCGAAGAAGTCATTGAACTGGCCAAACAGGCCGTGGGCAGACTGAATCTGGGCAGTGGTGTGCTGGTGCTCACGGACGTATTTGGCGGCACCCCGGCCAATTGCTCGCAGAAGCTCGATGCGCTCGATCATGTGGCCGTGCTGGCCGGACTGTCCCTGCCGATGCTGTTGCGCGCACTGACCTACCGGCACGACAATCTGGATGTAGTATTTGAAATGGCGCAGGCTGGCGCACAGAATGGTGCACTTCGGGTTGATAACCGAAAGAGAATCTGAAATCAAGAATAAATAACAAGAGGCGGAAATGATACAAACGGAACTGGAAATCGTCAACAAACTGGGACTGCATGCACGCGCATCGGCAAAACTGACACAACTGGCAACCAAATTTTCATCGGAAGTCTGGATCATGCGCAATAACAAACGGGTGAACGGCAAATCGATCATGGGGGTCATGATGCTGGCCGCAGGCAAAGGAAGTCGCATCACCCTGGAAATTACCGGCACTGACGAACAGGAATGCGCCGCTGCCTTGACGACGCTGGTTGCAGAACGGTTTGGCGAAGGCGAGTAGCGGGGAAATAAGCTTCGGCTGCGGTACCGAATAACTATTCAATACGGATCGACATGGCTTCTTTTACTTTGCAGGGCATACCGATTTCACGCGGCATTGCAATCGGCCGCGCCCACCTGCTGCACCCTGCTGCACTCGAAGTGCGACATTATCTGGTCGGCCAGGAGCAGGTAGAAGCCGAAGTCCAGCGCCTGCAAAAAGCCATTGCCGAAGCAGAACGCGAACTGCAAAAAATCTGGTCCGATCTGCCCGCCGACGCGCCGTCCGAACTCGGCGCATTTCTTGATGTGCACTCGCTGTTTTTGTCCGACCCGATGATCGCCCAGGCGCCGCTGGAAATTATCCGCACGCGCCACTACAACGCCGAGTGGGCACTGGTGACCCAGATCGATGTACTGCTGGAACAGTTTGATGAAATTGAAGATGAATACCTGCGTGATCGCAAGGACGATATTTCCCAGGTGGCAGAACGGATTTTAAAACTGCTGACCGGCACCGCAACGACATTGCCGCAGCAGATCGGTGTGGACGAACAGAATACCCACATGATCGTGGTGGCGCGTGACATTTCACCGGCCGACATGATGCAGTTCCAGGATTCAGCGTTCGTCGGTTTTGTTACCGATGAAGGCGGCCATAATTCCCACACCGCACTGGTGTCACGCAGCCTGGGCATTCCGGCCGTGGTCGGGATGGGCAATGCCAGCAAACTGATTGCCCAGGATGACTGGCTGATCATCGACAGCGAAGCCGGCGTGGTGGTGGTCGCACCCCAGCAGATCATTCTCGATGAATACCGCGAACGCCAGCAGATCATTTTTAAACTGCGCAAGAAACTCACCAAACTCAAAAAAACCTCGGCAGTCACCAAAGACGGTATCGCCATCGAGCTGCTGGCCAATATCGAATTGCCGGAACATGCCGTGGCTGCCACCGAAGTCGGTGCTGCCGGTGTTGGTCTGTTCCGTTCTGAATTTTTATTCATGGGCAGAAACGGCGCATTGCCGTCCGAAGAAGAACAGTTTGAAGCCTACAAGGCCACCGTGCTGACCATGAAAGGTCGCCCGGTGACAATCAGAACCCTCGACGTAGGCGCCGACAAGCCGCTCGACGAAGCCGATTCCGGCACCCTGAATCCAGCCATGGGGCTGCGCGCAATCCGTTACTGTCTGGCAGAGCCGCAATTGTTTTTAACCCAGCTGCGCGCCATCTTGCGCGCCTCTGCGTTTGGCAAAGTACACCTGCTGATCCCGATGCTGTCGCATTCGTTTGAAATCGACCAGACCCTGGCCATGCTGGAGCAGGCCAAAAATCTGCTGGCCTTTCAGGGCATCGCCTTTGACCATGACATCAAGATCGGCGCCATGATCGAAGTCCCGGCGGCCGCCATGAGTCTGCCGATGTTTGTGAAAAGAATGGATTTTCTGTCGATCGGCACCAACGATCTAATCCAGTACACGCTGGCCATTGACCGCGCCGATTATTCGGTGGCGCACCTGTATGACGACGTGCATCCGGCGATATTGCAGCTGCTCGACATGACAGTCAAAGCCGCCGACAAGGCCGGCATACCGGTATCGATCTGCGGTGGTATGGCCGGCGACCTGAAACTGACCCGGCTGCTGCTGGGCATGGGATTCAGAACCCTGTCAATGCCGCCGGCGCAACTGCTGGAGATCAAACAGGAAGTGATGAACATGGACCTTTCCGAATTCCAGTCCACCATCAAAAAAATCCTGCGCAGTTATGATCCCAACGCAATTGCCGAGGGTATTCGTGCCTTGCAGGCACTTTAAAAATCCATCACACGATATCTGAATCCGATTAAGCCCCGCAGCTGATCGGCGCTCAGCTGCTTCATTAAAATAGTGCTGGCCTCTGAGGTGACAAACTCCTGCGTATCGCTGTCCATTTTTAAAAACGTATCCAGAGTCAAGGTGCCCTGCTCGATGATTTTCTCAAGATCGCTCGATTGCAGGTGCCGCAGCGTCTGTGCGCTCACCGTCAGAAACTGTTCTGCACTGAGCATGCCTTTCTCAACATGTTGCCGTACCACGCCGGCTTGCAGCAGGGTTTTCTGGGTCAGACTTAACGTGATATAGCCCAGTGACTTGTTGAAGCGCTCCCAGTTGACCTGCCTGAGTTGCTCCACCGCGGCGCTGACACTGCTGTCCGAAGAGGACGATGACGAAGACGATGACGAAGATGATGAGGTCGGGTATGAAGAAAATGAGGATGAACCAGATGATGAAATGCCGTGCATGATGTGCTCCTGATGTAAGGTACGCAAAAAACCCCGCGTACCTTAACTTTTCAGATCAGCAATGGAAATGGGTAAATAAACGTATTGTCTTTACCCATTCGCATTTCACCGCACAGCCAGCGTATAACCAACGCTGGTTTTGGGAATCTCATATACCCCATAGTCACAGCTGAACACGGTCCAGGCATCACTCGTATTGGCAGCATCGGTACTGGAGGTCCAGTAATACTGAAACTGCACGAAATTGGCAAACACCGGCGCACGTGTCATGACGCCGGGTAGCAGGCTGGTGAAGTTTTGATCCAGCCAGTCGGCCAAATTGTTTTGCGAGCGGTCGGCCAGCGACTGCATTTCATTGCGGTTCGGCATGCGCCAACTGCCGGCTGATGAGCCGTCACTCAAGCCACATTGACCGCTGGCCAACGCCTTCACGGCAGCAACCGCGCCAGACCAACTCTGGCTGATGCAGTCACCCTGTTTCAGCCAGATCAGTCCGGTGAGCGTGTCGGTAACCGTGCCGTTACCATTGTCCTGCATACGCGGTGCGGGCAGCGCGGTTCCGGCTTCGATACTGCCATCGTCACCTTTGGCTGACTGCACATAGGCACCGGTTGCCTGCAACTGCACCGTACCGGCTCCCGCACCCCTGACGGCCCACACACCATTGACGGACGTGCTCATCACATTGCTCGCTGAATCATTGATATAGCGCGCGTCACCCATTCGTATCGTCCATGCATTGCTACTGCCGGCAATGCCTCCATAGTACGGCGTCGATGACCAGTAGATACCATTCGACACATTGACAAACGGATGACCGGAAGGCAGCGCCGGATTGCTGGCCGACACATCCACCAGACTTTCAAGTTCAATGATATTGGGCAAGCGCCACTGACCGGCAACCGAACCATCAGAAAGACCACAACTGCCGCTGGCCAGCGCAGCGACTTCGGCAAGCGAGGCACCCCAGAGTGCCGGTGTCAGACAGCCGGCATCTTTCATCCAGACCAGTCCGGTCAAATGGTCGGTAACACTGCCGTTCAGATTATCGGCAAAGCGGCCCGCCGGCCACGCCACACCTTTGTGTTCATCGGCATCGTCACCGGTGACATAGCTGACCTTCTGCCCGGTGGCGCTCAGACTGACCAGCGGATTGCTGCCGTTGTAGGCATTGAAATTGGCGCCCGTGACGTTGTTGTTGGTTACCGCATTGAAATCGATCGTGTTGTAGATCATCCCGGATGCATTGACGTTGGCAAACATGCCGGTAAAGTCGGCCCGGGTGACATTGGCGCCGGTTGGCGTCTGCCAGTTGTGCGGCGCCGGATTCCACACATAGCTGCTCCGGTCACCGGTTGGGTTGCCGGCCATGAACGGATTGAAACCATAACCGGTCTTGCTGGCAACCAGACTGAAATTGCTGATGCAGTAACAGCCGGTAGGAAAATCGGCGATGCTGTATTGGCCGTTGCCGTCGGTCGTGACCACAGCAAATATTTTGCTTGGGTTGGTGTTGTTGCTGTACGCAGTAACGGTCGCTCCGGCCAGCGGTGCATTGTTAAAAAACACCGTGCCACTGACCGTGTCAGGTACCGGTGCGCCGTTAGTCGGCCCGGTGCTGCTGCCGCTGCCACCACTGCCACCGCCACCGCCGCAGGAACAAAGCATGGCAAGCGATAAGCCTTGCACTATCAGAATCAGTTTTTTCATAGCGTCTTTCGGGTGCCAACAAAACACCAATTAATTTCCATATGGAAATTCATTCTAGTTCCAGCGAATTGAAAATGTCAGGGATTTTTTAAAACTGGGGGTATTCCCGAATTTATTTATTTATTAAACAATGAGAGAGTGCGGGTTTTCCACAATTCTATTTGCAAAATGAATTCTTCCACCGTCCTGATCATGAGCGCCGCTCTGTTTGGTCGCCGCAAAATAATGTTGAAAGCGGCCGGCATGTGCCTGCTCATGCTGACTGCCTCGCTGGTCGCAGCGCAGGACAACAGTTCGGGTGTGGCAATGAAAATGACCGAGCATCTGAATCAAGTGATTGAACAGGGCGTGGCCACCATGCGCCAGGCACAACAAAAGGCCGGCACCCCCCCTCCCCCTGTCAAACCGGTAGCAACCAAACTGAAGATGGATAAAATCAATTCGCGTTTTGTGGAAAAACAGGATGAAATTGTGGACCGGATCTTTCACCTCATCTGGTCACGCTGCAGTCTGGGACAGCGCTGGGTCAGCGGCACGGGATGTGTCGGCACGGTGCGCCAATACACTTATGATCAGGCGCTGGCCATGTTCAATCCATCCGGCGCAGCACAGTGGCGCATTCCGACCCGCACCGAACTGAGCACCCTGCTGGACCGCACCAAGCGCAATCAGCCAACCATGCTGGCCACCGACAGCGTGGCCTTCCCCGATATGGATCCGGACAAACTGATGTACTGGAGCAGCGACGAAGAAAATAACTCGTTTGCCTGGGCCGTCTTGTTTATCGGCGGTGGTATACCCGGCATTCTGTATCGCAGTCATCGCTATGCGATCCGGCTGGTGCGCAATGCCGGCTGATTTCAACATCCTGCTGGGACCTGATTTGCCCGCAGCTCTCCCACGACGCTCTTTTTAGTATTTGGGTAACAAATTTCGGGAATGTTGGTCATCGACTATGTGTTTGGCCTCCACGTAATTCCCGAGAGTAAATTATTCGAACCGCAGCAAAACGCTATCAGGTTCGCGATGCAAGGGAATTTTTAATTAAAGCGGGAGTTAAACCATGAACGCCATGATCTATCAAGGCTATTTGGCAAAAATTGAATACTCTGATGAAGACGAATTATTCACAGGTCGGCTTGCAGGGATTAACGATGTTATCGGCTTTCACGGTGCTTCAGTGACCGAACTCAAAGCCGCTTTCATTGAAGCCGTTGGAGACTATTTGGACACCTGCAATAAACTGGGTAAAAAGCCTCAAAAAACATACTCAGGCAAATTTGTGGTGCGCATTGAACCAGAAATTCACGCCAGAGCCGCCATCGCTGCAGAGACCGAAGGCAAGAGTTTAAACGCCTGGATAGGCGATGCGATTATCGAAAAGCAGCTTGCGCGGGCCTGATAAAACATGACAGTCAAAGACTTCGAAACAGCGACCTGACGACAGCCAACCTAGCCTCAGGATTTTTCCGTTTCAATATTGATTTTCACTTCCGGCTTTTCCAGTTCCTTGCTGATGGCAATGAGCATCAGAATATCCTGATACACCGACAGTTCAAAGCCGACCCGCTCGCCTTCGCGGTCATCAATGAGCAGCGAGTCCAGAAACGGCAGGATATAGTTGGTATTCCAGAATGCGGTCAGTTTGCTGGTCAGGTGTTCGAAATCACACAGGAATTTAATACTGTTTGGACTGGGCAATTCACTGTATTCCAGAATGTTGGAATTGAATTTCTGTTTAAAGCGTATGCGCAACTGATTGTACTGGTCGCGGTTTCCCACCATGCGATACAAATCCAGCAGCAACAACCACATCACCGGTGTACCCGGATGGTCATTCATACTTTGCGGTTCGAGAATTTCGATAGCACGTTGCGGGTCTTTGATCGACAGCCAGAATTCGGCTTCCTGCATGACATCCGAAATTTCTTCAATCTGTATCGACTGCCCTTCACGGTTGGCAAACAGATTAAAAGCGTACGGAGCCGGGGCAACTTTCTTCTTGGTTTCGGCCACGCTGGCTGACGCCAGATTCTGATCCTGATTCAGATTGGTCAGATACGTGCCGACTTCCGGTCCCCGCACTACCTCAGTGGCGGCTTCTATCTTGGCCGGGAGCTCGTCAGAAACAGGCAAACGGTCCGCTATGGCGACTTCTTCGGGCTGGGGTCGCCGTTCAAACGACCCTGCCGACCAGTGCTGTTTTTCAGCGCGGCGCGCTTTTCTGAGCATCACAACCAGCACAGCAACCACCGCCACAAACAACAGCAGGACCACGACATTCAGAATGATGAGCAGACCGGGCAGGGTCTGCTGTTTCTGGTCCCTGAGCTGAACGTCCATTTTAAGGCGCAGCACCTCAGTTTCCAGACCCTGCACGCGCTGCTGTTCCTTCTTTAATTCTTCCTGGGTTGAAATCAGACTGGATTGATCCCGCATCATTTTTGCAAACGTTTCTTCTGCCGATTTGTTTTCTGAAAGGCGCTGTTGTTCCAGACTTTGCGGCGTTTGCGCTGGAGCCGGGACCGTGCCACTCGCAGCGCCAGAAGCGTGAATTTCTTCATTGCTGATTTTCAGCGCATCTTTGTGCAACGTGACATTGCCGGCTGATTTTGGCCTGGGCTGTTTGGCGTTATGTCTGGGCATCCTGATGCCGGATGCAGCTGCGAGCTGATCGATTTCAGGTTTGATGCCTGCCGGCTTGATCACGGTTAGTTTGGATTGGAGCGGCTGTGCCTGTTCCTGAGTCTGATCCAAGGCAACACTGGAAACAGGTACCGCTATTTCCACATAATCGAGCAACAGGGGATAGACGCGCGTCATGTAACCATCGCAGATCAGCTCCAGAGTCAGTTTGACGGCTGGTTCGGCGATCCTCTCGGTGGTCGTGAGTTTGATCTGAGCCGCGTTTTTGTCAGTATGGGAAGGGTCAAACCCAATGCGTGGACTGGCCAGCAGCGCGCCGTCGATGGTTTCGATTTTTGAGCGGAAACAGCTGGCCACCATCAGGTTGGGCGCAATACCCTGAACCGCCACAGTGGCCCTGAACGCTTCACCCAGATTGGAACGTAACTGAGCTTCACCAAAATCAGTGGCACAGGCGCTGACAGAAAAAAACACCAAAGATAAAAACAGAAAAATATTATTGTTCTTAATGATGCGCTCCTTAGTTACATCCGCCAATTTCGTCAAATAATGACTTCAATTCCGCATTGCCATTGGGGGGTAAATCTACGCAGTCAATCCAGTTACATTGTTTTACAATTTCCGATTATAAACATTCAGTAAGCAATATCAACAATCCAGCCAGTTCTCCTTTGAAATATTGCCTGCTTTTGAAGAATAACAACGCAGCCACCCCGGACTTTTGTGATTTTTCCAACTTCAGATGACTTGCCGTCTCATGCGGGACAGCGGGACCTTGACACCGTTCGAAGTCGCAACCATGAGTCGTTCGAGCACCAGAAATCCTCTGGCAAAGTACATCGGTTCTCCTGCCACAGTGGCCATCAGTTCCAGCTTTTTGAAGCCGGCGCGTTTGGCACTCTGGTTGCTCATTTCAAGGATTGCGCTGCCGATGCCCTGATGCAGAAAATCGGGATGGGTATACATGGCGCGGATCCGCGCTGCTTCTTTTAACGGATCGAGTTTTCTGGGACTGCGCCCGAAGGTATGATCACCGCCAAACAGCGTGGCGCGCTGGCTCCAGCCACCGCAACCAACGATCTGATTGTTATGCTCGGCAACATAATAGGTTGCATCGTCAATCAGCTGGGTATCCACACCCATCAGTTCAAACGACGCCTCGACCTGCTCCGGCTTGAGGTATTCGGCAAGATTGGTGCGGATGCTTAACTGCATCAGCTCAAGCAGTCGGCCCAGATCATTGATGTCGGCCAGACGATATTGAATTTCTCTTTTTTCAGTCATGGTTTGCGCTCTCCAAAAAAGTTAAGAATGGACGCCGGATTTTATCCTCGAATTCAACCCGCACGTCATTCTATGATTATCAGAACAGCGTTAAGTTCCAGACTAAAAATGAATTTCTACATTTCTTCAACATATTTACCTGGAGCATCACACAATACCGGCAGCTCCGCACTGCCCGGCACGCGTGATTTCACGTCCGGCCCGGCCTGTGCTGCCAGCCATGCATTCAGTACCGGCCACCAGGAACCTTCATGGCGCGGTACAGCCGCAGCCCATTGGTCGGGGTCCTGATATTTACTGGTGTCATAGCAATAATGCCGGTGTGCATGGCCCGGCTCACTCACAATACCGGCATTGTGTCCGCCGGACGTCAGCAGAAAGGTCACCGGTGCATCGACGGCGAGCTTGATTTTGTGCACTGAACGCCAGGGTGCGACGTGATCTGTTTCTGTGGCAACCACAAACAGCGGTACGGAAATATCACTGAGCACTATTTTACGTCCGGCAATTTCATACCGTCCTTCAAACAGATCATTATTGAGAAACAGGCTGTGCAGATAACTGCTGTGCATCCGGTACGGCATGCGGGTTGCGTCAGCATTCCAGGCCATCAGGTCGGTCATGGGCGCGCGCTTGCCCAACATGTATTGCTGCACCAACGGTGACCAGATCAGATCGTTGGAGCGCAGCATCTGAAATGCGCCGGCCATCTGCTTGGTATCCAGATAGCCCTTTTCCCACATCAGGTCATCCAGGTAGCTGAGCTGAGAGTCATCGATGAACAGCATCAGTTCACCGGCTTCGGTGAAATCGGTCTGCGCGGCCAGCAGCGTAACTGAATTGATGAGCGAATCGGCCTCGTTGGCCAGATATGCCGCAGCAATGGCCAGCAAGGTGCCGCCCAGACAGTAGCCCAGAGTATTGATTTTCCGGTTGGGAATAATACTGCGTATGGTATTGAGCGCATCAATAACACCCAGCTGCAGGTAATCATCCATGCCCAGATCGCGATCGGACTTGTCGGGGTTATGCCAGGAAATCATGAATACCGTGTGGCCCTGATCGACCAGATATTTCACCAGCGAATTATTGGGTGACAGATCGAGTATGTAATATTTCATGATCCAGGCCGGCACGATCAGGAGCGGTCCGGCATGGACTTTGGGGGTGCTGGGGGTGTACTGGATCAGTTCGATCAGGTGGTTGCGGTATACCACCTTGCCCGGCGTAATCGCCACTTCGTGGCCGGGCCGGAACTGCTGCACGCCGACCGGTGGTTTGCCACTGATGGCCTGCTGGGCATCTTCCAGATAATTGTGCCAGCCGCGCAGCAGGTTAATACCGAATTCTTTGCGGGTGGCTTCCTGGACCAGCGGATTGGTCAGTGCAAAGTTGACCGGAGAGAGCGTGTCGAGCAACTGGCGCGCTACAAACGCCACCACATCTTCATGATGTTGCGACACGCCTTCAATACCGGTTGTGGCGTTATGCCACCACTGCTGCTGCAACAGAAACGCCTGTGCGTACAGGTTGAACGGCCATTGCTTCCAGGCGTCCTCCTTGAAGCGACTATCCTGCGGCAGTGGTTCGATGACGCAGGGCGTGTCGGGATCGACGACCGCGCAGCGCAGATAATTCATCAGTCTGGCGTTTTTGCGCGCGCTTTTCCCCATCAGCCGCACCTGCTTGGCCGGCGACACGGCCAGATGCGTGGCCCAGTCCATATACGCCTGCATCAGGCTGACCGGAGAAAGTCCAAAAGTCAGCCGCGCCATGTTGGCGTGGATGGTGCGGTCGATCGCACTGGGCGGTTCGATGTCTTTGGTGTTATTCAACTGTTGATTCGGTTCAGTCATTTTCTTATCCATTTTTATAGCTAACGCACTTATGGCAATTGCACCGTGGCCCGATTTCTGGCCAGCAGCAACGCAATTGCACACGAACCCAGCCGCGACATGGTTTTGTCAGCGCGGCTGGTCAGAATAATTGGCACGCGCGCGCCCAGCACGATGCCGGCCATTTCGGCATCGGCCAGATATTCGAGCTGCTTGGCCAGCATGTTGCCCGCTTCCAGATCCGGCACCAGAAAGATATCGGCCACCCCGGCCACTCTGGAAACAATGCCCTTGGTTTTAGCCGCCTCGACGGACACCGCATTGTCAAACGCCAGCGGTCCATCCAGAATTGCGCCGGTAATCTGACCACGTTCTGCCATCTTGCACAAGGCTGCTGCGTGCAGGGTCGAAGGAATGGTGGAGGTCACCGTTTCAACGGCCGAGAGTAGCGCCACGCGCGGTTCGGCAATGCCCAGCGCATGAGCCAGATCGATGGCGTTCTGCACGATGTCGCGCTTTTCTTCCAAGGTTGGAAATATGTTCAGCGCCGCGTCGGTAATGAACAGCGCGCGCGGATAACTCGGTACATCAATCGCAAACACATGACTCATGCGCCGTTCGGTACGCAGGCCGGTCTGGGCATTCACCACGGCTCCCATCATTTCATCGGTATGCAGCGCGCCTTTCATGAGAGCTTCGACCTTGCCGGTGCGCGCCAGATCAACCGCCAGCTGGGCCGCGGCATGACTGTGCGCCGTTGGCATGAGTTCAACCGCGCTCAGGTCCAGCCCGGCCTGCACTGCAGCCAGACGGATTTTGGCTTCCGGGCCGATCAGCAGCGGAATAATCAGACCGGCTTTGGCGGCTTCCAGCGCGCCGATCAGAGACACCGTATCCACCGGATGGACCACGGCAGTGCGGATCGGCTGCATCCCTCTGGTCATTTCGATGAGCCGGTGATAGCGCTGCCCTTTGATATGCAGCTGGGCCTGCGGCATGACGATCCGCTCACGCGAGACTTTTTCGGTTGGGGCGATCACTTCGGCCTGGCCGGTGATGACCACCACACCCTTTTGATTGATGACGGTGCAGTCGAGTGTGACGTCATGATTCTGTTCATTTTTGGCCACCACCTTGACCACCGCCGTGACCGTATCACCCACACCGACTGGTGCCAGAAACCGCAGCGACTGATTCAGATAAATCGTGCCCGGACCGGGCAACTCGGTGCCAAGCAGCGTGGAAAACAGCGCCCCGCCCCACATGCCGTGTGCAATCACCCGGTGGAACATGTCGCTCCTGGCATACTCCGCGTCGACATGGGCCGGATTGACGTCACCCGACACAATCGCAAACAGCTCGATATCCTGCGCGGTGAGCGTACGTACCAGACTGGCGCTGGCGCCGATGCTGATTTCTGCGAAGGTGATATTTTTTATCAGATCCATGGCGGCATTTTCAATGTAACGCTGCAATTGGAGAAACTTTTCCACCTCAACTGTGCGCCAATTACCACAGTGGCTCATTGATTCTGGTCAAGTATTGCCAGTTCAGAAACCGCTCTGGCCGCCATGCGATTGGCCGGATTAATCATTCAACAATGCGGCATGTACTTTTTATTCGCTTCATTAAATACACAACACAAATGCAATTTTGTGACGTAAGACAAACTCGGTATATTTTTGGCAGGTTTAATTGGCCGAGCGGCAATATTATGCGCATTTCAACCCATTTTCGATCAAAATTTCTATTCCAAAACAATAAAAGAGACTCAATTTATTTCTTTTTTTAACAATAGTTTATTTGGATGAAAAATATATTTTAAACAATGACTTAGACCGTATTCTTCGAATTGTATTTTCCAGACAAAAGTGCAATTGCCTTATCCATTCGATTTGAAAATACAATTGTCAGTCTGGATTGTTAAACGAATTTAAGAATATTAAAATCCATCGGACTAACTGATTACAAGGTTGTGGGAATTTGTCCGACACTACCCAATTCGCTTTAATGATCGAAGTAAAAATGACTATGCCGCGCTGCATGTAACTTTTGAAATTTTTGAAGTGTCTTCGGCTGATAAAAGTTGGAGTCTGACCGTAGCTCTATGTGTAAGCCTTCAATTACTTCTTGCAAAGCAAAGAATGGGATGTCATCCCGGCATGGACGGTAGAACCCGGAGTTCAATAACCGATTTCGCTACTGCTTAAATTGATTTGCCATAGAGGATATTCACCATGGACATGCCCAATGTGACCATCTCGCCGGTTTCCGCGCCATCCGCAGAAGCATCCCAATCCATTCGAATGTTCGCTCGGCTTCCTAAGGTTTGGCCCCGATTGTCAATTCTGATTTTAAGCGACGATGCAAAGCAGCGTGCCACGATCGGAGTACTACTGCTTAACATGCTTTTTTCTTCAATTCTGATCTATGTCCTGCGGCACAGCATAGATCAAAATATCGTCGATGAAGCCCCACTACTGATCGTAGCGGAGCTCTGGATCACCTACCTCTGCATCGTTTATGCCATCCTGCGCAGCGGACTCAACCAGCGCCTGGCCGACAAGGCCATGGCCATGCAGCAAACCTGGATAGCCCAAACATTTACAGTCGTGGCCTATGGTTTTACCGGCATCGTCCATCCTGTCATGCTGGTCACGATGTCATTGATCATGGTGTTTGGCATGTTCAACATGAAAGAACGTGCCACCTGTATCACTTGCCTGTATTCGATGACACTGCTCGCGGGGATGATGGCATACAAGTGCGCCACTGATCCGCTGCGGTATGCACCCAACATCGAATGGATTTATTTCACGATAAGCGCCGCAACGATGATGCTGATCTCTGGCCTGTCCGTCAGAATGTGCCAGATGCGCCGACTTTTAAAACAGAAAAAGGTGGCACTGGAACTGGCTTACCGGCAGGTGCAGGAACTGTCGACCCATGACGAACTGACCGGGTTACCGAACCGCCGCAACCTCAAATGCGAGTTGGAACAGCATGTAGAACGACAGTGCAGAACCGGCCAGAACTTTTATCTGGCCATGTTGGACCTGGACCATTTCAAACGCGTCAACGATACCTGGGGTCACCACATTGGCGATGAAGTACTCAAAAACTTGGCCAACTATACAAGTGCGTTTCTGCGTAAAACCGGTACCATTGGCCGCTGGGGCGGTGAAGAGTTTTTACTGCTTCTGCCCGAAACCGGCACGGACGCGGTGCCACTCGGCCTGAGTCGTCTGCAGCTACGTGTAGCCGGTATGGCCATGAGCCATGATCCGCAGCTGTACATGACGTTTTCTGCCGGCCTGACCCGCTACCGCAGCGGAGAATGTGTAGAACAGACTCTGAGGCGGGTCGACGAGTTGCTGTATCAGGCAAAGGCCAGAGGTCGCAACCGGATAGTTCATGATGATGGTTTGCGGTGTTGAATATAGATATGCAGATCGAATTATTATTTTCAAAAAAGCGGAGCAGACCTAAGTCGCCTTTGTGGCATGACAATGTAAACATCGACTACGGCCCGTCAGACCTGACCAACGCAAAATAACGACCAGAGCCTGTGGGCTGATGTGGAACTTGGTTCTAATTGCCTACGATACAGAAATGGTTGGAGCGAAAAATGGATTCCCGCAAACGCGGGAATCCATTTGCATCAACCCGCCGAAAATCAATTCTTCACTTTGGCAAATTCACGCTGGGCAAGCGGCACAAATGCGGCAGTAAACCGTGTCGCTTCCGACCAGGTCATATGCGACCACTCCGGCAGTTCATAACCCTGCATTTCCGGATAGTCCTCAAAGTGTATGCCAGGCGCGCCGGTGCGCTGCAGCAGGATGTCCCAGGTTTGGGCACGCGGCAAGCCCATCTTTTCAACCGCGTAATACGCGCCCGCGCTGGGCAGGCGCACAAACAGCACCGGCACGCCGCGCGCGCGCAGCGCGGCAAGGGCCTTGCTGGCCCGACTGATCTGTTCCTCGATAATTTTCGCCTTGCCTTCAGGTGTTTCCATTCCGGGTGGCGGGCCATCAAAATTCTGCGCCCAGGTGGCGCGCGCAATGGCGCGATAATCGGGATCTTGCTCGACCTTGGCCCACATATGCGAATTACGGTCGAGGTCCTGCTGCACCATGAGTTTCCTGACTTTCAGTTCCGGTTTCATGCCGTCCCGCACCGGCCAGGGCAATCGGCGTAGCACGGTGGCCAGCGCAAAATCGGCATCATCGAACGCCAGGTATGGCTCCAGACAGTGCGCAGAGATCCAGTCACCGATGCGTTGCGACGGTCGCCATTTGTGGAAGTACGGCAGCGCATCGCCCCGATAGGCGAAGCCGGTAAAAAACAGTCCGGGTGTAACGCCAACCAGCAGCCGTCCGGTAAAGTTGGAATCGGCGGCCAGATCTTCCAGCACCGGCAGCGATGAGGTACCTTCGAGCGCAAGCTGTATCGGGCGCTCGCCGGTGCCCTCGGCCCAGACCGGCAACTGGATATCGAACAGTACGCGTGATGATCCGATCAGTACGGTCTTGCTGCCTTCGCCACGGTCGATGCGTTCGCGCTGCATGGCCCATTCGCCATTGCTGTTGGCGTAACCCGGTACCGAACCGTAGGCGCGCCAGCCGTATTCCCACAAGCCCAGCAGCACCAGCAGCAGCAACAGCACCACAAAATACATGGTCTGCCACGGTTGTTGCGGTATGTCGCGTTCTGGGACCGGCTGGGCCATGCCAGGACGGTCGGAAGCCGTTTGGCGGATAAATCCGCTCCGCTCAGAACTGGAAGTATATGAATGCATCGCCGCTCCCTTGTGCAATGGTGATGGCAAAAGCCATAAGTGCCCAGATGACAGTAATGACATACGGATGCGTCGCAGCAATGGCAGATTCAAGCGTGCGTTTGCGCATGGTCCAGTGCGTGACCAGTATTGCTGACACGCCGACCGCCACAAACGCCAGCAGCGCCGTAGGCAGGATCGGCACCGCATTGGCGTTCTGGCCGAACATGCCAGCCAGTATCAGCCACGCCCCGGCAAAACTGTGCGAACGGAAAAATACCCAGGTCAGATCAACCAGCACATAAGTCAGCAGGCCAAGCCCGAACAGTGCCAGCGGGCCGGGTCGATAACCGGAGAAGATTTTTTTCAGCCAGCGTTCGGCCATCAGATAGAAGCCGTGCAGACCGCCCCAGACCACAAAGGTCCAGCTCGCGCCATGCCACAGGCCGCCCAGCAGCATGGTAGTGCCCAGCGCCAGATAGGTGCGCGCTTCGCCGTGCCGGTTGCCGCCCAGCGGAATGTACAGGTAGTCGCGCAGCCAGGTCGACAGCGTGATATGCCAGCGCCGCCAGAAATCGGTAAAGCCGATGGCGGCATACGGAAAGCGGAAGTTGTCGGGCATAGCAAATCCCAGACACATGGCCACGCCAATTGCAGTGGTTGAATAGCCGGCAAAGTCACAGAAAATTTGCCCGCCAAAGGCGATGGTAGCAAACCACGAGTCGAGCATGCCCGGAATTTTGCCACCGTCGTAGACCAGCTCAACCGCCTTGGCCAGAAATTCATCGGCCACCACAATTTTTTCGAACATGCCAATGGTCATGAGCGCCAGGCCGAAAAACAGCATGTTGCGCGTGGCAGTGCGCGCGCTGGCAAACTGCGGCACCAGTTCGGTCGGACGCATGATAGGCCCGGCCACCAGATGCGGGAAGAACGTCACGAACAGCGCATAGTCAAGAAAATTGCGTGCCGGTGCGGCGCGGCGCAGGTACACATCGAGCGTATAGGACATGGTGGCAAAGGTATAGAACGAAATCCCGACCGGCAGCACGATGTCGAGCGCCGGAGCCTGATAATGCACACCCAGCGCTCTGGCCATCAGACTGAAATTGTCGAGCACAAAAGTGCCGTATTTGAAATAGCCCAGCATGCCCAGATTGGCCACCACCGACAGCAGCATCCAGGCCCGGCGCGCCATGGGGGTTTCGGTGTGCACCAGTTTTTGCGCGGCGTACCAGTCGACCACGGTAGAGACCCATAACAGAATTACGAACGGGGGGTTCCAGGCGGCGTAGAACAGGTAACTGGCAATGAGCAGGTTGTATTTCTTAACTGTCCAGTTCAGCGGCAACGAATGCAGTGCGAGGACAATGGCAAAAAAGGCGACAAAAGCGAGTGAATTGAATACCATCTGCGTTCTCCTGGTGGGCCAGCTGAATCGAGTGGATCTGAATTTACTTTGAGTTTGCGATGCGTCTGATGTGAACTTGAGGCAGGGAAATGCGTGTCCGGTGTGACCGGGACACCGAAAAATAACAGGGAAGTCCAGATCTCGCAACTTATTATTTTGGTCTGGACCGCCCGCGGCACATCGGCATGCTTTTGATGGAGGCATCAGCCAGACTGTCGTACCCGGCTGCTTTCAGTTTATTGATTCTGCTCCATGACACGCGCAACAGCCGGACGGGCCAAAATCTTCTGGCACAACGCACCCAGCTGCGGAAATTTTGCACTGACGCCTTCGTACTCGTCCGGATGCCAACCTGCCAGCATAGTCAGATAAAAGTCGGCGACCGACACCGCACTGCCGGGCTGGATCTGGCTTTCCAGCAGCGCAAGATGACCTTCAAATTCGTTCAGCGCGGCCTGGTTGACTCCGCTGGCATCCTCCGACGTGGTATAGCGCTGGGCGTAATACATGCGCAGTGCGCTGCCATAGACACCGGTGGCAAGAAACAGCATCCATTGCAAAAAGACTGCATGGGCCGCAGTACCCGGCGCCGGGGCCAGCTGCGCTTGCTGATGCACAGTGGTCAGGTGGATGCAGATTGCGGCGGATTCAAACATGGCTGTGCCGTCCGGTAATACCAGTGCAGGAATTTTGCCAGTCGGGCAAATCTTCAGATACGCCGCATCGACTTCTTTATCAACCCAGACCATTTTGTAGGGCACACCGAGTTCTTCCAGCAGCATGTGCGGGGCCAGCGAACCGCCGCCTTTTCTTCCGTACAGCACATAATTTTTACTCATTTTGAATCACTCCCTTTTATTTATTTTTAACAGCAGAACTGCTTTTCTGGATTTCAGATTCAGCGCAACACAGCAATCTCTTCCCTCTTTCCGCCTTTGTAGGTAAACAAGGTCAGCGCACCATCCCTGACATCGCCCTTGCGATCAAACTGGATATCTCCGGTCACGCCCTTGTGATCAATGTTTTGCAGAAACGGCAGATACACGGCCGGATCAGCCGACCTGGCCTGCTGCATGGCGTCAGCCAGCGTCATGACTGCGTCATACACATACGGCGCGTAAATAATGACTTCCACACCGAACCGTTTTTTGAAGTTGGCACGGAAATCAGCAGCAGCTTTTTTGTGCGCTTCATCGACGCCGCCGGCTTCGGCGCACAACACCTGACCTTCGCCGAGCCCTTCTCCGGCCAGATTGGGCAGGTTGGACGAACAGATGCCATCGCCGCCCATGAATCTGGCGCTGATACCGAGGTTTTTCATCTGATGCAGAATCAGCCCGCCGACCGCATCCATCCCGCCGAAAAACACCACATCCGGTTTGGCTGGTTTGATTGCGGTCAGAATCGCATTGAAATCGGTTGCCTTGCTGGTGGTGTACTGGCGCTGCGCGAACCGGGCAAGCGGCGCCTTCTGTTTGACGCTTTTGATAAATTCATCGGCGAGCCCCTGACCGTAGGCGCTGCGGTCATCGATGACGGCGATGGTTTTGGCGTTCAGACTGGTCACCGCATAACGGCCCAGAGCCCCCCCAAGCTGAGCATCATTGGCCACCACCCGGAACGTGGATCTGAAACCCATTGCGGTATAGGCCACGGCGGTAGAGGTCGGTGCAATCTGCGGTATGCCGGCCTCATGATAAATTTTAGCCGCCGGTATGGAGGTGCCGGAACTGCCGTTGCCGACTACGCCATTGACTTTGGCGTCGACCAGTTTCTGCGCGACCTGGGTACCCTGTTTGGGATCGTCGCCATCGTCTTCGGCCAGCAAGACAAAGTGCGCTTTTTTGCCACCGATCACAAACCCTTTTGCGTTCAGTTCTTCAATGGCCAGTCTGGCACCGTTTTCATTATCCTTGCCCTGCCGGGCTATCGGTCCGGTGAGGGGGCCAACGTGACCGATTTTGACTTCCAGTTCCTCACCAAAGCAGGCACCACCCCAGATGAGTGCGCCCACAGCAGTGATAGACATGAATGTTGATCTGAATTGCATGTGTCACTCCGATAAATGAATTTGACTGCGTTGCATGATCGATACACCGACCGAGCCTGACATCATAGCGCATGTCGGTGCGCGAGTTGCACAAAATGACAGTAGGTACGCGCTCAATTGCAGAAACGCCATGCATGCCGGCCCGATAAATTTTATTCGCCGTTAACCCTTTTCGTGATGAATTGTCCTATCATGATTCAGCTATCGGTCTGCGCTGCGTCATTCTTGATCCCTGACACAATGGAATGCAGAAAAAATTTTCAACCATATAAACTTTTTCAAATGCGATTTTTCATCGTCTGTGCACTGCTAATCTTATTTTCTGCCACGGCATGGTGCGAAACAAAGCCGCTGTTGAAAGGGATTACCGTCGCCGACAATTATCCCTATTCGTATATGGAACATGGGGTCCTGCAGGGGCTGGGAATCGACGTAGCCAGGATTCTGGCCGATCGCGCCGGCTACCGGATTTCCATCGAAACCCAGCCATCGACCCGGGCGCTGAAAACTGCCGAAACAGAGCCGTCGGTATTGGTATTCAGCCTGTTCAGAACCCCGGAGCGAGAAAATCTGTACTACTGGATCGGTCCGATTTCCTTTACCGAAATCTGGCTTTACAAGCTCAGGAGCCGCACCGATATCACCATCAAGACGCTGCAGGATGCAAAACAGTATCTGGTCGGCGTGCCTGCCAGTGACGCCACTATCCCAGTCCTGAAAAAACTGGCTATCCAGGTCGATACCGCGCCCTCAGACGTGTCCAATTGCAGGAAATTCAAGATCGGCCGCTTCGATCTGACGCCGCTTGATCCGAACGGTGTGCGGGAATTGATGGCAACCTGCGACATTCAGGTTGAGCAGATTGAAAAGCTGGTTAAATTGCCGATCAATAACGGCATCTATATCGGCATCGGAAAACATACGCCGATGACGTTGGTAAACAGACTTAATCTGGAGATGGATGGGATGAAAAAAGACCAGACCATTCAGAAGATTAATGCCAAATGGAATATTAACTAAACTGCGTTTAGTCAGGCGAAATCCGCCGCTTCATATTCAGGACGAATGTCGATGTCGGAATCAACCAGCATCGGATTTGGACAGCCCCGAAGCCATTCAACAGCTTCATCGAGTGATTTGACTTCCCAGATCCAGTATCCGGAAACCTGCGCTTCAAGCGGTGCAAATGGACCCTGAATCACCGTACGACTGGAGCCAGAAAAACGCACCCGCCGTCCCTGCGCGGTTGGCTTCAGTCCGCCGCCACCCTGCATGATGCCGGCCTTGATCAATTCTTCGTTGTACTTTCCCATTGCCGCGATCAGTTCCGGTGTGGGCATCACGCCGCTCTCGCTGTCATTGCTTGCTTTGACAAATACCATACAACGCATCATGTTCTCCCTGGTTTTTATTCTGTGACGACGTTGTTTGATACCGTCTTTTCGGAACGTGTCACTTCGCCGCTGTTGGCAATGCTGGTTTTGTTGATCAGTCGCGTGTGCAGTGCGTCGCGTTCCGCGCCTTGTCTTTCCAGCAGTTTCACCACAATTTTATCCGGCACGCTGGTGTACTCCCGGCGTTCAGAACGCATATCGACCGTGCGCCAGCCCTGCGCCGTGAACCATCCCCACTGCTCATCGGTGATGGGATATTTCAGCCGGATTCGCAGGCGGTTGCGCACCACACTGCTGCCAATCTTGGGCATTGGACCAGGCGGCGCAATGGCGCGTTCCTTGCGGATCTTGAGTACGTTGCGGATGGTGTTTTTTAGACCCATGGCTGCCTGCTATTATTTTTAATATGGTCGGATCGATGGACCGTGCGATCGATTTTCAGACGTAGAGTATAAATCCAATTTTGACCTGATTAATCAGGTTCCCGAACAAATGCCGTTTTCATGCAACACATTTCCGGCACAGTCCTGGCAGGCCACCTGATTTGACTTTGAAGACGCGATTTATGGCTGCATTATCCGGGAAATAATTGGCATTAAAGTTAGACAGAAAGGCATGATATTCACGTCTTTTACCGTGCGCCAAAGAACAGCCGCATGACGCGCTGGCACAAGAAAAAATGCCAATGAAGAAAGATCAGTTGTATTATTTGACCTGACTATGCCCCTTAACTGTTCGTACGAAAGGAAACATCATGAGCAAAGCACAAGACCAAAAAAAGGAAACCAAGAAGGAATCCACTAAAACCCTGAAAGAAAAACGCGCGGAAAAAAAAATGAAGCAGGAAGAAAAAAAACGGCTGGGCTAAACAGCGGGCAATGCCGGGTGCAATACTGCACACCGGCATCGTTTATGCTCATCTGCCCGCCCGGGCCTTTACTACCAGCGCATCGGCCACCTGCAACATGGCGTTACCCAGCGCATTGACGGGTACCGACGGATTGCTGTCCACAATCATTCCCGGTGCAGTCGCATAACGGCCATCGATAATCAGCGTCGGTGTGCTGGTCACCAGATAATTTCCGGCGGTCCGCATCAGACCGTTCAGTTTGCCGGAAACCGAAAACGAAAAGTAAGCGTCGATGAATTTGTTTTTTTCGATGCCGTTCTTCACAGCCCAGTCAATATTGTCCTGATCGGTCAGCAGCGGTTTATGCTCGACATGCCAGGTATTCAATATTTTTGCATGCATTGACTCTTCCAGGCCCAATGCTTCGAGCGCCAGAAACAGGTGCGCCTCGGGATCCTTGGCACCGGTATGCGGCAGATGAATGCGGCGAAACACAATGTTGTCGCCCTGTTTGCTGACCCAGGCCAGCAATTGCGGCTCGAGCTGATAGCAAGCCGGGCAGTGATACATGAAAAATTCGATGACTTCCACTTTTTTACCATCGGCAGCGACAGGCTGCGGTGAAGTCAATGTTTTATATTCTGCTCCTTCGACGGGATTTTGTGGTGAAGCCGATACCGTACCGGTCAGCAGGGACAAGAACACAAACACAGTCAGACTGAAATTACGCATGGCAGGCCTTTTCAATTTGGATTGCGAAAGCCAGCATAATTTCACATAAACACCCTTGCGCGCAAGCGCGCGACGCGATTACAGAATTACACAGCGGCAGCAGGACGAATAGACTGTTTTTGCCGCCGGCAGCGTCACTGGTCTGGTGCCAGTCTGATCCGCCGGGCAGGTTCCTTCGACATACACATGGGTGACGGTTTTTTTCGGATAGACATCGGTATGGGGCAACTGCTTCCTTATGATCCAACGGTTATCCGTTGTCATTTGGCTGACCACCGTAAAATTGAATACCGCATGATCAAACCGGGCACCGCCTGCCGTGACGCCCGACAAATCAGTGCAGATCAGGTTGGAATTCGTCAGATTTGCACCACGCAGATCGGCCTGTGCAAAATTGGCATTCTGTGCGGTCATGCCATGCAAATCCAGTTCGCTCAGATCCAGATTGCTCAAATCGGCAGATTCCAGGTTGATGACGCCACCGACCCGGCGTATATCATTAAGCAGAGCGCCAAGCGCTCTTTTGTAGCCGTAATTAATTGCGTTAATAAAAACGATTCTTTTCTTGATGGCATACACGCTGGAGGCCGCCAAAACATATCGGATGGCGCTGGCGACCTTCTGGTTGTCTTCCGTTTTTACCAGGCTGTCGTCCGGATAGATCTGCAACGGTCGGTCTGAATCCAATTCGACTTCCGTCATCAGCAACGGCCCAGCGATAGGCGTAGCGCTTCTTGAATTTAAGACAAGGGAATTTTCCCGGCTGAGTTTGGACTGCATGTCCGGCGCGGAATAAGACTTGGTGGGAAGAAGGCGATAGGGTTGAACGGTTTGCATAGTCGGAGCTTTCTGATAAGGGGGAACAGCAGAAGTGAGCGGGGATGAAGCCCCCCATTCTCAAAACATTCCACAGGCTCAGCAATGCGATATTTTACGTATTGTCCAAATCCCGGAAACCGTCCTGTTCAGACGGAATTCCGGGATCATTTCCGGCTACGAAGGCAGAAAATCTACCGGCCAGGTCACATTCATCTGATCGACATCCTTGGCACCGAAGTCAAACTGACGAATCCGTGCCAGCAGTTTCGCTTCAAGTTCGGGCGACTTCAGATCACTCGACACGATGCGGCATTCCAGCACATTTCCGCCTGGTGCAATTTTCAGCTCCAGCACCACTTTACCCTGCAGGCCCGGCTCTTCACGCAAGGCGCGGTTGTAGATGGAGTAAATCGCACCCTTGTTTTTTTCAAACACCAGCTTGATTTCCTCGATCGAACGCGCAGCTTTGCCGCTGGTGCCGCGCTGCAGCGTGCCGCCGGCCTTGCCGGTTGCCTGCGCACCAGCTGAACCGGCCCGGCCTGCGCCGTTAGCGCCACCACCACCGAGCGATCCTTCCACCATGGTCGTGGAGCGTCCGGCCAGTCCGCCGCCACCGGTATTGCTGCTGTAGCCGGAAGTGTTGATACCGCCGCTGCCGCCACTGGCGTTCGAGGTAATCATCGAGCGCACCGGCACACCGGCTTCATTGCCGGCACCAACGCCCACCCCAACACCGCTGCCCACGCCGGGACCCGGTTTGACCGGGTGGATCTGCACGGCCATCGGCGCGCCGCGCAATTCTGCCAGATCTTTCGAATCGGCCAGCAAACCGATGCCGGCCACTTTCTTTCTGATGGCATCGGCTTCACCACTGGCCTTATTCGGCTCCGGCACCCGCGCTTCGGGCGCCGGTTTCTGTTTGTGTTTGATGTCCTCGGGATGCACCTCGACATTTTTTTCCAGCTCCTTGGGCAAATCCGGCTTGCTCAATTCTTCCGGCTTCGGCGGTGCAACCATCTTCACATTGTCCAGAATCATGGTCGTGATCTGTTCACGCGCAGCTTCATTTGTACTGCGATCCTGCGCCGCCGGCGGCATCAGAGACCCCAGCAAAATCAGCAGCGCCAGCAGGATCAGTACGTTGCGATAGATACGCCGGAAACGCTCATCATCTTCAGACGAACCGGCCCAGGGTAATTCCCTGGTCCCGAACGAGACAGCCAGTACGGCACTCATGAGTCACTCCTTTGCCGCACTGCGAACGAGACATCGCTGTAGTTGGCGCGCGCGCTGGTGATCATGATTTTTCTCAGCAGCCGGTACGGAATGTCCCTGTCACCCATAATGGTCAACCGTTTGCTGAGTGCTTCGTTTTCTTTGCGGACCATTTTGCGACTGGACTGCTGCAGATCCAGTTCGGCTTTGAGCGGTTCGATCATATCGCCCGCTTCTGCCAGCACATCGGCAACGTTGGCCACCTTGCGGCCATCGACCAGAATTTCGCTGGCACTGACAATCACCACCAGCGTTTCACGCGGACTCTGTTCGGCATTCGATTCCGGTATCAGCACGGCTTTCGGGCTGGGCAGATTTTCCACGCCGACCGAATTCGACAGCAGGAAGAAAATCAGGATCGTAAACACGTCGATGAGCGAAACCAGATTCATGTCCACCATCGACTGATTGCGTTTTTTGCGTTCGGCACGCACTTGCCTCATGGTTGGTTTCATGGCTTCACCCTGACAATCGGCGCGTCACCGATTGAAATATTTGTGAACAGATCGGCGCGCAACACCTTGTCGCCCTGCGCCACATGTCCGGTGCGAATTGCATCCATGACCTTGACGATGGTGTCATACGAGGTGTTCGGCTCAGCCAGAACCGCGGCTTCGTTTTTGTCCGGGAAGCGGCTCTTGAGCTGTTCCATGAGCAACGTCAGCGCCTTCAGATCGGGGCCTTTGTCAGTGGCGGGGATCTTTTGTATCAGTCCGCCGATCCGGTCACCGACTTCCAGCGCGTCGGGTCGGACCACAATTTCCAGCTGCAGATTATTGTCTTTGATCTGCTCGAGCGCGGCGTTATTCTGCGCCGGCAATGTCAGGTCGATCACGGCCAGGCGCGTGAATACCGCCGTTGACAGCAAAAACGGTACCAGCACCACGATCAAATTGATGAAGGCGGTGATTTCCAGATGCGCGACATCCTTCTTCAGGCGTCTAATTCTCATGATGAGGCCTATTTGGGTTGTTTGGCTTCAGCTGTGGCGGCCTGTTCAGCACGGATGCGTTGCACCAGATTCAGAAAACTCATTTTGGCCGATTCCAGTCCATCGACGATTTCGCCGGTCTTGGCCTGCAGGAAAGCGTGGATCAGCAAAAACGGAATTGCCACCATCAGCGCAAACGCGGTGTTGTTCATCGCGATCGAAATACTGGCTGAGAGCATCTCGGCCTTTTCGGCCGGATTGACTTGCGCTACCGCAGTAAAGCCCTTGATCAGACCGATAATGGTACCGAGCAGACCGACCAGGGTAATGACGTTGGCGAAGGTGGCAATGTAGTGGGTACGCTTTTCCAGGCGCGGCACGATTTCCATCATGCCTTCTTCCATGGCCGAGTCGTAGTCTTCACGACGGCCCGGGCTTTGCATGCGCACCAGACCGTAATAAATGATTTTTCCGACGGCCGCATCGGCGTCTGAAGTCAGCCCCTGTACTTCCTTGAACTGGCCTTTTTGCAGCAGCGGCAATACCTGCTCCCACAGTTTGCGATTCTGGTTGCGGGTTTTGGACAGAAAGATGAAACGCTCCACGGCGATGGTCACGCCCAGCGACATGATTAACAAAGACGGGTAAATGAACAGGCCGCAATCGCGAAAAAACTTAATTGCCGTGTCGAAGGTATCCATATTTAAAACTCCACTTATAAAGTTATTGATCAACGTAACTGAGATGCCGGGCTATTTTTTGTCATTGCTGGGTGCTGCTGGTTTGGATTCGGTTGCGGCTGCCTGTTTTTTATCGTCGGCCGGTTGCGCGTATTGCACCTGCCGTTTGAACACATCCTTGTCGAGCGGCGCGAGTGCTTCATCGAGCACGCTTTCCAGTGGCCGGCCGGACAGGTCGCCCGGCATGGGCTTTTTCCACGGCACGATGTACAGCACCTTGGGCAGTTCGCGGTTGCCGATGATCTGCGATTTGTCGATGTCGGCATGGTCCTGGGCGAATACGGACGGTGCCAATATCAAAAATAAAATGATCGTAAGTATTCTCATAATCTATCCATATTCGCAGGGTGCAATGTTATTGCACCCTACGGATCGTCCTCGGGTTAATGCGCCGGCTTCCTGCTCGTGACTTCCCTGACCCACTTGCTGACTTCTGCATCCCCATCCGGATGCAAATTCAGAAACGCGTTGTACATTTCCAGCGCATGATCCAGATCACCCAGATACAGGTCATACAGTATGCCCAGATCCAGCATGGCCACGCTGTTTTTTGAATCTCTGGCGATGGCGTCCTGGTAGGAAGCCAGCGCCTTGTCAAACTGCCCGCTCTTGCGGAAATTGATGCCGGCACGAATCTGCTGGTCCGGCAGGGGAATCAGGCTTTCCCTCTCGGTTTTGCCGTAACGGGCCGGTTTGAGTTCAGCCAGCGCAGCAAAACTTGCCTGGACCCAGCTGTCGTAAATACCGGTGCTGCTGCGCTCGGCATTGACTTCATGGATTTCGATGGCCTTTTCTTCAAACGGGAATGCCTGTTCTTCAAGCAGCACATCATACTGCTCGCGCTCGGCCTTGCTGAGTTTGGCCGGCCGCTCCGAGGTCAGCAGCGCCTTGCCGAAATCGCGGTAGATGCTGGCAATTTTGAAGGTAGCTTCGGTGCTGATATCGGCCACGCCATAACCGGTGGCCACGGCATAGGCCTTGAGGGTGTCTTCCATGCGGGTCTTTTTGAGCTTCAGATTTTTCTTGAGCGGTTCAACCAGCACCACTTTGCGGTACGACTCGGCGATTGGTTCGGCCAGCGCCAGGGCAGCGGTTGCGCCCAGAAAACGGGTCCGCTCGGTATGCTCTCCGGCGCCACTCTGTTCGGCGCTCTGGATTTCTTTCATCAATGCCAGTTCGCGCGCCGGATTGCCATCCTGTCTGGCTATTACGGCCAGGCGGTAACGCGCTTCCAGTGCCGGTGCCAGCTCGTGCTGATTCAGTGTCAGGTACCGTTCATAATCCTTGCGTGCGCCGTCTCGTGAATCAGCCGTATCACCCTTCTGATGCAATTCGGCTGCCTGCCACAACATGTCTGCGGCCTGTTTGCTGTCTTTGGCGGCTGCGGCCATGGTCTCGAGTCCGGTGGCTGCGAGCTGCCACTGGCCCTGTTCCAGATACACCGCTGCAAGTTTGTTGTCAACCTCGGCACCCAGCGGATTTTTCGGGAAACGGGTGCGGAAATCTTCCAGCAGTGCGGCTGCCTTGTCCCATTCTTTCAGTGCTATGAGCGCAGCAGCCGCGTCGAATTGGGCGGTAGCACGAATCGATGACTCGGGCGCGACGCTGCCGACCCGGGAAAAATCAGTGACCGCTTTTTGCAGGTCGCCGTCTGCGCGTGCCTGTTCACCCTGTTTGTAAATGGCGCCGGCCAGGCGTTCAACCAGATCTTTGCGGTTCGGGGCGTTGGCCAGGGTGAGCTTCAATACCTGTTCGAGCGCCTGCTCGGACGACTGGTACGAGCCGGCTTCGAAGGTGGTATAGGCCAGCACGGTCCAAGCGACACGACGCTGTTCATCGGGGGCCACTGGATGCATGTAAATGATTCGTTGTGCCACGTCCGCGGCCTGTTGGTACTCTTTCAGATTGATCAGCTTTTCCGCAGCATTGGCCATGACTGCCGGCGCACGCGGATCGTTGCCAAACTGAGCGGCAAATTTCAGTTCGCTCACTACCGTGGCGCGCTGCAGTGCTTCCTTCTGGCTGTCTTCGGCCGAGTCCAGCTGTTTGGCGTAAGCCAGCAGCGCGGCATAGCCGGCGTCGGCGCTGCGTGGATTGAGCGGGAACTGATAAGCGGTGTTTTCATATTCGACGCTGGCTTCAGAATGACGGCCCGCTTCAAACAGCAGTTCGGCCAGCAGGAAATTGTTTTCCGCTGCATCCTTGTCGTTCGGGAACGAGGTCAGGTAAGTACGGTACCAGTGTATGGCTTCGGCATAGTCTGCACTGCTTTTGCTTTTCTGGGCGCTGGCATGATAGTAGCGCGCCAGTTCGGCCAGATGCAGCTTGACCAGATCCTGCACTTTATCCCAGCCAAACGGATTGGCAGTGCGGTATGCGCTGATGCTGCCGTAACGGACCACGAATTCTTTTTTGGCCTGCAGTGCCAGTGTGGCAAAGCCGTTCTGGGCATAGATTTCAATTACGCGCGCCTGCAGCACCGGCGCCTTGCCGTGCAGCGGATTCTGATACGCAAACATGGAAAACGTATCCGCCGCATCCTTGATGCGTTCCTGTTTCAGATACAGTTCCCCAAGTTGTTCATACACCCGGTACTCATATGCATGACGCACCGGCGTGATCATATAGGGCGGTATTGACTCGGCACCCTGGAGGTTTTCCAGCGACAGGCTGATGACCCGGAAGGTATCTTCCAGCAATTCAAGATCGGCGCGCACCAGACCGGGAATGGTGTCAAGACCACCCTCGCCCTGACGGTCGGACAGTTTCACATCAAGCACACCAAAAAACGATTGCAGCGCGGCCTCGAGTTGCCCCTGTTTGAACTGCGACCAACCCTGCATATACATGGCGCGGTCATAATACTTACCGAACTGGCCATTCTGCAGCAAAGAGGCATACGACTTTTCGGCGTGCGGGTAATCGCCGGTGGCAAACAGCAGTTCACCGATGCGGAACTGGGATTCGTCGTAATAGGTGGTATGCGGATAGTTGCCTACAAGTTGGCGCAGTGTGATCAGCGCGGCGCTCAGATCGCCACTTTGCTCCTGGGCACGCGCGAGCTGATACAAAATACGGTCATTGTCGGCACCCTGCGGATAGGTTTTCAGGTATTGCTGATAGCTGGCAATGGCGGCCGTAAAATCCGGGTCGCCCTGCGCATTGACGCCATCGGCACTGTCCATTTCAAGGTCACCAATACGGCGCATGGCTTCGGCACGCTGGGTGGCCCTGGGTGCGATGGCCAGAAAATTTTTGTAGGCGGCAATCGCCTGATCGTTATTGCTGGTGACGTGATCTTCTTTGTCCACCACGACTTTGCGCTCGGCGAGCGATTTGATGGTCGGCTCATTGTCGGGTGTGCTGCTGCCGGATGGCTTGTGCGGGGTTGAACAGGCGCTGAGCACGGCGATACACAACACAGTCAGACTAAGGCTTGATCGCATGAAACGCCTCCTGTCTGAAATCGTCACTGCCGCGGTCGTACAATTGTGCCAGAGCAAAGCGCGCCTGGCCCGAATACTGGCTCAGCAAGGCTTTTTCATGGCTCAGTTCAGCCACGGCAATATCCTGCACTGCCTGTTGCTCGGCGTTGGTGAGTTGGGCGATGCGCGGCAAAGTGGTGTCGATGGTGTGCGCAATGGTTGCAATGCGCTGCGCCAGCTGATCAAAACGGACCGGCTCATCCTGCACGGCCTTTTGCAGCTCGGCTTCAAGCTGAGTGGCGCGTTCCAGCTGTGTGCCAATTTCCGTCATATTTTTTCTGACCTCCCAGCTGCGTTGCGGCAGTTCCTTGGCCAGTTGCCACAGCAGCGCACCGCGCGCCAGACGCAGGCGCCGTTGCGCTGCGCTGAATTCGGGGTCGCCCAGATGGTCCACTATTACTTTTCGTGCGCTGTCGCTGCGCTCCAGAAGATCCAGCTGTCTGGCGTCGGCAAACGCAATGCCGTCACCGGCACTGTCTGCTTCTGCCAGCTTTTTTTGCAGGTCAGCTGCGCGCGATCCCAGCGCAGTCACACCGGAATTGCGGGTCTTTTCCAGCACCTGCGGCAGCCGGTCGGCAAAAGCCTTGCGCCGGTTCTCGAGCATGTTTTCAAACACACTCAGCTTGTCACGCCACTGTTCCAGATTGTTGGTCAGAAACAGCAGATCGCGGTAATTCTTGAACGCTTCCTGAAATTCGTGTTGTGCCAGCACATGCGCCAGATGCCCGGCATGCGGCATCGATGGCACGGCGCGGATCTGCCAGAACCAGCCCATGTCATGGCCCGGATTTTCCTCCAGCAGTGCCTGGATCATCTGGCCGTTTTTTACCGCAGCGATCGATTCATCCAGCCTGACGTCTTCCTGAGTGAACGAGCTGATTGCATCGTTGTACAAACGGGCCGACTGGCCCAGTGCACCCAGTTCTGCGTAGGCATACGGCACGGCGATTTTGGCTTCCAGTTCTGCGGTATCGTTATTATCACGCTGCGCCAGTTCCTGCCAGGGGATCAACGCCTGCATATAATCTTTGCCGGCTACCGAAGCCCAGCCCATGCCGAGCAGCGCCTTGCTGGATTCCTTGCTGTTCAAACGAATGCGCTCAAAATAAATGCCGGCCGGATTTGTCAGCGGTTGATTTTCAGCCAGTGTGGCAAAGCCCAGAGCCAGATTGGCCCGGTCACGCAGGGCACGATGTTCCTCATCCGCCTGCGGTGCCTGGCCGAGCTGGTTGAGCAGCGCAATGCCACGCTGCTTATTGCCGGACTTGATCAGTGCGATGCCAAGGTTGTAGGTGACGTAATCAGACGGCATTTTCTGCTGCGCTTCGAGCACCGTAACAGCGCCGGCGTAATCGGCGCGTGCCATCAACAGGTTGGCCTGCAGCAGCGCGCGTTCTTCCTGTAACTCGTTGGGCAGCGCCGTGCCGATATGCTTAAGGGCCTGTTCAGCCTGGTCTGCATAGCCGCGCTGGTAACGGATCTTGGCCAGATAAAACCAGGCCCGGTCGCGGGTGGCCGGTGCGGTGCCGCTATCGATGAGATGCTCAAATACTTCCCCGGCTTCGCGGTGCAATCCGTACGACAGCAGGATACCGCCGCGCAGCACTTCGGCTTCATCGGCGTGATGGGATACTCTGCCAATATGTTGCGAGGCCATCAGTTCGGTCAGAGCGGTGAAATCGTGATCCTGATAAAACTCGAACAGGGTGTTGCCGTAGTACGGATCTTTGATTTCATGTGAATAGTCGAGCGCTATTTCCGGCGCTGCCGCACACCGCGCAGCGCACAGCACGAGGCCTGCCGCTGCACACAGCGCTCTGACCGGGAAAGAGACTGACAGCGCCATCGTTATTCCCAGATCCGGATATCAAACTCGGGCTGGAGTTTGGCCATCGAATCCTGAATGCGCAGTTCCACATATTTGGCCTGAGTTTCTTTGGTGAACTTGACAGTGGCAGCGCGTTTGTAATCGCGCGTGTGCGGCCCGCCACCGGTAAAGGTCGCCACCAGTTCATGTTCTCCGGCGCGCAGATTGCCCAGATACAGACGCTGCACACCACCGCGATGCAGTGCCGTGACTTCCAGCGGAGTGTAAAGATAATTGGCGACCAGTTTGTCGTCGAGTTTGACCTGCACCGAATCCAGATCAAACATCTTGCCGACATCCATCGACACAAACAGCACCACCTGAGTATTGGCCGGAAACAGCAATTCTTCTTCCAGCACCAGCAGGTCGCGGTTCAGTTTGATGACGTCGCTTTTCAGATCCTGCACACTGCCATCCAGTGTCTGGGACGTCTGGGGGGGTGTTTCTGCCGGCTCCTGGGCGAAACATGAATAGCTCATCATCGCCGACATCGCAAAAACAGTGGCCAGAATTCGTATCAATGTTTTCATCATTGTTCTCATTAAAAAGTGGCTGAAACATACAACTGAACCAAATTGGATTTAAACGAATACAACTGCCCGGTGCGAATGTCAGTGAAGTCGCTGTAATTGTATTGCGTCAGTTCGTAGGTACCATTGAGTTTGACGGTGTAGTCGGCATTTTTCTTGAGCGTGTAAGTGACTCTGGCACCCAGGCCGATATCGTCAAAGCTGCTCAGCTGACGGTTGCGCGATATATACAGCGTGTCGGTCGGCGCATTGTCGCTGTAGAACAGCGCCTTGCTTTGCCGGTAGTACCGCAGCGAGGCGTCAGCCAGCCAGTCTTCGGTGAAGTAGCGGCTGTAGCCGGCTTCCAGATTGTTTGCCCTGATCGCCCAGTTATCCCAGAAGTGCCGCACTTCCATGTGCACGGCATCGCGATGGGTGAGCTGGCCGACCAGACGCATGTCAATGGCGCGCGAAGAACGGGTACGCGGATCGCTTTCCGGCACGGCCGCGCCGAACACGCGCGCCACCCGGTAGGGCGAACTCAGAAAACCTTCATCGGCAACGGCTTCGCCATTGATGCTAATGAGCCAGTGCGGCGTGAGTATTTGCGCCACGCCCAGTCGGTACATCCAGTGCGAGGCATGATCCCGGAACGCAGGGTCATTGTGTTTGAACACCTGATCTTCGCCGCGCGTAAAGCCGAGGTTGACGGTAGTCATGCCGCCGAACACCTCCTGGGCAATGTCCATGCTGTTACTTTTGGCGATGTAATCCGGCTCGGTGCTGTTGGTGGTCGCCACGGTGATGTGCGAGTCACGGTACACATAATCCAGGCCGAGATTGTATTCATGCCGTGTTTCTCGAAACGGACTGGCGGTGGTGACCACGTCGATCGAAGCATTGGAAACCGCATCAATGTAATAACCGGCTGACAGCGAAAAACTGTCGGCAACTTTTTTGCGCACCAGCAAAGCCGGTCCGTCCGCTGTGACACCTCCGCCGCTGTAATAATGAAACATGGCTTCGGCGGTGTCTTCGGGCAGATCGACGGCGCGCGCATGATGCAGTCCGAACACGCCGCCGAGCAGCGTAGCCAGCTTCAGCAACAGATTCCAGCGTTTGCTGTTTGACAGATCAGTTGCAGCCACAGCCACCTCCTTCTACGCCGGTGGCGCCACGCGCCCCTTCACGCACTACGTGCACATGCTCAATGTGTTTGGCAGACAGCGGGTCGGCAGACAATTTCATGATCGGATCGGCCAGCGCTTCACGTTCATACGGTTTCACCCATGGCGTGGGCAATTGCAGTTGCGTGCAACCAGCCAGCTGCACGGCGCACAACAGAATCAACCACCGCGTGGCCCGCATCATTTGAGCAACTCCCTGATCTGTTTGTCGTACTCGGCTTCCACGCCCGACAGGTAACCCCGGTGCAGATAACGCACCTTGCCGTCACGGTCGACGATCACTGTCGAGGGCATGGTGGACAGATCGTACAAGGTACTGATCGCTTTTTCGGTATCGAGCAGCACCGGAAATTTCAGGCCGAGCCGGGTTGCCACCTCGCTGGCGTGTTTCACATCTTCGTCCACATTCACGCCGAGCAGCACAAAGCCGGCGGCGTGATATTTTTCATACAGCGCATTGAGTTTGGGCATTTCCTGCTGACACGGTCCGCACCAGGTGGCCCAGAAATTGATCAGCACCACCTTGCCGCGCAGTTCCTGCAAGCGCACATTCGGGCCGCTCAACGTGCGCAGGGTAAAGTCAGGCGCGGCGGACAGCGTGGCCACGGCGCCGGCCGGCGCTGCGAGCATTGCACCGAGTGCCATCGACAGAACAGTCAGGACAGTCTTGATTCTCATTGCGGCTTCCTAAAATGACGCGGTAACGCCGGCAGTAAATTCGAGATTCTGGGTCCGTTCACGCTGGCCCAGCAGATCCATGGAAAAAATATGATCGCGCGCGTCCAGCTGCACCGACCAGGTATCGGAAAAAAACAGCCGTATGCCGGAACCGAAATTGAAGGTGGCGTGTTTCTGGCTGTCCAGCGTAGTGTTGCCGATCCCGGTAATCAGGTACAGCGTAAACGGAAAGGCGTAGCGGGTACCGGCAAAGGCTTCACCGGGCAGAATGTTGTAGCCGGCCGAAAGATTGTAGTAACTCATTCTCTCGGATTCTTTGGGGAAGATGCCGCCCGGCAGAATCAGCCGGTAGTTTTTGTCGCTGACTTTGGTGGTGCCGACGACGCTCTGCACAAAAAAATCTTCGGTGATGTCATAACCAAGCCGCGCGCCTTCAACCGCTGCGGCACCGAAGTTCTGGGTTGAATACAGACCTGCCAGTGCGCCGATCTGAAAATCGCTGGAGGGGAAATGCGGCACCTGTACGTCACGCCGCGTGACATCCGGCACCACAATCTGGGTCTGGCTCTGGTCGGCGTTCACATCGGCGGCCAGGGCCAGGGATGAGGTCAATGCTGACAGGGACAAAACCAGGAGGCCCAAAGTGGTGATTTTCATCGTAGTCCTTAAAAGAAAAAGGAAATGCCGGCAGTAGCAGCGCGGTATTCAAGCGTATGCTGGTCCGACACGAAGGCGGTATAAATGGAATAATCGGCGCGCAACATGAAACGGTCGGTCAGATAATAGCGCACCCCGACGATGGCATTGGCCAGTTGCGCCTTGGTGGTCTGCGCACCGACCAGCGACTGGTTGGGCAGGTTGTTGAATTTACCCATGCCGAGGCCGAAAAACGGCGAAATGCGCTGATCCGACCAGGGTTCGGAAATGACGTTGAGGTGCCACAGGGTGGTGCCGGAAAACACCCCCTGCACCTGAGCCACAGTGGCTTCCAGACTGAACGTTTCAAACATGCGGTAGCTGGTCCAGATTTTGAGTATCGGCTCGCTTTTGAATTCGCCCCAGGCTGCACCGAGCTGCACGGTGCGGTGCAGATAATCGTCGAGCATCAGATCACGGAACGGCTTTTGCACGCCGGCCGCGGTCAGCGTGGACTCGAGCTGAGTGCGCAGAACCCAGCCTTCGATGCCGTGGTCATTCACTACTTTGTACCAGTCGGTATGACGCAGGGTGATCCAGACCGCCTGACCACGCTCGACCACAAAAAACACCGGATAACCGCGGCCGGGTCCGGTGTGCAGTTCCAGATAGGGGTCGGTCACCTGCAGGCGTGCGGCCGGGTCCGGTGCCACTGGCGGCTCTGCGGCCAGTGCGCCGTGCGCTGTGGCAAACACTGCCAGCAGCAGTGTGAGATGGCGCAGCATTCTGGTCAGTGTCGTTATTGTGTGTTGCATGTTCCACTCGTCGGGTCGGCTGGGGTAAACATGTAATTGGCGGAGCTGCTGAATTCATCCTGGCCGATCGGCAGTGGATGATTAATCCAGTACGTGATCAGCGCCACGTTCGGGTCGTTGGCGGGGTCGGAAAAAATCAGTCCGCCACCGTGCAGCGTATTACGCAACTCCGGTTTGTCAAGAAGTCTGGACAGCAGTGGTTGGGCAATCAACACTTCTCCCTGCGAGGAATAAAAGTTTTTGTACATGTCGGAGGCCTGCAATACCGCTTTGCTGCTGCTCAGATCCATGAGCTGCGCGGTTGGCACAATCCGCAGTGCGCCACCGGCACCGTGCACCGACTCATGGCAGCCGGAGGCCGCGCAGGTATTGGTCTGGACCGTGCCGCCCTGCCGGGTCTGCAGCTGGGCCAGAAAGATCGGATTGATACAGCGCTGAAAATACGCGAACGACAGTGCCTGATTGGTGGTGAGTGTGGCATTGCTGATGTTGGGCGGATTGCCGCCGCCGCAACCGGCCAGCGCGAGCAACAAGGTGAGAACGGCCATCTGTTTTCTATGCATGTCTAGCATCCTGTTCCGATCCAGCTGGCAATGATGTTGTAGCTGGCGCTGCCCACCGGCAGAACCGCTGTCGTGACCCCGACCGCACCGGCCGGATGCGGAATCGTCGATGGCCTGCTCAGCAGGTAATTCGACGATGGCACGCAGGCATTGGTAATCATGGTCAGCGTCACATTGTAATCGCCAACCGGATCGCCAGTCAGCACAAATCTGTTATTGCGAAACGAGGTACCGGGCGGGACGGCAGCCGCACTGCTGCCCAGCGCCTGATGGCAGCTCGCTGCGCAGGTCGATTTGAGGATCGGGTACACATTGGCGACGAAGGCTGCCTGATCCAGACCTGTGACAATTTTGACACCACTGCCGGCATTGAACGGATCGTTGTAGTACTTGCCGCCGGTGTCGATCCATTCGGCGATCAGCCGTTTTTCCGCTGCGTTGAGCATGCCCGAATGATTGGGCGCCGGTGCAACCGGGGTCGGATGCGCAAGTTGCGCTGCAGCAGAGGACATCAGGGCCTGACCGGCCATGATTTCCATGAGCCGGCTTTTGCGGGCCAGGCCCAGCGCTTCGCCTTCGCTGGCTGCGGTATTGACCAGCGCATCGGCGCGCGCAATGACCTGCACACCCTCCATGATGGTCAACACCGGATTGCCATTCGCATCCAGCAGTGGCACACCGATCATCAGCTGATCATACGAGGTCAGGCGTCCGGTGCCGCCTTTGGTGCCACCTAGGTCGATGCTGGTCTGGCTGTTGGTGTGGCAGGTGGTGCAGGTATTGACGCCACGTGGGAGCGACCAGATCGGCTGAATATGATCCGGATAGTTGATGATGCCGTTGGTCGGCACCACTTCGCCGCCGGCCACCTTGAGATCATCGGCGGGGTTGGTGTTGCCAACGTAGCGGATCGCAATCGAAGGCCGCGCCACAATGGCGCTTTTGCTGGTGTCAGCCCAGACATCGACCGTCACCGGATCGGTTCCCAGCAGCAGCGCACCCGGATCAATACGGGTGCGGGTATCGGCCATGGTTTCGCCGGACTGGTGCGCAGTCTGCATGGCGGGCAGCCAGCTCGACGGAGTGAAATTGACCACGGTGCCGGAGTTGATGGCGCCGCCACGGCGCGGACTGTGACAGCCGTCGCAGGTGCGGTGTTCGCCGGGGCGCACCTGTATCCAGTTAGTGTGGGTCTGGAACGCCCGACCCTGTGCGTCGATCACGGCCAGCGCAATCGGGGTATCGGCCGGTACGGTGAGCTTGAAGGACCCGTCAGGTTCGATCGGGGCATAGCCCAGAATCTGCTGCATTTCAAATTCGGTTTCGCCGATGGCTGTGCGCATGCCGGTCATGTTGGTCGGCGGCGCTACTGCACGTACGGCACGGATAAAGCGCGCCGGAGCGCACAGATAGGCCGGGTTGGCCGGATCCTTGATGTGCAGCAGGTCCGCTACCAGCGGCCGGTTATCGAGCGGATCAGTCGGCGCAACCAGCGCAATTGCCGTAGTACAGCCGTTAACCAGATCGGCCGGTGCCAGAACGGCTGCGCCCATGCGGCCCTGCGCGTCAGTGTCGTAGACGCTGCGCACGTCGAGCAGACCGAGTTGCTGGGCTGCCAGAGCGACATCGGGACTGGTTGGGGTTTTGACATTCGGTTCGGTGCGCGCCATGATCGCCACCGGATGGGTAAACATGAAGCCGCCCGGCGGGGTGGCGACACTGAGCATGGTCTGCTGAACCGGGTCAAACATGTAAATTGAATAGGAAGGATTGACGTCATCCTTGACCGGATCGGCCGCCACGGCGGTGGTGAGACGGTTGGAATCAGACAGGGCGGCCAGTTCGGCCGCACTCAGAGTGGTACAGGACACCACCACCCCGGCGTTGTGCACTTCGCACGGCGTATAGGCCACCAGCACCCGGTCGGTACCGTCCCACAGCGGATACGGGGTGGTGATGCGTCCGTACTGGGACAGACCGCGGTCATAGTTGAGTGCTTTGGCAGTCGGCTGGGTCTGACCGATGGTCGCTGTAACAGACGGACTGACCGGTGAAGTCATATCGGTAAAGTTGGCTGCATCGACAAACATCAGCGCACCGCCTTCATGGGTGCGCGACAACGGCATCACATCAGATGAGATAAAACCGGCGTGCTTTGCCGAAGGGTCCATATCGCGCGGATGCAGAAAGCTGTTACCGTCGCTGTGTGAGCCGTACATGACAAATAAATTGGTGCCGTCCGGGTTGACCGTAAACACCTTGAAGTGATTGCGTCCGCCCTGATGATCCCAGTGCGAAAACATGATCTGCCCGTTAGGCCGCACTACCGGATTGCGGTCATGGCTCTGGTTGAAGGAAATTTGAGTAATGTTGCTGCCGTCCGCAGCCATGGTATGCAGATTGAACACCTGCTCACGCTCGTATTCATCCAGCGCAAAATAACTGTGGCCGAGTGCCTGATTCACACTCGATTTGGTCTGCCGGTTGGAACTGAATACAAACCCGGTACCGCCCGGCAGATAGGTCGGCTCGACATCTTCTGCTGCATTGGTGCTGGTCACGCGGCGCAGCGTGCCGCCGGTCAGACCGCCGCTGGTCATGTCGTATTCCCAGATATTGAAGTGTCCGGTACAGGCCGGTGCGCCGCCGATGGTGGAGGTATTGCTGGTCGGGCAGGTCATGGCAAACACGATTTTTTTGCCGTCGTAGGACACATCGATGCTGTTCACATCGCCGTTACCCTGGGTAATGCCGGCAGTAATATTGTGTTCGATGGCGCTGGCCGAAGACAGTTCACGGATCATCAAATCGCCGCCCGGCGCAGTCGGTGCGCCATTGGTGGGATTGGTGGCAATGGTGTTGGCGCGTTTGGCATAGGCAATCGGAACGCTGCCTGAAACCACAACGGCTGAAGCGCTGCTGCCGGAATTGGATGAACAGCCGGCAATCTGCACGCTCAACAAAACTAAAACCACCGAAGTGACCAGGTTGAATAACGTTTTCATATCAGCCTTCCCGCTAATGAACGTTGATTGGTTGCGTTGTTTGAAACCTGTGCTTCAACCTGCGGACAGCGACGGATTCAGCAGGCCGTCGGAATAGTGCAGTTTTCCCGCTGCATCCACAATCACTGCATCAATCCCCTGCTGCGCATGCACCAGGCGCAGCCCCTGCTCGACACCCAGTACAAATACCATTTTTGAAAATGCTTCGGTGGTCAGCCCGTCTTCTGCCAGGATGGTCACGCTGCGCACCCCAGTAGGTGATCTGCCGGTGGCAGGATCAATCAGGTGATGAAAGCGCACGCCGCATTCTTCAAAGTACCGTTCATAATCACCCGAGGTGGAAATCGAGGTATCAGTCAGAGGCAGCATGGCAATGACTTTGTCTTCGCGGGCCGGGTCACGCACGCCTATCATCCAGGGTCGTCCGCGCCGGTCACCAATCACTCTGCTGTCACCGCCGGCGCTGACATTGGCATGCTGTATGCCGCGCTCCTGTAACAACCGCGCGGCGTTATCAACCGCATACCCTTTGGCAAAGCCACCCAGATCGATGCACATGTCCGATTGCGCAAAACGCACGGTGCGGGCCTCATGATCCAGAATCAGATTGCGGTATCCAACAGCGGCACGCGCCTTTTCCAATTGCTCATCGGTCGGCCGAATATGTTGCCGGTAATCATACAACCTTCCCACTGCCGCATAGGTAATATCAAACGCGCCATTCGACAGTTGTGAAAAATATGCCGCACATTTCATCAAATGCAACATTTCACTGCCGACTGCAACCGGGTGCTTCGCTGCATCGCGATTGACAGCTGACAGTTCGGAATCAGCCTTGTATGGACTCATGAGCCGGTCAATTCTGTGCATTTCCTGCATGACGGCTTCGATCGCCGCGTCCCCTTCAGCGCGCTCGTCGCACCACAATTCGACACTGATCAACGTCCCCATAATGGCCTGCTCAGCCTTGAGCCAACCGTAACTGGTATGTGGCTTGGCTGCAGTGGGACGTAAAAAATCAAACATGGAGCAGGAACCTTCGCGTTATTAAACAGTTACGCCTGGCGTTGAGGTCACATCAAAACGAGACGGCATTGCCAGGCGGTAAGGCAGTGTTCCACACATATTTCCGCATCGCAAGTTACTGAAACACTCATTTACACTAAATTACAAATGGCTCACAGGTCCGGTAAGAATACCTTTTTAAAACGGCACCGGCAGTTGGATCAACTTTCAAACAACAATAATTTCCATACGATTGCCAAGGGCAGCCAAGGCGTCGTCCAAGTTCTGTGGGTCCCACTCCCTGCGCCAGCATTTCATTCAATAACAAAACTTTAGTAGCAATGCTTAACGGCAGGGTTACAGGCTATTCGCCACGACCTAGTTTCGAAGGCAATGGCACAATGCGCCGATCTTACAGATAAAAATCCATGGAACTGATTAACACATCTGTGGCCATTGTCTGGCCGCGTGCAAAACACGTATAACCCTGATCAAATCGCCTGCTACGTCATAAATCAGGATGTAATTCTGATGCGCCACCAGTTCGCGTGTGCCCGGAATTCGACCGGGTCGGCCCAGTTCAGGAAAATCAGGCAACCGACATGCGCATTGGGAAATTGATTCATCCAGTTCCAGTGCTGCAATCGGATTGTCAAATTCAATAAAATCATAGATTGCCCTGCGATCGTCAAGTGCTTCAGCTGTCCAGACCAGTCTCATGATTTTGTTGGCGATTTGGTTCTGGTAGCGCTGCGTCGTGAGGAAAATTCCAATTCCACCTCGTCGTTCGGAATTAATCGACCTGCGTTTGCCGAGTCCAATCCAATCTGCACCTGACGACGAAACCATTCATCGTGATCGCTAACGCTCTTTTGTTCGCGCACAAAATCACGCATAAACTCGCGCAAAAGTTGGGCACCTGAGCGATCGCGTAATTTTGCGGCATTGGAAAACTCATCTTTCAGCGTCTCATCAACCCGAAATGTAAAAGTTGCTTCATTCATATTGGCACTCAATTTGTGTTACATAAGAAGTGCAATGTAGCACGACGCAGGTTGACAGTTCAAGCCTCAATCTGGTCGAACAATCAAAAAGCTTTGGCATGCAATGTTTGTGACCTGAGCCGTCAGTTTGTTGCTTCAATTTAAACTGTACTGCCATTTCTTATACGCTTTGGAATTTTCCTTCAGCCTTTGCCAGTACGGAAAATAGGCCAACAGATAGGCCCTGAATCCGGCCAGAGCGGCACGGTAATGCTCTGCGCCACCCGACCGTTCCAGCCGTTGCGCCAGTGCCAGCAATGTATTTCTGGCCGCAGCGCACGTTGCCCGCTCTGCGGCCGAGCGCAAATAGGTGCGCTCGAACGCATCCAGCTCCAGACTCAACCCGGTTTTTGTTCTGTGGTGCCGCGCGAAATTCAGCAACAGCTGTTCCAGCACCTTGCCCTGTTCCCGCTCCATGCGATAACAGTAGCTGTCCTGCACCACTTTGCCGTTCTTGTCGGTTTTACCCGACGCCAGCGCGTGCATGTAATGCAGGGCAAAGTACAGCATGGTTTGGGGGTCCGGGGTTTCGCTGATAAACTGCGTGAGGCTCTCGGCGCAGCTGACGCCGGCGTGCAGGCTAACGGGACCGGCCAGTGGCAGCGGCACATCGGCGCCAAACTGGCGGTTAGTCTGCACCACCCTGCGTTCATAGTGCCTGCAAAACGGCAGGCCAACCAGCGCTGCCGGCCTGAAATACTTCACGGTGTATACGCCCTGACTGGAATACGCATCGACGCCAAAATCGGCATGCAATCCGGTTGTACCGGCTGAAAGGCAATCACTGATCGTGCGCAATACCTGGCGGTTCTGTTCGACCACATCCCCGAGTGTGAATTCCACGGTAACGTATTCGCCGTCGCGCAGCGAGTCATAGTAATCTTTGGTCACGCCTGAACTGATCTTGACCCAACAGTTTCCACCATCGGTCCTGCTGTTGTTGCCAATCGAGAACTGCGCGATTTTTTCAGAGCGCGAATACTTTCTTTCCTGGGTAGCAACGACGTGCTGCTCCAGAATCTGCCGCGCATTGGGAATGCTGGATCCGTGCAGATCCTGCTCGAGTTTCAGTACCGCACTTTTCATCTGTTCCCGTGCAGGGCCCGGATTGCCTTCCTGCAGCCGGACGTAAAAATCAGCCACCAGCAAGGCCATGGCGCGCAGGCATGCTGCGGTATTTTTGACACCGTATTTTTTATGAAAAGCGTCCAGTGTTGCGCCGGTAGTTGCATGACCCTGGCTATGCATGGCGTGCAGGTGCCGGTAGTGCTGCCAGTCCTGCGTAAAGAAAGCAATATGTTCTGCGGTACGTTCATGCACCCTGGCCGGCGTATTCTGGCCATACCAGAAACCGAATAGCGCGGCCCTGATTTTGGTGCTGGCGATGACGATATCCTGTTGCAGGCTGGCTGTAAAAGCCGGGTCAACAAAAGGATTCTGCAGCAGTTCGCACAACGTCGCGTCGCGCGTGGAGGAGACTGTTTTTGTGGAGGCCTCCGCTTTGACGCCCAGTTGCAGCAATGGCTTGACACCGGCACCGGCCTGCGCACCGATGGATTTTCCGGTTGCCAACCCCTGGGTGACTTTGGCTTTGAGTGATGGCACGGCCTGCAGATTGATTTTGGCAGGCGAGGCGGACGGCTGATCGTCGACAGGCTCGCTGCGCACTGCATTCAGGCTCAGCAGCACCGACAGGGACCGTGATATCGCGTCCTGCTGCAACAGATAGGCATTTTTCAGATTGTCAAAATCAGAAATTTCATCCGGCCCCTGCCTAACCAGCCCGGCCGCTGCGGCGCGGGAAATATAGCGGGCCAGCTGCGGCAGATGTTGATTGTCCGCGACCATCTGTTTAAACAGACAGCGCGCATGGTCGTTGGCGCTGCGACCATACATATAAGTGCCGACGCTGCCCGTCACCCGGGCCTTCAGGAAGGCAAACAGTCCGCTCAGATTGCAGGTAAAACCGCCCGACACCTGACTGGTGGTGACGTAATTGCCTTCATCATCAACCGATTTGAGGTGCTGGTATCGCAGCTCTCCCCCAACCGAGAGCATTTTGACGGCGGTGCCGACTTCCAGACTCACTCGAACACTGCGGCTGTCCTGCATGGCCGGATTATCCACCGAATGCCGTTCAATTTCCCGGGTAAAGTAAGCCACCAGCTGATCGTGGGAGAGTTGCGCCCAACTGTAATGGCTGAGCTGCTGCAAATAGCGCATATTCTTTTCGATGTTGTCTTGCGGTGCGATACCTGATCCACAGTACCCGGAAAATTTTGCGGGTTGTGCTGCAGCCGACTCCAGCGCCAGCGAGATGGCAGCCCAGATTTCCAGCGGCACGTCTGTACCGCCAACCTGTTCCAGCCGTTTGATGATGTGCGCCAGACCTGCACTGGTGTGGCGGGGGTCTAATTTTTGATGCAGCGCGATGCCGAAATTGCTGCGAAGTATTTCCAAGACCTGAGTCTTGTTCAGAAAGGCAGTCGGGGTGGAGCCGCTTATCCTGCTGCGCTTAACCTGTTCTTCATATTTTTGTCTGCACTGCTGCGAGTGATCGATGTGTCCGGTTTTCTGATCGGGGATGACGCAGTCGGCGTCGTCAGAGTCTTCTGTCGCCATGCCCAGCACCTGCAATTCAATTTCTTTGACAGGCTGATGCGCAGCAGCTGCGCCGGGCATGCGCAACAGTCGTCCAGGATTGCTTACCGTGATGAACATTGAAAGGGGTGCCGGCAGTTGATCTGTTGCGGGATTCTATTGATCAATCGTGACAGTATTGTTAAATCGGCCGGTTGAAATCCGGGTTCTGCGGAAATCCCTTACAGCGCTGTTGCGACAGGCAAACAAAAACGCCTGATTAAAAGAATAATCAGGCGTTATTGATCAAAAACCCGTCAGTCGCTTACTGTGCCGGAATGTTGGCTGCGCTGGCCTCGACCAGTGCAGCGCTGGCTTTTTCAGTTTCTCCGCACTGTTCCATTGCCTTGGCATAGGCCCGGCACAGAAACTCGCGTTCATTGTTGCCGTAGTTGGCGCGCTTGGCATACAGGGTTTCAAGTTGCGCGAAACGTGGATCTTCGACACGGTACGGCAGATGCGCCAATGCCATGGTCATAATGCGCGGGTCCTGCGGGTCCAATTCCAGTGCTCTGGTGAGCGCCTGCTCGGCCGGCTCCATCTGTCCAAGTAGTCCATGCAGGTCACCGGCCTGGGCATACGCATAACCGAAATCAGGCTTGCAGCGGATCGCATTCTGGAAACTTTGCAGTGCCGCGTCATTTTGCCCCAGCGCTCTGAACGCCACGCCCATGTTGAAATGAATTAACGGCTCGGCCGGCGCGCGGTTTACTGCCGCCTGCAGGCATTCCAGGGCTTCGGCAAATTTGCCCTGATTGATAAAAATGGAGGCCATAAAGAACAGCGCAATACCATTGTTCGGGTCTCTTGCCAGAGCGTGTCTGAAACAGATTTGCGCATTGTTGAGATCACCGTTTTCAAAGCGGATCTGGCCCAGATTGTTCAGTGCCACCACAAAGTTAGGCTGCAGTTCCACTGCGCGATAAAAACATTTTTCAGCATCTTCTCTGTGACCCAGCGCCTTTAACGCAATCCCGAAATCATTGAGCGAATTGAGATGTTGCGGGTTGATGTCGAGCGCTTTTTTAAACTGCGCCGCCGCAGGTTCGGGCTGGTTCAGACTCAACAGGGTTTGCGCCAGGATGCAGATTTCTTCGACATTGCTGGTATTGACTGCCAGAGCGCGCTGCAGTTTTTCGGTGGCCAGTTCGGCATTGCCGGATTTGAGCAGTAACTGGGTCATGACGCACAGCGCCGAGATGAATTCCGGATTGATTTCCAGCGCGCGGTTCAGGCTGTTCATCGCTTCCAGAGTACGGTTCATGTTGTTGGAAAATACCGCCAGATTGTAGTGAACCAGTTCCGCATCCGGATACAGTTTCACCTGATTTTTCAACAGTTCTTCGACTTCATCGTGGCGCCCCAGACGCAGCAAATCGGAGGACAGGCTGACCTGCAGGTTTGTATCCCCAGGTGAATACTGGGCTGCCTTGCGTTTGGCATCCAGAAAATCCTTGCCCTGGGCCTGCAGCGCCACCGCCAGCATGTGCCAGACTTTGCCGCAGCGTTTGTACTGGGTGCTCAGGCGCGCCGCGCGCGATTCCAGTTCCTGCCACTTTTGCGCCTTGAACAATTCAGGCAGCGGGTCCCATTCCTTCTGGGACGGCGACGGGCTTTCCAGCGATTGCTGGATGGCATCATCAATCTGGCGTTGCGCTTTTTTAAGGTCGTCGTTGTCGGGTTGCTGTTTGCGGGCGGTTTTGACGATTTTCAACGCATCCAGCAAAAAACCCAAATTGGCCAGCGCATTGGCATAAGTCAATACAAACTGGGTGTTGCCGGGAAAGGCTTCATAGGTCAGTTGCAGATGTTTCAGGCCGGCTTCAAAGTGCCCGGCCACATTGGCGATCAGACCAAGGTTGAAATTGGCATCGACATGTTTTGGATAGGTTTGCAGGATGCGCCGATACAACTGTTCGGCTTCATGAATCTGACCAACCTGATGCAGCGTGACGGCCTGCTGCAGCAGCGCATCCATGGCTTTGGTTTGCTGGGTATTGAGCTCGGTCATGCTGCCACTCCGATCGCTGCCGGTTGATGGAACTGCGTCTGCAATGCGGACCGGGGTTTGTCTGTTATGTTAATTATCATTATGGAAGCGTGATTTTTGTCGATGTGGAGGGGAATAAGTGTACTGCAAAAGATCAGGCATTCTGCCCTAAATGTATCTGCAGTTCAACATGGAACGCGATGTTGGATCAATCAGGGAGAATTGATTCAAACACCAGCTCGGACTGGAGTGCAATTCGGGCGAAGCAATCGGCAGATTGCGGCAAATCGCGTTGACGAAACGATATGTATAGACCGAAATATCATCAGGAGTGTGCTCATTTATGCGCACGGCGATTGGTGCAGAACAACTTCACTGGCGCGCACCTTGGCAGTCGTGCAGATAACCGGACTTTAGGTCAATTCAAATTGTCCACACAATTTGCACAGCGTTGTCAGCCTGCCCATTTCCACCATCGTGCGCTTTGGAAGCATCAGTACCGGCACAGGCGCCCAGCAAAAATAATAATTAAAAACATATTAATGTTGTTTTATTTCCTTTCTTTTCTACTAATAAATTATTAGTATGCACAATCATCCAATTTAGATTTTGGGCTTTCAATGGAGTTCACAACCATGATCAAAATATCTCCCTATCACGAAGTATTTTTGAACGAATGGAAATTAAATCCACGTCGAAGTGACTACAACATCCTACCTTTTTTAGAACAGATTAATCGAATAGATTGAGGCGCTACTATGTTTAAACATTTATCTGAAATTAATCAACTTGCGAATGTCATTCCAGCTCCAGTTTATTGGGCGGATTTTGATGGAGTTTTATTAGGGGCAAATGACGCCACAGTCTATTCGTTTGGGTTTGAGTGCCTGGATGAAATGGTCGGAAAAAAAATCGCTGATTTTTTTCTCGCTGATGAAATGATCAGAGTTTTTAATAGAATTTGCGATCAAATCCGCAAGACAGGGAAAGTATATAAACATAAGGAACTGGTAAAAAATAATAAAACAGGCCAGTTGCACTGCTTTAAATCAGTTAAGTCACCACTCCTTGATCATAGGAATATCGTAATTGGATTCATCAATGTATCCATTGAGCTGACTTCGCTGGAATCGTTAGAGATCAACCATTTTCAAGATAAGAAAGCCGATGTGCTTAAGTACCTTGAGATCCTTGCATCCATTTTACCGATCAATCTTTACTGGGAAGATGTCAACAGCGTAGTGCTTGGTGGAAATGAAGCTATATTAAAAGCGGTCGGCGCAAAATCCACTGATACTGTCTTGGGCAAATCGTTATATGAGTTTTATCCTTACGATATGGCAGACCGGATTGTGCAGCATAACAATGAAGTAATGCGTGCGGAAAAAGTTCTGTCGCAAGAGGAAACGATCACAGATATTACAACCGGCGATGTCAAGCACTTTATTGCCATAAAGGCGCCACTACGCGATGATGATCAAAATATTATTGGGATCGTTGGGACTTCAATTGACATTACTGCCGAAAAAGAAAAGTTCATCAAAGTAGCCCGTAAGGTTGCGCATGACATTAATTCTCCATTAGCCTCATTAAAAATGATGATGACAGCGTGCGGCGAATTGCCGGAGTTCAAACGCAACATTCTTAACCAGGGCATTAACAGCATTATCGACATTGCCAATAATTTATTGAACACTTACAAAAAAGAAGAGCAACATGCGGTCGTGGAAACCGAGTTGCGCGAGCCGCTTCTGATTTCGGATATGTTGGTTCAATTACTGAGCGAAAAGAAAATGCAATACAGTAATCGCACGGTACGATTTGAACCATCAATAGATCATGATGCCCAGTTTGCTTTTGCCCTGATGCAGCCCAGTCAATTTCGACGGTCCCTGTCCAACTTAATCAACAATGCAGTTGACGCGATCCAGGACGCAAACAATGGCATGGTCACGATTACGTTATCTGCCAATCCCGAAAATGTAGTACTGACGGTTCAGGATAATGGCAAGGGTATGACCCAGAGCATGGTAGAAAAAATGTTGGGGCGTGAGAGTTTTACCGACGGAAAAGAAAATGGACACGGTATTGGTCTGCAGCAGGTTTGGGATACGATCGACAATAACACGGGCAACATGACTGTTCACTCAACGCCGGGTGAAGGCACCACCATCCAGCTCACCTTCCCCAGAACTGAAGCGGCAAACTGGATCGCTCACAGTATTCGCGCTGCGGCCAACGGCATTATTGTCATTCTGGATGATGATGAATCTATTCATGGCGCTTGGGATATGCGTTTCAGGCCGCATTTAAATACGCATCCAACTTTAGTTTCGCACCATTTTACCCATGGAGAAAAAGTATTAGATTTCTTCAATAGCTTAGACTCGGACGAAAAAGAGCGCGTGCTTTTTCTGAGTGACTATGAATTAATTGGCCAAAACAAAAATGGATTGCAGATTATTGAAGAGTGCGGGATTGGAAATACAACATTGGTAACGAGTTACTACGCCAACCCAACAATCCGGGACAAGACGACACAATTAGGAATAAAACTTCTGCCTAAACAGATGGCTTCGATTGTTCCGATTGAAGTCTATTAAAAGGGTTAAAAAAAACGCCTGAATACAGTCCGTATCCAGGCGCCAATCGAGGTTCAGTACTGCGGTTCGGCTTCTATCAGCCCATCAGACCGCGCTGTTTCAGATCTTCCAGAGTCGCATCCAGACACTGACGAATCAGCCCCACCATTTCATCGATCTGCGCAACCGTGGTCACAAGCGGCGGCGCGATAATCATGCGGTCACCTACGGCGCGCATGATCATACCGTTACCAAACATGTGACCGCGGCAGATCATGCCTACTTCCAGATTCGAATCAAACGCCACGTTGTCATGCACGGTGGCGCCTTTGGATTTGACCAGATTCAGGCCGGCGGTAAAGCCGCAGGTTTCTGCCAGACCTACCAGCGGATGCGAAGCTAATTCGGTAAATTTTTTCTTCAGGTACGGACCGGTTTCCTGGTTCACTTTTTCAACCAGTTTTTCTTCCTGAATGATGCGGATATTTTCCAGCGCCGCAGCACAGGCTACCGGATGTCCCGAATAAGTAAAGCCGTGATTGAATTCACCACCCTGCTCGATCACCACTTTGGCGACCCGGTCACCCACCAGTACGCCGCCGAGCGGGATATAACCGGAAGTCACACCTTTGGCAAACGTGATCAGATCCGGTTTGATACCAAAATATTCGGAACCGAACCAGGTGCCCAGACGACCGAAGCCGCAGATCACTTCATCGGCAATCAGCAAAATGCCGTACTTGTCGCAGATGCGCTGAATTTCAGGCCAGTAGGTGGACGGCGGAATGATGACGCCGCCAGCACCCTGCACCGGTTCGCCGATGAAGGCAGCAACCCGCTCAGCACCGAGTTCCAGAATTTTCTTTTCCAGCCATGAGGCCGCTTCCAGCCCAAAGGCTTCCTCAGTCATGCCTTTGCCGCCTTCGGCATAGTAGGGCTGACCGATATGCACCACGTTGGGAATCGACAGTCCGACCTGCTGCTCGTGCATGCCGGACATGCCACCGAGCGTGCTGGCGGCAATGGTGCTGCCGTGGTAACCGTTGTGACGGCTGATGATGATGTTGCGGTCTTTCTGCCCCAGCACATCCCAGTAGCGGCGCACAAATTTCAGATTGGTGTCATTGCTTTCAGAACCCGAACCGGTAAAAAACACATGGTTGAAATGGGGTGGAGAAATCTCAACCAGCTTGGCGGCCAGTTTCGCTGCCGGTACGTTGGTGGTCTGAAAAAAGCTGTTGTAGTACGGCAGTTCCTGCATCTGCACATACACGGCGTCGGCAATCGATTTGCGACCGTAGCCGACATTCATGCACCACAGGCCGGACATACCGTCGAGCAAGCGTTTGCCTTCGGAATCCCAGATGTAGATGCCTTCACCTTTGACGATCACGCGTGCGCCTTTTTTGGCCAGCGCCTGATTGTCGGTAAAGGCGTGCAGGTAATGGGCGCCGTCCAGCTCCTGAATGGCGCGTGTATCAAATTTCTGTTCGGAACGCACTGCGGGAGCTACGATAACTACTGGATCTGATTTATTCGAATACATGATCAACATTTCCTCAAATAACAAGTGACAAACACGCCGCGACTGCAGCGTGTTTTAGACAGGTTGGTTTACACGTGCAACAGCAGATGTTCACGTTCCCATGGACTGATAACTTCCATGAATTCGGCGTACTCCAGCTCCTTGATGGCGGAATAAACGTCAATGAAACGATCGCCCAGCACATGACGCAAACGGGTTTCCTTGCGCAGGCCTTCCAGCGCTTCGGACAGACTTTGCGGCAATTGATAATCCAGATCGTAGGCACTGGTGGTAGTGATCGGTGTTGGTTCCAGACGCTCTACCATGCCCAGATATCCGCAGGCCAGCGTAACGGCCAGCGCCAGATACGGATTGGCATCGGCACCGACTACGCGGTTTTCCACGCGACGGTCCTGCGCGCCGGATTCCGGTACACGGAAACCAACGGTACGGTTATCCTTGCCCCACTGAATATTGATCGGTGCGGCAGTGTGACGCACGATACGGCGATACGAATTCACGTACGGTGCCACGATGGCCATGGCTGACGGCATGTAGCGTTGCAGACCGCCGATGTAATGCATGAAGGCTTCCGAGGCATTGCCGTCCTCATTGCTGAAAATGTTTTTGCCGGTTTTGGTATTGACCACGCTTTGATGGATATGCATTGCCGAACCAGGCTCGCCGGTCATCGGCTTGGCCATGAAGGTGGCGTACATGTCGTGTTTCATCGCCGCTTCGCGCAGGGTACGTTTAAAGAAAAACACTTTGTCGGCCAGTCCCATCGGCTCACCGTGCAGGAAGTTGATTTCCATCTGGCCGGCACCGATTTCGTGGATAAGGGTATCGACGTCGAGCGACATCAGGTCGCAGTAATCGTAAATGTCTTCAAACAGCGGATCGAATTCATTGACGGCATCGATACTGTAAATCTGGCGACTGGTTTCAGCGCGACCGCTGCGACCGACCGGCGGTTTCAAGGGCAGATCCGGATCGATATTTCTGGCGGTCAGATAAAACTCCAGCTCAGGTGCCACAATTGGTGACCAGCCTTTTTCTTCGTACAGACTCAGCACACGACGCAGGACTGAACGCGGTGCAAAATCAACCAGCGAACCGTCAGAAAAATAGCAGTCGTGAATAACCTGTGCAGTCGGGTCCGCGGCCCATGGCACCATGGTGATGGTGTTCGGATCGGCGCGCAGAATCATGTCGCGATCGATGGCAGAAATGGCGCGCTCGTAGGCGGCGTTATCAGTCGGGTAGTTACCGGTTACGGTCATGCCCAGAATCGCTTCCGGCAGACGCATACCGCGATCTTCAGTAAATTTGGTGCGCGGCATGATTTTGCCCCGTGCGACACCGGTCAGATCGGGTACCAGACATTCAATTTCAGTGACCCGTTTTTCATTGAGCCACTGATCCATATCGTTGTATGAAAAATTTTGGCGTAAAGACATGATTTTCTCTCTTTTATTTCGTTATATTTTGCCGGGTCAATACCCGGCCAATTCATCTTACTGGCAGCTAGAGGATTAGTCAAAGCTACGGTTCGGATGGATTATAGTTTTCGAAATAATTAAACAGGCACATGTCGACTCCTCATTTTTTTGTTATGGGCATGATTTACATGCCACTGATACACCAATACTTAACGGTCAAATAATCATCCATGCCGTATTTGGAACCTTCGCGTCCCAGACCGGATTGTTTGACCCCGCCGAATGGCGCAACCTCGTTGGACATCAGGCCGGTGTTGATACCCACCATGCCGTATTCCAGCTGCTCTGCCACATTAAAAATCCGGCCGACATCGCGGCTGAAGAAGTACGAAGCCAGACCGAACTCGGTGTCGTTGGCCATGGCGATAACTTCATCATCGGTATGGAAACGGAACACCGGTGCCATCGGACCAAAGGTTTCTTCACGCGCGACTTTCATGTCCTGGGTCACGCCAGTGACGATGGTCGGCTCGAAAAACGAATGACCGAGTGCGTGCCGATTGCCACCCAACACCACCTTGCCGCCTTTGGCAACGGCGTCGGCAATGTGTTCTTCGACTTTGGCCACGGCATTCATGTCGATCAGCGGACCCTGGTTGATGCCGGGCTGGGAACCATCGCCCACATTCAGTTTTTGTACCGCGGTAATCAGCTTGGCCACGAACGCGTCATACACCTTGTCCTGCACGTACAGTCGGTTGGCACAAACGCAGGTCTGACCGGAGTTGCGGTATTTCGATGCCAGTGCGCCTTCAACTGCCGCGTCCAGATCGGCATCATCAAACACGATGAACGGCGCATTGCCGCCCAGTTCGAGTGACAGTTTTTTCACGGTGTCGGCTGACTGACGCATGAGCAAACGGCCAATTTCGGTGGAACCGGTGAAGGTAATCTTGCGTACGATCGGATTGGAAGTCATTTCGCCACCAATGGCAGAGGCTTTGCCAGTGACTACGCTGAACACACCGGCCGGTACGCCGGCACGTTCTGCCAACACTGCTAACGCCATGGCTGAAAACGGTGTTTGCGCAGCCGGTTTCAACACCATCGGACAGCCGGCCGCCATGGCCGGGCCGACTTTACGGGTAATCATCGCAGACGGGAAATTCCATGGTGTGACTGCAGCGCAGACACCGATCGGATCTTTGGTGACCATCAGGCGACGACCGGCAGCCGGTGTCGGAATAGTTTCGCCATAGACGCGTTTGCCTTCTTCGGCGAACCATTCCAGGAATGAAGCGGCATAGGTGATTTCGCCGCGCGCTTCAGTCAGGGATTTGCCCTGTTCGGCGGTCAGGATAGCGGCCAGATCATCGACATTGGCCATCATCAGCTCAAACCACTTGCGCAGGATCGCAGAACGTTCCTTGGCCAGCAGTTTGCGCCACGATTTGAAGGCGACATTGGCCGCTTCAATGGCGCGACGGGTTTCGTTGGCACCCATTTGCGGCACGGTACCAAGCACTGCGCCGGTGGCCGGGTTGGTGACCGTGATGGTTTCGCCATTGTCGGCGTCGCACCACTGGCCGTTGATGTAAGCCTGCTGTCTGAACAGGCCGGGATCTTTAAGAGTTAACATGTTTTGCTCGATTCAATCTATAGGTTACGGCTGATCAGTTCACGCGCAGTGCGGCATCCAGAATCGCCAGTGCTTCAGTGAGCACCGCATCAGGAATAGTCAGCGGGAACAGGAAGCGGATCACGTTGCCATACACGCCGCAGGTCAGCAACAGCAGACCTTTGGACAGCGCGAAGGCCTGTACTTTTTTGGTGAAATCAGCATCAGGCACGCCAGTAACAGGATGCTTGAATTCAATCGCAATCATCGAACCCAGACCGCGTACTTCTGCAACGCGGCTGGCCACATTCTTGTCCCGCATCGTGTCGTTCAACTGTTTGGTCAGACGCTGACCCAGCACATTGGCGCGCTCGCTGAGTTTTTCTTCGTCAATGATTTCCAGCACGGCCAGCGCGGATGCCACGGCCAGTGCATTACCCGCATACGTACCACCCAGACCGCCGGGATTAGGGCCATCCATGATTTCCGCTTTACCGCACACACCCGACAACGGCATACCGCCGGCCAGACTTTTTGCGATCGTCATCAGATCGGGAATCACGCCGTAATGTTCCATGGCAAACAGTTTGCCGGTACGGGCAAAACCGGTCTGGATTTCATCGGCGATGAGCAAAATGCCGTACTGGTCGCACACAGTGCGCAGTGCCTGCATGAATGGTTTCGGTGTAACGCAGAATCCGCCTTCACCCTGAATCGGCTCGATAATGATTGCAGCGACACTGGATGGTTCGATATCGGTTTTGAGCAGGGTATGCAGCGCGGAGAGCGCATCTTCCACCGACATACCGTGCACTTCGTTCGGAAACGGAGCGTGATAAATACCGCCCGGGAATGGGCCAAAACCGATTTTGTACGGATCGACTTTACCGGTCAGTGCCATACCCATTGAGGTACGGCCATGGAATGCGCCGGAAAAAGCAATAATGCCAGGGCGCTTGGTGTAGGAACGGGCAATCTTGACGGCATTTTCAACGGCTTCGGCACCGGTGGTAAAGAACGCGGTTTTCTTGGCGTGCGTACCTGGTGTGAGTTTGTTGATTTTTTCTGCCAGTTCAACGTAGCTGGCGTACGGCACAACCTGATAAGCGGTATGGGTAAACTGATCCAGCTGTTTTTTTATTGCTGCAACAATTTTAGGATGACGATGTCCGGTGTTAAGAACAGCAATGCCGGCTGCGAAATCAATGTAACGGTTACCTTCAATATCCCACAGTTCGGAATTCTCGGCGCGCTCGGCGTAAAAATTGCACATTACACCTACTCCGCGAGGCGTTGCCGCATCCTTGCGGTCTTTCCATTCTTGATTCGAGTTCATTGCTGATTCCTGTTATTTCGGTTGTGATAAATTCTTGAAACGCCGGTTTTTAACCGTGCGCCAGGCTGGCCTGGATTGTGATTTTATTTTTTTTGTGCTGAGTTTTTTGCTGCATTGTTTTTATTCATCCGGTCCGGCAGTCGATGGGTTGATTGCCGGACCGAGTTGCTGCTTAACTGCTCAATTTAGAACTTGGCTGACAGACTGACACCAATTTCGCGCGGCGCGATACGGTAAACCAGACCACCGGTTTGCGCCTGTTCGATCGGCTTCTGAACAACCATATTATTGTTGGTCAGATTTTTGACAAACAGCGTTGCTTCCCATTCCTTCCAGCTCACACCGGTACTGATATCAAAGGTATGGTACGCAGGACGGTTAAAGTCAGGATTCACATCTCCATTAGGAAGATATGCAAGTCCACCGTAACTGGAGCCTACGAAGTGACCAGCACCACGAACAAAACCGAAGTAATCATCAGTAATATCGTAGCTGTAAGTCGCTGTCAGAGCCGCATTGAAGTTAGGCACACCGGGAATCCATGCACCTTTGGTTGCGCCAGGAATACCCGCGTCGGCGCCGGCATTGCTATCCAGTGTGGCGTGGGTATAACCACCGGCCAGATCGATCAACAGACTGGAAATCGGTTTTACCTTCAGTTCCACCTCACCACCATACGATGTTGCAGTGCCGACGTTGACGTCATACGCAAAGCTGCACGCCAGTTCCAGTTCCTGCTGCATGTTTTTCCACTTGACATAGAACAGCGAAGTATTCAGCTGCACGGTGTTGTTCAGGAAACGGGCCTTGTCACCGACTTCATAGCTCCACAGTGAATCAGATGTGTAGCCGGCAGCGTTAGGACCTGGCAGTCCGCACAGTTGCCATGGCACCTGTGAGTTTGCACCACCAAGACGGAAACCCTCAGCAGCCGTAGCGAAGACCGAGTTGGTCGGAGACGTTTCCCAGATCACCGCAAATTTCGGCGTGCTCTTGCTGCCGCTGACAGTGGCCGCATTCGTGGTTGGCTGGTCGCCCTGATAGAACAGATCCTGGAAACTGGAGAAGGTTTGCTGCGCGCGCAGGTAACGAATACCGGCAGTAACGTGCAGTTCCGGTGTGAAGTAATAGTTGGCTTCACCGAATACCGACTGTTGTGAATCATGGTACTTGTAAGTTCCGGTCCAGGTATTGTCGTTCGGGAATCCCTCCGCTACGCCGGATGGATCGGATACCCAGTCAGGGGTGTTCCATACGCCCGGAAAGGCGGTTGGGTCCTGGCCGTATTTTGCAAAGGTCGCATTGAGTCCATACACAAAATCGTTTTCGTGAATCTTGGTGTAACCGTTAGATGCGTACGCACCAACCAGCCAGGTAACCGGATTGCCACCTTTTTCATACGGCTTGGATGCCATGCGCAATTCCTGCGAGAACTGCTTGACTTCATTTTCCAGAGTGACTGCCGATGGCAGAGCCTGAATTTCCTGTGCCATTGGTGTCAAACCACCGGTAACCGGATCTGGAGCCATGTAGTAGTTGGCCAACTGCCAGCTGTTGGTGAACGTACCGTCCTGAATACGTTTGAATTCACGCTTGAAATAGCTGGTCACTGAAGTGATGTCGCCGATGTCGGTGTTGTAGTTGATTGTCAGGCTTGGCACAGTCAACGCATCGGAACCGCGCTCATTGGTCGTTTTGCTGGTCTGGAACTTCTGCAGCGGAATCGGATTGCCGCTTCCATCCAGTGCGACGTTACCGCCCTGAATCAGGTTGCTGTATGAAACATCGGTATCACCGGTTTTGACTTTTTGACTGATGATGTTCGGCATAATGGTCAGATCTTTGGTCGGAGTCCACTTCACGCCGATCTTCACCACACCATTGTCCTGCCAGTTGATACCACTGTTGATCACATTGGCAGTGGTTTGATCAACCTGATTGATGTAACCACCGATATGTTGCGCTTCAACACCGACACGGATTGCCAGCTCACCGGGGATCAAAGGTTTGTTGATCACAATATTACCGTTGTAGTTTGGCGTATTGGCGCCCTGGGTATGCGATGCTTCAGTATAAAACTCGAGCGATTCTTCCTTGGTATTGGGTTGATTGGTAATGAATTTCACCGTACCGCCCATCGAGCTCGCGCCATACAGGGTACCCTGTGGTCCACGCAGCACTTCAACGTGGTCGATATCGAAGAATTTAGGTTCAGGCGTACCCATCGAATACTGGTTGGCCTGCGTCATCGACACGTCGTCCAGATAAACGCCCACAGTTGAAGAACCTGCCGACGAAGAAATACCGCGAATCTGAATATTGGACAGACCAGGACCGTCGCCGGCATCACCACCACCACCGGCACCCGAGAACGAAATATTCGGAATTGAGCGAGTCACATCGGCGTAATCAGTAATGTGTTGCGCAGTGAGCTCATCGCCACCGATCACACTCATACTGATAGGCACTTTGCTGACATCCTCTTTACGTTTGGTCGCAGTCACCACAACCTGAGCAATGCCGGTCTGTTTGGACGCTGCAGACGCTGCAGCAGCTCCGGAGAGTTTGGCTTCAGGCGTGGCAGACTGTTCGGCAACCGGTGCTGTCTGGGCTTCAGTATTATCTGCCGGAGCGGCAGCAGCAGCTTCCTGTGCGTTGGCGGCGAGCGACATAAATGTCGAGGCCACGGCCAAAACCAGGGTTAAACGCTTGGTGCGAAGTTTCATATCTGGAGATCTCCTACTGGGTTTAATATTGGATTAAATCGGATCCAGGCCACGCATTGCGAAACCTGATTTATGTGCATTTACTTCTTTTCAAAACTGTGTTTCGGAAAATCTGGGTGCTCCTACAGCACCTCCGAACGCAATTTTTGTACCAGACTCATAAACAGTCCTTATTCAAGCTAAAACAAGGGCACTTACGGCCTGACACGCGATAAATGTCGACTACGGCCTGAACTGACTTTTGATCAAAATTCAATAGGGGGTCTTATTGATTCGAAACCATTCTATTCGGCAAAAAATTGCCCATAAATGTTTAGTTCTGAATGTATGGTTGTCGAAATATGAAAGTAAATGAAAGCCCTGTGCAAACCACCGGAGAGTCCGATTTTTGCCTCGTTTTTTCTCAAAAATCGCCGCAATAGCGTTGTTTTCCGAGCAGACGTCTACGCAAAACCGCTGCGCAGGCAGATAATACTTTCCGGCAACCCACGCCCGAATTTGGTACACTGCACGCCTTATGCCTGCCTCTCATTCCCCTATCAGCGTCATCGAACGCGGCAAGGAAGATTTTGCCCACACCTTCGCTGCCATGCGCGCCTATACCGATGCGCGCACCATTGCCTCTGAAGATCAGCTCTGGATCGTTGAGCATGACCCGGTGTATACACTGGGCCTGGCCGCAGATACCGCTCATATATTGAATGCCCGGCAGATTCCGGTGGTGCAGACCGACCGGGGCGGCGAGGTGACCTACCATGGCCCGGGGCAGGTGGTGATTTATGCCCTGCTCGACCTGAAACGGCAGCGCCGGGCCGGCATGATCCGTGAATTTGTACACAATATTGAACAGGCTGTAATCAATACCCTGGTCAGTTATCAGATCGAATCCGTGCGCAAAGCAGGCGCGCCGGGTATATATATCGGCCAGGGGCAGTTTGCCGGCGCAAAAATTGCCGCTCTCGGTCTGAAGGTGCGCGCGTCCGGCTGTACCTATCACGGCGTGTCCCTCAATGTGGCGATGGACCTGACCCCGTTTTCTTTTATCAATCCCTGTGGTTACCCTGATCTGACGTGCGTGGATATGCGCTCGCTGGGTGTGGAAGCCAGTCTGGCCGAAGTACAAAATGCCTTGGCCGGGCAATTACAAGAGTTACTATCATGAACAAACCTGAAGACAGCACGCCCTACAACCCGAGTGAAAAACAGAAGGGATCGAGCAAAACTTCGCGCATCCCGATCAAGATCGTGCCCTATGAAAAGCTGGCCAAGCCCAGTTGGATCCGCGTCAAGGGCGCCTCGCCGAATACCCGCTTCAATGAAATCAAGGATATTCTGCGCGCCAGCGGTCTGGTCACCGTCTGTGAAGAAGCTTCCTGCCCGAATATCGGCGAATGTTTTGGCAAAGGTACGGCCACCTTCATGATCATGGGTGACAAATGCACCCGGCGCTGCCCGTTTTGCGATGTCGGGCACGGCCGCCCTGATCCGCTCGATGAAAATGAACCCCAGACGCTGGCCAACACCATTGCCCGTCTCAAACTCAGCTATGTGGTGATTACTTCAGTGGATCGCGATGATTTGCGCGATGGTGGTGCGGGCCACTTTGCTGAGTGCATCAAAAAAGTGCGCGAACTCGCACCGCACACCAAGATTGAAATTCTGACCCCGGATTTCCGTGGTCGCATGGACCGCGCCCTGGAAATTCTGCATGCCAACCCGCCGGACGTGATGAACCACAATCTCGAAACCGTGCCGCGCCTGTATAAAGAAGTGCGCCCCGGTTCCGATTACGCCTATTCGCTGACCCTGCTCAAACGCTTCAAGGAAACCCATCCCGACACCCCGACCAAATCCGGCATCATGGTCGGGCTGGGCGAAACCGATGAAGAAATCCTGCAGGTCATGCGCGATCTGCGCGCCCATGATGTGGACATGCTGACACTGGGCCAGTACCTGATGCCCAGTGGCGACCATTTGCCGGTGCGACGTTATGTGCACCCGGATACGTTCAAAATGTTTGAAGAAGAAGCCTACAAAATGGGTTTTGCCCATGCTGCGGTGGGTGCCATGGTCAGAAGTTCGTACCACGCCGATGTGCAGGCGCATGGGGCTGGGGTGGATGTTAACGATCAGTAGTGGTGAGAAATTTCAGCAGGCTCTTAAACGCTCACGAACGTGGGGGACTTCTGTATGGCCAACCGCTCTCACATCAGTCACCTCAAGAGTTGATACGCCTATCGTCTCACCTTCCAACGTCGTAAATTCCACTTCGTAGGCTTTGCCATCCCGATTTACGTGAATGACAACCCCAACATCGCCAGGTTCCAAACCGAAGCTGGGAATACTTTTTGTCAGTACTACCTGATCATGTTCTTTCATCATGATTGTCCCTTAGATGGATATGCGGTTATCAAACGAACAAAATCCGTGTCACGGTCTTGCTGCCACACCGCACATACCAAAGGAAGTGGCACTCTCTCAGGTGTGTTGAGCGGACCTACTACAGAATATTTTGTCCCATGGACGGATACCATGACGCTTGTAACCGGATTGCAAACGGCATGGTCGTAAAACGAGTTTTCCAAAACCTGCGAGTTCGAAATGTGTGAATGTCGAACCTGAATCTGACTTGGTGGTATAACAAGTCCCTTCTGCACACTGACCATATTAACCAACAATCCCATTTGTTGACATAACCACACAAAATTTAAATCCTGACCAACTTCACTTCTGCTGCGCATACAACTTGACCAGCTCCACCATGTAATCGCGCCCCTCATACAGGGATTTGACGCGGATCTGCTCGTTCAAGCCGTGGATGTGGCCATAATCGGCATCGTAAAAAATGCCGGGAATGCCGTAGGTCGGAATCCCCACCGAACCCAGATAGCGGCCATCGGTAGCACCGGTGGACATGGTCGTGAGCATGGGTACGCCTGGAAACATTTTTTTGCCCAGCGCAACCGCCGGATCAATAATTGCAGCCCTCAAAGGTACCGCACCGGCCACCGTTGCCATTTTGTCGGCGAAGCCAATTTTCACCTCTGGATCGGCAACCACTCTGGTCAGCACATCTTTAACCTGCTCGATGGTTTCACCGGGGGTGATGCGGCAGTTCACATTGGCATGGGCGCGCTGCGGCAGCGCATTCTTGGCATGTCCGGCCTCGACCATGGTCGCAACACAGGTCGTGCGTATCGTGCCATTCAGGGTTGGGTCCTGCGAGATCAGATCTGCTGCGGCATTATCGTCCGGATGCGCGACCAGCTCTTTAAATGCAGCACCGGCCGGGCCCGGGGTCTGTGCACTTAACTGGGTGAGCATCGCCCTTGTGGTGTCGTTCAGATGCACCGGAAAGGCATACTCAGAGACGCGTTGCAGGGCGCGGGCCAACTGATAAATCGCATTCGACTTGACCGGGCGCGAACTGTGGCCGCCGCTGTTGGTGAGCTCCAGATCAAAATCCTGATAGGTTTTTTCGCCGACGTTGATGGCCAGATATTGCGGTTTGCCGTTGGCATCGAGTACGCCGCCGCCACCTTCATTGAGGGCAAATTCTGCGTCGATCAATTCGCGGCGATTTTGACCCAGCCACTGTGCACCATTGAATGCACCGCCTTCCTCACCACAGGTCAGGGCCATTTTGATGGTGCGGCGCGGTTTGTATCCGGATTTTTTGAAATTGATCATGGCATCGGCCCAGATAGCGGCCTGCGCCTTGTCGTCCGAAGAACCGCGTCCATAAAAATAGCCGTTTTCTTCAATCAGTCGGAACGGATCGCGGGTCCAGTCGGCAGGATTGGCTTCAACCACATCAAGATGCGCCAGCAGCAGAATCGCGCGCGCCTTTGGATCAGAACCAGGCAGAACCGCAACCAGTCCACCATTTTTGGGATAGCGCGGAACACTGAAAAAAGTCAGTTGGGCATCGTCAAAGCCGGCTGCCTTCATGCGCCTTCCCACTTTGGCTGCGGCCGCTGTGCAGGAACCGACCGACTCGGTAGTATTGGTCTCGACCAGCTCTTTGTAGAGCGACCGGAAGGCAGCCTGATCGGCACGCACGACCTGTGCCGATGCCGTGCAAACGATGCTGCTCAAAAGCAGACTGGTCAAAGTTGAAAAAATCATTCTCATTGCGCTTCTCCACTGGAGGTTAATGAACAGGCAGTCTGGCCAAAGACAGCAGTATAGGTGACAGGGTGAATAAATATTTTTCGCCATGCAGTATCCACCCTCAAACTATTGATTGCAAGCAACTTTGCTGTGGCAGAGATTGGGCCCGATAACAACTGTTTCGACCAGTTCCCACATTAGAATGTTGCATCCAACTCTCCTCACCTATAATCAACAGTTCAACATCCCACTCTGGAGTCGTCCATGTATCCGGTAGTATTTAAAAAAGTCGTCAAAACCTATCACCTGGACGCAGTCGATGTGCCCGCCCTGATCGACATCGATCTGGAAATCCGGCCCAACTGCTTTACCGTTATCTCGGGACCATCCGGCAGCGGCAAAACCACACTGCTGAACCTGATCGGTTGCATCGATCGCGCCAATTCCGGGGAAGTAATTGTGGCCGGAAAGAATGTGAATGCCATGTCGGACAATGCATTGTCCGATTTCCGGGCCCAGCACCTCGGTTATATTTTTCAGAATTTCAATTTACTGCCAGTACTCACCACCTATGAAAATGTCGAATATCCGCTGATTCTGACCAAAGTCCCCGCCGCCCAGCGCAAAGAGCGGGTACTGGCGCTGCTGGATGCAGTCGGCCTGGCGGACCGGATTCAGAACCGGCCCGGACAATTATCGGGCGGACAGCGCCAGCGCGTTGCCATTGCGCGTGCACTGGCTACCGGCCCGAAACTGGTGCTGGCCGATGAACCGACCGCCAACCTGGACAGCCAGACCGGCGCAGCCATCATTACCCTGATGCGTAAAATGCAGCGCGAACATCAGGTTTCCTTTGTCTTTTCTTCGCACGATCCCCAAGTGCATGCCGAAGCCGATGACACCATTTATATCCGGGACGGCAGAATTACCGGCATCGAACGCCAGGCTCTGGAGACTGCGGTATGAAAACCTTTTCCCTGGCATTGCGCAATCTGCTCAGAAACCGGCGCCGCTCACTCACCACCCTGCTGGCCATGGTGATCGGGTTGACGGCAATTTTGCTGTTTGGCGGTTACCGCTCGAATATCACCCACGGTATCGAGAGCGGCTTCATTCAGAGCACCGGCCATCTGCAGATCCAGCATCAGAATTATTATCTGGAAGGCGGCGACAATCCGACCGCCTACGGCATTCCGGATTACCAGCACATCATCGATGTGGTCAGCCACGATCCGGAACTGGCACCCTATCTGCGAGTCGTAACGCCCACCCTGCAATTGGGTGGACTGGCCGGCAATTTTGCCGCGGGCATTTCGCGCTCGGTGTTTGCCGTCGGTGTCGTGCCGGAACAGCGCAGCCAGATGGAAAAGTGGAATGACTACGGACTGGTCAGTTATGTCAAACCGTTACAGCTCAGCGGCACCAGTGCGGATTCGGTCGTGATCGGTGATGGTCTGGCGCGCAAACTCAAACTGTGCAATGCACTTCACATGACCGGTTGCGTGCAAAGCGACACACCAGTCAGCGCAGCCCCGGGTGCAGCAGCACCAGACGACATTGCCGCGCTGTCCGACCTTGCCCAGGGTGACCTGCAAAAAGAAACCGGTACCCGCATTGAAATGCTGGCCTCTACCGCCCATGGCGCACCGAATGTCGCCAGCCTGTCGGTGGTGTCATCCCGAAACATGGGCATCAAGGCGCTCGATGACGTGTATCTGGCTATGCATCTGTCGCAGGCGCAACGACTGATCTACGGTTCCAATGCGCCACAGGTCACCGCCATCCAGATCCAACTGCACCACACCAGCCAGATTCCTGTGGTGCAGGCCAGACTGCAGAAATTGATCACGGAACGGTTTCCCGGCCAGCCGCTGGAAATTCAGGATTTCAAAACCCTCAACCCGATGTTTGGACAGACCGCGCAATTCATGAATTCCATGTTCGGCTTTATCGCCACGCTCATTGCCGTGATTGTGCTGTTCACGATCGGCAATACCATGAGCACTGCCGTGGTGGAACGTACGGTGGAAATCGGCACGCTGCGCGCCATGGGACTGCGCCGCGCCGGATTGCGCAATCTGTTTTTGTGTGAAGGCATATTGCTGGGTCTGATCGGAGCGGCTGCCGGTGTCATCAGCGCACTGGGCATTGCGTACCTGATCAACCACAGCGGACTGTCCTGGACACCACCGGGCTACTCGGATGCGTATCTGATTCTGGTACGGGTGTGGCAGGATCCGGGCCTGCTGGCCGGCAGCGTGCTCGGACTGGTGGTGGTCACGGTCATCTCGGCCTGGTGGCCGGCCAACCGCGCCTCGAAAATGATGATCGTCGATGCACTGCGCCATGTTTAACTCAACCTGTAATGCAACTTCTAACTTCTCTTGTGGAATTTCCATGCAATTCATAAAGCGCGTTTTGATCGGTTTCGCACTGCTGTCGTCAGTGGTTTCATCACTGGCTGCGACTGCACCAACGCCGCAGGAAATACTGGCCTCCAGTGATGCGGTGCGCAATCCTGATTTTCCGTTCGGCATGACCAATACCCTGACCGAATATAAAAACGGTCAACAGACCGACACCAGTACGCTGAGTATCTATTCCCGGGCCGATCAGTCCAGCGGTCAGTTTCGCAGCCTGATCCGCTATATCGCGCCGGCACGCGATGCCAACAAGCTGATTTTATTCAGCGGCAAGGATTTGTGGTTTTACGATCCGTCCAGCAAGGCCAGCATCCGCATGTCGCCACAGCAGCGACTGCTGGGACAGGCCTCGAACGGCGACGTGGTGACCGTCAATCTGGCGCGCGATTACAAGGCGGTCTCGGCCGTTGAAGAAGATACCCAGGACGGTGAGAAGCAACTGCGCCACTGCTACAAAGTGGCCATGCAGGCCGGCACGCCCGACGCCACTTATCACCATATCGAGATGTGGATTGAAGTCGGCACCTATCATCCGGTCAAGGCGCGCTTTTATGCCGACAGCAACAAACTGCTTAAAAGCGCCTATTACCGCAAATATGAAAAGCAGCTGGGCATAGAACGCCCAACCGAAACGGTGATCATCGATGGGCTGGATCCGAAATGGGTCACCGTGATGCGTTACTCGGATCTGGTCAAACGCGATGTGCCCGAACTGTGGCTGCAGCGTGAATATTTACCGCGCTTTAAACCCGAATGAAGCGCGTATTCGTTTGCGCGACACTCGGCGCCATACTGCATTTACTGACTGGCGCAGCGCTGGCTCAGGCAGATCCGGATATGGATGCACTGCAGCTGGCAGATCAGATTGCCACACCGGCAGCAGCTGCGAGCAACTGGCTCATGTTCGGCGAACTCTCGGCCGGCGGCGCAGTACTGCGCGACACGGACAGTTTTCAGCCGAATCAGCGCGCCTCGTTTGACCTGCGCTACGACAATACTTTTGCGCCGGGCTGGCGCGCCGTGTTTTCTGACCGGCTCGACTACGACAATCCGGCACAGATGCCTTTCGACAGCACCATCAACACCATCAGGGAAAGCTATCTGAGCTGGCAACCCGGCTCTGATCTGCTGTTTGATCTGGGTCGCATCAATGAGCGCAACGGTGTAGCGCTGGGTTACAACCCGACCGATTATTTCAAAACCAATGCGGTGCGCTCGGTGGTGTCGGTCGACCCGAACAGCCTGAAAGAAAATCGTCAGGGCAGTGTCATGCTCAAAGCACAGCAACTCTCCGACAGTGGTTCGGCCACCTTGCTGTTTTCGCCCAAACTCGGCACTACAACCAGTTATGCCGGCTTCAATCCGGATCTGGCCGCCACCAACAATGTCAAGCGCTGGCTACTCAGCGTCAGTCCTAAACTGTCCGAAGATTTCAATCCCAAACTGCTGGTGTACAAGGCCGACCAGTCGCCGGTGCAGTTCGGCCTGAATCTGACCAGTCTGATCAGCGATGCAGCGGTGGTATATCTGGAATGGTCAGGTGGGCGCAGCCTTTCACAACTGTCTTTGGCCCAGCAACTGCTGAAACTGCCTTACGAAAACGACACTGCGTTTCGCAACCGTCTGGCCAGCGGACTGACTTACACCACCGAAAATAAAATATCGCTGACTGCCGAATATGAATACAACGGCGCCGGGTTGGACCAGCAACACTGGCAAAGCATCGCCACGTCGCCCTTCTACGGGCTGTATCGTTACTGGCTGCAGTCGATTCAGGAATCACCCACCAAACGCAGCGCGTTTTTATATGGTTCGTGGCAGGATGCGCTGATCAATCATCTGGATTTGGCAGCGATGGAAAAAAACAATTTGAACGATCACAGCCGGCTGTCATGGCTGGAGGCGCGTTACCACCTGTCACATTCGGAATTTGCACTGCAGTGGCAGCTCGACAGCGGCAGCCGCAGCAGTGAATTCGGCGCTGCCGGACAAACCCAGACCTGGGCTTTGGTAGGGCGGTTTTATTTTTGAACGGACTATGGGATAAAAGCGATCCCCACTGCGATGATAGCCAGAACAAAGGCCGAAATTGCTACGTAGACATAGTCGCGCTCACGCAGGAAAATCACCAGCATCAGTGCCACGCGCACAATTGGCAACAGGATGAACAGCGCAACACCCGATTTCACGACGGCATGACCGCTTAGCCCGAGCGAATGTTCAATGTGCGGAAGTGCGCCCATGACAATCCCGGCCACAATGATGGCCGACGCAAGCCATGTCCCATACCAAAGCAATGCGGCGATGAGTTGTTCGCGGTAGAGGTAATTACCTGTCTTGTGCTTCATGCCGGGCCCGCGAGAATATTCACATTCAACGCACTCAACAGCATCTGGACAGCGAGCAACGCGAGAACAATGACAAAGAAAATGCGCAATTTATCAGCGGGAAGTCCCATCAGGAGTCGTGCGCCAAGAAGCGATCCCACCACCGAGCCAAGTGCAATCGGGCCGGCAATTCCGATGTCAATATCGCCCCGCACGAAGTAGGCTCCCGCGCTCGCTGCCGCGGTCACCCCGATCATGAAATTGGAGGTCGCGGACGAAACTTTGATCGGCAACCGCAAGGCCGTGTCCATTGCGGGTATTTTGAGGACACCGGAGCCGATCCCAAGCAGTGCCGAAATCATTCCCGCTCCATACATGAGGAGCAGGCCAAGCGGAACACGACCAACCTGATACGGAATATCTCGTCCAAGCGCCCGGTCTGGAAAGCTCGAATGCAAACGCAACACGGTAGCCCAGCTCTTGACATTGGGCGCACTGGCATCGATTACGTCGCGGCGCCGCGCAAGCATCTGCCTGGCCGACACGGCCAAAATGACGGCGAATAATCCGTACAGAAAGGACGTCGAGGCGATACCGATGAGGAACACACCACTGAGCGCTCCCAACGTGGTGCCGGTCTCCAGAACGATGGCAAGCCTGATGTTGGTCAGGCGCTCTCTCAAGAACGGCGCTGCGCTGCCGCACGAACAGGCGATAACGGAAACGATGCTGGCGCCGATCGCGGCGTGAATATCCACTCCGAACAACAGGGTGAGAATCGGTACGATAAAGATTCCACTTGCCATGCCGAGTACACCACCAAGCGCACTTGCGCCGAAGGCAGCTACAAATAGACAGACGATCTTTGATATTTCCATTGGAGCACCCTCGTTCACATCCGCACGCGCGCACGGCGGGATTGTTGCGTGGGCAATCGGATCGTTTGCCACAGCAGTAAATTTTTGAAATTGATCGCTCGGTCCGTTTCGGCCCATTCGTCCCGATCTGTCGGCTTGTACTGCAAGTTCACATGATAATTCACAATATGTGCTCATTGCAGACTTAAGACTTCCAACTATGATCCGGTGGCCATTTGCTTTAGCACTTCCAAAACTTCATTTTTTAATTCTGGCCCGCGACTTTCTGAGAGCTGCTGCACCGTATGTCTTTGACCGATTTGCTGCGCGATCCGGTACCCGACGTAATAACCGCATCGAGGTGGCAAATCAGCTCGTCCGTTGCTTCCGTAGAAGAATGCCGCGTATTCGTTTTTGTCTTTGGAGTTCGCATTATCCAATAATTCCCGGGCAATCTTTCTCAACATGGGTTTTGTTGCCGCCGCCAATGTCGGCGACATTAACACCTGAGCTTCGGTGCTGCCATTATTCATTTGTTGACTTACATAGGTGGCCAGGCCTTCCTCCCACAATTGCGCCCATATTGGCGCATCGTCATCGGTGAGTTCCGGGGCAATCTGCTCGTGGTACTGATGGAATAACTCATGATCAAAAAATACTTTGAGACTTTCATCCTCTTTATGGTACCGCGCGATTCCGTCGATTCCAAATAACAATGCGGTTCTGTTATTGACAGTGCGTGTTCCACCATCGAAAGAAAACATCGAAATCATAAAATATATCTTGGTAACGGGAGCGTATTTGGGGAACGTGACGGTGAAATCTTTCGCGTAGGTTTGAAAATCACGAGATATATCATTTGATATATTTTGCATTCTTGGAATGTAGGGTTCCACTTCAGCCAAATATTTGACCACTCTGGTGCTTTCATCCCGGTCGTCCTGTTTGCCACTTAGCGCACGCGTGCCGATTACACCCGCGCCATAAAGATCTGGATAGGCGTTAACCACCAGTTTAAAAAATAATTGTGTTTTTTCCTGATCACTCTTCCCTTTGGCAGCATCCCAAAATTTCCAGAATGACGATGTGGTGTTAACTACGCTGATTTCGCGATTTTGCACAGTGAGTTCATCACCGCAATATGCCAAAGTTGAATTAAACAGGGTCAATAGTGATAAAAAAACAGTAAAGGGCTGATTTCATATGATTTTAAATCGCAGTTCCTGATAAGAAAAACAGGAATATTTAGCCTGTGTTGAAGAATCAGGTCCGACATTGAACAGTCTGCGTTGTGTTTGGAAGGGGGCGACCATTCCATTCAGTCGACAGCGGAGTGCAATCCAGACAGTGCGCAGCAATCAGCCAGGAACCGATAACCCCCATCAATCGATAAACGTCCAGGTATCTGCTCCGTCGAAGTGACGAACCCGCACCGATACCTGAAGGCGTGGGTCAAAATTACTCAGATTCACGCCATGCCTAGCTCCCAACGCTCCATCGACCGGTTCCCAATGCGTCACGCAACCGCATATTTTGCATCGGACTGTCCTTAGCGTCTTGTCGCCCCAGACGTAGTCGACGGTATGCTCCGGGTGACCTTCAATACGCACAGTCCCAAAAGGATAGTAGGCCCACAGTCCTCCAAGTCGCCGACACAGTGAGCAATTGCATCGAATCGCAGTCTCTGGCATCGATGGCAAAGTCAGACTCACCGCGCCACAGTGGCAAGTACCTTGCAGGGTTATGGTGTCTGACATTTCCGGCGCGGTGTCAGGCCCTGCGTTGAAAATACCGGCTGTCACAAAGATTTACCGTCAACGATCTGGCTGAGAAGCTCGGCTGGAATTGGTTGCCCGTGTTGGGTTAAATGTCGTACCGTCTCATGCAGCAAATTCATCCGGGTAACTTTCAAAACAGTCCGGGCAATAATGGCGACTACCGGAATAAGAAGGGCAATTATTGGAATTAACAGCGGCGACAGGTTGTTAAGAAAATTCATTTGTTCCCCCTTGGTTAAATTATTACAGTGGACCTCATTGAATATTACCGACGGATATCAGCGCATTCTAAGACGCGCACCGCTTTGAACTGCCGCGTCAAGTCGCCGGCCTCTTGAAGCGTAAAGCAAATTGATCGGTCTTCCCGCGAATCGATGGATCAAATACTGGAATAGTATGAGGATCAGCAGGATTGCTCAATGCCATTGATTCACCCTCAAATACAAATCCGGCAGCCGTCACTTCTTGCACAACAATTTCTCTTTCAATCCGGTGCAGCCTGGCCATTGTTGCGTCGTCCTGCGGACCAATGGCGGCGTGATCCACAACGATGTACAGTCCACCAGGTTTTAATGCTTCAAATACCGCTTTATTGAGCCGGCCGGCAGCACTTGCGCCACCGGCAATATGTACGTCATGATAATTCTGCGATGTCCAAACCACGTCCGCTTTGACCGGCACGTTTAACGACACATCCGTTGATACGACGTCATGCACATTGGAATGCCCTGGTTCCAGAGAAACCGACGGTGGGCGTGGCCGGTCCTTGAATTTGTCGAGCAAAAATTGTGGTACGACCGAATACACGGCGCCCTGTGTCCCTACCGCGTTGCTGAACAGTCGTGTGAAATAGCCTTTGCCAGGAATATAGTCAATTACAGTCTGACCCGGTTTGATGTGCGCAAAGGCGAGCATATCAGCAGGCCTGCGTTGAGCGTCTCTGGCAATGTCTTCAGTCGGCCGTCCTGTCACCAGGAGGGTATCCTGCGCATTGTCGGCGGCGCACGCTGGTTTCAACGCCATCGTCAGGGCAATGGCGATACCCAACATGGAAAATAAAGAATATTTAGATATTTCGGCAAGTGATTTCATTTCGTAAGTCCTCCAAGTGATTGCAGCCAGTCTTCAAGGTAACGCAATCTTGTTATCCACGCTGAACTGGTAGTCTTGGAATATGTGTTCAGCGCTTAAGGTCTGATACGTGCCGTCCTGGCGTTTTGTGGTGGTGTCCTTGAGTCGATACGCATACTGACCGCAGGTCCAGCAATTGTAATTGCGCATGTGGGTACACAGACAGGTTTTATCCATCACCACAATATTTTTCCCGTCGGGGTGCAGGGCGATCTGTTCATTGTATGCCGTGATGTAGTCGCAATTGCCTTTGCCATCCAGAAGATAGCCATACGATTCACATCCTGGCCGGATGCCGGAACCAATCGCGGGTGTGTTTTTCAGCATCCGCATCGGGTAACCGGTAGGAGAAATCGTGTTAACCACGATGTCGTCTTCACTGGCCCTGAAGTATTCCTGTTTGACATGGTCCGGCAAACCACATTCGTTGGCTACGGTAAAGCGCGTGGCGACCTGCACGCCTGCAGCACCATTTTCCAGAAAAGAAACCGCATCACTGCCTGTGAAAATACCTCCTGCGGCAATCAGCGGTATCGCCAGATTTTCGGCTTTTAAATAAGTTGCGATTTCCGTCATGATGGTGAGCAAATCATATTGTGCCCAATCCAGACCGAATCCCAAATGGCCGCCTGCCAGCGGGCCTTCGACGATGATATAGTCCGGCAATCGGTTCAGTTTTGCATTCTTGCGCAAGAACAGCTGAAGTGCGCGCAGGGACGAAACTATAATGCCGAGTTGGGCATCCCGAAACCGGGGATGATCTTCCATTAATCCAAACGATGCGAGATGTAACCCTGCACTCAGGGTAATGCCGTCAATTCCGGCATCGAGCGCTGAAGTCAGGCGCATGTGCAAAGTCTCACGCGGCGCATTCATGGTCAGCTTTTCCATGCAATTGATGAATATCATTCCATCGCCATGCTTGGCTTCCATGGTTCTGGCAACGTGCAGATTGGTCGCTTCGGCCAGTTGCGCAAGATCGAATTTCACTGTGGATTTATCAGGGTTATCGATGTTGTATCTGTAAAACCTGGTCTTGCTTTTAACGAAGCTGGTATCAAATCGGCGGTCCGATACATCTTGCACCATGGCGTCCGAAATATGGCCGATCCCACCCAAGCGTGAGGCCTCTAAGGCAAGTTCAGCTGTGGATATGTCAACGCCCATACCACCAATCATAATTGGGACCAGATCCCGTTTACCCAATCGCAGTCTAAAATCGTCCACACGTTTCATTTTGTACTTTCATTGCTGCTTTATTAAGTGGCATCCAAACAAATTTCAACCTGTTTGGACGAACTTCCCGTCTCTGGTGCTCTATTCTAGTTCTTTATTCACATATTGCCAGGCCAGTCCCGTGAACCTCTTGTGCCGATTGTGAGCAGATGGTGCCGTTCAGTCAACGACCGTTTCAGAATTATCGCTCCCCAGACAATATTGCAAACTTTTTTCATTCGTTCCCGTTGCCACCTGTCGTCCTACATTATCGCGCCAAGACAGGTGCCGGTCACGCAGTATACGAGTTTCTGGAAAACATCGTTCTAGCCCAAACACTGTCATGTTGAGCGCCAGAGATAAAATTTGTCCGGCTCGTCCAACGGCGCGACCCTGAGCGGTCTGGTAAGGGGCAACTGCTCTGCGTGGGGCGGGCATCTCAAGACTCAGGGTAAATATTATGGATTTTCAGCAAAGACATCTGCCAACTGAAATCTGTGTTCCTTTTAACTTGTCCCATATTTTCCGATACTGCCTATTTGATTGACTGACTGTTTTTTGACATTTGAATTGTCTGGTCGCTCGGGAAATCTTTATCCATTTTCAAAAGCAGAATGACAGCGGCTTTTAATGGCGCATTCAATTTTTTTTGATTTACGCGATTAAGTATTGTTGTGCTGAATTGCGACAGGTCAGCTCCGATGACCGGTTGGGAGACATCATTGATAAATTCCGATGCACGCTCAAATATTCTTATCGCTTCCATTTTCATACCAAACTCGATACTGCTCGAATGAATTTTTAAAATACCGGTTGCGCGAGCGATGTCAGTCTGTTCGGATTGCGAAAGCTTATCCATTGGCAATGGATCGCCGTATCTGGCTTTATATTCTTCAAGTATTTTTGCACTGTGGTCAGCCTGTGCCTTTGTATTTGACGCTTCTTCCAACCCCAAAATTTCAATTCGTCCGATCGCGTAGTCCACTGAACAGACCTTGTAAATCGGAATCGTGATTTGTCCTTCGGGAATTTGGTTTCTTAACTCCGTCAGATAACTGTATAACAGCCCATCCTGTAAATTGGTATCTGGTGGCGGCGCGTTATTCATATTTGCCAACCGTTCCAGGACTATCATTCTTGAAATTAAATTTAAGTCCCTCATTCTGCGGCTGTCTATCAAAACCAGATTGGTTTCTTCCTGAGACAATTGTCCATCCGAATTCCTGATTGAATTTTTTCTGACATCGGCTTGAAACTGTTTACTTTGAGAAGACAACACACCATAAACTTTATTAAACTCGCAGTCTTTCAATTCCAGGTTATTAATATCAAACACACCAGTTGCACCAATTGCGGTACTCGTTAATGTCATGATTAGTGCGAAGATCAAATTTTTCATAAAAATCCCGGGCAATTTTAAATAAGCTAAGAACCGCTAACTTTCCAGGTACAGATCAATCGCCGCCAGGTTGGCTTTGTTAATCATGTCAACAAAATGCATGCCGACCCGAAATCCATCCTTGCAATGTACGCAGTAAGCCACTTTCGCCAGGGCTGCAATATCACACTGGCGGCCTTTGACGATCAGGGACAGATCGATGTGGTACCGTTGTCCGATGTTCAATTGACTGGAAACGACAAGACAGACACCGGTGGCTCCGATATCGACTGCAGTAAATGGAATGGTGTGGCTACCCATGACGAGCGTGCCGTGCGTAAGTAGCGGCTTTCTCGGCGAGGAGCGCTGATTCTGGGTCAGATTCGACATGTGATTCTTGCCACTGCAACCCTTTCATTTTTCAACAACAAAAATTCCAGAGTCACGAATCGGAAAACGCCTTCGATTCAGGTCGAAGGCGTTTTATTACCTCTGGATTTCGGCCAATTTAGAAGCTGCGACCAATAGCCAAAGTTATCACGGCAGGCCTGAACTTGATATCGGATGGGCGGACCACACCCAAGGTGTCGCCGGTCAATACAGTATGAACTTTAGCCGTTGTGTAAGAAGCGTATGCTGACCACTCTTTGGTGATTTTCTGACTGAATCCGACCTGGGCTGCAGCGCCCGTTGAACTCGTCAAACCAAGGTGGTCCGGACCGCCATTGAGGCTGTCATTGACCGCGGTTGATTCTGCCTTGGTAAACTTGGTGTAATTGATACCGAGGCCGACATACGGGCGGAAACTGGCTTCTTTGCTGCCAAAGACGTAATTCAAAAATGCAGTTGGCGCAACTTGTGTCACATAAGCGCCAGCATGGCCATTCGCTGCGGCCATTTCTGGTGTCACGAGAGCCGGGTTCAAGACCACCACGTCGACCCGGTGCTTGGGTGGAACACCCAATGCCAGATCAGCCTGCCAATGCTCCGTAAAATCATAGGAAACACCAAAAGACAGGGTCGTCTGACTTTCAACTTTCAGACTCAGTGCATCGACCGGAGTGAACGGACCGCTGATCGGTGTTGCCTCGGAATGTGGATTGATGTTGACCGCGCCGATTTTGAAGGTAGTTCCGTCAAGGAACGAAGAATCAGCAAACGAGGGACATGACGCGCCCAGAGTCAGCGCCGCAAATAAAGCGGAAAGGGGAATTATTTTTTTCATTTAGCCCGTCCTGTTAGAAATGTGAGAAGAAACCGCTGGCTGCAGCCATGCAGAATGGTGCTTCGTTGCCATGGGTGCTCTGCACCACAGCTGCCTGCCCTGCAGCGCCGCCGCCTGCTGCGGTGTAGACGCTGTTTTGCAACGCCTGAAATCCGCCGCGAGCGGCATCAAAACCATCACCGACCGTCGGTGCTGCTGCCAGATCAACCAATGGATAATATGGTGCCAAAGCAGGCTGCGCTGCAGTCCATTCCGCTTTCATTGTGACCGAGTTAAAGAAGTACACCGTCGGATCATTTGCGCCACCACACAGAAGCGTTGGTTCAACTGGGAAATAGCCGCGCAGATCGTTTGCAGCAAAATGTTTGCGTGCTGCGGTTGCCGCCGTTGTGGTCGATGAAGGGAATGTGGATGGTCCACCGAGCCATGTTGCCATATTCAATTGATCAGGATTGGCAGAGGCATCCATCAAGTAAGCTAAACGGAAGGTATTGTTGAACAGGCTGGGGTCACCGAAACCAAGCGCGAACAGCGGATCGACGGCAGGATTTCCGGTAACCGCGGGCGTCACGCCAGGAACCCCTGGTGATGTTGCACTGAACAAGGCAGTCTGTGGAATCAGTGACAACTGGGCTGTTGTAGAATTTATTGGGTAGGGAAGTAACGCAGCAATGCCCGCACTTGCCAATGATGGCGTGTACACATCAGATGGATTGCTGTAAATGTCGCCATATGAATTCTGATAGGCTGTAACAATCATGGTGCCCAGATACGGTCCACCTAAATTGGGATGCCCGGCAAATACATAGTCAAACAGTGCTGCAAGTGCATATGGACCTGAACTTGGGGCGGCAGCAGCCACCTTCATGGTTTTATCCCCTGCTGCATATTTGGCATCCATGGCTTTCTGGGCCGCCATGGCGACGTATCCGCCCTGGGAATAACCAGTTATAAATAACTTGCCACTGTCCGTCACACCTTTGTTGATGATGTTGGGCAAAGCCAGACGGGCGGCCTGCAGCGAGTTGATCATGTCGGCGGCCTGCTGCGCTTCGATCAGATAAGGATGGTAGCCGATATTGGATGAATCATAACCGACGTAGTTGGGTGCAACAACGATATAGCCCTGCGCTGCAAATACCGCGGCAATCAAAGAACCTTCACTGGCTGCCGGATTGGTCGAGTCAGTCCAGTTCGCAATATTGTAGTTGTGATTGAAGGTCGTTCCGTGCGCGTACAACACGACAGGACGAGGACCTGTACATTTTGGATCGGTGCCGGTCGGCACCATCAATGCGCCGGACGCCGTGGCACCGGAGGCACCCTTGCCGTCGACGGTGCCGTACTGAATGTATTGCGTATCAACTCCGCAAACTGGTGTGCCTGCGATCTGCAACAATCCTTGCCCTGCGGCTGACGCGTTCAGTGACGCGGCAAAATATTGCGCTGACAGGGAGGTAAGTCTCGGTGCCGGATTCTGTAATAAAGTGCCAGGGGTCGCACCAGAACTTTGTGTTCCGGCCGGTGAGCTGGAGGTTCCACTGCCGCAGGCACTCAACAGAATAGACGTGCAAAGTGCCAGGGCCGATAATTGATATTGCTTCATAAAGCTGTCTCCAAGTTTTTTCAAACGATTATATTTATTTAACCGCATCAAATCCAGATATTACGCCGGGGTTTGTTTGTTGCATTTGATTCAAACGCCAAACTTGCCAGCCGCTCAATCTTTCCGCAGCCATGACGGTGCAGCGGCGATTTTTCATCTTAACAGTCTGGAAATCAAAGACAAGCTACTTTTAAACAGGGGTACTGACAAATGCCCCAAACAGCTCAAAATAGCCTCTGCCTTCACCAGAAATACCACAGTCCATGTCACATTTGAAGTAACTGATTCCGCCGCAACAACAAATACACCACCGGCACCACCAGCATCGACAGCAGCGGTGCGGTAATCATGCCACCCACCATGGGTGCGGCGATGCGCTGCATGACTTCCGAACCCGTGCCGGAACCAAGCATGATGGGCAACAGACCGGCCAGAATCACTGCCACGGTCATGGCCTTGGGTCGCACCCGCAACAGCGCCCCGCTCCGGATCGCCTCGAGCAGATCGGCTTCACTGTGCCGGCCTTCGGCCTGCATGGCATCCCAGGCATGCTTCAGATACAGCAGCATGATCACACCAAATTCTGCCGACACGCCTGACAGTGCAATAAACCCGACCGCAGCCGCAATCGAAAAATGATAGTCCAGCAGCCACAGCAGCCAGATCCCGCCGGCCAGCGCGAACGGCAGCGTGGTCATGATCAGGGCGGCCTCGTCAAACCGTTTGAAGATCAGGTACAACAACACAAAAATGATGCCCAGCGTGGCCGGCACGACGATTTTCAGTCTGGCCGTGGCACGTTCCAGATACTCAAACTGGCCAGACCAGGAAACGGTGTAACCAGCCGGCAGCTGTACTTCGCGGGCCACCACCTGCTGCATCTCGCGTACCGCAGAACTGAGGTCACGGCCACGGATATCGACATACACCCATCCTGACAGTCTGCCATTTTCGCTTTTCAGCATCGGCGGACCGTCGCCAATGCTGATGGCAGCCACGCCACCCAGACTGATCTGCGCACCCGATTCAGTCAGTATTGGCAGGCGACGCAATGCGTCGATCGAATCGCGCTGTTCTCTCGGATAGCGCACGTTAATCGGAAAGCGCTGCAGACCTTCGACGGTTTCACCGATATTGTCACCACCGAGCGCGGCACCAATAATGCTGTGCACATCGGCGATATTCATGCCATAGCGCGCGGCCGCGTCGCGGTCGATCTGCACGTTGATATACCGTGCGCCGTTGAGCCGTTCGGCCAGCGCCGACGACACGCCTGACACGCCTTTTACGGCGTGTTCAATGGCCACCGACAACCGGTCAATTTCCTGCAGATTGGCACCCGCCACTTTGATTCCGACCGGGCTCTTGATGCCGGTTGCCAGCATGTCGATACGGTTGCGGATCGGCGGCACCCACACGTTGGACAAACCTGGTACCTGCACGGTTTTGTCCAGTTCGGCGATCAGTTTGTCGGTTGTCATGCCGCTGCGCCACTGATCACGCGGTTTGAGCTGTATCGTGGTTTCAAACATTTCCAGCGGTGCCGGGTCGGTGGCCGATTCGGCGCGACCGGCCTTGCCAAATACCGACTGCACTTCCGGCACGGTTTTGATCAACCGGTCAGTCTGCTGCAATAACTGCGTAGCCTTACCCGCAGCAATGCCGGGCAGAGCCGACGGCATGTAAAGCACGTCGCCTTCATCGAGCGGCGGCATGAATTCACTGCCCAGCTGCGACAGTGGCCACAGGGTCAGCAACACCGCCAGCCCGGCAATGGCCAGGGTCGGTTTCGGAAAGCGCAGTACCAGTTCCAGAACCGGACGATAGCCGGCAATGAAAAACCGGTTGACCGGATTGTCATGCTCATTGGGAATGCGTCCCCGGATCAGATAATGCATCAGCACCGGTATGAGCGTCACGGCCAGCAGCGCGGCTGCAGCCATCACCCAGGTTTTGGTAAACGCCAGCGGGGCAAACAGCCGGCCTTCCTGGGCCTGCAGGGTAAACACCGGAATGAACGACAACACGATAATCAACAGAGAAAAGAACAGCGCCGGTCCGACTTCCACGGCGGCGTCTGCAATGACCCTGCCATGCCCGGTTCCGGCCAGTATTCTGTCCGGATTATCGTGATGCCATTTCTCGATATGCTTGTGCGCATTTTCGATCATCACCACCGCCGCATCGATCATCGCACCGACCGCAATGGCGATGCCGCCCAGCGACATGATGTTGGCATTGACGCCCTGGTAATACATGACGATAAACGCCGCCACGATGCCCAGCGGCAGCGACACGATGGCCACCAGTGCCGAGCGGATATGAAACAGGAAGATGGCGCACACCAGTGCCACGACGATGAATTCTTCGATCAGGGTGTGCTGAAGATTGGTGATGGCACGGTTAATCAGTTGTGAGCGATCATAGACCGGAACAATCTCAACGCCGCTTGGCAAGCCGGTTTTGAGTTTGTCCAGTTTGTCTTTGACTGCGGCGATGGTTTCCAGTGCATTTTTTCCGGAGCGCATAATGATCACACCGCCGGCCACTTCGCCCTCCCCGTTCAGATCCGCGATGCCGCGCCGCATTTCCGGTCCGACCTGAATATGCGCTACATCGCCCAGTCTGACCGACACCCCTGCAGCGGTAGTGACCAGCGAAATTTTGCGAAAATCTTCCAGCGACTGCAGATACCCTGATGCGCGCACCATGTATTCCGCCTCGCCCAGTTCCAGCACCGAGCCACCGCTTTCCTGATTGGCTTTTTGCACCGCATCGATAACTTTGGCGTGCGTAATCCGGTAAGCACGCAGCTTGTCAGGATCCAGCACGATCTGATACTGACGCACCATGCCGCCAATGCTGGCTACTTCAGCGACATTGGTCACGCTCTTCAACTCGAAGCGCAAAAACCAGTCCTGCAGGGCGCGCAACTGCGACAGATCCATGGTGCCCTTGCGGTCCACCAGCGCATATTCATACACCCACCCGACCCCGCTGGCGTCTGGACCGAGTGCGGTTTTTGCCTGGGCCGGCAGGCGCGCCTGCACCTGGTTCAGGTATTCCAGCACGCGCGAGCGGGCCCAGTACGGGTCGGTGCCGTCTTCAAACAGAATGTAGACGAACGAATCGCCAAAGAAGGAATAGCCGCGCACGGTTTTGGCACCGGGCACTGACAGCATGGTAGTCGTCAGTGGATAGGTGACCTGGTTTTCGACAATTTGCGGCGCCTGACCCGGGTAAGTGGTGCGGATGATGACCTGCACATCCGACAGGTCGGGCAACGCATCGATGGGCGTATGCAGCCAGGCCCAGATTCCCCACACGCCGATGATCAACGTGGCCAGCAATACCAGCAGGCGATTGATGAGTGACCAGCGTATCAGTTGCGCGATCATTTGCGCGCTCCCTGATCTGCCGGTGCGTCCTCCATGCGCTCCGTGCTGCCTTTCAGGCTGGCTTCGGAGTCAATCAGGAACTGGCCGGATACCACCACTTTCTGGCCGGCCTGCAATCCCTTTCTGACTTCGGTCAGTCCATGTGCTTCGGCCCCGGTGTCAATGTCTGCGGCACTGAACCTGCCTTCACCCTGCTCGACCATGACGACGTTGCGCGTGCCGGTCCGGATCACCGCTTCGCTTGGTACCAGCAGTACTTCCCGTGCTGTCGGTGCCGACATAAAGTGGACTGTGGCGAACATGCCCGGCACCAGTTTCCCGAGCGGATTGGCAAGTTCGATGCGCGCTTTGATGGTGCGGGTGGCGGGATTAACTTCGGGAAGAATCGCTTGCACCCGACCTTTGAAGAGCACGCCGGACAGCGCCGGTGCCAATGCTTCAACCAGGGTACCGGGTCGTACCTGAGCGGCCTGATTTTCCGGCAGCTCTGCCATGACCCAGACGCTCTTCAATGCGTTGATGGTATACAGAGCGGCACCGGCATTGACCGTCATGCCTTCGCGTATGGCAAGCTCGGACACCACACCATCAATCGGCGCGGTGAGGGCAATCTGGGTATGCACCTTGCCGCTGGCGCTGACCTGCGCAATCTGCCCTTCACTCATGCCGGCCAACCGCATGCGCTGGCGCGCGCCGTCCAGCAATCCGTCCAGGCCAGCCACACCCTGCATGTGCAGAACCGTCAGATATTCCTCCTGCGCTGCGACCCAGTCCGGCACGGTCAGTTCCGCCAGATTCTGTCCTTTTCTGACCGGTTCAAACTGCGTGCGTACCGACACATGTTCGACGTAACCATTGCTGCGCGACTGCACCACTGCCACATCGCGTTCATTGTAGGCAACACTGCCTGCGGCGGTCAGATCCGAAGCGAGCCGGCCCTGTGTCACTGCGGCAGTGCGGATTCCCAGATTCTGGCGAATACCTGATTTGATGCTGACCTGATGTTGCGTGCCAACTGCATCGGCTTCATCGGCATCATCGGCATATACAGGTTCGAGCTCCATATCCATGTAGGGTGATTTGCCCGGCTTGTCGAAGTGTTGCGCCGGGTTCATCGGATCATGCCAGTACAACGGTTTTTTTACGGCCGGCTGCGCCTGCACCTGCGCTACCTGCTGACTGACACCGTAACGATAAAAGCCGTAACCGGTTACGGCAAGCAGTGCGGCAAAAACAAGATAGGAGGTTTTCATGGCTGTTCCCGCTTCAAAGTCGGTGATAAAAATTCAAGTTGTGCCCACAGGCGCGCGGTATCAGACTGCAATTGCAGCCACTGGAGATGCACATCAATTTCGTTGCGCCGTGCCGAGAGCAAATCCGCCAGGCTGGCCTTGCCGCCGCGATAACTGGCCGCCACAGAACTGGTGCGCTGTGCGACCAGTGGCAGCAGTTCAGATTCATACCGGTCCAGTCGCGCACGATTGTTGTGCCACTCAAAAATCATGGCCTGCATTTCGGCGACATGCAAACGCAGCTGCTCATCGCGTTCGGCACTGGCCTGATCAACTTTGGCCTGTTTGGCAAACAGTTCGCGATTCTGGCGATTTTTTTTATCCCACTGCAACGGGATCGACACTTCGACTGAAATCATGTTGGAGTTCGGTGCGCCGCGCTGCTGGTACGCCAGCTCTACGCTCCAGTCAGCGCTTTGATTGGCCTGGGCCAGTCTGGCGTCGGCCCGGGCAATGCTGACCTGCTGGTCCAGTACTGTAATCTGAGGATGTTGTTCCAGCTGCGTTTGCAGATGTTCAGGGTCGAGATGTATGTCTGTCATCGGCGGCGGGTCGGCCAGCGCTGCGTTTGCCTCGGTGCCGACCCAGCGCGACAGGGAAGTTCTGGCATTGTGGATACGCTGGCGGATTTCATCAGCGCGGTCCTGCATCATAACCAGAGAGCTCCTGGCAGCAAAAATATCGGCCTGCGTAGCGCGTGCGGCCCGATAAGCACTTTCAGCGGCGGCAATTTCAAGTCTGCTTTGCGCAACCTGTTCATCAACGACCGTGGCCATTTGCAGGACATAATGTGTGTCCAGCCAGGCCAGTGCGGTATCGCGTTCAATGGATGCGATGGCCAGCGTTTTTTCTGCGCGGGTTTTATCGGCTTCCCGTTCGGCCAGATCGGTGCGGGCGGTGCGTTTGTCGGAGCCGGTCAATTCCTGCATCAACGCAACCCGGCGCATGGTCATGCCGTCATCAGTGAGGCTGTAGCGCTCGGCACCGGTGACGGGTAAATTGTCGACACCCATTTTCAGGACTGGATCCGGCAGCTGGCCGGCAGCAACGGCCATTTCACGTGACGCCTGCAGGGAAAAATCCTGGGCAGCCAGCGATCTGGAACGCGCCAGTGCCAGTGACTGGGCCTGTTCCAGTGTCAGCGTCCGCGCAGCGTTCTCTGAACAAGGAGCCGGTCCGGCATGCAAAACAATCAGGGTAACGACAAATGTGGTTAAGACTGCGCGCGGCAGTTTTTCAATCAGTGAGGCCATATCATCTCCAAAACACGGGAAAACAAATGTGCAGCAACGCGCGTATCGCTACGCAACGGTACGGGACAGAATCGGGTCTTGGATTAAATGCGGAAACAGCAGTGCAGTATGGCGACGGGCGGAGAAGTGGCGCGGTTTAACAGGGGAGGTGCAACTGGACTGACTGAAGCAGTAAAACTGTAATCCGCCAACTGAATTTCCTGCACCAGTTGCGCCGAGATGAAGGTTTGAATCTGTGGCAGTCCGGATTGGTCGAGTGACTGTTTTACCGCTTCACCAACGGCATGGGTATGACACAGGGTCGGTTGCGGCATATCCATGTCTTCGCAATCCGGCATGGCCTGCATTGCACGGCTCTCCATCGGACAGCTGTACGACGCAACGGCAAGCTGCATGAACAACATGCAAAACAGTGCGAAGCACGCAACGAGTGCGCGGGAGCGGATAGACGGTTTCATGGTTGCGCATTGTATGCCTTTTCAAGCTGACTGCGACTTGTGCCGGATCAAAAAAACGTCAACTGCTTGCTCCCTGCCTGTGTTGCAAAAAAGGCGCCTGTCACATTTCCCGGCCTGAATTGCACTATTATCCAAGATCCCGGTCTCTGCCGGCATGGGCATATCTCACATTACCAACCTGACGCCAAAATCACCATGACATCCAAGCTATTCCAAATTCTGCTGCTGGCCTGCTGCCTGAATTGCCCGGCACAGGCAACGGATCACTATCAGATCGATCCGCTGCACACCTTCAGCAGTTTTGAATACATGCACTGGGGACTGTCCATGCAGCGTGGCCGTTTTGACAAAAGCACCGGCTCCATCGACCTCGATCTGGACGCCAAAACGGGCAGCATCAGCATTGAAATTGATGCCGACTCGGTCAGCACCGGCTCCGAACTGTTCAATAAGATCATGCGTTCAGACACGTTTTTTGATGCCGGCCAATTTCAAAAGATCCTGTTTAATTCGACCCGGATGATTTTTGACCAGGACCGCCTGGCCCGGATTGAGGGCAATCTCACGATTAAAGACATCACCCGACCGGTCGTTATCGAGGTGACCCATTTCAATTGCCGCTTCATGTTTCTCTATCTGAAAAGTGCCTGCGGCGCCAATGGTTACACCAATATTTTGCGCAGCGACTTTGATATGGGCCGCTATACGCCGTTCGTGGGCGATGAGGTTACGCTGTATTTCAGTGTTGAGGCCATCAGGGATTAAACTTTTTGCATTGCTTCGGCAACCCGGGTTTCATTATCGGCACAGATCTTTCGATATTCCGCACTGATGCGCAAGTCGCCTGCTGCAGCCTGCCAGAATTGTTGCGCTGACCTGGCCGCCATGATCCAGCTGTCCTGCTCTGCTGGCACCGGCAACTCCGGCACAAAACTTCTTTGTGGAATTTCAGTACCGCGCAATGGTGCATACAACATAGGCAGCATGTCGTAGGTGGGCACGAGTTCGAGCTTGCCCGCCACCGGCCTGAACGAAAGATTACCTTCGTGCATATCGGTATTGCCGATCAGTTTTCCGAAATGCCAAAGTTGGGTGATGTGCTGCAGGGTGAGTTCGGAAATCATTTTTTCTTTCAGCAAGCGCTGCGCTGCGTTGATCCAGGTCGCCCCGGCAATGCCAAACAACGCTGCTTCGAGCGCAGCCCAGCTGCACAGTGCAGAGCGGCCGAATTCGCCATGCCGGTCGAAACGCTGCACTTCTAGAAAAGTCCGTTGCCCGGATTGCAGAATCAAACTTTCCGCAGCGCGGCACGGCAGCAATGCATTGATTGTTTCCAGCGCCAGATGCTCACACACCAACAAATCGGCCCAGCGCTGCACAGCGGGAGTCTGATCATTGCCGGAAAACTTCACCAGCACATGAGCCGGTTTGCCGAATTTGATGCGGCAGGCAGTAAACTTGGGGAATTCCCCGGCGGCTGATGAAACCGGTACGCCATGATCGAGGGCCTGATTTGCCAGCACGGGATAGACATCGGAAAGCTGGCTTTCAGGAACAGGTTGATAGCCCTCCTGCAAGCGCTGCAGATAGCGGCGGTAGGCTGGTTCTCCGACTATCAGATTGCCGGGGACGTCCGAACCCAGAATCGACAAAACCCCCAGCACATCATCTTCACTCCAGCGGGTTGGATCGTGCGGAACCTGCAGCAGGTCGGCATGGCTGCGCGCGAAATGCTGGCCCAGAAAGCCCTGTGGACGCATATCGTCCAACATGTAAGGCAACCCGGGTTGCCACTCCTGCGGTGCGTCCCACTCGAACAGCGCATTCACGCTGAACCGGCAGCCATTGGGGTAAATCGGATCCAGCGTGGCAACCTGCACCCCGCGGCCCTGCCGATCAATTTGATACACCGGTAGCGAGTCGGCATTGCCACGCACCGAGCGCCGCACCGCATACGCACTGCTGCGTGCCGCGCCCCCCATAACGATCTGATTGCCCAGGCTTTTTAACAGGCGCATCATGGTGGCGCGACTCATTGTTGGCCGCTCGATCTGCAGCCGGGCCAACAGATCCGAACCACGCAGAACCCGTGCGACTCTGAGCAAAAGGAGTAAATCAGAAGTTGACATATAGGTACTTATGAAACAATATTTGAAACGATACTATTTATAATATACAATAAATTCAATATGTTATTGTAGTTTATTTAAATATAATGAAACGATACTTTTTGTGATTTAGCGATTCTCCGGGATCACTGTTTTTTTGATACAGCTCAACAGGATTATTCTCTGAACTCCCACAATAGCAAGATGCCATTACAGTTATTTTCAGACCCTGCTTCTTCAGACGTGATGACTCAACAAAGTGAGCATCGCGGTTCCGCATGATCATCCGTTATTTCCACGACCTCAGTGACGAACAGCGCAGCCAGCGCGCAGACCGGCATCTCGGCTATACACTGGCTTTCGTGGCCGGCGCAGTCAATGCCGGCGGTTTTTTGGCCATCGGACAGTACACCTCGCACATGACCGGTATCGTTTCGAGCATGGCCGACCAGCTCGCGCTGGGCCAATTCAAATTTGCGCTGGCCGCACTGGCGGCCTGGATTGCCTTTGTACTGGGCGCTGCAACCACGGCCGTACTGATCAATTTTGCCAGACGGCGCCATCTGCGCAGCCAGTACGCCCTGAGCCTGCTGCTCGAAGCACTGTTGCTGGTGCTGTTCGGGCTGGCCGGTGCGTATCTGAACCGACTGCATGAATTTCTCGATCCGGTTACGGTACTGCTGCTGTGTTTTATCATGGGCCTGCAAAACGCCATCATCACCAAAGTTTCCTCCGCCGTAATCCGCACCACCCATGTGACCGGACTGAGCACCGATCTGGGGATCGAGCTGGGCAAACTGTTTTACTATAACCACAGCCATGATCCGGAACTGACGGTGCGCGCCAATCGCGACAAGCTGCTGCTGCACCTGTTGCTGATCCTGTATTTTTTCACCGGCGGTGTGCTCGGCGCGCTCGGCTTCAAATACATCGGCTACCGCATCACCATCGTTTTATCCTTTGTGCTGATCGCGCTGGCGGCCGGTCCGATTATTTCGGATATACGCCACAGCCTGAAAAAGCATTCGGCATCCACGCCAAAGGTATAATGCCGCATTCCCGTCCAATCAAAACAAAGAGAACTCCATGAGCACCCTGCCACCCTGCCCGCAATGCAATTCCGAATTCACCTACGAAGACGCCGGTCAATTCGTCTGTCCTGAATGCGCCCACGAATGGAAAGCCGGCACCGACACCCCGGCCGATGAAGCACGGGTGTATCGCGACTCCACCGGCACGGTGCTGCAGGATGGCGATACCGTCACCGTCATCAAAGACCTGAAACTCAAGGGTTCGGGTGGCACCATCAAAATGGGCACCAAGGTCAAGAACATCCGTCTGGTTGACAGCGACCACGACATCGATTGCAAAATTGATGGTTTTGGTGCGATGAGTTTAAAAACCGAATTCGTAAAAAAGGTTTGATTCAACCACCTGTGGAATTGCCTGATTGAACTGCCTTTGAATTAATGAATAATGGGCGCCGCTCTGCAACGCCGAGGCGCGTTAATTATCCAACCATTCAAAGGCAGAAAAATGATTCCTCCTGTTTCGATCTATACAACAATCCCCGCACCAAAAATCAGTGAAAAAATTTCCGCAGCACTTCCTGCATATCCAACCGTCATTTCAGATCTGATCAGCCAGTATGCAGTTACCGACTACTCAGCGGCTTTAAAACCATTGAGGAAAGATGTCAACAACCCGGAATTAAACCAGGCCATCAAGGAAGCCTTTAGCACGCCAGATTGCGATCCGCAATTAAAGGTCGATATTATTTACCTGGCCGTAAAACACCAGTGCCATGAGAAATTGGCACGGCTGATTGCGCAGATGCTCGACAGTGGTCAGGATGTTTATCTCAACTACACAAAATTTTACCGGCATGGATTCCACCTGGACTGGCTGTTTGTCAGAGAAGATTTAATCAATACATCGCAACCTCTTCACAACTTTGGCAAAGTGCACTTCACCGGAGCGCGCCTGAGTCAGGTTGACTTCAGACTGGCCTATTTGCCTGGTGCAAATTTTAAGGGCGCCGAATTCGGGAAAACGAGCCTGGCGGGGGCTTTTTTGTATGGCGCCGATTTTTCAGATACAGACGTAAGCGACGCCGACTTTACGGCAGCACCTAAATATAGCCGTCTACCAGTGGGAAGAAATACATTAAGGCCGGTCGCGGCTAATTTAAGCTTTGCAAAATTTGACAATTCGGATGTAGGTGGCTCAAACTTTTCGGGTTCATTTCTGGAGTTGACCAGTTTTGTCGGCACAAAAAATATCGACAAGGCAACCTTCGAAGGGACACAAATCAGTACCTGCAGGTTTTATGATCCGGCTTTGGATGATGGGAGCGCCTGCACGACGCAGTCAAGATGGATGGAAATTTACGTGCATGCCTACAATACAATTCCCAGCGCCGAACAGCTTAAGGGTTTCAGTCTGATGTTGGCCAACTATCATCCCGATCAGTTGCTTAAATATTCCGATGAGATAGGAAAACTGGAAGACGGATTCGCAGATTTCGTTGAATTTTCCAAATTGCCTGGTGGTCAGATGTGCGACAAAAATCTGTTTCTGATTGCTCACGGTATTCACCCGTCTGAACTGGCCGCCTACAATCAACTCAGAGCCGCAGGCAAGGAGCGTCCGGACGCAATTAAACAGATCAAGGAAGGCCGTCCAGTGGCATAACATTTGCTGTCAGTGGTACCCTGTCGACAGCAGCACCACGATTCACCCCGCCGGAGCACGCATGACGATAGACCTTGTACTGGAAAAGATTGCAGCCACACCAGACAGCGCCGATACCGACTGCTGATTGAGCTGGTCAGCGCCGTGCGCCCGCCGCGCGCCAGCCAGACCGATTACACCACCACACGATTGCGCGAGCTGTGTCATTTGCTCAATACTCAGCCACATTACGCCAATGCATTGCGCACCTATCTGATCGAAGTCGTCTCCAGCCGCAAAGCCGTGCATCTGTTTGCCGATACCGGCATTGCACTGCACAGCGGCTTCTGGAACGTCGTCTGGAAGAACCTGATCTTCAAGGCCTTGCCGCCACTGGTCAATGATGCCTACCTGCGCGACGTATTTGGTACCCTGTTTAACCGGGTGGATGACTACGTCTGGATCCATGCAGTTGATGAACAGGTCTGGATGGAATGTATTGAGGCACTTGATCTGCACACTGGAGAATTCGACAGCAGCGCTGACGGCATGCACAATGAATTGTTGTCCGCGCTGCAGGTACTGTCGTATCGCATCAGTGCCATCGGTCTGGAAGCGGAGCTGGTGCGCAACTACCCGGCCATTGAAGATCACGAATCGCCGTTTCTGCGCCAGAACAGCGAGATCAATGAATACATCGCCGAATATGGTGAATGGCTGCTGGACCGCAATGCAGTGCACCGCGACAGCCAGCACATTGACGTATTGCTGACCCAATGCGGCGAGGTGGTTTCCAAAATTCGTCGCACGGCAGCTGCATCAGGCGTTTCGGTCAGCCTGACGCGGCTGCTGCTGAGTGTGACGCAAAGTATCACGCGACTGCGTCATCTGCTGGCGCTGATCGAAGCGCCCGACCGGCAGCAACTGCTCCTGAATGGCTTGCATCTGTTTAAAGAACTGGTGGTTGCCGACAATCGCAAATACAGTCTTTCCGAGTTAATTAAAACCAATGCCGACCTGCTCACAATTCAGGTTACCGAACATGCCGGTCGCAGCGGCGAACATTATGTGGCCTCCAACCGGCACGAATGGTTGACCATGTTCAGGTCAGCCAGCGGTGCCGGAGTAATTGTGGGCGTCATGGCCCTGATTAAAATTCTACTCAGCAAACTGCTGCTTGCGCCGTTTGGCTTCGCGTTTCTGTACAGCCTGAATTATTCGCTGGGCTTCATGGTGGTGCACATTCTGCATTTCACCATCGCCACCAAGCAGCCGGCCATGACCGCGGCCCACATCGCCAAAACACTGGATCAAAACAACCACAATCTGGACGACCTGTGCGAACTGGTAATCCAGGTGATCCGCACCCAGTTCATCGCCATCATCGGCAATATCATGCTCGCCATGCCGGTGGCCTATTTGCTGGCGCTGGGCTGGCACGCTGTCTGGGGACAACATTTTGTCAATCCTGACAAAGCGCAGCATCTGCTGACTGACATTAATCCGATCACCAGCCTGGCGCTGTTTCATGCGGCAATCGCCGGGGTGTGTTTATTTTTGTCGGGGCTGATTTCCGGCTACTACGACAACAAGGCCAGCTACAGCAAAATCCCGGAACGGCTGTTGCAGCTGAGTGGCATGCAAAGGCTGTTTGGTGCGGCACGCTGGCAGCGCATGACCGACTATATCGGCAACAATCTCGGGGCACTGGCCGGGAATTTTTTCTTTGGCATCATGCTCGGCAGCATTGGTCAGATCGGATTGTTTTTGGGGCTGCCGATTGATATTCGTCACGTCACTTTCTCCAGTGCCAACTTTGCCTTCGCACTGGTGGGGTTGGATTATCAGATGAGCTGGCAGGTATGGGCGATTTCACTGGTCGGCATTGCACTGATCGGCATTGTCAATCTGGCGGTCAGTTTTTCTCTGGCACTGTTTGTCGCCCTGCGCTCGCGCAATGTCAGCTTTGAAAAGAGCGGCGCGCTGCTGTCGTTGCTGTGGAAGCGGTTCCGGCAGCGCAAACGTGATTTCTTCGTTCCACCCAAAGAACCCGGGAACACTGACAGTCAGACAGAATGAAAAATGCCGCTGAGTGAATTTAATCAGCGGCATTCTTTGTCAGGCAAGTTCAGTTGGCTAGGAGCCTGCGCGGCAGAAGCGAGTCGGCTGCGCTTCGGCGTATTTTATAAATCATTCCAATCAACAGTTTCCGGCACATTTTGCAATGCAATCTGATCCATGTCTGCGGCATCCGGAGGTCCGTAAAACTCATCATAGGCAAATACGCCGATCCCTATGGCCATAATGACTGCCCCAACATAAAGTCCAGCTACCGTGGCACCGGTGAATGCGCTTACTAATGCACCTACAGCCATAATAATTACGCCGACAATTTTTTTCCATACGCCAGGCGACACACTCGCCACTTTTTTAGTCAGTGCCGCAAGTATGGAAGTGCCTGGAGCAGTTGTTTTATTTGGTTCTGCGGATTTCTTCAACCCTTCAAAGCTACCGGGTGTTGGTATAGATAGAATAGGTTTCATGTCAGGGAAAGTTAATTTGAAGGTTGAGTGGAACCGCGAGGGTAGGCGCTATTGACCAGAATTAAAATAGGTCAATTTCCCTAGGAGCCTGCGCGGCAGAAGCGAGTCGGCTGCAATGAGTGGAGAAAAGTCCTACTCATTTCGCTTCGACTCCTTCTGCCGCGCAGACTCCTAGAGCCAGATTCAAATCAACTAATCCAGATAAAAAAATGCCGCTGAGCTTAATGGTTCAGCGGCATTTTTATATTCAACAGGCTCAGTTCGCAGCTGGTGCCTCGGGTACTGCCGGCTTTTCAGCCGGTACATATTTTTTGACCTCGGACTCGTCAATATATTCAAATACCCTCACCACTTTTTTCACACCCGGAATGCCGCGCACCTGTTCGGTTGCGGTTTCGGCTTCACGCTGCGAAACCCGGCCCATCAGATACACCACACCGGCTTCGGTCACGACCTTGAACGAGGCGGAATAGATATCGGCGGTACCGACCAGCACACCACGCACCTTGGTAGAAATATAGGTATCGTTTGAGCGTTCTTTGAATCCGGACAAAAACATGGCGACCTGAATTTCATTGACGATCGACTGCACGTTGTCTATGGCTTTGACTTCATTCTCCACTTTGACTCTGGTAGCGTCATCCTTGACTTCACCGGTCAGCAAAACCTTGCGGTTATAACTGTTGACGTTGACATGCACCGCATCGCCAAACACAAAATTGATCCGGTTGGCGCCTTTCATTTCAATGGTCGCATCTTCCGTCTGCGAACCGAAAGTGCGGCGGTCCGATACTGACATCGCACCGCCGACCGCGCCACCGACAACCAGAACGGCACAACCGGACAGGCCGGACAGCAGGCCCAAACCCAAAGCAGCCGCCATGACAGGCCGAACCCAAAATTTATTCATTCCAAATTTACTCATTCATCTCTCCACCGAATAATGCGTTATCAATACCATCGCAGATGCAATGGATAGTCAGTAAATGTACTTCCTGAATTCTTGCGGTACGCTCATGCGGAACGCAGATATTGGCGTCCGCGTCACCCAGCAGGGTGGCAATCACACCGCCATTTTTACCGGTCAGCGCAACGACGTGCATGCCGCGATCCAGCGCCGCTTCGACGGCCTGCACCACATTGCCGGAATTACCTGAGGTGGAGATGGCCAGCAGCACGTCGCCGGCCTGACCAAACGCCATCACCTGCTTGGAAAACACTTCGGCAAAACTGTAGTCGTTGCCGACTGCGGTCATGATCGAGCTGTCGGTGGTCAGGGCCATGGCCGGCAGCGGCAGGCGTTCGCGCTCAAAGCGCCCCACCAGTTCTGCGGCAAAATGCTGACAGTCGGCCGCCGAGCCACCATTCCCGCAGGCCATGATTTTGTTACCGTTGGACAACGCGGTAAACATGATGTCAATCGCTTTGGCTATCGGTTCTTCAAGTTGCTCGGCACACTGCATTTTTAGCTCGGCACTTTCCTGAAAGTGCGACATGATGAGTTGATTTTTCATAGGAATGGATTGAAATAGGTGTGAAAAAGTTAAGATAAATTATTGCGAACCGAATGATTCCAGACAAACAGTGGGGCGATTATAGTCTACTTACCCATCAATGACGTTTTTCAGCCACTGTATCGCACCGCCATCAATGGCAATCACATCAAACCGACAGGGTGGAGAACGCTGATACCGCTGCAGATAGGCCTGCGCGGCCAGCACCAGCCGGCGCTGCTTGGCTGGGGTGATGGATGCGGCGGCGCCGCCAAAGCGGCCTTTGGCACGACTGCGCACTTCGACAAACACCAGCGTGCCGTGATCCTGCATGATCAGATCGATTTCGCCAAAGGGACGCCGGAAATTGCTTTCAACGTGTCTCAAACCTTGTTCATTCAGAAACTGCAACGCCAGCTGCTCACCTTCCTGTCCGAGCTTTTGCGTGTTTTTACGCGAGCTGTTCCACCAGGACATTGGATCAACCCTGCACATCAATAACCGTCAGCCAGACCGGTATGGCCGCGTGGATCATTGGCGCCATAGTATTTATTTCCGGCTACCGGTTTGCCATCCAGTGCCGGCGCGCCGACCAGAATTGCATCAATATGATTGATCGCGGGCATATCAACCAAATGGTGTCCCATGCCGGCCAGAATAGCGTTGGTATCCGGACTGAGCGCGAATTTTTCGACATAGGTCAGGTCCGGCATCCACTGTTCATGAAAGCGCGGCGCATCCGTGGCTTCCTGAATGTTCATGCCGTAATCAAGGACATTGATCAGGGTATGAAACACGGTGGTAGGAATATGACTGCCGCCCGGCGTGCCCACTACCATCAGCAGCTTGCCGTCGCGCATGACGATGGTGGGCGTCATGGAACTCAGCGGACGTTTGCCGGGCGCGATGGCATTGGCTTCGCCCTGCATCAAGCCGTACATATTGGGCACGCCGACCTTGGAGGTGAAATCGTCCATTTCATCATTGAGCAGCACACCGGTACCGGCCGCCGTCACCTGCGCACCGAACCAGTCATTGAGGGTATAAGTGACTGAAGCGGCATTGCCGTCTTTGTCGACAATCGAATAATGGGTGGTGTTGGTTCCTTCATGTTCGGCAACCCCGGGATGCAGTTCGCTGGACACACCGGCTTTGGTCATGCTGATACTGTCACGGATTTTTGCAGCGTAATTTTTATCCAGCAGCCGTGCAACCTGATTGTTAACAAAATCGGGGTCACCCAGAAAATTATTCCGGTCGATGTAGGCGCGTCGCATCGCTTCGATCTGCACATGCACCGCTTTGGCAGAACGAAATCCCCATTCTTTCAACGGATAACCTTCCAGAATATTGAGCATTTCACAGATCACTATGCCACCCGAACTCGGCGGCGGTGCCGAGATAATCTGAAACCCGCGATAAGTGCATTCAACTGGCGCCAGTTCGCGCACCCGGTACTGATCCAGATCCGCCTGGGTAATGATGCCCTTGCCGTTTTTGCTCGCTGCAACAATCAGGTGTCCGACCGGACCCTGATAAAAACCGGCAGCGCCATGTGCGCTGATTGCTGTCAGGGTATTGGCCAGATCCTGCTGTACCAGTTTCTGCCCGGCCTTGAACGGCACGCCGTGGTTCAGAAATATGGCGGCAGTCGGTGCATCTTTTTTGAATTCTTCCGTACCCGTAGCCAGCATTTCCGCGTCACCCTGCTGCAGCACAAAGCCCTGTTTGGCCAGTTTGATGGCTGGTGCGATCAGATCAGCGCGTTTCATGCTGCCGTATTTGGCCAGTGCCAGCTCCATTCCGGCCACGGTCCCTGGAACGGCAACAGCCAGATGACCGCGCGAACTCAGGTCGGCAATGACATTGCCATTGGCGTCCTGATACATGGTGGCACTGGATGCCAGCGGTGCTTTTTCGCGGAAGTCCAGAAACGTTTTACGTCCGTCGGCCATGGTAATGGTCATGAAGCCACCACCGCCCAGATTGCCGGCCGCCGGATACACCACCGCCAGCGCATAACCGACCGCCACGGCGGCATCAATGGCATTGCCACCTTTTTTGAGCACATCCACACCGACTTCGGTAGCCAGATGCTGCGCGGTTGCCACCATGCCGTGTTCGGCAGCTGCCGGCGCAACTGAGGCAGCCGTTACCGGCTGTGTGCCGCAACCAAGAGTAATGAAAAGCAGGCTCGCCAGTTGCTTCATGGATGGTTTCATAGTGGATTTGTCTGGTTGATAGTTGGTCGAAGCAGGACTAAACCCGTTCCATTTCATCAGGATCAAGCGCAATGATGTGCGATTGCGGATGACCTTCTTCATCGTGAAATTCCTTGTTGACCCAGGGCTGCCCAAATTCATCGATGCCATAGATCTTGAAATACTGGCCGATCATGGACTGGATCAGGATCTGATCCGGTTCCGGAAAATTGTCGATGAAATCCTGGCTGAGTTTGACGATGCGCACAATGTCGCCGACAGCAACTGGCCGGCCCTTGCGGTCGGTTAATTTGGGGTCTTGCATGGATAGTTGTCCTGATTAGAATGATCTGTGCTGCATCATACTAGAACACCCTTAATAAGGCGAATTCAGGTTTCGTCGAACATCTGTTCAGATATATCATCGGCTTCAGACTGACTGATACCCAGATAGCTGCACACCGCTGCGCCACCGAGTTCCCAGTCGTTCATCCGCTTTCTGCTTTGATGATGAAAAATGGCGTAATCCACCACCAGAGACAGGGCAATCAGATTGCGTACCGTGTTGGAGGTATTCTGATCTTTCAGCACGTCATAGGAATGGTGCAGCAAAATCGCCTCCACCACTTCCTCCGGCAAACCCCAGGTGCGCGCCATCAGGGCACCGATTGCGGTATGACTGGTGCCGAACAGCTGATTCTCAGCGCGCGAGGTCACGCACAGTTCAGCCTGCAGCGCGGCTTCCAGCGCCGGGCCATAGTTGGGAAATTTGGACATCATCAGCGGTACGCCGATATTGCTGAACAGCCCGAATGTATGGGCCAGATCGCTGCGGCACAGCGTCATTTTTTTAGCGTAGTGCGCCATGGCCTGAGCTCGTTTGTTGGAACTGTCCCAGAACTGGTTGAGCGAGATGCCTTCCACCTGCACCGACTCGCGCGCCAGCAGACCGGTCAGCAGCAGACTGCATTGTTCCATGCCCAGACGCATGACTGCCTGCTCTACCGATTTGGCTTTCAGGCGCAAACCGACAAATGCCGAATTGGCCATTTTCAGCAGCGCAGCGGACATGGCCACGTCCTGACCAATGATGCCGGATAATTTTTGCGGTGACGGATCAGGGCTGCCGAGTTCGCGCTGCACTTCCAGCAGCAGGCTGGGGCGCGGCGGAATGCGAATTGTGCTGAGCATTTTGTCTATCGATTGCCCGGTCACGGAGGACGGATCGATAAATGTTTGCTTTTTAGTCATGAAATGGTCGCCTGGCTTAATCAATTGGCATGCTGGACATACCCGCGCCAGATCCAGGTCTCAGTATAGTGAATTAAATGCGAATTTCCAGATGATATTTGAAGGTCTGATCGGGAGCAGGACCGGCGCGTTTCATGACCGACAGATGCAAAAACATGTCTGCGCGCACCTGATCGGGCAAGGGGGTAATACCATGCAAGGTATCAGCTCTGTACGCCATATTTGGCGCGGTATTTTTGCACGGCTTCTGTGTATTGCGCGAACTGACTGGCCGCGCCGCTGGACAAATATTCAAACAGATCGGCCAGATTGGCGATGCAGATCACCGGCATCTGGTAGGTATTGGTTATTTCCTGCACTGCCGAATGCAGCGTGAGCGCGTCATCCTTGCCGGAACGTTCCATGCGGTCCAGAGCAATCAGCACGGCCGCCGGCGTGGCGCCGGCAGCGCGGATCATTTCCACTGATTCACGCACCGAGGTGCCGGCGGAAATCACGTCATCAATAATGACAACCCGCCCGGCCAGTTTTGCCCCGACGATGGTTCCGCCTTCGCCATGGTCTTTGGCTTCCTTGCGGTTATAGGCAAACGGTACGTTGCGGCCCATGGCAGCCAGTGCGACTGCGGTGGAGGAAGCCAGAGTAATGCCTTTGTAGGCCGGGCCGAACAGCATGTCGAATTCAATGCCGGAATCGAGCAGGGTCTGCGCATAAAAACGAGCCAGCTGGCCCAGATTGGCGCCTTCATTGAACAGGCCTGCGTTGAAAAAATAGGGAGAAGTGCGGCCGGCCTTGGTGACAAATTCGCCAAACGACAGCACACCGGCCTGAACCGAAAAAGCGATGAATTCCTGGCGGAGATTTTTCATGATGACTCGTTCTGTAATAATTTCCCGCCATTATAATGTATGCTTTGCGCTCTTCGAGACCAATTCAGCGTCTCACTCACTTAACAATAAAACACCATGAAAATCATTTCTGCCAATCTGAACGGTATTCGCTCCGCAGCCAAAAAAGGTTTTTTTGAATGGATGGCAGCCGAATCAGCCGACTATGTGTGCGTGCAGGAACTCAAAGCCCAGTTGGAAGACATGCACCCGGAATTTCTGGCCCCCGAGGGTTATCACGGTTACTTCCACTACGCACAGAAAAAAGGTTATTCGGGCGTCGGCGTGTACAGCAAGAAAAAACCGAGTCAGGTCATCATCGGTTTCGGCAATCACGAATTTGATGCCGAAGGTCGTTACGTGCGCTGCGACTTCGGCAAGCTCTCCATCATTTCAGTCTACTGCCCGTCCGGTTCGTCCGGCGAAGAACGCCAGACTGCCAAATTTCGCTTCATGGAGGCGTTCATGGCGCATCTGATTGAACTCAAAGCCAGCGGTCAGGAGATCGTGATCTGCGGCGACTGGAATATCGCGCACAAGGAAATTGATCTGAAAAACTGGAAAGGTAATCTGAAAAATTCCGGTTTCCTGCCTGAAGAGCGCGCCTGGCTGTCACAGGTGATCGGCGAAGTCGGCTATGTTGATGCGTTCCGCTGTGTCGAACCCGGACCCGAACAATACACCTGGTGGAGCAATCGCGGTCAGGCCTGGGCCAAAAATGTCGGATGGCGCATTGACTATCACATCACCACGCCCAAACTGGCCGCCAAGGCGCAGCGGGTGGCGATTTTCAAGGAGCAGCGCTTTTCTGATCATGCGCCGCTGACGATTGAATATGCAAAATAAATTGTTGGGAATGAACACTTAACAAAAATCGACAACCAGGCGCGCAACCTCAACTGTCACAGGAATATCAACATTGCTCATGCATGGTCTGCGTCCGGCCGACGCCATGGATCTACATGGGTCATCAGATTTAGTACGCGGTGGCGTTGCAGCACACTGCGCCGCGCCGCCACCGCGATATCGTGACCAGCTTCGACACTGAGGGCGGCGTCGACTTCGATGTGTGCATCTACAATGATCATGTCACCCATCTTGCGAGTACGAATGTCGTGGACATTTTTGACACCGGGGGTATCGGCCAGCGTCTGCCGGATCGCCGCAACTTCCTCCTGATCGACTGCCCGATCCATCAGATCATGCAGCGCGTCCCAGCCAAAATCCCAGCCCATCTTGGCAACCATGCATCCCACTATCAGTGCAGCAATTGGATCGAGGATCGGGTACCCCGCCAAATTACCAATGATGCCAAGGCCAACCACCAAAGACGATGCGGCGTCTGATCGCGCATGCCATGCGTTCGCCACCAGCATGCTGGACTTCACCTGCTTGGCCACCGACAACATGTAGCGAAACAGCAGCTCTTTGCCCAGCAACGCTGCACCGGCGACCCACAACGCCACCGCATGGACCTGCTGAATCAGATCGGGTTGTTCAATCTTGTGAAATGCCGACCACAGCATGCCAATACCCACTCCCATCAGCAGCGCACCAAGCGCCAACGAGGCTGCCGTTTCGAAACGCTGGTGTCCATAAGGATGCTCCACATCGGCGTCTTTCCTGGCGTGATGGCTGGCGAACAACACCACAAAATCCGCCACCAAATCCGACAGCGAATGTACGCCGTCCGCAATCAGGCCCTGTGACCTGGCCAGAATCCCGACAGCAATCTGTGTAATGCTAAGTGCCAGATTCACACCGACGCTGACCCAGGTGCTTCTGGTTCCTGCAGCTGCGCGCTCTGCTGGCGTGTGCTCGCTATCTTCGGGGTCATCGTCAAAATCGTCGAGGTTCATTTCAGTCGCTGCTCCGGGATCATACGCATTAATGTGTTGTCGCCGACGATGTAGTGATGGAACAGCGCAGCAACCGCATGCACGCCAATCAGGAAGTAGCCGATCGTGCCACCAGCTTCATGGAATTCTTTGGTCCATTCGGCCACCGACTTGGCCTCGGCAACGAGCGGCGGCAACTGCCAGCCGAAAAAGGGAATGGTCTCGCCCTCTGCGCTGAGAGTCAACCAGCCCAAGATTGGCATGGCAAACATGAGAACATAAAGAGCAAAATGCATGAGTCTGGCTGCTACTGTTTGCCACCTTGGTGGATCGGGCTGTATTCGCGGCACTGCGCCGATGAAATGCATCACTGCCCTGAAAACAACCAACACGAGAACACATACCCCAAGCATGAAATGCCAAGCTTTCAATCCTTCACGGATGTCGCCACCTTTCGGAAAACTGGTCCGCAATTCAATACATGCATACACTGAGGCGATCAGAAGCAGCATTATCCAGTGCAATGCGATAGAAATTGAGCCATAACGGTCAGTACTGCTGCGCCAGTTCATTGTTGGTCCCCGTAATTGCTGAAGTGCAATCGGCTATGTGTATTCATGGATAGACTTTCGGATGATAGCCTGATCCGAAATTAATGCCGGAATTCGTGCAATGATGAACAGAACTCCATACCCAGAATCAATTTAACATCGACGGTTTCACGCTCATTTGATCCCGATCAAGTCAGGCAGTCAAAGAATTTATTGTCCAAAAATGCGGTCATTTGATTTGCGCGTCGAATAGTCAGATCCGGGTTTCCAGTCAGCGAAAAACTTCACAATGTAACTTTGATCGGCATCAAACCGGTGCCGGATCATATATTCTAGGATAACCTCAGAAAGTGGCTGCACAAATTCGACACGGAGGATGGCGATGCATTCACGCTTGAAGTCTCGACAGCTACTCCCACAAACTCTATTCACTGGACAATTAAATGAAAAAGCAACTTGCAGTTCTCGCATTGAGTGGAATATTAATGGCAGGCATGCCAATAGCGTGGAGTGCCGATGCCGCATCGGCTAAGACCACGGCCAAGCAGCAGACTGCCGCCCTTCCGGCCTTAACAAAGGCAGTCGTTGACGGCACGGGGATCGACGCTAAAACATTGCGTATCAAGGCAACCACTCATCTGATCTCAATCACGCGCCACGATGCAAAATTGAATGCGGCAGACAGGTTGGAACGCGAGACCGAGGCGCAAAAAATTGTCGCACAGGTTGAATCATTTATCACGGACAAATCAGATTTTTCTCAGGTTGTGACGATCCATGTCGATTATGTTGTGCTCAATGGTAAAAAATCGAAACTGGTACAGGCATTTGAATTTAACAAATCGGCAGCGGGAAGCTTTGCAATTCATAAAAGTTGAATTTTTTAAGCGGATTTGTCTTTCCCAAATAATTATCGGCGCTGGGAGTCTGCGGTTACATGTGAAAACGAAATCAATTCGATGGGAACGAATTTACCTTCTGCTGTTGCGATCCTTGGACTCTGAGGAATTGGCAGCCGGCTTGGGTTTTTCTATTACCGGCTTCACATCTTCAATTTTATTTTCACGCATATAGTCGTTCATGTCTTTCCAGCCGGTGAATACCGATGCGCGAGCCGCCTCCGGGTTGAGGGTATAGCAGTCTTCCAGAGCCCGTCCGGCCTGACGGCAGGCACTGCCGGTGGCGCGCGCGTCACCTTCTTTGATGGAAAGTTCACGATCAGCATCCTTATTTGTATCCCCTTTGTCGCAGCCGGATAACAGACAGGACAGCACCAGCATGGACAATGCTGCGCGCGCAATGGGAGAGGATGGTTTGAACTTCTGCATCGTGAACCTGTTTTTATGTAATCAATGGACCTGCTATAGGAAAAATAGCAGGCTAATGAGCGGTTTTCAAGGTTGATTAACGGCTGATTGCAGATTCAGACGCAACGAATGGTGGATTTGAATCGGCAAGTTGGCAATATGGCATTTACAAAGCACGCGTCAACTTAAAAATTCATCGACCAAACGGGCCGTTTCCGCGCTGACCATCACGATGTAATGATCGACCGGCAGTTCTGCAATCTGAAGCTGGGGAACTGCCTTTTTGATCGCGTCACGCTCCCGTTCAGGCACAATGAAACCGTCGGCTATGGGTACCTGACAGCGGATCAGCAGACTCGGCATGCTGATTTTTGGCCACAGTGCGTGAAAATCTTCTTTGCGCAGAGTGAGCAGATCCTCCTGGCAGGCGGCCCTGCTGGTCGACGGCTGATAACCCTGCTCCACAGCCTGCAGTTCGTAGCGATAATAGGTATCCCAGAAAGGACTCCAGGGATTGATTGAGCCGCCCAGACGGATTGCACCCAGATAGGTCTCCTGCCGGTCCACAACCAGATCCAGCCGTTCAAGCCCCTTGCCGATTTTTTCTGTCGGTCCGGCATCCATGGCGCCGGCGTGATCGATGAGTACCAGCCGTTTCAGACGCTGGGGTGCCTGTGCCGCAACCGCAATGCCGATCAGCGCCCCCATCGACCAGCCGACCAGGTCGAATTGCTCGGCACCGAGCAGTGTGGCGATTTCCAGAACGTCGCGGCAGTGCGCGTGCAGTCCGTAACTGCCGGCCGGGGTGATTTCACTGCGTGCGCGCCCGCGCAGATCGACTGCCACCAGTTGCAGATCGCGACCGGCGAGCTGTTCAATGAGGTAGTCAAAACTGTGCAGATGCGCTGACAGGCCATGAATAAACAGCACCAGCGGAGCCGTTGCAGGTCCGACGCGACGTGCGCGAATACGTCCCGAAGTAAGTTGCAGATCAAATTCAGAGGTCTGAGTAATCAATTGGGGTCTCCTGATGCAGGATGTTCCGGACTGTGCGCAATGGCATTCCATGGCGCGACTTTAAATAACAGCAACATGCCGGGTATGGTCAGTAAAAAGCAGATGATGAAAAAGCCGAACCAGCCGCTCTGCGCCACGATATAACCGGTGATGGCGTTGAAAAAAGTACGCGGCACCACCGCCAGACTGGTGAACAGGGCAAACTGGGTGGCGGTGTAGCGCGGATCGGTGGTGGTCGCGATAAACGCCGTAAAGGCAGCAGTGCCCAGACCAACGGCAAAATAATCAGCCGCCATGACTACACCCAGCATCCAGACGCTCGCGCCGGCTTGGGCTAAGGCAGCAAAGCCCAATATGGCCAGCGCCTGCAATGCGCCGAAAATCCACAGTCCGCGATTGATGCCGATTTTCATGAGCCAGATTCCGCCAGCCAGTCCCCCGGCCAGTCCGGCCCACAGCCCGGTGCTTTTTGCGACCACGCCGATCTGCGTACGTGAAAATCCGAGTTCCATAAAAAACGGGGTCTGCAGCGCGGTCGCCATCGAATCGCCCAGTTTATACAGAAAAATAAATAACAGAATCAGCAGCGCGGCAGAGACGCCCTTGCGGTTGATAAATTCTTTGAACGGCAATACCACCGCTTCACGCAGATTTTTCGGCGGTGAACCATATATGTCCGGTTCTTTCATCAGTAACGTGGTGACGATGCCCGGCAACATGAACAGCGCAGTGATGAAAAATACAAATTGCCAGCTGAAGTGATCCGACAGGATCAGTGAGATCGATCCCGGTACCAACGCAGACAGCTTGTAGGTATTGACTGCGAGTGCATTCCCGAGCGCCTGCTGATCATCATCCAGAATTTCACGCTTGTAGGCGTCGATCACGATATCCTGACTGGCCGACACAAAAGCCAGCGCAGCATACATGCTGCCAATCAGCAGAAAATTCCCGTTGGGATCCATCTGCCCCATGGCCGTAATGACGACCATCAGCAACAGTTGCGTGACCAGTATCCAGCCGCGCCGGCGTCCTAGAAACGGTAACGAATACCGGTCCATCAGCGGTGCCCAGGCAAATTTCCAGGTGTAAAAGAAACCAAACGCGCCGATTAACCCGATGGCTTTCAGGTCGACGTGTTCAGACTTCAGCCAGGCGGTAATGAGGTTGATCAGAATAAATAGCGGCAGGCCGGAACTAAAACCCAGCGACATGCAGATGAGCATTTTACGGTTGAGTATCTGTCGCCAGCCGGTTGGATCGGGACTGGTTCGGCTTGAGTCGGCAGGCGTCGTCATCAAGCTTTGCAGCGCAAGCGGAACACGGCCAGACTGCCGCGCAGATTCGGCAACCATGTTACCGGTCGCCCTTCGTGCAATGCGACCCACTCCAGTACTTCCAGTCCGACCGAATTAGCCAGCTCGGCAAAATCACCGATCGTCGCGCAACGCAGATTGGGCGTGTCGTACCATTCATAGGGCAGCGATTTGGAGACCGGCATATGGCCGCGCAGCAGCGCAACGCGGTGCGGCCAGTAAGCAAAATTGGGGAACGAGACGATGGCTTCACGGCCGACCCGCGCGATATCGGTCAGCAGCCCTTCGACATTTTTCATCATCTGCAGCGACGACAGGCACAGCACTGTTTCAAAGGCCTGATCATCGAACAGACCCAGGCCCAGTTCCATATCCTGCTGAATGACCTGTACACCGCGTTGTGCACAGGCCAGTACCAGATCATCAGAAATTTCAATGCCATAGCCCTGGCAAGCTTTATCGGTCTGCAGATAGTCGAGCATGACACCGTCGCCACAGCCGACATCGAGTACATTGGAATGCGGCGCAATCCAGTGGGCGATAAATGCCAGGTCGGGGCGGTGTTGGTTCAGTTCTGCGAAATTCATGCGCGCTCACCTTTGATTCGGTCAAAATAACTGCGCACCAGATTCATGTAGCGCGCGTCGTCGAGCAAAAACGCATCGTGCCCGTGCGGCGCGTCGATCTCGGCATAAGTCACCTTGCGTTTGTTACTGAGCAGCGCACGGACAATTTCACGGCTGCGTTCCGGCGAGAAGCGCCAGTCAGTGGTGAAAGAAATCACCAGAAAGCGCGCTTTTGTCATGGCCAGCGCCTGGGTCAGGTCACCGCCATATTTGCGCGCCGGATCAAAATAATCGAGCGCCTTGGTAATGAGCAGATAAGTATTGGCATCGAAATACGAAGAGAACTTGTCACCCTGATAGCGCAGGTAGGATTCAATTTCAAAATCCACACCATAGCCGAACTGGTATTCGCCGCTTTTCAGATCGCGGCCAAATTTTTCAGCCATGTCGTCGTTCGACAGATAGGTAATGTGACCAACCATGCGCGCCACACGCAGACCGCTTTTCGGCACTACGTTGTGCGCATAAAAATCGCCACCGTGAAAATCCGGGTCGGACACAATCGCCTGTCTGGCCACATCATTGAAGGCAATATTCTGGGCGGACAGTTTTGCAGTCGAGGCAATCACCACGCAGTGGCGCAGCCGGTCCGGATACAGCATGCTCCAGGACATGGCCTGCATACCGCCGAGCGATCCGCCCATCACCGCTGCAAACTGGTGTATGCCCAGCAGGTCGGCCAGACGGGCCTGGGCGTTGACCCAGTCTTCCACCGTCACGACCGGAAAATCGGCACCATAGGGCATGCCGGTTGCCGGATTGGTATGCATGGGTCCGGTAGAGCCGAAACAGGAACCCAGATTATTGATGCCGATGACAAAAAAATGATCGGTGTCGAGCGGCTTGCCGGGGCCGATCATGTTGTCCCACCAGCCGATATTGGTGTCATCATCCGACGCCACGCCAGCTACATGATGCGACGCATTGAGGGCATGGCAGACCAGCACCGCATTGGATTTTTCTGCATTGAGCTGACCATAGGTTTCATACATCAGCGTGTAACCGGCAATGGAAGCACCACTTTGCAACGGCAGCGGCTCTGTGAACAGGTGGGTTTGGGGAGTGACAGTTCCTGCGGATGGCATGGTATTCCCTGGGTTCAAAATAGTCGTGTTCTGATGGCTGAAAACAGCGTGGACTCGCATAAATATGAGGCCAGAACCACGAAGGCAGGCAGCAAGGAGGCGCACTGAATGACGTTTTAGCCGCATCTGAACTCAAATCGGCGCAGAGCGCAAGAATACCCAATTGTGTACAGGTCGTCAATTCGCGGCGTGTTGAATTTGCAGGGTTTACGCGGATATTGTCGACCCGCACTGGTCGCTATGCTGGACGCCTTTGAGAACCCAGTCACATTGAGAAAGGTAGCTGATGCAACCCATAAACCAACCTCGCCAACCTCACCAACCTCGAACTTTTTGTAACTACGTAACCGGTCTGGCCAATATCGTCTCGGACCGACTCCGATTCAACCCTGCACAGCTCGACGAACTGCAGCAGGCCAAGCAGTCCGGCCTCGACAATTTTGCCGGGTTTCTCAGTGACAGCCCGGCAACCGATTGTCACCTCCTGCTGCAGCGTGGTATCAACGGGATAAGGTTGCCAGATAATCCAGATCAACACAGCGTGCAGAAACTGTTCGATAACCGCACCGTGTTTGTCAAACAATGTACCGAAAGCGGCGCCCTGGCCATGGCAGCATTGGCGCTCAAGGTGTTCGGCAGCACGTTGCTGGTTAATGACAGGATTGATCACGACCGACTGAATATGGCCATGCGTATGCTGTTTGGTAATGACATGGATGAATTGGGTGGTTCGATCAAATACGATTTCACGACCTTATACCGGCCTTTAGGCGCGTACTACGTACTCAAAAGCCGCCACTACAGCATTGAGGTCAGACCCACTTTCGATCAGCAGAAGCGCGATGAACAGTTTGCCGCACTGATTGCTCACGAAAACCTTGACGGCGGTCATTTTCACAGCCGCACGACAGAACACGTGCTTGAACTGTTCATGGCGGATGACAGCGTGCCTGATGAACTGTCTGAATGCATCGGTCTTGATTTCGTCAAGCCGGTCAAAATCACCGCGGACAATACGGCTACGGGAATTGCCAGAATGAGCGCCAGAATGGACAAAGGCGCACTTGCGCACAGCAGCAGCAGCACAACCACACTCAGCGACAGGACCGAGGTCCGCTCCACCGTGACCAGTCGCTACTTTGCCGACAGCAATCCATCGATCCTGCGCAAAGTTCAAAAACATCTTGACCCAGGCCAGAATTATTCCTGGGCCAACCGAGTCATCAACGCAACCCGCATGGAACACACCTTAGACATCGGCACCCACACTGTTTCAACCGAGAAGTTCGCGTTTGCCGCAGTTAATTCCTTTCAGGAAGCGACCAGGATTGTTGCCGGCGTGTTTGGCGATGCGCCACTGGAACAGGAAAAAAAATATCTGTTCACCGACATCCGGCTGCTCAATCGCGGCAAGCCCGCAGAGCGTGCCCTGTATGAAAAACATGTGGCATTGATGGGCGCGGCCTGTTTCAGACGGGGCATCACCTACTGCCCCTACCTGCAGGAAGCCCACAGCAACATAGAAGATGCTGTCTGCACGCTCAGACACGCAACCTATCTGCCGCGCTACACCTACAGCGGAATCGAAAGCGGCAGTTACAACGGCAGAAGTCTGAAGCTGGAGTATGAAACACTGTTCGAAAAACTTCCATCTCGGACTCAGGAATATTACCGCGACACCATGAATATCTGGCGAGGACTGTACGATCAGGGTGAAGTGGTCGATGGTGGCGTTCCGTTTGTCACGTTGACGCAAATCCTGGGCAGGGTATATGCTGCCGAATCGGGCAAACTGCGCATGGGACACGGCAAAGGATGCAAATCAGCGAAAGATCGCGCCACTTCGGTTGCCTGCGGGGAGTTGCAACTGGAGACGCTGATTGAAACTGAATTTCACCGAGCGCAGCAGAAACAGCGCAAACCGAATATCCGTCGATTCTTTCAGGGCGGCATAGCCAGCGGACATTTCAACTATGAAGACCTGCCACCAGATGACCGGTTGCTGATGAAACACAATTTTGATCGCGCACTGCTGCATGCGGCGAACCGCAACAATACCGGTGTCGCGACCAATATCAGTACCTATCCCCTGACCAGCTACTTCAGCGAGGTGCCGTTTATTGCCAGTGCAAAAATCTATACGGTAGACGTGCCTGCTTAACGCGCCTGGTGACGAGACGCTGCAGGAGGTGCAGCGTTGTTATTTTTTGCGTTCCACAATCACGTAATGCTTTTTCATCGGCTCGAGCACTTCAAACACACCTTTGAAGCCGGCCGGAATCACCAACGCATCGCCAGGTCCGGCTTCAGAAGCAGTTCCCGCTTCGTCGATGACACGACAACGGCCTTCGGTAACATAAAAGAATTCATCTTCCGTGTCACCAAACACAATGTTCCAGCTGCCGACTTCGCTACCCCACACGCCCGAGTAAACTTCACCACTGTTGTTGGTGAAATGATTCCAGGTAGTACGCAGCGGGTTGCCTTGCAGCTGACGTTCCGGCCGCGGATAGTCAGTTTCTGGCGCCGTGGTTTGTTGTTTAAATAAAATCGCTTTACTCATCCTGCTGCTCCCTTTGTTTCCAACGTACTAATTGTGCGGCACAGTTGATACAAATCATTGGCAAAATCGTCATTTTAGACACCGGATTGCCCTCTGGCATTGTAAACATCGGCTATACTCGCAAAATTACCTATTTATAGATGTTTATTTGCTGATTTATGAAACCAAAAAACCGACCGGTGATGGGCCAGCTAAGCGACATGGATATTCGCCTGCTGCGTATCTTTAAAAGCGTGGTGGACTGTGGCGGGATGGCGGCTTCCGAGTTGGAATTAAATATCGGCACTTCAAGCATCAGCCGCCATATCAAGGATCTGGAAATCCGGCTCGGCCTGACCCTGTGCCGGCGCGGCCGCGGTGGTTTTTCAATGACCGCAGAAGGTGAACAAATTTACCAGGAAACGTTACGCCTGCTCAGTTCCACCGACCAGTTCCGCAGTGCCATTGACGATATCCATCGGCGCATGGGCGGTCAGCTGAACGTGGCGGTGCATGACAAAACCGCCAGCAATCCGAATGCCAAAATTTATGAAGCTATCGCGCTGTTTTCCGAGCGCGCACCGGATGTGGCACTGAATATGCATGTGGCCTGCAGCAATCCGATAGAACGCGGTGTGCTGGACGGTCAGTTTCAGGTTGGCATTATTCCTGACCATCGCAGCTCCGACAGTCTGACTTATGCCGGCCTGTTTGAAGAAACCATGCTGATGTATTGCGGCGCGAAACATCCGCTGTTCAATGAAGCGCAGGATAATCTGGGCTGGGATGATATCTCTTCCCATCATTTCGCCTGTCTGGGTTACCACTCGCACAATATGGAAATCAGCCATCAGATGCGCCTGTCGCGCAAAGCCACCGGGTTTGATCAGGAATCGATTGCCACGCTGATTTTATCCGGCAAGTATCTGGGCTTTTTGCCGGATCACTATGCGCACCAGTTTGTCGAGCGCGGTTTGATGAAGGTGGTCAAACCCGGGCAGTTCAACTACAAGTGTAATTTTGTCGGCATGGTGCGACGCTCACCGCAGCCTTCGCGGGTCAGTCAGGCGTTTTGGGAATGCCTGCTGGAAGCGCATGGCAAAACTGTCCCGGCTTAATTCTTAAGGTCCAATTCCGACACCCGCTGCCAGTTACGCCTGCGGTACCAGGTAACGGCGCTCCCAGGCTGAAATTTCATTCTGGAAGTTCTGGTATTCGAGCCACTTGGTTGACACGTAGCCTTCGACAAATTTTTCACCCAGCATGCGCCGGCAGGTTGCGCTGGCCTTCATCTGGGCGTGCGCGGCCTGATAACCGCTGGCCAGATCATGAGCATGATCGTAACCGTTGCCCTCTATCGGTTCGCTCGCTTCCAGACCTTCTTCGATACCGGCCAGACCGGCTGCCAGTGAAGCAGCAATGGCCAGATATGGATTGGCGTCAGCACCGGCAATCCGGTTTTCAACCCGGCGTGAGGCAGGACCGCTGATCGGGATCCGCAAACCGGTAGTACGGTTGTCCAGACCCCACTGCAGATTCACAGGTGCCTGAGAACCATCAACGAAGCGGCGATACGAATTGATGAAGGGTGCAAAAATCAGCATCATGTCGGGAATATAAGTCTGCAGACCGGCGATGAATTGTCTGAAGTGCACACTTTCTGTGCCGTCCGGTTTGCTGAAAATATTCTTGCCTGCGGCATCAACGACGCTCTGATGCAGATGCATGGAGCTGCCGGGCTGGCCGGAAATCGGCTTGGCCATGAATACCGCATTCAAGCCATGCTTGATCGCAATCTCTTTGGCGGCGTATTTGAACAGGAACGCCTGATCGGCCACTTCAACCGGATCACCGTGCATCAGATTGATTTCGTATTGGGACCGGCCAGCCTCATGAATCCAGGTGTCGGTTACCACACCGAGGTTGTCGAGTGCGGCACGGAATTCATCCCAGAATGCAGCGAGTTCATTGAGCATATTCATGCTGAAGGCCGACTGTCCGGCCTCAGTCCGGCCATTTTTTGCATGGGGATAGGTCAGAGGCTGGGTCGGATCGACATTCGGTGCGGTCAGATAAAATTCGATTTCCGGCGCAACCACCGCCTTCAATCCCTTGGCGGTATATTTTTCCACGATCTGTTTGAGCAAACCGCGCGATGAAAAACCGCACTCGCCACCGGCCAGATATTGACAGTCGGCCACCACCATGGCGCGCGGTGTGCTGGACCAGGGTGACAGGCGCAGCGTGGAATAGTCCGGCACGATCTTCACATCCGGATCACAGTCAGGAAAAATCGGGTCGTAAGAATATTCGCCGGTGACGGCCTGCATCATGATCGCTTCGGCAATGCGCAATTCGGACTGGGCCGCAAAGCTGGGTGCCGGAGTCAGCTTGCCGCGCGGGTAACCGGAGATGTCGGCAAACATGACCTCCACCTGGCTCACGCCGTGCCGGCTGAAATAGGCCTTGAGCGCGTCTGCGCCGGGGTAGGTTTTGCTCAATGTTACTGGCTTGCTCACGAAAATCTCCTTTGGACCGACTGGCGCATTTGAAAACGCAATGCTCTGGGATGGTAACTGATCGGTCAATTCTATGGCGCGCACCTTAGCGCGAAAATGTTTTATTCCGAATGTTCAGTTGCATCGCTGCGAAAGTGAAAAAAGTCAGCAGGTAGTTCGCACAGGCCGAGATGGCGCAATAATATTGCACCCTGCCTGTTGAATTCGCCGCCTTATTTACCCAATTTCTGGTTGCGCAATACACACAGCAGATCGGCAGCTATATGCGCCGCTGCCAGCGCCGTGATTTCACTCTGATCAAAGGGTGGTGACACTTCAACCACATCCATGCCCACCAGATTCACCGGTCCCATGCCGCGGATAATGTGCAAAGCCTGTGCCGAACTCAGTCCACCCGGCACTGGGGTGCCGGTGCCGGGCGCGAAGGCCGGATCCAGACAGTCAATGTCAAAAGTCAGATAAGTGGGACGGCTGCCAACAATGGAAAGAATTTTTTCCAGCGTGACCTGCGCGCCGTGCGCATGCACCCAGGCCGCATCAAGAATATTCATACCCATGAAATCATCGTTCCAGGTACGGATGCCAACCTGCACCGACGTGGCAGGGTCTATCAGTCCGTCTTTGATGGCCTTGTAAAACATGGTGCCATGGTTGAGCGAATCCGGTTCGTCATCAGCCCAGGTATCGCAGTGCGCATCGAAATGAATCAGCGACAGCGGCCTGCCGAATTTTTCAGCGTGGGCTTTGAGCAGCGGATAGGTGACGAAATGATCGCCGCCGAAGGTCAGCATTTTTGCACCGGAGGCCAGGATGGTTCTTGCGTGTTCGGTGATCGCAGGCGCTATGGTCAAAGGGTTGTGGGCATCAAACCAGCAGTCGCCGTAATCGATGACGGCCAGATCATCAAACGGATTGAAGCCCCATGGATAAGAATTGAGTTCGGACAGCTGCACGCTGGCAGCGCGCACCGCAGCAGGACCCTGCCGCGCTCCGGAACGGAAGGTGGTGGCCAGATCGAGCGGAATACCGGAAATGGCTACGTCAACGCCGGTCAAATCACGGGTATATTTGCGGCGCATGAAACTGAGGATGCCCGCATAGGTGTTTTCGGTGCTGGAGCCATATAGCGATGTTCTGGTTATGGCGCCATCGCCTTTGATGTGATCGGTCATGCCTTACCCTTTTTTCTTGTTGGCTTTAAATTCCCTGCAGGCGTCACCAAACGCCCCAAACAATTTCATCGACTCCGGATTTTCCCTGATCTGCCATTCCGGATGCCACTGCACCGCCAAAGTAAAACCTGGTGCACTGGCTACGCTGTACGCTTCAATCAGACCGTCATCGGCTCTCGCTTCGACCTGCAATCCGGGCGCGAGCTGGTCGATACCCTGACCGTGCACCGAATTGACAATCATCCTGGTCACACCATGCAGTATTTTTGAAATACGCCCGTCCGGCACGAGATGGATGGCGTGGGCCGGAGCGTACTGGACTTCAATCGATGCTGTCTTGTCTTCGCGATGATCCATGAATCCTTCGACTTCATGGACCGCCTGATGCAGACTGCCACCCAGCGCCACATTGACTTCCTGGGTACCGCGACAGACCGCAATTAACGGAATGCCGCGCTGCAGTGCCATTCTGATCAAAGGTAACGTTGTCGCGTCGCGGGCCGGATCGAGCGGCAGGGAAGGATCAAGAACCGACTGGCCGAAAAAATCCGGATGCACGTTGGACGGAGAACCGGTCAGCATGACGCCGTCGGCCAGTTCCAGTATCGTATCCCAGTCGATGGCGTCACCCAGGGCAGGTAAAATCAGCGGCACACAACCGGCCCCTGTCACGACCGCCTCCACATATTTCATCTGCGCGACATGATAAGGATGCGCCCCGATTTGTCGGGTGCAGGCGGGGATCAGAACTAAAGGTTGTGCCATGATAAATACGATAAAAAAGTTTTTGTTAAATGACTATAACCAATAGGCCACTCGCGGCTACTGGTCAGTCTTCCCCCTGGTTGTTTTAAAAAATTGGATTGTTGGTTACAGCATTTCTTTTAACTGGTAGTACCACATCCCCAACATCTGTGCCGCCGTACGCATCACTTGCCCGTTCGGGAAATTGTGATGTTTGATCTTGCCAAATGCATCAAACCGTTCCGACTGCCCGGCAATCGCTTCTGCTGCCACTTTTCCGGCCAGACCGGTCAGGATTAAACCATGACCGGAGTATCCCTGCAGATAATAAATGTTTTTATCCACCCGGCCAAAATCTGGCGCGCGATTCATCGAAATATCGACAAACCCGCCCCAGGCGTACGGAATATCCAGATCAGACAGTTGCGGAAATACGTCAAGCATGCGGCGTCTCATGCTGCCGACCAGATTGATCGGCGTTGCAGTGCTGTAGCTGACCCGCCCGCCAAACAGCAGGCGATTGTCCTCTGAAGGGCGATAATAATCCAGCACAAAATTGGTGTCGAAGGCTGACGCACGATTTTTGATCAGCGCATCGCAGCGTTCTTTGGACATCGGTTCAGTTGCCACAATGTAGGTTCCCACCGACATGATGCGTTTGTCCAGCTCAGGTGCCACGGCGTCACCATACTCGTTCAGATACACGTTCCCGGCCAGCACCACAAATTTACAGCGCACACTGCCGGTGGCTGTTCTGACGACTGGAGACGCGCCGCGATCGATGCCGGTAACCGGGGAGTTCTCGAATATCCTGACACCGGCAGCGCGCGCTGCGGCGGCAATGCCCAGAGTGTATTTCAATGGATGAACGTGTGCGCCATTGGCATCATAGACACCGCCTTTATAGCGCTCACTCTGTATCCAGTTGCCGATTTCGCCGCTGCCGATACTGTGCACCGAATAGCTGTAACGTTGCTGCAGACTGTCGACCCATTCATCGAGTTCGCGCGCTTTTTTGTCGGAACAGGCCAGGCACAGGCTGCCCGGTGTAAATTCGCACTCGATATTGTGTTTCTTGATACGGTCGCGCATTAATTGCATGGCTTCCACCGTCATATTCCACAACCGCTTGCTGTCTTCGGCGCTCAGCTGTGATTCGACGGCGTCATCGCTGGAAAAACCAACCAGTGCCTGTCCGCCGTTGCGACCCGAAGCACCCCAGCCGATCAGCTGCGCTTCCAGCACGGCCACCGAATAACCGCGTTCCGCCAGTTCCAGCGCCGAACACAGTCCGGACAAGCCACCGCCCACCACGCACACATCGGCAAAAATATCCATGTCCAAAGCCGGTAACGGGTCATCGCGCCTGACGCTTGCCTCGTAAAACGAATCTTTGGTCAGTCTGGTTTCTTTGTGCCTGTGTTTCATTTCAGATTAATCCAGGTCGTTTTCAGTTCGGTATATTTTTCCAGCGCATGCAGTGATTTGTCACGGCCATTGCCAGACTGTTTGTAGCCACCGAACGGCACAGTCATGTCGTCACCGTCGTACTGATTCACGTGTACCGTGCCAACCCGCAACGCACGCGCTGCCTTGTGCGCCTTGCGTATGTCGGAGGTCCACACACCGGCCTGCAAACCATACGCCGTTGCGTTAGCTTGCCTGATTGCCTCATCCAGATCGGTGAAGGTAAAAATTGAGAGTACCGGTCCGAAAATTTCGTCGCGTACGATTCTCATCGAATTATCCACGTCAATGAACATGGTCGGCTCAACATAATAGCCCCCCGATTCAATCCGCACCTGTTTGCCGCCGGCCAACAGTGTTGCACCTTCAGTTTTGCCGGAATCAATAAACCCCATGACTGAATTGAGCTGGATATTGTCAACAATAGCGCCCATGACGGTGGATGGATCGAGCGGGTCACCAGGCACATAGGAAGGAACCAGTGCCAATGCCCTTTTAATGAATTCGTCTTTGATCGAGGCTTCCACAAACAGACGGGATGGCGCGTTGCAGCTTTCGCCCTGATTGAAATAAATCGAACCCACCGCAGCGGCCACCGCTTCGTCCAGATTGGGACAGTCGGCGCACACGATGTTGGGGGATTTACCGCCCAGTTCCGACCAGACCCGTTTCAGGTTGGACTGTCCTGAATATTCCTGAATTTTTTTGCCGATCCGGGTTGAGCCGGTAAAGCCGATGCAATCGACATCGTCATGCAAAGCCAGCGCACTTCCGGCTTCATGACCGAAGCCTGGCAGCACATTGAATACACCGGCCGGAATCCCTGCTTCCAGGGCGATATCACCGAGGCGCAAAGCGGTCAGCGGTGATTTTTCGGAAGGTTTCAAAATAACGCTGTTGCCCATCGCAAGCGCCGGGGCAATCTTCCACGAAGCCATGATCATCGGATAATTCCACGGCACGATGGTAGCGACCACACCAACCGGCTCACGGGTAATCAAGGCCAGCGTGTCATCATTGGTTGGGGCGATTTCATCGTAGACCTTGTCGATCGCTTCGGCATACCACTGCACGCAGCGTGCGGTTGACGGCACATCAACGGACAGGCTGTACTTGATCGGCTTTCCCATATCGAGCGTTTCGAGCAGGGCCAGTTCGTCGCCGTTGGCGCGGATCAGTTCGGCAAACTTCAACAGAATTTTTTTGCGTTCGGCCGGTGATTTGCCAGCCCAGCGCCGGTCCTCAAAAGCGGCGCGGGCAGCCAGTACCGCCAGATTCACATCGGCCAGATCACAGCGTGCTACTTGCGTCAGTTTGCGTCCGTTCACGGGAGAAATATTGTCGAACGTTTCGCCTGAAACTGCATGCACGCGTTCGCCATTGATCAGCGCGCGACCGTCGATTTTGATGCTGGTAGCACGATCATGCCAAAGTCTGGTACTCATAAAATTCTCCTGTAATTAGTGCTTGAATGCAGCCGAAATTTCTTTTTGACGCCGGCGCTCGGCGCGTGCCATGTGCAGACTCGACAGCACCACCGCAACCGACACCACTGCAATCGTGATCGCCGCCACGGTATTGACGCGCGGATCCAGACCCAGACGGGCGCGCGAGAAAATCACGATCGGCATGGTTGAATAACCCGGACCGGTCAGGAAGGCTGAGACCACCACGTCATCCAGTGACAGGGTAAAGGTCAGCAGCCAGGCCGACACCAGTGACTGGGAAATATTGGGCAGCGTCACCAGAAAAAATACCTGGAACGGCCGGCAACCCAGATCCATTGCCGCTTCAGAAAGTGATTTGCTGATTTCTTTCAGACGCGATTCAATCACCACCGCCGAATAGGCAACGCCCAGCACGGTATGACCAAACACCAGCGTCATGAGGCCGCGCGGCGGGAAACCAACCGCGTTTTCCATGCCGACCAGCATGAGCAGCAGGGACAGTCCGATAATCACTTCCGGCATGACCAGCGGCGCGCTGGCCATCCCCTTGAACAGGGCGCGGCCTTTAAATTTGCGGTAGTTGGTCAGCACGTAGGCGGTAAAAGTACCGAGCACCACTGAACAGGTCGCCGCCAGCGTGGCCACTTTGAGAGACAGAAAAAAGCCGGCAATGATTTCATCGTCACCGGTCAGGGCTTCGTACCAGTGCAGGGTGAATCCTCTCCAGACCATATCCTGGGAGGAGCTGTTGAATGAATAGACCACCAGCATGATGATCGGGATGTACAGGAAAAAATAGCCCAGAGCCAGCCAGGAGCGGCCAAACCAGCGGTATGCGTTCATAGTTTTTGCTCTTCCTCAGACTGATATTTGTTCAGGATACCCATCGGGATCAGAACACCCAGAATCACCACCACCGTCACCGTCGACGCCATCGGCCAGTCGACGTTGCTGAAGAATTCATCCCACATCACATGGCCGATCATGATGGTCGAAGGACCACCGAGCAGATCCGGAATCACGAATTCACCGACACAGGGAATGAACACCAGCATCGAGCCGGCAATAATGCCGGACTTGGACAGCGGCACCGTCACGCGCCAGAACGTGTTCCACGGGTTCGAACCCAGGTCGGCCGCAGCTTCAATGAAACGCACATCCAGTTTCGACAGATTGGTAAACAGCGGCAAGATCATGAATGGCAGGTAGGAATACACCATGCCTATCATCAGCGAGAACTCGGTGTTCATCATGTGGATCGGTGTATCAATGGCTCCGATCGACATCAGAAAATTGTTGATCACGCCATTGTTGGACAGCATGCCTTTCCAGGCATAGATACGCAGCAGGAACGAGGTCCAGAACGGCAGCATCACCAGCATCATGAGCACGTTGCGGCGTGACTGACTGGCCCGTGCCATGAAGTAGGCAAACGGGTAGCCAATCAACAGACACGTCAGGGTGGTCAACGCAGCGTACCGGATCGAATTCAGATAGGCGATGATGTACAGGTCATCCATCGCCAGGTAAATGTAATTGGTGAGCTTGATCTTTAAGCTCAGCACGCCATCGACATAACTGGTCAGCGTACCAAACGGACCACTGGCATCCATTTCGCCAAAACTGATTTTGAGTACCAGCAGGAACGGTAACAGCGAACAGACCGCCAGCCACAGATATGGAAAACCGATGACTGCGGTCCTGCCCGACAACCAGGCTGGTTTGGAGAATTTTTTCATCATATCTCCTTAGCGGGTCAAGACCACCATGGCGTCATCTTCCCAATGGGCAAACAACTTGTCGCCCCATTTCGGATGGAACGCGCCGTGGCGGGAAGTGTTGCTCACGTTCGCCTTGATGACCATGCCACTGAGCAGCTTCAGGTGATAGACCGTGTAGCTGCCCAGATAAGCCAGTTCGATGACTTCACCGTATACAAAGTTATGCTCTTGCGCCGGCTTTTCAGCACTGACTGAAATCTTTTCCGGACGGATCGCAACTGAGACCGCCATGCCGGGCGTGCCGGTAATGCCGTGGCCGACATAGTGCGAGCACTCCGGCGTTCTGATCACGACATGATCCGGCTCGTCTACTTCAACGGTACCGTTGAACATATTCACGCTGCCGATGAAGTCGGCCACAAAGCGGCAGTTGGGTGTTTCATAGACGTCGGTGGGCTTACCGATCTGCAGAATCACGCCGTCGCTCATGACTGCAATCCGCGACGCCATGGCCATCGCTTCTTCCTGATCATGGGTAACCATCACGCAGGTCACACCGACCTGTTCGATAATATTGACCAGCTCTAACTGGGTGCGCTCACGCAGTTTTTTATCCAGTGCGGCCAGCGGTTCATCCAGCAGCAACAGCTGCGGACGTTTCGCCAGGCTGCGCGCCAGCGCCACGCGCTGCTGCTGCCCACCGGAAAGTTGATGCGGCTTGCGCTTGCCGAACGAATCGAGCTGCACCAGTGCCAGCATTTTCTCCACGCGCTCGGCGATTTCTTCTTTGGCCATACCCTCACGGCGCAGACCAAAGGCAATATTGTCCCATACGCTCAGGTGTGGAAACAGGGCATACGACTGGAACATCATGTTGATCGGGCGATGGTACGGCGCATCGGCGATGATGTTTTTGCCGTCCAGCAGGATTTCGCCGGAGGTCGGCGTCTCAAACCCGGCCAGCATGCGCAGCAGCGTCGATTTGCCGCAACCGGAACTGCCCAGCAATGCGAAGATCTCACCCTTGTTGATGTTGACCGACACGTTCTTCACCACGCGGTTGTCGCCAAATTCCTTGATCAGGTTATTGATCTGCAAAAATGGCTTATCCTCTTTGCCCGGGGCGACAGATGATTTGATAGATTCAGTTAATGCCATGAATAAAACCCTGTAATAGTTTGCCTGCGATTCAATGCTCTGCGCATTAATGTCCCGTCTTAAGGCGGGTAAACGTGCGCGCTTCCACTCTGCGTATCAATGTCGTTGTTGGCTGTGGCGGCGTCATCCGTTCTTTATCTTCCTGGGTCAGAAACACTGTTTTGTTTTCTGCCACATCCTTTCTGACGTATTTCATGCCGTTGATATTCGGATTGGTATAAAACACCTTGTTGGTCAGGCTGGCACTCACTTCCGGACGCATGATGTAATTCATGAAAATGTGCGCATTGTTCGGATGTTTCGCATCCGTCGGGATGGCCATTGAATCGAAGAACAGAATTGCCGAAGTACTTGGTATCAGAACCTGAATATCGTTGCCATTTTTCGCTTCGATGGCACGCATGCGGGCAATATTGATATCGCCGGAGTAGCCGATTACGGCGCACAGTGCCCCGTTGGCCAGATCATTGATATAACTGGAGGAAGTGAAGATCCGGATATTTGGACGGATTTTTTCAAGCATGTCGCCGGCCAGTCGGTAGTCGTCCGGATTCAGAGTGTAAGGATTCTTGCCAATATACAGCAGCGCAGCCGGTAAAATTTCATTGCCCGAATCCATAAAGGAAATTCCGCAACCGGCCAGCCTGCTGGCATATTTGGGATCAAACACCAGGTCCCAGGCATTTTTCGGCATGGGCAACTCGCCCAGTGCGGCTTTAACCTGTTTGGTATTGATACCAACCGTGGTATAGCCCCACAGCCAATTCACCAGATGGTCATTGTTCGGATCGAGTTTGGACAGTGCGTTCTGCACCACCGGGTCCATGTTGACCAGATTCGGCAGTTTGCTTTTATCAAGTTTTCGGAACAGTCCGGCCTGAATCTGCAGGCCGGCGAAACTGTCCGAGGGAACGACAATATCGTAACCGGTATGACGCGCCAGCAATTTGGCATACAACACTTCGTTGGTATCAAACACGTCGTAATGGACTTTGATGCCGGTTTCTTTCTCAAAATTCGCGATAGTGTCTTCGGAGATGTAGTCGGACCAGTTGTAAATATTGAGGACTTTTTCTTCTTCACCGCTTAACTGATCCTGGGCCGCCCTGTCCGAGCATGCCGACAAACCCAGCATTGAAAGTGCCACGAGCGAACGGCCAATTACCGCATATCCCAGAGTGGCAATGCGGTTACTGACCAGCGCGTTCAGTCGGTGCAAAATGTGTTGTTTGTTCAAACCTGTCTCCATTCGAATCAAGACCGAAAGAATTGGCAGTCTCGTTTCATCGTGGGACGATTGTAAGCATCGCTGTTAGTCCCATGAATGTTTAATTTTGAATGTTCAGTTGACGAATTCTGAAAGCAACTCTACGCTTGTTCATTTCTACCTGTTCAGACTATGCCATGACTCTGTTATTCACACCCCGACTGCGGCTGGAACCCTTTACCGATGCCCATCTGAACGGTCTGACCATTCTAAACAGTGACCCCGAAGTAATGCGTTACATAACTGGCAAGCCCAAGGATCTGGAAGAAGTCACTGCGGCCGTGGCGCGCATGAAACAACACTGGATCGACATTGGCTGCGGCTGGTGGAGTTTTATTGATATGGAAACAAATGAGCTCATGGGCGCCGGCTGCATACAACCACTGGCACGCATTCCGGGCAACCCACTGGAAATCGGCTGGCGGCTCAAAAAAGACCGCTGGCATCAGGGCTATGCTTCTGAAGCCGCCCGCGTCATGGCTGATTTTGCTTTTAACACCTTGCACAGCCCGGATCTGACCGCAGTTTGTCATCCGGACAATGCGGCTTCAGCCAAGGTGATGGAACGACTGGGTATGACGTTTCGCGGCATTGAGACCTGGTATGACACACATACCAGGGCTTATTACATGGCCAGGGAACAATACCTGGCCGGGTTATAAATTATCCGTTTAAAAATCGACTTTCATTGCTCATCTGATTTCAGGTTGGTGCTTAGTCTGCTTGCCTTAGCTTAACTGGTTTGCCGTTTTCCGTTCTCGAGCACGAATTGAATTCTGGAGCCCAGACGAAATCGCTCGACCTTTTTATTTGGAAGGCGCGTTTCAGCAGGTCTATTAGGTTCTACCGGTCTGGGCTCGACTGCTGCAGGTTTGCCAACATCAGGGGATTGCGACTTGCTTTGCACCATTTGCGCGAATAGTGCCCGTAACGATGACTTTGGCGCACCTAGCTGCGGCTGGACCGGTTCCAGGTTGCGGTTCCGTACCCCGTCCGGCTGTTTTGGCTTGGTTAAATGACTGGCATCAGGCTTTCCACCTTGCGTTGCATAAATCGCAGACTTGCCGCTCCGAGTCCCCGGCTGAGCAGATTCTTGGGGCTTTGGAATGGCACGGTCGGACGATGGAATATGGACTGTCGGTTGTGTGACAGGCCCGGTTGGTCGGGTTGCTGCGCCACTGACTTGAGTTACCTGGCCGCGGGCTTGACCAGGCTTAGTTCCAGCTTGCATTTTCGACCAAAGCACTGGATTTTCAGCTTTCAAAGCGCTCGCTTTTGTTACCTGCACCGCTCGCTCAGGCAATGCGGCGCTGGCCGGTCCGGCTGGCACCGTCAATGGTTGGGCCGGTTCCCAGACTTCAGGTACTGCCAGATAGTCTTCAACATCCTGATCAGGCGCTAACAGATATTGATGCAACGGGTAGCGCAGTTCTTTGACTTGCGGGTTCAACAAAAACTCCACCAAATTTGCTTTTAACGCCGCATCGCAAGGTAATGTTGCGATTAACGCCTCCACATCCTCGGCTTTAAATATTCCATTTGGGTATTCCAGGTCGCGCTGACTGGTCAGGACCTGTATCACTACACCAAAAAAATCATACTGATCTTTCAGCACAGGCGGAAGTTTGAGCGGCTCATTAAAATCAGGTTCAGCCAATTGAACCCCGGTTACGCCGCCAAATTCCCTGAAGTACTTTTTATTGACATCGACCACTGACTTTGATGCGCTACCGAGATAATAAACACTGCCACGACAGGATCGCAGTTGCCGGGTATTGATATCACCAAGCACCTCGGACTTGTCATGCCTGGCCTGCAGTTCATACGCCAATGCCACAAAACTGTCAGGGGTGTGGGCAGCGCGCGCATCACTTAACACTCCCTGTGCGACCACATCATTGTCATCGACAAGCAAATTCCCATCATTTGCCTGAACTGCATTCACCTCATCAACGTCGAGTGAATTTGAAGATTGTGGCATCGGGCTAAACATTATTTTTTTAGGTGACTTTGCCACCTCAAGCATTTCTGCAGTGGCAGAATCGAGCTTGGCGCTCTCTAAATTGCAAAGCAGCTTTGGACTGCCATTTTGAATTGCTTTTTTAAGTCCCATCCCAGTCAAATCCAGGCCTTGCAGGTTCATATCCGCCAATGGGAATCGGCTGATATCGATACCGGTATCAATTTTATTGTTTGCATCACCCTTGTTCGCGCCCAATTCACGCTCCGACGTAACGAGTTGCGCAAAGATTGTGGTTGGATCAGCGCCAGCGTCAATTAATTGCAGAGCCAAGTTCCTGTCTATCAGAAACCGGCTCCAATCCACTTTATTCAGAGACGCTTTTTCCTTGTCAAAATTAGTTGAAAATAAGTCGCTAAAGCCCATGCGTTCAAACTGCGCGCCGGTTAAGTTGATGAATTGCGCATTTACTGCTGAAGGTGATGCCGAGAGCTCATTGATCGATTCAAAATCTATGATTGTATTGCTGAAATTCAGCGATGCGGCAATGTCAACATCACCTAAATAGATATGCCGCAAACTGATCGGGTCAGCAACTTTTTTTGCATGTTCGACCAACGCTCTCGCGGCGGCTGCCCGTAATTGACTTGGGGTACTCCTGCCAAATTTGCCCAGTACCTGCCTGTCTTCGTTGCGCAGGCACACAACGCCATCTTTTTGAACGAACTGGAACCGACTGTCGGCAACGCTAAAAAAGGGGCTATCGGCCGGAATTTTGCCTGATGCAGTGCAGCCGATTTTCGCCATCCTGTAGAGGATTTCAAAGGCATTGACTTCAATTTCGCGTGACTCATTCTCCGAGGCCACATCCCTGGACAATGGTCCGAGCCCAAGTGTCGAATAAAGAAATCTCATAATTTGCGCACCGATGCTCTGATCTTTGACGGGAACATGGGCAGCTCTGCCGGCAGCGACATTTTTCATCGCCGTTACTAATGTGTGATTGGATATGGACGCCATGATTTGAATAAATTGAGTTTCGAAAACCGCATGATGCTCAATCTATTTTTTCGATTCTATTGCGGGCTACCCTATTAATTGATTCACTTCCGCAAAACCGGCTTGGTGATTACCCTGACGTTTGAATGTGTGCAGGAAGTCGCAGGGACGGCACAATTACAATCCGCCGACCCTGGAAGATTCTGGAATGAATCAGTGTGATTTGAGTTGGATTTGCCCAGATATTACGAAGCAAAGGTTTCAGGCAGATTCAAATGGTCCAGCGTGATCTGGAGCTTTAAAGACAAGCCACCGGGTTCGGTCAGATAAGCCTCCAACGGTGAACTTAAGGGCTCGTCCGATGCGCCAATTAAAAATCGGGCCAGTTCAATTCGCAAGCCAACATTACACGGCAGGCTGTTGACAAATTCGATGACGGGTTCCGGTTGCCAGCCGCCGCGATATTTCAGCGCTTCGTCAGTCATCTTGGCATTTTTGGAACCTGATTCATTACCCTCAATGTCCAGCCATTCGCTACCGAAGTTCAAGTAAAACTCATAACGGAGCATTTCAAAAAAAACACTGCGTTGCATTGACACTACCGAATCTGATCTGGTGAAAATTTTAAAATTCGGTTTTTTCGCTCCCGCTTTTGACAGCATTTGAACATTGCCGTTTTTCCACGTCAAATCCTGATCCAAAGACTCTGGCAATGGCAGGCAGTTGCTCAGCCGGAAATCAACATCTTTGGCCAGGCCGACAAACGATGGATAAACCGGGATACGCCGTTTTTCAGAAACTGGTCGCTCGATCTGATCGGGTCTTAAATGACTGATCCAATTGAAGACCCTTCGATCCAGAATAAGACGCTGCTCTTTTTCAGCAATCGACAGGACTGCCCCTGTCTTCCTGACGAGTGCATTTTTAAAATTGACATCCCGAAAATCAAAGCCGGTCAGGTCGACACCCCTTAAATCAAAGCCACCAAGGTCAATTTTGGTTCTTCTGTTTGATGCGCGTTCGGTCTTGAGAAAAGCGTCAAGAACGCCTCTCTTGTCAGCGCCCGCGCCGATCAATTGCAGGGCGAGTTTTTTATCAATCTTTAAATCGACAAACATAATCCCTGCACCAGGCAAATTGCCTGCAACTTCGGACTCAATCAGGCTGACTCTGCGCTCCTGATTGGCAAAATGGCGCAAGTCTTTGGCGGAAATTTTAGTACGATCAAATTGAATGTCACGCGTGTCCAGCTCACTCAAATCGATATCGCTCAAGTCAGCAATTTCACCTTTTTCGTGTGCACTGTTGATATAAGCGATCAGGCAGTTCTTTTTAAAAGCGTCCAGCGACGACAGCGCCCAGATATCCTGTGCCGAATGTTCATATCTGGTCAGGCCATTCCTGTCGCCGTGTGTATAAAATCTTTGAGCAAGCGTAACTGTTGAAGCTTGATCGTTAAACGTAATATCAAATTGGTCGACAAGTCCATCGGTCGATTTAATCGTAACGAGTTGCGGGATGGTGGGCTCACAGGCGGCTTTAAGCAATGCTTTGAGCACCTTGTCCCTGTTTGCCATGAACAGGCGCTGGGCTTCGACATCGACACCTTTAACCACACCAAGATAAAAGTGGTAACAGCAATTCAGTACGCTGTACAACGGAAAATCAGGGGAAATGTTCAGATCCAGATTGGGCAATTCGCGACCGTTCACAGAAAATTGAAGGTCGTGTCTTAAGGTTGCAGTGGACACGTGGTGGTCTATGAGGGTAACTGAGGGAATCGACGGTGGCATGGGTATCTCGTTGAAATTGGCAGATGCCGATTTTCTATGTTTTGCCGCCTCGCCCGTATCCGGAATTTCCCGCACAGTGTCACTGCCGGTCAACTCTACGTCGGTAAAATCAATGTCAATTCTTTGCGTGACCAGCTCACTGAAATGGGCCGCCTGCATTCTGGTTCCATTGAAATCAATACCGCAGACGCAGATACTGCTCAGATCAAAATCGGTCAGGTCAGCAATGCACCCTGATTGATGCCTTGCATCTATATAGGCGCGCAGGCATTCCATTTTCAAATGATTCAGCGAGACGTCAAGTACGCATTGATCTCGGTCCACGCCTGGCGGAATGGCATTGTAGAGTTGAGTGAAAATAACGCTCTGTCCGTTACTGGTCATCCTGTAGGCAGTCTCACCCAACATTGTTTCGCCTACCAGGTCCTGAAATTCTTCTTCTTCAATCCGGAAACGGATTCCTTGCTGGATTTCCTCATTGGATTCTTTCCAGGCAATGTCGTCCGGCTCCAGTGCGATCCATACTGCCATGCGCTCCCGATCCGCTTTCAATATGGCGCTGAGTATGGTTGCAGCATTTTTATCCAGAATTTCCGCCGCCCGTGCATTCAGGCCATGGTACTGGCAGTACAACCAGCCAAACAGTTGCTGCAGTATCGGACAGTCTGGAAACAGCACCGGGCTGCTTAATTCAGAAATCCGCCCTCCCCGCACTACCGATTCCAGGCCGCTTTTCAGGACCGCGGGCGAGATCAGGTAATCGTGCGCGGCACGGATGGGGGGATAGACAGGAATGGGCACGTTGGCAGCGTCGTAAATAATCTGCGATTGTCACATCGGGCCTGGTTCGGGTTCTATCCGTATCTTTACGCATCGGAGCTGGTCAGAAAGTCCTTCAGACAGTAACCCTCTGGCAGGGAATTCACCCCTGTCAAAAATGTTTCCAGCACCTCTTTCAACTTTATGGAACATGGCAACAGCTCCAACCGCTTATCTATTACCGCTCCTCTGTTATTCAAAATCAGGTATTTCCCTGATGTTGGTTGATTAATTGCTTAGCAAAAACAGCGGGTTACGACTTATGAAAGTGCCGGTGAGAATTAAATTGGGTTTATACTCCTGCTCTATGCCTCAGACCGACTATCCGGTTCACCATTTTTATAACAGGAACGCAGCACATGACGCCAGCTCAACAAGTGAAATACATCCTGACCCTGTCCTGTCCCGACCAGCGCGGCATCGTGCATGACGTATCGGGCTTTCTGACTGAAAGCGGCTGCAATATTCTGGAAAGCGCACAATTCGGCGACACACTGACCGGCACCTTTTTCATGCGCGTGCATTTTGTTGATGAAGAAGGCCGGTTCGCCAATCTGCAGAATGAATTTCAGACGCTGGGTCAGAAATACGCCATGGACTGGAAAATCCAGGATGCCGAACGACAACCGCGTGTCATGCTGCTGGTCTCCAAAATCGGACACTGTCTCAACGATCTGCTGTACAGAAAATCCAGCGGTTTGCTGCATGCCGATGTGCGCGCCGTCGTATCCAACCACCGCGATTTCGAAGAACTGACCAAGGCACATCAGATTCCTTTCTATCATCTGCCGGTCACCCCGGAAAATAAGCTGGAACAGGAACAGCGCATGCTGGACATCGTCCTGCAGGAGAAAATCGATCTGGTGGTGCTGGCCCGTTACATGCAGGTACTGTCGCCGGAACTGTGCCGCACGCTGCGCGGCAAGATCATCAACATTCACCATTCCTTTTTGCCCAGTTTCAAAGGTGCCCGGCCTTATGCCCAGGCGCACGCGCGCGGTGTCAAGGTGATTGGTGCCACGGCCCATTTTGTAACGGACGATCTGGACGAAGGCCCGATTATTGAACAGGATACCGTGCGCGTGAATCATGCCATGTCGGCCGAACAGTTCACCGCCATGGGACGGGATGTGGAATGCGTGGTGCTCGCGCGCGCAGTGGACTGGTTTGTCCGACGTAGAATTTTACTCAATGGAGACAAGACCGTGGTGTTCCAATAAGCACTTACTGACATTCGGCAGCCGGGCTGTTCAATTGCCGAATGTCCGTATTTTCTGGAACGGAATAGTTGTATACGATGCGCGGGGTTTTAAACACCCCACCGCCTTTCTATCGTGTAAACACCATCCCTTTCGGAGCACATCAACCATGAACAGCATCGGTCGCCCTTTCCTTCCCCCTGCGCAACCACCTACGCAACCACCTGCGCCACCTCCACCGCCACCACTACCTGTGCCACCGCCAGCCCCTGGCATTGATCACACGCAGCAATTACCGACAACGTTAACCGCAACAACCGCGTCATTTCTGGAGCCGGCAGATTTGGGCCATTTTGCCCAAACCAGCACACACAATCACCTCGGTGCAGAAATGGCCGTGCGCGCGCGCCTGAAACAGGAAGTCAGAAGTTTGGCGCAGCCCTTGGCGCAGTTTGCCGACCCGGCACAGCGCCTCGATACAGCCGTTCCGCTCGACGATACAGGATTGCGCCATTTAGCCGGTCTGACTATCAAGGGTCCGTTGTCGATAGATTTAATCAAGACAGGCGCCTGTTCGATCCAGGAAATCGAGCGCAGGCTGGAAGACATTGAAGCCTTCATGTTATGCCCTGAAGTCGAGGATGAAGAAGTATTTTTATTTGAAACTGTCGTTGACTACATCGTTGCCGAAAAAGTCGACTGTAACCAGGTATACGATCTGCGTGAAAGCATAACTGAAGATGTTATTCAAAATCTGAGCGACGACATGGTGCGGGCCTGCATCCAGAAAGGCTATCTGACTTTTCAACAGGGCCTGAATCTGACTGGCAGCGATGTCGAATTGCTCAATTCGGATGCAGTGAAGGGCTATGTGGCCAGTAATGGCATATTGAACATCAATGAACTGTTGATCAGAAATTTGGTTATCCGGGAGCTTGCCGGCAATGCGACCAATCCATTGGTTGAAAGCACCATTCAGGCGACAGCCGGGATGGATTTCAGCGAAGTCCGCTCACATTTGGCTAGCCTCAGATCATCATTGCTTGGCGGGGGGAGGTCGAGTATGGAGGAAGTAGATTAAGTGCACTGCGAGTGGTTGAGCTAAATCAATAGCCTGAAAACTGCCGGGACTACCATGGCGGCTTGCTCAGGGTCGGCCCGCTGGCCGTCAATAATAATCAATAGATATCATGAATTTAGCTCACTCACTGCTGCACGCACTGAAACAACACGGTGCACGCGAAATCTTTGGCATTCCTGGCGACTTTGCCTTAAGTTTTTTTAAACAAATCGAAGAATCCGGCATTCTGCCGCTGTACACCTTAAGCCATGAACCGGGCGTCGGCTTTGCAGCCGATGCGTCGGCGCGGCTGCATTCCGGACTGGGCGTGGCCGTGGTCACCTACGGCGCCGGTGCGCTGAATATGGTCAATGCCGTGGCTGCATCGTTTGCCGAAAAAGTGCCACTGGTGGTGATCTCGGGTGCACCCAGTACCGGTGAATGGGGTACCGGCCTGCTGCTGCATCATCAGACCAAAAGTGTCGATTCGCAGATGTCGATATTCAAGGAAATCACCTGCGACCAGATAGTGTTGAACGATGCCGCACTGGCGCCACAACAGATTGCACGTATTCTGTATAACTGTCTGACCCAGTCACGTCCGGTTTATATTGAACTGCCACGCGACATGGTGTTGCAATCCTGTGCCCAGGTCGTGCCGCAACTGCCGGCCACCCCGGATCACGCTGCCATAGCGGCTTGCGTCGACGAGTTGCTCGACAGGCTGCGCGCAGCCAGTGCTCCGGCCATGATGGTCGGCGTCGAAATCAAACGTTACGGTATCGAGTCCAAGGTTGCCCAACTTGCCAGGCTGCTGGATATTCCGGTGGTAACCAGCTTCATGGGCCGCGGGCTGCTTTCGGGGTCCGACACCAACGTGCTGGGCACCTATCTGGGTATGGCAGGTGCGCCGGACATTACCGATCTGGTAGAAAACTCCGATGCCCTGCTGCTGCTGGGCGTGATCATTTCCGATACCAACTTTGGCGTGTCCGAGAAAAAAATCGATATGCGCAAAAGCATCCTGGCGCGCGACCGCTGTGTGTCGATGGGCTACCACACCTATCAGGACATTCCGCTGGAAGCGCTGGTTGATGGGCTGCTGGCGCGAGCCGTGACCCTGAATAAAAATAAACGCAGTGCAGCCCAACCCTATGTGTATCCGGAACATTTAAGTCTGGACCAGCAACCGATAGCGCCGATCGATATTGCCCGCGCCATCAATGATCTGATTCGCAGGGAAGGCAGCATGCTGATTGCTTCCGATATCGGCGACTGCCTGTTTACCGCGCTGGATATTATCCACACCGATCTGGCTGCGCCCGGCTACTACGCCACCATGGGTTACGGCATTCCTGCCGGACTGGGGTTGCAGGCCGGCAGCCGTCAGCGGCCCCTGATCCTGGTGGGTGACGGCGCCTTCCAGATGACCGGCTGGGAATTGGGTAACTGTCAGCGTTACGACTGGGATCCGATCGTGATCATCTTTAACAATTGCAGCTGGGAGATGCTGCGCACCTTCCAACCCGAGTCGCAGTTCAACAATCTGAGTGACTGGCATTTTGCCGATCTGGCCGCGCCGCTCGGTGGCCAGGGTTACCGGGTACAGACGCGCGCCGAATTGGGCGCAGCGCTGACCACGGCATTCCAGACGCGCGGCAAATTTCAGCTGATCGAAGCCATGATACCGCGCGGGGTGCTGTCAGAAACGTTGTCACGCTATGTCAGCAGTATCAAGCGCATGCATACGCTGTAAATCTATTCCGCACTTTCATGAAAGCAGACCCGGTTCCGCCCGGTCTGCTTGGCGCGGTACATGGCCAGATCGGCCTGGGTCAGCAATTCATCCTGTTCGGTTTTGCGACCGCGTGACAGGGTCACGCCGACACTGGCGCTGCACTGCAGCACACGGCTGCCATTCACTTTGACGGTGGCCGGCAACTCGAACGGCTCTTCAATTTTCCTGCGGATTTTCTGGGCGATCTGTTCGGCGTCGTTGCGCGCATCGGACAAATTGAGATTATTGAACAGCACCACAAATTCATCACCGCCAAAGCGCGATGCGGTATCAATGGCGCGCACGCACTCTTTGATGCGTCGACCCACTTCCTTTAAGAACAGATCACCAATGACATGGCCACAACTGTCATTGAGCGTTTTAAATTGATCCAGGTCGATGTAGGCAATCGCAAAATATTTGCCGCTGCGCTGGGTATCATCCATCACCCGTCCGAGCTGATCATAAAAAAGGCGGCGATTGGCCAGACTGGTCAGCGGGTCATACAGCGACAGTTTCAGGTTCTCATCTTCGCGATCTTTTCGCTCAGTGATATCTTTTACGGTAGCTGCAAAAGTAACGAACTGATCATCTTCCTCCTTAATGTGAAACATGCTCACGATCACCGGAAACTGCTGTCCATCCTTACACTGCATGGTGGCTTCAAATTCATAATGCTGTTCTTTCCAGGTGCGCTCGAAAACCTGTTCGATATCACTGCGGCTATAACCCGGCATGAACGCAAACGGTGACGCAGTCCCGACCAGTTCACGGCTGGTAAACCCGGTCATGCTGCACAGCGATTCATTGACCTCAGATATCATGCCGTAACGATCCAGACTAACGAGGCCGTCCTGCATGGAGTTGATCATGGCCTTGGTAAAGCTGAGCGCTTTGGCGAGAGCCGCCTGCACTTTCTGACGCTGACCGATTTCAAAACTGAGCTGAAATGACAGTTCGGACAGATCACCGATCATGTTCAACAATGCGTCACTGAGCACGGCACTGCTGCCATGAATATTGCGCTCCGCGACAATTCTGGCCTGCTCCAATGATCTGCCGGCCTGAACTTCCAGACAGACGGTGGCCAGATATTTATCCGATTCCAGAATATGCGAGGCCAACCAGTTAATCAGAAAAGCAACGATCTTCTTATGGGTTTCATTGTTTGGAATGGCTTTTTCTTCAAAACGGGTTTTATCGATAAAGGTCAAAAAATTATCATGGGTGACGTGATGACTGGTTTCCAGCGCGTCGTTGGGCAGATACAGGTGCCAGATAGCTTCTTCGGATTTGAAGTGATAGCGCGCATATTCTTTTAACTCATCCAGAATCGCGTCACACTGCATCGGCTCTTCGTTGGCGGCAATACTGCCGGCAAGCCGATTGATCAGCGCGACCAGTTTCTGATGTTGCTCATCAATGATCTGTATGCCAACCTGAAAATTGGCATTCCAGGGAAAGATATCAAATTGGATATGCATGGTTTGTCAGCTTTCTTGACCGTACCAGGGGTGGTGCTCGCGGCCAGTCGCTATCCCTTCAAACACATTCTATCTATTCACGCCAGACATGGCGCCTGATGACTGGCGCGCAGTTTGAGGCAGATCAAGTGTCGCTCATTCATGCTGTTTTTGGGGTTATTTGGATTCCTGACAACACCTGATATGATTCAGGGGACTGTCTACCCAATCTCACCGTAATGAAATCTATGAAAAAAAACAAACAAAAACAAGGATTGTCCCGACGTGAAGTATTGCAAAGTCTGGCACTGGCGGTTTCCGTACCCGGATTGCTGACCTCCAACCCTGGTGCTGCACTGGCAGCAGAAACCGGATCAGCACCTGACCCCGACGGGTTGCACAGCACCACCGACTACTACCCGCCCATCAAAACCGGGCTGCGCGGCACACATGTCGGTGCTTTCGAAGCTGCACATCTGTTGCGCGATGGTCAACAACCCGTTTCGATTCAGGACAGCGGCCAGCATTACGATCTGGTCGTGGTGGGCGGCGGCATCAGCGGTCTGTCGGCCGCCTGGATGTATCGCCAGGAACGTCCGACGGCCCGTATTCTTATCCTGGACAACCATGATGACTTCGGCGGACATGCCAAGCGCAACGAATTTCACATCAACGGCGCACTGCATCTGATGAATGGCGGCACACTCTCCATACAAAGTCCGCGACCGTACAGCAAAGTGGCCGACAACCTGCTGAAATCACTCGGTATCAATGCCGAAGACCTGAAAACCCGCATGCTGAAGATCAATTTTTATCGCGAACACGGACTGGCAAGAGGCGTGTTTCTGGATCAGGACACCTTTGGTCGCAATGCCCTGCTGCGAGTTGCCGATGCCCAGTCCCTGAAAGACAGTCTGGCGCATGCCCCGCTGAGTCCGGCAGCAAAAAAAGATATTTTGCGCATCGAAACGGCACAGATCGATTACCTCCCAAGCCTGACCTCGGCGCAAAAAAAAACGCGGCTGAGTTCAATTTGCTACCTCGATTTTCTTACAGATATCGTCAAGGCCGATCCGGATGCAGTCAAGGTCTATCAGCAGCGCACCCACGGTGAATTCTGTATCGGCATCGACGCGGTGAGCGCACTTGATTGCTGGGGCCTGAACCTGCCCGGCTTTCAGGGACTGGGACTCGAACCTAGGTCGATTGCGCGCATGGGTCCGACCTGTGCCGGTTTTGCCGACACAGGTGGCTCGGTGGATGTGCATATGCCGGACGGTGGTGCGTCGATTGCACGCGCTCTGGTGCGCGCGTTGATTCCACAGGCCGTACCTGGCCACACGGTGCAAGATCTGATTACTGCCAGAGTCGACTACGCCCAACTGGATCAGCCTGAACATCCTGTACAGATTCGCCTCAATTCCATCGTGGTTGGCGCAAAAAATATCGATGGCGCCGTCAGGGTTGACTATGTCTCGGATGGCAAGGGCGTTGCCGTGCACGCCAGCCAGTGTGTCATGGCGTGCTGGAATATGGTCATTCCGTATTTGTGCCCGGAACTGCCCGAGGCACAAAAGGCTGCCATGAGATCGCTGGTGAAAGCACCGCTGGTGTATTGCAGCGTCGCCATCAAAAACTGGATGGCGTTCAAAAAACTCGGTGTGGCAAACATTCATTCATCCAATTCTTTTTTCTGTGATGTCTGGCTCAATGAATGTCTGGCGATAGGCCAGTACCATACGCCACTTTCTCCCGACCAGCCGATTGTGATCCACATGGTGCACACTCCGTGCGAACCGGGCAAGAACGGAACCGACCAGCTGCGCATCGGCCGCGCCAAAATTCTGGCCACCAGTCTGGAAACGTTTGAAGCCAACATCAGAAAGCAGCTCGATGCCATGCTCGGCTCAGCCGGTTTTGATGCGCAATCCGACATTATCGCCATGACCGTCAATCGCTGGCCACACGGTTATGCGTACGAATACGATCCGATGCTCGGTGAGCCTGCTGCACCAGGCAGCGAGCCATATGTGATCGCACGCCAGCGCTTCGGTGGCATCGCGATTGCCAATTCGGATTCGGGTGGGTTGGCGTATATGGATTCGGCGATTGATCAGGCGCACCGGGCGGTGCAGGAATTGCTGCATGCAGCATAATTCATATTGACCACTACTTAATTCCTATGCCACCAACAAAACCTTTTTCGATGATCCGTGAATTCCATCTGGCCGACTGGTTCACGCTGTCCAACGCCTTCTGCGGTGTTGGTGCCCTGTTTGCAGCCATGACCTATCTTCAGACCGACGATACGCTGCATCTCTATTTTGCCTGCGGCCTGATTCCGGTTGCGCTGATATTTGATGTGCTGGATGGTCGCATCGCGCGCTGGCGCCAGCAGAGCTCGGCACTGGGCCGTGAACTGGATTCGTTGGCCGATGTGATTTCATTCGGCGTCGCGCCGGCCGTCATCGCTTATGCGTGCGGCATGCAGGGTCTGTATGACCGCATCCTGCTGGTGTTCTTTGTGGCCTGCGGCGTGTCACGACTGGCGCGCTATAACGTCACGGCAGAACAGTTATCAGAGGGCACCGACAAGGTGAAATATTTTGAAGGCACGCCGATTCCTACTTCACTGGTACTGGTTGTGATCCTTGCACTCTGTGTCTGGCAAGGTGCTCTCGGTCTGAAATTGTGGTTCGGGGTCTGGTTGATCGGCGGATTTCAATTCCATCCGCTGGTGTTGATGTTCGGTGTGTCCGGATCATTGATGATCAGCAGGATCCGGATCCCCAAGCTTTAAATTGACAGGTGCGTGCAAGTTACCATGTCAGATCTGACGCTCAGGGTCCTGAATCTCTTTAAGCTCGTCCAGGCAGTTCAGCAAGCAACGCTGCCAATTTGTCGAGTATCTGGATCATGCCCATATCCTCGCCCTCATCCCAGTGGCTGCGTTTGAAAATCATCTTTGTCTGACCATTACCAATATCCTCAAAGGTCACCACGTCACGTACTTCCACGTCATTCTTGTCCGCGGGTTCAACTCTTCCATTCTGGTCTGCGTAGAACAGAACCGAGACTATCTTTTCCAGAGGAATGATCTCCTGGTATTCGCCACCGCTCCAGCCCTCCCAACCGTCAGGTGATCGCATGCAATACAGGTACTGGCCTTTGACGCGGAAATCGATTTTGCAGGCTGGCGAGGTAAAACCTTTGGGTCCCCACCATTGCATCACAATTTCAGGATCGGTCCACGCCTTCCAAACGAGTTCGCGCGGTGCGTCAAATATCCTCGTAATTTCAAGGTTTTCAAGCAGATTTGTTGTACGCTCAGTCATCACTTGCCTCCATCCTTTTCATTTCAGTCAAAACTGCATCCAGTTTGTCGAAACGTTGTTCCCAGAATCGACGATATTCAAGCGCCCAGTCACTAACCAATTTGATGGCTGCTGGCCTCAATACACAGACGCTTTCACGGCCATTTTTTGATTTCACCACAATATTTGCGCGGATCAGGTAGGCAATATGCTTTGAGACCATCTGCTGCGAGATGGCAAATGGCTCGGCCAATTCATTGACCGTCGCAGGGCCTTGGGAAAGCCGCTCGATAATTGCCCGCCTGGTAGGGTCGGACAATGCCAAAAAGATAGTTCCTATATTATCCACAACCGCATTGTTGTGGATTTTCCGATGCATGTCAATAGCCAAGTGGCAGTTATTACTGCGCCAGTTGCGATCCACTGTTCAGCCCCGCTCAGATGATGCCAAGATCCCGTCCTTTGACACCGGCAAATACATAATCCAGCTGGGCGCCATTAAGTCCGTACATGCGCGCAAACAGTCCACCCAGTGTGCTGCGGTATTCATTCAACACCGGAAAGTCGCGGTTCTGCAACAAAGTGTGCTGCTCTACCGCGACCTGCTCACCCACAATCCGGCCGCCGTGAATTGCCCCACCCAATACCCAGTACACGGTGCCATGACCGTGGTCAGTACCGCGATTACCGTTTTCGCGGAAGGTGCGTCCGAATTCGCTTACCACTACCACCACGGTATTACCCCAGGCATTGCCCATCTCGCCGGCAAAAGCCGCCAGTCCATCGCCGAGCTCTTTGAATCTGGTGGCCAGATTGCCGCTGGCATTACCCTGATTGACATGAGTATCCCAACCGCCCACATCGACAAAGCCTATCGCATACTGCTGCTGCATGAGCCTGCCGATCCGGCGCGCTTCTACTGCAAACCCCCTGGTGCTGATGGCGTTGCGGTTGCCGTCGGTCCCGTCTTTGGTTTTTTCATCGGCCTGCATCTGGGTCAGTTGCTCCTGCACCTGGTCACGCGTGGCAAATCCTTCATCGACCTGCTTGGACAGATGCTGGCCCTGATACATGCTGGCGATCAGCTGACTCTGGCGCGCATCAATGCCGGGCTTGCCGACATTTTTGACTGCGGCATTCGCGATCTGCATGCTGCCCTGCATGATCAGCGGCAGCTGGTCGGTAAAGGACATGGCAGGAAAATTGTTGCTGTCCCTGTTGAGCACGCCAGCCAGCCGGTTCAGAAATCCGCTGCTCATATCGCGATGCCCCTGCAGCGGCTGACCCAGTTCGATGCTGTCCTGGGTTTCAAAGTGCGAACGGCTTAAATCTTCGGTGCCGGAAAACGGAATAAACAATGCCTGACCCTTGCCGTACAACGGATAAATATTGTCGCGCAGCGCCGGATGCAAACCCCAGTCGTTGTTTAAACGGATTACCGATGCAGCATCGCTGCGGTTGCGATTGAGTCCGATGTTGGGCCGCACTTCACCATAAAATGAGCTCTGCATTGGTACCAGCAGGCTGGCAGCATCATAACCGCCGCGCAGAAATACAAACAGGAAGCGCGGCTGGAAAGTGGGTGCAGCGAACAGGGAAGTTGAGACTACCGGCAAGGTACCTGCCGTTAGAGCCTGCAGAAAAAGTCGTCGGTCCATAATCAATCCTTTTTTATCTGACCATCATTTCGGGGCAGGCCAGCAACAGGGTATTCCATTCCTGCGGACTGCCGGCCTGATCCAGGCTCTTCAGGGTGTTCGGACCGAGCATGGATTGCAGGTAGGTGAAATACAGTTCATTGCTCAGCTTCGGAAATCCCGGCAGGTCGACACCGTTGTCAGTTCTGAACAGTCCGGCACTGCCGTTGCCGATCGCTCTGGCGATTTCAAAGCGGGTGGTCATCTGAGCCGGACTGTCCCAGGCTGTGGAGACCAGCGGATAGCCGTCGGGAGTCAGATGACCGAAACGCGGCTGGCCGAGCCGGTTGAGCCAGTTGATTACCGGCTGGGTGTTCAGTATCGGCCGGTCGTCATAGGCCAGACGCAGCGCTGAAAACACATAATGCTGCGGGTCCTTGAACTGATGTCCGAGCGAGGCGACAAATTCCGGTGCGGCAAACAGCGTTGACAGCACTGCCTTGATATCTCCGTCGGTACGCAAAAAGGTCGCGGTCATGGCGTCAATCAATGCCGGCGACGGGGTATCGCCGACAAAAAACAGTGCCAGCTTTTTGCTGACATAGTGCGCCGTGGCCGGATGACGCGACAGCAGCGTGATGGCTTCATCGAGCTCGGACAGACCCCGTCCGGTTATGGTATGGCCCAGAAATACCTTGTCGCCATAATCATGGCGGCGCGGGTTGAATTCGAACGCACCGCTCCTGACGTACTGATCCTGATATTTACCGAGTCTGGGCGGACCTTCGCGTTTGAAATTGAATCCGACCCCGGTCAGAATCCGCGCGAGTTCCTGCACGTCGCGCTGGGTATAACCGCCATCGACGCCCATGCTATGCAGTTCCATGATTTCACGGGCATAGTTTTCATTCGGGTGATTGACGGCATTTTGCTCGTTGTCCAGATAGCGCAGCATGGCCGGGTGATGTGCAGTGGCCAGCAGCAGATCACGGAAATGACCCAGCACATGCGGACGAATCGCCTGCTCTTCATAGTCGCCCAGCATGGCGCGGATATTCGCCTTGCCCTGAAATACATTGAAATGGTTAAACCAGAACCAGCTCAGCTGTTCCTGCAGTTGCTGGGGCGAATACAGCGCGCGCAGTATGGCGCGACTCTGTGCTTCCCGGTCCAACCGGTTCAGTTCCTGCTGATAGTTTTTGCGCGCATCGTCACTGGCATCCTTGCGCTCCGTGGCCTGACGCATCTGTTCGAGTTCTGCGGCTATTTCCATCATGCTTTTCTGGCTGATGGTCATAGCAGCAATCTGATCCCGAACCGCTTGCGGCATGTCTGGCACATTTGTCATCGGGGCCAGTTGCAACTGCTGTTGCAGGTATCTGGGGGCACCGAGCCCACGGACCTGCATGGCGCTACTGGTATTGATGCCCCAACTGATTCGCTGCACCAGCAACTCCGGCATGGCAGTTCCGATGTTAGCGCCCACTGCCTCGGGAATCGTTTTTGAGCTTGCTATAGTTGGCGCGCTGGAGCAGGATGCGATACACAGTGACAGGCTGCAGACCAGTCCGGCGCGTGTCATTTGTCGTGTAAATTGCGGGAATAACTGCATGAAATTTGCCTCTGATTTGTTTTAAGAATGGCGCAGACTTTACCCAAACTGTTACCTGTCTCCAACAGTAACGGCAGCCGGATCGGCCGGGTTGACATAGCGATTTGCCATGCTTTTCACTTTCGCAAATTGTTATGTGAGCGTGCATCAATCACTATTTATGAAGGTAATAAACCTTACTAGAATCTGTTCCACGCATTCAATTCAATAATGACGGAGCACACCATGAATCAAAACGACCAACAACACCTGGCTTCCACTCGCGAAGATGCCGCCTGGCTGGAAGCACACTGGATGCCTTACACCGGCAACCGCGATTTCAAGGCCAACCCGCGCATGATCGTCGGTGCCAAAGGTAATTACTATTTCGATTCCAAGGGTAAAAAAATCCTCGATGGTCTGTCCGGCCTGTGGTGCAGCGGACTGGGTCATGGCCGCGCCGAGATCACCGAAGCAGCGCGAGCCCAGTTGGCCACACTGGATTATTCACCGGCGTTCCAGTTCGGCCATCCACTCTCGTTCGAACTGGCCAACCGCATCAAGGAAGTCATGCCTGCCGGTCTGGATCATGTGTTCTTTACCGGTTCCGGCTCAGAATCGGCCGACACCTCATTAAAAATGGCACGTGCTTACTGGCGCGCCAAAGGTCAGGCCAGCAAGACTTTGCTGATCGGCCGCGAAAAGGGCTATCACGGTGTTAACTTCGGCGGCATCTCGGTCGGCGGCATTGCTGCCAACCGCAAGGTATTCGGTCAGGCGGTACAGGCCGATCATCTGCCACACACCATGCTGGCCAAAAATGCCTTCACGCGTGGCGAACCCGAACAAGGTGTGGAACTGGCCAATGAACTGCTTAACATCATTACACTGCATGATGCGTCCAACATTGCCGCGGTCATCGTTGAACCGTTCTCAGGATCAGCCGGCGTGATCGTGCCACCCAAAGGTTACCTGAAACGTCTGCGTGAAATCTGTGACCAGCACAACATCCTGCTGATTTTTGATGAAGTCATTTCCGCTTTCGGACGGGTCGGTGCTTATACGGGCGCAGAGAAATTTGGTGTCACACCGGATATTCTGAATTTCGCCAAACAGGTTACCAACGGTTCACAGCCACTGGGTGGCGTGGTCGTGAAAAAGGAAATCTATGATCTGTTCATGCAGCAGGGTGGTCCGGACTATATGCTGGAATTCCCGCATGGCTATACCTATTCGGCTCATCCGGTGCCATGCGCCGTCGGTATCGCCACCATGAAATTGCTGGCGCAGGAAAACGTCATGGCCAAGGTCAACGAGCTGGCGCCTTACTTTGAAAACGCCATGCACAGCTTAAAAGGCAGCAAGCATCTGACCGATATCCGCAACTGCGGTTTGGCGGCCGGCTTCACGTTTGCAGCCGTGCCTGGAGAACCGGCGCGCCGTCCTTATGAAATCGCCATGAAATGTCTGGAAAAAGGCTTTTATGTGCGTTACGGTGGCGACACGATCCAGATCGCTCCACCCTTCACGATTGAAAAATCGGAAATCGACTCGCTGGTCAATGCGTTGGGCGAATCCATCAACGCCACCGCTTAATTTAGGAATTATCATGTCATCTTTAAACAAAGTCGGCCATCTGATCGACGGCGAAATCGTCGTCAGCGGCACTCGCTCACAACCTGTTTTCAACCCGGCCACCGGTGCAGCCACCAAAGAAGTCATGCTGGCAGATGCCGCCACCATGGAAGCGGCCATCGCCTCAGCTCAGGCGGCCTTTCCGACCTGGCGCAATACTCCGGCATTAAAACGCGCCCAGGTGATGAGTCGTCTGAAAGTGCTGCTGGAGCAGAATGCCGACAAGATCTGTCAACTCATTACCGATGAACACGGCAAGGTACTGAACGACGCGCAGGGTGAACTGCAGCGCGGTATTGAAAACGTTGAATACGCCAGCTATGCGCCTGAACTGCTCAAGGGCGAACACAGCAAAAACGTGGGACCTTCGATCGACAGCTGGAGTGAATTTCAGCCGCTCGGTGTTACCGCCGGGATTACGCCCTTCAACTTCCCGGCCATGGTGCCGTTGTGGATGTGGCCGATGGCTGTGGCCTGTGGCAACTGCTTTATCCTGAAGCCATCGGAGCGCGATCCGTCTTCCACGCTGCTGATTGCTGAACTGGCGTTGCAGGCCGGGTTGCCAAAAGGCGTTTTGAATGTAGTGAATGGCGACAAGGAAGCCGTGGACGCACTGTTAAAAGATCCGCGTATTCATGCAGTGAGTTTCGTCGGTTCCACCCCGATTGCCGAATACATTTACAGCACCGGCTGCGCGCACGGCAAACGCGTGCAGGCGCTGGGCGGCGCGAAAAATCACGCAGTGGTCATGCCGGACGCCGATATCAACAATGCGGTCTCAGCACTGATGGGCGCGGCCTTTGGTTCCTGCGGCGAGCGCTGCATGGCCATTCCGCTGGTCGTGGCAGTCGGTGACGCAACTGCCGACGCCCTGATCGCCGGACTGAAAACTGAAATCGCAAAAATGAAAGTCGGCCCGGGCACGGACATCAGCAATGACATGGGACCGCTGGTGACCAAACCGCATTTCGACAAGGTGTCCGAGTATGTGGCCATCGGTGTAGCCGAAGGCGCGGATCTGGTGGTGGACGGTCGCGGTATCAAGGTGGCCGGTCATGAACAGGGTTACTTCCTGGGCGCCTGTCTGTTCGATAACGTCAAACCCGGCATGCGCACCTATCAGGAAGAAATTTTCGGACCGGTACTGGGCGTGGTGCGCGTAGCGACACTGCAGCAGGCCATGGATCTGATCAATGCCCATGAATACGGCAACGGTACCTGCATCTTCACCCGTGACGGCGAAGCGGCGCGTTATTTCAGCGATCATATTCTGGTCGGCATGGTTGGCATCAACGTGGCTTTGCCGGTGCCGGTTGCGTATCACTCATTCGGTGGCTGGAAACGCTCTCTGTTCGGCGACCTGCATGCCTACGGTCCGGATGCAGTGCGTTTCTATACCAAACGCAAAACCATCACTCAGCGCTGGCCAAGTGCCGGGGTGCGTGAAGGTGCCATGTTCAGCTTCCCTACGCATAAATAATCTGAATTTAATTTTGCAGGTGCTTTATGACACGCATCGAGTTTGATCTCGCTGCGTGTTTTTTTATGTTCGGCTCAATTTGATCCTGGTTTCTTCTACGCACCGGTAACCGAAACAGGGCGAACTGTCTTGCGCTGCCGATGCAAAGCAATTGCAGCCAAACCCGCCATTGTAGTAACCCAGTACCGGTTCGACCGAAACACCGTTGAGGCCCACAAAGTCAAGCACTTCGGCCGCCTCCGAATTGACCCACATGCTGGCGAGCTACAGCGCAAGAACGGTCAGAATTCGACTCGACAGCTTGTTCATACAGACCTCCTTTTTATTGCGAAATTGCCAGCAAAAAAATTAAGGCATGATCCGTGCCAAATCTTTAATGCCGATATAAATCAAAAACTTAATTACATCGATACATCATGCCTCGTGGGTCGGTGTAAAGATTTTCGACGCAAGTGCAAATTCAAACCGGGCATAAAAGACGCTACAAGAATAAACGCAGCATGGAACACCATGCTGCGTTTATTCAGGGCTATGTGTGCCGGTTCTGCAGTAATTAAGTCGGCGAGGCGCTCATGTGCACAAGCCCCCACCCACGACCATCCGGGTCAACAAAACTGTGGGTGTACATGAAGCCGTAATCTTCCGGCTTGTCATAGGTCGAACCGCCTGCGGCAAGCGCCTTGGCAACGAGACTGTCGACCTGCTCGCGACTGTCACAACTGAGGGTGAGCAACATCTCGACGGCCTTGCCGGTATCGCAGATGGCTTTGGGGGTGAAGTCACTGAATCTGGCGTGGGTGAGCAACATGACAGACACTGCGTCACTGATGACGATGCATGCGCCAGTGTCGTCGTTGAACAGCGGGTTGCGCGCGTAGCCGAGTGCCGTGAAGAAGGCCAGTGACTTAGCGAGGTCTGCGACCGGGAGGTTGATGATTATTTGTGTACTCACAGCATTCTCCTTTGATTGGCGGGTTTATTTGGCTATAACGGGTGATTATCCGGCCTTGTTAGCGTTAAATTTTTCAGTCCAGTCAGCAATGCCTTTTGCCATCGACACGAACTCGCTGGGCATCATGATAATCGTCGTGGTATTTTGTTCCGCCCCGACCTCGGTGATCATTTGCATGCGCCGCAATTCCAGACCGGCAGGGTTTTCCATAATCAATCCGGCAGCTTCGCGCAGCTTGACTGCTGCTTCCAGTTCCGCTTCAGCTTTAATGATCCGTGCGCGTTTTTCGCGCAGCGCTTCGGCTTCCTGCGCCATGGCCCGCTGCATCGATTCCGGAATTTCGACATTGCGCATTTCAACTCTGGTCACTTTGACGCCCCATGGCTCAGTCGCTCCGTCAATGACCTTGCGCATATCGGTACCAAGTCGTTCCTGCTCTTTTAAAACATCATCAAGTGTGTGCCTGCCGATCACATTGCGCATCGACGTAAGCGCGACCTGAACTACCGCGCGACTGACATCGACAACTTCAACGACAGATTTCACCGGATCGGTTACTGAATACCAAATAACCACGGTCACTTTTACCGGCACGTTATCTTTGGTAATCGTTTCCTGCTGGTCAACGGAGGTAGTGATGGTGCGTATATCGACTGTCTGTTGCCATTCTATCGCCGGGATGATCCAGTACAGTCCGGGACCCCGTATTCCCTGCAATTTCCCTAATCGAAATACCACAGCACGCTGGTACTGATTGGCAATGCGCAGGCCCGCGATGGTGATGAAAATGCCAATGATGACAAGCAGAATGAGAATTTCGCTCATGGTATTCCTTCTTTGTAAAAGTAGTTGTGACCAACCCCTGCATATTACCTCTGTGAATGCGCAGCGATTGCGTCACTTCCTTTTTGTTTTCAAAAACACACTGTCCGTGCCCAATCAACAACCTTTTCTGTTGGAATAAACTCGACCTGTTTTCTTTGCAGGCACGGGTTTTGTGACCTGAATCCTCAAAAATCCAAACAAAATATTCTTTTGCAAAAAGTTGCCCAAAATCACTAAAGTGGTCGTGGCATCTGTCGTTAATGACGTCTTGACCTTTTAAACCTCAAGTAACTGACCAGATAGGAATTTATTAATGAAGTCTTTGATTACCACTGTCGTATCCGCTTTTCTGCTCTGCACCACCACCTGCGCACTGGCCGCAGAAGTTTCTCCGGTTCTGGACAGCAAGTCCTGCGAAGCGCCCAAATATCCCAAAGCTGCACTGATCAATGAAGAGCAGGGCGTTGTCGCGCTGTTATTTCTGGTGCCGCCTGATGGCCATGTTGCTGATGCCAAAGTTGAAAAATCCAGCGGCAGCAAATCACTGGACAAAGCCGCATTGACTGCATTCAGCCAGTGCAAATTCAAACCGGGCATGAAAGACGGCAAACCGGATGCGCTGTGGGCCAAAGTTGAATTTGCGTGGAAACTGGATTAATTCTCTGAATTGCCGGCCCGTTGTTCAGGGCCGCCTGATGAAAAAAAACGCAGCATGGATTACCATGCTGCGTTTTTTTGGCAGGGATCAATCAGACCTGCTCGCTTTCATAGCCGAAGATGGTCCGATATACGATGCCATTGACCAATACCCCCATCGGCAGAGTCCAGATCAGGCCCAGGCCCAGCGGAATCATAGAAACCAGAATGATCAGGCCGGTAACCAGATATAAACCAAACAGGGCAAACCAGTGTTTGGTGACAGCCTTCCTGGAAGTTTCCATTGCTTCCCAGGGACTCAAACCCCGTTCAACCATGAGCGGGATGGTCAGTGAATAGGCAAACGCCAGATAAATGCCGGGAAGGACCAGCAGACATATCCCGATGAAGATCAGCAAATACATCAGCAAGGTCGCGCCCACCAGCGGCACAACCCTGCCAAAGTAGTTCAGCACCTCCGACCACTCCACCGGCACGTTGGCGGCGAGCTTGATCCCGATCATGGCCAGACCTGCGCCCAGCGGCAAGGTAATGAAAAGTTTGACCAGACCCTCTATCAACCCGGTCATCCCGGTACCGTGGGTCAGATAGCCCATGCCGGCACTGCCTGAAGACAATCTGAATACCAAACTGATCACAAAGGATAAAACCATCAGGATCGCGAACGCAATCCAGATTGTTCCCTTGGCCCCGTTGATGCGTTCCCAGGCCTGCTTCAGTATTTCTGATATTGATACTTCATAGTCCAACTCGTCACTTTGTCTGGATTGCGGCTGGTCCATGTTGACTCCTGTTTGTTGTTCTGAATAATGCTGGAGCATATGGGCATATCTTCGGCGTGGCAATCTAAAATTCAGTGCGGGTCAGGTATTTTGTTGTTGATCTGCGTTATGACCGGTGTAATTTTCTGCAGACCAGACTATGATGCCTGCTTTGAAACAGGGAGACTTTCATGCATACAGCCGTATCAATTCTGGTAGCGCTGGTCGCTGTTGAACATATCTATTTTCTGATACTGGAAATGTTTTTATGGACCAAACCCAAAGGCCGCAAAACGTTTGGGCTGACCGAACAGTTTGCCAATGAGAGCAAGGGTCTGGCGGCCAACCAGGGTCTGTATAACGGATTTCTGGCAGCCGGCCTGTTGTTGAGTCTGGTGCAAGTCAATGCCGGCTTTTCCCATCAGCTGCAACTGTTTTTTCTGGGTTGCGTACTGGTTGCCGGACTGTATGGCGGCTATACGGTAAAGCGTGTCATTTTATTTATTCAGGGCGGCCCGGCGCTGCTGGCATTGCTGCTAGTTGTTATTCAATGAGTCCTGGCAACCGGTTCAACACTTGCGGGTGGTTTCACGCACCACCAATTGAACCGGTGGCACCTCGCGCTGCACCTGTTTTCCTTCGATCAGGCTCAGCAGGCAATGAATGGCAATCCGGCCCATTTCGTAAATCGGCTGGCGTATCGTGGTCAGTGGTGGTGCCGTATAAGAAGAGCCGGGAAGATCATCGAAGCCGACCAGTGAAATATCTTCCGGGACCCGAATTCCCTTGCGATACAGACCCAGACGTACTCCGTAGGCGGACAGATCGTTGGCGGCAAAAATAGCGGTGAATGGCTGGCCCTTCGCCAATAGATCACCGACGGCGCTCAGTCCGCTCACTTCGTGGAAGTTGCCCGCTGCAATCAGGTTCTGGTCAATCTCAATATGCGCTTCGGTCAGAGCGCGCACATACCCCTTCAAACGGTCGGCCGCATCCGCATGGTCGGCGGGCCCGGTCACAAAGGCAATGCGCCGGTGGCCGAGCTGTATCAGGTGATGCACAGCCAGAAAGGCACCATATTCATTGTCAATTTTGAAGCCAATCGCATTCCTGGTCTGAAGATTGCGGCCGGTGGAAACGATGGGACGGCGGCTCGCATAACGGAGCACGGCTTCGTCGGACAGGCGGCCGGACAGCAAAATAATGCCGTCCACCTTGCGCGCCAACAGTAAGCGGATCCGTTCTTCTTCCTCTTCAGCATTCCAGTGTCCGGAAACAATGACGGAGGTATAGCCGGTACCTTTGAGGCCTTCATCAACGCCACGCAGTGCTTCATCAAAAAACGGGCTGGAAATATCCTGCACCACAATGCCGATGGTCATTGAGTTGCCGCTTTTTAAATGTTGCGCCATCTGGTTCGGCGTAAAGTTCAGCGCCTGTATGGCTTCCAGCACTTTTTGGCGCTTGTCTTCGGCAACCTTGGCCGTACCATTCAGTATGCGTGAGACGGTACTGGCCGACACCCCCGCTCTGTGCGCCACATCCAGCAAAGTTGCAGGAGCAGCCGAATAATGTTCATCCCCCAAGGTAATTCCTTTATCGTTATTTTGCGCGCATACCGCAATTCACCCGGATCATCATTGCCGGATTTCGCAGCCTACTCTTCAACATTCAGCATCAGCGTTTCTTTGATCTCTTCCATCACCACATAGCTTTTCGACTGCGCCGCACCCGGCAACTGCAGCAGGATATCGCCGAGCAGTTTGCGATATTCGCTCATCTCCTGAATCCGCGCCTTGATGATGTAATCAAAATCGCCCGACACCAGATGGCATTCCAGTACCTGCGGGATACGCAGCACTTCGCGCCGGAATTGCTCAAACATTTCACCGGACTTGTTGGACAGGGTTATCTGCACAAACATCAGCAGCGAAGCACCCAGGGCGGCCGGATTGACCCGGGCATAATAACCGCTGATTATCCCGTCGCGCTCCATGCGCTTGACCCGTTCGATGCAGGGCGTGATCGAAAGGCCAACCTGTTCGCCCAGATCTTTCATGGACAGACGGCCGTCTTTTTGCAGAAGTGCCAGAATCCGGCGATCCAGCTTGTCCAGCGCCCGTACTGTGTTTTTATGAACTCGCATAATAACCAACTGAAAATATCTATATTTTTAATAACTAAAACTACTATTAAGGCACTAATATAGCGGAAATTAGTTTTATATTGGGAGAATCTATGCATGTCGTTGTGTTGGGTAGCGGAGTGATCGGCGTCACCAGTGCCTATTATCTGGCTTTGGCCGGTCATGAAGTCACCGTACTGGACCGCCAACCCGGGCCTGCTCTGGAAACCAGTTTCGGCAATGCCGGCCAGATTTCACCCGGCTACGCCGCCCCTTGGGCCGCACCAGGCATTCCGCTCAAAGCGATGAAATGGATGCTGCAGAAACATGCGCCATTGTCGGTTGCACCGGACGGTACGCTGTTTCAGTTGCGCTGGATGTGGAACATGCTGATCAACTGCTCGGTCTCACATTACGCGGTCAACAAGCAACGCATGGTGCATCTGGCCGAATACAGCCGCGACTGCTTCAAGGATTTGCGTGCTGCTACCAATATTCAATATCAGGGCCGTCAGCAAGGCACACTGCAGTTGTTCCGCACCGACGAGCAGTACCGGTCGGCACAGAAAGATATTGCGGTGCTTGAAAAAGCCGGCGTTCCTTATCAGCTGCTCAATGCAGAACATCTGACCGATGCAGAACCAGGTCTGGCGGCATCGATGCGCAAACTCAAAGGCGGACTGCGACTTCCCAACGACGAAACCGGTGACTGCCAATTGTTTACCACAACACTGGCCGGCATGGCTGAAAAACTGGGTGTGAAGTTTCGCTTTGGGGTCAGTATCGATGCCCTGCAGATGAACGGCAAAGAAATCTCCGGTGTGCAGTGCGGCACCGAAACCGTGACCGGCGACGCGTATGTGGTGGCGCTGGGTTCGTATTCGACCAACCTGCTGCGCGGCATACTGAGCATTCCGGTATACCCGGTCAAGGGTTATTCCATTACCGTGCCGATTGTGGATGCAGCCAAGGCGCCAGTTTCCACCATTCTGGATGAAACTTACAAGATTGCGATTACCCGCTTTGATGACCGCATCCGCGTTGGCGGCATGGCCGAGCTGGTGGGATTCAATACCAAGCTGAAAGCAAAACGTCAGCATACGCTGGAAATGGTGCTGGCCGACTTATTTCCGGGTGCCGGCGATCTGAAGCACGACAGTTTCTGGACCGGTTTGCGTCCGATGACGCCGGATGGCACCCCGCTGGTCGGCGCTACCAAAGTGTCCAATCTGTTTCTTAATACCGGACACGGTACATTGGGCTGGACCATGTCCTGCGGGTCAGGCAGTGTATTGGCCGACATTATTTCCGGCAAATCACCTTCAATTGATGCCAGCGAACTGAATCTGACGCGTTACGGCTGAAAACGATCAAGGCGGGGCACTCTGCCCCGCCGGTTAAGCACCTTCAATTCGTGCGGCGCAATACCGCAGAAAATTCGATTACCCTCTCTAATTACACTTTATTTCGCTGCTAAAAACACCATAAATTATTGCATTGCAGCATGCGTTGTGTTAATATTGCCGAAAATAACTTCTGCGAAATTTCCCCATGTTTGGCTATTCTGAAGAACAAATCTCCCATTTCGGCATGACCTTTTGCCTTGGCGCATTTATGCTGTTCATGCTGTTTATCATTGCACATCTGGCGTGGCAATCCAAAGCAGGTAAATTCGGTACGTTCGTGCTGATGTCCGGACTGGGACTGGGTATGGTTGGATTTAACGTCAAGCTGATGCTCGAATATTTTATGTCCTGATCGTTGGCCCCCCACCGGCAAATTTTTAACAGAAATTTACTGGTGCAGACCAAGTCGTCATTGACCGATTAAATGACCTTGACGCGCAATGTACCTAGCCCGTCAATACCGGCTTCAATCACATCCCCAACTGTCACGGCCCCGACGCCCTCCGGCGTGCCGGTCATGATCAGATCACCTGGTTTGAGTTCAAAGTAGCGCGATAAATGGCTGATGATTTCCGGCACGGACCAACTCATCTGGTCAATATTGCTGCATTGTTTTTCAACGCCATTCACTTCCAGACGAATCGCTGCCCTTTTTGGGAAACCGATTTTGCTCACCGGATATAACTCACCCATTGGAGCGGAACAGTCAAACGCCTTGCCGATTTCCCAGGGCTTGCCCTTGTCTTTCATCTGCGTTTGCAGATCGCGGCGCGTCATGTCGAGTCCGACTGCATAACCCCAAACATGATGGCCGGCTTCTTCAACGGCGATATCAGTTCCACCCTTGCCGATCGCCACCACCAGTTCCACCTCATGATGGAAATTGGCGGTCTGACCAGGGTACGGTAGGTTCGCAATTTGCCCGTCGGCTACCGGTATTACCGCGTTGGCCGGTTTGCAGAAAAAAAACGGCGTGTCGCGGGTCGGGTCGGTTCCCATTTCACGCGCATGGGCGGCGTAATTTCGGCCTACACAATACACACGGCGCACCGCAAATTTTGCCGCACTGTGGGCCACGTTCAAGGCTGTTATTGCTTCGGGTGGAAAAATATAGGTCATGCTGCGCTCCCCTGTGGACTGAATTGCTAATGTTCTTTCAGCGCACGCCGGTAACTGATGGCTTCGGCAATATGACTGCGCTGGATCTGATTTGACTGCTCCAGATCGGCGATGGACCGCGCCACTTTCAAAACCCGATGATACGATCTGGCCGACCAGTTTAACCGCTGCATGGCATTGTGCAACATTTGTTTGCCTTCCGGATCGGGCTCACAGTATTGTTCGATTTCGATCGTACTCAACGCATTGTTGGCTTTGCCCTGCCGATCCAGCTGCACCGAATAGGCACGCTCAACCCGGGCTTGAATGACCGCGCTGGTTTCGCCATCGGCCGAGCGGACCAGATCGGCATGCGGCACGGATCCGACCTGCACCTGCATGTCGATTCGATCGAGCAGCGGGCCGGATATTTTATTCTGATAACGCGCCACCGCATCGGGCGTACAGTGGCACTTACCGTTGCTGTGCCCATGATAGCCACAAGGGCAGGGGTTCAATGGCGGCGATGAGCTGAAAGCGCGCCGGAAAATCGGCCTGCCGTGTCGCGCGCGAAATCGTGATGCGCCCCGACTCCAGTGGCTCGCGCAATACTTCCAGCACGCGCCGGTCAAACTCGGGCAGTTCATCCAGAAACAGCACGCCACGATGTGCCAGCGAAATTTCACCGGGCCGCACCGCACCACCGCTGTAATTTCCCAAATTAAATGCGAAAATGAAGTGAATTTCCGGAGGAATTTGTAAATGGATACCGTTTTGAGTCATCCTACTAGACATAAACCAGTACGTAAAGTCGTTCCCGGTCACAGAGGTGTGACCGGAACCGTCCCGTTTTTTGGCAAATACGAATCAAGTTTGGAGCGTGATTTAATGGAAATCATGCGTTTCGACCCAAGCATTGAGGCATTTACGCCACAACCGTTGACGATCGAGTTTGTTGATAAAGATGGAGCCAAGCGCAAATACACTCCAGATGGCTTAATCGAATTTAAAACATCTTCAGGAAATTGCCAGCCGCCGATTTTATTTGAGGTTAAGTACCGAGAAGACTTCCGAAAAGATTGGCGCTCCCTGATGCCTAAACTTCGGGCCGCTAAAACTTATGGCCTGCAACGAGGATGGCGATTCGAAGTATTTACAGAACGCGAAATTCGCACCACCTACCTGACGAACGTTAAATTCCTTTGGCCCTACTTACAGAGAGTACCTGATACTGAAATAATCCGTCACGTTTTAAGTCTATTGAATGACCTTGATGAAGCTGACCCTGAATTGCTTCTATGCGCTCTCTGTAACGATGCTACAAACCGCGCCAGCTATATTCCTATAATTTGGCACCTGATCGCTATTGGGTGTAAGCGTGCTGGCAGTACCGTCTATGCAAAACAGTTAAGAATTGCCATGATGTTAGAACGTAATCAACAACATCAACCCTGGCAATTCAATCATGACGCAAACAGAACAACCACCAGCACAGCGCGCCAAACGTAAGCCTCATCGTCAACACAGCATTGAATTTAAACGATCTGTTGTTGAGCAGACGTTTCAACCGGGAATGCATATATCGCATATTGCACGCGAACATAATCTTTGTCCGAGTCTTATTCATGACTGGCGTAAGCGTTATCAAGATGGATTGTTTAGCAAAGGAAGAAAGCAAAAATTACTTCCGGTGACGTTGATCAAATCTATTACACCCGCTGCACCTGAACAGGAAGAAGCATTACCATGCGCCGGTTTTATCCTGCTCAAGACCGGACAGATCAGTCTGCACATAGAAGGCCGCGCAGATTCGGGAACGTTGAAGCTAATTCTCTCGCAATTATTGCCATGCTAGGCCTACCGGCAGGAATCCGCATCTGGCTGGTTGCGGGTATTACCGACATGCGCTCTGGATTTAACGGGCTGGCAGCCAAAGTAGAAACGGCATTGGAAGACGACCCGTTCAGCGGCCACGTGTTTCTGTTTCGAGGACGGCGTGGCAACGTGATGAAAGTGTTGTGGTCAACAGGTGATGGTTTATGTCTGCTTTCCAAACGACTGGAGCGAGGACGATTCATTTGGCCACAAGCCGACAGCGGCAAGGTGCATTTGACCCATGCCCAGTTATCGATGCTGCTGGAAGGCATCGACTGGAAACAGCCAAAGCACACCCGGCCCGTCATGACGATGTTGTAAACATACCGCTATCTGTTGTAAACCAACACCGGTGCGCGTAAACTACGCGCATGCTCACTACCGCCCCTGATTCCTTACCTGATGATACTGATGCGCTCAAAGCGTTGCTGATGCAACGCGATGGTGAGTTAGAGCAGTTACGTGCCACCGTATCGACGCTTGAACACGCACTCAGTATCCGCAGTCTGGAAATCGAACAACTTCAACTCCAGATCAACAAGCTCAAGCGCATGCAATTTGGTCGCAAATCGGAGAAGCTGGATCGCAAAATTAAACAGCTCGAAACCCGACTGGAAGATCTCATCGCCGAAGAGGGGCAGGAACAGCTACAAAGCAACGACGAGGTGAGCGGCAAGACAAATCACTCATCAACCAAAAAGTCAACACGTCGGCCGCTACCGGATCATTTAATACGTGAAGAACATGTGCTGGAACCAGCAGAACAGAATTGTCCGCAATGCGGTGGTGAGCTAAAGCCGCTGGGAGAGGACGTATCAGAACAACTGGAAAAAATTGAGGCGGCATTCAAAGTGATCCGTCATGTACGCAAGAAGAAAGCCTGCGCCTGCTGCGACTGCATCGTGCAAGCTCCTGCGCCCAGTCGGCCAATTGAACGAGGCATCGCCGGTCCTGGTTTGCTCGCCCACATCGCCACATCCAAATTTGCCGATCACCAGCCACTGTACCGGCAAGCAGTGATCGACGAGCGTCAGGGTGTTGAACTGGATCGTTCCATGCGCGCACGCTGGCTGGGAATGGGCGCGGCACTGATCCAACCATTGGTAGAAGCAGCACGGCGTTACGTACTCACTCCGGGGAAAATTCATACCGATGACACCCCGATTCAGGTACTCTCACCCGGTCACGGTCAAACCAAAACAGGCAGACTTTGGGTGTATGTACGTGATGACCGACGTTCCGGTTCGACGGCAGCACCGGCGGCCTGGTTCGCTTATTCACCGAATCGCCAGGGGCAGCATCCGCAATCTCACCTCGCCAATTTTAGCGGCGTGTTACAGGCAGACGCATTCCCAGGCTACGACTCGATTTATGCAAGTGGCCTCGTACGGGAGGCAGCTTGTATGGCGCATGCGCGCCGCAAGCTGCATGATTTGCACGTCAAGAAAGCCACCCCGACCACCACAGAGGCGCTGCGCCGGATCGGCGAACTGTATGCGATCGAAGCGCAAATTCGTGGCCAGCCGCCAGATCATCGACGGCGTATCCGGCAGGAACAGGCATTACCTTTGTTGCAGGACTTTGAACAGTGGTTACGAAACCGGCTGCTGACACTGTCAACCCAGTCAGATACAACCAAATCGATTCAATACTTGCTCAACCAATGGCGAGCATTGCTGTATTACTGTGAGGATGGTCGTGTTGAAATCGATACTAACCTTGCAGAAAATGCGTTGCGCGGTGTTGCCTTGGGTCGCAAAAATTTCTTGCACTTGGGTTCTGACAGTGGTGGCGAGCGCGCCGCCGCGTATTACTCGTTGATTGTCAGTGCCAAGCTCAACGACATTGATCCGCAGGCGTATTTGCGCTACGTCTTTACCCACATCGCTGATCATCCGATCAATCGGATTGATGAATTATTGCCATGGAATGTTGCTGAAAAACTTCAGCCTTCGCGATCCAATTAAAGATAAATTCCTGGCGCAATGTCAATAACGGTGCTGGCAGCACGCTTACTAAAATGGTGTTACGCGGTTAAATTGTAATGTCATCGGTCACGATGGATCCATGTTTTTCTCCTTTTTGCTGTTTTTTTGTTTATTTACGCGCATTGAATCACCGGTCAGTGTGAACCGATGGTTTTTCTGCATGATGCGATCCAGTATGGCATCGGCAATCGTGGCATCACCGATCCAGGCATGCCAGTGTTCAAGCGGTAATTGACTGGTAATGATGGTCGCCTTGCTGGCAGCCCGGTCATCAATAATTTCCAGCAGATCAGAACGCGTCATGCTATCAATGCTTCCCATCCCCCAATCATCCAATATGAGAACGTCGGTCTTGGCGAGTTGCAGCAGCCATTTGCTGAAGACGCCACTGCCATGTTTAATACGCAGTTCTTCCTGTAGACGGGGTACTCGTTGATAGACAGAAGTGTAGCCACGACGACAGGCATATTGCGCCAGAGCGCAGGCCAGCCAAGATTTCCCGGCACCCGTCGGCCCGGTAATGAGAACACAATGACCGGCACTGACCCAGTCCCCGAGTGCCAGACTCATTACTTCGCTGCGGTTAATGCCTCGACCTGTCTTGCTGTCTAGTTCTTCAATACATGCCTGTCCATATTTCAAGCGTGCGTTTTTAAGCAGTCGCTGTAAATGGCGGTCGTTCCGGCAATTGACTTCCCGGTCAACCAGCATTGCCAGACGTTCTTCGAAACTCATGGCTGTCATGCCGGGTTGGATCAACTGTTCTTCTAATGCGCTTGCTAAACCCGCGAGTTTTAATGTGCGTAATTGGGTTAACGTAGTTTGTATCATTATCTTGTCCTTGTTATTGGTAGTAGTCTGAACCGCGCAGGTGAGCATGGTCTGGACTAACCCATTCCTTTGCGGTCACGGTATGCTGGTCACGATTATTCTTCAGGATATTGCGTACGTGCCGGTACTGGCACGCACCAATCTGCAATGCCACGGCACAGCCTGCTTCCAGTCGTTCCTTGCCATAGTGCTTGGCCAGTGAAAGCAATCCGAGACAGGTGCGGTAGCCATGTTCTGGATGTTTGTTCTCAGCCATGATTCTGGTGACCGCTTCTGCGGTGGCTGGCCCAATAGTTTGACCCCAGTGAATGAATCGCTCTGGTGTCCATTGCTGGTGCGCCCGATGTGCTGTGGGCATGTGATCGTCGATGGTGCTGAATCCGCCCACGCTGGCATTGCGCGGATGACTGGCGACCCGTTCGCCACGATGCAACAGCTGAACCATCGTCTTGGTCATGCGCGCTTCCAGAACCTGACCGACCAGTGCATGCGGCACGCTGTAACGATGCCGCTCAATATTGACGTGGTAGTCGACATGCACTTTAACCGTTTTAAACCACGCGATTTCATAAGGCTGGGTGGGTAATGCCATCAAGGCTGGCGCATCGATGGATGTGAATGTGCTGGCGCGACTGCCTGGCAGTTTCTGAAACAACTTCTGATTCAGCCGGGTCAGCAAAGGAATGATTGCTGCATTCACTTCGTGTACGTTGGTAAAGGTGTGATGACGCAAGCGCGCCATGATCCAGCGTTCGACAATTTGCACGGCGGATTCTGCTTTGGCTTTGTCCTGAGGGTGATAGGGACGCGCTGGTAAAATCGACGTGTTGTAATGCCGGGCGAAATCCAGCACGGTGTCGTTGGCACGAGGCTCATAACGATCGGCATTGGCAATCATTGCCTTGGGATTGTCGGGAACAATCAGCTGTGGCACGCCACCGTAAAACTGTAATGCACGGGCGGTGCCGTTAAGCCAATCAACCATCGTTTCCCGTTCCGTGGCATAGGCGAATGTGTAACTGGATGCACCCATGGCGGCGACAAAGATGTGACCGCGTGTGCCATCCGCGAGCGGAATCGTCGGCCCGGCAAAGTCGATAAACAACTTCTCGCCAGCACGATGAATCTGCCGCATGGAGCGTTTGAGCAGTTTTGCAAACCGGTTGTACTTGTCGCAGTATTGGGAATACGCATAGGTCTGCTGATCCGCATGATCGGCACAGTACTCTTCCCAGAGCAGGGCCAGGGTCATGCCCTTGCGACGCAACTCCTGATGCACACGACCGAAATCGGGTTGAACGTGGTTGAGGGGTTTCTTGCCAGGTCCCGCCAGACGGTGCTGCAGTTGTGTTTCGTCGGCCTCCTGCACTTGGCTCAACGTCAATCCGGCAGCCGAAGCTAACCCGACATATTTGGTGACTACGCCTTTGGAAATGCCGAGTGCCGCAGCAATTTGTTCATGCGACAGCCTGGCATCCAGCTTCAATCGCAATATCTCTTTTATCTTACGCATACTGATCCTTGGTGCAGGCACGGTATCTCCAAAAACTGGAGATCGTACCTGTTCTCATATCAAATGCGTAACACCATTATTCTGTAGTACACCGACATTCTGGTATCGTGACCAGTGATTCTGGCATCGTGACCGCTGATTCTGGAATTACCTGAAATCGGTCACGATAAACCAGAATGGCCGGTCACGTTCAATCGGAATGGCCGGTCACGATACCAGAATGACCGGTCACGATGGACCAGAATACCCA